>QCWE01000001.1:0-211701 GCA_003149555.1 Candidatus Aquiluna sp. XM-24bin5
GAGTTTGTTCCAAGTCGGTTGGCCCCGTGAACCGAAACACAGGCGCACTCTCCGGCTGCGTAGAGACCGGGGATAACAGTGTCGTTGTCACTAAGTACCTCGGCCTTGATATTTGTAGGGATACCACCCATCGCGTAGTGCGCAGTTGGGAACACCGGCACTGGCTCCGTGTAAGGCTCGACACCCAGGTAGGTTCTCGCAAACTCGGTAATGTCCGGAAGCTTGGCATCGATTACTGCAGGCTCCAGGTGGGTTAGATCCAATAGCACGTAGTCCTTGTTAGGGCCCGCGCCCCTGCCCTCGCGAACCTCATTGGCCATGGCTCTGGCAACCATATCTCTAGGGGCGAGGTCCTTAATGGTCGGCGCATAGCGCTCCATGAAGCGCTCGCCCGAGGCATTTCTCAAGATGCCACCCTCACCTCGAGCGGCCTCACTCAGGAGGATGCCCAGGCCAGCAAGGCCAGTTGGGTGGAACTGGTAGAACTCCATATCCTCAAGAGGGATGCCTCTGCGGAAGGCAATCGCAACTCCATCTCCCGTGAGGGTGTGAGCGTTTGAGGTTGTCTTGTAGATCTTGCCGAAGCCGCCGGTTGCAAAGACAATCGACTTGCCGGCGAAGACGTGAATCTCTCCGGTGGCCAGCTCATAGGCAACCACTCCAGCTGGCTTGCCATCATTCATCACGAGGTCCAGAACATAGAACTCGTTGTAGAACTCGATGCCTAGCTTGACGCAGGTTTGGTAGAGGGTCTGAAGAATCATGTGGCCGGTGCGGTCAGCGGCATAGCAGCTCCTGCGGACCGGCGCCTTACCGTGGTCGCGGGTGTGACCGCCGAAGCGACGCTGGTCAATCTTGCCGTCGGGAGTGCGGTTGAAGGGGAGGCCCATGTTTTCAAGGTCGATAACCGCCTGGACAGATTCCTTGGCCAAGATCTCTGCCGCATCTTGATCAACCAGGTAGTCACCACCTTTCACGGTGTCAAAGGTGTGCCACTCCCAGCTGTCTTCCTCTACGTTTGCCAGAGCCGCAGCCATACCGCCCTGTGCGGCGCCGGTGTGGCTGCGGGTTGGGAACAGCTTCGAGATCACAGCAACACTTGCCTCACCGCCCGCCTCGATAGCGGCGCGCATCCCGGCACCGCCGGCACCGACGATGATTACATCGTGCGAGTGATAGGTAACGTTGTCGGTTGAGCTCAAGAGTTCCTCGCTATGCTGCTGGGCAGAATGAAGGGAGCAGTTCTGCTGCGGCTCCCGCTGGGCATGGATCAAAGGTGAAAATTACAAGCGTTCCAAGCAGAATTAGCAGCCCGCCTACCGCCCAGAGGGTGGTCACGAGTCCCTTGCGCAAGGACTCCTTCTCGACGTAGTCGTTGACTATGGTGCGCATTCCGTTGGTGCCGTGAATAAGCGCCAACCAAAGCATCGCCATGTCCCAAACCTGCCAGAACGGGTCGGCCCACTTGCCTGCGACAAAGGCAAAATCGATGGCCTTGATGCCGTCGCCGACTACCAGGTTCACGACCAGGTGAGTGAAAACAAGGACAATAAGCAGCGGCCCGGAGACTCGCATAAAGAGCCAACCGTATTTTTCCCAGTTTGCCTGCTTGCGGGTTCGAGGAGCGTTTGGGGTCTCGATAACAACAGCCATAATCGCCTCCTAATGTCCAAATACTCGTGCTAGGTGCAGCGGAGTGAAGGCTGCAACGGCGACCACGGTGATTACCATGACGGCCCAAAACATAAGGTTCTGGTATTTCGTACCCTTTGACCAGAAGTCAACTGCAATGACTCTCAGTCCATTGAGGCCGTGGAACAAGATTGCTCCCACCAAACCAAGCTCGGAGATTCCAATAATCGGAGTCTTGTAAGACTCGATGACCACGTTGTATGCCTCTGGGCTAACGCGAACGAGCGCTGTATCCAGCACATGGACGAGCAAAAAGAAGAAGATCCCGACGCCGGTGATGCGGTGGAGAACCCAAGACCACATGCCAACCTTGCCTCGGTAGAGAGTTCCTGCGGGCATCGATGCCAAGGCTTCCTCCATGGAAAATTGGTTAGTTGATACCTCAAGTCTAACCGAGCCGAAGAAACTCTTTTGTAAACACTGCGAAACATCTAAGGTGAAAAGGCTATGGATTCCGATATGCCTGCTCTGGAAAGATTTTTTGCCGTTATTCCCGCGGGTGGAATCGGCTCAAGACTCTGGCCGATGTCGCGAGCAAACGAACCAAAGTTCCTTCATGATTTGACTGGCAATGGCCAGACCCTCCTTCAGGACACCTGGGACAGGCTAAAGCCAATAGCGCCGGGTCGGACCATGGTTGTCACGGGCGATGTCCACTCCAGAGCGGTCGCGAGCCAGCTCCCAGAGCTCGACAGTGCAAACGTGATTTTGGAGCCATCCCCAAGGGACTCAACTGCTGCGATTGCATTGGCCGCCGCAGTGCTCGCTCAGAGGGAACCCGATGTGATCATCGGTTCCTTCGCAGCCGACCACGTGATTGGCGATGCCGCAGGCTTTCAAAAAGCGGTCAAAGAGGCTGTGCTTGTCGCAGCTACAGGAAAAATTGTGACCATTGGGGTTCGCCCAACTGAGCCCTCAGTGGCTTTCGGCTACATCAAAAAGGGCGATCGCCTACCTTCTGATACTGCCTGTGAGGTCCTCGAGTTTGTTGAGAAGCCCGACATCGTTGCGGCCCGAAGGTATGTCGAGAGCGAGGACTACCTGTGGAATGCCGGAATGTTCATTGCTCCAGCAAAAAAGCTGCTTGAAGTTTTGGCCAAGACCCAGCCGACGCTTCACGCCGGGGTCACTGAGCTCGCACGGGTTTGGGATTCTGATGATCGCGACGATGCGATGGCAAAGATTTGGCCGACACTAACCAAAATTGCAATTGATTACTCGGTAGCAGAGCCGGCGGCAAGAGGCGGAGAGGTAGCTGTCGTACCCGGAGATTTTGAGTGGCATGACGTTGGAGACTTCGCGGCCATCGCCGAGCTCCAATCACAAGGACGTTCAGGCCATTTGGCTGTTCTCGGCTCGGCTCGCGTTTTGTCCGACTCCTCGAGCGGAATCTTGGTTAGCGACACGGGGAGGCTAGTCGCCCTAATTGGCCTGGAGGACGTAATCGTGGTAGACACCGCAGACGCTCTGCTGGTGACTAGCAAGGAGCATGCCCAGAAGGTGAAAAGCCTTGTTGACTCGCTTCGCGAGTCAGGTCACTCAGAACTTTTGTGAACATCTCAGATTGATAAATCTGAGTTTTAGCCCGGTTTGGGTCTTTTTTGCGGAGTAGAGTTTTGACAACTCGGCACCTAATTTAGGTGCCACTTCATTTCATTCAGGAGGAAACCTTGAAGCTAAAGAATGCATCAGCAGCATTCGCTCTTCTGGGTGCATCTGCTCTTGTTCTCTCGGGCTGCGCAGCAGCGCCGGAGGAAGAGCCAGCAGCAACCAGTACTGCAACTGCAACAGAAGAACCAGCTGCCGAAACCATTGACTACCTAGCATGCGCCGTCTCTGACGAGGGTAGCTGGAACGACAAGTCATTCAACGAGTCTGTATACGACGGTCTTGTAATGGCTGAGACTCAGCTCGGCACTCAAATCGCCGAGGCAGAGTCGAACTCTGCTGAGGACTTCCAGCCAAACCTACAGGCCATGGTTGATCAGGCTTGTGACATCACCTTCGCTGTTGGGTTCAACCTGGTGGCAGATGTCAACGCGATTGCAGCTGCAAACCCAGACATGAGCTTTGTGACCATCGATGGTTGGTCAGAGGGCAACGCAAACCTGAAGCCAGTTGTTTACAACATGGCTGAGTCCAGCTACCTAGCTGGCTACGTATCCGCCGCCTACTCAACCAGCAAGGTTGTAGGCACCTACGGTGGACTTCAGATCCCTGCTGTTACCGACTTCATGGACGGCTTCTACTACGGAGCTATGGCATGGGGTGCTGAGAACGGCGTTGAGGTAACCGTTGTCGGTTGGGACCCAGTCGCAATGACCGGTGACTTCATCGGTGACTTCGTACCTAACTCCGGAACCTCGAAGGCTATCGCTGCAGCTCAGGTAAACGCCGGTGCTGACGTCATCTTCCCAGTTGGTGGTGACCAGTTCGGTGCTGTTTCCGAGGCAATCAAGGAGGCCGGCATTGACGGCGTAATGGTTGGTGTTGACAAGGACGTTGCACTCACCAGCCCAGAGTATGCAGACCTAGTGCTGACCTCAGCTGAGAAGCGCATGACCAATGCTGTCTACGACATCATTGCTGAGCTCTCCGCTGGCGGCGCTTTCAACGGTGACGCATACGTTGGAACCTTGGCAAACGGTGGAACCGGTCTAAGCCCGTTCTACGAGTTTGACGCAATGATTGATGATGCAACCAAGGCTCGCCTAGCCGAGCTTGAGGCTGGCATCATCGCAGGTGAGGTAGACCCTAAGGCCTAAGCCACCTGAAAACATCAACGAAGGGGGCCGCAGGTAAAACTGCGGCCCTTTTCTTTGCCAAAATAGAGTGGTCGCACAAAGGAGTGCTCAATTGAAACTAGAACTGCGCGGAATCACTAAGCGCTTCGGCACACTCGTAGCCAACGACTCAATCGACTTGGTAGTAGAGCCAGGCCAAATCCATGCCCTGCTCGGCGAGAACGGTGCCGGTAAGTCCACCCTCATGAACGTCCTTTACGGTCTCTACGATGCCGATGAGGGGGAGGTGCTATTGGACGACAAGCCACAAAACTTCGCCGGCCCAGGTGATGCAATGGAGGCTGGCATTGGCATGGTCCACCAGCACTTCATGCTTATTCCGGTGTTCACGGTTGCCGAGAATGTTGCACTTGGGCAGGAGCCCACCAAAGCACTCGGTGCGATTGATGTCGCCGAGGCACGAAAGCGGGTCGTAGACATCTCGGAGCGCTTCGGATTCAACGTTGATCCCGACGCACTCGTGGAGGATCTGCCAGTTGGTGTCCAGCAGCGCGTTGAGATCATCAAGGCTCTATCGAGAGACGCCCGAGTCCTGGTCTTGGATGAGCCAACCGCGGTTCTAACACCACAAGAGACAGATGAGCTTATGGAGATAATGAGGCAGCTGGCCTCGAGCGGGACTTCTATCGTCTTCATTACCCACAAGCTGCGTGAGGTGAAGGCCGTAGCCGACAAAATTACTGTTATTCGCCTGGGCAAGGTTGTTGGTAGCGCCAAGCCAGACGCCTCTACTTCTGAGCTTGCTTCCTTGATGGTCGGTCGTGAGGTGGAGCTGACTGTAGAGAAGAGCAAGCGCGAGCCGGGCGAGGTGGTTCTCAGCATTGAGAACTTGGCGGTCTTGGATGATCGCGGCCAGAGAGCTGTTGATGGTGTGAGCTTTGACGTACACTCCGGAGAAATCCTGGCTATCGCAGGAGTGCAAGGCAACGGCCAGACCGAGCTTGCGGAGGCCATCATGGGTCTCCGTTCAGCGCTCACAGGTTTTGGCAAAATCAGCTTCAAGGGAGAGGACATTACTGACGAATCCGTCAGGGGAGTGCTCGACCACGGCGTTGGTTACATCCCTGAGGACCGCACCACTGATGGCGTAGTCGCTGCGTTCTCAATTGCAGAGAACATGATGATCAACTCCTCTTACAAGTCTCGTTTCACAAAAGGCATCAACATCAACTTCAATGCCAGACGCAAGATTGCTGAGCAGCTGGTGGAAGAGTTTGATGTTAGAACGCCGTCTGCCGAAACTCCGGCTGGAAAGTTATCCGGTGGAAACCAACAAAAAGTCGTCGTTGCAAGAGAGCTTTCGAGGGACGTAGACCTGTTAGTGGCTTCTCAGCCGACAAGAGGCGTTGACGTCGGTTCCATTGAGTTCATTCACGAGCGCATCGTGAGCGAACGCGATAAGGGTAAGGCAGTTGTGCTTGTGTCTACAGAACTTGACGAGGTGCTCGCCCTTGCCGACAGAATCGCCGTGATGTATCGAGGAAAGATAATTGACATCGTCACGCCAGATACCTCTAGAGAACAGCTTGGAAAGCTAATGGCGGGAGTTGCAGCATGAGTGACAATCAAGACCGTTTCTCACAGGCGCTGAAGGAGATTCTCGCAGGAAGCTTCACTAGGACTGTCCTTTCAATCATCCTCGGCTTTTTGGTCGGAGCTCTGTTCATGATCGGCTCTGACAAGGCCTTTATCGAGTCGCTCGGCTACTTCTTCTCCCGTCCCGGAGATGCCCTCGGGGCTGCCGTGGCGGTAGTAAGTGAGGGTTACGGTGCGTTGTTCAGAGGTGCAATCTTCAACGGTGACGCAGATAGCTTCGAGAAGGCAATACGCCCGCTAACGGAAACGCTCAGACTGGGTGCCCCGCTGATTCTGGCAGGCCTCGGAATTGGCCTGACTTTCCGGGTTGGAATGTTCAACATTGGTGGAACCGGCCAGCTGATTTCGGGAATGATCTTTGCGACTTTCGTTGCCACGAGGCTAGAGCTACCCTTCGTTATCCACACGATTGTGGCAATCATCGCGGGAGTTGTTGGAGCGACGCTGCTGGGAGCTTTCGTCGGTTTCCTGAAGGCCCGCACCGGTGCTCACGAGGTCATTTTGACCATCATGTTCAATTACATCATGCTCTACTTCTTCACCTTCCTTATGCGCGATCCAGCGCTCCTTCAGGAGGAGCGAGCCACGGGAAACCCTAAGGCTGACCCGGCAGCCGAGACAGCGCTTTTGCCAAAGCTAATGGGCGATGAATTCAACCTGCACTGGGGCATCATCCTGGCGATTGCGGCGGTCTTTGTCTTCTGGTGGCTCATGGAGCGCTCGACCATTGGCTTTAGATTGCGCATGGTTGGGCACAACCCCGATGCCGCAAGATCGGCCGGCGTGAGTGTCGAGCGCACCTACATTCTCGCCATGGGATTATCGGCTGCATTCGTAGGAGTTGCTGGTGCAAACCAGTCACTCGGCACCGCAATTGGTGTGACCCCCTCGGCACACGCAAACATCGGTTTTGATGCCATAACCGTGGCATTGCTAGGTGGATCCAATGCACCGGGCATCTTGCTTGCAGGCCTGCTCTTCGGTGCATTCAAGGCGGGCGCTCCTTCCATGCAGGTGCTAGGTGTCTCTCCGGAGGTGTTAGGCATCGTCCAGGGAGCCATCGTGCTGTTTATTGCAGCTCCGCCGCTGATTCGGATGCTGTTCAGGCTTCCGCCACCTCAGACCACCTCGGTGCTTTCAAACATGAGAGAGAAACTTTTTAGGAGAGGGGGTGCCAAATGAGCCAGCTTCAACTAGCTAAAGAGGAGCGCGTCGGCTTCAAGTCACCTATCACCATGGGTGCGATTGGCGCACTCGTTCTTGTTTTCTTCGGAATTCTCGGACGCGAGGGCGAAACCCTATTTGAGCTCTCGCGCCGGATCGATGTGATCCAGCTACCCGCTGTTCCAGTTGGTTCGTCGGCGCTGGGTTGGGTAGCGGGCATCTTGCTGCTTGCTATTGCGGGTTATTCATTGAGCTTTGCCCTAAAGAATCGCAAGACTCCGCTTTGGGTCTCTGTGATTTACGGTGCAATTGGCGTAATAGCACTCCTGGGTTGGCTGGCCGCGGGCAAGTCCGTACCCCTCACTTTCATCATCGGAACAGCACTAGTTTTGGCCGTTCCAATCATGCTCGGCGCGATGGGCGGTTTGATGTGTGAGCGCGTTGGAGTGACCAATATTGCTATCGAAGCACAGCTTCTAACGGGCGCATTCATGGCCGCCGTTGTTTCTTCGATCACGGACAACTTCTTCTTTGGCTTGGCAAGCGCGATGATTGGCGGAGCTCTGGTTTCCATGGTTCTGGCGGTGTTCGCAATCAAGTATTTGGCTCAGCAGATCATCGTGGGTGTCGTACTGAACGTTTTGATGATTGGAATCACGAACTTCCTCTACCAGCAGTGGCTTACCGAAGACGGTGAGAACGTGAACTTCCCCGGGACTTTGGACATCATCAAGATTCCATTCCTGAGTGACATTCCCGTAATTGGTCCGGTGATCTTCGAAAATAGAATTACGGTTTTCGCCGCCCTCATCTTCGTCCCGACCCTCTACTTCATCCTGTTCAAGACCAAGCTCGGGCTCAGGGCAAGGGCCGTTGGCGAGCACCCGCTAGCTGCCGACACAGTCGGCATCAATGTGGGTCGCACCCGCTTTTGGTGGGTAACCCTTGGAGGCATGTCGGCTGGGCTGGGAGGTGCCGCATTGACCATCGGAAATGCTGGAGCATTTGGACGCGAAATGGCGGGAGGCTTTGGATTCATTGCTCTTGCGGTGGTCATCCTCGGACGCTGGCACCCGATTTCGGCCGCATTGGCAGCCCTTCTCTTCGGGTTCTCAATCATCTTGAGGGTCTGGGCAAACCAGGTGAGCCCTGGTATACCTACCGACTTCATCACTATGGTTCCCTACATCGTCACCATCATCGCGGTGGTGGGATTTGTGGGCCAATCTAGGCCGCCTAAGGCGCTCGCCATTCCTTACACGAAGGGATAGTCATGGATATTGACTGGTCTGTGCTCACTGACGAGGCGAGAAAGGCAATGGCGAGAGCCTACGCCCCCTACTCGAATTTTCCCGTTGGAGCTGCAGCGCTAACTACTGACGGGCGGATCATCAGCGGTGCAAACGTTGAGAACGCCTCCTACGGGCTTGGCCTTTGTGCCGAGTGCTCCCTTGTGAGCGAGCTTTTTAGAACTGGTGGGGGAAAGCTTGTTGCCTTCGCATGCGTAGATGGTCAGGGTGAACCGCTCATGCCTTGCGGCAGGTGTCGCCAGCTGCTCTTTGAGCACTCCGCTGAGGGGATGCTCCTTCAGACGACAGTGGGAATCAAGACAATACAAGAGGTGCTGCCAGAGGCCTTCGGACCAGAGGATCTAAATCGATGAGTTTTTCTGCAGTAGAGCTGATTATCAAAAAGCGCGAGCGAGAGGTGCTAAGCACCGAGGAAATCAATTGGCTTGTTGAGTCTTACACCAGTGGCGTGGTTGCAGACGAGCAAATGTCGGCGATGGCAATGGCGATCCTGCTCAATGGCATGGAGCGCAAGGAAATACTGGACCTGACCATGGCAATGATTGCCTCCGGGGAGCGCCTCGATTTCTCGGGCTTAAGTGCGCCAACTGCTGACAAGCACTCGACGGGAGGGGTCGGAGACAAGATAACTCTGCCATTGGCGCCTTTGGTTGCCTCCTATGGAGTTGCAGTGCCACAACTTAGCGGACGCGGCCTCGGCCACACTGGTGGCACCTTGGACAAGCTCGAGGCCATCCAGGGCTGGCAAGCAGGGCTATCCAACACCGAGCTCTACAGTCAGCTCGCTGAGGTCGGTGCAGTGGTTTGTGCTGCTGGCAGCGGTCTAGCTCCTGCTGACAAGAAGCTGTATGCCCTTCGCGACGTCACCGGAACCGTAGAAGCAATACCGCTTATTGCATCGTCGATTATGAGTAAGAAAATTGCCGAGGGTACCTCGTCTCTCGTTCTAGATGTCAAGGTTGGCTCCGGCGCTTTCATGAAAACCCTCGATCGCGCGGGCGAGCTTGCCAAGACTCTGGTTCAGATTGGTCAGGATGCCGGCGTTCGGACCTCAGCGCTGCTCACAGACATGTCGACGCCTCTAGGCCTGAAAATTGGAAATGCGCTAGAGGTAGAGGAGTCGATTGAGGTTCTAACAGGTGGCGGCCCATCTGATGTGATTGAGATAACAGTCGAGTTGGCAAAGGAAATGCTTTCGCTGAGCGGTATCGAAGACGTAGACCCCACGGAGAATCTTCAAAATGGCAAGGCAATGGATGTCTTCCGTAAGATGATCGCGGCCCAGGGTGGAGATCTCGATGCCGAGCTCCCGAAGGCAAAAGAGTTCCACACCATCCGGGCTACAAGCTCCGGGTTTATTTCTCGTATGGATGCGCTGGCGGTGGGCGTCGCATCCTGGCGCCTCGGAGCGGGTAGAGAACGCAAGGAAGATGACGTGCAGTTTGGAGCTGGGGTTGAGCTGCATGCCCAGCTGGGCGACTCTATCTCTGAGGGTGATGCCCTGATGACGCTCTACACTGACACCCCAGAGAAGTTCGAGAGAGCGATTGAGCTTGCTCAGAGCGCAGTTGAGTTCTCCGATCAGGCCCCGCCAAAGCGCGAGATGATTCTCGGGCGAGTCAGTTAGGAACCCACTTGGACATTCAGTCGCTCCCAAAGATTTCTTTGCATGATCACCTCGATGGCGGCCTGAGGCCGCAGACCATTGTTGAGTTGGCCGATGCTGTCGGCCACAAGCTGCCGGCAGACTCTGCTGTTGACCTCGCAAACTGGTTCTCCGAGGTTTGCAATTCCGGTTCCCTGGTCAAATATCTAGAGGCTTTTGATCACACGGTTGCCGTCATGCAAACCCGAGAGGGACTGGAGAGAGTCGCCTATGAATCCGTTATGGATTTGGCCGAAGATGGCGTTATCTATGGCGAGCTGCGCTGGGCACCCGAGCAACACCTTGCCGGAGGTCTGTCTTTGGACGAGACCGTCGAAGCCGTCCAAGATGGCCTCGAGCGGGCCATGGAGGAGGTTAGCGACAGGGGCGGATTCATTCGAACCGGCCAGCTAGTCACCGCCATGAGACATGCAGACCGTGGTTTAGAAATTGCCGAGCTCGCCGTTCGCCATCGCAACAACGGAGTAGTTGGTTTTGACATCGCTGGCGCCGAACAGGGCTTCTTGCCATCCAGACACAAGGTGGCATTCGACTATCTAGCCTCAGAACTGTTCCCCGTGACCGTTCATGCTGGCGAAGCAGACGGAATAGAGTCGATAAAGGACGCCATCATTACCGGCCGGGCGCTGCGCCTAGGGCACGGAGTTCGACTCATCGAGGACATCATGTTCTCTAGGACCGAGGGAGACACCGATCTGGTCGTGCTGGGCCCAGTCGCACAGTGGGTCCACGACCGGGAGATCACGCTAGAGGTTTCTCCATCATCAAACCTTCAAACCGGGGCGTTTGCCATGATGGGCGACACCATGGGAGATCACCCGTTTGATGTCCTGTATGACCTCGGATTCAAGGTGACTGTAAACACCGACAACCGACTTATGAGCGGCACGAGCCTCACAAAGGAACTCGAGATTCTGGTCGACACCTTCGGCTATACGATCGCAGACCTTGAGCAGTTCCAGCTGAATGCCGCTCAGGCTGCCTTCCAGGGCCTCCCAGAGCGAGAAGAGCTCATGGACATGATCGAACTTGGTTTTGCGCGCGCATAACAACTAAGTAAACTCTGCGTTTATTCTTTGCCGCTCGGGCATAAAAACGACTCCCGAGTGCTTGTATTAGATGTGCTTATTTATACGGTGTGTGGCGCGGGGATTGGTACGTCTGTTCTCTTGAAGGCCAACGTTGACAAGGTTCTCAGCCGACTAGATGTTGAGGCCGAGGTTCGCGCTGTCACGGTTGAGAGTGTCACATCCGGCACCGTCGAGGCCCAAGTTGTCATTGCCACAGAGGAAGTTGCCAGTCTTCTCTCTGGCATCTCCAGCGAGGTGGTAGCGGTCAATAACATCTTTGATCTTGCAGAACTAGAGGAAAAACTCTTCGTATCTGTCGGATAGCATCTTGGGATGAGCGATCCCGGACTCTCAAGTCGAACCAAACTCAACAGGCTTTCCTATAAGGCATCGAGCAGGCTATCGGATCTTCACTCAATCATCGATGAGAACCTAGTCGCTCATGTTGGACTGGTGGAAAACGGCCAGCCGCTTGTAATTCCAATGACATACGGCCGCGACGGAAACGTCCTGTTTCTGCATGGCTCATCGGGTTCAAGACTTATGCGGCTCCTTGCGGAGAACACAAGTGTTTGCGTCAGCATTACCGAATTGAACGCCTTGAAGGTGGCCAGGAGTAACTTCAACTCCGGCATGCATTACCGCTCAGTTGTGATCTTCGGAACGGCCCGGCTGCTCAGAGATGAGGAGAAAATACGGGCACTCGATTTGATAAGCGATGCACTCATACCCGGACGTGTTGCTGAGGCGCGCCCAATGACCAAGAAGGAGGCTGCGGCCACAATCATCGTTGCCGTTGAGCTGGATGAGGCCTCTGTAAAGATTTCGGTCAACGAGGTAGATGATCCTGAGGAAGACCTAGGCCACGGCTACTGGGCGGGAATCATCCCACTCACACGAGGAGTTGGTCAGGTGCAGCCAGCTGATAGTGAGTCGATGCAGCTTCCGGTTCCTGAGAGTGTTAAGCGTTTTGTTGAGCGGCATCAATCAGCCCAGTCGCGAATTCACGGAGGCGACTAATTCCCGCCGCGGCCAAGTCGGAGTTCTCGGCGCTGAACTGCACGTAGCACTTGAGCTTCGGTTCTGTACCGCTGGGACGAAAGATGAGCTTTACCCCATCGCCGGAAACAACCAATGCATCTGCTGGGTTATCTGAGTGCAATAGGTCGTTTGTAAGAAGCTCTCGGTCTTCAAAGGCTGCGGGGGGATTCTCGCGAAGAGATTCCATCGTTTTTGCGATTATCGAAAGATCTGTAACCCGTATCGAAACCTGAGAGGTTGCGAGATGTCCATATTTATTTTGGAGGCTCACTAGATACTCCAAAAGGTTTGAGCCCTCGGACTTGAGTTCAGCAGCGAGCTGGGCTATCAGCAAAGCGGCGGTTATGCCATCTTTGTCAGGTGTGAACTCCGGGTCCACGCAGTAGCCCAGCGCCTCTTCGTAGCCGTATACAAGTTTGGGCACCTTTGAGATCCACTTGAATCCGGTGAGCGTCTGCTCGTATCCGAGGTTGTGTGCGGCCGCGAGCCGAGAGATGTCTGCCGACACAATCGAATTGGCTAGATTTCCTGCACGGGCTTTGCTCGCGGTAACCTCCGCAAGTATTAGCCCCACTTGGTCTCCAGTCAGCATTTGCCAGCCCGTCTCGGTTGGCACAGCAACCGCGAGCCTGTCTGCATCGGGGTCGTTGGCAAGAATCAAGTCGCTGGAATACTCACGCGCGTGCGCAAACGCGAGATCCATTGCCCCTGCCTCCTCAGGGTTGGGAAAGCTCACGGTTGGAAATGCTGGGTCAGGTTCTCGCTGCTGTTCAACGGGCGCGAGGTTGAAGCCAAGTTCTTCAAAGAGCTCGCTAATTACGCTCCAGCCAACGCCGTGAAGAGCGGTGTGGGTGATTCTTAGGTCTGCTCTGCGGCTGTCTGTGAGCTCGACCAAACCTTTTGCCCGTTGGACATACCTACTTACTTCCGGTGCCCCTGCCATCTCATAGTTTCCAAACTGAGGAATCTGCTCAAATGTGAACTCGCCGGAGACCTGCTGTATCTGCTCGGCAATCTCTGAATCTTGAGGGGGAACCAGCTGCGAGGAGCCATTTGGACCTCCCAGGTAGACCTTGTAGCCGTTATCTCGAGGAGGGTTGTGGCTCGCAGTCACCATGATGGTCGCACTCGCCTCGAGGCTCTTTCCCGTGAAGGCGGCGACAGGCGTTGGGACCATTGATTCGAAAAGCTTCACACGGATGCCTTGGGCTGAGATTATGCCTGCACTATCTTTGGCAAACACTTCGGAGTTCTCTCTGCCGTCGAAGCCGATGACAACTAGGAGCTCTGAGTTTGGAGTTTGATAAGTGTCGCGGTTGAACTTGAGAAACCTGGCAATTGCGAGGGCCGCCCTCGCTACGACAATCCTGTTCATTCGGTTAGGCCCTGCACCAAGCTCACCGCGTAAACCTGCGGTTCCAAACTGCAAGGTAGCTTCAAACCGGCTCTTTAGCTCGGACAAATTGCCCTCAGCTAGGAGCTCTTCAAGCTCAGCCCTGGTCTTGGGATCTGGATCCTGATCAAGCCAAGCCTTTGCCTCTGAAATGAAGGACATTAGAACTTAGCGACTATCTCGGCCAGAAGCTTTGAAATCTTGGCCTCCGCAGCCTTGCCGGCTGCAATTACCTCTTCGTGGCTCAATGGCGTCTTCTGGACTCCGGCTGCGAGGTTTGTAATAAGCGACATTCCAAGAACCTCCATGCCAGATTCCCTAGCCGCTATTGCCTCCAGAGCGGTGGACATCCCAACTATGTCTCCACCCATTTTTTTGGCCATTTGGACTTCCGCCGGTGTCTCATAGTGCGGACCACGGAACTGGACGTAGACGCCCTCGTCAAGAGAGGGGTCCACCTCTTTGGCAAGCCCTCTAAGCCTCGAGGAGTAAAGGTCGGTGAGGTCCACAAAATTTGCACCTTCCAGCGGACTGGAGGCAGTGAGGTTGATGTGATCTGAGATCAGCACGGCCGCACCTCCATCCCACTCGGGTCGGATGCCTCCCGCACCGTTTGTGAGAACCATGACCTTGGCACCGGTTTTTGCCGCCGTCCTAACCGAGTGAACCACAGCTCTCACCCCGTGATTCTCATAGAAGTGGGTGCGGGCTCCAATGACAAGCGCATGCTTACCGCTGGGCAGTCTGATCGAGCGGATGGTGCCAACGTGACCTGCAACGGCAGGCTTATGGAATCCGGCAATGTCGTTTGCTGGAATCTCTGCGACCGTTTCGCCAATTAGATCGGCGGCTTTGGACCAGCCGGAACCCAGGGTCAGCGCAATATCGTGGCTTTCGACACCGGTGCTTTCTGCAATTTGTTTTGCTGCCTTTTCGGCAAATTCAAAGGGGTCTACGCCCTCGACATTGAGTGGATGAACCATAAATTTCAAGTCTAGTTGTCCAGGCGGCTGCCAGATTTGCGGGACAATGTACCGGTGTTAACCAAACTTGGCTCAAAGCATCGCGTTGTAATCATTGGCGGAGGCCCAGGTGGGCACGAGGCGGCTAGGACTGCCGCTCAGCTTGACGCAGAGGTGATTCTCATTGAGGAGCGAGGCATTGGCGGTAATGCGGTCCTGACGGACGTGGTCCCCTCCAAAACCCTGATCGCGACAGCTGAGGCAGCACAGCGAGTAGCCGTTGCCCAAAACCTTGGAATCGAGTTTTCGGTGGACGGTACGCGGGTGAGTCCCCACGTCGAAGTTGACCTCAAGACTTTGAACCGCCGCCTACTTGAACTTGCCAAGGATCAAAGCCAGGACATGCGACAGGCATTGTTGGATGACGGCGTGAGAATCATTGATGGTCGTGGCTACCTTGATGGCAACCATCACGTGATAGTCGAGCCAAGCTCGGGTGGGGCAAGTGAGCGTATTGAGGCGAAAACCATAATCGTTGCAGTTGGCGCTTCTCCCAGGGAGCTGCCGGAGGCCAAAACCGATGGCGAGCGAATTCTCAACTGGAAGCAGCTCTACAACCTAGACGAACTCCCAGAGCACATGATTGTCGTCGGTTCTGGCGTCACGGGAGCTGAATTTGCCTCCGCATATCTGCAGCTTGGGTCAAGGGTCACGCTGGTCTCGTCAAGAGAAAAGGTGCTACCGGGTAATGACCAGGATGCGGCTGAGCTAATCGAGAAAGTCTTCACCGATGGCGGCATGCAGCTGTTGCGCAACGCAAGAGCGAAGCGGGTAACCAACACTGGCAACGCGGTAGAAGTCGAGCTTTCCGATGGGACAGTCCTGACAGGATCTCACTGTCTTATGGCGGTTGGTGCCACGCCAAACACAAGGGGTTTGAATTTAGAAGAGGCTGGCATCGTCCTAAACGAGTCAGGGCATGTTGTCGTGAACAAGGTTGCGAGGACCTCGAGGGCCAATGTCTATGCCATTGGAGACTGCTCTACTTCACTTCCTCTGGCCTCAGTGTCGGCCATGATGGGGCGAACAGCCATCTATCACACCCTCGGCGACGTGGCTTCTCCAACAAGATTGCGCAATGTGGCATCCAACGTTTTCACCTCTCCTGAGATTGCTCAGGTTGGTTGGTCGCAGAGCGAGATAGAGGAGGGGCTGGTACGTGGTGAGATTGCAACTATCGAACTCGACACAAATCCACGATCCAAAATGCAAGGGCTAACAGAAGGCTTTATCAAACTGTTTGCATCGGTAGGAAGTGGAACGGTGATCGGCGGAGTCGTTGTCGCCCCTAGAGCCTCAGATCTGATTTACCCAATTGCCGTTGCCATCGAGAACAGGCTTACGGTGGACCAGCTCGCGCAAACCTACACGGTTTATCCATCGCTGTCGGGGTCTATTGCCGAGGCAGCAAGTGAGCTACACCCAGCTATTGACTAGAGAATGTCGAGGATGCGGGTTCCGGCTGAAATTGTTGCTCCTGCCGCGACTCCAATATTGCTAATAGTTCCGGACTTATGAGCTACAAGAGGCTGCTCCATCTTCATAGCCTCCAGAACTACGACAAGATCTCCCTGCTCCACACTCTGGCCCTCCTCAGCGGCTAGCTTCACAACGGTCGCCTGCATTGGGGCGACCAATGAGTCACCCTTGGCACCGGTCCTCGAGGCAGTTTCCGTTCCTTTTTTGCGCTTGGGCGCGTGCCCAGCGGGTGAGCCAATCTCGCCCACGAGAAGGCGCTTTGGAACACTAACCTCGAGGCGCTTGCCAGAAACTTCGACGACTATTTCGCGCCTGGGCTCGGAGGCCAGCTCAGGCTCTGCCTGTCCTGACCATGGTTCGATTGGGTTCTCCCACTCGGTTTCGATCCACCTTGTGAAGACCTTGAAGCCATCTTCTGCGGTGAAGGCAGGGTGATCAACCATGAGCCTGTGGAAAGGCAACACGGTTGGAAGTCCGTTGACATGCATCTCTGCAAGTGCTCGGCGCGATCGCTCCAGCGCTTCCTCCCGAGAGCTGCCCGTGACTATGAGCTTTGCCATCATTGAGTCAAAGTTTCCCGAGACCCTGTCGCCCGATACCACTCCCGAGTCAACGCGAACTCCTGGACCTGAGGGAGCAATGAATTGATGCACCGGTCCCGGCGATGGGAGGAAATTCTTGCCAGGATCTTCTCCATTGATTCTGAACTCAAAGGAGTGGCCTCGAATCTCAGGATCTTCGAAGCCGAGCTTCTCACCCTGGGCAATTCGAAATTGCTGGCGCACAAGATCAATTCCCGTGACCTCCTCAGAAACAGGGTGCTCCACCTGAAGCCTCGTGTTAACCTCGAGGAAAGAGATTGTGCCGTCTCCTGAAATCAGAAACTCGCAGGTTCCCGCGCCCACGTAGCCAACCTCCTTGAGGATTGCCTTTGAAGACTCATAGAGCTGGACCTCTTGCTCCTTGGTGAGAAATGGCGCCGGCGCTTCTTCGATGAGCTTTTGGTGACGGCGCTGCAGTGAGCAGTCCCTGGTCGAGACCACAACGACATTTCCATGGGCATCGGCAAGGCACTGGGTCTCAACGTGACGAGGCTTATCGAGGTATTTCTCGATAAAGCATTCCCCGCGTCCAAAGGCGGCCACAGCTTCACGAGTAGCGGATTCAAATGCCTCCACAATTTCGCCCTGTTCCCTAACAATCTTGATGCCGCGTCCACCGCCACCGTAGGCCGCCTTGATGGCAACTGGGAGTCCAAACTCTTTGACAAAGGACTCAACTTCAGAGACATCCGACACAGGATTGATAGTTCCGGGAGCCAAGGGCGCCCCCACCTTCTGCGCTACCTTGCGCGCCGAGACCTTGTCTCCGAGCTGCTCAATTGCCTCGGGGCTGGGCCCGATCCAAATCAAACCCGCTGCCGTTACCGCCCTTGCAAATTCTGCGTTCTCGGAGAGAAACCCGTAGCCCGGGTGCACCGCATCGGCCCCGGATCGGCTCGCAACATTCAGAAGCTTTTCAATAACGAGGTAGGTCTCGGCTGCGGTCTCTCCAGAGAGCGCGTAAGCTTCGTCGGCAAGTTTGGCGTGTTGGCTATCTCTGTCTGAGTCGGCATAGACCGCGACGGTCCGAATTCCACTGTCCTTGGCCGCTCTGATAACCCTTACTGCGATTTCGCCGCGGTTAGCGATGAGTACTTTGGTTATCTGCTTTTTGGCCATAATCGGATAGCTTATTGCCACTTTTCACAAGGGTTTTATGCCTAAAGCACAAAAAAATCTCGATTTTGTTGCGTTTATCTCCATAAGGAAGTGATGTTGTGACCCAACTCGGCAAGCATCCTTCTGAGCTCAACGAGGGAGAGTCCAACGACAGTGTGGTAATCACCTTCTATTCGCTCAATGAATGGGCCACCGCGACCATCTATAGTGAAACTGCCTGCGACGTTCAGTGGCTCTCCACTTTCAACATAAGCCCCTATTTCTGCGTCCGTGAGATCGGCAAAGAACACCTTTGTCTTCGAGCAGACTGACCTTGATTCTCCCGACTCGGTATCGATGAGGTGGTGACCAGAGTGAAGAAAGCCCGATTTTCCCCGCATCTGCTTCCAGCGTTCTATCGCAACCTCTGCAATGAGAGGCTTGCCTAGATTCTGACCATCAAATTCAAGCGCGCTGTCGCATCCTAAAACCAGTCGCGTGTTAGCTCGCGCCACGCCCGCGCGGGCCTTGTGAGTGGCAAGGAGGAGCGTCATGGCGCAGACTCCAGCTGGCTGCTCGGACGCAACGAGAGCCTCTTCATCAACTCCTGGGGCGAGGGTGACAAAGTCAATCCCGGCATCCTCAAGGAGTTTTTTCCTCCCGGAGGATGTAGAGGCGAGGGTGAGAAGAGTCACGGTTCAAGGCTAGCTGTGGAACACTTAGCCGGTGACCAAAACTCTCCGAATCGAAAAGGCGGCCCACGGTGGCGTATTTGTTGCCCGCCCTGAGGGGAAGGTTGTCTTTGTTGAGGGAGCCTTGCCCGGAGAGCTAGTCGAGGCAGAAATCACCCAGGATGCAAAAAGTTTTCAACGGGCCAAGGTTGTAAACGTTCTAGAACCGAGTCAACAGCGCAGAGATCATTTCTGGCCAGAGGCAGCCCTGGGGGCCGGGGGAGCAGACTTTGGGCACATCGAGCTTGGCCACCAGCGAGTCTTGAAGGCAGAGATTCTTGCCGAGTCCCTTGCGCGTCTGGCGGGCCTTGAACTTTCGCCGCAGGTGCTGGCGGTAGACGAGGGAGATGGCCTTGGCTATCGAACTCGAGTGCAACTGCACGTTGATGCTGATGGTTTGGCAGGTGTGAAAGGCACAAGGTCGAACCAGATTGTCGCAGTCAAGGAATTGCCTTTGGCCAATTCCGAAATAAACGAGCTGGGCCTTCACAAGAAAAGGTTTCCAGGGAAGAAGAAAATCCACATCGCTTCATCTCCCGATTCACTTCAGTGGTCAATCGATGGAGAAGTTGGAGGTTCAAAGGTAGTCACGGAGGTCGTTGGCGGTCGAGTTTTTGATCTGAGGCCTGGGGTCTTTTGGCAAGCCCACTCCTTGGCCCCAAAAGTTTTGCTCGAGGCCGTCCTCGAACAACTTGGTGAACTAGATCAGCCGCAGTTGTTGGACCTCTACTCGGGAGCTGGGCTCTTTGCTGCCAACGTTGCGGCACGTTTCCCAGATACCAGCGTTCACGCCGTCGAGCTCTCCGAGGCTGCGGTGCAGTCGGGCAAGAATTTTGCCAGGGGAATGGGAAACCTAAGCTTTCAGAAGTCGGATGTGCTGGCCTATCTCCGCTCGAGGCAGGAAGAAATCTCAACCGTGATCCTCGACCCACCTCGATCGGGTGCGGCAACTAAAGTCATTAATGAGCTCATCCGTCTCAAGGCTGGACGCATTCTTTATGTGGCATGCGACCCTGTTTCCTTGGCCCGAGACATTGGTTTGCTTTGCAATGCTGGCTACGAGCTAGATTGGCTCCAGGGCTATGACATTTTTCCCCATACCCACCACTTCGAAACATTGGCGTCACTGAGGCTAAGTAGTCTAAGAACATGAGCGTGCAGG
Organism: Candidatus Aquiluna sp. XM-24bin5; assembly: GCA_003149555.1. Next base: position 19,831 of record QCWE01000001.1, read on the forward strand.
TTGCGATAGTCGACGACCACGAGGCGGTTCGTCTGGGTTTCGCCGCCGCGTGCGAAAAAAATGACTTTGAATTGGTTACCTCTGCTCCAACCGTAAGTGACTTACTTGATCAAATCGGAGACCGAGAATGCCAAGTAGTTGTAACTGATCTCAGTCTTGCCGATGGCTCCTTAGTTGCGGAGAACGTAGAGCGAATTATTGCCATCGGAGCCGCAGTCCTTATTTTTTCTATTGCGGACAAGCCAAATCTCATGAGGGCAGCGGTCAGGGCCGGCGCAACCGCAATTGTCCCAAAGTCACAGCCAGTCGAAGAGTTGATTGAGGCAATCCGGCTTGCAGCCGATGGGGCAATCCTGAACAATGCGGAGACAAGCGCAACCATAGATGCCGACAAGATTTTCAAAGATGCCAACCTCTCTGATCGTGAAGTGGAAGTTCTATCGCTGTATGCATCGGGCATGAGCTTGAAGCAGGTTGCCTACCAACTTCAAATAAAGCCAAGCTCTGCCAAGGAGCACATAGATCGAGTGCGAGTGAAATATGCCCGTCTCGGGCGGGAGGCCGCCACAAAAGTAGATCTTTTTAAGAGAGCCCTCGAGGACGGCATTATCTCTGGGGATTTGTTGTAGTGAAACCCCTGGCATCCATAGCTAGTAACCGACTGGAGACATGGATACGCCGCATCTCATCAGCAGCGCTTCTAATCTCTGGACTAGAGGTGATCGCAAACGCAAACAGCCAGTCTGCTTACGCAACCGAGGTTGGCCAGCTGGCTCTGGTCCTTGTCTTAGTCAGTGCAGCTTGCTTTCTCGTGGCGGCAGTCCTGGCGGACCGTTCCAGACCCTGGGGACTTATCCATGGCCTATCGGTTTTGGCAGTGGTTTGGGCTGTGCCTCTCACTCACGCTCCTGGCTTTTCGGCCAGCGAGTTCGAGCGGCCCTGGGTCTGGTGGTCGGTGGGCATGGCGATGGTGCTGGTGGCCACAACTCATTCCCGCAGTGTGTGGGCCTGGTTTCTTCCGTTGGCTTCGGGGAGTTGGGTTTGGGCGATGCTTCAGCCCACCGTTTCCGCTAGCCCGCTAGACGCCTGGCTAGATGGCTCCTATCTGCTGGTCTTTACATTGGCACTAGTAGGGCTTGTGACGCTCGTTAGGTCGGGAGCAGCCGAGGTAGATGTGGCAAACTCCGATGCCATAAAAAGCGCTTTGGCCCAGGCAAGAACTGATGCAGTTGAGAGGGAGCGCCAACGGCTTGATGCGCTAGTTCATGATCAGGTACTACACACGCTGATTCTTGTCGCACGAGCAGACTCTGAGGCTGACAGGGTTGCCGCGGCCGAGAGCGCGGATGCAGCAATCAAGTCGCTCATGCAAGTGCAAGAAGGCGTTGATAAAGAAGCGGAGGTTTCTTCGCTCGGTCTCTTTAGGGCAATAGAGCGAGCAGCGGAGAAGCTTGACAAGCGCATAGTCACAAAGAGTTATGGGGCAAGCTCGTCGCCTATCCTCCCAGCTGTTGCCCAAGCGTTGACCGAGGCATGCTTGCAAGCTGTGGACAATGCGATTCAGCATTCAAATGCGACTGAAATTGCGCTGTCCCTGCAGGGTCTGCCGGGAGGTGCGCTCCAATTCTCAGTTAAGGACAACGGATCAGGTTTCCGTGAAGAGAGGGTGCCCAGAAGCAGGATTGGTATCAGCACCTCGATCCGGGCAAGAGTCGAATCCGTCGAGGGGGATGTGAAAATCAATTCAACCCCGGGGGCAGGCACCGAAGTGGTTATGAGGTGGCCACGTGATTAGCGTCTCTCGACTACTGCTAAGTGCTGTAGCAATTCTCTTCGGGCTTTACCACCCACTCTTGGGGTATTTGTACCTGGATCAATATGCTGTGCCTGGCCTAGCAGTAGCCGGCATTGCTTTGTACCTGCTCACTCTGCTGCTTGTTACCTTGAACAACCCCGGCCTGAAGATGCGACCTTCCAGCGCAGTCGTTGCTTTTGTCGCAATCATCGTCCTACCCCAAATGATCTTCTCGGCCCTGGGTGATGTTCGTCAAGAGAGCTACACGACTTGGCACATCGCTGCCATCGGAACCGTGCTTGCCATCATGACGGTTCGTCAGTTTGAGCTGTTGGCCTGGTTTGGCTTTGTCATCGTTACTTTTCAGGTGCTGCTGTGGGGTGGCGTGGAAGTTATTTTCAATTCGGGTTTGGTTGGAGCCTTTCTCTTGGTTGCAACAGCCCAAACAGCCTCATTTGTGCTTGCAACTAGTGGGCGCGAGGCTGCCGAGTTCAGGAGTAGGGCACTTGAAATCGACACTGCCACCGCCGCCTCGACAGCCGCTAGGGCCGAGCGCACGACGCGAGTCAAGGAAACCCTAAAGCAGGCTCTGCCCTTGCTTGAAAAGATTCGAGCATCACAGGGGGAGCTGTCCGACGATGATAAGTCTCTGGCACGACTCACAGAGGCTGAGCTTCGAGATCAAATTAGAGGACGAAACCTAGTCTCACGGGAGGTCGTGGCCGCAACTCGCAGTGCGAGAGCGAGCGGAGTAGAGGTGCAGTTGTTGGATGATGGCGGTTTGGACGATCTATCCATTGAAGATCGGGAGAAGTACTACGCGGAAATAGTTCGGGCGCTCAAGAAAGTGAAGCTTGGAAAAATCGTAATTCGAGCTGCCAGGGGTGAAACCTGGAGGGTTAGCATGGCTGCGATCAGAAAAGACTCTGACAGCCCGGATTTATTCATAAGAATCTAGCGCGCGAAAAGTGCCCGTGAAATGCGTAATGGGGCGACTGAAGTCGCCCCATTTACCCCCGCACTCGGTGCGGAACCTCCGGTCCCTTTTACCGTTTTAGGTTCTTGGCTCAAGGTAACCACCCTCTGGGATGCGGAGCCATGCTTTTCTAAAAGTTTGGCATCACCTTTTTGGGGGACAGGGCTATCGAAGTTTTCGGCCCCAAGTGGTGTCGAGGGTCTTACGAAGCAGTCCAGAGTCCTTATGCCAGGCGCTATTGGGGGAGCCAAGGGCCACCCTTCCAAGCTTTCTGGATTCGATTATGGCGGCCTCGACCACGGCCAGAGCCGCAGCTTGCTCCTCGGGGTCTCCGCCTGAAACCTTGATTAATTGTTGAATTTCTGCGGGGCTGTATTGCTTCATTAGAGAGGGATGTTTCCGTGCTTCTTTGGCGGTAGCGATGCCCGCTTGGTCTTTAGAGCACGCAGCGAACGAATAATTGCTCCTCTGGTTCCCGCTGGCTCGATGATCCCATCAAGCTCTCCGCGTTCGGCTGCCAGGAAAGGGCTTGCAACGTTGTAGGTGTACTCCTGGGCCAGTTCTTCGCGGACTTTGGCAATATCCATGCCGGCAGCCTCGGCCTCTTTAATCTTGTCGCGGAAGAGAATATTTACCGCTCCCTGGCCGCCCATAACCGCAATCTCTGCGGTTGGCCAGGCGAGATTGATGTCTGCTCCAAGCTGCTTGGATCCCATGACGATGTAGGCGCCACCGTAGGCCTTGCGAGTGATCACGGTGATAAGGGGAACCGTCGCCTCCGCATATGCATACAGGAGCTTTGCACCCCTTCGAATCACACCAGCCCACTCCTGGTCTGTGCCCGGCAAATAACCGGGGACATCTACGAAGGTCAAGATTGGAATTGAAAACGAATCGCAGAACCTAACAAACCTGGCCGCCTTTTCGCCTGCGTCAATGTTCAAAGTGCCGGCCATCTGAAGCGGCTGGTTGGCAACAATGCCGACCGAGTTTCCATCAACACGGGCAAATCCCACCACGATGTTTGGCGCATAGAGCGGCTGAATCTCGAGAAACTCACCCTCGTCAACAACCGCTTTGATGACGGTTTGCATGTCATAGGGCTGGTTTGGAGAGTCTGGAATCAAGGTGTTCAGCGCCTGATCCTCATCGGTGATCTCAACCTCTGCCTCAGACTGGTAAGTGATTGATTCCGAGAGGTTGTTCTCAGGCAAAAAGCCCACCAGAGACTGCACGTAGTCAATGGCATCTTCTTCATCGCTCGCGAGGTAGTGGGCAACACCGCTGGTCTCGTTATGGGCGCGAGCTCCACCGAGCTCCTCCATTCCAACGTCCTCACCGGTCACCGTCTTGATAACGTCGGGTCCAGTCACAAACATGTTGGAGGTCTTGTCCACCATGATCACGAAGTCCGTCAGGGCTGGAGAGTAGACAGCGCCTCCGGCTGCTGGCCCCATGATTATTGAGATTTGGGGGATAACTCCAGAAGCGTGGGTGTTGAGCCGGAAAATCTCGCCGTATTTTCCAAGTGCGATAACGCCCTCCTGGATTCTTGCACCACCGGAGTCAAGCATCCCAATTATTGGCACGCCTGACTTGATTGCGAGCTCCATGATCTTGATGATCTTGTTTCCTGCTGCCTCGCCGAGTGAGCCGCCAAAGATCGTGAAATCCTGGGAGTAGACGGCAACCTGTCGACCATGAATCGTTCCAAACCCAGTCACCACTGAATCACCGTATGGACGCTTTGCATCCATGCCAAAGGAGTTGGCGCGGTGGCGAACAAACTCGTCCACTTCGACAAACGAGCCGTCATCCAAAAGCATTTCAATGCGCTCTCTCGCCGTCTTCTTACCCTTGGCATGCTGCTTTGCGGTAGCGGCTTCGCCGGCGGCGTGGACAGCCTCGTGATAGCGCTTTTTGAGGTCGGCTATCTTGCCGGCGGTGGTGCTCAGATCTGGCTCGCTCAAATTGCTCCTAACTAGCTCTCCTACTTTATTGGTGAATTTTGGCCAGTTCTTGCATGTAATCAACAAAGAGATTTGGTTTTCGTCTTGGGAACCTACAATTTTTTGCCTTGGGATATCCTTAGCCTGTGAACTTAGAAAAGTCGCTTGCGGTCGATCCCGAACTTGAGTATCTGGAAACAATCGACTCAACGAACCTCGAGCTCGCTAGGCGTTTAGAGGGCTCACTTCTGCCTGATGGGTACGCGATTGCGGCCGCCGCTCAAACCGCCGGCAGGGGCAGGCTTGACCGGTCTTGGGTTTCGGAGCCGGGAACCTCTATCTCCCTGTCGATGTTCTTGAAACCGGCCGCTGGGATGGAGCAGGGGCTGATTCCACTTTTCTTCGGAAGCCGTGTTGCCATGGCTGTTGCATCAATCACGGGTCAGACAGCTGCTGTTAAGTGGCCAAATGATGTCTTGGTCGATGGAAGAAAGATTTCTGGTGTGCTGGCGGAGCTCGGCTCGCAAGGTGTGGTTGTTGGGGTCGGCATCAACGTCGAGAGACAACTAGGGGCCCCGGAAACCTCTTGTGCTGTTAGTGAGTTTGTAAGCAGTAGCTTCGATGAGACTCTCTCGGCCGTCTTAGGTGCTCTGCGAACAGGCTGGAAGAGCTGGCGAGAACTGGGCAACGGATTTGCTCTCTCAGAAATACGTGCCAGCTCGCTGACAGTTGGCAAAGAGGTAAAAGCCATACTCCCATCGGGAGAAGTGCTCGAGGGTAAGGCGCATGCAATTGAAGATGATGGGAGATTGCTTATTGTTGGAGAGCAATCTCACCTATTGAGTGCCGCTGATGTTTGGCATCTGAGAAACTAGCCTTCGGAGGTCAAATGCAGACAGTTGGGGTAATTGGTGGTGGCCAGCTCGCTCGCATGATGCAACCGGCCGCCATTGCGCTTGGCATAAATCTCGCTGTCTTTGCAGAGTCAGAGGAATCCTCTGCCAAAAGTGCGACCACAAAAGTTGGCGACTACACGGACATAGCTCAGCTTCGCGAATTTGCCTCGGGAGTCGATGTCATCACTTTCGATCACGAGCATGTGCCGACCGAGCTACTGCATCAACTTGAATCTGAAGGCGTGAAAGTTAGGCCGGGGCCTGAGGCTCTACTTCACGCCCAGAACAAGCTAGTGATGCGCAAGAAGCTCGCAGCTCTCGGCCTGCCGCAGCCTGCATGGCGTGAGCTCAACTCAGAGGTTGACCTGCAGGGTTTTATCAACGAGCACGGCCCCCAGGTCGTGGTTAAAACCCCAATTGGCGGCTACGACGGCAAGGGTGTGAGGGTTGTCTCAGCCGTGTCAGAGGTCAGTGATTGGCTTGGAGACATCGCAAATTACGGGGGTAGTCTTCTCGCCGAGCAGAAGGTTGAATTTGTCTCTGAGGCCGCGCAGCTCATTGCTAGGCGCCCCTCTGGCGAGAGCAAGTGTTGGCCGCTAGTTCAAACCATTCAGGCCGCGGGGGTCTGCTCTGAGGTAGTGGCGCCTTACCCCGACGGGCAACTTGGAGAAGCGGGAGCTGAGATTGCTCAAAGCGTCGCATCCGGACTTGGCGTTACGGGGGTCCTCGCGGTAGAGATGTTTGTTCTTGATGGCGGCTCGCTCCTGGTCAATGAACTTGCGATGCGCCCCCATAACTCCGGTCATTTTTCGATAGAGGGTTCGAATACCTCGCAGTTTGAGCAGCACCTCCGGGCAGTACTCGACTTGCCGCTGGGAGATGCTGGCATGAGCTCGGAGTTCGCCGTGATGGTGAATCTTCTAGGTGTCGACGATGAGAACAATTTTTTCGAGCACTACCCAAGGGTCATGGCAAAGTTTCCCGAGGTGAAGTTTCATCTTTATCAGAAGGCGGCAAGGGCAAATCGTAAGATGGGCCACCTCACCCTTGTGGGTCAAAATCACAGTGATCTTCTAGAGACAGGCCGAGCCGCCAGAAGCATGATTTACGGGGAGGCCTAGACTTTAGCCATGCCACAGATTGCGATAGTCATGGGCTCCGACAGCGACTGGCGAGTCATGGAGCAGGCAAAGGTTGTGCTGGATGAATTCGGGGTTGACTCAGAGGTTGAAGTCCTAAGTGCCCACAGGACCCCAGAGAAAATGCTCAGCTGGGGTAAGGAGGCGGCCGATCGCGGCACCAAGGTCATTATTGCTGGAGCCGGTGGAGCTGCACACCTACCTGGCATGCTCGCTTCAATAACCTCGCTGCCAGTAATAGGTGTGCCGGTTGCGTTGAACCACTTAGATGGCATGGACTCGTTGCTATCGATAGTTCAGATGCCCGCCGGAGTTCCGGTGGCAACCGTGTCGATTGATGGCGCAAAGAATGCCGGACTCCTCGCCCTAAAAATATTAGGAGCTTCAGATAGCGAAATTTTGTCGAAGCTAGATGAGTACCGCGGAGGACTTGAAGTTCAGGTTGGTAAGAAAAACGCCAACCTCAAATCCAGCCTGTAATCAGGGCACTCTCAGGCAATTTTCATTAGTTCAAAACACCAAATCGCATCAGCGATTTTTCAGAATCTCAACCTAAGGTTGAAGGTGGCTGGAGGTGAGCTATGCCTAAGTTTCGCGCACTATCTCTAGCCAGCGCTACCCTCTTGCTGCTCTCAGGTTGCAGCGTCTTTTACCCCAATTGGGGCGCTACCGAGTTGCCAGAAGAACCCTCGCTCGCGGCCACCCCAACAGAGAGCGCCAGTGATGCCGTAACGGCCGAGCCCGAGCCAACGGATATTGAAAAGGAACCCTCGGCTGAGCCTGAGCCAACCGAGACCGAAGAGCCTGAAATTGAGAGGGTGCAGACCGAAGTGACGATCATCATGGCTATCCCAGAGCCTGACTTCGGAGTGCTTACAGTGGTCGCTCAAATCCCCGGACTCAGCGAGGCCGGAGGGATGTGCAAGATGAGATTCATTGGCTCTGACGTAGAGCGTGAGCTAGAGGTCAACGCAGAACCCTCATCTGATTACACGCAGTGCTTCCCAATCGAGTTCCCCCTCAGCGAGCTTCCCAGTGGTAGTGGAGTCGTCACTGTCAGCTACGACTCACCGTTCCACTTTGGAATCTCACCAGCAACCTCGGTGGTGATTCCCTAGTGCGGAAACTCTTTGCGATGTTTACCGCGGCTTTTATGGTCGCGGTCGGATTTGTTGGCCTTTCGACACCTCAGCCAGCCGAGGCAGCACCTCCCGGAAGCGCTTTTGACCCCGGTTTGATAATTAGCGACAGCGTATTTTTTGACTTTGGTTCGATGACGGTAGAAGAGATCCAGGCGTTTTTGGACTCTCGGGTCGAGAATTGCCGCGCAGAGGATCCATCAATCGACTGTTTGAAAAACATTCGAATTGACATTCCCGAGACACCCGCCACCACCCCCGAAGAGGTAGGCCCGTGTGCTGCGATTCCTGCACAGGCTCAGGCGAGCGCAGCTCAGGTTATCCACGCGGTTGCCAACGCATGCGGAATCAACCCCAAAGTAATCATCACCACTCTTCAAAAAGAGCAGGGCCTGGTTACTTCTACCAAGCCAACCGACTACATGTACCGCGCGGCAATGGGCTTTGGCTGCCCAGATTCTGATCCGGGTATTTGCGGCAAGGTTTATGTCGGACTTTTCAATCAGATCTACCGCGCCGCGAAACAGTTTGTCTGGTACGGAAACCCAGAGGGTTCCTTCACCTATTGGAAGCCAGGTCGCACCGTAGCCATGCGCTACAACCCAAAGTCCTCCTGTGGCACCAAGAGCTTCCTGCTCCAGAATCAGGCGACTGCAAATCTTTACTACTACACCCCATACACACCAAACTCAGCGGCTTTGAATAATCTCTACGGATCAGGCGACAGCTGTTCGGCATACGGCAACCGAAACTTCTGGCGCTTTTTCCACGACTGGTTTGGATCACCTGTTGCTGGTGGCTACCTGCTGAAGTCTGCGACCAGTGAGACATTCTTGATGGTTGACAGCAAGAAGTACCGCGTAATTGACTCGAGACTCCTTGCTTCTCTTGCACCCCTGGGTCCGCTGGGTGAAATCTCCCAGCCGTATCTCGACAGCTTTGAGAGTGCTGGGGATATGGGGCAGCTCGCTATTGACCTGAGCACTCAGCAGAGGTACCTCTTAGTTGACTCTGTAAAGTTCGGGGTAAGTGATTGCCAGATTGCCTCCCACTTTGGTCAGGACTGCAACCAGGCCATCGGCCTCACCTCTCTGCAGCTAACTCAATTCGAGGATGGCGGAGAGCTATCGCGCCTTTTGGAGCAGCCTGATGGAACCAAGTATTGGATTGAGAATGGCACATCGCGAGTGGTTGTAGACCCGCTGGCCCTAAACACAGTTGGCGCCGAGAACGTGCTCCCCATCTCTATGACCATTGAGCAGTTGATAAGCGTGCAGCCCGGAAGCGCCCTGGCCTCTGAGCTTGTGATGTTTGGCCTCACCGGCACCAGTGACATGCTGATTGCCTCCGGAGGTAAGACGTATCGATTTGTAGCGAGTCTCTTGGGCGCCACAGACCTCTCTCGCTGGTTCACTCAGACCGGGGTGACAATGGAGCTGCAGGCGGTCGCATCAACCATGCACCCAGAAACAGTGCGCGGCTTTGTATCTAGCCCCGCAGGCGTGACATACGTGATTACCGCAGAGGGAAAGCTCGAGGTGAGCGATCCAGAAGAGTGGACTGACTACGTTGTTCCATTGCCGCAGAGTTTGATCGACGCCTTCCCAACAGTTGATGCCGAACTGGCAACGCCAGCGGTCGTGACCTCGGAGGGCAACAGGCTTGCTTACTTTGTCGACGCAGCAGAGCGCAGAATTTCAACCTCGACTGACATGACGGCAAGGTTCCTCGGCCTGATTGACCAGCCATCGGCGGTAGTGCTGCCGCAGTCAGCCATTAATACGGTTGACAGCGTGGGTCTTGCGATGGCTCCTGGATCGATCGTAAAGGCTTCAGGTAGCTCAACGCTTTACCTGGTTGACGGTCTTACGAACAAGGTCCAGCTAGCTTCCTCAGCTCAGGCAAAGAGCGTCTCGGACTCAAAGACCTTTACCTTCACAAAGGCGGAGCTCGCAAAGCTCGAGACGAGAACCGGATTTAGCTCGATTAAGGTCCAGTGCAACTCAGAAACCTATTTGTTAGACCGAGGGGTCTTGTATCCCATATCCCCCGAGGCAGTGAGCCACTTCCCCTCCGAGGCCTACCCGCTTGACAACTCGACGTGCAGCGCCCTGGAGCTTTCGACTCGCCCAGTTGGTCAGTTCATTAGGGATTCGAGGGGCATCCTTTACTTCATTGAGGACGGTAAAAAACGAAGGATCTCCAACTGGACTCACTTCGCTTCGCTCAGAGGCGATGGCCCCGGTTACATACAGGCAACCAGCTACTTCAGCTCCAAGATCCCACTGGGGGCAAAGGCGCCTGACGAGGTCCAACTAGCCTCTAGCACACCGGTTCCCTCAGGAGATTTTGGCCAGCTAACATTTGGCGGAACCATTCCTGAGCCCGCTCCTGAACAAGCACCAGAACCTGCTCCCGAGCTGGAGCAGGAACCGGAGCCTGCGCCATCCCCAGCACCCGAGCCGGAACCAGCACCTGAGTCTGCGTTACCGAGCGAGTATCGCGTTGTTGCGGGTGACACTATGAACAAGATTGCCGCAAAGTTTTCAGTTAGTGTCTCGAGTCTGCAAGAGCTAAATGGCATCACGAACCCTAACTTGATTCGGGTTGGTCAGCTACTCAAAATCCCCGGTGGCCAACCGAGCGCGCCTGAGCCAGCACCTGAGCCGGAGCCGGAACCCGAACCAGAGCCGGAACCTGAGCCGGAGCCCCAGCCTTCGGTTGTTGAGTATCGGGTTCAGTCCGGCGACACGATGCTCCGAATTGGTTACAAGTTCGGCGTAGCCCCTTCTGTTATTCAGGAGTACAACTCAATTTCGAATCCGAACTACATTCGCATCGGACAGCTACTTCTTATTCCTCTAAGCGTTGAGGGTGCTCCAGAGCAGGAACCAGAGCCTGAGCCGGAGCCGGAGATCGTGACCTACAGAGTCCAGTCAGGTGACACGCTTTGGGGTATCGCACGGAAGTTTGGGGTCCGTAGCTCAGCCCTCGCAGAGCTCAATGACATTAATAACGCCAACTACATCAGAGTTGGCCAGGTGCTACAGATTCCAAGCTGATTCGACGATGTCGGCCAGTGAATAACGGGTCGTGAAACCAAGGGTTTGGGCGATGCGATCGACATTTGCCACCAGCCTCGGCGGATCACCGGCCCGCCTCTTTGCCACTGAAGCTTCAAAGTCTTGACCGCTTGCTTCTCGCAGTGCATCCAGGACTTCAAAAACCGAGGCCCCTTTGCCACTGCCCACATTGAAGGTGTCAAAAGGCCTGTCGTTTTGCTCTAAGTACTCAACAGCCATCACGTGCGCATCTGCAAGGTCAGCAACATGCACGTAGTCACGGATGCAGCTGCCATCGGGTGTTGGATAGTCGTCTCCAAAGACCTTGGGAGTTTCCCCTCGCCTGAGCTGCCCGATTGCAATTGGTATCAGGTTGAGTGCGGCAGTATCACCTAGACCCGCCTTGCCGGTGCCGGCAACGTTGAAGTAGCGGAGATTCACTCCGCGGAGGCCCCAAGTTGCGGCGTTCTTGACCATCCACTCGCCAATGAGCTTGGTTTGGCCGTATGGATTTATCGGCGATGTAGGGTCATCCTCGCGAACTTGATCTGTATCTGGCATTCCATAGGTGGCTGCGGATGAGGAAAACACAAGGGAGTTGTGCCCCGTTTCTCGCATTGCCAAAAGAAGGTTCGCCATACCGCCAATGTTGTCAAGGTAGTAGCGCTCGGGGATTTCAACCGACTCGCCAACCTGTTTCCTCGCAGCGAGGTGAATGACGGAATCGAACTTGTGCCGGCCAAGCAGATTGGTGAGCTTTGATAAAGCCCCCTCAGCGGCTAGATCAATGGCTTCGACTTCTGCCGATACGCGATCACTGAGGCCTGTAGAGAGGTTGTCAACTACTACGCAGTCGTGACCTGCTGCTTCAGCAGCATTGACGACGTGGGAGCCGATGTAGCCAGCTCCACCGGTGACTAGGAGTTTCACGTCTAAAGGCTACCTTGAAGGTTTGCTAACAATTTGCAAGATTCGTCAAAGTCTCAACTTGACAGGTGCATACTTACACCAGTGTAATTACACCAGCAGAATTACTGGAGGGGAAAGCAGCATGGAACAGCGTGGTCAAGTGCCTGCGAATTGGTTCGTTGATGTGCTCAGGCTGGGGGTAGCCAGGGCCTACGTAGATGACACCGAGGCAGACCCACTTGCATGGCAAGAGGATGCGCTGTGTGCTCAGACGGATCCAGAGGCTTTCTTCCCCGAAAAGGGTGGCTCTACAAGAGATGCCAAGAAGATTTGCTCCCAATGCAGCGTCCGTTCTGAGTGCCTCGAATACGCTTTGAAGAATGATGAGCGGTTTGGCATCTGGGGCGGCCTCTCAGAGCGCGAGCGTCGCAGACTTCGCAGGCGCGCTTAAAAAATCGTGAGCTCGCTCTCGGTAGCGGCCATAGTCGTTGCGCATGACGCGGGCGAGTTTTTGGAGCGAACGCTTACCGACCTCGCGAATCAAACCCTGAAGCCTCAACAGGTTGTTGTAGTAGACACGGCTGGGGACGATGCTGCGAAAGCGCTAGCAACCGAGCATGGCTTTTCAATTGTTCAGCCCGGAGACATAAAGCTAGGTGCCGCTATCGATGCGGGCATCATGGCGCTTGGGGCGCAGCCCAGTTGGGTATGGATCCTGCACGATGACTCTGCTCCCGAGCCGCAGGCACTCGCCCAACTCGCCAGGGCTGCAGAAATTTCTCCCTCCGTGGCAGTCATTGGCCCGAAGCTCCTTCGGTGGGACAAGCCAATTGAAATTCAGCAGATGGGCCTGACTCTCACCTCCACCGGCAAGCCGTTTTTGTTGGTGAGCAGAGAGCACGACCAGGGACAGCATGACTCCACCGGCGACACCTTGGCTGTTTCAACAGCTGGCATGTTGGTCTCACTTGGGTTGTGGCAAAGGCTCGGCGGCATAAATGATGCATCCCCGGTCTTTGCCCAGGATCTGGAGTTTTGCCTCAAAGCCAGGGCAAGTGGCTTTCGGGTAGTGGTGGAGGCCAGCGCACGAGTTCATCACGCTGGCCTGTCTATGGCATCCAAGCGTCGTAAATCGTGGGTTGGTGGAAGCCGCAGGCAGGGTCTTTCAAAAGCCCACATTCACCTTGCTACCTCCACTTTGCCGCTGGCACTGGTGATTCCGCTCTATCTCTTTTTGCCACTTGCGTTCCTAGTGTCAATTCCCAAGCATCTGATTGCGAAGGAACCCGGGCGCATTTATGGGCAACTGACCGGCTGGCTCTGGGCTTGGGTTACCGCCCCGAAGAGGTTTGCTGCACGCAAAAATCTCAGGTCTGCCGGGAGCCTCGCTGCAACGCGAGTTCTCTACGCCTCAAGGTCGCAAATCTCTCGTCGTCGCAGCCTGCTCTTTGAATACGAGCAGACTCCGCCGGAGGCAGATAACCGAGGCATCCTTGCATCGGGAGCTTTGTGGTTTGTTCCCCTGACTTTGATCGCTTCCCTCCCGTTGTTCCCAAGCGGACCCATTGGGGCACCAAGCTTGAGAGCTCTGGGTAGGAGCTTGGAGTCAATTTGGCTTGCCACAGCTGGCCAGGCGCTGCCCTACTTGGACGGGGTGGCCCTCCCCGCGGAGCCATTTAATTGGTTTTTTCTCCTGATATCGCTGTTTGCCCCGAGCGCTCCTTCGATAGCGCTGGCCATTTATCTGTTTGCAGCTCCAACTCTGGTTTACCTGGCTACCTGGTTCCTGCTAGGTGCGATAACTCATAGGCCTCTTATTCGTGCTCTTCCAGCGCTTGTTTTTGCCCTTTCGCCAATTGTGATTGGTCTTCAACACCAGGGCGGGATCGTCGAGCTAACCGCCATAGTCTCACTCGCTCTGACGGTGAGGCTGCTATTTAGCGCTGCCACTAGCTTTTCTCCGGCCAGGAGTTGGCGCTGGATGGCACTGGCGGGACTGACCGGTGCGCTCCTTGCAGTCTCCTCACCGTTTCTCTTCGGGCTCACCCTCGCGGCTTCTCTAGTCATGATCGCAGCTAGGCCTCAGCGAGCGCTCACAATCGCCTGGTTCGGGCTTCCCGGAATTGCACTACTTTTACCGTGGTTCGTCGCTGCGCTGGAAATCGATCCTGCGCTTTCACTTCTAACTTCCTCCGCCAGGCTGCCAGCCAGTGAGCTTGACGCCTGGGCACTGGCACTTCTTGTTGTTTCGGTCCTGGCGGGTGTTGCAGCTCTAATTTTTGGAAGAGTGTGGGTTGCGGTTTCGGCTTGGCTGGCCGCTGGTGTCATTGTTATTTCTCAAGCTTTCCTTCCCATTTTCGGTCAGTTGGAGCTCGCGGCTAGCCTGTTGCTCGTTGGCCTGGTCTTGGTCACCGACCTCACTAGCAAAATAAGTGGTCGTGTGGTTGGACTGGTAGCAGGTGCAGTGGCCGTATCTGTTGCTGGATTTGGAGTCATTTCTGGCCTCACCAATGATTCTCGAGTTTCGCAGGTAAGTGACAGGCAGCTTCCCGCGCTGGTGGTTGCTTTCGCAGATGTTGACGATGTGACTAGGACCTTGAGACTCGAGGTCGCGGATCATATTCAAGCCGAGCTGATTTGGGGCGACGGTATTTCTCAAGACGAGGCGAACCTTTTGTATGATGCCACCCTCGATGGATCTCAACTCTCAGGAAGCCTCGCTCAGCTCAGTGGAAGTCTGGTGGCTGGAAACCCGGAGGGAGTGAGCGATTTGATGCGAGCTTCGTCGGTCGACTTTGTGCTGTTGGCTCCCGGGGAGCACCCAGCTCGAGCTGATGCTGCTGTTGCCCTTTCTACCTTCGCAAGCTTGCAAAGTTCGGGTGAGAGCGAATTCGGGAGTCTTTACCGGGTTGAGGATCTTGAACCGGCCAATGCAAACCCAGTGATCTCCGATTTTGTGCCGATTCAGCTTGGGCTGCTGGCGGCATACCTCCTTGTCTCGATTCCGACACCCGCGACAATTCGCGGATCTCGGAGAGTGAGAAACCAATGAGCATCGTCTTGCGGGTCATACTTGCACTCCTTCTGCCGGCCTTGGTTGTTGCGGGTTACATCGTCTTGCCCAAAGCGGAATCAGCGTCAATTGGTGCGAGTCCGCAAGAGTTCTCGGTCTCAGTGGACCCAAAGAATCTCCAAATTGTCTGTCCAGGATCGCTTGTTGAGGTCGGGGGTGAGGATGGCACCGAGCTCGGACTGATTGAGCGTGTTGGTGAGGCGAGCCTGAGGGTCAACACCTCAGACGGCGTTGCGGCCCCTCCCGCAACGCAAGGCTCAGCGCAATTCGAGGCATCAGGCAGTGAGCAGTCAACTGAATTGCTGGCCGCGATCCAAACCCAGGCCATCTCGAAGCCGCGTATTTCAGGCCTAGCGGCATCCTTTTGTGAGCAACCGACTACAGCTGGTTGGTTTATCTCTGGCGCAAGCGGGGTTGGCAATGAATCGGTTCTCCTTGCTGCCAATTGGAGCGATGTGGACACTCAGTTGATTGTTGAGATCCATAGCCCGGCTGGGCAAACTGTGGAGCGATTTGCCTTGGCCTCGGGCCAGGAGCGACTCATTAGCCTCGCTCCACTAACCGCGCTGGCAAATATCTATGCCGTTAGGGTCGAATCAACTGGACCCGCAGTCACCCTCGCGCTTCAAAATCGTTGGTCTCGGGGACTCACACCTCTAGGGGTCGATCTGACGAGCACAACGCAGCTCCCGCAGACTATTCACTGGATCCAGCCATTGACAATTCTTGCCGAGGGATATCAGGCGCCCAGGCTCCGGCTCTATGCCCCCGACGCTTCAGCCGAGGTGGTGGTGACAGCATTCGGCGGCGAGGGTCCTGAGCTATTCAGGGCCGTTGTGCCCGAGGCTGGGTTCTCTGAGCTTGACCTTGAGCTGAGGGAAGGCAGTTATGTGCTCAAAATAGAGTCAACCAACCCGGTTTTGGCGGGGGTAAGAAACCCCGCACTAGATCCGCTCGATTATGCGTGGGTGTATCCGCAAGAGCTCTTCACTTCGCTCTCGATGCCGGTGCCCTCCTACGAATCCACTCTGCGGCTTGCAAACCCGGGAGCACTTGCCATAACCGTGACGGTTGTCACAACCACAAACGATCGCCCCCGCTACCAAACATTGGAGCTCGGGGCATTCGAGTCGGCTGGGCTTTCAGTGAATGCGGACACGGTCTTGGTGCAGTCAGCCTCAGAGTTTCTAGCGGCAATAGAGGTCATCGATGGCTCTGGCTATGCAGTTATCGGACCGAGTGAAAACAAAAATCTCGGCGACGAAATGGTGGTTAGCGTCCGCTAGTTTTCTGGGTGCACCAGTTCCCAAGGATCCTTGTCAATCAGCGATGCGGCAGCAGCCAATACTGCTTGCTCGATGTGGATCCGCGGATCGGGGATGCGCCTTTTTCCCAGGCGCTCGATAGGCAACCGGTAGAGGGTAATGGTCATGGTGGCTGGCCTCGTGCTATAGCGCTTCAAATTCTCACCCGGCTCTACTGGAGGCACGTCTTCGATTCGGTAATTGAGATCTCCAAGTTCGCTGAATGTTTCCCGGAGGTATTCGCAAGTCTCAGAAACCACGGCATCGAAGAAGCTGGTTCTGGTCCCATGCTTGAAGAGCTTCGATGGCAGAGGCCTGCGCATGCCTCGACCGTGGCGGTCTCTCTTAGCTGGCCCCATCATCATGTTCGCATTGTATTCTTTTGAGGCTTAAGGCTAGGAAGATGACCAGGCTTGGATTTTGACAATTTCGTAAAGACCTATGACGTTCGAGGTCTTGTTAGAGATGAACTTACCCCCGAGTTGATCCAATGTTTTGGGGCAGGATTCGTTGACGAACTGGAGCTTGCCGGCAAGAGCCTGGTGGTCGGTCACGACATGCGGGACTCTTCTCCTGAATTTGCGGCTGCGTTTGCGCAGGGTGCCATGAAGCGCGGGGCATCAGTGGTCGAGATCGGGCTTTGCTCTACCGACATGACCTACTTCGCATCTGGCAGGCTTGACCTCCCGGCTGCAATGTTTACCGCCTCTCACAACCCCGCGACTTATAACGGAATCAAGTTCTCTAGGGCCGGCGCTCGCGGTATTAGCCTGGACACGGGGCTCGCTGGAATCCGAGATCGAGCCAAAAACTTCTTCGAAAAGGGCATCGCTGCAGTTTCTTCGCCGGGATCGTCCCACGAGCTCAGTGTCTTGGACGACTACTCGGACTATCTCCATTCGCTTGTTGACCTAGCCGGAGTGAGAAAACTAAAGGTGGTTGTTGATGTGGCAAATGGCATGGGAGGTCTGACAGTTCCCGCCGTGCTTTCCAGGGTCGACCAGCTTGAAATCGTTCCGATGTATTTCGAACTGGACGGAACCTTCCCGAATCACGAGGCCAATCCCTTGGATGAAAAGAACCTTGTCGATCTCCAAAAGCGAGTCATCGCGGAAGGGGCCGATATTGGCCTTGCCTTCGACGGTGATGCTGACAGGTGTTTTGCGGTTGATGAGAAGGGCATGGCAGTCAGCCCGTCCGCGGTGGCGGCCATCGTCTCGCGACGGGAGGTCCAGAGGGTTTCCAGACTCGGAGAGAAGGACATTGTGGTGATACACAATGCCCTTACTTCAAGCTTTGTTGCCGAGACAATTGAGCAAGCTGGCGCTACGCCTCACAGGACAAAGGTTGGGCACTCTCTGATCAAAGACCAGATGGCTGCAACCGGCGCGGTCTTTGGCGGAGAGCACTCAGCCCACTACTACTTCCGAGACTTCTGGGGTGCTGATAACGGAATGCTTGCGGCGATGCACCTAATCAGTGAGCTTGGTAACTCGCATGTGTCGACGAGCGAGCTTGCCAGAGCCAACACGCCCTATTTCTCATCCGGTGAAATCAACTCTCGAGTCGATGACAAACAAGCTGCTCTTGAACGAGTGAGAAACGCTCTTGAGTTCAACTCTGAAGAAAAATTTGATGGAACCACATTCCACGGAGAATCCGATGGTGGCTGGTGGTGGTGCAACATTCGGCCCTCAAACACCGAACCATTGCTTAGACTAAACGTCGAATCAAATCACGAGGCCTTGATGATTGAGATTCGAGACAAAGCAATCTCTCAAATCCGAAACACTTAGTTTCGACACGAAAGGCCTCATCTATGAGCAGAACTCTTACCGAGCAAGAGTTCCGGGTAGCGGACTTATCTCTTGCCGAGTACGGCAGAAATCAGATCAGACTGGCAGAGGCGGAAATGCCTGGCCTGATGGCTCTTCGCGAAGAGTTCGGATCGCAGCAGCCACTTCGTGGAGCTCGGATTGCAGGCTCTTTGCACATGACCATTCAAACTGCGGTTCTCATCGAGACTTTGGTTGCACTCGGTGCCTCGGTTAGGTGGGCCAGCTGCAACATCTTCTCCACCCAGGACGAGGCTGCTGCGGCTGTAGTGGTTGGCGATGGAACGCCGGAAAACCCGTCGGGAACTCCTGTGTTTGCCTGGAAAGGCGAGAGCCTAGAGGAATATTGGTGGTGTACAGAGCGGATCTTTGACTTTTCCTCAGAAGGCTCAGAGGGCCCAAATCTCATCTTGGATGACGGTGGAGATGCGACCCTCTTGGTGCACAAGGGTGTTGAGTTTGAGGCAGCAGGCAATGTTCCCGAGCCTACGGCTGACGACTCTGACGAGTATCGGGTCGTACTTAGCCTGTTGAGGCAGAGCTTGGAGCGTGACCAGAAGTACTTCACTCGCATCACGAATGAGATCAGGGGAGTCTCGGAAGAGACCACTACAGGTGTTCACAGGCTGTATGAATTTCACAAAAACGGAAAACTGTTGTTTCCTGCCATCAACGTGAATGATGCCGTTACAAAGAGCAAGTTTGACAACAAGTACGGCATTCGCCACTCGCTGGTAGATGGCATCAATAGAGCTACAGATGTTCTCATGGGTGGCAAGGTGGCATTTGTTGCCGGCTACGGAGACGTTGGGAAGGGTTCCGCAGAAGCCCTCAGAGGTCAGGGCGCACGGGTCATCATTAGCGAGGTTGACCCAATTTGTGCGCTGCAGGCTGCAATGGATGGCTACCAGGTAGCGCGTCTTGAGTCTGTCATTGACCAGGTAGACATCTTTGTTACCTCGACCGGAAACGAAAACATAATCCGTGCCGAGCACGTCCTCCAAATGAAGAACCTTGCAATTCTTGCCAACGTTGGGCACTTCGACAACGAGATTGACATGGCGGGCATTGCCAAGATTCCCGGGATCGAAAAACTTGAGATCAAGCCTCAGGTTCACGAGTGGAAGCTGCCAAATGGCCACTCAATCTTGATTCTCTCTGAGGGTCGACTCATGAACCTCGGAAATGCCACGGGACACCCGAGCTTCGTAATGTCCACATCTTTCTCAAACCAGGTTCTAGCTCAAATCGAGCTTCATCAAAATCTGGATAGCTACCCCCTCGGCGTCCACATCATGCCTAAGGAGCTGGATGAGAAGGTTGCCAGGTTGCATCTTGATGCGTTAGGTGTTGAACTAACCTCGCTAAGCGACCGTCAGGCCCGCTACATTGGTGTTGACGTAGCTGGACCTTACAAGGTGGACCACTACCGCTACTAACAAGGAGGGCGCAGTGACTCACAAGATCCTCGTTGTTGACGATGATGATGCACTTCGCGAGATGGTCGGTCTCGTTCTCTCCTCGAGCGGTTACCAACCACTGTTTGCTGGCGAAGGGCTCTCAGCCGTAGAGATCTTCAAGCAGAGCCTGCCCGACCTTGTCTTGCTTGACATAATGCTCCCCGGGCAGAGCGGCATTGAGGTATGCAACCAAATTAGGGCGGTGTCTGGGGTTCCGATCATCATGCTCACCGCCAAGGGCGACACCGAGGACGTTGTCCTAGGGCTAGAGGCCGGGGCCGATGACTATGTGGTAAAGCCACATAACGGTGCGGAGCTGGTGGCGAGAGTCCGTGCTCGACTCAGGCCTCTCACCGATGACGCTGCTGTCGTGGCAATCGGGCCTCTCACCCTTGATCCAAAGACCTTTGAGGTCAAGCGCGGCGAATCACCTGTGTCGCTAACCCCGCTCGAGTTCAAGCTGCTTCACACGCTTGCGGCAAAGCCGCAGCAGGTGTTCAGTCGTGAGATGCTGCTTGAGCAGGTCTGGGGCTATCAGTACAAGGCGGATACCAGGCTTGTGAACGTTCACGTCCAGCGCCTTCGTTCAAAGGTCGAAGACGATCCAGAGAACCCGAAGATAGTCATGACAGTGCGCGGTCACGGTTACCGCGCTGGCTCCGATTCTCAGTGACCTCGCTGCTTAGAAGATCTCTCACCGCTAGAACTGTCCTGGTGACGGTGTTGCTAGCCACGCTTTCGGTTATCGCTATTGGTGGCTTTCTCAGTTACTCGCTAGCTAACAGCTTTTACCAAAACAGGCTCTCTCAGGTTCTGGGGGAGACCGAGCGTGCCGTCTCTTCGGTACAGACCACAGTCGCAGCTGCCTCCCTCAATGATGAGACAGCTTTACAAAACCTGTTGAACTCGATTGTTCCAAGCCTCGAGATTGCCGGAGGATCCAGCACTAGGCAGGTGGCCCTGCTGAGATCCCCTGACCAGCCTCAGCTTCAGCTATTCCAGTCACCTATCTCTCAAGATCTGGATCTTGCTTCGATTCCGGAGGACCTTAGAAGCGAAGTTCAGGTGAGTGCCGGTTCCCTCACCTACACCCCCGTTCAGCTCGTCAGAGATGGGCTTGCGGTGCCCGGTATCACTGTGGGAGCAAACCTTACAATCCCAGTCGCAGGTAACTTCGAGCTCTACCTTGTTTTTGATCTTTCAGCCGAGCAGCAAGCTCTTGAGCTTGTTCAGAACGCACTTGCCGCTGGCGGCATTGTGCTGATTCTTCTCATCTCCGGGGTTAGTTATCTCGTAACACGAAGACTTGTGGGACCAGTGGAGAGGGCGGCAGCCGCAGCGCAAAGCATCTCGGAGGGAAAGCTGGACGAGCGGCTCGCAGAGCGCGGCGAAGATGTGATGGCTGTCCTAGCCAAGTCCTTCAACAAGATGGCGGGTTCCCTGCAACAGCAGATTGAGCAGCTCGACTCGCTCTCAAGAATGCAGCGGAGGTTTGTTTCTGACGTTTCCCACGAACTAAGAACTCCGCTTACGACTATCAAGCTCGCCGGCGAGGTGATCTTTGGCAATCGAGCGAAGCTCGATCCTGCACTCACTCGCTCTGCCGAGCTGCTTCAGGATCAAATCGATCGATTTGAAAAGCTCCTTGGGGACCTGCTTGAAATTTCGCGATATGACGCGGGAGCTGTGGTTGCGGATTTTGAGTCTCACGACCTAAACGCGGTGGTGGGAGCGGCAATCGAATCCATCGAGCCCCTTGCGAGGAGCAAGGGTTGCGAAATAAACGTCGAGCTTCCGGGGAAGCCTGCAGTGGCTGAACTCGATGCAAAGCGCATCGAGAGACTGCTAAGAAACCTGCTCTCCAATGCCATTGAGCACGGAGAGTCGAAGCCGATACATGTGCAGGTGGGTGAGAACTCACAGGCAGTTGCAGTCTGCGTCTCGGATAATGGCGTTGGTATGAGTAGAGCACAGCTGGAGCGCGTATTTGACAGATTTTGGAGGGCCGATCCGGCCCGCCAGCGCTCAGTTGGCGGTACTGGACTCGGGCTTGCCATTGCTAGGGAGGATTCCGCCCTGCACCGTGGCTGGTTGCAGGTCTGGTCCAAACCAAAGCGCGGCACCAGCTTCCGGCTTACCCTTCCAAAGCAGCGCGATTCTGTAATAGCTAACTCGCCCCTGCCCCTTCCACCAAGGTCAATGGAGGCATGATGCGCAGACTTATCGCACTTCTAGCGACCTTGGTGCTTTCAGGTTGCGCAACCCTTCCGACAGAGATCGATGTCCAGCAGGGACCTGAGTTGATTCCGGTCGAGCAGCAGGAGTTCTCCTACTACTCACCTGCCTCTCCCGATGAGGGCGCATCACCGCAGGAGATTGTCTCTGGGTTCCTTGCTGCTGGAACGGGTCCGCAAAATGATTACGCAGTTGCCAGGGAGTACCTCTCAGAGAACTTCGCAACCAGGTGGAAGCCTGACGCCCAAACTTTGATTCGTGTAGGCGTTCCGATCTACCAGTCCGCGGGTGAGACCTTGCAGGTGGTGGACATCACACTTGGCGCGAGGGTTGATGAGAATGGAATCTATGAGGATCTAGAACCGGATCAGTTGAGCCTGAGGTTTCAGTTGGCTCAAGAAGATGGTGAGTGGCGAATTACGAGTGCCCCGAATCTCACCGTAGTCACCCTGCCTGTTTTCTCTGTTGTGTTTAGCGCGTTGCCGATCTATTTCTTGGATACCAACAGCACGCAGCTTGTGCCAGATTTACGTTGGTTCCCCTCGAGGGCTTCCACCGCGACAAGGCTCGTGAATGCAGTTCTAGCGGGCCCGGCGGAATGGCTCAGGGAGTCAGTGGTATCTGCCATTCCGACCGGAACCGCGTTGACAGTGAACGCAGTCCGCATTCTGGAGGGCGTGGCACGGGTCGACTTTGACGCCAATGCCCTTGAGGCGAACGCCCGTCAGCGTGGCCTCATGCTTGCTCAGCTACGCTCCACGCTCTTGCAGCTACCTGGGGTGCTTGATGTTGACCTCTCGGTCAACAACTCGACTCAAGAAATAGCAGCTGCGGCAATACCCTCTTCCCTTGGATCGACCACTACCTTCGCACTCAGTGCCGAGGAGGTGCTCCGACTGTCAGGCTCAGAGGCAGGCGTCGTGGCTGGCACCGATGATTCGATAGCCGAGCTAGAGCCCGCTAGGTTCGCATCCGTTGGTGATGGGTCGAACATTGCATTGGCCGGCGAGACTGGGCTCTATCGACTCAGCAGGCAAGGCCTCGGTTATGCCCAACAACAGCTTTCGGACGCAGCATACGTAGACGTTGAGTTTGACCGGGAGGGTAACCTTTGGGCTTACGGCGCGAGTGCTGGGTCGGTGACGACATACGACGGATCAGATGCCCCAAGATTCCTGGACACCGGCCTAGACGGTGTTTTGGTGGCGGCAGCGGTTTCGCCTGAAGGAGCTCGACTGGCACTAACGGTTATAGAGGGCGATGAAACTTCGATCTACGTCGTTGGTGTCCTCAGGGATTCGACCGGAAAGCCCTTCCGGCTTCAACCTGGGCTCCAACTGAACCCAGTGCTGGGAGATGCCATCTCCGTTGCATGGCAGGGGCGAAGCAGCCTGCGAGTGCTCGAAAAAACCGCATCGGGTCTCACTGCCTTGAGTGAATATCCGCTTACTGGACCTAGGGAACAGCTCAATATGCCACCCGCAATAGGGCAGAAACTTGAGAGCGGCTCAACGTTGATCACTAGTTACCTGCTCACTGAAACTGGTGAGGTGTGGGCCTTTAGTTCAAATGCCTGGCGAAGGGTTAGCACGCAGGTGCTGGACATCTCCACAGGTCGCTAGCGGCATCTTTCTCACCAGTTTGAATCGGTGCTGTACCAATGAGACACCGCGCGAGTAAGACTCCATAGGTGTCTGCACTTTTAGATTTCCTCTTTCCGACTAGCTGCGTTGTGTGTGGGAAACCCCCAAGTCTCGTATGTGCAGCATGCCTACCAAGTCAGACGCCTCAAAGTGAAGAGTTGTCAGGCTACACGCTCAATTACGCTCTCGATTTAGACGGTGCAGCTGAGTTGCTGATCACCGGCTACAAAGACCAAATGAAGCTGGCTCTCGCGCGCACACTGGCGCGCAACCTGGACGCTGCTGCCGGACAGCTGGAGGAGATTCCCGGGATCTTGGTTTTTCCTCCATCATCAAGAGCAAATTTTGCAAGGCGGGGCTTCAACCCCGTCGAACTCGTCTGCAAGAAAAGTTTGGTCCTGCAAAAGGTTGAGGTCATGCCGGTCAAAAGAAAGAAGCAAACTCTGGATCAAAGATCACTAGCGGCAGCGGAACGTCGGGAGAACTTGTTGGGGGCTTTTGAGATTCAACCCGGCAGGGGAGATGCCTTGATTGTTGATGATGTCGTCACAACGGGCGCAACGGTACTGGCGTTAGCAAGTGCGCTTGAGCAAGCCGGGTACAAAGTCGGTGGAATCTGTGCAATTGCTAGGAGAAATTAATCTAGCCAGACTTTGGACACAAAAAAGGCGTAGTTTGTAGGTAGGCAACGTTGCCTGTATTGGAGGTAATCATGGAACTAAGAATCACAGCCAAAAACCTCACAGTATCGGACCGGTTTCGAGATTATGTCTCCGAAAAGTCCGGCAAGGTGGAGCAGTTCGCTCACCGCCCTCAAGAGCTAAACATCAAGGTCACAAGACATGACCACTCAAAACACTCCGGCCAAGAGGATCAGGTGGAGCTCACCGTTTACGAACCTGGCCACGTAGTTCGCGCCGAGGCGAAATCCAATGACAAGTTTTCTGCCTTTGACATTGCATTCGGGAAACTAATGGAGAGACTTCGTCGCTATGCGGACAAGCATAAGGTTCACAGGGGTGGTCGCCACAAGAACATTGGGACGAGTGAGCTAACTGCCTCTGATTTTGCCGCTCTAGATGTAACCCCAATCGATCACGACAAGCTCACGGGCGAGATCCCGATTGTGTCTGAGGAGCCGGACCAGTTAGTCATTAGGTCGAAGGAGTTTGAGCGAGTGCCAATGACCCAGCAAGATGCCGTGGACCACATGGAGTTGGTAGGTCATGACTTCTACCTGTTTCATGATTCCGAGACGGGTAAAGATTCGGTGGTCTACAGGCGCAAGGGCTACAGCTACGGGGTAATCAGCCTCACCAGCTAGAAAATGCCCCGTTAGAATTGCACGGGTCTTACTTAGGAGCTTTATTTGGCAAACGTCCTAGACAGCCTCTTGCGCGTTGGCGAGGGCCGCGTCCTTCGAAAATTAGAGGGTATTGCACGAGAGGTAAACGCTCTCGAGCCCGACTACCAGCAGCTCAGCGATGAGGAGCTGAAGGATGAGACGAGGGCTCTGCGCGAGCGCTATGGAGCGGGTGAGACTCTTGATGATCTCCTCCCAGAGGCCTTCGCCGCTGTTCGCGAAGCATCCGTAAGGACGCTGGGCCTGAGGCACTTCGACGTTCAGATCATGGGCGGTGCGGCCCTCCACATGGGCAATATCGCCGAAATGAAGACCGGAGAGGGTAAGACTCTCGTTGCCACCTTGGCCGCTTACCTAAACGCCATTCCCGGCAGGGGAGTGCATGTTGTCACGGTGAACGACTTCCTCGCTGGCTACCAGTCAGACCTCATGGGCAGGATTTATCGTGCGCTGGGTATGAGTATTGGTTGCATCACCGGTGGCATGGAGCCCCAGCAACGTCGTGAGCAGTACAACTGCGACATCACCTACGGTACGAACAACGAATTTGGGTTTGATTACCTTCGCGACAACATGTCTCTCTCTAAGCAGGACCTGGTCCAGCGCGGCCACTACTTTGCGGTAGTCGACGAGGTCGACTCGATTCTGATTGATGAGGCCAGGACCCCGCTGATTATTTCTGGTCCTGCCGCTCAGGATGTGAATCGTTGGTTTGGGGTCTTTGCCAAGCTCGTCCAGACGTTGAAGATTGACGAAGACTACGAGGTTGATGAGAAGAAGCGCACTATCGGTGTGCTGGAGTCAGGCATCGACAAGGTTGAGGACTACCTCGGCATTGAAAACCTCTACGAGACAGCGAATACTCCGCTTATTTCATTCTTGAACAATTCAATTCGCGCGAAGGAGCTCTTCCGCAAAGACCGCGATTACGTCGTCGTCAATGGCGAGGTTCAGATTGTTGATGAGCACACTGGCCGCATCCTGCCTGGTCGCCGTTACAACGAGGGTATGCACCAAGCAATTGAGGCCAAAGAGGGGGTGCAGATCAAGGCAGAGAACCAGACTCTTGCTTCGGTAACGCTGCAGAACTACTTCAGGCTGTACTCAAAGCTGTCTGGCATGACTGGAACAGCAGAGACCGAGGCCGCGGAATTCATGTCCACCTACAAGCTTGGTGTTGTACCGATTCCGACCAATAGGCCAATGATTCGCAAGGATCAGTCCGACCTCATTTATAAGAACGAAGAGGCCAAGTTCATGATGGTGGTCGCCGACATCGCCGAGCGCCATCGCAAAGGTCAGCCGGTCTTGGTCGGTACCACCTCGGTTGAAAAGAGCGAATACCTATCGAAGCTCCTTGCCAAGGCGGGAATTCGACACGAGGTCTTGAATGCAAAGAACAACGCTCGCGAGGCCGTCATTGTTGCCCAGGCTGGTAGGTATGGCGCGGTCACGGTGGCAACCAACATGGCCGGACGAGGTACCGACATCATGCTTGGTGGAAACGCAGAGTTTCTCGCGGTGCAAGAGATGCAGCGCCTCAAGCTTGATCCTGAAGAAAACCAAGCCGAGTACGAGGCCAAGTGGGACGGTGTCTTTGAGGCAATCCGCGAAGAGGTGGCCAAAGAGGCGGAAAAGGTCCTCGAGGTAGGCGGACTCTATGTTCTGGGAACTGAACGCCACGAGTCCAGGCGCATAGACAACCAGCTTCGCGGTCGCTCAGGTCGTCAGGGAGACCCCGGTGAGTCAAGGTTCTACCTTTCGCTGACCGACGATTTGATGAGACTGTTCAACTCTCAAGCCGCGGCAAGCCTGATGAACAGGTCATCTGTTCCGGACGACCAGGCCATTGAGTCAAAGGTTGTCTCTAGGGCCATTGCCTCGGCCCAGTCTCAGGTTGAAGGTCGAAACGCTGAAATTCGAAAGAACATCCTGAAATACGACGATGTCATGAACCGCCAGCGTGAGGCGATTTACGCAGACCGCCGGCAGATTCTCGAGGGTGAGGATATCTCTGCGACTTTTGAAGCATTCTTGGAGGATGTCATCACCTCGAACGTTCGTGGTTACCTCACCGAGGAAAACAGTGCAGATTGGGACCTTGAGGGTCTTTGGACCCAGCTTAAGTCCATCTACCCAATTGGCTTAGAGGTTGCTGAGGTCCTGGAGGAGGCAGGCTCAAGGGCCAAGGTGAAGGTGGACTGGCTTGCTGAGGAGATCCTCAGTGATGCGAAGCTCGCCTACCAAAGAAGAACTGATGAAATAGGCGAGCAGCTCATGCGTGAGCTGGAGCGCCGAGTCATGCTGTCAGTAATAGACCGGAAGTGGCGTGACCACCTTTACGAGATGGATTACCTAAAGGAGGGTATTGGCCTTCGGGCAATGGCCCAGCGAGACCCACTGGTTGAGTACCAGCGCGAGGGATACGTCATGTTCCAGGACATGATGGCGGGCATTCGTGAGGAGGCTGTCCAGTTCCTGTTCAACGTTGAGATTAAGAAGTCAGTGCCTGACATTGCCCAGGAGCAGCCGCAGCAACTTACCTATTCGGCACCGAGTGAGCAGGGTGGCGTACAGGTAAAGAATCAGAATGGTCAGCAGACTCAAAGGCAGGCTCCAAAGCAGACTAGGTCGACCCCACCACCTCAGCCACCAAAGACCGGTGGCGCGGGCTCTTCGTTCTTTAAGAACTAAACGAGGACTATGTCCGTAATGCGGTATCTCTCGTAAATCAGCTCCGCACGAATAGACACAGCCTTAAGGACCCCTGAAATTTGGAGTATGACGACGCCTTGAAAAGAGTTGTCTGAGGTGAGGAAGGTGCGAGTCCTTCTCAGCACAATGTCGGGTCGCTCACGAATCCCAGTGACTTCTCGAGCCCTCGCCTCTCGGTTGTAGCGCTGGCAGATGTCGTAGTAGGCGGTGTCACTGAGCCACCTAGCCAGCTGCTCGGGCCTCCTAAGGCCTGCGAGCACCTCTACATAGGCTGCGCATATTTCAGCAAAAAACTCGGCCGGATCTGGCGGGCTGATTGCTAACTGTGTTGCTGTAGGCATTTGATCCCCCTTTTTCGGTTATGGAAGGCAAAGTATGCCGAGCAAAGCCAAATTCTGGATTTCCCGGCTTTAGACCTGTGGATAAGTCAATGCGGGAAGACTTTGGTGCTGTGATTTGTGGCTATGAAAGTCTTGACCGAAACTCAAAACTATTTCCCGGCCCGCACCGAAGAGCCACTTGCATCACTGCAGCTAAACATTAGGGGGAGAGAATTCAACCTCAAGCACGCTCGTATGGGGAATGACTTCGTGTTTGGGATTGGGACCAATTGCCTGCTGGCCGTGCCGGCTAAACGTGTTAGTGCGCTCCGGGGGTGCATCCCAAACCAAATTGAACAGTTACAACTCGTTGATTTCCTCACGCTACAAAAGACCCCGGTTCGTCTGGAGCTTGAGGTGGATGGAAAGAAGAGCTCTAGCTGGCTCCTGAACATCACTGGCAACTGGCTAAGAATCTCCACTCGCACGGGAGTGGAGTGGGTTCACTCATCAGCGCTAGTTATGGCAAGGATTGGGCCTGTGCATAACCCAATGCAATGATTTCTCGCCTGACCTAACCTGTCGCGCATGGCAGTTCGGATCAGGCGCAGACCAAGACCCTGGGTCTTTATCGCAGGCTTCATGGCTATTGCCATGGCAGCGGCTGTGCTATTCGGGCTAAATAGGCCATTGCCAACTTACTTAGTCGCAGCCAGCACCTTGCAGCCAGGTGCGGTGTTGAGCGAAAGCGACTTTGAACTGGTGGAACTTGACCTAGGACCGATTTCCGCTAACTACGCTCAAGCCGTTCCGCAGGGACAAACAGTTGTAAACCTGATTAGAGCCGGTGAGTTGGTGCCCACAATTAGCCTTCGCGATTATTCTCCAGCCGGTTTAACATCAATCCGCTTCATGCCTGCTAGCCGCCCAGCAAGCGAGACAATCGTTGGAAGCCACGTTGCGGTGTGGCAGGTAGTTGAAGTCGAAGAGGTGCCAACCTCTCAACTCTTGGTGGCTCGTTCTCTGGTTGTTGCAGTGGATGAGGCCGAGGGGTTGTTTGCTGACAACACACCGGAGTTAGAGCTCCAGCTCTATGCAGAGCAGGCAACCCTCGTCATGGCAGCCCTGGCAGCCGACTACCCGTTGTTCGTTCTACCCACGCCATGACACTGATCGATTTCAGGGTTCCCCAAGATAAGCAGACAAACTTGGCGACTTTGGGAAAGCAAATTGTCTGCTGGGGCAGTAGCGGTAGCGGGAAAAGCTCAATTGCAACAAATCTTGCATTCGAACTTGCATTTCTTAGCAACAAAGTCGCGCTCGTGGATGCCGATAGTTACCATCCCTCAATTGCCGCCCTACTCGGTCTTATCGACTCGGGTTCAGGGATAGCGGCGTGCCTGAGACTCTGCCGTAAAGGCCGATTTGGAACCGAGGATCTTGCGCGTCTTAGTCAGCGAATCGAATTTGAAGAGCGGAGCATTGATGTTGTCACCGGGATACCACTCGTCTCTCGCTGGCCCGAGCTGGACGCTCCCGCGCTGCATGTCTTGGCTTCGACCCTAGCGGAGCATTATGACTTTATTGTTTGGGATGTAGCGAGCTACCGGGAGATCACGATTTACGGCTCAGAGACAGCTACGTCCAGAAACGAAGCCACCAACACCCTCATTGAGCTTGCTGATCTGACAATGGGTCTTTTCCTAGCCGATCCAGTTGGAGTCAATAGGTTCCTGTTCGATTGCAAAGTTGAACACGGTGATTTTTGGCCAGTTGCCAATAGGGTCCGCAGTACAGTGCTTGGAAAACGCCCTGAGAATGAGGTCGCAAAAGTACTCGCTGATGTCGCAGATATCCAGCTCGTTGAGTCCATTCGAGAAGACTCCTCATTTGACTCGATGCTGGCAACGGCAAAACCGTTACGGTTTCAAGGACGCAGCTCGAAGGCATTGGAGGCTATCTCTCGCCTTGCCAAGAAAGCGACCGAATACCTCGGAGAGTAAACTCGCCGCGTGGTGGAAAACGAAGTTCAGGAGCTGGCCTGGGTTAGGACCCTGATGGCCGACTGGCAGCTCATCGCCGATGCGGCTTTCTCTGATCTCGTTCTTTGGGTGCCGAAGCGAACCAAGCTTCACGTTTACGCTCACGCTAGGCCGTCAACGGCCGCGACTCTGTTCTACAGAGACATCACCGGGACCGCAGCCAGAACAGATTGGCGAAAGGCAATCGATGAGGCGTGGGAGACCGGGAAGCCCGTTATCGCCAGTCAGGTGAGCGAATACAGCGGCACCGCGAGCAAGATATCTGCCTACCCAGTTTTCCAGCCAAAGAAAAACTCCAAATCCAAGCCGGTCGCGGTGATTACTCGTCACACCAACCTCGGCGAATCGCGTTACCCAAACAAGCTCCAGCTCAACTTTGTTGCTTGTGCGGAGCAGCTGCTCGAAATGGTGAGTGCAGGGGAGTTTCCAATTCCCGAAGCAGGGACAGACTCTCGACGCGGAGCACCTCGAGTAACGGACGGACTCATCAGGCTGGATAAGAGCGGCAGAGTTCTGTTCGCATCGCCTAATGCCCTTTCGATGTTCAATAGGTCTGGTTTGGATGGGGAGCTTGAGGGCAGGCTCTTCTCAGATTCGGTAAAGGGTCTGAGTCCAGTCTCGGGAAATGTTGACGAGGGGCTTCCCCTGGTTCTAACCGGCAAGGGTGCATGGAAGACAGATATCGAGTTTGAGTCGATGGTGCTCTCCATCAGGTCGATTCCTATCACCTCGGCTGGGGAGAGAAGCGGGGCTGCAGTTTTGTGTAGGGATGTGACCGAGCTTCGCGTTAGAGAGCGCGAGCTGCTTACAAAGGACCTAACTATTCGGGAGATTCATCACCGCGTTAAGAACAACCTCCAAACTGTCGCAAGCTTGCTTCGAATTCAGTCGAGGCAGTCGAAATCTGAAGAGGTGAAGGACTCACTTGCCCAGGCTATGCGCAGGGTGTCGTCAATTGCAGTGGTTCACGACGTGCTGTCTGAGGGCATTGACCAGGAGATCTCCTTCGATCAGATCTTTGACCGCATCCTTCAGCTCATCCCAGAGATTGCCTCTGGCTTTCACAGCAAGGTAAAGACGGCATTCTCGGGCAGCTTTGGGGACCTTGATGCAGACAAGGCAACCACGCTTGCACTAGTGCTTACGGAGTTGGTCGCAAACGCGGTCCAACACGGTCTGGCCGATGCATCAGGAGAAATTAGTGTCGAGGCGGCGAGAGACAATCACCTACTCCGCGTTGAAGTCACAGACAATGGCAGCGGTCTAGTGGAGGGCAAGATAGGCAGTGGCCTGGGCACGCAAATAGTCAGGACCCTCGTTGAGAGTGAACTTCAGGGAAAGATCGCCTGGACATCGCCAATTAGAGGCGGTACGAAGGTGAGTGTCGAGCTGCCCGTTTAGCCGGCGCGTCGAGCACGTGCGTAGCGACGCTTGAGCGAGCGACGCTCGTCTTCACTCAGACCACCCCATACGCCGGTGTCCTGGTTTTCTTTGATTGCGTACTCAAGGCACTGAGCGGAAACATCGCATTGACGGCAGATTGACTTGGCTTGCTCGATTTGCTCCAGAGCTGGTCCAGTGTTCCCTACGGGGAAGAAGAGCTCGGGATCTTCGTTGAGGCATCGGGCCTGATTTAGCCAGGTCATATCCATAGTTTTCTGTTATTCCTAAGGTCAATTGCGGCTTGTTTTGCAGGTAAAGTCCTACTGACAACCCCAAAATCGTGTCACAGCGAGGCCCAGAAATCAATACCCAATCTCCCAAAAGACCCCTGCGTTTGCTCATAGCGATAGCTATTGTCAGTGCTCAGGCACTGGTGCTATGGGCTCTAGGGCTGCAGTCAATCCTTGCCGTGCTCAACGGCTTAGTCACCTCAATCGCAAGCTCATTGTTTCTTGTTGGCCTAATACTGGGAGCGGCAATCTGGGCAACGAATGTGGTGCTTGGACTTTGGAAACTAAAGCGCTGGGCTCACACGCCTGCTCTCATGCTCCAGCTTCTCGGCGCGGCAATTGGAACCGCATCATTTAGTGGAGAGTTTGCGGAGCCTCTAGTTGGAACGCTGCTTCTTGGGTCAGCGGCTTTAGCCTTTGTGCTGCTTTTCGGAGGCGGCATACGCGGCCTCTTCCACAGCTCTACTGACTAACTAGCTTGAGTAGCTTGGGGATGTGGCCAGTGGCTCTGACGTTATACATGGCCTCTTTCACCACTCCTCCCGCCTCGACGACGATTGTCGAGCGGAGCACGCCCCGGTACAGCCGACCAAAGATTGTTTTGTCTCCGAAAGCACCGAACGCTTTGTGGGCTGCGAGATCTGGATCTGACAGCAGGGTAAATGTGAGCTCGTGAGAGTCTTCAAAGCTCTTTAGTCGCTCTACCGAATCGGGTGAAACCCCAACGATTTGGTAGCCCTTTTTTTCAAACTCCTCGACGTGGTCCTGAAAGTCAGCGGCCTCTTTGGTGCAGCCTGGCGTGCCCGCGGATGGGAAAAAGTAGAGAACAGTGCCCTGAGCAAATAGCTGATCACCGAGGATGACTTGACCGTCTTGATTTGGCAGTGCGAGCTCTGGCACGTTATCCCCGGAGCGCAGTTGCACGGTGGAACCAGCTAGCTCACGACTTTCTGTCATAGCAACAGACTAATTTGAAAGGTGAGCGTGTTTAGTGAAATTTCGCCGAAAGCGTCCATTGGAAATGCTTGGCAGGTCGGTGTAGTCAAGTGGTAGGCTTTTGCGCTGATGCGCCTCTAGCTCAATTGGCAGAGCAACTGACTCTTAATCAGTGGGTTCCGGGTTCAAGTCCCGGGGGGCGTACCAATAAATCCAGCAGTGGACGGAAAGTCTCCTCTCAGACTCCCATAGTCCCGAGCACGATTACCCAGCCAAGAACCGACTTCGCCACCAGGCTGAGAACGATGTAGGCCTTCTCCCCGAATGGATAGCTCCTCCAGGGACCAACCTTTTTGTATTGCAAGAACATATTGATTGCAAAGGTGTTGAAAAAGATAAAGGTAGCCAAGAATCCGATTTGAGCGTACGCGGGCACGGCGTCCGAGATGTTCCCTGTCGAGACAATGAAGTAAATCGCACCCATAATCCAAGGGACGATTCCAGCAACGACTCCGACATTGAAGGGGAGCCAGCTCACCTTGTCTGTCAGCTGGTTGTAGCGCTCCATGACCAAACCCATCAGATTCATGATGAAGTTCAGGGTGAAAATGAAGACCACAGTCGAAACCTCGATTAGACCACCAAGCATCAAAAGCACCACCAACATCAGTGAGGAGCTAATTGAGTACTCCCACCAACGTGGAGGGTTTATGCCTTTTGCAATGTTCTGTTCGTAGCGCTGAATGTAGAAGGGAGCCGAGATCATCAGGTGAGCAAATGCGGAGAGCAGCAAGAAAATCGGAGCAATTAGAGAAATCGGGAAGTCAAAGAGAGTCTCACTCACAGGCTGAATCCCCTGAGGGGTTTCATCGAAGAACCGAGTTATCACCGGTATCTTTGCCGCATCGTCAAGTATTAGGAAGAGCACCAATGCTTGAGCGAGGTGGAAAACACCCGCAATCCTGTTGAACGTCTGTAGTTGTTTTCCCAGCGCAGTTTCTGGCTTCAATTTGCTTCTCCGGTCTATCTATTCACTGGAGCAAACAAGCCTGTCTCGGGTTGAATTCCAACCTCTTGCCTTGACCGTGCCCGTTTTTCACCATGGCATCGGTATGTCACGGATGGGGTGCGCATCATCTGGGATTGCCTTGAGCTTTCCACCACCAGCTCTAATGCAAAGCCAACGCAGCTCAGATGGGCTATCGGGCGTGCAACGCCAGGT
Organism: Candidatus Aquiluna sp. XM-24bin5; assembly: GCA_003149555.1. The sequence continues at coordinate 53,517 of QCWE01000001.1, forward strand.
TCGCATGACTCCAGTACCCACATGCACTACTGTTCCCGCACTCACATCCACAACCTCATCATCGAGCCCCATCTGGCCCTCTCCCTCGAGAAAGATGTAGACCTCCTCTAGTTCGGAGTGGCTGTGCCAGTAGCCGGCCTCCTCGCCCGGTTCATAAGCTGTTGCGGTAAAGCCGATCACCTCGGTGTCGAGCTCGTGGTCAATCACTCTTCGACCCTGCTTGTTGGTTGCCGGAACGAATCCGCCGAAGTGGTCGCGCCAAGTTTCCATTGGACCCATTTGTGTAATGCTGTAGTTACTCATGGCATTCAGGCTAGCTGGCTAGAAGCCGAGTAGCAGCGTGAGTGCAACCTCATCACCAACCGAAATGCTGTGACGCTTTCTAACCTCGTCCTTCAGCGGAATGAAGTAGACGCCATCCTTTGGAGTAATTGCGGTTCGATACTCCCTACCCCCAACGACTATCTTGCATGTGATCATGCCCCAGCCGTAGGTGAGCTCCTGCTTGACCTCGTCTATCTCCCTGGCAAACTCTTCTGAGGTGGCGACAAAGTAGAAGGGGGCAGGCCCCCTCCATTCGAATACCTTGCCAACTACCTCAAATTCCATCGCAGGCGACTCCTCTGTCTGTAAGAATCTAGCTGTGAACAAGGGTATAGAGCGCTTCCTGAATAAACACGGTCGGCTGGCACAGATACCAGTGCGTGATGATAGACGCTTAGAGGTTTTAGGGCACCTCGCAAAAGAGTTCCAACCAGATCAGGAACTTAGCGAGATTGAGGTAAACGAAAAAGTCATGCCTTTTCACGACGACTACGTGATGCTGCGTAGGATGCTGGTCGATTACAAGTTTCTAAACCGCAGCCTCGACGGCAAGACTTACTGGAGACCGAAGAGTGCCCAATAACCTAATCGCCCTCGAACCTAGGCAGTTTGAGACCTACGTGGAGGCAATCGAAGCCTCAGGCGGAAAAGTAAGCCAGCTTGACCCGGATGTCCAAGCACTTGTGTGGACCGACTACGCAAGAGCTGACTTGCTGTCTGATGCCCTAGCGGCGAATCCCCAATTGAAGTTTGTGCAATTGCCATTTGCTGGCGTCGATGCCTTCAGCAAAATAATTGCTGACTACCCGGAGATTACATTCACCTCGGCCAAGCGCTCATACTCTGAGCCAGTTGCAGAGCATGCCCTGATGCTCTGCATGGCGCTTGGCAGGGTAATTCCAGAGAGAGTGCGCGCAACGAGCTGGGGTAAGAAGCATGCCGACAGCCTCTTTGATGCCGAGGTATTGATAGTTGGCGGTGGCGGGATAGCGCAGCAGCTAGTCGAACTTTTGGCTCCCATGCGATCTAGAGTCACAGTTGTTCGAAAGCGACCAGCCGAACTCTTTGAGAACTCTGAATATTCAGAAGTTGTAGGTTTTGATCAGCTCGATGTGAAGCTAGCGAGCGCTCAGTTCGTGGTGTTGGCTTGTGCACTCACGGCTGAGACGAAGTTCCTATTCGACAAGCATAGGTTTGGCCTAATGCGACCGGATTCGTACCTAGTCAATGTAGCTCGGGGAGAGGTTGTAAACCAGGAGGACCTGGTTGAGGCACTGCGTTTAGGGCAGATTGCTGCCTGTGCAACCGATGTCACCTACCCCGAACCACTTCCCGAGGATCATGAGATGTGGCGGGTGGAAAACCTGCTGATCACTCCACATACCGCCGACACCATGCCAATCGTCACAAGGCTATTCGCGCTGCGACTTCGAGAGAACATCTCAGCATGGCTAGCCGGAGATGAGCTTGTCGGGGTTGTGGACCCCGCGCTTGGTTACTAGGCGGCGACGTGGACCTTGGAAACTGGCTGCTCTATGCAGCCGCTGCGCTTGGATTGTCTCTGACGCCTGGCCCCAACGGACTTTTGGCGCTGACCCATGGTGCGCTGTTTGGAGTTAGACGCACCACAGCCACCATTCTTGGCGGAACCACAGGTTTCTTGTTGGTTATCGCAATGTCCATGTTTGGCATTGGCGCACTCCTTGCCGCATCCACTTCGCTGCTGATAATCCTCAAGTGGCTGGGTGGCGCCTACCTGGTTTTTCTGGGAATCCAGGTTTGGCGCTCGCCAGCGCTTGCGGTGTCGAGGTCAGAGGTCGCGGCTGGAGCGGGCCGGCTGTACCGTGCTGGACTCCTGTCTGCGCTGAGTAACCCAAAGGGCATCTTGTTCTTTGTTGCTTTTTTGCCGCAGTTCATTGAGCCAGAAAGGTCTCTGTTGACGCAGTTTGTGATCATGGCCGCCACATTCTTGGTGATTGAGTTTTTCTACGAGTTGATTGTCTCGGCGCTCGCGGATCGAATCACGCCCTGGCTTGCGAGAGTAGGGAAAAACTTCAATCGCACATTTGGAGCGGTGTTTATGGCGATAGGGGTCTTGCTGCCGCTTCGCGGCTAGAGGCCCAGCTTGCCTCTGAGGAACTCGATGTGACCCTTTGCCTTCACGTTTAGGAACGCGTGGGTCACGTTTCCATCCTCGACCACGAAGGTTGAGCGGATGGTCCCCATGTACTCCTTGCCATACATGCTCTTCTTGCCGTAGGCACCATAGGCAGTCTGAACCTCGTTGTCCGGGTCAGACAGGAGTTCAAAATTGAGGCCCTCTTTCTCCTGGAACTTCTTGAGCTTTGCAGGGGCATCGGGTGAGATGCCTAGCACCGTGTAGCCAGCGGACTTGAGGGAATTAATGTTGTCGCGGAAGTCACAGGCCTGAGTGGTGCAGCCTGGTGTTGAGGCTGCGGGGTAGAAGTAGACGATTACCTTGCCGGTTTGATCCGAGAGGGAAACCTGCTTCCCATCTTGATTTGACAGGGTGAACTGTGGTGCTTTTGATCCAATTTCAACGCTCATGAAATTGCCAATTCACTTTTTGTCTTCGGTATTCCTCTTGGTCTCGTCTTTGGGGGCAGCTTTGGTCACGTAGTAGAGCAGTGCAGCGATGCCGGCAATGGTGATTGGCCAGATCAAGAAATCAATTGGCTGACCCTGTGGGATTCTGTTGATGTTTTCAAAAAGTGCAATTGGTAGCATCTTCAAAGACTATCGCCGAGAAAGGCTGAATAAGTGCTTGCAATCGGCTCCGGGTTCGCTACGGGACTTTCCCTAATCGTCGCAATCGGAGCCCAGAACGCCTTTGTTCTAAGGCAGGGTCTAACCCGTCAGCATGTGCTCGCGGTCGTGTTGTTTTGTTCGATTTCGGATGCCCTTCTAATAGTCCTTGGGATGCTCGGGCTTGGCGTTGCCATACTCTCGCTTCCAGTGCTGCTCGAGGCCTTTCGCTTTGCGGGAGCCGCATACTTGGTTTATTTTGCGATCACCTCATTTCGCAGGGCACTGAGGCCGGAGGCTCTTCAAGCCAGCACCACCAAAGCAGGCTCGCTGGGAGCGGCGATTACTACCGCGGCGGCCCTGACATATCTCAACCCCCATGTCTACATAGACACCGTGTTGCTCCTTGGCTCCATTGGTAATCAGTTTGGGGATGATCGCTGGCTCTTTGCGGCAGGGGCTGCTGCGGGATCGGTCATTTGGTTCTTCTCCCTTGGCTTTGGCGCAAAACTTCTATCTAGGTATGTGACGAAGCCGGCCTTCTGGAAGTACCTAGACATTTCAATTGGTTTTGTGATGCTGGGTATAGCAGTGTTGCTGGTGACTTACGACTTCTAGAAAAAAAGCGGGCATAATCAAATGGTGAGTAACCCAGCAGACTCCTTTGGCAATTTTGCCGAGCGTTCTTCTTCTAAGTGGTTGAGATTTCCTCCTGATGTGCTTCCTATGCACGTCGCCGAAATGGATTTTGAGGTTGCTGAGCCAATTCGAAAGACCCTGGCTCGCATGGTCGAGTCCTCAGATCTTGGCTACCTTGGACCGCTCCCCGCACTTGCGGGAGCGTTTGAGTCTTTCGCAAGTTCCCGCTGGGGCTGGCAGGCAGATGGCAAACAGATCAAGCTCGCAACCGATGTTGGGGTGGCAGCGGTTGAAATTCTCCGTGCCGTAACTGTTCCGGGGGATAAGGTCCTAATTAACTCTCCCGTCTATTCCGCTTTCTTCAAGTGGATCGAGGAGGTCGGCGCACATCCGGTAGATGCGCCATTGGTACTCGATAGTGGCACGTGGCGACTTGACCTTGGAGCAATCGAGACGGCCTTCAAAGAAGGCACCAAGGTCTACCTGCTCTGTTCTCCTCAGAATCCGGTTGGCAGGGTTCACACCGCACAGGAGCTAACGGAGATAGCCAAGCTAGCCAAGCAGTATTCGGTGTTGGTAATTGCAGATGAGATTCACGCACCACTTAGCTGGGTTCCCTTTACCCCCTACCTCTCACTTGGACCGGAGGCCGAAGAGACGGGTGTGGTGATTACCTCCAGCTCTAAGGCATGGAATACCGCCGGCCTAAAGGCAGGCCTCCTCATTACTCAGTCCGATGCGGCAAGAAAACGGTTAGCAAGATTGCCTGAGGCGATGAATTGGCGAGCCTCCCTCCTCGGCGCGCATGCCATGGTCTCCGCATACAGCGAGGGCACCCCTTGGCTCGAAGACACGGTTTTGCAGATCCAGGAAAACTTAGAGCACCTCCAAAAAGAAGTAGCAACGATGCTTCCGAAAGCTCAGCTATTCAGCATGGAAGCTACCTATTTGGCATGGATAGATCTTGGCGCCTACGGTGTCGAGAACTTGCAGGCAGAGATTCTGAACCAAGCCAGAGTGGGAGTTGTTTCAGGGAGCGATCACTCCCACCGAGGCGACTATGCCGGCTACATCAGGTTTAATTTCGCCACGAGCAAACCGCGAATCACGGAGGCCGTAAGAAGAATTGCGGGTCTGCTAGAAGGCTAGCTCTAAGTCGGTAATTAGATCCTCAGGGTGCTCGAGGCCAATAGATATTCGCACCACACCAGCAGTGATGCCCATTCGCTCCCTTATCTCTTCGCCGAGGCGATGGTGGGTTGTGCTTGCTGGGTGTGTGGCGAGGGACCTGGCATCACCAAGATTGTTTGAGATGTCAATCAGCTCTAGTCGGTTCAGGAAATCAAACGCGGCACTCTTGCTGCCTAGATCTAGACAGATTGTCGAACCGCCCTGGGTCATCTGCTTCCGCGCAAGCTCACTCTGGGGGTGGGAGTCGAGAAACGGGTAACGAGTAGCCACTCCCTGCCCCTCAAGCTTTTCCGCAATCTGGTGAGCGGAGGAGCACATCTGAGAGACCCTCATTGGCAGGGTCTCGAGGGACTTCAAAAGCACCCAGGCATTGAAGGGACTCAGCGCAGGTCCGGTATGGCGAGCAAACGGCCTGAGGGTTCCTCGCATGAACTCACTGGAGCCGATAACGGCGCCTCCTAGCACCCTGCCTTGCCCGTCGACGTGCTTGGTGAGGGAATACATGACAAGGTCAGCACCAAGCTCGAGTGGTCGCTGCGAAAGCGGTGAAGCCATGACGTTGTCGACGATCACGGTAGCCCCTGCCTCGTGCGCGAGCTCACTCACGAGTTTGATATCGACAATGTCCAACATGGGGTTACTTGGACTCTCGAGAAAGACCAGTTTGGCGCCAGGCTTTAGAGCACTGCGCCAGGCCTCCTCGGAGTTGTCTGGTGTGACAACGACCTCGATACCCCACCGGGGCAAGATCTCGTTGAGAACCACGTAGCAGGAAGAAAACATGCCCGGTGATGAAACCACTCGGTCACCAGCAGTTAGGGCCGATGCAACAGCAGAGAACATTGCTGCCATTCCAGAGGCAAATCCAATGGCAGCCTCCCCGCCTTCCATAATGGCAAGCCGATCCTCGAGCATCTTGACCGTAGGGTTTGAAAACCTGCTGTAGACGTGGTGCTCTTGCTGCTCGGCAAAGCTGGCCGCTGCAGCCTCAGCCGAGTCGTAGGTGAATCCGGAGTTTAGAAATAGTGCTTCCGAGGTTTCTTGGAAGCTTGTTCGGGTGAGCGCCCCCCTCACAGCCAGAGTCTCGGGCCGAAACTCACGCTTGCTCGGTTTCGCCTCGCCTCCTGTGTACCCCCAGGGCTTTTCTCTGCTTGTCATTGGCTAAAAACATAGTGCCTCGGACCTAGGGTTGCCCTTATGAGTCCTCAAGTCATTGATCTTGCGCATCGGCTGTTTGCTTTGCATGGGCTTGCAAACTACAGTTTCGGCTTTGATCGAGCGGTGCGGAGAGCCGGACAGTGTGACTTTCGAGCTCGGAGAATCACCATCAGCAAACACCTGGTGAAAAACTCCTCCTTGGATCAGATTGAACAGGTCATTCTCCACGAGATTGCCCACGCTCTTGTTGGTAAGGACGCCGGTCATTCAAAGGTATGGAGGGCCAAGGCCAAAGACATCGGCTATCGCTTCGAAAAGGTTGACTGGCAGGCCATGGCCTCTGATGTGACTGGCTATTTGGGCCTCTGTCCGAGCGGTCACGAGCACTTTCGCATCAGAAAACCCAGTGGTCCGAGAAGCTGCAGAAAGTGCGCGGGGCGTTATGACCCGCGCTATCTGATCTCTTGGAGGCTAACTGGGCCCGATAAGTAGGGCCATAATCCAGGCGCCAGCGAGGAAGTTAAGCAAGAGAAACCGCCGCCAACCACGGTTTGCCTGCTCGCAGGTTTCATCCGTGATGCCAAGCTGCGGACCAACCACGACCAAATAGGGCAGAGCCGCAAACGATGCTTGCCAAAAGCGATCTGGAAGAGCAAGCAACATGAGCCCAGCTACTAGATAAAGGGCAACTGCCAGCCGAACCGTATTTCTTGCACCCAAGCTGGTTGCCACCGACGCAATTCCTGCCTCCCTGTCCGCCCGGATGTCCTGAACCGCCCCGAACGCATGAGAAGCACCACCCCATAGAAAAAAGGCAGCGGTTGCCAGAAGCAGGCTCGTACCAAGCTCAGCCCCCGCCAAGAGCAGGCCAAAGAGCATCGGCCCAACAAAGTGGGTAGAGCTAGTGATTGAATCCAGAAAAGGAACCTCTTTGAATCTGAGGCCCTTCACCGAATAAGCGATTACGGCAAAGATGGTGATTAGCAGCACCGCCAAGGCAGCGAGATTCTCAAGGCTCACCCAAACCGCATAGGCAACAAAGGGAGCCGCAAGCCCAAAAGCCCACAGCAGAGTTTTGCGGTGAAGCTCGGGCGCTAAAAGCGCCCCTTCGATGCCGCCCTTGCGAGGATTGCGGAGGTCACTCTCATAATCAAATACGTCGTTTATCCCATACATCAAAAGGTTGTAGGGGATAAGAAAGAAAAGTGTGAGAACGATGAGCTCAACGCCAATTTCTCCGCCCGCAAAGAAATACGCTGCTGCGAAGGGAACGGCAGTGTTCACCCATGAGATTGGCCTAGATGACCAAAACAGGCTCTTGAGTGCCGTCATAACTTGCTCCGTAAGAAATTAAACAAAGACGGCACAAGTACAAGCGCAACAAGGGTGTAGGCGAAGTCTTCTATCGGAGCAAAGCCCAGGCGAATGCCGGAAATCTTCTCTGGGTCGTAGTCAACGATTCCGGTCCCGATGATGACATTGTCAAAAACCAAAGTCAGCGTCAGCATCACAATTGCAGCCCCAATCAAGGGCTTTACGGGCAGCCACTTACGCATCAAAAGTGCGTAAATTGCAAATATCCCTAACACGATGGCGGTCAGCAGCAAATAGGTCACTTGGCAAACCTCCTGGCGAAGCCGAGGTAGACCAAGAGGGTGTTGTAGCTAAGCAGTATCAGAAAGAACAGTTCCTCCAAGGGCAGCTCTGGAGCCAAGAGCAACCCCGATAAGTGAGGGGCATCTCCGCGAAAGAAGATGCCAAGAGCAATGCCGACTAGATCCCACGCTAGAAACACCGCCACGGCCGTAGCTACCGAGAGGATGGTTGCCCTTGGGCTAACAAAAAGTGCGAGTTTGTGCCGACGATCAATTGCCCCCAGGCCCGCAATTGAAATTAGGAGCAGGGTTAGGTACACAAAAGGGACGAGCTCGGTCATCACTGAAGACCCTTGAACGTCCTAACTGGCTTGAGCTCACCCTTGATGGGGCCGCTCGAACGGTCGTTTGTAAGGTGCTTGTAGACCAGCTCGGCTCCGATTAGACACATTGGCAATCCAATGCCGGGCAGTGTGTTTTGGCCGGCGTAGTAAAGGTTCTTCAGCTTCTTTGAAAAGTTCTTTGGCCTGAAAAACGCGCTTTGCATGAGCGTGTGTGCCATGCCTAACGCCGTCCCGCTCCAGGCGTTGAACTCATTCACAAAGTCATTTGGACCAACGGTCCGGCGAACAACGATCCGGTCCTTGAGGTCAGGGATCTCACACCACTGGGAAATCTGCTCAATGACCCTGTCCGCGGCAGCCTCAATGGCGGGGTCTCCCGTTCCTCCGATTCCCCCGGTCCCAATCGAAGGGTCAGCCGCTGTTGGCACCAGCACGAAGACATTCTCATGACCTTCAGGGGCAACAGAGCTGTCGGTCTTTGACGGCATGCAGATGTAAAGCGATGCCGGGTCTGGGACTTTGCGCTTACCGTCTGCTTTGTGGAATACCTCGGCGAAGTTTCCCTTCCAGTCGGAGGTGTAGAGCAGCGAGTGATGATCGAGCTGATCGATTTTTCCCCGTATGCCCAGGTAGAGAAGCAGTGCGGAGGGGCCAGGCACCTTTTTCTCCCACCAAGATTGCGGGTAAGTCTGGTGGCTCGGCTCCAGCAGTTTGGTTTCAACGTGCTGAAGGTCCGCGGTTGCCACCACGACGTCGGCAGAAATCTCCACCTCTCCAACCTTGACGCCAGTCGCCCTGCCACCATCGGTCAGGATCTGCGAAACCGGGGAAGAGGTGTGAATCTCGACACCTTCCTGCCTTGCCAATCTTGCTATGGCCTCAATCACGGTGTGCATGCCACCGTTTGGATAGAAGACTCCCTGCTTCATATCGACATGGGTCATCAGGTGATACATGCTTGGGGTGTCATACGGGGAGGCTCCCAAAAAGACGGCAGGGAAGTTGAGCATCTTCTTTAGGCGCTCATCTTTCACGTACTTGCCAGAGAAGTCATAGAGCGAGGTGGTCAGAAGCTTTAGGAAACGGCCAAGTTTCTTGAGAACATCAGGGTGGAAGAAACTTCTCGGGTCTCGGAAGTTTGTGTATAGGAAGTGCTTGATTGAGAGGTCGTAGGCTTCCTCGGCGCTCGCCAGATATCTCTCGAGGGCTTTGCCTGCTCCAGGCTCCATCTCATCAAAAAGCTTTTTGATTTCATCGAGATCCTCGGGCATCTCAATGCGGTCACCAAGCCCTTCGTTGCGAGTCTGGTAGGCGGGTGTGAGCCGAACGAGATCCAACTCCTTGTCCGCTGTGGTGCCCATGAGTTTGAAGAACTGCTCGAAGGCATCGGGCATGAGATACCAGCTAGGTCCCATGTCAAAGCGGAAGCCATCCTTTTCCCAAAGGTATGCACGACCCCCAAGCGAGTCTCTAGATTCAAAGAGCTTCACATCCATCCCGGCCTTGGCGAGCAGTGCACTCGTGGCAAGTCCAGCTATACCGCCGCCGACTACAACCGCGGACTTTTTGCTCATGCTTTTCCTCCGACTGCTCGAGCCAACAGCACGAGCTTCCGGCTATTACCAACAGAGATGCGACGGGTTTTTAGTTCCGAAGCGGGTGTTTTCGAAATCTTTTGATTCAGCTCCTGGAACAGAAGTTGAGCTGCTGCCACTGCTCTTCGTGCGCCAAGGGGAAGCAGCGGCAGTGACTTTGAGCTGAGAGCAAGATCCGCCTCGATGTCAGCCACAAGTCTTTCCTTGGTTTTCTCGTCAAAATTTTCCACGCTGACTCCAGGAAAGTAGCTTCGTCCGAGACGGTCAAAGTCAGCAGCAAGATCTCTAAGGAAGTTGACCTTCTGGAAAGCTGCACCGAGAGCTCTAGCGCCACTTACCAGTGTCTTTTTTTCCTCTTTGGAGAAGTCCCTGCCATGGACAAAGACAGCAAGACACATCAAGCCAACAACCTCTGCCGAGCCATAGACATAGGTGTCGAAAGAGGCCTGATCATGCTGCTTCTCCGTCAGATCCATGCGCATCGAAACGAAAAATGGCTCGACAATGTCTCGCTTGATGCCAACCAGTCTCGCCGTCTGGGCGAAGGCATGGAGAATCAGATTTGTGGAGTAGCCAAGCTCCATGGCTCTGTATGTCTCGTTTTCAAACTCGGTGAGCATCTGATTCGGGTCGACGCTGTTTTCTGCAACCTGTGCCTCGGCGGCGGAACCGTCAACGATTTCGTCTGCGACACGAACCATTGCGTAAATGTTCTCTACGTGACCACGAAATTGCTTAGCCAGGAGTCTTGTCGCCAGGCCAAATGAGGTCGAGTAGGAGTAGATGACCTCCTTAGCCGCTGCGTGTGAGGCACGGCTGTACAGGTCGAGACCAGTTGGCACCTTGGTGGTGTCTTGGGATTCCACGACTTCAGGCTACCTCCTTATGAACGTAAGATTGAGCCCATGACTAACCAGATGAAGCCGAGAAGCCACGTTGTCACCGACGGCCTAGAGCGCGCTGCTGCTAGGGGCATGCTGCGCGCAGTTGGAATGGGAGATGAGGACTGGGTAAAGCCTCAGATAGGTGTGGCTTCGTCATGGAATGAGGTCACCCCTTGCAATTTGTCGCTAGATCGGCTTGCAGATGCCGCGAAGCAGGGTGTGCACGCCTCCGGTGGTTACCCACTCGAGTTCGGCACAATTTCAGTCTCTGACGGCATCTCAATGGGCCATGAGGGAATGCATTTTTCGCTGGTCTCTCGCGAGGTCATTGCCGATTCGGTCGAGACCGTAATGGAGGCAGAGCGGCTAGATGGTGCAGTTCTTCTGGCCGGCTGTGACAAGTCTCTTCCGGGCATGATGATGGCAGCCGCGCGCCTTGATGTCTCGGCAGTCTTTCTCTATGCGGGTTCGATCGCCCCAGGATGGGTAAAGCTCTCGGACGGGACCGAGAAGCAGGTCACAATCATTGACGCCTTCGAGGCCGTTGGTGCGTGCAAAGCAGGCAAGATGAGCCAGGAAGATGTTGACCGCATCGAGAGGGCAATCTGTCCTGGCGAGGGCGCATGTGGCGGTATGTACACCGCTAACACAATGGCTTCAATTGGCGAGGCTCTCGGACTTTCGCTTCCGGGCAGCGCAGCCCCTCCCTCTGCTGACCGCAGGCGCGACACCTGGGCCCACCGAAGCGGCGAAGCAGTGGTGAACCTTATTTCGAAGGGCATTACCGCAAGAGACATTTTGACCAAGGAGGCATTTGAGAATGCCATTGCTGTTCTCATGGCCTTTGGTGGCTCAACAAACGCAGTTCTGCACCTTCTAGCAATTGCTCGCGAGGCAGAGGTAGATCTCAAGTTGGAGGACTTCAACAGGATTGCCGACAAGGTCCCACACCTAGGAGACCTGAAGCCATTTGGCCAGTTTGTAATGAACGATGTCGACAGGGTTGGCGGCGTACCAGTTGTGATGAAGGCCCTACTGGATGCTGGTCTCATGCACGGTGATGTGATGACAGCAACCGGCAAGACGCTCAAAGAAAACCTTGCTGACATCAACCCTCCTGACCCGGACGGCAAGATCATCCGCGCGATGAACAACCCGATTCATGCCGATGGAGGAATTTCTATTCTTCGCGGCACCATCGCTCCCGATGGTGCTGTTGTGAAGACCGCAGGTTTTGACCTAGAGAAATTTGAGGGACCTGCAAAGGTCTTCGAGCGTGAGGCTGCAGCCATGGAGGCCCTGACCAAGGGCGAGATCAAGGCCGGAGATGTTGTTGTCATTCGCTACGAGGGACCCAAGGGAGGCCCCGGAATGCGCGAGATGCTGGCAATCACGGGCGCAATCAAGGGTGCGGGATTGGGCAAAGATGTCCTACTATTGACGGACGGCAGATTCTCGGGCGGCACAACCGGCCTTTGCATCGGCCACATTGCCCCAGAGGCCACCGACGGTGGGCCAATTGCTCTGGTTCGCGATGGAGACTTGATTCGAGTCGATGTTGCAGCTCGATCGCTTGACTTACTGGTCGACGATGAGGAGCTGGCTGCGAGGAAGCAGCAGTGGCAGCCACTGCCACCGCGCTACACCCGCGGCGTTCTAGCGAAATACACCAAGCTGGTGCACTCGGCCTCCGAGGGCGCCTACTGCGGCTAATTAGATTTTTGGAGATTCGATGACAGAGACCCTTACAGGTGCCCAGGCGATAATTCGATCGCTCGAGCAGCTCGGGGTGGACACAGTCTTTGGACTGCCGGGCGGAGCAATCCTCCCCACCTACGACCCGCTTATGGATTCGAGCAAGATCCGCCATATCCTCGTTCGCCATGAACAGGGCGCAGGTCACGCTGCCGAGGGCTATGCGGCAGCAAGCGGCAAGCTTGGCGTTTGCATTGCGACCAGTGGCCCCGGCGCCACCAACTTGGTGACCGCCATTGCCGATGCGCACATGGATTCAGTGCCCATGCTCGCAATCACCGGTCAGGTCAACTCGCACGCTATTGGTACCGACGCCTTCCAGGAGGCGGACATTGTCGGTATTACCATGCCGATCACAAAGCACAGCTTCCTTGTGACAAAAGCCGAGGACATCCCTGCGGTTATGGCTTCTGCAGTTGAGATTGCGACCACCGGAAGGCCGGGGCCTGTTCTGGTGGATGTTGCTAAGGACGCTCAGAACGCGAAGTTTGAATTCAGCTGGCCTCCAGTGAAAGAGGTCACACCCGGCTACAAGCCTGTTACTGACCCGCATGGCAAGCAGGTGCAGGCTGCTGCCGAGCTCATCCTGCAGTCCAAGAAGCCAATGCTGTATGTCGGTGGCGGAGTTATCCGGGCTGGTGCTCACAAGGAGCTCCACAAGCTCGCGAAGCTGCTCGGTGCTCCGGTGACGACAACGCTTATGGCGCGAGGTGCCTACCCCGACTCAGATCCACAACACCTCGGCATGCCAGGTATGCACGGCACGGTGCCCGCAGTCACGGGTCTTCAGAAGTCAGACCTTTTGATCACCCTGGGAGCGCGTTTTGACGACCGGGTAACCGGAGACGTCAAGACCTTCGCAAAGGGTGCCAAGGTAATCCACGTCGACATCGACCCTGCCGAGATCGGCAAGATTCGCCATGCGGATGTTCCAATCGTGGGAGACGCCAAGGTCGTCATTGCGATGCTCACGCAGGAGCTCGAGAAGCAGCTCAAGGGGAAGAAGTACGACATCAGTGAGTGGTGGAAGTACCTCGATGGCCTCAAGGAGCGCTACCCGCTGGGCTACAACGACCTAGAGGACGGCAAGCTCGCTCCGCAGTACGTTATCGAGAGAATCGGCCAGCTCTCCGGACCCGAGGCAATCTATGCAGCGGGTGTGGGACAGCACCAAATGTGGTCTGCTCAGTTCATTAATTACGAGAACCCCAACACTTGGCTCAACTCGGGTGGTGCAGGGACCATGGGCTATGCGGTACCCGCCGCAATGGGAGCCAAGGTCGCGATGCCGGATAAGTTGGTTTGGGCCATTGATGGCGATGGCTGCTTCCAGATGACAAACCAGGAGCTTGCCACCTGCACGATCAACAACATCCCAATCAAGGTCGCAATCATCAACAATTCCTCCCTTGGGATGGTGAGGCAGTGGCAGACGCTCTTCTATAACGAGCGTTATTCAAACACCGACCTTCACACTGGAACCGACACCGCAATGGTTCCGGACTTCGTGAAGCTTTCGGATGCCTATGGCTGCCTCTCAATTCGCGTCGAGAAAGTAGAAGAGGTTGACGCAGCGATCAAGCTCGCGATGGAGACCAACGACCGCCCAGTGGTAATTGACTTCATCGTCGGACGTGACGCGATGGTTTGGCCTATGGTGCCAGCAGGTGTGTCAAACGATGCGGTGCAATATGCTCGCGATGCGGCCCCGATTTGGGATGGTGAGGAGTAGTCATGAGCCAACATGTGCTTTCTCTTTTGGTTGAAGACAAGCCAGGTATCCTCACCCGAGTAGCTGCGCTGTTCGCTCGTCGCGGGTTCAACATTGAATCCCTTGCCGTCGGAACCACCGAGGTTGAGGGCGTTTCCCGAATGACTGTGGTTGTAAACCTGGATGGCCAGCCGCTAGAGCAGGTAACCAAGCAGCTAAACAAACTCGTGAATGTACTCAAGATCGTCGAGCTGGAAGACGATGCTTCGGTAGCCAGAGACCACATGCTCGTAAAGGTGAAAACCGACGCAGCCACCAGGTCACAGGTTTTAGAGGCCGTAACACTATTCAGGGCGAGGGTAATAGATGTCGTGAGTGACTCCGTGGTAATCGAGGTCACCGGTGACAGCGCTAAGTGCAAGGCATTTATCAAGGTGCTCGAGCCGTTTGGCATCAAAGAGTTGGTCCAGTCCGGGGCCATTGCAATTTCTCGTGGATCAAAGTCCATGAGCGAGAAGGTTCTTAAGTAAGAGCTTTTAGATAGACAAAGAGAGAGAAAACAGTGGCAGAAATCTTCTACGACAGCGATGCCGACCTATCCATCATTCAGGGTAAAAAGGTTGCGGTTTTGGGATTTGGATCCCAGGGCCACGCCCACGCTCTAAACCTGAAAGACTCCGGCGTTGACGTCGTTGTGGGTCTCCAGGAGGGTTCGAAATCCAAGGCAAAGGCCGAGGAGCAGGGGCTGAAGGTGCTGACTCCAGCCGAGGCGGTCAAGTGGGCAAGCGTAATTGTGGTGCTTGTTCCGGACCCAAAGCAGCGCGACCTCTACTCCCAGGACATCGAGCCAAACCTCTCCGAGGGAGACACTCTGGTCTTTGGTCACGGTTTTGCGATTCGCTTTGGATTTATCAAGCCTCCCGCAAATGTGAACGTGATGTTGGTTGCCCCGAAGGGCCCAGGCCACATCGTCCGCCGCGAGTATGCAGCGGGCAGGGGAGTACCAAACCTAATTGCCATCGAACAGGACGCGACCGGAGATGCATTTGAGCTAGGTCTTTCCTACTCGAAGGGCATTGGTGGCACCAGAGCGGGAACCATCAAGACCACATTTACCGAGGAGACCGAGACCGACCTATTTGGTGAGCAGGCAGTTCTCTGTGGCGGTGCTTCACAGCTTGTGATGTACGGCTTTGAGACCCTGGTTGAGGCCGGCTACCAGCCCGAGATTGCCTACTTCGAGGTTCTACACGAGCTCAAGCTGATCGTTGACCTGATGTACGAGGGTGGCATCGCAAAGCAGCGTTGGAGTGTCTCTGACACCGCTGAATACGGTGACTACGTATCGGGTCCGAGGGTAATTGACCCATCCGTCAAGGAGAACATGAAGGCCGTGCTCAGCGACATCCAGTCGGGTGCGTTCGCAGATCGCTTCATCGGAGACCAAGATGCCGGAGCACCAGAGTTCAAGGCTTTGCGTGCCAAGGGCGAGCAGCACCCAATCGAGGCAACAGGCCGCGAGCTGCGCAAGCTCTTCAGCTGGATTGAGAACAAGGATGACTACACCGAGGGCTCAGCAGCCAGGTAGTAGAAGGATTAGGACCCTGGGAAACCGGGGTCTTTTTCTTTCGGCGAGTTGCTATACCCCTAGGGGTATTAGTAAACTAGTGTGATTGACGTCTGAAGAAAAGGATTGTTTATGTGCTCACAAGCTATTTGTTCAAGCTGCGGCAAGGTCACCTGGGAGGGTTGCGGCCAGCACGTCGAAGAAGCGCTAGCTGGTGTTCCAGAGTCACAACTCTGCACCTGCCCTAGATAGCAATAAACGCTAGACTTAGCGGAAATCCCATCACCGTTGATTTTCGTTAGGTCAGCTATTGTCCAAACCCATAGTTCTGATTGCCGAGGAGCTGTCCCCGGCAACTGTTGAGGCGCTCGGTCCAGATTTCGATGTCCGAAATGTGGACGGGACTGATCGCACTGCCCTTTTTGCAGCCCTCGCAGATGCGAATGCTGTCTTGATTCGCTCCGCGACAAAGATGGATGCGGAGGCTGTCTCCAAGGCACCAAAGCTGAAGGTAATTGCCAGGGCTGGCGTCGGCCTAGACAACGTTGATCTCAAAGCTGCAACCGAGGCCGGAGTCATGGTCGTGAATGCTCCGACCTCCAACGTGATTTCAGCTGCAGAACTCGCTATCGGCCACATCATGGCTCTGTCTCGCCACATCCCCGATGCCCACGCATCCTTGAGGGAGGGCAAGTGGCTCAGGAGCAAGTTCACCGGGGTTGAGCTCTACGAAAAGACCATTGGAATTGTTGGCCTAGGCCGAATCGGAACCCTGGTTGCTCAGCGCCTAGCTGGGTTTGGTGCGACACTCATAGGCTACGACCCCTATGTAACTCAGGCGAGAGCCGAGCAGATCGGGGTCGAACTGGTTGACCTAGACGAGCTTATGAAGCGCAGTGACTACGTCACGATTCATATCCCAAAGACCCCAGAGACTACCGGGATGATCAGCGATGCTCAGTTTGCCATCGCAAAGCCAAACCTGAGAATCGTGAATTGCTCGCGCGGCGGAATCATTGATGAGGATGCGCTTTATAAGGCCCTGAGCTCAGGCAAGATTGCGGGAGCCGGGCTGGATGTGTTTGTTTCGGAACCCCCAACCGGATCTCCGCTGTTGGAGCTGGATAACGTGATTCTCACCCCTCACCTCGGGGCTTCAACCGACGAGGCTCAGGAAAAAGCAGGTGTATCAGTCGCAAGGAGTGTCAGGCTGGCGTTGGCCGGCGACCTGGTCCCAGATGCAGTCAATGTTGCGGGAGGTGTCATCGACTCGTCGGTTAAGCCAGGAATCCCGCTTGCGGAAAAGCTTGGTCAGATTGTTGCGGGATTGGCTCACACCTCAATCGTCTCTGTTGAGTTTGAGGCACGCGGCGAAATCGCAGCTCACGACGTGACGGTTTTGAAGCTTGCCGCACTCAAGGGGCTCTTTCAGACCATGGTCACCGAGCAGGTCTCTTACGTAAATGCGCCAATCATGGCGGAGCAGAGGGGCGTCGAGGTTCGTCTGACTCAGGACACGGTGAGCGATGAGTATCGAAACGTCACGACCCTAAAGGCAGTTTTGTCAGACGGCACTGTGGTCTCTGCTGGCGGCACGGTAATCGGCCCAAAGCACCACCAAAAGGTTGTCTCAATAAATGGTTATGACGTTGAGCTTGCGTTGGCCGACAACATGGTCGTTATGGTTTACCAGGACCGACCAGGCATCGTCGCGATCTATGGCGCAGCTTTTGCAGACGCCAACATCAACATAGCTTCAATGACAATTGCTAGGCAGCAAAAGGGCGGTAAAGCTCTCAGCGTGATAACTGTTGACTCGCCAATTGCCCCAGAGCTCCTAGAGGGTCTCAAGAGCAAGATTCAGGCGGAGATGATGCGGGCTATCTCGATTAGTGAGCAGTACTAATTACTTTCGCTCGCTCCCTGGCATCCATGCCTGAGCGCCAGGTGGTGTAGCCGCCGTCTAGGTTTCTGACCTTCAGGCCGTGCGAGCGAAGCAGCTGTGTCGCAGTGTGGCCTCGCTGACCAACTGCACAGGTCACAATGAGATCTTTCCCCTCTAGCTGTGCAATGTTGTCTCGCAGAGCATCGACTGGGATCAGGGTCGAACCCGGGATGCTTCCCGCAGAGTTCTCCTCACTGGTTCTCACATCTACTAGCAGCGCGCCCTGCTGCATGGCACTCTCTAGCTCGTGCCACTGAATGCTTGGCGTCTTTCCTGAGAGTGAGTTGTTGCCAACGTAGCCGGTTTGATTGATGGCATCTTTTGCACTTCCAAAGGCTGGCGCGTATGCGAGCTCGAGGTTCATCAGATCATCTACGGTAAGTCCCGCATAGATGGCGGTTGCAATCACGTCAATTCTCTTATCGACGCCGTCGCGCCCAATGCCCTGAGCCCCAAGGAGTTTGCCCGTTTCAGGGTCAAAGAGCACCTTGAGGCTAACCCTCACGGCACCTGGGTAATAGCCTGCGTGGCTGGATGGGTGGAGGTGAATTACGCGGTGGGGGATCTCCATGCGCTTCGCAAGCCCTTCGGTGAGCCCGGTAAGTGCCGCGGCCATGCCGTAGGCACCGATGATTCCGGTTCCAATCGAGGGCCTAGAGCTAACTTCTTCACCTGCGATGACGTCGGCGACGAGCCTCCCGTGACGATTTGCAAGGTTGGCAAGCCAGATCATTTGGGGTTCTCCCGTGAGGAGGCTGGTCTTCTCAGCGGCATCACCGACCGCAAAAATGTTTGGATCCGAGGTCTGCATACGGTTGTTTACCGCAATGCCACCCGCCTTGCCAATTTCCAGTCCTGCATCCACGGCGAGCTGGTGGTCAGCGACAACTCCAATTGCTGCAACCACCAGGTCAGCAGGTATTACCCTGCCGTCCCTAAGACGGAGAGAGTCAGCAAGGACCTCCTCGGTTTCGGCACCAAGAGCCAGCTTGATTCCGTTTTCGACAAGAACTGCCTGCAGCGGCTCGATCATCTCTGGATCGAACTGGGGGAGGATGTTGTCCCTGAACTCTACGATCGTGGTCTCAATCCCGCGATCCTGGAGGTTCTCCGCTAGCTCGACTCCAATGAATCCAGCGCCAATGATTGCCGCGGACTTGATTTTCTTTTCATCCACCAATTTCTTGATCTCAGTTGCATCCTGGACGTCTCTGAGAACCTTGGCTCGCTCTAGCCCTGGAATCGGAACCATTCGCGGCTTAGCGCCCGTGGAGAGTACTAGGGAGTCAAAGCTCTCGAGGTATTCCTCGCCGCTCTCTAGGTTTTTCACGGTCACGGACTTTGAACTGCGGTCAATGTTTGTGACTCTTGAGTTGACCCGGACATCCAGGCGGAAGCGCTCTCCAAGGCTCTCCGGGGTCTGAAGCAGCAGGTCCTTCTCAGCAGGAATTACTTCACCTATGTGATAGGGCAAGCCGCAGTTTGCATATGAAACATGAGGTCCCTGTTCAAAGACAATGATTTCTGCGTCCTCGCGAAGCCTGCGGAGCCTCGTGGCGGTGGACATGCCACCGGCAACGCCACCAACGATTACTACCTTCATTTTCTTACCGTCCTAAGTCCTGCTCTTTGCCAGGCGACCATGCCGCCAGAAACATTTGTCACGTTGTAGCCCTCTTTTGCCAGCAGCGTTGCCGCCTGGGAGGAGCGCCCGCCCGAATTGCAAATAACCAATATCTCCCGCTCTTTGGGAATCTCTTTGAGCCTGCGGGGGAGTACTTCCAATGAAATCAACTTCGCACCCGGTGCGTGGCCACTGCGATACTCGGCGCTCTCCCTAACATCTAGCAGCATCGCACCAGCCTGGATGCGAGCCTCTGCTTCCTGCGGAGTAATCGAGGGAAACTTCGGCTTCAAAAAATCGAATAGTCCCATGTTTTCCTAGCTCAGCGCCAAAAAGGCTTTTTCAAGGCGCGCGCGATCCCTCTCGCCCTCTTCGCCGGTTCCGCAGTTCGAGATTCCAGATGCCAGAAGAGCAAAGGCGGCCTTGTTCACCGCAGAGTTGGCGGCAGCAAGTTGAGTCAGCACATCAGTGCAGTCTCTACCCTCGTCCAGCATCTTGATGATGCCCCCCAGCTGGCCCTGGGCCCTTGCGAGGCGCTTCTTTACAGCGTCGATTTCTAGTGCTGGAATCTCCATAACACGCTCCATTCGAACTTGACTAAACAAACTCTAACACATACCCTAGGGGGTATTTGAAAGGACACCCATTGAAGCTTTTGAAGACCCTTGCCGCTGGCATACTTGCTCTTGTCGCCGTATTCGGACTAGCAGGATGTGCACCTGAAGAAATGAACCCACAGGACTACGCAGCAGTAATTGACGTTCGCACCCCGGAGGAGTGGGCATCCGGCCACCTTGCTGGAGCAATCCGCATGGGCATTGCTGACAGTGACTTTGCCGCTCAGCTTGAGACCTTGGACAAGAGTGCCGATTACTACATCTATTGCCGCTCAGGTAACCGTGCTGGCCAGGCCATTGATTTCATGGAGAGCATTGGCTTCACCGGAAAGCTGGTCAATGGTGGATCTGTTGCTAACGCGTCCGCTCAGCTTGGCCTTGAAGTGGTAACCGATTAGCTCAGCAGACTGGGATAGGCGCTATGCCCAGGAGGCAAGCGTCTGGTCTTTGGAGCCAAACCAGTTTGTCGTAAGTGAGCTGGGGGACCTCCCTCCGGGGCAAGTAGTTGACCTTGCTGGCGGGGAAGGCCGCAATGCGCTTTGGCTTGCCTCTAAGGGCTGGCAGGCCGAGAACGTCGAGTTCTCAAAAGTTGCTCTTGCTAAATATATTGCGAGGGCTGGCGCACTTGGGCTCGAGAAACAATCTCGTGCTACTCACGCTGATGCCAAGCACGCCAAGTTTCAGCTCAAGCCGGACCTGCTACTTATCTGCTACCTCCAACTGCCTTGGGCAGAGCTTGAGCAAGCTCTCGATAACGCACTGGAGCAGCTTGGCGATGGAGAGATATTCGGGGTTTGGCACGCCTTGAGGAATGTAACCGAGGGTTTCGGCGGACCTCCATTGCCTGAGCTGAATGTCGATCCCGATAAGTTGAGAAGCTGGGCGGAATCGCGAGGTCTAATCTTTGATTGTCGAGAGCTGAAGCGCAGGGTCTCCAAGGATGGCGCTGAAATGACCGCTATCGACGTGCAATTTAGGGCAAGCGTTCACAAAAGCGAATAGGGTTGTCTCAGAAAATTGTGAGGCAATCTTGAGCGCGCTGAATCTAGCTGTAATTCCAGGTGACGGCATTGGTCCGGAGGTAACCAGCGTTGCTCTCAGGGCTCTAGAAAAGGCTCTGGACGGGGTTGTCGTCAAGACAACCGAGTATGACCTTGGCGCAAACCGGTACCTAGCAAACGGCGAAATTCTCACTGATGAAGATCTTTCAAACCTGAAAAAGCACGATGCTATCTTGCTTGGTGCTATTGGCGACCCAAGGGTTCCCTCTGGGGTGCTGGAGCGAGGGCTGCTGTTGAAGCTGCGCTTCGCATTTGACCACCACATCAACCTTCGCCCTACGAAACTGTTTGCAGGAGTCAGCAGCGTGCTGTCCCAAGCCAAGGACATTGACTTCGTGGTTGTACGCGAGGGCACCGAGGGTCCATACGTTGGTAACGGAGGCGCACTGAGGGTCGGCAGTGACCAGGAGCTAGCAAATGAAGTGTCAGTGAATACCTACCATGGGGTTTCGAGGGCAGTCCGCTACGCGTTTGAGCTAGCGAACAGCAGAAAGCGGAAGCAACTCACGCTCGTTCATAAAACTAACGTTCTGGTGCACGCTGGAAAGCTGTGGCTAAGGCTTGTTGAGGAAACTGCCAGTGAGTATCCAGAGGTTACCCACGACTACATGCACATCGATGCGGCAACAATTCACATGGTGAACTCGCCTGAGCGCTTTGATGTGATCGTTACGGACAACCTGTTTGGCGACATCATTACCGATCTTGCGGCAGCCATTTCTGGTGGCATAGGCCTGGCTGCTTCCGCTAACCTAAACCCCACTGGGGCCTTTCCCTCCATGTTCGAACCCGTTCATGGATCAGCTCCAGACATCGCCGGAAAAAATCTGGCAGATCCAACCGCGGCAATCCTCTCCGCGGCACTTCTCGCAAAGACCCTCGGACATTCGAGTGCTGCGCAGAAGATTGAGAACGGAGTCTCTGATTACCTTGCTGGAAGCGAGAAGGCCTCCGGCACCTCAGAGATCGCAACGGCGATACTGGAGAAGATTTAGAAAATGCAGTTTCAGGTTTCTGTAAACGAGAGTCCGCTTGCGGCCGCTGAGCGCGAGCGCATTCTCGCCAACCCGACTTTTGGGACCCATTTCTCCGATCATCAGGTAGTGATTACCTGGGAAAAAGACAGGGGTTGGCACTCGCCACAAGTGATTCCCTACGGACCTATCCAGATGGACCCTTCTTCGGCGGTGCTCCACTACGGCCAAGAGATTTTTGAGGGCATCAAGGCCTATCGTCACCAGGACGGGTCAATTTGGACCTTCCGTCCCGAGATGAATGCTGCAAGGCTGCAGCGCTCCGCAAGGCGCATGGCGCTTCCTGAGCTGCCGGTAGAGCTATTTGTGCAGTCGATGAAGGAGCTCATTGCACTAGATGGCGACTGGGTTCCAAGTCCTGAGGGCGAGAAGACGCTCTACCTAAGGCCTTTTGAGATTGCCGCCGAGAACTTTCTCGGGGTCAGAGCTGCGCATCGGGTCGAGTATCGACTGATTGCGTCTCCCGTCGGCCCCTATTTCACCGGAGGCATAAAGCCTGTTTCGATTTGGATTGCCCTCGATTCGGCCCGTGCTGGCAAGCACGGCACCGGAGAGGCCAAGACCGGTGGAAATTACGCTGCCTCACTTCTTGCTCAGCAAGAAGGAAACGACAACGGCTGCTCACAGGTCATGTTCTTGGATGCTGAAACCTCGACCTACATCGAAGAGCTGGGCGGCATGAACCTATTCTTCGTGCACTCAGATGGCAGCGTTGTAACCCCACCTCTGGATGGCACCATTCTTCATGGCATAACGAGAGACTCAGTCATTCAGCTCTTGAAGGACGCCGGCCATGAAGTGAAGGAACAGAAGATGTCGCTGGATGAGCTGCGTCAGTCCGTTTCCTCAGGCAAGATCACAGAAGTATTTGCCTGCGGCACCGCCGCAGTGATTACCCCCGTGGGGCTCCTCAAATCACGCGAGGAAGAAATCGTGATTGGTGGAAACGAGCCAGGAGCGCTCACTGTATCTCTGAGACAGGAATTGACCGGCATTCAGTATGGAACGGTCCCCGACCGCCATGGCTGGATGGTCAAGCTAAGCAGCTAATGCGAATCATCAGATTCAGCCAGGGTGAATCCACCAAGTACGGAGTCCTCGATGGCGAGAGAATCAGCGTGCTCGAGGGTAAGCCGTTTGAAACGATCCGTGAGACCGGCAACACCTATGAGCTAAAAGACGTGAAGCTGCTTGCCCCTGTTCAGCCAAAGAAGATTGTTCTGGTGGGTTTGAACTTCGCATCACACGCCGCTGAGATTCACCAGCAGACCCCGAAAGAACCACTTATCTTCTTCAAGCCAACAAGTGCGATTGTTGCCAGCGAGGACACTATTGAGCTGCCAGTGCAGTCAGGCCAGGTAGAGATAGAAGCTGAGCTGACGGTAGTTATTGGGAAGACCGCAAAGAATGTTCCTCAGGAGCAGGTGTCTGATCACATCCTTGGATACACAATTGCAAATGATGTAACGGCGCGGGATATCCAGTTCTCCGACCTGCAGTGGGCAAGAAGCAAAGCATTCGATACCTTTTGCCCAGTCGGCCCCTGGATAGAGACCGGATTTGACCCGAGCAATAAGCGAATAAGCTCCACCATCAATGGCGAAACCAAGCAGGATGCAAGTACCTCCGAGATGGTTTATTCGCCTGAGTATTTGGTGTCCTACATCTCCCAGAACTTCACGCTGGAGCCGGGAGATATCATCCTGACAGGCTCCCCTGCCGGCATCTCAAAGATTGTCTCCGGCGACAGGGTCGAGTGCACAATCGAGGGAATTGGAACTCTAGTCAGCTTGGTCAAATAGGATTTCGGGTGACTATGACTTCTCTAAACGCTCCCGTCACCCAGGCCCAAGGCTCAGACATCCGAGTTAGATTTTGCCCCAGCCCCACTGGCACCCCTCACGTTGGCCTTATTAGAACTGCCCTGTTCAACTGGGCCTACGCCCGCAAGACCGGTGGAACGTTTGTTTTTCGTATTGAGGACACTGACGCCGCTCGCGACACTGAGGAGAGCTACGAACAGCTGGTCAATGCCCTGCGCTGGCTCGGACTCGACTGGGACGAGGGAGTCGATGTTGGAGGCCCTTCGGGTCCATATCGTCAGAGTGAACGCGGTCAGATCTACCTCGATGTGATTGAAAAGCTCAAGGCCTCGGGGCACCTTTATGAGAGCTTCCTCACCGCTGAGGAGATCGAAGAGAGAAATAAGGCCGCCGGCAGAGCTGTGCAGCTGGGTTATGACAACTCTGAGCGAGAGCTGTCGGATGAGGATCGAGAGCGCTATCTCGCGGAGGGCAGGAGGCCAGCACTTCGTTTGAAGGTTCCCGCGGAAGACATCACCTTCACAGATCTAGTTCGAGGTGAGATAACTTTTCCCGCTGGTAGCTTCCCGGACTTCGTGCTTGTCAGGCCTGGGGGCCAACCTCTCTACACACTGGTAAACCCAGTTGATGATGCCCTTATGGGCATCACCCATGTGCTGAGAGGTGAGGATTTGCTGTCCTCTACCCCGAGGCAGATTGTTCTCTACAACGCCCTTGTCGAAGCCGGCATCACAGACTTCGTTCCGCAGTTTGGCCACCTACCTTTTGTCATGGGGGAGGGCAACAAAAAGCTAAGCAAGCGCAACCCGGAGAGCAACCTGTTTCTGCATCGCGATCGCGGATTCATCCGAGAGGGTCTGCTGAACTACCTTGCGCTATTGGGTTGGTCAATCTCCGCGGACAGGGACATCTTCACGCTCACAGAGATGTGTGAAAATTTCGAAATTTCAGACGTGAATCCGAACCCGGCGAGGTTTGACCAGAAGAAGGCAGATTCGATTAACGCCTCTCACATCAGGCTGCTCGATGGGGAGGATTTCCGTGAGCGCCTCATTCCCTACCTGCAATCCGCGGGTGTTATGAGCTCAACTCCGAGTGAGCGGGAGCACGAAATCCTTGCCATGGCAGCGCCGCTGATCCAAGAGCGAATCACTGTCTTGGGGGAGGCGCCAGGAATGGTTGGATTCTTGTTCGCGACCGAGATCAGCTTCGAAGAGGATGCGCTGAAACAGCTTGGCGAGGACGCGGGAAGTATTGCAAAGCTTGCACACGATGCTTTGCTGGGACTCGCGGAATTCAAAACCGATGCAATCCAGGCAGCACTCAGTGAGGCGCTGATTGAGAAGGCTGAGCTAAAGCCGAGGGTTGCATTTGGTGCTGTTAGAACAGCTATTTCGGGCCGGAGAGTCACCCCACCGCTTTTTGAAAGCATGGAGATTCTTGGCAAGCAGGTTACGCTGGCGAGACTAGAGGCATTCTCAAAGGCCCACTAGGATAGAGGCTTGCGCCCTTGGGGTATGGTGTAATTGGCAACACGGAGGTTTCTGGTACCTTTGTTCTTGGTTCGAGTCCAGGTACCCCAGCAAGTAGATTCGGAAGCCTGAAATGCTTAATTCTTTCGCTTCAGGTTTTCTAGTTTTTGCTTATTTAGCAACAGCTCTCTTTCAAATAGCGATCGTTTTTGGCGCGCCCCTTGGCGAGTACGCATACGGGGGTCGCAACCCTGGTGTCCTAAGCACTCCATACCGAATCGCAAGCGCTTTCTCAGCCCTTGTGATGTTCGCAATCGCCGGCCACTACCTGGCTCAGCTAGGAGTTTTCACACCGCTCCTTGATGAAGCTGGGAACTCAGTGGCCAACTGGGGCTTTGCGGCATTCGCTGGGTTAAGTGCGATTGCCAACAACATAACTAGAAGCGAGAAAGAAAAAAGGCTTTGGGGCGGAACAACGATTGCCATGCTCCTAGCCGCGGTTATTGTTGCGGTTTAGATTTCCCAGCTCTCACCGACATTGAGAAATCTAAATTCTCCGCCGTATTGCTCCGTTAGCTCCATGATTCTCGAGTTTTGAAGCTTGTGGCCATGCTCAGAAAGCAGCGCATTGTGAGTGGGGAAGCATCTCTTTGGCTTTATTTCGACCAGGAAGTCCATCACGTCCGCAATCTTGAGCCAGGGTGCGCTTGATGGGCAGGCCAGAGTTTGCACCTTCACCTCGGGGATCGTGTAGCTGTCACCCGGGTAGTAAAGCTCGCCATTCACCATTAGCCCAAAGTTCTGCACCAAGGGTATGGAGCGGTGGATCTCTTGGTGAAAGTAGCCATAAAAATCCAGCGTGAAACCGTCAACCACATGTCTGTCACCGTGGTAGACCCTTGTGACATTTAGGCCTTTGAGCTTCTCAGCAACTTCTTCGGTGCCAAAGATTAGGAGATCTGGATTCTGCTTCAGCAGAGCCTCGAGGTGTGGCTTATAGCTGTGGTCATCGTGAATGTGAGAGAGGGTTATAGCCACGGGGTTTGAAATCTGGGGTGGGTTTTCGGAATACATGCCCGGGTCAACGACCAGCTGTTTGCCTGCAACCTCTAAAACCAGGCAGGCGTGCTCAAGCTTTGTAATCCTCATGGCGAACCTCCGGCAATCAGTCTATGTTTGAGGCAACAGGAGGTGGCAATGAAGCCACTAGGAGTAATAATCAATCCAGCTGCGAACCGCGGCCGAGGAAACAGTGTCGGTGAAAAGGCGCTAGCTGCTTTTCAGCAAGCCGGTATTCAAACAATCAATCTCAGCGGAGTAAGTCAGGACGATGCTCGCGGAAAAGTTAGCCAGAAAGCAGGCGAACTCTCTGGACTAGTCGCAATTGGTGGCGACGGAACCTCTCAGCTTGGAGTAAACTTGGCAATAGAACACTCGCTACCTGTGGGCCTGGTCCCAGCCGGCAGCGGTAATGATCAGGTTCGTGAACTTGCAATCTCTCTTACCGACACCGAGGCCGCAGTGGCAAATATCGTTGGCGCAATTGAGTGCCCACGGGCAGTTGATGTTATGTGGGTAGAGACCGAATACAGGCAGTTCTGGTCTCTGGGCTCCATCTCTGCCGGGTTCGATGCTCTTTGTGCCGAACGGGCCAATCGTTTGGTTTGGCCTAAGGGGCCCAACTCCTATGTTGCAGCTTTGTTTTTGGAGCTTCCCAGGTTCAAACCAATCGAATATCGGGTAGTGGCAGATGGAGATTCCAGAGAGTTCAAGGCGATGCTTTGCGGGGTTGCGAACGTGAAGAATTTCGGTGGTGGCATGCAAATCTCTCCAAGATCTGAGATCACCGATGGCCAGGTAGAGGTCTTCATACTGCACGAGGTATCTAGAAGGAAGCTCCTCGAGATCTTTCCCAAGGTCTATAAGGGCGAACACGTTAGATATGCAGAGGTAGAGATTTTCAAGGCAGCTAAGGTGCGGATTGAGAATGCGGGTTTCCCGATGACCTGTGACGGAGAAATCATCGGGCCCGCCCCATTCACAGTTGAGGTTAAACCAGGAGCGCTCTCGCTTCTGAGCCGTTAGATTGCCCATCGGGCTGGTTTGTGGCATGATTTCTAGGTTGCAACTAGGGCCCCATCGTTTAGCGGCCTAGGACGCTGCCCTCTCACGGCAGTAGCGCGGGTTCAAATCCCGCTGGGGTCACAAATCTCACTCTTGATGACAAAATCTCGGGAGTGAGATTTCTTTATGCCCGCCACCTTCTTGAGTAGGCGGTTGCAACTACTATCAACACCACGGGTAGTAGCGCCGCCGCGTTGAGGCCGCCAAAAGTGTAGAGGGTGAGGATAGTGCCCGACACCGCCCCACCAAAAGCCCCGCTGAGACTCATCAGGGAATCGCTGAAGCCTTGAACCACCGGCTTCTGATCTACTTCCAAAACCTCTGACAGCAGTGCGCTTGCGGCGACGGTTGCGGCTGACCAGCCAAGGCCAAGCAGGAAAAGTCCGATGACAACCAGCGTGAAGTTGAACTGCCCAAATCCAGAGATGGCCAGTGAGCAAAGGAGCACAAACTGCCCCAGAAGAATGGTCTGCTTGGCACCAATGCGATCGCTGAGAATTCCAAATACTGGCGCAAACGCATACATACCGGCAACGTGCAAAGAAATGGTAAAGCCGACTTCTGCGAGTGAGTGGCCCTCGCCTGATAGGTGGGCAGGGGTCATGCTCATCACGGAGACCATAACCATGTGGCTAAGTGCGATAGTCAGGATGGTGAAGGCAGCGAGGGGATTTCGCCTGATAATTCCGATGGCTTCACTGCTTTTTCGCTGCGGTAGACCCTGCTCAATTCCAGCAACCTGCTGGGCCAGCAGGAGAGGATCAGGGCGCAACCCAAACCAGAACACCAGGGTCGAAGTGGTCTGCGCAAAGATTGTCAGGAGGAATGGTCCTGCCAGATGTGGCAGCCCGATGGCGAGCCCCATCGCCTCTCCTGGGGCAATTAGATTGGGCCCAACTACCGCTCCAAGAGTTGTCGCCCACACCACAATCGAGAGATCTTTGCCTTTGGGCCTGCTCGTGGGTATGTCGGCAGCTGCAAACCGCGCCTGAAGCCCCACTGCCGTTGCGGAACCTAGGAAGAAGAGTGCCACCAGCTCAACAGGAAAAGAGCGCAGGGCCGCGGCCAGCATCATCCCTGCGGCACCGAGGATTGCAAGAAACGCCCCTAGGGCAAGAGCTGGCCTGCGTCCCCTTCGAGCTGCGAGCCTTGCAAGAGGTATCGACAGAAATGCGGCGCCAAGGGTGCTCAGGGTTGCAGCGGCTCCGCTCCATGCCGGTGTCCCGCTTAGCTCCGTGGCCATAATCGCGCCAACGGAGAGCGTTGCGCCGAAGCCAAAGCCACCAAGAGCCTGGCCGAGGGCCAGGACTTTCACGGCCCTCGCCTGAATCTGGTTCAGGTCATGGCCAAGCTTCTGCTGCACCCCATCAATCTACTCCTTCGGCTAAACTTGTGTGCCGGCGCACCTGCGAGGAGATCATGTCTCAAAAACCCCTAACCCTGGCTGAAAAGCTGTGGCGCGACCACCTTGTGGTCAAGGGCGAAAACGGCGCGCCAGATCTTCTCTACATCGACCTTCACCTGATTCACGAGGTCACCTCTCCCCAGGCTTTTGACGGCCTCCGACTGGCCGGTCGCGACATCAGGCGCAAGGACCTGACAATTGCGACCGAGGACCACAACACCCCAACCGCCGACATTCACCTCCCAATTGCGGAGCCCACCTCGAGAGCCCAGGTTCAGGCCCTCAGGGACAACACCGCGGAGTATGGGGTCAGGATTCACTCTCTTGGAGACAAGAACCAGGGAATCGTTCACGTTGTGGGTCCGCAGCTTGGCTTGACAATGCCGGGACTCACCATTGTCTGTGGTGACTCCCACACCTCTACGCATGGAGCATTTGGCTCGCTAGCGATGGGAATCGGCACAAGTGAGGTCGAGCATGTCCTTGCGACTCAGACTCTTCCGCTCAAGCCGTTCAAAACGATGGCAATAAATGTTGAGGGAACTCTGAGACCAGGGGTTTCCGCCAAGGACATCATTCTGGCCGTGATTGCAAAGATCACCACCGGTGGTGGTCAGGGTTACGTCCTTGAGTATCGTGGCAGCGCAATCAGGTCGCTCTCCATGGAGGGCAGGATGACCATTTGCAACATGTCCATTGAGGCTGGTGCAAGGGCCGGAATGGTTGCTCCTGATGAGGTCACCTTTGAATACCTAAAGGGCCGCCCCCACGCGCCAGAGGGTGCAGATTGGGATGCCGCGATGGAGTACTGGAAGACCCTCAAGACTGATGAAGATGCGGTCTTCGATGCCGAGGTCTTCATCGACGCTGACAAGCTGGATCCATTTGTTACCTGGGGAACAAACCCCGGCCAGGGAGTTTCGCTACTAGACAGCGTTCCAGACCCCGCTAGCTATGAAGATCCGTCACTTAGGGCCGCTGCAGAGCGCGCACTTGAATACATGGACCTTCAGCCCGGTACGAAGATGAAGGATATCGCTGTCAACACAGTGTTCCTGGGCTCCTGCACCAACGCTCGCATTGAAGATTTGCGAGCTGCGGCCGAAATCATCAAGGGCAAAAAGAAAGCCGACGGTATTCGCATGATGGTGGTCCCCGGGTCTCAAAAGGTCAGGCTCCAGGCCGAAGAGGAGGGTCTGGACAAGGTTTTCAAGGACTTTGGAGCCGAGTGGCGGTTTGCAGGCTGCTCGATGTGCCTGGGCATGAACCCAGACCAACTGGGTCCCGGAGAGCGTGCCGCATCCACTTCGAACCGAAACTTCGAGGGAAGGCAGGGCAAGGGAGCCAGGACTCACCTGGTCTCACCGGTAGTGGCAGCTGCGACCGCAATTCGCGGAACCCTCTCGAGCCCTGCGGACTTGGAGGGGTAATGGAGCGTATTTCAGTCTTCACGGGTATTGCTGCTCCCCTCAAGCGCAGCAATGTTGACACGGACCAGATCATCCCAGCGGTCTATTTGAAGCGCATCACCAAAACTGGGTATGAAGACGGGCTATTTGCAAACTGGCGCCAGGACCCCGATTTTGTCCTAAACAATGCACCTTTCGACAAGGCTGAGGTTCTAATTGCGGGAAGCGATTTTGGTACCGGCTCGTCTCGCGAGCACGCAGTTTGGGCACTGAGGGACTTTGGATTCAAGGCTGTTTTCAGCTCCAAGTTCGCAGACATCTTCCATGGCAATGCTGGAAAGCAGGGGTTGGTTGCAGGCGTAATTTCTGAGGAAGCGACAAATCAGATCTGGGAGGCCATTGACGCAAACCCAGGTCTCGAGGTGAAGGTGGACCTTCCCGCCCAACAGCTGAGCTACGGGGACACGGTAGTGCCATTTGAGATAGACGAATACACTAAATGGCGTCTCATGGAGGGGCTTGATGACATTGGCATCACGCTCCAGAACGAGCAGGCCATTGCCGACTATGAGGCCAGAAGAGAGTCCTGGAAACCCAAGACCCTCCCTGCCAAAGGAGTCTGATTGTCTCAGATCACCATCAATGGTGGAAAGCCGCTAACCGGTCGCGTTGATCTAAAAGGTTCAAAGAATCTAGTCACCAAGGCCATGGTTGCCGCGCTCCTGGGAGATACTCCCTCGACCCTGCTGGATGTGCCATTCATCTCCGATGTTGAGGTTGTGTCCCGGCTATTGAACTTGCATGGCGTTGCCATCAATCACGATGAACGCACCGGAGACATGATTCTTGACCCCTCCAGGGTTGAGCAGGCTCGAATGACCGACATCGATGCCTATGCGGGATCCTCGCGAATTCCAATACTTTTTTGTGGTCCTCTGCTACATCGACTTGGCGAGGCATTTATCCCGGGTCTGGGTGGATGTGAGATTGGCTCGAGACCGGTTGATTTTCACTTTGATGTTCTAAGAAGCTTTGGAGCAGTAATTGAGAAGCACCCGGGCGGAACCAGGCTGAGCGCCCCAGAGGGGCTCAAGGGGACAAAGATTGAGCTGCCCTACCCATCTGTAGGTGCAACCGAGCAGGTTCTGCTGACGGCCACAATTTCCGAGGGCAAAACTGAGCTTTCCGGAGCGGCAATCGAGCCTGAAATCATCGATCTGATCTCAATCCTGCAAAAGATGGGCGCAATTATCTCGGTTGACACCGACCGAGTAATTCGCATCGAAGGAGTGAAGTCCCTGAAGGGCTTTACCCACAGGGCAATCTTTGACCGAAATGAGGCTGCCAGCTGGGCGGCTGCAGCGCTTGCAACCGGCGGCGACATCTATGTCGGTGGCGCAAAGCAGGTCGAGATGATGACCTTCCTAAACGTCTACCGCAAGGTCGGTGGTCAGCTTGAAATAGGCGATGACGGTATTCGCTTCTACCATCCGGGCACCGAGCTACAGCCGGTTGTCATTGAAACTGATGTTCACCCAGGGTTTATGACCGACTGGCAGCAACCTCTGGTTGTTGCCCTCACTCAGGCTCAAGGACTCTCGATTGTCCACGAAACCGTCTATGAGCAGCGCTTCGGGTTCACCGACGCCCTAAAACAGATGGGTGCAAACATTCAGATTTACAGGGAGTGTCTAGGTGGCCACCCCTGCCGCTTTGGTCAGCGAAACTTCAATCACTCAGCAGTAGTCTCCGGCCCCACCAAGCTGCTCGGTGCAGACATTAGGGTCCCAGACCTGCGTGGGGGCTTCTCGCACGTCGTTGCTGCACTTGCCGCCGATGGTGAGTCAAATGTCTCGAATGTGCAGCTAATCTCAAGGGGTTATGAGCGCTTCCTGCAAAAGCTTGAGGACCTTGGGGCCGATTTCACCTTCGAGGCCTAGTCATGGCTAAGCCCCCTATCCCAAAGGCTCCAAAAACCGAAAACACATTTGCCTTTCGGCTAATCGCTTTCTTTCTGGCCCCGCTACTTAGGTTGTTTTTCAATATAAAGACCGAGGGTCAAGAGAACCTCCCAAGAGGTGGTTACGTTCTCGTTGGCAATCACCTGAGCTATCTAGATCCCCTTGCTTTCGCCTATTCGGTGTACATCCACATGAAGCGGGTTCCGCACTACCTTGCCAAGGAGTCTCTGTTTAGAGTTCCAGTGCTAAAACAGGTCCTACCAAAGGTTGGGCAAATTCCCGTCTATCGCACGGGCAACTCCAATGAAGATGCGCTTCGAGCAGCAAAGGACTTCCTGAGAGCTGGACAGGTGGTCGTGGTGTTCCCGGAGGGAACCCTCACACGTGACCCCGAGCTTTGGCCAATGCGTGGTAAGCATGGAGCTGTTCGAATGGCGGCGGAGCTCGGGTTGCCAATTGTTCCCGCTGCCCATTGGGGCGTGCACAAGGTGATGGGGAACTACGACAAGAAGTTCCGCCCAAACCCTTTCCACACCGTCCACGTCAAGATCGGAAAACCACTCGACTTCTCCTCTTTGGGAGCAACACCAGCTGCCAAAGATCTCAACGCTGCCACCGAGCAGGTGATGAATGCCATTGCAGACCTGGTTGGGCAGCTAAGGGGAGAGGAGCCTCCCAAGAAGCGGTGGGATCCAACCGCGCACGCCCAAGACGAGACCGGGAACTTCAGGAAGCGTAAATGAGTCGCTACGTAGTCATAGGTGCTGGGAGCTGGGGCACCACAGTTGCAAAGGTGATTGCAGATGGCGGTCACGAGGTGACCCTATGGGCAAGAAAGCCAGAGCTTGCAGCGGAGATTGTTGCCGCTTCTGAAAACAAACCGTATTTGCCCGGCATCAAGTTGCCTGAAAACCTTGTGGCAACCTCAGACCTCGAGACTGCTCTTGCAGGCAGCGAGCAAATATATTTGGCAATCCCCTCGCAGTCGCTGCGATCGAACCTGGAAAATTGGAAGCCATTGATTCCAAAGGGCGCGACGCTGATAAGCCTTATGAAGGGACTTGAGGCGGAGACGGGCTTGCGAATGAGTGAAGTTATCTCAGAGGTGCTGGAGATTCCCAGCAGCCAAGTTGCAGTTCTTTCGGGACCAAACCTCGCGCTTGAGATTGCCAGGAAAGAACCTGCCGCAGCTGTGTGCGCTTGCGAAGACCCAGAGCGAGCAAGCGAAGTGGCACGGGTTAGCTCCTCGGACTACTTCACCGTATTCACAAACCAAGATGTCATGGGCACGGAGCTTGGTGGCGTATTGAAGAATCTCATAGCGGTTGCCATTGGAATTGTGAACGGGCTTGGCTACGGACAAAACACGAAAGCCTCCATAATGACCCGCGGACTTGGAGAGATAACTAACTTTGCACTTGAGCACGGGGCTAGGAGGCGCACGATGTTCGGTCTTGCGGGACTGGGAGACCTCATAGCAACCTCAGAGTCCTCACTGTCACGAAACTTCCGCGCAGGAGAGATGCTGGGGCAGGGCATGAGCGGCCCCGAGGTTCTTGAGTCCATGAACCAGGTCGCAGAGGGCCTTGGCTCGCTCCGGCCGGTGCTGGAAATAGCAGGGCGCCTAGGCATAGAAATGCCGATTGTGTCGCAAGTCGAGGATGTTTATCAGGGCAGAATGAAACCCAGCGAATTTGGCAAGCAGCTGAATCTTGCCGACGATGTCGAGATGGAGTTCTGATGCTCAAACTGGCACTTATCTACGGCGGTAAGTCGAGTGAGCACAGCGTGTCCTGTGTCACAGCCCTAGGTGTTCACGAGGCAATCGATCAGAGCAAGTACGAAATTATCCCGGTTGGCATTACCCCGAGCGGGAGATTTGTGCTTGAACCGGTGAACCTAGATTGGCAACTCTCGGGCTGGCCAAAGGTTTCCGAGGACTCACCTGAGCTGCTCTTGCCGGTTGGGGGTGGCGAGCTTCGCATGGCCGCCACGGGCATGTCGCTTGGGAAGATTGACATTGCTTTTCCCGTGCTGCACGGTCTCAACGGTGAAGACGGTTCAATTCAAGGACTTCTCCAGCTATGCAAGATTCCCTATGTGGGGAATGGTGTCTTGGCGTCGGCGCTCGCTATGAACAAGGCAATTGCCAAGAGCACATTTAGAGACGCCGGGATTCCAGTCGCCAAAGACATGGTGATAACTCGCTCCGAATGGCAATTGAACCGAGAGCAGATATTGAAATCTGCCGGCAAGTTTCTAAATCCAAGCTGCTTTGTAAAGCCCTCGAGGTCAGGCTCTTCCGTTGGAGTCACCAAAGCTCATGACCTCCTGGAGCTTGAAACCGGCATCGAGGAGGCCCTTGGTCACGACAACACCGCTCTGGTTGAAGAGCACGTTATCGGTCGTGAGATCGAGTGCTCGGTTCTTGAGCACCCGGGCGGCGAGCTACAGGTGTCGCTCGCGGGCGAGATTGTTGTCGCTGGCGATGGCTTCTATGACTATGACAACAAGTATCTAGGCTCGGGCGCTGAGCTGAAAGTTCCTACTGAGCTGACTAATAAGGAGCTTGCTCAGATGCATGAGCTAGCCATCAAAGCATTCAAAGCGGCAGGCTGCAGCGGTCTTGCAAGAACCGATTTTTTCTTGACCAAGAAGGGATTGGTGCTAACTGAAATCAATACCCTGCCCGGCTTCACCCCGATTTCTATGTATCCGGCCCTGTTTGCAGCTTCTGGGGTGAAATACGCGGACCTGATCGAGACTCTTATTGCTCGAGGCATCGAGCTCGGTTACGAGCCTCGCTAGGGGGCAGTGCAGGCCTTGGTTGCTGGGAGTTGAGCCACCGCTCCTGAAAGCCCCTCTAGGGAGGTAATACCAGAGGCATTGTCAGAGTCCACAATCACCTCTACCGCTGGGTAGCGGGCGTAGCTGATGAAGCGGTAACTGGGTGCTAGAGCGCCGTCGACCAACCAGTCGATGCCTCCTGCGGTGACACACGGTAGCGGTGAGACCTCAACTGGCTCCAGTCCACATCTCAGCAGCACCGCCGCCGGATCTCCCCACGCGGCAGTGGCTTGGGCATTGGTGTAACGCTCCTCAAGGCCACCCAGCTGGGATGGAAGCCGCACCATCACCTCCGCACACGCAGGATCATTACTACCCTCTGCAGGCTCTAGATTCACCGTCGAGGCGCACCCGCTCAGCGCAAGCAGGACAAACCCAGCGACCAGAATTCTCATGAAAATAAGGCTAGCGTTGTCAGGTGACCAGTAAGGACCCGTTAGTAGTAGAGCTTGGTGAAAAGGCTGCGCTTGCTTTAGCTGTGAAGCACTTCAAGCGCGGGCAGAGCACTCTTGTTGGGTCTGGAGACGATTCGGCAGTAATACGGCTGAGCGGTGCCGAGTTTACGGTGACAACAGACACCATGATCGAGGGCCATGACTTCCGGCATGATTTCTCCTCGGGTTTTGACCTCGGATTCAAGGCAGTCGCAAGCAACGTGGCAGACGTCTATGCCATGGGGGCCAAGCCGGTTGCGTTGGTAGTAGCCATGACGGTCACAGAGAAAACCACAATGGCTTGGTTTGAGGACTTTGCCAGGGGGCTTCAGACAGGACTGGATCAGCTCGCCCCGGGTGCCGAAATTGTTGGGGGAGACCTTGGGTTTGGCCCGCTAACAATGATTTCTGTTGCTGCCCATGGAGATCTCGAGCAGAGAGCGCCAATTCTGCGCTCTGGTGCGCAACCAGGAGACCAGCTGGCGATCTGTGGCACCCTTGGAAAGGCTGCCGCGGGACTTGATCTTTTGCTGCATCAGGACACCACTTTGGCCGCCTCCTACCCCGAGCTAGTTTCTGTGCAGCTTCGTCCGACACCGCCTGTCGAAGCCGTGACGGGCGGCTTTGAGTTTGCCTCGGCGATGCTGGATGTGTCTGACTCTTTAGCCTTAGATGCGAGCAGGCTTGCCGAGGCTTCAGGAGTAAAGCTAGTTATCGAACCGAACCTGCTTTTGGGCTTCGAGGCAGTCTTGGAGCAGGCGGCTCAGTCGCTCCTGTCGCGAGGGGGAGATGCAAGTCCTCGGGACTGGGTACTATTCGGCGGAGAGGATCACGGCTTTCTAGCTACATTCCCGGGTGGAAATGTGCCAAAGGGTTTCAAGGTAATTGGGTCGGTTCAACAGGGCTTGGGTGTATTCCTAGGGGATGCACCTTTGGAACCTAAAGGCTGGGACTCTGTTAGGCGTGAAGCTCGGAGTTGAGCTCAACCCCAAGACCCTCGCGGGCGATTGCCTCGACCGCACCAGACTGTGAGTTTCGTCTGAAGAGCATGCCGGGCAGGCCGCTTAACTCGGCTGCCTTGACTACCTGCGTCTTGCCATCGACAATCAGGGTAACCTTCGTGCCAGCGGTGACGTAGAGACCCGCCTCGACCACCGAATCATCCCCGATTGATATTCCAATTCCTGAGTTGGCACCCAAGAGAGCTCGCTTTCCAATTGCGACTTTGTGTTTGCCGCCACCAGAGAGAGTTCCCATGATTGACGCGCCACCACCAATGTCAGAGCCATCGCCAACTACAACACCCTGAGAAATGCGTCCCTCGACCATCGAGGACCCCAAAGTGCCAGCGTTGAAGTTCACGAATCCCTCGTGCATAACCGTCGTGCCAGGTGCAAGGTGAGCTCCGAGCCTTACCCGGTTCGCATCCGCAATGCGCACCTTCTCTGGAAGCACGTAGTCAACGAGCCTTGGGAACTTATCTAGGGAGTGAACCTCCACCCCTTCTGCCTTGAGCTCCAGCCTCTTGCGATGCATGACCTCGGGAAGCATCGGCCCAAAGTTGGTGAAGGCAAGAATTGGCAGGTTGGGAATCAGCCCTTCCAGGTTGACTGAGTTGGGCTGTGCCTTGAGCATCGAGATCAGGTGCAATCTGAGATAGGCATCCTCGGTCGATACAACGGGTTGGCTCAGCTCTGCCTCGACCCTGACAACCTCACGAACTACTTCTCTTAGCTCGTCAGCTTGAGCCGCCAGCTCCAAGTCTTTTGGCGGAAACCACTGGAGGTCGGACTTTGGGGCCTCGCCTAGGGAAACCTCTGGGAACCAAACATCAAGCACCTGGCCCGAAGTGCTCTTGGTTGCAAGGCCGTGCCCCCAGGCCATTTGCTCTAGGTATCCTTCACTCATTCGAACCAGAATACAGGTAGCCTTTTTGCCATGGCCTCCCTGGATCTCACCAAGAACCTCGTAGAGCTAACTCTTGATGTTTGCAATATTGAGAGCGTCTCGGGATCCGAACAGGCACTTGCCAATGCAGTTTTCAATGCTCTAGATGGTTTGGACCACCTTGAGGTGATTCGAGATGGCAACTGCGTTGTCGCTAGGACCAACAGTGGCCTCGAGCGCGTGATCATTGCCGGTCACCTTGATACCGTGCCGCCAAACGGAAACCTTCCAGCCGAGCTCCACCATTTTGAGCGTGAACAGACCATTGTCGGTAGAGGCTCCGTGGACATGAAGGGCGGAGTGGCCGTGATGCTCAAACTCGCATTCGAGATTTCAAGTCCGGTCAAGGACATCACCTGGATTTTTTATGACAACGAAGAGGTCTCCAGCGAACTAAATGGTCTGGGGCGGCTTGCGCGAAACCACCCCGAACTGTTTGAGGGCAGCTTTGCGATTCTGTGCGAACCGTCCAGTGGGCTAGTCGAGGGTGGCTGCAATGGCACCATGCGTGTAGTTGTTTCTACCTCGGGTAAGGCCGCCCACTCCGCTAGACCGTGGATGGGAGAGAACGCAATTCACGCCCTAGATGCTGTCCTAGGCAAGCTAAATGTTTATGAGCCCCAGACCGTGGCTGTCGAGGGTTTGGAATACCGCGAGAGCCTAAATGCGGTAAGGATTTCTGGTGGAGTGGCCGGAAACGTAATCCCGGATAGCGCCGAGGTCGAGGTAAATTACCGCTTCGCACCCTCAAAGAGCGCAGCCGATGCTGAGGCTCACCTGCGCGAGGTTTTCTCAGGGTTTGATCTAGAGGTTGTTGATGTTGCCGAGGGCGCTAGGCCCGGACTGGATTCTGAGCTCGCCAAGGAGTTCTTGAGCGCAACGAATACGGTTGCCAGGCCAAAGTATGGCTGGACAGACGTTGCCAGATTCTCTGCGCTTGGGATACCCGCGGTCAACTATGGTCCGGGTGATCCATCGCTTGCTCATGCCGACAACGAGAATGTTCCAGTTGGCCACCTTTTTGATGTGGAGAGTGGGCTCAGGAGCTGGCTGGCTCGCTAGCGGGGTGGCAGAGGGCCCGTAAATCTGGGATAATTGGCCTTTCCGCAATTTCCAAGGAGTTTTTCTGATGGCAGCAATGAAGCCTCGCACTGGTGATGGACCCATGGAGGCAGAGCGCGAGCCCCGCGGTTTGATTGTTTTGCGCGTCCCACTTGAAGGTGGTGGACGTTTGGTTGTGTCTGTGAACGACGATGAGGCGAAGGCCCTGCACAAGGTACTAGAGGGCGTAATTAAGAAGTAACTACTTCTTCACCGCGACAAACAACCCATCTCCAACCAGGGAGATGCTTGCAATGAAGTCTTCGGCATCCGAGAATCCGTTGATTGCACTTCTGAGCGCAACGGTTTCATCTTCCCTCAGCGCTGGATTTGGAACCCTGTCTCGCCAGAGTGCGTGAGCGATAACCAAGACCCCACCCGGCTTCAGAAGCAAAACGGACTGAGCAAGAAGCGAGCCAAGATCATTGGGGTCGAGATCGAGGAATACTAAGTCGTAGGCGGACTCCGCCATGTTCCCCATGACCGCATTGGCCCTGCCGGAGATGACCCGAATTCGTGCCGGTGGGATCTGCGACTTCTTAAAGTTCTCCCTGGCAACGTTTTGATATTCGGGTTCTTCGTCGATAGTCGTTACTACAGAATCTTCACTGGCGCTGAGGAGCCAAAGTGCCGAGACTCCTGCTCCCGTGCCAACCTCAGCGATTGACCTTGCACGGGCAACTGCGGCTAGAAGGGCTAATTGATTGCCGGTTGCCGGGGTGATTGACTCAACACCAAGTTCCTCGGCGGTCTTTCGAGCGTCTTGAATATGTGCGGGCTCTGAGGCGAAGTCTTCTGCGAACTTCCAGCTTGCAATCTTGTCAATCATCTTGCGCTCAAGCTTAGGTAGCGAGATGGCATTTCCCTCGCATTCATTGGGGGTAAACTGCAACGCATGTTTGGTCTTAGCGCAGAGAAGCTATTGCTCCTTGCGCTACTTGCAGTGTTGATCATTGGGCCTGAGCGGCTCCCCTACTACGCCAAGCAGATGGGCGAGTGGGTCAAAAAGGGCAAGCGCATGATTGACAATGCCCAGGAGCAAATGAAGAGCGAGCTGGGCGATGGTTTCGAAGATGTTGACTGGAAGAAGCTTGACCCAAGGCAGTATGACCCTAGAAGAATTGTGCGTGACGCGCTCCGCGAAGAAAAGCGCAAGCCGAATGCTGCAGAGACCCTCAACAGGGCTAAGCCCCCACAGAAGCCTCTCGAGCTAGGGGAGACCCCACCTTTCGACCTAGAGTCGACCTAGGCCTAAATCTTCCCCATCCAGCGGGCTAGCTTTGTCATAAGTGGCGCCATCTTCCTATAGTCCCTGGCCCTATTTGGGAGCCCAATAGGTAATTTGTTGGCCACTCCGATTGTTCGATTCTCCGTGAAACGCAGCAGGCCATCAGGACCTGATCGCCTGTTCATACCGGACTGTTTCATGCCACCCATTGGAGCTGCCATGGTTGCCATCGAGGCCCTGTAGCCCTCATTGATGTTGACTGAGCCCGCCATGAGTCTCGATGCAATATCCATGGCGGCTTTCTTGTCTCCTACGACCGATGCATTTAGTCCGTACTCGGTTGCATTTGCCAATTGCACAGCCTCGTCAAGGCTGTCGTAACCAACAAGGGCGATTACCGGACCAAAGACCTCTTTGTGAAGAATCTCAGCGCCTTGGGGAATGTCAGCAAGCACTGTGGGCGCATAGAAGTTAGGTCCAATCTCCCTCAGGACCTTTCCGCCGGTCACGAGCCTGGCACCCTCATCGATGGCGCGCTGGACAAAACCGCTCACTCTTTCGAGCTGAGCCACAGAGCTAAGCGCACCGAGATCGTATTCAAATTGCGAGGAAGAACCGACCTTGAGGGACTCGACGCGGTTTTTGAGCTCGAGTTCAAACGCTGCCATCGCATGATTCGGCACGTAGAGGCGCTCAATTGAGACGCACAGCTGACCGGCGTTGCCAAACGCACTTGCCAGTACCATCTCTGCGGCCTCGGAAACGTTGGCTCCGGGCAAGACAATCATCGGGTTC
Source organism: Candidatus Aquiluna sp. XM-24bin5 (assembly GCA_003149555.1). The sequence continues at coordinate 93,873 of QCWE01000001.1, forward strand.
TTGCCACCAAGCTCCAGGGAGTAGCCGATAAGCCTGCTCGCTGCTCTCTGGGCAACTAGCTTCCCCGTTGCCGTTGAGCCCGTGAAAGCGAGGTAGTCGCAGTGGTCAATAAGTGCATTTCCAACTTCACTGGCTTCGCCGTGCACTACCTGCCAGATGAGCTCGGGCACACCTGCCGAAACAGCAATGTCTCTAGCCATGAGGACCGTTTTAGCGGTTTGGTTGTCGGCCTTCTGCACCACAGCATTGCCAGCCATAAGGGCTGGGATCACATCCATCATGGTCAGCGCGAGGGGGTAGTTCCAGGGGGTAACGATCCCCACGGCACCGACAGGAGCCGGCTCGGTGTAAGCGGTAATCAGCAGCGGAACACCGCCGCGAACCTTCTGCCGCTTCATTAGCTTTGGAGCCACTTTTGCGTAGTAGGAGATTGCGGCCAGCGCTCCCGTGATCTCCTCAAAGGCGTGGGAGCGAGACTTGCCAGTCTCCTTCTGGAGCATGTCCATCAGATCTTCTTGCTTTGCAATCAAAGAATCCACAAGCTGGCTGGCGACGCGAGCCCTGGCCTTGCCGCCTATGGCGGCCCATGCGGGCTGGGCCTCTCTCGCGCTTTGAAAACGCAGCGCCACATCACTAGCGGAGTGGGCGTCGATTTCGTGGAGCTTATTACCGGTTAGCGGGTCAACAACTTTGATACTGGCCATGGCTATTTAAACGGGATTAATCCCGAGCTTCTTCCCGCTTAGCCCCCTTGGTATTGCGGCCAGTTTCGTCGCAATTTCCGAGATGGCTAGCGCCGCAGGGTCACTAGGCAAAGATGCCACTATTGGCGCACCATTATCACTTGCCTCTCGAAGGCTTTCACTGATTGGTATCTGCCCTAATAGGTCTACTTTCTCGCCAGATAACTCACTGAGTCTTTTGGTCACTGCCGCTCCACCGCCAGCTCCGAAGAGGTTGTGCCTTTTGCCGTCTACCTCAAGAAAACTCATGTTTTCGATTACCCCAAGAATGCTCTGTCCAGTTTGGAGTCCGATCGCACCAGAGCGCTCTGCAACGGTCGCGGCCGCTGCCTGTGGAGTGGTGACGACTATCGACATGGCCCCCGGCAAGAGCTGTCCGAGGCTAATTGCCACATCCCCGGTTCCGGGTGGAAGATCCACCACTAGGAAATCCAGGTCAGACCAATACACATCCGTCAGGAACTGCTCAACGGCGCGATGTAGCATCGGCCCGCGCCAACCAACGGGTTTGTTGTCCTCAACAAAGAAGCCAATTGAGATAACCCTTACGTCATGGGCGATGGGCGGCAGCATCAGCTCATCTACCTTTGTGGGACGCGAATCAATGCCCATGATGCCGGGTATTGAGTAGCCAAAAATATCCGCATCCAGCAGACCAACGTTGTGCCCCTGCTTTGCAAGGGCGACCGCGAGGTTCGCGGTGATAGTCGACTTTCCGACCCCGCCCTTACCGCTACCGACAAAGAGGACTTTTGTTAGAGAACCCTCCTGGGCAAAGGGGTTGTGTCTAATTGGCTTGTCTCCGCGAAGTTTTTGCTTGAGCTCATCTCGCTCGGATGCACTCATTGTGGTCATCTGAACTTCGACCCGGTCGAACACTGCTGCCAAGGCCTCGTTCACGTCCCGCTCGATTGATTGTGCGGCCGGGCAGCCAACAATAGTCAGCTTTATCTCTGCGGTAATTGCTGAGTTGGTCTCTGTGAGCTTTCCGACCATACCCAGCTCTGTTATGGGTCTTCTGAGTTCAGGGTCGATGACCTTGCTCAGAGCCGCAAGTGCCCTATTGCTCATTTGGTTTTCTTTGAGCGCTTTGGCTTATTTAGCTCCTCGAGGAGCTCTGCCATTGCCTGCCTGACCTCGTCGCGAACATGGTCTCTGGTCGCCACCTCTTCAATCGCCAGACGAAGCGCTGCAACCTCTCGAGCGAGGTATTCGGTGTCGGCAAGGTTCTGCTCGGCTCTCTGGCGATCCTGCTCAAATTTGACCCGGTCCCGATCGTCCTGGCGGTTTTGAGCCAACAGAATCAGCGGAGCAGCATACGAGGCCTGGAGAGACAAGATGAGCGTGAGGAGCGTGAAGTTCAGTGCTCTGGGATCAAATTGGGCTCCGGTGGGAGCCAGGGTATTCCAAGTCAGCCAGAGCGCTACGAAGACCGTCATCGCGATCAGGAAAGCTCCGGTACCCATTGCACGGGCAAACCGCTCCGAAATCCGGCCAACCGTCTCTTGGCTCAGATACGGCATACGGAAGAGGCTCCGCCTGCCAAGAGGTCGCTCCAGCTGAGATTGGTTTCTAGCCATTAGCTCTCCTCCTCACTTCTCCAGTCATCCGGAAGCAGATGATCGAGGACGTCGTCCACCGTTACCGCGCCAATGAGGTGGCGCTCGGAATCAATTACTGGCAGTGCCACGAGGTCATAAGTTGCAAGGTCACGGTGAATCTGTCCGATCGGTGTGTGTGCATCGATTGGCTCTTGCTCGCTATCCAGAAGGGTTCCAAGACGCTCGCTCGGCGGGTAACGCAGCAGTTTCTGGAAGTGCACCACACCTAGGTATCTGCCGGCAGGAGTCTCATAGGGTGGCATGGTCACAAAGACCTGTGCTGCAAGAACCGGCTCCACTTCTCTCCTGCGGATCAAAGCCAAGGCCTCGGCAACTGTCGTGTCGGCAGCGCAAATGATCGGCTCCGGAGTCATCAGACCACCCGCTGTATATGGTTCATATTTGAGAAGCTGACGGATATCCTCAGCCTCCTCGTCGTCCATGAGACCAAGCAGAGCCTCTGCCCGCTCTGAGCTCAAATTGGCCATCAGGTCGGCAGCATCGTCCGGTCCCATTAGATCCAGCACCTCAGCGGCTCGCTCATCCTCAAGGTCGTTGATGATTTCCAGCTGCTCGTCCTCCGGGAGCTCTTCAAGCAGATCAGCAAGACGCTCGTCATCGAGCTCCTCGGCAAGAGCCAACATCCGATCCTCGGGCAGGTCTAAAACGGCGGTTGCAAGGTCTGCTGGCCTGAGGTCTGCAACCGCGCTCAACAGCTGCTGGGCATCCTGATCCTGGGGGTCCTCTTGGTTTTCCGAGACGTCTTGCCAGAGCACGAACTCAGTTGGACCCTTTGCAAAGGGGAGTGCCGTGGACTTGGGTCTTCTGACGAAGAGCTCAGTCTGGATCCACTCTCCGCGCTTGTTCTTTTCGATCGCGAAGTCTTCGATTGTTGCGACTTTTTTGTCGGCCAGAAGCGTCACTTTGCGACCGAGGATCTCTGCGATTGCCCTGACCTCCTGCCCGCGCTGGGAGAACCTTCTGAGATCAATCAGCCCGTTAGTTATGACCTGGCCAGGCGCAATGGCCGTGACTCGGGTAATGGGGAGGAAGACCCTCCTGCGGCCGGAAATCTCAATGATGAAGCCGGTCGCCCTGGGGGCAACAGTCTTTCGATAGGCCATCAGAACATCGACTACCTTGCCCACTCGATCGCCCTGGGGGTCAAAGACCCCGCAGCCCACGAGGCGAGCCACAAATACCCTTGTTGCGCTCATAGAGATACCTCGCTAGCCGCTTCGAATTCGTGAAACAATTTGAACATGTCCGAAGCCAAGAACAACTCTAGAAGCAAACAGGTTGGGCCCACAGTCCCTAAGGGACACGTTCTAGGCGAATTTACCAACTATCAAGAGGCATCTGCAATGGTGGACAAGCTATTGCAGGGAGATTTCAAAGCAACGGATGTCTCAATTGTCGGCCACGATCCAGTGCTGGTGGAGAGAGTTCGAAGCCGCCTTGGCTATGGCCGGGTTGCCGCCTCGGGCGCACTCACGGGCTTTTGGATTGGCCTCATTTTTGCGCTTCTGATTGGTGCAGGGGTAACGGTGATGCCAGACGGTGGTATTTCTTATAACCCTCAGGAGTTTGCGGCGGTATTGGTAATCAGCGCAGGCTTTGGAATGCTTTTCAACATTGTCCGCTTCAGCGTCTCAAAGAACCGCAGGGCTTTTGTCTCCCAGCAGGCACCTGTTGCAACCAGATATCAGGTGATTGTTCCCGAGGCCCAGGCTGGCCTTGCCCACAAGGCTCTAGCCGGCAACGGCTAACTGGTTATCGGCAAACCAACGCTCAATCTTTTCGGGGTGCCGGGGCAAACCCGCACTGAGGTTTTCGCAGCCACTCTCGGTGACTAGAACGTTGTCCTCAATTCTCACGCCGATTCCGCGGTAGCTCTCGGGAACGGTGAGGTCGTTTGCGTGGAAATAGAGACCGGGCTCAATCGTGAACACCATTCCTGGTTGCAAGATGCCGTCCTGGTAGTGCTCCCTTCTCGCCTGGGCACAGTCGTGTACATCTATCCCAAGGTGATGGCTGGTTCCGTGAACCATGTAGCGCCGATGGTGCTGGTTCTCTTCCTTCAGCGCCTCTTCCGCTGTCACGGGTATCAGGCCCAGCTCAGCGACTCGACGAGCAATGACTGCGATTGCGGCATTGTGGACCTCGCGGAACTTGATTCCTGGTTTGACAACTGAAAACGCGGCGTCAGCTGCCTCCAAAACGGTGTCGTAGACCCAACGCTGCTCTTTGGTGAATTTGCCGGACACCGGGATAGTGCGAGTGATATCTGCGGTGTAAAGACTGTCGAGCTCGACCCCGGCGTCCACAAGTATCAGATCGCCGTTTTTAACTTCGCCATCGTTTTTGGTCCAGTGCAAAATACACGCATGAGGCCCGGAAGCAGCGATTGTCTCGTAGCCAATGTCATAACCCTCCTGTCGAGCCCTGGAGAAGAATGCGGTCTCAACTACCCGCTCGCCGCGAGACTTTCTAGAGGCAACCGGCAAAGATGCCGCAACGTCTGAGAACCCGGAAATAGTAATCTCGACGGCCTTACGCATTTGAGCAATCTCCCACTCGTCTTTTACAAAGCGCATTTCGGACAGGGTTGTTGCAAGTTTCTTGTTCTTTTGCGTGATGGGCTTTGGAAGTGTTTCGAGGTACTTATCGAGCTTCTTGATGTCTGCGGTCTTGATTCCCAGCTGAGTCTCCACCTGAGCGAGCGTCGGCCTGGGCCCGACCCAGAATTCTCCAATTGCGGGGTTTGCAAAGAACTCGTCTGAATTTTTGCCCGCTGTCGGCATCAAAAAAAGCCTTGCTTTGTGGGTCTTGGTCCTGGCATCAATCACCAGCACCGCGCCGGGGACCGTCGCGCTACCCCATCCGGTGAGATGCGTAAAGGCACTGTCTGGGCGATAGCGGTAGTCGGTGTCATTGGCCCTAACGCGCGGCTTTCCAGCCTCAATCAAGAGAACCTTGCCCGGGAAGTGCTTTGCCAGCTCAGCCCTTCTCCTTGCGGCATAGTCAGCTACTGACCATCTCTTGATTTCCTGACCCTCGAGCTCACCCCACTGCGAACCGATGAAGTCCATGAACTTCTTGCTCTGAGGCGTGCGGGATCGATTGGTGGCGTTCTTAGATTTACCCATGCGACTATTCTGCTCCTGTGATCGACCTTCATACGCACTCAACCAGATCCGATGGGATTGACACTCCCACGGAACTGGTGGAAAAAGCCAGACAAGCTGGCATCACGGTCTTGGCAATCACCGATCACGACACCACATCGGGCTGGGACGAGGCTATTCAGGCGGCCCAAAGAGTGGGCATCGGGTTAGTACCGGGGATAGAGGTCTCCACCAGAAGCGAGATTGCAGAGGGAAGAAGAATCTCTGTCCACATACTCGCTTACCTCCCAAATCCTGAGAACCCCGAGTTGATTTCGGAGCTAGCCAAGACCCGCGAGTCACGGGTGAACCGGGCTCGTGAGATGGTCGAGAGGCTTTCGAAAGACTATGAAATCTCATGGGCCGACATTGAGGCCCAAATTGAGCCAGGGGCAACCGTGGGGCGGCCCGCGATCGCGGATGCCTTGGTCGAGCTGGGAATTGTGCCGACGAGATCGGATGCCTTTACCTCGATCCTGCACCGAACGAGTCCCTACTATGTCTCCGATCACTCGCTGGACACTGCGGAGGCAATCGGCCTAATCAGGCGAGCCGGTGGAGTTTCAGTGATGGCGCACCCTTTGATTGACTTCCCAGCGGGTGCCTCGGAACTAGATCTGCCGACAGAGCACTTCGAGCGCTTGATTGCAGCTGGCCTCGACGGAGTTGAGGTCAGGCATCGCTCAGTCCCAGACTTCGCTCGCAGGTGGCTGACTACCCTGGCGCAGAAGCACAACCTAATTCAGACTGGCTCCTCTGATTACCACGGACTTGGCGCCAAGGAAAACCTGCTTGGGGAGAACACGACGGACCCTGTGATGCTTGAGCGAATCGTTGATCAGGCGGAGGGTTTTGAGGCGCCCTTGTAGTTTCTGCGGCGCTCGCGGTTTCTCTTCGGCTGCTGCTTTTCCTGCTGCCTATCCTGCTGCCGCGGTCTAGAGCCTCGCTTTTCCTGCTGGGGCTTTTGGGTTGGCTTTGCACTGGTGGGTCGCAATCTTCCCTTGGTTCCTGCAGGAATACCGAGGTCCTCAAAAAGGTGAGCGGATGAAGAGTAGGTCTCAACAGGTTCTGGCATACCCAGTTCAAGCTCACGGTCGATGTGGGTCCAGCGAGCAAGATCTGCCCAGTCAACAAAGGTGACGGCAACTCCCAGCTTTCCCGCCCTACCCGTGCGACCGGTGCGGTGGAGATAGGCCTTCTCATCCTCCGGCACGGAGTAGTTGATCACGTGGGTGACATCATCAACGTCAATGCCTCGGGCTGCAACCTCAGTGGCAACCAAGACATCCTTCTTTCCCGAGCGGAATGCGGCCATTGATCGCTCTCTTGCAACCTGAGCCATGTCTCCATGCAGGGGAGCTGCGTTGAAGCCCCTGTCGATTAGCTCTTCGGAGAGCTTTGCGCTGAGTCGCTTGGTCCGAACAAAGATCACCGTCTTTCCTCGGCCCTCTGCCTGCAGAATCCGGCCTAGGACCTCATCTTTATCCAGTGCGTGCGCACGGTAAATGACCTGCTTGATGTCGGCCTTGGTCTTTCCCTGGTCCGGGTCGCTAGCACGGATGTGAATCGGCTTGTTTTGGTAACGGCGAGCCAGGGAGAGAATCTGTGCGGGCATGGTTGCTGAGAAGAGAAGCGTCTGGCGCTCAGGAGGCAACAGAGCAAACATCTTCTCGATGTCCGGCAAGAATCCAAGGTCGAGCATCTCGTCGGCCTCATCCAACACTAGGTATGTGATGGCCGAGAGGTCGATTAGCTTTTGCTTGTGAAGGTCAAGAAGACGACCTGGAGTTCCCACGACAACATCGGCACCCTTGCCCAACTCTTCAATCTGACTCTCGTAGGACTTACCGCCGTAGATTTCGACAATCCTTGTGGTTCGGTTCTTCGACGCGAGCCGCAAGTCTTCTGCTACCTGCAGGGCGAGTTCCCTAGTGGGAACGACTACTAGGCCCCTAGCAAGGTGCTGGGGGTTTGGACCTAGCAGTTGCAACATGGGCAGTCCAAAGCCAAAGGTCTTACCTGTTCCGGTCTTCGCCTGACCAATCATGTCCACGCCAGATAACGCCAGCGGAATAGCTTGTTGCTGAATCGGGAATGGCTGTGTGATGGATTTGGAATCTAGTGCGTCACAGATGTCTTCATCTATGCCTAAGTTTCTAAAGTTCAAGTACTTCTCCAGTATGTAATGACCGCATCTCAGTCTTGAGAATGGCTACGCCTATAAACTTGCTGCATGCTGGATTGGATTAGACGGATCAGGAAGGTCTCTCAGACCCTAACCCTGCCCTCTCGCGATGCCTCAGCGGGCCGCAGTCAGACCCAGCTTAACCCAGCCAAGCTGATTCCCGCTACAGAAGTCTTCTTTTCCCAACTAAGTCAGCAGCACTATTTGATATCAGATCTGCTTTCAGATGACTCCAAAGATTCTCCTAGTGAGGGATTCGCAGAGCGTCAGCGAGAGATCGCCTCTTCCTATTCCGATCGCGGCAAAGAGCTCGAGGATCAACTTCTAAAGCTTGGAAGCTCATTCATGGAGCTTCAACAGGACATGCGAGATCGACTGGATGCCCTTGTTGAGAGAACTGAGGGCTATGGCTGGCACGAAGACCTCATGCGCATCTACATCGTCTTCGGTCTCCTGGAGGATTGTCAGCTGCGGGTGGCAAAGGGACTGCAGCCTGCCAAGCGGGTGCGGGTGGAGGCAATGCTCTCCGACAATTCGCTCATGGACTTCTGCGAGCAGGCCCTTTCCCGCTCAATCGCCGATAACCCCCAACTTGCAAACGAGCTCGCCCTCTTTGGAAGGGCCATAGTTGCAGACGCGCTGCTTGAGGTGAGAGACATGGTCAGCTTCGAAAGCTTCAAGCTGAGTAGCTCTGGTGATCAGGCCAGCGTCACAAGGGAAAAGTTCAAGGTTCTAGAGCCGTTGACATCAGAGCTGATTGCTCAGCACACGCTCCGCATGGATGCGCTCGGCCTTACCGCCTAGCCGCACTCCTGATCGCTGCCAGCTCCGCCTCTTCCTTCTTCTTGCGGGAGGCTTCAAGAGCACGAGTTCCAAACCACGCCGCTACAGGCATTGAAAGCATCACGATAAACCAGATCCAAGCCTGGTCGTATTGGAACCCAAGCCAAGTCAGAATCAGCCAGGCAGCCGCGCCAGATACCAGCGATATTCCAGCGGGCACGAGCTTCCCGTAGTGCTCACTGGGAGGAAATACAAATGGAGCAACCAAAGCCAGGATGGCTGCATAGGCAACTACGACAAGTATCTCCATTAGGCGATGAAACCAACCCTTCTGCCTTCCTCGGCACCGATTTCAACGTAGGCAATGCTTGATGACGGAACCATGATCAGTTTGCCCTTGTTGTCAGTCACCTTCAGCACGGAACTGCCAAGGGCCTCCTCAATAAGCGCAGACAACGACTTTGCGTCCTGGTCTGATTCGAAGGTCAGGTCTCGACCGTTTTCCTTGATTCCGATTCTTACTTCCACGCTTCTCCTAAGAACTCTGGCCTCTAGGTTACGACAACAAAAATGTCACCTGAGCCAATTAGGTTGTTCCCATGGAAAGCCCCTCTCCTTTTGTGCCAGCGGAGAGTATGCCGCTGCGGGTCTCAAAGGCAGTTGAAGACTTTGAACCTTCTGGTTCCGCCGTAATCATTGGGGCGCCACTAACTGGAAAGACCACTGCGCTTCGGCATTTTGTTGCCCGATTAGAAAAGTCGGGGACTAAGGCCGAGGAGATTTTGGTAATCACCCCATCCAGACTTGCCGCTGCAATACTCCGCGACCAAATCGCTCTTGATTCGACCCAGGCAAGCGCCGCTCCGAGGGCTCGCTCAATTTCTTCGGTGGCATTCGAGATTCTTGGTGACCGAGGTCCGATTCGTCTTCTGTCGGGAGCCCACCAGCAGATGCTCCTGCAGCGCTTGGTAGGTGAGCACCTGGCCACCGGCAAAGCCGCTGAATGGGGGCTGAGTAAAGAGAGCGTTGAACTAGCCGGCTTCATCCAGGAGCTCCGCGATTTGTTGGCGGTAATTATCGAGAACGGCTTGAGCGTCGAGCACCTCAAGAACCTCCAGGCCAAATACCCCAAGCTGAGGCTGGGGCCGGCAATCGACCTCCTTGAAAGCTACAGGGAGGAACTGGGGTTGCAGGGGTTGGTTGATAGCTCGCAGCTTGCCGTTGCTGCCGCAAGTGAAGACTTGACCAAGATGCCGCACCGCTTCGTTTTTGTTGACGATGCGCAGAATCTCTCTACCGGACAGCTGAGGCTCGTTGAGGCATTAGCTGCCGAAAAAAAGCTCTTCCTTTTCGGCGATCCAGATGCGGCGACACTCGGATTTAGAAACTCGTCCAGCGCTGCATTTTTGGAGCTTGCAACCAAGGTCGACGCGAGCCAGTTGGAGCTGGGAGAGTCAGAGTCATCCAGCTGTGCGAGGAACTTACTCGCATCGCTGGTGTCCAGAATCCCAGCCACCGGATCAATTGGCCACAGGCCAAAGGCTTCTAAGCAAGCTGACAAAGTGGTGGCAAATCGTTTTGACAACATCTTGGCAGAGACCGACTATCTAGCTGCCGAGCTGAGGCGTTCGAGGCTGATTCGAGGCATTGAGTGGGATCAAATGCTCGTGGTCGGCCGCACTAGGACCCAGCTGGAGCAGCTTGCGAGAGAGCTGAGCTCAAGAGGTGTGCCGACAAGAATCCAGGGTGTTCAGCGCCCGCTGCGGGAACAGAGCATGGCGAGGGCTCTCCTAACATTCGTCGAGATCGCACTTGCAAAGCCGCAGAGCAAGCAGATTCTGGAACTTCTGGAGTCACCGCTTATTGGGCTAGATGCTCTGACCCTGCGGAGAACGCTGAGGCAACTGGCGATGCTTGAGGGTTTTTCCGGCCTTACTCGCTCCCAGCAGTTGGAAAAGGCGCTCTCTGAAAAAATCGCCATTGAGAGGCTTCCTGGCCGGCTTGCAGATCTGGCCGCCGCAATCAGCCAAGTGAGAAAACTTGCTAGCCCCTCGGCCCATCAGGTGGTGACAATCGGTTTTGGCTTGGCAGATCGTCGGCTGGCCGAGCTTGCTAGGGGCTTCGGCCCTGCAGCCTTGGCGGCCAATAGAAATCTCGATTCAGCGCTTGAGCTTTTTGCCGCCGCCCAGCGTTGGGATGAGAGAGAGATGGGGGAGCCGCTGGAATTTGCCAAGCTTCAGCTTGAACTGGGTATTCCAGAGGATTCACTCGCACCAATCGGAACAAAACCTGCCGTGGTGCTTGCCACTCCGGCCCAGATATCTCGAAGCTACAAACTGGTGGCACTACCGAGGCTGCAGGAGGGAATCTGGCCCAATCTCACACCAAGAAACTCACTGCTTGGCGCTACCTCGCTGCAATCATTTCTTATTGGACGGCAGGCTAATCCCGAGAGTCCAGCCAGGAGCGAGCTGGCTGATGAACTTCGGATGTTCTACCGCTCCTGCGGCAGCGCCACAGAGCTTCTATTACTGAGTGCAATTTCAGATGAGACAGAGCAGCCGAGCCAGTTCTTTCAGATGGCCAGGCTGGAACTCACAGCCAACAGAGACAACATCGATTTCGATCTGAGGAGAGTAGTGGGGAGACTTCGTCGGAGGCTCCTAAGAGGCGACAAAAGCGCCGCCCCAACCCTCGCGGCGATGGCACTGGCAGGTGTTCCGGGTGCTCATCCAGATTCTTGGCAGGGCCTCATTTCTCAAAGCGTCGAGGGCGGTTTGGATGTCTCGAAACTGAGAGTAAGCGCCTCTAAATTCGAGGAATTCGAGAAATGCCCACTGCACTGGTTTATCTCTAACTTTGGCGGCGACCAGGGTGGTTTTCAAGCCTCGGTCGGAACTCTATTGCACTCAGCGCTTGAGGCAGCATCCTCGGGGACTTCTCCGAGCGAGTACCTGGAGAGCAGCTGGCACACCATGGAGTTCGAGTCCGAGTGGCAGGAGAACAAGTCTCGCCGGCAGGCTTTTCAAATGGCGGGTTTGATAGCTGAGTACTTGGCATCATCAGCTGAGCTGGTAGCAGCAGAAAAAGGCTTTCGAATCAAGCTCGGCTCTTTGCAGGTCACCGGGAGGATCGACCGTATTGAACGCGGAGCAGATGGTTTGGAGGCTGTTGATCTAAAAACTGGCAAGCGGCTTCCCAAGGAAGCTCAGATGCCCTCCCACAGGCAGCTCGGCATTTATCAGTTAGCAATTGAATCTATGTTTGAAGAGCCACCTGCCGGGGGAAGACTCGTATCGGTCGGTTCCAAGAACCTAAAAACCCTCTCCCAGCCCGCACTTACCTACGAGCTTCGTAAGGAGCTCAGCGAACTCGCCGGGCAGATGCACCTGCAGCTAGAGAGCGGCGAGTTTAGCGCCAGAATTGACGAGCACTGCGGGAAGGACGGTAGCTGTCAGCTACTGATCGGGCGGGTGATTACCGGTGGCTAAGGTCAGCGCAGCGCAGATTTACGCTGTTTTATCGGGAAACAGTCTCACCGACGAGCAGCGGGCCATCGTTGAGAAAGCTTCTCTAGTGGAGCCATCACTTGTTATCGCCGGGGCAGGGTCTGGAAAGACAGAGCTGATGATGGTGAGGATTCTCTACCTAGTCGCTAATGGTCATGCAACCCCGGAGCAGATTTTGGGGCTGACCTTTACAAAAAAAGCAGCTGCAGAGCTCTCAGCAAGGGTTCAGCAGGGACTCATCAAGCTCCGCGAGTCAAGCCTGTGGCCGACTGGTCTAGAGGAGGACTTTCTGCCCGCAAAGATTGTCACCTACAACTCCTTCGGTAATGAAATCTTTAGATCCCTCGCGCTGGAGATTGGATTCGAGGCGGATGCGAAATTGATCACCGACGCCGCCAGCACTGCTCTTTGCAAAGAGCTGTTGGACAACGCCTCTCTTGATGAGTTTCCGCTGCTCGAGGGATGGGAGCTGACTTCGGGCACATTGCTGGGCGCCGTCTTGAAAGCTGCTGGGAGCATGACCGATAACCGGGTAAGTGCCTCAGAGGTCCATGAGTACTGGGACGGATTTGCCGCGCACCTTGCCAGCATCCCGAAAAACGAGAAACAGGCAGGCCGCTATGCCTACACCCAAGATTTCCTAGATGCCGCGGACAACAACAAACTAATTTTTGAGCTAGCAGAGCGCTATCGAGACTTGAAGCGAGAGCGGAATCTGGTGGACTTTTCTGACCAGGTTGCCCTTGCCCTGCAGGCCCTCGAGAGCGTTGAGTTTCAGCTCGACTACCGATTTGTGATGCTCGATGAGTACCAGGACACCTCCAACATACAGACGGCTCTACTTGCGAGGTTGTTCAGAAACCTTCCGGTCATGGCAGTTGGCGATCCAAACCAGGCAATCTACGGCTGGAGGGGAGCGTCCAGCGAAAACCTAGCCAACTTCCAGCGCGACTTCGGTGGCGGAGAGACCTTCACGCTCTCAGTTTCCTGGCGCTCCGGTGCAGAGATTCTCGATGCCGCTAACCAGATTGCCGCCAAGATTCCAGCCTCTGGCCTGACGCCAATCTCGCTCACGAGCGGACTCGGAAACAATTCGAGCGTATCGGCCAGCGTATTTCAGGATGAGGTCACCGAGGCCGAGACTATTGCTCGGTACCTTTCTGAGGTGCTCGACTCTGAGACCAGTTGCGCCATCCTGTGTAGGACGAGGGCGAGTATGAAGCTCTACTCCCAGTGTCTTAGTGAGATTGGTGTTAACCACGAGGTCACCGGGCTCTCTGGCCTCGTCGAAGAGCCAGAAGTGGCTGACCTAATTGCGATTCTGAAGGTCTTGGTGGATCCGGAAGCGGGTGCAGAGCTGATGAGGATTGCCTCCGGCCCTAAGTTCCGTGTCGCACCAGCAGACCTGGTAGCCCTATCGGAGTCAGCCAGGAGGTTGAGCAAACTTCGAGAGGAGGTTGACGATGCGAGACCTTTGACGATAGTTGAGCTGATTGATGAGATCGACAAGCCATCTAACAACGCCAAGCTTGGGCTGAGCGAGGAGGGAGAGGCGCGCCTAAAAGCACTTTCGGGTTTGCTGCGAAACCTCAGAAGGCAACTCTCGCTCTCCCCATCGGAGGTTGCGCAGCTTGCGATTAGGGAGTTCGAGCTCGACATCGAGCTGTATGCGCATTCCGATGCGGAGAATCCACTGCTGAATCTTCAGGCCTTCCTTGGGCGAATTGTCGAGTACGAGGCAATGGCTGAGACCCTCTCACTTTCTGGGTTCGTGTCGTGGCTTGAGCTCGCAAGGGAACAAGAGCGTTTTGAGGTTCCGCGCTCTGGGAGCAAAAGGGGAGTGGTTCAGCTAATGACAATTCACTCGGCAAAGGGGCTTGAGTGGGACGTTGTTGTGCTTCCGCAGTTCGTCGAGGGCACCTTCCCGACAGGTGCCAGGGGAACTGGAGGGCAGTTGGAAGCGGGCGAGCTACCGACCTCGCTCAGACAGGACAGGGCCAGCCTTCCATCCCTGGATTACATGGCAGCAAACACGCAACAGGAATTCAACAAGCTGAATGATGCCTACAAGGAACAAAATCGTGAGCGGCAGCTGATCGAAGAGAGAAGACTTGCCTACGTCGGGATTACTCGGGCCGCGTCCAAGCTACTTATCACCGGCTCCTACTTTTCTCGAACGGCGACCAATCCCAAGGAGCTCTCACGCTTTCGCCTCGAGCTTACGGATTCGGGAAACTTGGATGCAGAAATCGATCAGCCTGGAGAGCGGCCAGAGTTTCCAGAGCGCACTCTCAGCTGGCCATTCGACCCACTAGGCAACAGGCGTGATGACTGGAAGAGTGCGGCGGCAGAGGTCTCAAGCTCCGCACCTGCAGGCATCGAAGATGTTGCCGAGTTGGCTCTTCTCATGGAAGAGCGCGAGCGCACTGGCGAAATCCTGGCCCAACTACCCTCGAGACTTTCAGCCTCAGCAGTGGTCTCCCTCCTCGCCGACCCTAAGAAATTTGCAGCGAGCCTAATCCGTCCATTGCCCAGTGAGTACTCGGACGCCGCGGCCCTAGGTACAAGGTTTCATGCCAGCCTCGAAGAGGCCTTCCTCGCCGGCAGCGAGCTCGACTTCGCCAGTTGGGAAGAGCCCGAACAAAAACTGGGTGCTAACTTCGAAGGCAGTCGATTTGCAAAACTAAAACCAGAGTTGGTTGAGGCTCCTATTGAGTTCTCGATCGGAGGGACGGTCGTCGTATGCAAGCTGGATGCTGTTTTCCTCGTTGACTCGATCTGGCACATTGTTGACTGGAAGTCAGGTAAACCGCCTACCACCCAAAGCGAGATTGCGGAACGGGCTATTCAGCTCGCGCTCTATCGGATTGCCCTATCCCGCCATAAAGAGATTCCAATTGAGCGCTGCCAGGCGAGCTTCTTCTATGCATCAACCGGAGAAGAGCTAATGCCTGATCTTCCCTCAGAGGCTGAGCTCGCCAGGCGGTTGAGTGAATTTAGAAAAGTTCGTCCAGGCTAGATTGCCCGCCATCAAAGCTTTCAGTTGGTTCGGCCTGCTGCGGCTCTGAAGCTTCGTCCTCCAGATGATCCTCTGGCTCACTGGGGGCCGCAACTGAAGCCGTTGCAGCAGCTGCTCCGAGGCCAATGAAGCTGGCGGCCCTGAGGGACCGGAGAGACCCAGCGTCGAGCTGCTCCGCAAGATCTGTCAGCATTGCCTCGGCATCTGCGATTGAACTCGCTTCGCCGACTTCAACGCAGTGTGTTAGCCAGGTTGCCAGTTCGAGCTCTGAGTAGAGCTGGGCTCGCTGCTCGATATTTTCGTCCGCATTCTCACGGTTCGCTCTGTAGTGGAGGAGCGCATCTTCAAATGTCGATGGCAAAGCGCCCCCGGCAAGGTATTTCAAATCCTCTGCAGGGTCAGAGATTGAGAGCCTTGAAAAATCAGAAATGGCAACCACGCTCTGGTTCGAAACGAAGACGCTGTCCTGGCTTATCGAGCCGTGGGTGACGGTGGTGTGGAAGCGGAATAGCCCAACATCTTCGAGGGCTTCCTCCCATCGGGACAGCAGCTTGGCAGGAACGCGCCCAGTTGCCGCTGCCTTATCTAGCTCCTGAACTTTGGATTGCAAAACTGCCGTTGCGTCGTGTTCGACTAAGCCGTAGTCGCGAACCACAGCCGGGTCGAGTTTGTGAATTGTCGCTACAGCGGCGGCAAATGTTTGGGAGAAGGCACCGGGTGCATACCTCGAAAGATCCGGAGTCTGTCCCGACACAATAGTCATCACTACGGCACTGTTCCCGTCGCTGTCTGTGGTTGTGCCCACGATAGTTGGGACTTCAAAGCCCAGTTCTTCGCGAACCTTTGCAATGGCTTTTAGACCCATCAGCTGCTCAGCCTGCTCAGCTATGCCTGCAGTGGTTGCAGGGACAGAGAGGGTGTAGGGGTTGTCCTGCTCATCCCAAAGCTCGAGGATTTCAAGATCTGGGTTGTCAGGGATGCGTCTAAAGTTCCGGAAGTTTTTTCCGGGAGCGGCGTCGGCCGCAAGCGCAGCTAAAATCAAGGCAGGTCGTCCCACGTCACAAAGGTTAGACAACCGAATTACCGCGCGGCTGCATCGCCACGCACACACTTAGGATTCAAATTGAGCGCTCAGAGTGGTAGTGACATCCTCAGTTCCTTGGATGCCCAGCAACTTGAGGCTGCAACAACCCTAAAAGGCCCAGTTCGCATCATTGCTGGACCCGGCAGCGGTAAGACGAGGACCGTCTCTCATCGGATTGCCCATGGAATCTCCACGGGCTATTTCAACCCTCAAAAGGTCCTTGCTCTTACCTATACGAACCGTGCTGCTGCTGAGCTAAGACAGCGGCTACGAAGCCTTGGTGCGGGTTCGGTTCAGGTGAGAACCTTTCACGCCGCCGCGCTCTCTCAACTCCAATACTTCTGGCCGCAGCTAACGGGTTCGTCAGCGCCAAAGCTGCTCACGAACAAGCGTGCAATCCTGAAGGAGGCAGTGGGGAGCGGGGCAAAGCTCTCCGAGGCTCAGATCTCTGAGCTGGCATCTGAATTTGAGTATCTTCGATACTCGCTAACCGAGCTCGATGACTACCTAAAGTCCGGCAGACTCCCAAGCTTTGCAAGTGAAGAGAGCTTTGCGGAGTGGCAGAAAGCCTTCCAGTCCCTCAAGCAGGAGCGGAGGCTCATTGACTGGGAAGATGCTCTGCTTTTATGCACCGGGATGCTCAGAAATGAACCGCGCGCACTTTCACAATTTGAGCAGCAATACCGGCACTTCACCGTGGACGAGTATCAAGACATTTCTCCGTTGCAACAGGGTCTCTTAGAGACCTGGCTTGGGGAGCGGGAAGAGCTATGTGTTGTCGGAGACCCCAGGCAGAACATCTATAGCTTTGCTGGATCTACAACAGAATTTCTCCTCGGATTCGATTCTCGATATCCCGGCTGCTCGAGCTTCGAGCTGACTACCAACTACCGTTCTGGTCCAGACATAGTCGATGCGGCAAATGGACTCTTCCCCGATAGTCCGATTATTGCCGCAAAGAAGGTCTCTGGCCTGGTAAGCCTTCGTAGCTACCAGAACTCTCAGGAGGAGGCTCTTGCTGTTGCGGAGAGCGTGGCAAAGGCGGCAAAGAGCTCAAAGCTTTCCCGAATTGCAGTGTTGGCAAGAATCAATGCCCAGCTGGAGGTCGTGGAGTCGGAACTCAAAGGCCTAGGAATCGAGACTCAAGTAAGGGGCCAGGGAAGATTCTTTAGTCAGCCCAGGGTCATGCAAGCGCTCAGTGCTGTCAGGGCTCTGGCCCTAACAGAGCTGACCCAGCCACTTTTTGTCGAGGTCTCAAATATTCTTTCCTCGCTTGGTTGGGAGTCGCGGGGCGAGGGGAGAGACTGGTCCGAACTCAACTGGTTCATAGAGGTTCTTGATGAGCTCGGCAGCCCTTCGTTGGATGAATACATTCGAGAGTTAGATGAGAGAGAGCGCTCTGGTCACGAGCCTCAGCGCGAGGCAGTGTCACTCGCAACAATTCATGCGACCAAGGGCCTTGAGTGGGAGAGGGTGTTTCTGATTGGGGTAAACGATGGTTTGTACCCGATATCTCACGCTAAGAGCCCGGAGCAACTGGAGGAGGAGAAGCGTCTTTTCTATGTAGGGCTGACCAGAGCCGAGACATACCTGGAGCTCTCCTCAACTTCAAAGTCCCCGAGTCCTTTCACGAAGCACTTGCTCGACAGCCACAGTTACTAGAGCTTGCCTGGAAGGCAAGCAAGGATCCACCCCGATCAAGTCTTAGGGTGTGGCTCTCGAGTCTTTGGCTTTTATCGACGAAGTTGAGGATTTGGTTTGTCACCACGCCAGTTGCGAAAAGAGCCATGGCGATGTCCTGATGTGATCTATCAATTGCCAGCAGCTGCGGGGCAATTGTCTTCCAACTCGAATCAGCCTCGAACCGTGCTTTTTCCCTGCATCCAAGGCAAGGTGTTTCGCCAGGGAACACCAAAGGTGAAATTTCTACGCCCTCCTCGTCGAAGCACATGGCAAGGTGGGGAACGTCTCTAGCCATCCAGGGTTGGTAAGAATGCGGATTCACGATGTCGTCTGATATCAAAATCGCTACCGAGACCTTTTCGAGTGCCGAGGTGCGACGAGAGTGAAGTTCCACTCTTGTTGTCTCAAGCTGAGACTTTGCACTCAAAGCCCGAGGTTGGCCGATGCTGGATGTTGGATGCCCCAGCGGAAGGCAATCCCTGGGGCCTACTCTCACCTGATCAAGGGTTAGCAGCGTGCCTATCTCAGAGGCGGCCAGAGCTTTTGAAAGCACGAGTCCGGTGCGACCGAGCTCTTCGATGAATATCCGAGCGCTGCGTCTTCTCTGAAGTGCCTCGTCGAAGGTTGCATCGACGGAAAACAACCTTGAGAGCTCGGCAAACTTCGTACCAATCTGCGCCTTGGTGAGATCTGGTGGAAGCTTGCCGCTTGAGGTCAGCACAGGACCTAGACGACTAATTAGCTCCCTGGCAGGTCCTTCATCGATCTTTGCAATTTGTGGTAGAGCGGCTACCTGGCTGCAGGTTATACCTGCCTCAAGGTAGTCAAGAAGTCTAAGCTCGGCCTCGGTCAGGCCCTGAAGTTTGAGCGGGTTCCTGTAGCCGTATTGCCTTATGTTGTCCGCGAGCCAGAGCCTCGCAAGCTTGGGGTTTATTTGGGTTGCCACCCGCGAAGTGTTGCAAAGATGCGGGGCACCCTTACTGCGTTGTTCACAGCCTTAGCCGTCAAGCAGTTTGCGGAGACCCTCATCAAAGTCGTCACCGGAGTGTTCCAGTCTCGCCAATAGAAGTGCTGGGTTGGAGATCTCCTCCACCGAAGGAAGTTGGTCGGGGTGGCTCCAGAGTTGGTCTCGCTTGTCGCCGAGCTTGGAAACTTCCTGCCACATGGCCTTCGCTTCACGTCTGAGCCTCGGTTGAAGTTCGAGGCCGAGCAAAATCGCGAACGTTTTCTCTGCCGCTCCCTCCGTAGCTCGCTTTCTTGATGCCAGTTCAACAACACTTGATATTGTCGGGAGCCGCTTGCCAGCCTCCTCGGCAACTGCATCCGCCCAGCCGTCGATAAGGGCAAGCATTGTCTCTATCCTTACGAGTGCAGTCTCTTGCTCATCCGTCCTCTGGCTCATCATTGCGGTTGCCTCCATGACCCTATTCATGGAGTCTGGATCCTGAGGATCAATCTGCTCGACCATCTCCTGAAGACCCGAAATCTCGACCCGCAGCCCTGATGCAAATTCTCTGACCTGGGTCGTTATCTGATCTTTGAGCCAGCGGTTGGAGGCGTAGAGGTAGGAGATAGCTAGCTCCCTGATTGCCAGATAGATCACAATCTCAGACTTGGGCGTCTCGATGTCCTTGATGAACTCACCAACGTTTTGCGTGACCAAGCCGGGCCTCGGTGAGATTGGAATTCCAATCTCACTCGCGGAAAGGGTTTGGGTTGAGAGTTTGCCCATTGCCTGCCCCAGTTGCATGGCGAAAATTGCGGCACCAGCATTTCCTATGAATTTGCTCGCGGGGCCGAGGAGATTCGATAGCTCCTCCGGCATTGCCTCGACAATGTTCTCGCTGAGCGCCTTTGCCATGCTGCTAGCCACAGGCTCGCTCAGTTCTGCAAACAGCGGCATCGCATCCTGCACCCAGACGCTGCGCCTGAGAAGCTTCGGCTGCTCTGAGTTTGAGAATTGAGTCACCTCGGAAAGCCAAAGTCTTGCTATCTCGAAAGCATTAGAAATCTCGGTCTCTAGGTTTGTGAGGTCGGAAGCCTCTTCTTTCTTGGCAATCTCAAGGGCCTGGTTCTCCGCCATCTTCCAGTTGATTGGGCCGTCCGAATCCGACATCAGGTTCCTCAGCTGGGAGAACATCTGACCCATCATTGCTGGGTTAGCTCCGAGACCTGCAATCTTGGAGATCGCTTCTGGGTCGATTTGCCCGCTTGAGAGCATCCGCTTGACCAATTCCTCGAGCTCTTCGCGGCTCGAGTTGTCCTTGTTCGAGTCCTCTTCGCTCACTGGGCACCTCCAACTGCTTTTCACGCTATCGCTTCGAGCTCAGAATCTGCTGGTAATCAGCTATTACTTGAGGGTGTTCGCCAAGGGCGTGAGCGGCCAGCAGGTTATTTGAAGGTTGACTACCTAGCATTGAAGCAATGTCCTTTTTCACCTCCAGACCGCGCCCGCCCAAGGGCTCTGGTCGTTGGATACTGCTGTCGCTTGCAGTAATCACTCTGGGTTCAATGGTGGTCCTGCCCACGGGCTACGTAATTGAGCGTCCAGGTCAGGTTTTCAATGTGATGGGCGAAATATCTGGACAGAAGGTAATCAGCTCTTCGGATCTTGAGGTCTACGAGTCTGAGT
The DNA here is from genome assembly GCA_003149555.1 of Candidatus Aquiluna sp. XM-24bin5. Next base: position 114,279 of record QCWE01000001.1, read on the forward strand.
CGAGATTTGATGTCACCACGGTCTCGCTCCTAGGAAATAGAGAGTCAACTCCAAGTTGGGTACAGGTGTTGTGGGCATGGGCGGACCCTGAGCAGATAGTTCTGCCGCTCGATGAGGTTTACCCCCCAAACCTAACCACAGCGGAGATTCGGGCTGAGAGTACAGCTCAGATGGAGGTGTCTCAGCAGGACGCCATCGCAGCAGCACTGTCTGAGATGGGCTATCAGATCCCAAGGACCCTGTATGTTGCCTCGGTTATTGCTGACGCCCCTTCATCTGGCATCTTGGTGGCAGGAGATTTTGTTGTCAGTGCCGGTGGCATGGACGTTTCAACATTTGACGAGCTGAAGAGCCAGATTCAACTATCTGAGGGCTCACCAATTGTGATTGAGGTGGTGAGAGACGGGCAGCCGAGATCGCTTGAAATCACTCCAGAGAAGCGAGAGACCGACTGGGTAATTGGAGCCATGGTTGGCTACACCTACGACTTTCCAGTGGATATTCAGCTTCAACTAGGAGATGTCGGCGGTCCATCGGGAGGTCTCATGTTTTCCCTGGGCATCTTGGATGCGCTCAGTGAAGGTTCAATGGCTGGGAGCCTGCACGTATCGGGGACGGGAACAATCACTGCCGCTGGAGAGGTCGGCCCAATTGGAGGGGTTGGACTCAAGATGATCGCCGCGAAGAACTCAGGAGCGGACCTGTTTTTGGTGCCCGAGGGTAACTGCGAAGAGGCAATTGGGCAGATTCCCGAGGGATTGGCTGTTGCAACAGTGAGAGACTTGAACGAGGCGCTCGGTGCAATCGACGCGCTGCGGGATGGAAACCAGCTACCAAGCCTTAGCTGCAACTAACTAGGAGAGATACATTGACACAGAGCACCCCTCGACAGGGACGTAGGGTTTCACCGGTATCAATCGCGTTCGGTATTTTGGCCGCGATTGTCTTTGCGCTGGTTAGCGCAGCCGGCATCTACACCGACTGGCTGTGGTTTAGACAGCTCGACTTTGAGGTCGTGTTCTTCACTCAAATCATCGCTCAGGTAGTGGCCTTTGTCATTGGATTTGTGATCATGACCGCGATTATTGCGGTGGGTCTGATGCTCGCATGGCGAGCGAGGCCCATTTACCTCAAGATGCCAGAGGAATCTCCTTTCCAGGTTTATCAACAGCTTTTGGAGTCCCTGCGCAAAGTTGTCATGTTCGGTGTCCCAGCGCTGATTGGACTGGGTGGCGGATTGGTGGCCGCGGCCGAGTGGCAGAGCGCACTGCTGTTTTTGAACGGTTCAGAGTTTGGCGTTGAAGACGGCCACTTCGGTTTTGACGTGGGTTTCTTTGTCTTTGATTTGCCATTCCTAACGTTTGTTGTTGGCTTCCTCTCCGGTGCCGTCTTCCTTGCAGCCCTCATCAACCTGGCTGTGCATGTCGTTTACGGTGGCATCAGGTTTAGCGGCAGGGAGATCTCGGTCTCAAAGCCTGCTCGCGTTCAGCTTTCAATTCTCGTGGCCATCTACCTCGTGATGCAGGGAGTTAGCCTGTGGTTTGACCAGTATGCGACCGTTGTGGGCGATGGCGAGCTTTTCACTGGAGTCAACTACTCGGATGCAAATGCCGTGATCCCAGGCTTGCAAATCCTTGCGTTTATCTCGGTGGCCGTTGCGATTACATTCCTTGTAACAGCCTTCTTGGCGCAGTGGCGCATCTCAATCATTGCTACCGCTCTTATGGTCGTCAGCTCCCTTGTCGTGGGAGGTCTCTACCCCTGGATTGTCCAGACCTTCATAGTGGTGCCGAACGAGCGAACCCTCGAGGCTCCGTACCTGCAGAAGAACATCGAGTCGACCCGAGCCGCCTTTGGTATTGACCAGGTTGAGGTCATCGAATACGACGCCAAGGTGGTGGCCGAGGAGGGTGCGCTGCGCAACGATGCCAAGACCACCGCTTCGATTCGAATCATTGACCCAGCTCTTGTTAGCGACGCATTCCGTCAGCTCGAACAGTACCGCCAGTACTACAGCTTCCCCAACCGCCTTCACGTTGGCAGGTATGAGATTGATGGCGAGACTCAGGACACAGTCGTTGCCGTTCGAGAGCTAAACCAGGCGGGTCTAGGAGATTCGCAGTCTTGGTACAACTCAACCATCGTCTTTACCCACGGTTTCGGCTTTGTCGCCGCGTATGGAAACAAGCGTGATAGCGATGGCAAGCCACTCTTTTTGCAGAGCGGTATTCCAACCGTTGGGCTCCTGGGAGACTTTGAACCTCGGATTTACTTCGGGCTGAACTCTCCCGAGTACTCGATCGTCGGTGCCCCAGAGGGAGCTGAGCCTTTAGAGTTTGACTTCCCCGCGGGTGAGGATGGCCAGCGCGAGACCTACACGACTTTCAGCGCAGATGGTGGACCGGAAATCGGTGATCTCTTCACGAGGCTTGCCTATGCCTTGCGATTCCAAAGCGAGCAGATCCTGCTCTCCGAGGCCATCAATTCGGAGTCCCAGATACTCTATAACCGAAATCCTGCGGACAGGATCAAGGAGGTCGCTCCTTACCTGACCGTCGACACTGAGGTATACCCGGCAGTAGTGGACGGCAGGATCAAGTGGATTGTCGATGGCTACACAACTTCCACCGATTACCCATACTCGAACCTCGAGCCTTTCAACCTTGCAATCTTGGATACCGCTAGCGAGACCTTCAACCGCGATGTTTCCGAGGTGAACTACATCAGGAACTCGGTTAAGGCGACTGTTGATGCATACGACGGTTCGGTTGATCTCTACCAGTGGGATGAGAATGACCCAATCCTGAATGCTTGGATGGGTATCTATCCAGACACGGTTCAGCCACTGAGCGCCATGAGCGAGGACCTTCTGAGCCACGTCCGCTACCCAGCTGATCTGTTCAAGATGCAGCGTTCGGTGCTGGGTCGCTACCACGTGACCGAAGCCGGAGCTTTTTACTCGCAACAGGATGCTTGGATGACGCCAAACGACCCAGTTGAGGGAACGGGGCTAGGAAGTCTGCAGCCTCCTTATTACCTGACACTTCAGACACCAGGTTCGGACGAGAGCGCGTTCTCGCTCTACTCGACCTTCATCCCGCAGTCCACTGGAGAGACAACTAGGAACGTCCTAACCGGTTACCTAATCGCCAACGCTGAGGCCGGTGGACAGCAGGGAGTCGTCAGCGAGGACTACGGAAAGCTAACGCTGCTCAACCTGCCGAGGGAGACCATCGTTCCTGGACCAGGTCAGGTTCAGAACAACTTCAACGCAGATAGCGACGTATCCTCGCTGCTAAACATCCTGCGTCAGGGATCAACGCGAGTTCTAAATGGAAACCTCTTGACCCTGCCAGTTGGTGGCGGACTGCTTTACGTCCAGCCTGTCTACATCGAGTCAACGGGTGAGACGAGTTACCCGCTACTTCAGAAGATTCTGGTGGCCTTCGGTGATCAGATTGCCTTTGAGGACACGCTTGAGCTTGCGCTCGATGCCCTGTTCGGCGGCGACTCGGGGGCGGATGTGGCCGATGGTGGCTCCGGTTCAGTCATTGATCCGGGAACGGATTCGGATTCCGACTCCGGTGCTGACTCAGGAAATGCTGCGTTGGACCGCGCGTTGAATGCCGCCAAGGTTGCCCTGGATGACAAGGCAGCTGCCTTGCGTGCTGGAGATTGGACCGCATTCGGAGAGGCTGACGAGAGGCTACAGCGAGCCATCGAGGACGCGCTGGCAGCATTGGAGAACTAGCGACCAATCTGCTAGTCTGACTACTTCGCCGCGGGGTGGAGCAGTTCGGTAGCTCGCCGGGCTCATAACCCGGAGGTCGTAGGTTCAAATCCTGCCCCCGCAACCAAGTAAACCCCCGAGAGATTTCTCGGGGGTTTTTACTTGTGGAAAACCCCAAGCATTACTTAGGTTTTGTCCCTAGCTTCCTCCCATGAAATCACTCGTCGGACTGCTAGTTCTGGTGGCATCATTGTGCTCCTGCACTACTGCGCAAACGCTACCTATTTCTCCGGAAAATGACGCTTTTGCCTCGATACTCGAGCGCTATGGAAACATGGACCCGCACTCCTCAAGCTATTCCCTGACCCTCACTGGAAGTGCATTGGTTGCAGCAATTGAAACCCAAAAGCTCCTTGCGTCATTTGGCTATCAACGACTTGGCAATGCGAAATTTGAGGTGATCTCAAGCTCGCGCCCCACCGCAATGGTTTGCATGGATCTGAGTGAGGTTGTCATCATCAACGAGGAAGGTTTTCCAGTATCTACTGTTTCGAATCGGGAGGCCGTTTTCGTGGAGCTTGATAAAGGACTGATTTCGAAGTTTGAGCCCCTGGGCGAAAGATGTTAGTCGAGATCTTGTTGGCCGGAAGCTGCAGCTTGGACGCTGCTGCACTGGGAATCTGTGAATGCAGCGCTAGCAATCCTGAGGGCACTTTTCAGGTGTGTGCCACCGAAAGGATTACTGGTCGCGAGGAGATCACAGCGGGGCCACCAGCCCCTCCAGGTCCAAAGCCAATGCGGCTCTGCAGTTGGTATGCAAATGGGACGATTGATACTCCAACTCTTACCATCATCACCGCCTGGATTCCTGTCGGGTCGAGGCTATGTATTGGCGATGAGGTGAGAGAGGCTCAGCCCAGAGTTGTCACGATCACAGATGAGGTATCTGACTCTTTTGGTGCGACATCTAACAGGCCGTTAGCCTCTTGGACGCCTGGAAGTGAGGTTGAGGTTGGCGTCGCAGCTGGCTTCTCGGTCCAGCTTGCGCCAGGTGAGTTCAGGGGAGTGCTACTTGGTAGGCAGGCTTGGATTCGCTTTGAACCCGTGAGCGCCAGGTGGAGTTTCTCCGACGGTAATGGCTACTCAGGTTTCCGTGTTGAGAGGGTCTTTGATCAGGCCGGAGAAATTCTTGCAACCGCCGATGTCAAGGTCAGAGCAAGCTACAGATTCGATGGAGGATCGTGGCAGGAGTCTGATGCGGAAATTTGGCTATCGAGCAACCAGCTGAGGGTTTCGGTGGTTGAGATTCCTAGGAGAACGCTATTGGTTAGCAGATAACAGAAACTCTTCAGCTGGGACTCATAGAATCCCCAGAGTTGTTGAAGATAATCGTCGGGAGCGAAAGGGTTGAAATGAGTCAGTTCCAACGAGGCGATAGCCAGTTCACCTTCAGTACTCCCTATGCGGCACCAGTTGCCCCCCAGCCGCCAAAGCGCAGGGTGGGCGTATTGGGCATCGCCGCCTTGGCAATGTCAAGTGCTCTGGTTGGAGGCATCATCGGCGCTAGCTCAATGAGTATTAGCTACGTCGCCTCAACACAACCAGCGCCAGTAGTTGTAAACAGCGTCGAGCAGGTCAACTGGGTGACTGGAGCGGCCTCTCAGGCCGGTCCTTCGGTTGTAACGCTCTCAGTGGACTCCTCTTCTAATTCTGGCTCCGGCTCGGGCGTGATCCTGACTGAGGATGGCTACATTCTCACCAATGCCCACGTTGTGACTCTCGGCGGGCAGACCGACGACGCCTCAGTTGCCGTAAGGCTCTTCGACGGCACCGTCGTTCCAGCCGATCTGATTGGCTATGACTCGGTCTATGACCTGGCTGTAATCAAAGTGGAGGCCGAGGGACTAAAGCCGATTGTTTTCGCCGACTCGAAGGATCTCAACGTAGGGCAAAACGTGGTGGCCATCGGAGCGCCCCTTGGGCTCACCTCAACGGTTACCGAGGGTATTGTTTCTGCCCTGAACCGAACCATTCAGGTTGCGAGCTCTGAGGTCTCGGACGAGCCCGGGCTAAGTTTCTGGACTGGAGTCGGAGAGTCAATCTCGATTCAGGTCGTCCAGACTGACGCTGCTATCAACCCTGGAAACTCAGGGGGTGCCCTGGTTGATGAGAATGGACGACTAATTGGGGTCAACGTCGCAATTGCGACGGCGGGTAACGGTGTTTCCGGCTCAATTGGTGTGGGGTTTGCAATTCCTTCAAACACCGCGGCTCGCATTGCCACCGAAATCATGGAGACCGGAGTTGCAACTCACGGCCTACTTGGAGCAATGGTTCGTAACAGCTTTGCCGCAGACTCAAGCTTCTCCGTGGGAGCCTACGTTGAACAGGTCACTGAGGACGGTGCTGCTAATGCCGCCGGAATCCGCTCCGGTGACGTTGTCATCGAGTTCGCTGGCGAGAGAGTCACGAGTTCGGCTGACCTAACAGCACTTGTGCGCGCGCAGCCAGCTGGGGCTGAGGTTGAAGTTGTAGTCCTCAGAGACGGGACTAACCGCAGCTTTACAGTGACACTCGGCGATGCCGCAGATCTAAACTAGGCAACATGTCAGATCGCGACACCGAGCTCCTCGAAAAAGAGGAAATTCTTGAGGATGGCGACCACGAGCGCTATTCGCACTACGTGAAAAAAGACAAGATTGTGTCTTCTGCTGTTATGGGCAATGCGGTTATGGCGCTGTGTGGCAAGGTGTGGGTTCCCTCTAGGGCACCCGAGAAGTTCCCCGTTTGCCCAACCTGCAAGGCCATCTACGAAAAGCTAAAACCCTAGCTAAAGACAGTGGGGATGGCTGGGTCGCCCTTTGAAAGCCGCAGAGCGGACTTTGGCAGCTCCGCCTTTGCTGCGAGGTGATGCTCTTTGGCAGCAATAACCCCCTGGTGACCGAGGTGGCTTTCTTTGGCCTGACCTTGCCTCATGAGCTCAACTTGTAGAACACGCCCTTGGTCACCACCAATGAGCTCTGCGGTCGCGACTCCGTCTTCGATGAGCCTCGATGCATTTTTCTCGCCACCGCGGTTGGTCTTTGATTTAGAAGTCTTGGCAACCTCAGTCCAGCCCTTACCGTCAGAATGAGCGACCAGCTTATAAACGAAGCCAGCGGTCGGATAGCCGGAACCGGTGACCAACGAGGTGCCCACACCGAATCGATCAACCGGTGAGGCAGACAGGGCAGCGATTGTGTATTCGTCGAGGTCGCTGGTGACAACAATCTTGGTGTTATTTGCTCCAAGCTCATCAAGTTGCTTGCGCACCTCAACTGCCGTGGAGCTGAGATCACCCGAGTCGATTCTTACTGCTGCAACCTTTCCACCAGTCAGCTCAACGGCCATCATTACGGCTCTAGGGATGTCGTAGGTATCGACAAGAAGTGTTGTGTCGGGCCCCATTGAGGCAATTTGCGCCTCAAAGGCCTCTTTCTCAGAGTCATGTAACAGGGTGAAGCTGTGGGCGCTGGTCCCCATAGTTGGAATTCCCCAGCTCCGACCGGCTTCAAGATTGCTGGTGGCATCGAACCCCGCTATAAATGCGGCTCTCGCTGCGGCGACGGCTGCAGACTCGTGTGCTCTGCGTGCTCCCATCTCAGCCAGCGATCGGCCGCCTGCGGCTGTGTGCATGCGAGACGCGGCCGCTGCAACAGCTGAGTCGTAGTTAAGAATTGAGAGAATCACCGTCTCAAGGAGTACTGCCTCTGCGAAACTGCCACGGACAGTCATCACGGGCGAGTTGGCGAAATAGATCTCGCCCTCTCGATAGCCAGAAATCGAACCGCTAAACCGATAATTTGCGAGCCAGTCGAGGGTTTTTTCGTCAACTACGCCTTGAGCTGCCAGAAACCCAAGTTCTGAAGCGTCAAAAGTGAATTCCCGGATTGCCTCAAGAGCCCTCCCCACGCCTGCGAGTACGCCGTATCTTCTTCCCGCAGGCAGTTGCCTTGTGAATACCTCGAATACGCACTCCCTTTCGGCCTTTCCGGAGCGCAAAGCAGCCTGCAGCATTGTCAGCTCGTAGCGGTCTGTCATTAGGGCGTAGGACACGGCAACAGCCTACTGACTGGAGAATCCGCACCCTAGACTTAGGGCGTGGATGCAAGGCCAATTGGGGTATTCGACTCGGGTGTCGGTGGATTAACTGTTGCCAGAGCGATTATTGATCAGCTCCCAAACGAGTCAATTTCCTATGTGGGTGACACTCTAAATTCCCCGTATGGACCCAAGAGCCTCTCTGAGGTGAGGAGACTGGCCCTCGAGGTCATGGATGAGTTAGTCGCCTCTGGCGTAAAGCTCTTGGTCATCGCCTGCAACTCTGCATCAGCTGCGGTTTTGCGGGATGCGAGAGAGCGCTACACAGATGGGCTTGGAGTGCCAGTGGTTGAGGTAATCCAGCCAGCTGTCAGATCAGCGGTTGGAACCAGTAGCTCCAAAAGGGTGGGTGTTATTGGAACATCGGCAACAATTTCCTCCAAGGCGTATGACGACGCTTTTGCAGCGGCGGTTGACTTTGAGATTTTCAGCGCTGCATGTCCCGCTTTCGTTGACTTTGTTGAGAGAGGGGTGACCTCAGGCCCGGAGCTTTTAGATGTGGCTGCGGACTACTTGCAGCCCCTAAAGGATGCAAAAGTTGACACCTTGGTTTTGGGCTGCACTCACTATCCGCTTTTGCAAGCGGCCCTCGCCTACGTCATGGGTGACGGAGTAAACCTGGTTTCATCCGCTGAGGAGACCGCTAAAGATGTCTTCAGGGTCTTGACCGAGGAGAATCTGGGTGCTCCGGAGGGTAATAAGCCAGTTCACAACTTCTTTGCTACCGGGGATGCCGAAGAGTTTCAGGCACTCGCGGGTAGATTTCTCGGACCAGAGGTAGCCTCGGTGAGACACCTCAAGCGAAAGGTTACAGATGGCTAGAGCAGATGGCAGAGAGCTAAACCAGATGCGAGAGGTTGTGATTCAGCGCAATCACACTATGCATGCCGAGGGTTCAGTGCTGGTTTCATTTGGCAACACCAAGGTTCTCTGCAACGCCTCCTTCACTCCTGGAGTGCCAAGGTTCAAGAAAGATTCTGGCGAGGGTTGGGTGACCGCCGAGTACGCCATGCTGCCGAGGGCTACGAACACTAGGTCCGACCGCGAAAGCGTCAGAGGAAAGATTGGTGGCCGTACCCATGAGATTTCCAGGCTCATCGGCAGGGCCCTCAGGGCCGTGGTCGACTACAAAGAGCTCGGTGAAAACACCATTGTCATTGATTGCGACGTTATTCAAGCTGATGGTGGAACGAGGACGGCCTCGATAACCGGAGCCTTCGTGGCCCTTGCGGACGCTATCGCATGGGCGAAATCCAAAGGGCACATTGCGGCAGGTGCAAAACCGCTTCTCGACACAGTCGCGGCAGTCTCGGTTGGGATAGTAGACGGGGTGCCAATGACGGATCTGGCTTACGTTGAGGATGTCGCTGCAGATACTGACATGAACGTGGTTGTGACCGGCCGGGGTCTTTTTGTTGAGGTCCAGGGAACGGCAGAGGCCGAGCCTTTCGACCGAGACGAACTCAACAGTCTTTTGGAGTTGGCTCTACGGTCAACAACGGAGCTCTCCGAGGCGCAGCGACAGGCGCTGGGTGACGACCTGGATCTCAAGTAAGAGGCTCATGGAACTCGTCTTCGCCACTGGTAATGCCCACAAGGCGTCCGAGGCTCAGCAGATATTGCGTGGCAGACTGCCAGGAATTAGCGTCCTTACTTTTGATGGTGAGTCTCCAGTTGAATCTGGAACAAGCTTCCTGGAGAACGCCCTAATCAAGGCCCGAGCTGCACACCAATCGACCGGTAAACCGGCATTTGCTGATGACTCAGGTTTGGCCCTTGAGGTTATGGGTGGGGCGCCAGGTATCTTTTCAGCTATTTGGTCTGGAACGCGAGACGATGCGACCAACCGCGACCTGCTACTCGCGCAACTAGCGGACATTCCACTCGAACACAGAGCGGCAGCCTTTGTTTGCACGATTGCACTTGTGACGCATGACGGTGAAGTTAGCTTTACGGGTATCTGGAGCGGAACCATCGCTGAGATGGCAGCTGGTGAAGGGGGGTTTGGATACGACCCTGTGTTCATTCCCGAGGGATTCGCGCAGACCGCCGCCCAGCTCGATCCTGAGGTGAAGAATTCAATGTCGCATCGATTTCTTGCGATGCAGCAGATGGCGGACTACCTAGAAAAATCTTCCTAGCGCCCCCAGCAGGATTCGAACCTGCGCACCCGCCTCCGGAGAGCGGTGCTCTATCCCCTGAGCTATGGGGGCGGCAGCGAAAGCCTATCAGCGAGGCACTTTGCAGCACTTGTGTGGAAGGTTACTGATGTAGCCTTGGGCTTGAATTTTTTAGCCTTGGAGCCTTGTGAGAAAAAACCAATTGCCAGGTCCTGCTGATTGGTGGCGGGACGCAGTCGTCTATCAGATCTACCCGCGAAGCTTCGCCGATGGCAATGGTGATGGCATCGGAGATATCAAGGGAATCCTTTCCCGAGTCGACTACTTGGCAAGCCTCGGCATTGACGCGGTTTGGATGTCGCCGTTTTTCCCCTCCCAGCTTGCAGACGGAGGTTATGACGTTGACGACTACCAGGCAATAGACGAGCGAATTGGAACGCTTGAAGAATTTGATGAGTTAGTGTCCAAGCTTCACGAGCGGAACATCAGAGTCTTCGTAGACATCGTTCCTAATCACTCTTCTAACCGTCACGCGTGGTTCATCGAGGCCCTCAACAGCGAGCCAGGTTCTAAGGCTCGTGATCGCTACATCTTCAGAGATGGCAAGGGCGAAGGCGGGGCGGAGCCTCCCTCAAAGCTCGCGAGCCACTTTGGTCCGGAGGGCTGGACTCAGGTTCCAGACGGCCAGTGGTACATGCACCTGTTCGCAAAGGAGCAGCCTGATTTCAACTGGGACAACGAGGAGGTGAACCAATACTTCCTGGACACCCTGCGCTTTTGGTCTGACCGCGGCGTCGATGGGTTCCGAATCGATGTCGCCCATGCTTTGAAGAAAAATCTTGAGCCTCTTCCAGACCGGGATTCTTACGCACTCTCTGTCATGAAAGACGACGGCACCGATCCCATATTCGATCGCGACGAGGTTCACGAGGTGTACGCGGATTGGCGAAGGGTTTTCAATGAGTATGACCCGCCAAGAGTCGCCGTCGCCGAAGCCTGGGTGCACCCAAATCGTCGTCCTCCGTATGCCTCTGAAAACGGACTGGGTCAGGCGTTCAACTTTGATCTTCTAGCTTCAAAATGGGACGCACAGAGCTTCCGCGAGATCATCGAGGACAATCTGCAGATGAGCAGCCAAACGGGGTCCTCCTCGACCTGGGTTATGTCTAACCATGATGTGATTAGGCATGCGACAAGGCTCGCGATTCCGGGATACGGAGAGTCAGCTGACGGATTCGGTGATGAGCACCGTTGGTACATAGAGAACAGGTTGAATCCAAATCTTGACTTTGACCTGGGGCTTTCAAGGGCGAAGGCTGCAACGCTTCTAATCCTCGCTCTCCCAGGGTCGACCTACATCTATCAGGGTGAGGAGCTTGGTCTTCACGAGGTTCTTGATATTCCTGCCGAGGACATGCAGGACCCACAGTGGTTTCGAGGTGAGGGGAAACTAAAGTCACGAGATGGTTGCCGTGTGCCGCTGCCTTGGAAGAGCAGCGGAAGCTCATTTGGATTTGGACCTGCAGGCGCCCACCTCCCGCAACCGAAGTGGTTTTCTCAGACCAATGTCGAGGCTCAAGAGCATGCAGATTCGACTCTGAATCTCTACCGCAAGGCAATTCAGCTGAGGAAGTCTGCGTTTAGCTCGGAGACCCTCAATTGGCTTGAGGCGCCAGTCAAGACCACAGCATTTGTTCGTGATGGGATTACCTGCATTACGAATTTTGGAGACACAGAGGTCGAGCTTCCCGGCGGTGAGGTGCTCATTTCATCGAGTCCTATCTCTGGAGGCAAGCTTCCGGGTAACTCGACAGCCTGGGTCGCACCCCTTTAGTCTCGCAAGGCCGGAGGGTATGATTTAGGCCTACCCCCAAGTGCCAGAGTCGGCATTTTTCGCCCCTAACCAGGAAATCCTTTGACGCCAGAACAGCTCAACGAGGCAATAGTCAATGCCCTAAGGTCATTGGCTGAATCTGGCGCGTTTGAACCCGCAGTGGTGCCTACGGAGGTGGTTGTAGAGCGGCCAAAAAACCGTGAGCACGGAGACTGGGCAACCAATGTAGCGATGCAGCTAGCTGGGAAATTGGGCATAAATCCAAGAGACCTGGCACAGCAGCTTGCGGACGCCCTAGCGAAAACCGATGGGGTCGAGTCTGTCTCGGTTGCAGGCCCTGGATTTATAAATTTCTTTGTTTCGGATGCCGCTGCAGGTGCTTTAGCAAAGTCCATTGTTGAAATGGGCGAAGAGTATGGTCTCTCGGCAGAGCTTGCGGGGCAGAAGCTCAACCTAGAGTTTGTCTCGGCAAATCCAACCGGCCCAATTCATCTTGGGGGAACAAGGTGGGCAGCCGTTGGGGACTCGCTTGCCAGAATCCTCCAGTCTCAGGGTGCCGAGGTGACACGCGAGTACTACTTCAATGACCACGGCGCGCAGATAGATCGCTTTGCGAGGTCATTAGTTGCAGCCGCACTGGGAGAGCCTGCACCCGAGGATGGCTACGCCGGCGAATACATAACAGATATCGCCCAGCAAATTCTTGCCAGCCAGCCTGAGGTTCTCGAGCTTTCAGGAGAAGAGCAGCAGGAGGCCTTCAGGGCTGCCGGTGTGAGCATGATGTTTGAACAGATCAAACAGTCCTTAGAGGACTTCGGAGTTCATTTCGACGTTTTCTTCCACGAAAACTCGCTATACGAGTCTGGTGCTGTAGAAAGGTCCATTTCGAGGCTCCGCGAGCTTGGCCACATCTTCGAAGAAGAGGGTGCAGTTTGGCTTCGCTCGAGCTCCTTTGGCGACGATCGGGACCGCGTGGTGGTCAAGTCTGACGGTGACTCTGCTTACATCGCAGGTGACATCGCCTACTACCTAGATAAGCGAAGCCGCGGTTTTGATGCAGCAATCTACATGCTGGGAGCAGATCACCACGGTTATGTGCCGCGGATGATGGCGCTGTCCGCTGCATTCGGCGATGTGCCCGGAAAGAACATGGAGATTCTCATTGGCCAGCTGGTGTCCCTAGTTAGGGATGGGGAGCCTGTTCGCATGTCTAAACGAGCCGGCAACGTCGTGACAATGGAAGATCTTGTTGATGCAGTCGGTGTTGATGCCGCCAGGTATGCACTGACTCGCTCGTCGATTAATTCGCCTCTTGACATTGATGTTGAGCTGCTTGCGAGGCACACCAACGACAATCCAGTCTTTTATGTTCAATACGCTCACGCGAGAACCAAGCAGGTTGACCGTAATGCACCGACCTTGGATGTTGATCGGAGCGAGTTTGACCCGGCGCTACTGAGCGAACCTAGCGAGTCAGAGCTCCTGGCAAAGCTCGCCGAGTTTCCTCGGGTAGTCTCGCAGGCCGCGGAGTTTAGAGAGCCGCACCGCGTCGCCCGCTACCTCGAGGAGGTTGCTGGCAGCTATCACCGCTTCTATGACGCATGCAGAATCCTGCCTTTGCCCGCAAGTAAAGTTGAGGCCGTCCACCGGACGAGGCTCTGGCTCAATGATGCAGCGGGAGTGGTCTTGGCAAATGGCCTCGGTTTGCTCGGCGTAAGCGCGCCGGAGAGGATGTAATGGCAATGCTGAATCCTCTATCTCCGAGCTGGCTCAGTGAGGACAAGGACACTAACTTTCTTGACTCTGCAGTCTGGCCAGCCTCGGCAAGCCGGAACGACCGCGGTGAGCTGGAACTTGGAGGCATCAGCTCTCCTGAGCTTGTCAGGCAATACGGCTCCCCGTTGTATGTTGTCGACCAGGATGACTTTGAAGCCCGCCTTCAGGCGGTGAAGAGCTCTTTTGAAGCGGCTGCCGCAAAAGCCGGAACAACGGTAAAGCTTTACTACGCCTCAAAAGCACTTCTGACCACTGACATCGCGAGGTGGATTGTCGAGGCCGGCTATGCAATTGATGTTTCCACCGGTGGTGAGCTTGCAGTTGCACTTGCAGCCGGCACGCCCGGCGAGCGCCTTGGCGTGCACGGAAATAACAAGTCTCTCGTGGAGATTGGCAGGGCGGTAAGTGCCGACGTTTCTGCGATAGTTATCGACTCTGAGATTGAGATAGAGCGGATCGCCTCGATAGCTGGAGCGCAGGACAAGGTTCAACCTGTGAGACTGCGAGTAAATTCAGGGGTTCATGCCAGCACCCATGAGTATCTAGCGACTGCCAGGGAAGACCAGAAATTCGGCATTGCGCTTGAGGACGTGCCGTCTATGGTGGAGAAAATTCGAAGTCACTCGCACCTAAGCTTTTTGGGCCTTCACTCACACATCGGGTCTCAGATTTTCGCGGTGGATGGCTTTGTTGCGGCCGCGGAAAAGCTTCTTGAGGTTCACTCAAAGCTTTTAGCGGACGGCGATGTTCCTGAGCTAAACCTCGGCGGCGGATTCGGTATTAGCTACACCTCAGCAGACTCCCCAATGCCAATTGAAGAGCTGGCTGAGCAAATCGTCACCGCCGTCGCCAAAAAGTGCGGGGAGCTGGGTATCAAGGTTCCAAGGCTTGCGTTCGAGCCTGGTCGAATCATTGCAGGCCCAGCGGGGGTAACTCTCTACTCAGTTGGCACAACCAAAGAGGTTCACATTTCTGAGGCGGGAGCTGGAGCAACTCGTCGCTACGTAAGCGTTGATGGAGGAATGAGCGATAACATCCGCCCCGCCCTCTATGAGGCCGAGTACTCCGCTGCGCTGGCTTCCAGAGCTTCCTCGGAGAAGGGTGTGTTATCTCGCGTGGTTGGAAAGCATTGCGAGTCTGGGGACATCGTGGTCAGGCACGAGATGTTGCCCGGCGACTTGGCTGTAAACGATCTATTGGCGGTTCCGGCAACAGGTGCCTACTGCTTTTCGCTATCTTCTAACTACAACTTTGTTCCCAGGCCGGCTCTCGTTGCCGTCAGTGGCGGTAAAGCCAAGGCGCTGGTGAGGGCAGAGTCCGAGCAGGATCTGCTCGAAAGAGACATGGGCTACCAACCCGGAGGTGGAGAGTAATGCAGGCTGCATACAGGCCTATCCGTGTTGGTCTACTGGGTGCTGGCTCAGTGGGATCTCAGGTTGCCCGGCTCCTGATTGAGAATCGTGAGGAGCTAGCCAAGCGTGTGGGTGCGGAACTCGAGCTTGTAGGTATTGCAGTTCGAAACAAGAGCGCAAAGCGAGACGTTGAGCTTCCGAAGGAACTGCTTACTGAAGATGCGGAGTCGGTCATTCTTGGCTCTGACATTGTTATTGAGCTTGCGGGAGGGATCGAGCCTGCAAAGAGCTGGATCGCGATGGCGCTTAACGCTGGAGCGGATGTCATAACCGCCAACAAGGCACTCATCGCGGCTCACGGATCTGAACTAACTGCTCTTGCCCAGCAGTTTGGTGCTCAGCTCTACTACGAGGCAGCTGTGGGTGGCGCAATTCCAATCATTCGTCCATTGAGGGCATCGCTCGCGGGCGACAAGATCAATCGCGTTATGGGAATCGTGAACGGCACGACCAACTACATCCTCGATCAAATGGAGACAACGGGGGCGAGCTTCGAGGACGCCTTGGCTGAGGCTCAGGCGCTTGGTTACGCAGAGGCAGATCCAACAGCAGACGTAGAGGGCTATGACGCGGCCAGCAAAGCCGCGATTCTCGCTGGATTGGCATTCCACAGTGAGGTGCCTGTGGACAGGGTTCACCGCGAGGGGATTACATCCATAACCGCTTTGCAAATTGAGACCGCAAGGCAGGCTGGCTACACCGTAAAGCTTCTCGCCATCTGCGAACGAGCAGGGGACACCGGTGAAGGTTTGGTAGCCAGGGTTCACCCAACCTTGATTCCTCTGGACCATCCGCTCGCGGCCGTTAGGGGTGCTTACAACGCGGTGTTTGTTGAGGCTGAGAGTGCGGGAAGACTCATGTTCTATGGAGCTGGAGCCGGGGGTCCAGAGACGGCGTCCGCGGTTCTAGGTGATCTGGTTTCGGCCGCAAAGCGACACCTTGCAGGAGGCCCAGGACTGGGAGACTCAACCCACGCCGACTTAGAGGTGATGCCGGTGCAGGCAATCTTTACCCGCTTCCAAATCACCTTGGAGGTCAAAGACGAACCGGGCGTGCTCGCCTCGGTGGCGAAGCAGTTTGCCGACAATGACGTGAGTGTTGAGACGGTCGCTCAAAGCGGTGCTGCAGACACAGAACTTGCACTTCTTACCATCATGACGCATTCGGCCTCTGAGGCTGCTCTGGAGAGGCTCGCCTCGGAGCTGGCAAAGAATTCTGCTGTGAAGCGCGTGAATTCCGTAATCAGGGTGGAGGGCGTCTAATGGCTCATCAGTGGCGGGGCGTTATCCGCGAATACATGGACAGGCTTCCCTTTACCAAGGACGACCCGGTAGTCACTCTTGGAGAGGGCGGGACGCCATTGATTGAGGCACCTGCACTTGCAAGGCTGCTGGATGTTGGGAGCGTCCACCTCAAGTTTGAGGGCATGAACCCAACGGGGAGCTTCAAAGATCGAGGTATGACGACGGCCGTCTCCAAAGCACTCGGAGATGGTGCAAAGGCGGTAATCGCGGCCTCAACCGGTAACACCAGCGCTGCCGCTGCCGCCTATGCGGTCAAGGCAGGAATGCAGTCTGTTGTTCTGGTGCCGGCCGGAAAGATTTCCTGGGGCAAGCTGTCTCAGGCTGTTGCCCATAAGGCTCAAATTCTTCAGGTTCGAGGCAACTTTGATGACTGCCTAAGACTCGCGCGAGAGTTGAGTGAGAACTATCCGGTGTTCCTCGTGAACTCGGTTAACCCCAACCGGCTTCAGGGGCAAAAGACGGCTGCCTTTGAAGTCGTTGATGTCTTGGGCGAGGCGCCAGATCTTCACGCAATGCCGCTTGGAAATGCCGGCAACATCTCTGCGTACCACCTCGGTTATCGCGAAGAAGTTGCCGACCAGCGAATCAAGAAGCAGCCAATGCTGTATGGCATCCAGGCTGCAGGTTCTGCTCCTTTCATTCAGGGTTCACCGGTGGCTAAGCCTGAGACGATTGCCACGGCAATCCGCATTGGAAACCCGGCATCATGGGATCTTGCTCAGGAGGCCAAGCGAGACAGCGGCGGTGGATTCGGTTCTGTCAGCGACAAAGAGATTCTGTGGATGCACAGGTTCCTGTCGCAAGAGGCAGGCGTGTTTGTCGAGCCATCCAGCGCTACTGGCGCAGCCGGTCTTTACAAGCTCAAGCAACTAGGTGAGCTACCGAAGGTAGACCGCATCGTGGTAACTGTGACTGGCCACGGCCTCAAGGATCCTGACTGGGCACTGAAGGACGAGAACGGCAGGAAGATAAAGCCAAAGAAAGTCCCGACCTCGGCCTCCTCGGTCGCTGAGATTCTAGGTTTGGAGCGCAAATGAAGGTAACAGCAAAGATTCCTGCGACTAGCGCCAACCTCGGACCTGGCTTCGACACTCTAGGCATGGCACTCTCGCTCTACGACGAGTATTCGGCAGAAACAGTTGGCTCCAAGCTTGAGATCGAGATCATTGGGGAGGGCCAAAAGGATGCGCCCCGCGATGAAAACAACCTCGTATTTAGGGCGATCAAAGTCGTCTTTGACTCGCTGGGCAAGAAGGTACCCGTACTGAAGCTTGTCTGTCACAACAACATCCCCCACGGCAGGGGTATGGGTTCTTCGGGTGCTGCAGTAGCCGGTGGAGTGATGATTGCGGCAGGGCTTCTAGAGGGAGAGAAGCAGTTCTCGGAGCAGGAGCTGCTCGAGTTTGCAACCGAGTTGGAGGGACACCCCGACAACGTGGCACCGGCGCTATTCGGTGGCTTGACGGTGGCGTGGATGGACGAGGGCGGCCCGCACCACAAAAAACTCACCACCCACCGGGGTTTGTCACCCTTGGTTTTGGTTCCTTCGAATCAGATGTCGACTTCGCTGGCTCGGTCCTTGCAGCCGCAGTCCGTGCCGCACACTGACGCAGTCTTCAATGTTTCTCGGTCGGCGCTTCTCGTTGCGGCACTAACCCAGAGTCCTGAACTTCTAATGGCAGCCACAGAGGACAGGCTCCACCAAAACTACAGAGCTAGCGCAATGCCGCAGACTTCGGAACTAATTGCAGCTCTTCGGTCGAAGGGCCACCCTGCAGTGGTTTCTGGTGCCGGTCCATCGGTGCTGGTGCTGGAAGACGATCCACAGAAACGGCTTTCAGCTATCTCACACGTTGAGAAGAATTTCCCAGGTTGGGACGCCATGCCACTTGCAGTTGATGTCAAAGGTGCTAGTCTTATCTAGCAGCCAGGATCAGGCAGCTAAATAAGCCCCTCTGCATCTTCATTCAATTCTGAATCGCGGTTTCGCGCCGCAAAGAAATGAGAAAAATACACAATGGATGAAATCCAAGAAGAAAAGCCGGTAAAGCGCACCAGGCGTGTGAGCTCATCGGCAGCCTCAGCAAAGACTGAGGAGAAAACCGAGGCAAAGCCCGAGGATTCAAAGCCAGCCGAGAACACCTCTGCCGCCGGGTCAAAGACCGACAGCGAGGAGAAGAAGGCTCCAGCCTCCAGAGCCCGCAAGAGCTCAAAGCCAGCCGCAGAAAAGGCTGAGGGCGAGAGCACAGCTAGCCCGGAGAAGTCAGAGAGCTCCTCTGAGAACAAGGAAAAGGCTTCGGATCGTCGTGAAGACCGCGAGACCCGCAACTCTGACCGCGAGAACCAGCGCGACCGCGATGATGACCGAAGGGGTGGCGGACGCAATCGCAGGGGTCGCTACCGCGATCGTGATCGCAGGCGCAACCAGGAAGATGTCGAGCCAGAGATTACTGAAGATGACGTCCTACTTCCTGTGGCCGGAATCCTCGATGTCCTCGACAACTACTCATTCCTGCGCACAAGTGGTTACCTCCCAGGTCCAAACGATGTCTACGTTTCCCAGGGTCAGGTCAAAAAGTATGGTCTTCGCAAGGGTGACGCCGTGGTTGGTTCAATCAGGCAGCCTCGCGAGGGTGAGAACCAGCGCCAGAAGTTCAACGCGCTTGTTCGAGTTGAGTCCATCAATGGCCAGACTCCAGAGGAGGCTGCTGCCAGAGTCGAATTTGGCAAGCTGACTCCGCTCTATCCAGACACCAGGCTGCGTCTTGAGACCGATAACAAAAAGCTCTCGACGAGAATCATTGACCTAGTCGCCCCGATTGGTAAGGGTCAGCGTGGTCTGATCGTCTCCCCACCGAAGGCCGGAAAGACCCTGGTGCTTCAGGCGATTGCTAACGCAATCTCGGCTAACAACCCTGAGGTTCACCTCATGGTCGTTTTGGTCGACGAGCGTCCCGAGGAAGTTACCGACATGCAGCGCACGGTCAAGGGAGAGGTAATTGCCTCGACGTTTGACCGCCCGGCAGATGACCACACAACCGTTGCTGAACTAGCCATTGAGCGAGCTAAGCGACTGGTGGAGATGGGTCACGACGTTGTCGTGCTGCTTGACTCGATTACCAGACTTGGCCGTGCCTACAACTTGAGTGCCCCTGCCTCTGGCCGAATCCTCTCCGGTGGTGTTGATTCCTCAGCCCTCTACCCTCCAAAGCGTTTCTTTGGTGCGGCTAGAAACATTGAGGACGGTGGCTCCCTAACCATCCTTGCTACCGCTCTTGTAGAGACCGGAAGCAAGATGGATGAGGTCATCTTCGAGGAGTTCAAGGGCACCGGAAACATGGAACTCAGGCTGTCGCGCCAGCTGGCTGACAAGAGGATTTTCCCTGCGGTAGACATCAACGCCTCCGGCACACGCCGCGAGGAGATGCTGATGAGCCAGCAGGAGACCAAGATCATCTGGAAGCTTCGCAGGGCCCTAGCAGGTCTAGAGCAGCAGCAGGCACTTGAGCTTGTGCTCTCAAGATTGAAGGACACCGCGAGCAACGTTGAGTTCCTTCTCAAGCTTGAGAAGTCAATGCCAGTTCCTACCGAGACCGATTCGGAATAGCTTTGCAGGATTCGCTTGCTGGCCTGAGAGCCGAGCACGCGAGTTTGCAAGAGCAGCTCAGCGACTCGGCGGTTCACTCCAACCCTGCGCTGTCTAAGAAACTGAATCGGCGCTACGCCGAGCTCAGCACAATTCTCGATGCCGATTCAGAGGCCACCAGAATTGAGCAGGACTTGGAGGCCGCGACTGAGCTGGCAGCCGAGGACGAGAGTTTTGCCGCAGAGCTACCAAAACTTGAGGAGCAGCTTGCAACCGCGAAAGAGCGGCTCAGGCGACTGCTGATTCCAAGGGATCCCGATGACGGGCGAGATGTGATTCTCGAGATCAAGGCCGGCGAAGGCGGAGCCGAATCAGCGCTGTTTGCCGGGGACCTTCTGAGGATGTATTTGCACTACGCATCCGCTAAAGGCTGGAAAGCTGAGGTGCTCGATAAAACCGAGTCTGACCTTGGTGGCATCAAAGATTGCCAGGTTGCGGTGAAGTCCTCTTCAACCGATCCGGCTCAGGGTGTCTGGGCACACCTGAAGTATGAGGGTGGCGTTCACCGAGTGCAGCGCGTGCCCGTGACCGAGACACAGGGTCGAATCCATACTTCTGCCGCTGGAGTTCTCGTGTTTCCTGAGGTTGACGAGCCCGAGGAAGTTGAAATCTCTCCCAACGAGATCAGGGTCGATGTCTTTAGGTCATCTGGTCCTGGCGGGCAGTCTGTGAACACAACGGACTCGGCGGTGAGAATAACGCACCTCGAGACAGGCATCGTGGTCTCGATGCAGAACGAAAAGAGCCAGCTACAAAACCGAGAGGCCGCAATGCGCGTTCTTCGCGCGAGACTGTTGGCTTTTCAGCAAGAGGCCATCGACGCCGAGCAATCTGCGGCACGAAAGAGTCAGGTCCGCACCGTGGACCGTTCAGAGCGAATCCGCACCTACAACTTCCCAGAGAATCGGATTGCCGACCACCGCACCGGCTACAAGGCCTACAACCTTGATCAGGTAATGGACGGGGCGCTAGATCCAATAGTTGAGTCGGCAATCAAGATGGACGAAGAGGCAAGGCTCGCGGCCCTTGGCAATACCGAATCTTCTAACTGAGGCACTCGCCACCATTTCGCAGCGGCTTCAGGCCGTTGGCATAGTGTCATTTGATGCAGAGAGTGAGATTCTGCTTGCCGACTTTCTTGGGGTCTCACGAGGCGAGTTGACCGCAATGGTTCTCACCGGAGAGAGTCGGGATCTCTCACAGCTCGAGGGTCTAGTTAGAAGACGTGAGCAAAGAGAACCCCTCCAGCACATAACCGGTAAAGCTCCGTTCAGGTCAGTCGAGCTGCAGGTCGGCCGTGGGGTATTTGTGCCAAGGTTTGAGACAGAGATGGTGACCCAAATAGGAATTGACTTTCTGAGGTCTCTACCATCCGCGGGTCGTGCGGTTGATGTTGGAACTGGTTCTGGCGCGATAGCAATATCCTTAGCGAGAGAAACCCCGGCAACCGTTGTGGCAGTAGAGGCCTCAGAGGATGCCGCAGAGTTCGCAAGGCGAAACATTGAGACTTTGGCGCCTTCGGTTGAGCTGATAGTTGGTGACTTTGCAGCCGAGCTGCCCAAGCAGGAGAGTCTGGACCTAGTAATCAGCAATCCGCCATACATACCTGCGAACGCAGTGCCCATCGACCCAGAGGTTAGGGACCACGATCCTGAACTAGCTCTCTACTCGGGCGAGGATGGACTCAATGCAATTCGCGAGCTGGCGGTGGTTGCTCAAGTTCCTCTGAGGTCAGGAGGGTTGCTTGTGATCGAGCACGCCGACGGGCAGTCAGATGATGTTCGTGAATTACTATTGTCGGAGGGCTGGCGCTCGGTGAGCGTGCATCCTGATAACACGGGAAGACTGCGCGCTGTCAGCGCCTTGAGAAAGTAGGGAAAGCTTGCAGAGGGTTTATGACTGCTCGGTGGACACCGACCTTTTGACAGGCTTTCGGCTTGCCAAGGTCTCGCTCGACCGCAACGAGTTGGTTGTCCTCCCAACTGACACTGTCTACGGCATTGCCGCTAATGCGTTCAGCGCCAAGGGCGTCGAGGCACTTCTAAATGCCAAGGGTCGGGACAGGACGATGCCGCCACCGGTCTTGATACCTAAAGTTGAAACAATGTCGGCGCTCGCTGCCGATCTACCGCTGGTTGCAAATCAGTTGGCAGCTGCCTTCTGGCCCGGAGCACTCACCATGGTCCTCAAGGCTCAACGCTCGCTCGAGTGGGATCTGGGTGAAACTCGAGGAACAGTCGCCCTTCGTGTCCCAGATCACAAGATCACCCTTGCGCTCTTGGAAGACGTTGGTCCGCTTGCGGTCTCAAGTGCGAACCTGACCGGTAAGGATGCGGCTGTCAACGTGCAGCAGGCAGTGGAGCATTTTGGCGACAAAGTGGCTGTCTATCTTGACGGTGGAGCATCGCCCAAGGCCGAGGCTTCCACGATTTTGGATCTGACTCAGGTTCGTGACGGAGAACCCATTCGGGTCCTCCGAAAGGGAGCAATCTCTCTCGACAGAATTCGATCTGTCATCGGCAACGTGGAGCTAGAGGTCGACTAGTGCGGGCCTACTTCCTGGTCGCTCTGATCACGGCAATCGTGACCTTTGGTGCGACCTGGGGAGTCAGATCACTTGCTAAGCGCTACAACATCACACCAGCGATACGCGATCGCGATGTTCATAAATCTCCGACCCCGCGCATTGGCGGTCTTGGCATGCTTATTGGGCTCTTCGCTGGGTTCTATGCGGCCGGGAGCTTTGGTTGGTTTGAATCGATTTTCACGGAACCAGGTCCGATTTGGGCAATCATCGGTGCGGGTGGGCTCATTGTCGTAATCGGTTTGCTTGATGATCTCATCGAGCTTGACTGGACAGCGAAGATGGGTGGCCAGATGGCTGCCGCCTGGATTCTCGCCTCCTCAGGCGTGCAGATTGTTTCTCTCCCAATCGGGGGCATCACTGTAGGTAGCTTTGGAGTCTCTCTGGCTATCACCGTGTTCGTCGTGGTGCTGGTAATGAACGCGGTCAACTTCATAGATGGGCTCGATGGCTTAGCGGCTGGGGTGGTGGCCATCGGGACCTTTGCGTTCTTCATCTATACCTACCTGCTTGCTCAGCAGACCTCACCAACCAACTACTTCTCAACCGCGGGCCTGCTATCCGCGATTGTTTTGGGTTTGGTTTTTGGTTTTCTTCCCCACAACTGGCGTCCTGCGAAGATCTTTATGGGTGACTCAGGTGCGATGCTACTCGGGCTGCTGATGGCGACCAGCGCCATTCAGGTGACTGGGTCAATTGACCCTGCGACAGTCACCAGTAACGACCTGCTTCCAGCCTTGATACCTCTTGCTCTGCCGGTCTTTATTCTCGTGCTCCCACTGCTGGATCTTCTGCTTGCTGTCGTGAGGCGCCTGAGAAGGGGTAAATCACCGTTTGCTCCGGACAAGGAGCACATCCACCACCAGCTCCAGGACATTGGCCATTCTCACCAGGGTGCCGTTCTCGTCTTTTATCACTGGACCGCTTTTGTCTCGACAAGTTTGCTGCTGTTTTTCTGGCTTGAGCTGGCACAGGTGTTGATAATCTTTGGCTTCTGGCAGATTCTGGCTCTGGTACATACCTACTGGCCAGTATTTGCGAGGGTGGCGAAACGTAGGAGGCGAAATGCAGCGAAACAGCGCTGATCTGTTCGGGCTCGCTCTAAAGCTCTCGCTCCTGCTGGCCGTTGTCATCGCCGCTCTCGGATCGCTTGTCGGGCTGCTGATCTTTGGTCTGCCCGGGGTCTATTCGGCACTTATTGCGGCTGCAGTGTCGGTCAGCTTTGGTGTTTTGACGATTCTTAGCATTCGAATCGGCAGCAGGCTGCCGCTCAATGGATTTTACGGTCTCGTTCTCGGAGGCTGGCTACTCAAGATATTGCTCTTTGCTGTTTTGCTTGGAGCGTTGCAGGGTGCAGAGTTTATGTCGGGTCCTATGTTCTTTTTCGCAATTGTGACATCGGTTTTGGGTGGCCTTTCGATTGATTCTTACCTCGTGCTGAGCTCAAAGCTGCCCGCGGTCGAAAATTAGTCTGCCAATTTTGGAATTGGGTAAGTTTGGCCCTTGTTGGTCTTGTAAACTCTTGGAGAAATCCAAACCATGCAAAGTGCGGCCTAGGTCGCCCTAACAGGGGAGAACTATCCTGTTCACTGCTCTGAAGTTGGCGGCCGAGGACGGCCAATTTAGCCCGCCGACGATTTACGAGTTCTACCCCGAGGTATTCCTTTTTGAGGGAACTCCCTTTGCAATAAACCGAATCATGATGATTCGACTCATCGTCATGGTTTTGCTACTCGTACTTTTCTGGCTCTGGGCTCGGAAGTTTAACCAGTCGGTGAAAGCGGGCCAGGTAGTTCCCGGTCGTTTCCAGTTGCTTGGTGAGATGGCGCTGAACTTCGTCAGAAAGTCCATTGCTCACGATCAGCTTGGTGAAAAGGACGGCGATAGGTTCCTGCCACTTCTTACGACCATCTTCTTCATGGTGCTTGGCATGAACATAACCGGAATCATTCCATTCGCGAACATTGCCGGAACCTCGGTAATCGGTATTCCACTGGTTTTGGCTGCGGCTGCGTACGTAACGTTCATTTACGCGGGCATCAAACGTCACGGCATGGGCTTTTTCAAGAATGCCCTGTTCCCATCGGGCGTTCCGGTCTATTTCTACACACTGGTGACACCTATCGAGTTCTTGTCGACCTTCATTCTTCGTCCTGTCACCTTGGCGCTTCGTCTTCTGATGAACATGGTTGCTGGCCACCTGCTTTTGGTGCTGTGTTTCTCGGCGACGCACTTCTTCTTTTTCCAGGCGGAGGGAATCTTCCAGTTCTTTGGGGCGGGAACCTTGCTATTTGGCTTTGCCTTTACCCTCTTTGAAATTTTGGTGTCTGTCTTGCAGGCATACGTATTCACACTTCTGACCACTGTCTACATCCAGTTGGCATTGGCAGACGAACACTAAACAACCACGGAAGGAAATCAAGTGGACGCAGTAAACATCGCCGAACTATCCGGCAACATCGCAGTCGTAGGTTACGGCCTCGCTGCTATCGGTCCAGGAATTGGTGTGGGTTTGGTGGTCTCCAAGACCATCGAGTCAATCGCACGTCAGCCTGAGCTAGCTGGTCGCCTCCAGGTGACAATGTGGCTAGGTATCGCCTTTACTGAGGCTCTGGCACTGATTGGTCTGGCAACCCCATTCATCTTCGCCTAAGCATGATTACCAAGATTCTTGCAGCGACTGCACCCGAGGGTGGTGAACAACCAAATCCGCTGATTCCGGCTGACTACGACATCATCTGGTCTTCCGTAATCTTCGTGATTCTGCTCACCTTCTTCTGGTTCAAGGTCCTGCCAGGGTTCAAGAACATGCTCGATGAGCGAGCAAAGGCAATTGAAGGACGCCTAGCTGAGGCTGAGGAGGCCCAAAAGGCCGCCGAGCACCGCACGGCGCTCGTTCTGGCCGAGCAGGAAAAGCTTCGCAGCGAGGCTTCTAGCATCCGCGAGGAGGCTAGGAGCGAAGGTGCGCAGATTCTTGCCGAGCTCAAGGAGCAGGCGGCTCAGGATGTTGAGCGGCTAACTGAGACCACCAAGAGCTCCCTGCTTGCCGAGCGCGACTCTGCAGCAAGGGCTCTACAGGGTGAAATCGGCGCCTTGGCAATTGAACTTGCGTCTCGAATCGTTGGCGAGAAGCTCAAGGACGACAAAGTGGCAAACAAGGTCGTCGACGACTTCATCAGCGAACTCGAGGGTAAGAAGGCGAGTAAGTAAATGGCCTCATCAACCCGGCAATCACGTTTAGCGCTCCAGGAGAAACTGGATTCACTAAGCGGCATCGATCTAAAGCTCGCTGGCGAGCTTTTCACCATCTCCAATGCCATTCAGCAGAGCGCCCAGCTGCGCTCCATGCTTTCGGATCCTTCCGCCGAGGCGGCAAATAAAGAGAAGGTAGTCGATGCAGTTTTTGCCGGGGCGATGGATAAGGCCAAGAGCCTTGCCAAGGCGGCAGCATCTATGCGCTGGAGTGCCTCGCGCGACATCGCGGCGGCTCTTGAGCAGGCTGGGGTAAGGGCCGTTGCCTCCCAGAGCAAGGATCTAGATGGCCTGCAGACCGAGCTCTTTGAGATTGGTCAGCTCAGCTCACATGATCCAGAGTTGGAGCTCGCACTCTCTTCAACCAGAGCGCCACAGGATGGCAAAGCTGAATTGGTAGCAAAGCTGCTGGCAAAGAAAGTTTCTGAGGCAGCGCTAGTGCTTGCAAAGCAGGCGGTTTACTCCAGAAGCTACAAGAGGTTTGCCGAGGTCATTGAGCAGTATGGACTTTGGCTGGCCGAGTTTGCAGGGGAGTCTGTAGCACACGTCACCGTGGCTAAGCAGCTATCGAAGGAGCAGGTTGACCGCCTAGGCAAGGCCCTGGCGAAGGCCTTTGGCCGAGAGCTGCAGCTCAATGTTGAGGTAAACGAAGAGGTTATTGGTGGCGTTCACGTCACCGTGAATGGTGAGGTCATTGACGGCACTGTTCTAACAAAGTTGGTAAACGCAAGATTGCAGCTCAGCTGAGCTGAAATAAGTAAAGGAATAAGAGGAAGCAATGTCAGAGCTCAAGATCAGCCCGAATGAGATTCGGGATGCCCTGAAGGACTTCGTTTCGTCCTACGAGCCGGGTAAGTCAGACAAGGCAGAAGTTGGTTACGTAACCGACGCAGCCGACGGTATTTGCCACGTCGAGGGACTACCAAGTGCAATGGCCAATGAGCTACTGCGATTTGCAGACGGCACCATCGGCCTCGCCCTGAACCTGGACGAGCGCGAGATCGGTGTGGTTATCCTCGGCGAGTTCGACAGCATCGAAGAGGGCATGGAGGTCTACCGCACAGGTGAGGTGCTCTCGGTTCCAGTCGGTGACGGATTCATGGGTCGCGTTGTTGACCCACTGGGTCGTCCAATCGATGGTTTGGGTGACATCAAGGCTGAGGGTTCGCGAATCCTTGAGCTTCAGGCCCCTGGCGTTATGGACCGTAAGAGCGTTCACGAGCCGCTACAGACCGGAATCAAGGCTATCGACGCCATGATTCCAGTTGGTAGGGGGCAGCGCCAGCTCATCATCGGTGACCGCCAGACCGGAAAGACTGCAATTGCCGTAGACACCATCATCAATCAGCGTGAAAACTGGAAGAGCGGCGACGTCAACAAGCAGGTCCGTTGCATCTACGTAGCTATTGGTCAAAAGGGTTCCACTATCGCAGGCGTGAAGGCAGCCCTAGAAGAGGCTGGCGCCATGGAGTACACAACCATTGTTGCCTCCCCAGCATCAGACCCAGCTGGCTTCAAGTACCTTGCCCCCTACACCGGTAGCTCAATCGGACAGCACTGGATGTACGGCGGTAAGCACGTCCTAATTATTTTTGACGACCTTTCGAAGCAGGCTGAGGCTTATCGTGCGGTTTCGCTTCTTCTTCGTCGTCCCCCAGGCCGTGAGGCTTACCCAGGTGACGTCTTCTACCTGCACTCGAGGCTCCTAGAGCGTTGTGCAAAGCTTTCGGACGGCCTGGGCGCCGGTTCGATGACTGGCCTACCAATCATCGAGACCAAGGCAAACGACGTTTCCGCGTTCATTCCCACCAACGTGATTTCGATTACCGACGGCCAGATCTTCTTGCAGTCAGACCTCTTCAACGCGAACCAGCGACCAGCTATTGACGTTGGTATCTCGGTGTCTCGTGTTGGTGGTGCGGCTCAGGTGAAGGGCATCAAGAAGGTTTCGGGAACCTTGAAGCTTGAGCTTGCCCAGTACCGCTCGCTTGAGGCTTTCGCAATGTTTGCCTCTGACCTAGATGCTGCTTCCAGGAAGCAGCTAGAGCGAGGCGCAAGGCTTACCGAGCTCCTAAAGCAGCCTCAGTACTCGCCCTACCCAGTGGAGGAGCAGACAGTCTCGATCTGGGCGGGAACTACCGGCAAGCTCGATGATGTCCCGGTTGCTGACATTCTGAAGTTTGAGCGTGAGTTCCTAGACCACCTAGGGCGCAAGTCCAAGGTCCTAAACACCATCCGCGAGACCAACAACCTCGAGGATGACACCGTCAAAGAACTTGAGAAAGAGATCGAGAAGTTCAAGAAGACCTTCAAGACCTCTTCTGGTGAGGGCCTTCTAAAGCCTGACGAGACCAACGTCGAGGCTCTTGCCGAGGAAGATGTCGATCAGCAAAAGATCGTCAAGGCAAAAAAGAAGTAGAGAAAAGGACTAACAGCAAATGGGTGCGCAACTTCGGGTCTATAGGCAGCGAATTAAGTCTGCCAAGACGACCAAGAAGATCACTCGCGCTATGGAGCTGATTTCGGCATCCCGAATTCAAAAGGCACAGCAGCGAGTTGCAGCCTCTAACCCATTCGCGCGCGCTGTAACCAGGGCTGTATCCGCAGTTTCTTCACATGCCGACATAGAGCACCCTCTAACCACCCAGACAGAAAATCCAATTCGTTCTGCCGTGGTGATCTTCACCTCGGACCGCGGGTTGGCAGGTGCGTTCTCTTCGAGCGTGCTGAAGGAGTCCGAGCAGCTCACGAAGACTCTGATGGATCAGGGACAAGAGGTTGTCTACTACCTAGTGGGTCGAAAGGCGGTCGGTTACTTCAAGTTCCGCCAGCGTGAGTTCGTTAGGGAGTGGCAGGGTTCAACCGACCAGCCTCAGTTTGAAACGGCACGCGAGGTTGCAGCCGCGGTACTTGAGAAGTTCAAGCAGCCAAGCGCTGAGGGTGGTGTCGACGAGATCTATCTGGTCGGAAACAAGTTTGTCTCCATGATGGTCCAGGAGCCTTACTCCACCAGGCTATTGCCCTTGGAGGTCGTCGAAGCAGAGGATGACGAGAGCAGTGAGGTCTTCCCGCTCTACGAGTTCGAGCCAGAACCAGAGGCAGTGCTGGACTCTCTGCTTCCTGTTTACATTGAGAACATCGTCTACAACACCATGCTGCAGTCGGCAGCCGCCGAGCACGCCGCAAGGCAGAAGGCCATGAAGAGCGCCACCGACAACGCAGACAAGTTGATTTTGAACTACACCAGGCTGGCCAACCAGGCCCGTCAGGCAGAAATTACCCAGCAGATTTCGGAGATTGTGGGTGGTGCGGACGCACTATCCACGGTATCCGAGGACTAAGAAAGAGAAAGCACAATGGCCGAGAGCACAAAGACAGCAACGGGTCGCATCGCACGCGTGACCGGACCGGTGGTCGACATCGAGTTTCCGCACGATGCCATTCCAGACATCTACAACGCCCTGACCACAGAGATCGTCCTGGGCAAGGACAAGTCCACCCTCACCCTCGAGGTTGCTCAGCACCTCGGTGATGACTTGGTGCGCGCCATTGCTCTGAAGCCAACCGATGGCTTGGTCCGCGGAGGTGTCGTGCATGACACTGGTGCGCCAATCTCGGTTCCAGTAGGAGACGCGACCAAGGGCAAGGTGTTCAACGTCATCGGCGAGGTTCTCAACGCCGAAAAGGGCGAGAAAATCGAGGTCAAGGAGCGCTGGCCAATTCACCGCACTCCACCCGCCTTCGACCAGCTTGAGTCCAAGACTCAGATGTTCGAGACCGGCATCAAGGTCATCGACCTACTAACTCCATATGTGCAGGGTGGAAAGATCGGTCTGTTCGGTGGTGCCGGTGTTGGTAAGACCGTTCTGATTCAGGAAATGATTTACCGTGTTGCCGAGAACCACGACGGTGTTTCGGTGTTCGCCGGTGTTGGCGAGCGAACCCGTGAGGGTAATGACCTCATCGAGGAGATGAAGGAGGCCGGCGTTCTCGAGAAGACCGCACTAGTCTTCGGACAGATGGACGAGCCACCTGGAACCCGTCTTCGCGTTGCGCTTTCCGCACTGACAATGGCGGAGTACTTCCGCGATGTTCAGAGCCAGGACGTGCTTCTGTTCATTGACAACATCTTCCGATTCACTCAGGCGGGTTCTGAGGTTTCCACACTGCTTGGTCGTATGCCATCGGCCGTGGGCTACCAGCCGAACCTCGCAGATGAGATGGGTATCCTTCAGGAGCGCATTACCTCAACCAGGGGTCACTCAATTACCTCGCTTCAGGCAATTTACGTTCCAGCTGATGACTACACCGACCCAGCTCCAGCAACCACCTTCGCTCACCTAGATGCAACGACCGAGCTAAGTCGTGAAATTGCTGCCAAGGGTCTCTACCCAGCCGTGGACCCTCTTGCTTCAACCTCTCGAATCTTGAACCCTGCTTACATCGGCCAGGACCACTACGACACCGCCATCAGGGTCAAGGCGATTCTGCAGAAGAACAAGGAGCTTCAGGAGATCATCGCCATTTTGGGTGTTGAGGAGCTTTCTGAAGAAGACAAGATCACCGTGTCACGGGCACGTAGGATTCAGCAGTTCCTGTCGCAGAACACCTACATGGCCACCAAGTTCACCGGTGTCGAGGGTTCAACTGTTCCACTGAAGGACACCGTTGAGGGCTTCCGCATGATTGCTGATGGCGAGCTTGACCACGTGCCAGAGCAGGCATTCTTCAACTGCGGTGGCATTGACGATGTCATGAAGGCCTACGAGCGCATCAAGAAGGACCTCGGTTAGTGGGAAACCAAATCACCGTAAACGTCGTCTCGGCCGAGAGGGAAATCTGGTCGGGCAAGGCTGACATGCTCGTCGCCAAGACAGCTGTCGGGGAGATTGGACTGCTCGCAGGTCACGAGCCAATGCTTGCAGTTTTGGTTGCCGGCGAGATCAGAATCTCCTCCGGTGAGGGCAAGGTTATTGCCAAGACCGAAGAAGGCGGGTTTCTCTCAATGGAATCTGACGTAGTCACTGTCGTAGTTCGGGACGCTCAACTGGTCAGCTAGTACATGCTTATTCTGCTTCCGCCGTCGGAGACCAAGCGTCCCGGCGGCGTCGGCATTTCCATAGACCGTTCAGCAATCATCTGGGCAGCGCTGGATAAGACTCGAGACCACCTAATCCATGAACTAACTGAGCTCTGCGCAGATAGGGAACGGGCCGCCAAGGCGCTCAAGTTGGGCGCAAGAAATATAGGCGACGTGGATGCCAACCTGGAGCTCTTGACTGCCCCAACAATGCCCGCCATCGCCCGCTACACAGGCGTGCTCTATGACGCTTTGGCTTATGACACCATGAGCGAGGGCGCGAAGCTCCGCGCAAAGAAGCAGGTCTTTATTCAGTCCGCCCTATTTGGGCTACTTCCGGCAACCGAGGGCATTCCCTATTACCGGTTTAGCGCTGACTCAAAGCTTCCTGGCGTGAACCTCAAGAGCACGTGGACCAAGGCACACGAGGCAGTTTGGCCAAGAATGGTTGGCCCTATTTTGGACATGCGGTCCAAGGCCTACGTTGAGCTAAATCCAGTCCCAGAGAGTCGTGAATCTTGGTTCGTTGAGGTCTTGGATGATGCCAGCGGCAAGGCCCTGAACCACTTCAACAAAAAGGCCAAGGGCGCCTTTGTCCGGGCCGCAATGGAAACAGGACTCAGCAACATTGACGAGGTTTCGGCTGTGTCGAAAGCCGCGGGCCTTACATCGCGCGTGTCAGATGGCAAGGTAGAACTTCTGGTTCCCGCTGGCTTCTAGTCAGACCCTGGGGCAATCATGTCGACCTCTCCCTCGAGCGGCATGATGTCATAGGGCTCAGGGAGCTGAATCACGCCTTCTTCGACTGAGATGATTACGTCGAACCACCCCTGATCGTTGTGAAGGATGTATGCGGGCACTAGCCACATGTTTCCGCTTCCGTCATAGGCCGCCGCTAGAGCAGTCTCTGCGCGATTGACCAGCACATCAATAATCTCGGGTTCGGTTGGCTCGGTGGGCTCCGCGGGTTTCTCAGGCTCGACTGGCATCGGCTCCTCTTCGGTGAAGTCATCACCGGATGAAGCCATTGATTCATCCCTCGCCAGCGATGAGGTTGCCGACATCTCTGCGTAGTACTGCTCGTAGTAGCTGGAAGCCACCGAGCCGTACCAGCGCCAGTCGCTAATCCGCTTGACCGCATCTAGCGCAGAGATGGTGCCAAAGTCTCCTCGCGAAACTATTTCGACGCTGTAGCCCGAGGCATATGAAATCTGTCCATCTGCGCCCCATCCCAAGTAGCTCTCCAGTGGAATCGGGTCGCCATTGAGAGTCATCGGCATTGAGACCGAGCCACCCCAGTCGTCACGCCATACCCGAGCAAGGTCTCTATCGAATTCGATACCCAGCGCAGCAAAGGTTGACTCGGCCTGGGAGAGCATCTCCGCCTCAGATGGGATTAGACCAGGCTCCGGGAGTATTTCCTCGCAAACGTAGGACTCGTCGACCATGAGCTCTTCATCATCTGAATCCTCTGCCATGGCAGGCTCATCACAGCCTCGGAAATACTCCTGGTTCCAGCGACTGAAATACCATCCTCCAGGGCCTGACCAGTAAATTGAGAGGTTGAAGTCTTCACCTGAAATTGAATAGCTCGGATACTCGGCGGTTGACCATTCATCCTCCGCTGGCTGCCCCTCGATGCCAAAAACTGCCGCAACTTTTTGGAGAATTTGCGAGGGGTTGCCAGTCTTTCGGACCTCAAAGATTTCGCCGGTTCCGCTCTCTTGGCTGAGCCCATCAGCGATGTAGTTGTATTCGAACCATCCTGGCCAGATCATGGCGCTATCTGCTGACACTGCGGACTCTGCAGTGGTTGATAGGGCGCTGTCCCTTCCGGTAGCTCCAGAGGAGGCGAGTTCAAAAAGCGGTTGGGGCTGCAGAGTGGAGGGGAGTGTTATGCCAACCACCAGGGCCGCTGCACCTAGTGAACCAACAAGCGTTCTCACGCCTCTGTATCCAAGGGGCGCCTTTCGTCCCTTCATTGCCGCCTTTGCAACGACGGTCTGATCGAGTGAGTCAATCTCTGCTTTGGTGTCGGCCTTGCGCAGGAGTTCCCTAAGTTCTTTGTCTTCCATATGTTGGTTATGTAGTCGGGGAGCTGGTTTTTTCAAAGCCTTGAAGCAGATTCTTTTTGGCTCTCGAAAGTCTGATGTTGATGGCATTAGCGCTTTGCCCCAGTGATTTTGCAATTTCGGGAACATCAAGCCCCTCAAATGCCCAGAGCGCTAAGACCTCTTGTTCCCTGGGGCTGAGCGCGTTCCATGCTGCCGCCATGGAAATATCAGCAATCGCTACAGCCTCGGCAGAAGGTGCTGCTACTGGTTCGGCGAGCCGCTCGAGAATCGCAATGCGACCAGACTGCTTTCTGCGATGGTTAGCAATTAGGTAGCGCGCAGTTTTATAAAGCCAGGGAAGTTCGCCGCCGGCAGTTATTGAGGTGCGTTTGTTCCATGCGATCTCGAATAGGTCAGCTGCTATGTCTTCGACCGAATCGCTGGGGAGCCTGCGAGCGAGAAATCGAGTCAGGTCCGCAAGGTGGGCGCGATAAACCCTATTGAACTCTTCAGCTGTCATTTGCTCTCCCAATAAACCAATGTAGTGGGAGCTGGATATTTTTCAGGCCCTTCTAAAACAGCCCGGCGCATGGTCCTGAACCATACCCGTCGACTGCATCAGTGCATACATAGTGGTTGGGCCGACAAAAGAGAAACCGAGGCTTCTTAGCTTCTTACTTAATGCCTCTGATTCCCGGCTAGTGGCCTTCCACTCAAAGCCCTTGGCTAGTGTTTGAGCTTTCTTTGGAGCAAATGACCACATCAGCTCGACTAGGTCAAGATCCTGATCGATGACCACTTTGGCGTTGTTCACTGCAGAAATCACCTTTGCCCGGTTGCGGATTATTCGCTTGTCAAGAAGGAGATTGTTTATTCTTTGCTCTGTGTAGCCCGCGACCTTGGCCGCGTCGAAGTTATCGAATGCGGCCCGGAATCCTTCGCGGCGCTTCAAAATTGTTATCCAGCTAAGTCCCGCCTGAAAGCCCTCAAGGCAAATTCCTTCGAATAGCGCTCGCTGATCCTTGGTCTCGGTTCCCCACTCTTTGTCGTGGTAGTCGATGTAAATCTGATCATCGGTAACCCAGCTGCAGCGAGTAATTCCATCCTCATGAACCCGGGTGTTCACTTGTATTCGATTCCCTCAAGTTCAAGGAGCTTCACCTTGGTGGGAATGCCGTGACCTCCTGAGTAGCCGGTGAGTTTGCCAGTAGAGCCAAGGATTCTGTGGCAGCCAATGATGATTCCAATTGGGTTAGCTCCCACAGCACCGCCAACCGCTCTTGCCGCCTTTGGCTTGCCGGCTCTGATAGCTAGGTCTTTGTAGGTGGCGGTTTGGCCAAATGGAACCTTTTCGATCTCGCTCCAGATTGACTCCTGAAACCTTGTTCCCCTGGCTACAAGGGGTAGGTCAAACACCTGTCTTTTGCCAGCGAAGTACTCTCTGAGCTGGCTGCTTGCCGATAGAGCGATATCTTTATCGGCGTCACTCTCCGAAAAGTCTGGCAGGGGAGTGGAGGTGGGGAAACCAACCTCCACGACCTTTCCCTCAGCAACACAAATCGTGAGCGGACCGAGGGGAGTGCCGAGAGTTACTCGGGCTGTGATTTCGCTCATACGTGCACACTACACACCTTGTTGCGATCGCGTTTCAGAGCTGTGGAGAACCCTAGGATTTGAGACGCTTCCAGGCTTCGGTTAGGACCTTTCTCAAGATTTGCTCGATTTCGTCGAACTCCTTGGGACCGATCGTCAGCGGGGGTGCAAGCTGAATCACAGGATCTCCCCGGTCGTCAGCGCGGCAGTAGAGCCCGGCTTCATAGAGAGCGGTGTTTAGGAAGCCCCTTAGAAGTTTCTCGGCCTCGGGGCCGGTGAGAGTTTCCTTAGTCTCCTTGTTCTTCACCATCTCGACCGCGAAGAAGTAACCGTCTCCGCGGACGTTGCCAACGATGGGTAGGTCGTAAAGCTTCTCAAGGGTCTTGCGGAAGACAGGGGAGTTCTTTCGAACGTTATCCACCAACTTCTCCCTGTCGTAGATGTCGAGGTTGGCTAGTGCCACTGCACAGGCCACCGGGTGGCCTCCGAAGGTGTAGCCATGGGCGAGCGTGTTGGTGCCGTCATCAAAAGGCGTGAAAAACTTCTCTTTCAAGAACAGCGCACCTAGCGGCTGGGCTCCAGAGGTTATTGCTTTCGCGGTCACCATCATGTCTGGCTGAATGTCGTAGCGCTGGGATCCAAACATCTCTCCAGTTCGGCCGTAACCGGTGATGGTCTCGTCGGCCACGAGGATCACGTCGTACTTCGTGCAGATTTCGCGAACGCGCTTGAAGTAGGCCTTCGGTGCGGTGAAGCAACCACCAGCATTCTGGATGGGCTCAACGAAGAAAGCCGCTACGGTGTCAGGCCCCTCAAAAAGAATTGCCTCCTCTAGGCGATTAGCCGCCCAGATACCGAATTCGTCCTCGTTCTTGAACTCATGCGGAGCCCGGTAGTAATTGGTGTTGGGAACCCTGAAGGCAGAAGGCACCAGCGGCTCGAACATCTGCTTGAACGCGGGGATGCCGGTAATGGATAGGGCTCCATGGCTAGTGCCGTGGTATGCGGTCATGCGGGAGATAACCTTGTGCTTCTGTGGCTTGCCAGTCATCCGGAAGTATTGTTTGGCAATCTTCCAAGCAGACTCGACACCCTCGGTGCCGCCGGTTGTGAAGAAGATTCTGGTCATGCCCTCTGGTGCGTAGGAGAGCAGTCTCTCAGAGAGTTCGATCGCTCTCGGGTGGTGGTAGGACCAAAGCGGCATGAAGTCAAGTTCCATCATCTGCTTTTGCGCGGCTTCGGCGAGCTCCGGCCTGCCGTGGCCTGCGTTGCAGGTAAAGAGCCCCGAAAGCCCATCAATTACCTTTCGACCCTTGGAGTCGATTAGGTAGTGACCCTCACCGCGTTCGATGATCGTCATGTCAATCTTCTGGTAGGGGCTGTGACGGGTGAAGTGCAGCCAAGTGTGCTTCTTTGCAGCCTCTTGCCACATCTTGTCACCGACCGCTTTGCCGGCCTGCATGGCCTCAAACACCTTGAGCTCGGCACTTGTCTTTGCCGTGGGCTTTACCCGACTGATCAGTCCCTTGAGCGGGTTAGTTTTTCTGCTCTCTGAAATCGCCATCGATTATCAATACCTTTTCGGGGACCTATCTGGTTCCCCAGTTATAAAACTGCTTGTGCAGCTTTAGATAAACAAACGTTTCTGCCGAGGTTACCTGAGGAAGGGTGCGAATCCTTTGGTTCAGAAGAGCAATCAGGTGATCATCATCCTCACAAACCACCTCCACCATCAGGTCGAAACTCCCAGCGGTGAGGACAACGTAGTCAACCGCGGGGAGCGTGGACAGAGCCTCAGCAACCTCGGTGACATCGCCGACGCACTTGATGCCAATCATTGCCTGACGCGAAAAGCCCAGCCTGAGTGGGTCGGTCACGGCAACAATCTGCATTACTCCGGATTCTGTGAGCTTCTGCACGCGCTGCCGAACCGCTGCCTCAGACAGTCCCACCACCTTGCCTATTTCGGCGTAGGACTTTCGTCCATCGTGCTGGAGCTGCTCAATGATCTGTTTCGAGATCTCATCGAGTTGCGATTGTCTGGTTCTTGTTGTCCTCGACATGTCTCGAGTATCACAGCAAGTCGATTCCGAAAATAGGTATTCCGCAGTTTTTTTACAAATAAGTTACGAAATCGGCACTCTTTTTCATTTTTAATGTCGGGTAGGCCACTGCGGGTCTAGCATCAAGGTATTGATCTCAACGAGGAGTGAATTCAGTTGGCAGTTAGAAAGCTTCAGAACTTTGTTGGCGGCAAGTATGTAACACCTGCTGCGAGTGCGGTGAGTGATGTTATCAACCCATCCACCGAGGAGGTCTACGCCCACGCGCCCGTCTCTGGTGCCGAGGATGTTAATAACGCTTTTGAGGCCGCTCATGCCGCTTTCAAAGAGTGGTCGCAAGTAACACCTGCCGAGCGGCAGTTGGCTCTTTTCAGAATCGCTGACGAGCTAGAGCAGCATGCTGAGAAGGCGGCCGATCTCGAGAGCGAGAACACCGGTAAGCCGAGAGCGACCCTCGTTGACTACGAGATGGTTCCGTCCGTGGACCAGATTCGCTTCTTCGCAGGAGCCGCCCGCAACCTGGAGGGCAGGGCGACTGCCGAGTACACGGCAGACCATACCTCCTCAATCAGGCGTGAGCCAATTGGCGTGATTGGACAGGTCACCCCATGGAACTATCCGCTGAACATGGCGGTTTGGAAGTTCGCCCCTGCGATTGCCGCGGGAAACACAATTGTCCTGAAGCCATCTGACACAACACCTTCATCGACACTTTTCTTGGCCGAGATAGCAAACAAGCACTTGCCCCCCGGAGTATTCAATGTCATCACAGGTGACCGCGATACCGGTCGCATGATGATTGAGCACCCCACCCCGCAGATGGTCTCAATCACAGGCTCGGTTCGCGCGGGTATGGAGGTTGCAAAGTCCGCTGCGGCAGATTTGAAGCGCGTGCACCTTGAGCTTGGCGGCAAGGCTCCAGTAATTGTCTTTGACGATGCAGATATGCAAAAAGCTGCCGAGGGCATCGTTGCTGCTGGCTTCTTCAACGCTGGTCAGGATTGCACCGCTGCCACAAGGCTGCTGGTTCACGAAAAGGCCTACGACTCATTCATGGCAGCGCTACTTGCAGAGGTAAAGGCAAGCGCAAAGGTTGGAATGCCTACAGACCCAGATGTTCTGTTTGGACCTGTCAACAACTCATCCCAGCTCGAGCGGGTGCAGGGTTTCATTGACAGGGTCCCCTCACATGCCAAGGTCGAGGTTGGAGGAAACAGGCTCTCTGGCAAGGGTTACTTCTTAGAACCAACAGTCCTCTCAGGTTTCAAGCAGGATGACGAGCACATTCAAAATGAGATCTTTGGACCAGTTCTAACCGTCCAGAAGTTCAAGGATGACGAGCAGGCCCTGACCTGGGCCAATGATGTGAAGTATGGCCTTGCATCTTCGGTCTGGACCACAAACCACACCAGGGCAATGCGCTTTTCGAAGCACCTTGACTTCGGTGCAGTGTGGATTAATTGCCACATCCCGCTGGCGGCCGAGATGCCTCACGGTGGCTTCAAGCACTCGGGGTACGGCAAGGATCTTTCAGCATACGGTTTCGAGGATTACACCCGAATCAAGCACGTGATGCACTACATCGGAGACTGAAAGTAAAAATTAGATTTCATTGACGGCCCCGGGAGGAATTTGTGCCAAACTTTGAGCAATTCGGAATCACCGAAGCGCCTGAGAATGAATACAAGCCGCTACAAGCGGATTTAGGAGAAAAGCAATGAAGCGAGAGCTACCGCAAGACCCAATGCTGCGGGACTTAGTTCAGATGGCTAGAAATCATCAGATTTCCAGGCGCGCGGCATTGGCCGGAGTTGGTGGAACAGCAGCTGCACTTACCCTTGCATCCTGCGCACCGGCTGACGAAGGTCAGGTTGCCGCAACTGACGTTTCCGACTCTGAGAAGGTGCTGGTTTGGCACAACTGGCCTGCCTACATGGACGAGGACGACGACGGCAACTACCCAACCCTCGAGCGTTTCCAGTCAGAGAGCGGTATCAGCGTTGATTACCGCATCGAGATTGACGACAACGACACTTGGTATGCAAAGGTTAAAGACCAGCTAGAGCTTGGCGCTGACATCGGTGCTGACGTAGCGTGCCCGACCGGCTGGATGGCATCTAGGCTCCAGAACCTCGGCTACCTGCAAACCTACGACAACGCAAACATGCCAAACAAGGTTGCAAACATTGCGCCTAGCTATCTAGGTTCTGCCGAGGATCCAGACCGCATCTACTCCGTGCCTTGGCAGGCAGGTTTCGCTGGTATTGGCTACAACAAGCAGGCCTACCGCGATGCCACCGGCAAGGACGCTCCAGGCTCAATCGCTGACCTCTGGGCAGCCGAACTGAAGGGACGTGTCGGCTTGCTTTCGGAGATGCGCGACACCGTCGGCCTAGTGCTCATGAGCCAGGGCATCGACATTGCATCTAGCTCAAGCCTCACCGAGGACGCTTTCATGGCAGCGCTTGACGCAATCAAGGAGCAGATCGACGCTGGACAGATCTACAACGTTCGCGGAAACAGCTACCTTGATGACCTTGCCACTGGCAACATCATCGCCTCCACCGCCTGGTCAGGTGACATCACAGTCATCAACTACGAGGCTGGAACGGACGACGACCCAGAGCCATTCGGATTCATCTTCCCTGAGTCAGGGGCGACCCTGTGGGCAGACGTGTTCATTACTCCTAACGGTGCGACCCACAAGCGCAACGTTGAGGAGCTAATCAACTTCTACTACGACCCAGCAAATGCCGCAGAGCTAGCGCTCTGGGTGAACTACATCACCCCAGTCGTTGGAGCTCAGGATGTTGCAGCCGAGGAGGACCCAGAGCTAGCCGAAAACCAGCTCATCTTCCCTAACGCTGACACCCTGGCGAAGTCCGCGGCCTTCCGTTCCCTTACAGGACAGGAAGAGCAGCGTTTTGCTTCGGCTTGGCAGAACCTTCTGCTAGGGGCTTAGTGGCAACAGACTTCGTTGCCCGAGGTCAAGACCTCGAGCTTGAGAGTATTCGCAAGGAGTTCCCCGGTTTTGTTGCGGTCGAAGACCTCGACCTCAAGATTCCCGCCGGGGAATTCTTTGCGCTGCTCGGCCCATCGGGTTGTGGCAAGACCACGACCCTGAGGATGATTGCCGGCTTGGAGACTCCAAGCGCAGGGCGCATCCTTATTGGGGGCAACGACGTCACCGACCAGAAGCCTCACCAGCGACCTGTCAATACTGTCTTTCAAAACTACGCACTCTTTCCTCACATGAGTGTCGAGGAAAACGTAGCGTTTGGTCTCAAGCAGCGAAAAATTGACAACCCGCTAGAAAAGGCAAAGGCCGCGCTGGAGATGGTTGAGCTGCAACACCTTGCCTCGCGAAGGCCTCAGCAGCTCTCCGGTGGTCAGCAGCAGCGCGTCGCACTCGCCAGAGCTTTGGTGAATAGGCCAGCTCTGCTGCTTCTTGATGAGCCGCTGGGTGCACTGGATCTAAAGCTGCGAAGACAAATGCAAATTGAGCTCAAGGCTATCCAGATGGAGGTCGGCCTCACCTTCCTGCATGTGACACATGACCAAGAGGAGGCCATGGACATGGCCGACACCGTTGCGGTTATGAACCACGGTCACATTGAGCAGATGGGTGCACCGGAAGCTCTTTACGACCGGCCTAAGACCGCCTTCGTGGCAAAGTTCCTCGGGCAGTCAAACCTGTTTGTTGGAGAAGTTTCCGAGTCGGACGACTCCAAGCTTTCCATCAACTTCAAGGGAAACCTCCTTACCGCACCTGCGAACCGGGTCGAGAAAACCAAAGGCAAGGTTGCAATTGGAGTGCGCCCGGAGAAAACCTATTTCCATCCTGAGAAACCGGCAGCTGATTCAGGCATCAATACTCTTGGGCCCGGCACCATCACCGACATCAGGTTCACGGGTGTCTCGAATCAGTACCAGATAGAAATTCCAGAAATCGGCGAGGTCACGGTCTTCGCTCAGAACGTTGGCAAGTCTCCCGTTGTCGAACTGGGTGCAGAGGTTTGGGTCAGTTGGAAGGTCGAGCACAGCTTCGGGCTTGCGGATCTACCGACTGGCGAAGAAGAAGTCGCAGAGTAGGGCAGCGCGGTGGCATTCGTAGCTTTAGGGCCGCAGGCACCTGTTGCAAACCAGAAGCCAACTAAGACGGGCCGAGTCGCACTCTATCTATTGCTCCCCGGGCTTTTTTACCTTGGGCTGTTCTTCCTGACTCCACTTTTCTCGCTAATTCTGACCTCACTCAAAGCACCTAGCGCAACAGGAGTCATAGGACGCTACGACGTTGCCGTTGAGGTTGGCAATTATGCATATGCAGTTGGGCAGTACGCACCGCAGATATTCAGATCCTTCAGTTTTGCGTTGATTGCCACAGTGATTGCGCTTGCGGTTAGCTACCCCATTGCATACTTCATCGGAGTGACTGCGAGAAATCGTCCTCTGCTTAAAGGCATGCTGCTCACTCTTGTTATTGCTCCGTTCTTTATTTCGATGCTGCTGAGAACGTTTGCTTGGAAGCAAATATTTTCGAACGATTCATGGCTTGTTAATACGCTGAAGGACCTAGGTCTGATGGGCCTAGACAGCTACATCATTGGAACTGATTTTGCGGTTGTGTTTGGACTTGTCTACAACTTCATTCCGTTCATGACGCTACCCATTTATGCATCTTTGGACCGTCTCGATCTAAGGCTGGTTGAAGCTGGTCAGGATCTCTACGCAAACTCGGTCACCACCTTTCGCAAGATAACTTTCCCGCTGTCTTTGCCGGGAGTTATCTCGGGGACTCTGCTCACCTTCATTCCCATCAGCGGTGACTATGTGGTTGCAAGCCGCGATTTTCTTGGAAGCACCGACACCGCGATGATTGGAAATGTGGTTGAGGCTAACTTCCTGAGAATCCAGGACTACCCGACCGCTTCGGCTCTTTCGGTTCTGCTGATGGCAGCCATTGTGATTCTGGTTTCCGCCTACGTTCGCAGGAGTGGAACGGAGGACCTGCTTTGAAGCTCTCGCTTGGCAAGTATCTGCTTCCAACCTATGTGGCACTCACGTTTGCCTTTTTGGCAATACCGATTATCTACACCTTCGTCTTTTCCTTTAATAACTCAATCAAGTCAAACATCATTTGGCGCGGCTTCACATTGGATAACTGGCTGGATGTTTGCAATCAGCAAGAAGTTTGTGATGCCTTTGGAAACTCGGTTGTTGTTGCGGTAAGTGCAACGGTGGTGGCTACTGTCTTGGGCACGATGATCGCAATTGCCTTGGTGAGGTATCGCTTCCGTTTTCGCAGCGCGACAAACCTCCTGCTCTTTCTTCCCCTGGCAACCCCTGAGGTTGTAATGGGTGCTGGTCTTGCCGCACAGTTTTTAGACTTCGGATGGCAGAAGGGACTGCCAACGGTGATCATCGCCCACACCATGTTCACCCTCAGCTTCGTTGTTGTGACGGTAAAGGCGAGGGTCGCAACTTTGGACCCAGCTTTGGAAGAGGCGGGTCGCGATCTCTATGCAAATGCTGCTCAGGTGTTTTGGAGGATTACGTTCCCGCTTTTACTACCCGGAATCCTGGCCGCGGCGATGTTGGCCTTCGCGTTGAGTTTTGACGACTTCATCATCACGCAGTTCAATTCGGGTGCGGTGGACACCTTCCCCAAGTTTGTCTACACCGCAGCGGCGAGGGGAATACCCGCAGAGGCGAATGTCATCGGCTCTTTCGTCTTCCTAGTCGCGATCGCGATTGTGCTGGTGGTTCAGATCCGCTCCTCTAGAAAACAGAAGAAGCTAATCAGCAAATAGGGCCATTACCGCTTCTCGGAAGTGGGCAAGGTGGCGCTCAACATCCGCTTGGGTTGTTTTAGGGCTCATCAGCGTCATGTTGTGAAATGGCGTCATGAGGATGCCTCGGTTGAGTGCATGCAGCTGAAGGTACTGCTGCAACTCAAAGTCCTCAGCGGCCGCTGCCTCTGCCCCAGTCGATGGTGCGGAGGATCGGAAACTGTATTCGCCACGGCAACCGACTCTTGATACTTGCCAAGGAAGCCCGAACTCGCTGATTATTTCCTGAATACCCTGCTGCCATCTAATTGCAAGCATCTCCATGTGTTCAAAAGCGCTCTCGGTAAGTACCTCTGTGAGGGTGGCTCTTACCGCCGCCATGGACAGGGCGTTGCCGGCGAGTGTTCCCCCGACACCTCCAACATCAATGCTTTCAAGCTCCATTGAGCTCGAGATTCTCTCGGCCAGCTCAGCTGTGACTCCATAGGCCCCGACCGCAATACCTCCACCAATTGTCTTGCCTAGGACCACGGCATCCGGCTTCAAGCTATTTTTCGCCGTTAGTCCGCCTGTTCCGGCTGAGAGGGTGTGAGTTTCGTCAAGGATCCAAAGGACTTCATATTTTTGGCAAAGCTCCTGCATGCCCTCCAGGTATCCCTCATCGGGAAGAACGATGCCGATGTTCGTGAGCGCCGGTTCCATTAGCATTGCCGCTATTTCGCCTGTCGCAAATGCCTGTTCGGCGGCATCAAGGTCGTTGAACGGGACCGACACCGTAGTCTCCGTTAGCTCCACTGGGGCGCCGATGTTGTTTTTGCGAGAGATAGTGCTGCCGTCGCCCGCTAGGTTTGCAAAGGTTTCATCGACGGTTCCGTGATAGCAGTAGTCATGAACCGCAATCTTTTTTCTCCCGCTCACGTGCCGTGCAAAGCGAATTAGGTGCCTATTTGCATCGGTCGCGCTCAAGGTGAACTGCCATTTAGGCAGGCCGAACCGACGTTCGAGCTCCTTTGCGTTCTCAGCGGCATCTCGGGTGGGAAGCATGAGGGTGATTCCCTCCTTTGCCTGGCGGGCAATGGAGTTGACCGTCGGCTCGGGGGAGTGGCCAGACATGGATCCAGTGTCACCGAGGCAGAAGTCTGTGTAGTCGTTGCCGTCAAGATCTGTGAAGTGCGATCCGGAGGCACTTTTCACATAAACGGGGAAGCCTCCCGGCCACTTGGCCATCCAAATCATTGGCACGCCCGCCAACATGTTGTCTCGGCCTACTAGGTG
Organism: Candidatus Aquiluna sp. XM-24bin5; assembly: GCA_003149555.1. The sequence goes on from QCWE01000001.1 coordinate 157,931, forward strand.
GGCCTGCTCGCTCTTGGGGTGTGTGGCTCTGAATAGCTCAGTTTCCTCGGCAAACAGCGCTGCCAACTTCGCGCGATGCGGATAACTCATGAATCACCTTTGATTCTTCTTCGGGTTTCCCCGCTTTTACTTAGAGCTTTGCCAGTCCAGCCGCGAGTACATCCAGCGCGTCATGCAGGAGCTCGTCGCTGATTGCGAGTGGTGGCAAGAATCTAAGTACGTTGTTGTAGGTTCCGGCATTGAGAACCATCACGCCATTTTGATGACAGTGCTTCATCACTGCGTCAGTAGCCTCTGGGTTTGGATCCATAGTTCCTGGCTTCACAAGCTCAATTGCCTGCATGGCTCCGCGTCCTCTGACGTTACCGATTACCGGGTAATTGTTTTGCATGGCAGTTAGGCGCCCGGAGAGAATCTCGCCCACCTGCTCGGCTCTTTCGAACCAACCGCCTTCCTCGAACTGTTCCATTACTGCCACTGCAGCTGCAACGGCCGTTGGAGAGCCACCGAAAGTTCCACCAAGTCCTCCGGCGTGAGCGGCGTCCATGATTTCTGCTCTTCCGACCACACCTGATAGGGGCATGCCTCCGGCGATTCCCTTGGCGACGGTGATCAGGTCAGGCTCGAAGCCTTCCTCCCACTCGCTGGCAAACCACTTCCCGGTTCTTGCCATGCCGCTTTGGACCTCGTCGGCTACCAAAACGATGCCGTTTGCCCTGGTCCACTCCTGAAGGGTTAGAAGGAATCCGGGTGCCGGGACAATGAAGCCACCCTCACCCTGAATGGGTTCAATGAACAGAGCTGCCAGTTGCGATGCACCCACCCTTTTTTCGAGGTAGGTAATTGCACGCGTCGCAGCCTCGGGGCCCGTCATGCCCTCAGGGTCGCGGAACGGATAGCTCATAGGAGCGTGGTGGACACTCCCGGCCAGCGGGCCAAACCCAGTGCCGTAGGGGTGCATCTTGAAGTTCATGGCCATGGTGAGGTTGGTTCGGCCGTGATAGGAGTGATCGAAGGCTGCAATCTCCGTCCTACCGGTTGCCCTTCTCGCAATCTTGACAGCATTCTCTACCGCCTCAGCGCCCGAGTTGAAGAACGCGGCCTTCTTCTTCTTTCCGCAGGGAGCGTGGCTGGTTAGTAGCTCCGCAGCCCGCACGTATGGCTCGTAGGGAGCTACCGTGAAGAGGGTGTGGGTGAGCTTTGAAACCTGTTCCTGAACTGCCGCTACGAGCTTTTCGTTGGTGTGGCCAATGGTGACAACACCAATGCCAGAGCCCATATCAATCAGCTGATTGCCGTCGACATCTTTCAAGATTGCGCCGTGGGCCTCATCTATAAAGACCGGGAGCATCGTGCCAACCCCAGCTGAGACCACCTCAGTGCGGCGCTTCTGAAGCGCCACCGAATTGGGGCCCGGTATGGCAGTTACAACGTGGCGCTTTTGTTCTAGGGTCATGCCAAGATTCTAGATTCTCCCGCGGCTTTTCTGGCTCAGCTGCCAGAAGTTCCATGCGGGTTCTAAGCTTTGGTTATGCGCTCGGTAATTGTCCTCGGTTCAACCGGCTCGGTTGGAACCCAGGCACTTGAGGTGATTCGCAAGCTCCCTGAGAGCTTCCAGGTTGTAGGGCTTACGGCCAATTCCGCTGCTGACCTGCTGGAATCGCAGCGGATCGCATTCGGGCTCACGAAAGATCAGGTTGCCTTGGGTGCTAAGCAGGCGGCAGCTCTGGCCAGGGATACCGATGCGGATGTTGTCGTTCATGGCATCAGCGGTTCTGCGGGACTGGCAGCTACTTTGGCGGCCCTAGAGACTGGAAAAACGCTGGCGCTTGCGAATAAGGAGTCACTTATTGTCGGTGGCGAGCTAGTCACAAAGCTTGCAAAACCCGGTCAAATTGTCCCCGTTGACTCGGAGCACTCGGCGCTCGCACAATGCCTACGCTCTGGTGAAGACGCCGAGATTGCGAAGTTGATACTGACAGCTAGCGGCGGACCCTTCCGCGGCTACAGTCTTGAGCAACTGCAATCGGTCACCGTTGAGCAGGCACTGAAGCATCCAACTTGGTCGATGGGTAGAATCATCACTATCAACTCAGCCTCGATGGTCAACAAAGGACTAGAGATGATCGAGGCTCAGCTGCTGTTTGGCGTCCCGATCGAGAGGATTTCGATCACTGTTCACCCGCAATCCGCGGTTCATTCAATGGTCGAATACACCGACGGCTCGGTTATTGCGCAGTGTTCCATAACCGACATGAAGTTGCCTATCGCTCTCGCGCTGGATTGGCCAAAGCGTCAACCTGGTGCAGTAATGCCAATTGACTGGTCTCAGAGCCACACTTGGGAGTTTGAGCCAATTGATGAACAGGTTTTCAAGGCGATTCCGCTAGCGCGTGAGGTTGCGCTCAGGGGGCTCACTTATCCAGCCGTCTATAACGCGGCTAATGAGCAGGCCGTTGAGGCTTTTCTCGCAGGGCAGATCAGCTTCGTTGACATTGTCAGCATCATCGATCAGGTCATTGAACAGCACAATCCGCCGGCGACTTTGACCCTAGAGGGAGTCTTGGAGTCAGAGTCTTGGGCTCGCCTCACAGCGGACTCGCTGATTGCTCAACGCATCAGCTAGTAACCTTGGGGTGTGCTCGACATAGCCCTCTACGCAATTGGCATTCTGGTCGTAATCCTCGGAATTGCCCTCTCAATTGGGCTTCACGAGCTTGGGCATTTTGCTCCCGCCAGGGCCTTTGGGGTTCGGGTGAAGCAGTTCATGATTGGGTTTGGCCCCACCTTTTTCTCGCGCCAGCGTGGCGAGACGGAATTTGGCTTCAAGGCATTTCCTTTGGGTGGTTACATTCTCATGGCTGGAATGTATCCGCCAGAAAAGAAGCCCTACAACGGACCATTTGCGAGCTGGATTAAGGAGGCGCGCAAGGAGATTGCCGCACAGGAGGAGCCCGGAGACGAGGGCCGACAGTTTTACCAGTTGAGCACCTGGAAAAAGGTAGTCATCATGCTCGGTGGTCCAATGATGAATTTCTTCCTTGGGTTGCTGCTAATTGCCATTGCACTGACAGGTATTGGGCCGCTTCAGAACTCGTTGACCGTTGCAAAGGTCTACCAGTGCATCGAGGCATCTAGTGATGGCAGTTGCCCTGCTGGCGCACCAGTTTCACCTGCCGCTCTTGCGGGTATGCAGGACGGCGACCGGGTCGTTGCTGTCAACGGAACCAATGTTCAAAGCTGGGCTGAGGTCACCGCGATAATGACGGAGAGAGGCCAGGGTGCTTCTACAGTCGAAGTAGACAGGAATGGGCGGCTTGAGACTCTCAGCGTCACACCGAGCTATTTTGAGCGAGCTGTTTATGACTCAAATGGGGCACTGAGTCTTGACAGCGAGGGCAATCCTGTCACGCGGCTAACGCCAATCATTGGAGTCAGCCTTGAACCCACGAGTGAGCCGATGCCGCTTGCTGACTCGATTGGTTATGGCCTTGAAGCCACCGGCGCCATGTTCGTATTTATCTTGGAGCTGCCGCAGCAGGTTTATCAGGTTTTTCTCTCAACCTTTGGCCTTGGTGAGCGCGATCCCTACGGCGCCGTTTCAATAGTTGGCGTTGGCCAGTTAGCGGGGGAGCTCACCGCCGCTGAAATTCCAAATTCGGCGAAGCTCTCATCTCTGCTCTTGCTGCTCGGCTCACTCAACATCGCACTGTTTGCATTCAACCTCATTCCGCTATTGCCGCTTGATGGGGGTCACGTTGCCGGAGCACTTTATGAGGGGACAAAGCGCAAGGTATCAACCGTTTTCAGGAGAAAAGATCCTGGTCCGGTTGACACCGCAAAGGCACTTCCCGTCGCCTACGGCATGTGGGTTGTTCTGATCTTCACGGGTGTCGTCTTGATAGTTGCGGACCTCATAAACCCCATCACCTTTGGCTAGGAAGCTAAATTAGCTCTTGGCTGTTGTATTGCTTGAGAAAAAAGTAAAGGGGCATAAGTGCCGGCAGTAAATCTCGGACTACCCAAGTCACCACCTCCAACACTGGCTCCAAGGCGAAAGACCCGCCAGATCATGGTGGGGAAGGTGCCGGTTGGAGGCGATGCTCCAATCTCGGTCCAGTCCATGACCACGACCCCAACCACCGACATCAATGCCACCCTCCAGCAGATCGCGGAGCTCACGGCTTCGGGCTGCGACATTGTCCGCGTTGCGGTGCCGTCTCAGGATGATGCGGATGTCCTTCGCATCATCGCAAAGCGAAGCCAAATCCCGGTAATCGCAGACATTCACTTTCAGCCGCGCTATGTCTTCCAGGCAATTGAGGCGGGGTGTGGAGCTGTGAGGGTGAACCCGGGCAACATTAGGAAGTTTGATGACCAGGTGGGGGAGATTGCAAAGGCCGCAAAGGACGCCGGGGTATCGATTCGTATTGGCGTGAATGCTGGATCTCTAGATCCGAGACTTCTTGAGAAGTACGGAAAGCCAACAGCCGAGGCGCTTGTCGAATCTGCGGTTTGGGAAGCTTCGCTTTTTGAAGAGCACGACTTCCACGATTTCAAGATTTCCGTGAAGCACAATGACCCGGTCGTTATGGTCAGCGCCTACCAGCAGCTAGCAGAACGTGGAGATTGGCCGCTTCACCTCGGTGTTACCGAAGCCGGCCCAGCTTTCCAGGGAACCATCAAGTCCTCTGTTGCCTTTGGAGCTCTGCTGAGTCAGGGTATTGGCGACACTATTCGAGTTTCACTTTCCGCTCCTCCCGTTGAGGAGATCAAGGTCGGCTCCCAGATTTTGGAGAGCCTGAATCTGCGCCCGAGAAAGCTCGAGATAGTTTCCTGCCCAAGCTGCGGTAGGGCTCAGGTTGACGTCTACACCCTCGCCGACAATGTAACCGAGGGCCTCAAGCACCTGACTGTTCCGATCCGAGTCGCCGTTATGGGCTGCGTTGTGAACGGTCCAGGAGAGGCTAGAGAAGCGGACCTGGGTGTCGCATCGGGCAATGGCAAGGGCCAGATATTTGTCAAGGGAGAGGTAATAAAGACCGTTCCTGAAAGCGAGATTGTTCAGACCCTGATTGAGGAAGCTAATCGAATTGCTGCCGAAATGGACCCAAGTGAGCTTGGAACCGCACAGGTAACCGTCGGCGAGTAGCTAACATTGTGCGCATGCCTTATCGCCTGAGCACACTCTTTCTTAGGACCCTCCGCGAGGACCCGGCCGATGCCGAGGTCGATAGCCACAAACTGCTGGTTCGTGCCGGCTACATTCGCAGGGCAGGCCCTGGCATCTGGTCATGGTTGCCGCTTGGGCTCATGGTCAAGAACAAGATCGAGAAAATCGTTCGCGAGGAGATGGCTGCAGCAGGCAGCCAAGAGGTTCACTTCCCCGGGCTGCTTCCAAAAGAGCCTTACGAGGCAACCGGTCGCTGGGAGGAGTATGGGGACAACATCTTCAGGCTCAAGGACAGAAAAGATGCTGACTACCTTCTAGCACCAACCCACGAGGAAGTCTTCACTCTCTTGGTGAAAGACCTATACACCTCTTACAAAGACCTGCCCTTGAGCATTTATCAAATTCAGCTGAAGTATCGCGATGAGGCAAGGCCAAGGGCTGGACTCCTCAGGGGACGCGAGTTCATAATGAAGGACGCCTACAGCTTCGATGTCTCCGACGAGGGTCTCGATGTCAGCTATCAGGCACAGCGCGATGCCTACGAGCGCATCTTCAAGCGTCTCGGTCTGGAATACGTCATCGTGAAGGCCGATGCCGGAGCAATGGGAGGCTCGAAGTCTGAGGAGTTTTTGTGCCCAGCGCCAATTGGCGAGGACACATTCGTCCGCTCCTCGGGAGGCTTCGCTGCGAATGTGGAGGCCGTGAGATTTGAACCGGCAGCCGACATCGATTTTTCGAGGACTCCAGCTGCAGAGGTTCACGATTCTCCAAAGACTCCGACCATTGCCACTCTGGTTGATTTTTCGAATCAACATCACGCAAAGGCGGATGGCGAGTGGAGTGCGAGCGACACTCTAAAGAACGTCGTGCTGGCCCTGGTTTCTCCAGAGGGCAAACGCTCGCTCGTAATTGTTGGGGTTCCTGGAGACCGCGAGGTTGACCAAAAGCGAGCTGAGGCATGGTTCTCGCCAAACGATGTTGAGCAGGCCACGGAGGAGGACTTTGCCAAGCATCCTGAGCTCGTGAAGGGCTACATAGGACCTACAAAATCAGGCGCGCAGTTCCTGGGCGAGAAGGCAAAGGCAAAGATTCCCTATTTCTTGGACCCTAGAGTCGCAAAGGGCTCCAGCTGGATAACCGGTGCCAACGAGGATGAGAAGCACGTTTGGCATCTGACCTATGGCAGAGACTTCGAAGCCGACGGTATTGCAGACATCGCTGAGGTTGTCGCTGGCGATCCTGCACCCGATGGCTCGGGTCCGCTTGAGCTCGCAAGGGGAATTGAGATTGGCCACGTCTTCCAGCTCGGGCGCAAGTATGCAGAGGCATTGGACCTAAAGGTCCTAGATGAGAACGGCAAGCTTGTCACAGTCACCATGGGCAGCTACGGCATCGGTGTTACGAGACTGGTTGCGGTTATTGCCGAGACGTCTCACGACGAAAAGGGCTTATGTTGGCCTGAGGCGGTCGCTCCTGCCCAAATCCACATCATCGCGGCGGGTAAGGATGACAGTGTTTTTGAGGCAGCCGAGGCGCTTGCCAGCGAAGCCGAAGAGATGGGCTTCGATGTCATGCTCGATGATCGTAAGACTTCTCCCGGTGTCAAGTTTGCCGACGCTGAGCTACTGGGGATGCCATGGGTCATCGTTTGCGGTCGCGGTCTGGAGACTGGCGAGGTGGAACTTTGGGACAGGGCGTCGGGCGAGCGCTTGACGGTGAAGCTAGAATCTGCATTAGCGGAGATAACCTCGCGCAGGAAATAGAACAGGTGCAGGCATTATGGATATCGATCTCAGTGTCCTCCGCCTGCTGGAGCGCGAAAAAGAAATCCCCTTTGACGAACTAGTCACCATCATCGAGGCAGCGATTCTTGCTGCCTACTTCAAGCACATCGGAGAGCACCCGAAGGGTTGCCGCGCTCACCTGGATAGAAAGACCGGTCACGTCTCAGTTTTTGCCGCGGTGCTGGACGAGGATGGCGAGCCAACCGAGACCGAGAACGAGGTAACTCCGGAGGGCTTTGGTCGAGTTGCGGCCTACGCTGCAAAGCAAGTGATCGCTCAGCGTATGCGTGAGATTGCGGATGAGGGTCTGCTTGGTGAATTCAAAGGCAAAGAGGGTGACATAGTCGCAGGTCAGATTCAGCAGGGCTCCAGGCCTTACATGGTCTATGTGAACCTAGGTTCTGTGGAGGCAATAATGCCGCCGGAGGAGCAGGTACCGGGTGAGGACTACTCCCACGGCAGGCGAATCCGGGTCTACGTGACAAGTGTCCAAAAGGGTCTTCGCGGACCGATGATTACCGTCTCCCGCACCCACCCGAACCTTGTTCGCAAACTATTTGCGCTTGAGGTTCCCGAGGTTGCTTCGGGTCAGGTGGAGATCACCTCGGTTGCCCGCGAGGCTGGCCACCGAACCAAAATCTCAGTGCGTTCAAATGAGCCAGGCATAAATGCCAAGGGTGCATGCATCGGTGAACTGGGTCAGCGAGTCAGGGCCGTGAGCAGTGAGCTCAACGAGGAAAAGATCGATGTTGTTGATCACTCGGAGAATTTGGCTGAGTTTGTCGCTCACGCGCTTTCTCCAGCCAAGGTCTCTTCGAGCTTTGTGATTGATGCGGGGCTCAAGGCAGTGAGGGTTTTGGTTCCGGACTTCCAGCTCTCGCTTGCGATAGGCAAGGAGGGACAAAATGCCCGCCTGGCCGCAAAGCTTACGGGTGCAAAGATTGATATCCAACCCGATAGCACGATGGATGAATAGCCAGTAGGCACAATTCCCAATAGAATGGGCGCAGTCCAAAGCTCTGCAGCCATGCTGCGGAGACTTTCTAAGAACTTAGAAGCAGGCAGAAGATGTGTGAAACCAAATGAGCATTCAGAAATGAGACCCGCTCAGCTATAAGGCCTGCCCTGTTTGGGGTTGGCCCCAGACAGGAGAAATTCAGTGGCGCTTCCACGCGTATACGACTTAGCAAAAGAACTTGGTATTGATACCAAGGTCGCTCTCGCAAAGCTTGAAGAGCTTGGCGAGTATGTAAAGGGTGGTTCCTCAACCATCGCCCCACCGGTTGCCGCCAAGCTTCGCGCAGCTTTTCCAAAGAAGGAAAAGCCAGCCGAGAAGCCAAAGGCAGAGAAACCAAAGGCGGAGGCGAAGCCAGCAGCCGAGGTAAAGCAAGCAGAGGCAGAAAAGCCTGCTGAAAAGCCAGCGGAGAAGCCAGCGGAGAAGCCAACTCCGCTGCAGGGTATTCCGCGTCCAGGTAATAACCCCTTCTCATCGAACCAGGGCATGGGCATCCCAAGGCCAATGGCGAGACCGGGTAATAACCCCTTCTCCTCGAACCAGGGTATGGGGAGGCCGAGGCCACAAGGTGCTCCGGGACAGGGACAACGGCCAGGAGGCCCAAGACCGCAACAAGGCGGCGCTCCGCGTCCAGCCGGCGGTGGCAGGCCCGGTGGCGGCGGTAGACCAGGTGGCTTTGGCGGACCGGGGGGAGGCCCTGGAGGTCCTGGTGGCAGGCCAGGAGCATTCCCGGGTAGGCCAGGCCCAGGCGGCCGTGGCGGCCGTGGCGCAGGCACGGCAGGAGCTTTTGGTAAGGGCGGCTCAAAGAGCAAGTCGAGAAAGTCAAAGCGGACAAAGCGCGAGGAGTTTGAGCAGAGAGAGGCTCCGAGCCTAGGCGGCGCAATGGTGCCACGCGGCGACGGTACGACCGTTGTACGCATTCGTAGGGGAGCATCGATTCAGGACTTTGCAGACAAGATTGGCGCCAACTCCGGCCAGCTAATTACCGTCCTGTTCCACCTTGGACAGATGGCGACCGCAACTGCTTCATTGGACGAAGACACCTTCCAGATCCTTGGTGAGGAGCTTGGTTATAAGGTCGAGCTGGTCTCGCCAGAGGATGAGGAGCGAGAGCTCTACGAAGGCTTCGGGTTGAGCATTTCAACCGACATCGAGGAAGAGGACTCGGAGAATCTGAGCCCAAGGCCACCGGTGGTCACCGTGATGGGTCACGTCGACCACGGTAAGACGAGAGTCCTGGATGCTATCCGTAACTCAAACGTCGTCGAGGGCGAGGCTGGCGGCATTACCCAGCACATTGGTGCCTACCAGGTGCACGCAATGCACGAGGGTGTTGACCGCGCGATTACCTTTATCGATACCCCTGGTCACGAAGCCTTCACCGCAATGCGTGCCCGCGGTACGCAGGTGACCGATATTGCGATTCTCGTGGTTGCAGCCGATGACGGTGTTATGCCTCAGACCATCGAGGCGCTAAACCACGCCCAGGCTGCTCAGGTCCCCATCGTGGTTGCCATCAACAAAATTGACAAGGAAGGTGCAAACCCGAACAAGGTGCGCCAGCAGCTAACTGAGTTTGGGCTCGTTGCCGAGGAGTTTGGTGGCGATGTGATGTTCGTCGAGGTCTCTGCTTTGAAGAACATGGGTATGGACAAGCTGCTCGATGCGGTGCTTCTGACTGCAGATGCAGCCCTCGACCTTCGCGCGAACCCTGATCGCTCTGCAAGGGGAGTGGCTATTGAAGCCAACCTGGACAAGGGAAGAGGTTCGGTTGCAACCGTGCTCATTCAGTCCGGAACCTTGGCAGTCGGAGATGCAATTGTTGCCGGAAGTGCTCACGGACGAGTGCGTGCGATGTTTGACGAGAACGGAAAGCCCGTGGAGGCGGCAGAGCCATCCAGACCGGTTCAGGTTTTGGGTTTGCAATCTGTGCCAAGAGCCGGTGACACCTTTGTGGTGGCCGATGACGAGCGTCAGGCCAGACAAATTGCTGAAAAGCGCGAGGCTGCTGACCGTAATGCACTGCTTGCCAGGACCCGCAAGAAGCTCTCGCTCGAGGACTTCACAAAGGCTCTCGAGGATGGCAAGGTCGAGTCCCTCAACCTCATCATCAAGGGTGATGTCTCCGGTGCTGTTGAAGCGCTTGAGGACAGCCTGCTGAAGATTGAGGTAGATGACTCTGTCCAGCTGCGCATCATCCACCGAGGCGTTGGTGCCATTACCGAGTCCGATGTCAACTTGGCTACGGTCGACTCCGCGGTCATCATTGGGTTCAATGTTCGCCCGGATAACAAGGCCAAGGAGCGTGCGGATCGCGAGGGTGTCGATGTTCGTCACTACACCGTCATCTACAACGCTCTCGAGGACATCGAGAACTCCCTCAAGGGCATGCTCAAGCCTGAGTACGAAGAGAAGCAGATGGGTACGGCAGAGGTCCGCGAGATCTTCAAGTCCTCCAAGTTCGGCACCATTGCAGGTTCCTACGTCCGCTCGGGCCTTATCAAGCGAAATGCGCTTGCCAGGGTGCTTCGCGATGGCGAGATGATCGAGGAAGGCCTGAAGGTCGAGTCCCTGAAGCGGTTCAAAGATGACGTCACCGAGGTGAAGAGCGATTATGAGTGTGGTATCGGTCTAGGCGAGTTCAAAGACATCCAGGTTGACGACGTCATCGAGACCTACGAGATGGTTGAGAAGCCGAGGGTCTAGTGGCAGATGCAGCAAGAGCTAGGAGGCTCGGCGAGCGCATAAAGGTGCTCGCCGCGCAAGCCCTTGCCAAAGTTGTCAAAGACCCCGACCTGGGATTTGTAACCTTCACTGATTGCAGGGTGACACCAGATTTGGCTCATGCCAAGCTCTTCTACACCGTCTATGGCTCTCCCGAGGAGGTGGAGCGCAGTGCGGAAATCCTGGAGGAGAATCGCGGCAGGCTTCGAGGGGAGATTGGTCACCAGCTAGGTATTCGGGTGACACCGACCCTAGAGCTTGAGAAGGACGAGATTCCTGAGAACGCTGGTCAACTTGCCGAGCTACTCGCAGAGGCAAAGCGCCGTGACGAGGAGCTCGAGAGGCTCGCCAGCAAGGCTAAGCCGGCGGGAGACGCAGACCCCTACCGCAAGCCCCAGGAGGACTAGTGGTTTCGGGTATTGCCCTGATTGACAAGCAGCAGGGTTTCACCTCTCATGATGCGGTAGCGAAACTTAGAAAGCAGCTTGGTACCCGCAAGATAGGCCATGCAGGGACCCTGGACCCTATGGCCACCGGACTTTTGGTCATGGGGATAAATTCAGGGACCAAGCTGATGCAGTTCCTGTCTGGGCTCGATAAGACCTACACCGCGACCATTCGGCTTGGAGCCGCAACCTCAACAGACGATGCCGAGGGTGAGCTGGGCGAGGTAGTCAACGCAAGCTCTATTTCTGCCGCTGACATTGAGGCGGAGCTGTCCAAGCTACGTGGCGAGATCGAGCAGGTGCCGTCAACGGTTAGCGCGATCAAGGTAGATGGGAAGCGCGCCTACGACCTCGCCAGAGCCGGGGAGGATGTGGTCCTCAAATCTAGAGCGGTGACGGTCTCGAAGTTTGAACTGGTTGCATCCCCTCGAGTAGAGGGCAGCTTTCTGGACCTAGACGTAGTGGTGGATTGCTCCTCTGGCACATACATCAGAGCCTTGGCTAGGGACCTGGGTAGTGCGCTTGGGGTGGGAGGGCATCTCACAGCCCTTCGCAGAACCCGCATCGGACCTTTCAGCACTGAAAGCGCTAGCCCTGTTGACCAAGCTAAAGCGCTTATTTCAAACCTAGAGGTGCTGCGGCTACTCATGCCAGAGATTGAGATCACTGCTGAGCAGGAGCGGGACCTACGGCACGGCAAAAGGCTTGATATTGCAATCGAAAAGACAAGCTGCGCCGTGTGCTTTGGGAGGCTGGTGGCGGTGATCGAGCCATTTGGCTCACAGGCAAAGAGCTCCATTGTCTTCCCAGAGGAGGCTTAGATGCTGGAGCCGCTTTACTACATTTTGCTTTTACTCAGCCTCTTGGTGGGTGGAATCCAGCTACTGCTCGGCTTTTTTGGGAGGAAACCCGGGCAGCCGGAGATCATGATGTCGCTTGCGGTATTTGCTGGGCTGTCGGTGCAGCTCTTGGTCTCCACGATCATCGTTATTGCCGGTGAACGAGCTGCAATCTCCACACTTGAGTTCTTTGGGTATCTCCTGGTCGCGATGATCCTTATGTTTGCAGCGGGCTTTTGGGCACTGGCAGAAAAAACCAAGTGGTCAACCGTTGTGCTTGGTGCTGCATCGCTAACTGTGGCGGTGATGCTGGTGCGTATGCTCCAGATTTGGACGGGCGTGAGCCCTACCCTTTAGGGCTCGAGAATAGAGTTATCGCGTGAATCGTTCACTTGGAGTCGGCAGGCTGCTAATTGCCGTCTATGGCATTTTTGCTCTTTCCGCATCGGCCAGAGCACTGTTTCAAATTGCAACCAAGTTTGAAGAGGCCCCAGTTGCCTACTCACTTTCGGCTCTGAGCGCACTGGTCTACGTCTTTGCCACTTTTGCTCTAGCAAAGCCTGGACCCGTTTGGCACAATCGGGCAACATTCGCCGTTTGGTTTGAGCTAGTTGGGGTTTTGAGTGTTGGAGGGTTATCGCTGGTGCTACCAGATCTTTTTGACCACCCCTCTGTTTGGTCGGGGTTTGGTGCAGGTTATGGGTTCATTCCGCTGGTGCTGCCGGTATTGGGCCTAATCTGGCTTCGGAGGCAAAGTGCTTGAGATAACTGAGTTACCAGATGGCTTTGCCGACACCGCTCTAGCGATTGGCAAGTTTGACGGTGTTCACCTTGGTCACCAGCAACTAATTCATGAGCTGGTATCGCACGCCGAGGAGCACGCCCTCGCTCCGGTAGTGGTGACATTCGATCGGCACCCGAACCATGTGCTGAGTCCCGAGAATGTGCCGCTGCCAATTATTGGACCCACTCAAAAAGCCAAATTAATTGCAGAGTTAGGGGTCGAGGCTATGCGCACGCTTGAATTTGACGAGGAGCTCGCCCACCTCACACCCGAGGAGTTCGTGGTCAGGCATATCGTTCCACTGCGAGCCAAGCTGGTGCTGGTTGGAGAGGGCTTCCGCTTTGGCCACAAGGGCTCTGGTTCGGTTGAGACCTTGAGTGAGCTCGGGGGCAGGTATGGCTTCCGTGCCCAGCAAGTCAGCCACGTCATGCTCGAGGGTCAAAAGATCTCATCCACTGCGACCAGAAAGCTGATTTCTGAGGGCAATGTTCTAGCTGCCAGCATTTTGCTTGGTAGAAACCACCAGACCGAGGGTGTCGTGGAGCACGGCCGCAAGCTCGGTCGCAAGCTTGGCTACCCAACCGCTAACCTCTCGCGAGACAGCGAGGGGCTCCTGCCCGCTGACGGGGTTTATGCCGGCTACCTTTACGCTGATGGAGTGCGCTACGAGGCGGCCCACTCGGTTGGAACCAATGATTCGATTGAGGCTGTACCCAGGCTCCTCGAGTCCCATGTAATTGGCCGAGATGACCTTGACCTATACGGCAAGACCGTGATCTGCGAATACTTAGATCAGGTCCGACCCTGGGCTAAGTTTGACTCGGTCGATGAGCTGACTGAGCAGATATCAAGGGATGTTGCTGGAGCAAAGAATATTCTTGCGGGTTAGGCTCGAGGCATGAGTTTTGTTGGCGCCATCCAGAGTGGATTTAAGAACTACTTCAATTTTAAAGGCAAGGCATCTAGACGAGAGTTTTGGTTCTGGATTCTCTTTACCGTGCTTCTTGGCCTTGTTGTGGGAACCATCGAGTCCATGATCTGGCCAGCCCCAGAGCAGACCGCTGACTGGATGCAGGAGATACAAAACGTTGCTGCTCAGCCAACTCCGCTAAGTAATTTCCTGTCGTTTGCACTTTTGATTCCGAACCTCTCGATACTGGCTCGCAGGCTGCACGATGCAGGATTTTCAGCGAAGTGGATATTTCTGCAGGCAGTACCAATTGGCTATGGCATCTTCGCCGGCATCGGCGCAGTTGCTGTTTTGAGCGAGGTTCCCGTGGGAGCAATGCTCAGCTCGGAGCAGCTGATGTCACTAATTTTCTTGGTGCTGCCGATATTCGCTCTTTTCTTGGCGGTGATGGTGGTTTTCATAATCATGACTCTTAGGCCGTCTAAGAGCTTCTACGACGGCAACAAATATGTGGAGCCTGAGCCACTCGACTCCTCTAGCGAGGGCACTACCGCCTAGCTTTTTCCGGGCTTTATCTCTAAGCTTTAGCTTCTGCCGTATATCGGCCGCGGATAAAGAGAGCTTCATTCAAAAGGTTTGAGGCGCCGCGCTGCGGAAAGAGAGAGGACCCAAAAGTGGCTCTAGACCCACAGGTAAAGAAACAAATCATTGACGAGTATGCAACCGGCCCCGGAGACACCGGAAGCCCAGAGGTACAGATTGCGGTCCTTTCGCGCCGCATCTCAGATCTCACCGAGCACCTAAAGGAGCACCACCACGACCACCACTCACGTCGTGGACTACTGCTATTGGTAGGTCAGCGCAGGCGTCTGCTTGACTACCTAAAGAAGGTCGACATCGCTCGCTACAGAACGTTGATCGAGCGCATCGGACTTCGTCGCTGATTTGACTTCCAATTACCCCCGGCAAACCGCCGGGGGTTTTTGCTTCTAGGCATTTCCGCGCCAACTTGTTACGCTTGAGGCACGGAGGAAACCGGAGGCGGGTCCTCGGTGGAAGATTTTGGGTCACGGCCCCAGGGTTTTTTACTGACGACCAGCACTTCCTCCTCCTAGCACGCATGCTTGAAGCCGAATTGGCTTCTTGCTTGATTTGCGTGCGCGTAAGGATAAGGAGGGGCCATGGAAGGCCCAGAGATTAAATTCGCAGAAGCCGTGATTGATAACGGCAAATTCGGAAAGCGCACAATTCGCTTTGAGGCTGGGCGCCTAGCCCAGCAGGCAGCTGGAAGTGCTGCCGTCTATATCGACGAGGAGACCATGCTCTTCTCGGCAACCACTGCCTCGAAGCAGCCAAAAGACCAGTTCGACTTCTTCCCTCTGACAATCGATGTCGAAGAGCGCATGTATGCAGCTGGAAAGATCCCTGGAAGCTTTTTCCGAAGGGAGGGACGTCCATCTACCGAGGCCATCCTGGCCGCTAGGTTGATTGACCGCCCGCTACGCCCATCCTTTGTTGATGGTCTTCGTAATGAGATTCAGGTAGTCGTCACGGTTATGTCGATTGCTCCAGATGAGCTATACGACGTCGTGGCAATCAACGCAGCTTCGATGTCGACCCAGCTTGCAGGACTGCCATTCTCTGGTCCGGTTGCAGGTGTACGAGTTGCACTGATCGATGGTCAGTGGGTTGCATTCCCCAAGCACTCTGAGCTTGAGAATGCAGTGTTTGACATGGTGGTCGCTGGAAGGGTTATCAGCGAGGGCGGCAAGGAAGACGTCGCGATCATGATGGTTGAGGCAGAGGCCACCGACAACAGCTGGGACCTAATCGGTGCTGGCGCTGTTTCTCCAACAGAGGAGGTCGTCGCCGAGGGTCTTGAGGCCGCAAAGCCATTCATCAAGGCACTGGTCGAGGCACAAAACAAGCTAGCTTCCCAGGCCGCAAAGGAAACCGCTGAGTACCCAGTCTTCCTGCCTTACTCAGACGAGGTCTATGAGGCAGTTGCCGCTGAATGTGGCGAGGAGTTGGCAAAGGTTTACCAGATTGCCGACAAGCAGGAGCGCCAGGTTGCTGACGATGAGCTAAAGGCAAAGGTTCGTGAGAGCCTCGAGGCGAAGCTCTCAGAGGAGCACATGGCCCAGTTCTCGGCTGCTTACAAGGCAGTCTCAAAGAAGGTAATGCGCACGAGAGTGCTCAAGGAAGGTATCCGCATTGACGGCCGCGGTCTAAGCGACATCCGCGTAATCGATGCTGAGGTTGCTGTAATTCCTCGCACCCACGGCTCTGCAATTTTCCAGCGTGGAGAGACCCAGATTCTTGGTGTCACCACCTTGAACATGCTCAAGATGGAGCAGCAGATTGATGCGCTCACTCCCGAGACGTCAAAGCGCTACATGCACCACTACAACTTCCCTCCCTACTCAACCGGAGAGACTGGTCGGGTCGGTTCGCCAAAGCGTCGTGAGATTGGTCACGGAGCCCTTGCTGAGCGAGCCCTGGTTCCAGTCCTGCCCTCGCGCGACGAGTTCCCATATGCGATCCGCCAGGTCTCAGAGGCACTGGGTTCAAACGGCTCAACTTCGATGGGTAGTGTGTGTGCCTCAACGCTGAGCCTCCTAAACGCGGGAGTGCCTTTGCGTGCTCCGGTTGCGGGTATTGCCATGGGTCTAATCTCTGACACCGTTGACGGTAAGACTCAGTATGCGGCTCTTACCGACATTCTTGGAGCCGAGGACGCACTTGGTGACATGGACTTCAAGGTCGCAGGAACCAGAAACTTCGTGACCGCAATCCAGCTGGACACCAAGCTTGACGGTATCCCATCTGCAGAGCTTGCTAAGGCCCTAACTCAGGCCAAGGAGGCAAGACTCTTCATTCTTGATGTGATGAACGAGGCAATCGACGAGCCAGACGAGATGTCTGTCTACGCACCTAGGGTTATCGCGGTGAAGATTCCAGTTGACAAGATCGGTGAGGTTATCGGTCCAAAGGGCAAGATGATCAATCAGATTCAGGAAGACACAGGAGCCGACATCTCAATTGAAGACGACGGCACTGTCTACATCGGTGCAACTGACGGCACAAGCGCCGACGCTGCAAAGGCTGCTATCAATGCAATCGCCAACCCTCACGTCCCTGAGGTAGGGGAGCGGTTCCTTGGAACGGTTGTCAAGTTGGCAACCTTCGGAGCCTTCGTATCGCTCTTGCCTGGCAAGGACGGCCTGCTTCACGTTTCCGAGCTCAAGAAGCTATCGGGCGGCAAGCGAGTTGAGAACGTCGAGGATGTCTTGGAGGTTGGCCAGAAGATTCTGGTTGAGCTGACCAAGGTTGATGACCGCGGCAAGCTCTCGCTCTCGCCTGTAATTGAGGGCGAGGACGGAGCCTCCGAGGAAGATTCCGAGTAGTTATTGGAACTAAAGCTAGATAGCTCAGTCGAATTCACCGCTGAGGCATCAAGGATCTCTAGAACCTTGCTGCCCAGCGGTGTTCGCATTCTTAGCGAGGAGGTGCCCTCGGCACCTTCGGTTGCGATTGCGGCCTCGCTAGGGGTCGGCTCGCGCGATGAGACGGATGATCACCTCGGCTCCACCCATTTCTTAGAGCACCTGTTGTTCAAGGGAACTGCAAGGCGTAGCGCGCGAGAAATTTCGGTTGCCTT
The DNA here is from genome assembly GCA_003149555.1 of Candidatus Aquiluna sp. XM-24bin5. Next base: position 175,267 of record QCWE01000001.1, read on the forward strand.
TGACTCGGTGGGAGGCTCATCAAACGCAGCCACAGCAAAGGAGTACACCAGCTACTACGCGAGAGTCCAAAGCGCGGCGATGCCGCTTGCCATGGATGTCATTCTGGACATGTTCACCGCGGCAAAGTTAGACAGCAAAGATTTCGAAACCGAGCGCACGGTGATCCTCGAAGAGCTCGCAATGAATGAGGACGACCCCGAGGATGTCGCACACGAAGCCTTTGCCGATGCACTCATGCCGAACACGGCGCTTGGAAGACCAATCGGCGGCAGTCCAGAGAGCATCAAGGCGGTGACTCGCGATCGCGTCTTTGAGCACTATCTCGAAAACTACACTCCAGGGGCTCTGATTATCACGGCTGCAGGGGGCGTGAATCATGAAGAGCTAGTTGAGCTAGTGACTAAGCAGCTTGATTCTGTGGGGTGGTCAACGCCGGGAGCACCACTGGCCAGAAGACAGCAAGAGCCTGCGCAACTACCAGACCCAGAGCCCCTCAGGCTCATTACTAAGGACGTGCAGCAGGCAAACGTGCTCTTGGGTCACCAGAGCCTCCATGCTCTCGACGACAGGCGCTACGCGCTTGGAATCATGAACACTATTTTGGGTGGTGGGATGTCTTCCCGGCTCTACCAGGAGATTCGTGAGGACAGGGGGCTGGCCTACTCGACCTACTCCTATCAACATGGCTACTCAGACGCAGGCTTCTTTGGGATGTATGCGGGGTGTAGTCCCGAGAATGCTTCGGCGGTGGTCGACCTGATGCGTCAGGGACTTGACGGTATTGCTCAATCTGGTGTTACTGACCATGAATTTGAGTTGGCGCTCGGAAACATCACCGGAGGCCTCGCGCTGCGATTCGAGGGAACCATTTCTCGCATGAACCGCCTAATGGGTGCGGAGCTTGGAAGTGGCGAGTGGCTGAGCGTTGGTGAAGTGCTGGAGCGCTTCCGCGCTGTCACCAAGGAAGAGGTTCAAGAGGTTGCGCAACTGATCAGCTCAAAACCCTCAACACTGGTAGCCGTGGGAAGTTCCCTTGGGCAGCTCGAGAAGAGAGCTTGATAGGTTTAGCACCATGATTTCAGTGGCAATCCTTGGAGCATCAGGCCGCATGGGCCGGCTTACCAAAGAGCTGGTTGACTCAGACGCCAACCTAAAGCTGCACGTTGCCATGGACTCCTCCTCTGCGCACCAGGAGATGTTGGGTGCGGATGTTGTTATTGATTTCACCAATCTCGAAGCCTCAGAGGAGCTAGTCAGGTTTGCCGTGCAGTCAGGAATGAAGGTCGTAGTTGGCACCTCCGGCTGGTCCGAAAACAAGCTGGCTGGCCTCGATAAGTTGCTCGGAGAGAATCCTTCGGCGGCAGTGGTTGTGGTGCCGAACTTCTCCATTGGTTCGATGCTGCTGCAGCGCTTTGCAGCCGAGGCAGCCGCGCACTTCCAATCCATTGAGATCATCGAGGCTCACCACGCTGGCAAGCTCGATTCCCCCTCTGGCACCGCAATCAGAACGGCTGAGCAGATTTCCAAAAATCGACGGTCCCAACCCCTGATTCCTGGTGTGGACCAGGATGCCAGGGGACAGGTAGTCGCGGGGGTTCCAATCCACTCGCTCAGGATGGACGGCGTCAGCGCTAAGCAAGACGTGGTTTTCGGGGCCGACAGCGAGCAGTTGGTGCTTAGCCACGACGTCACCTCGCACCGCGCCTATGCCGCTGGAATTCTGAAGTCCATCGAGTTTGCAGCAGGCGCTAAGGGTCTGACTATCGGTCTGGAGAATGTTCTTGGCTAAACCCGCTACTCTCGCGTGGCTTGCCGTAATTGTTTTTCTAACTCTGCTTTATGCCTTTCAGTTATTTGAAAGGGCAGTCGTGCTTTTGCAGGATGGCTCTGCTGTCGCTATTGCAATGGGCCTTGCGATCCTTGTATTGCCGCCATTTGCACTCGCCTTTGTGATTATCGAGCTGCAGTTTGGCCTAAGGGCCGCAAAGCTCCAGCGCCTATCGGACGAGGCTGGACTTGGGTTCGACTACGAAGTTCGTCCCAGCGGCAGGGCGAAGCGCGAGAGCGCGGCGGTCGGCTTCGACCACTTTAAAACTTTGGTTGAACAAGATGAGGGTAATTACCTTTACTGGTTCCTACTCGCCGATGCCTACGACAAGATGGGTGACCGAGCTAGAGCTCGAAAGACGGCGAGAAAGTCTTTTCTACTTGCCAAGCAGGCCGGCGCGCTTTAGCAGCAGATACATCTGGCAGCCCAGGCAGAAGGCAAAGAATGCATTCAGAAAAGCCGCCACAAAAATAAAGGCAGCCGCAATCGCCACAACGAGCTCGCTGCCAAGCACGATGCCCAGACCACCGATAATCGCAAAGCTGAGTCCAACTTTCTGGGCAAACTGCGGAGGCCTAGGGTCTTCAAGTTCCGAAGGCTCTTTGAGCCGGGGTTTGATAAGCCTGCTGAAAAGAAGTTGGTAGGGGTGGGTCTTTGGAGCCAAAACGCTCCATAGAAAGAGCACCAGAAGTAATCCTGCAAGTGCATAAGCCGTGGAGGGATTACCCAATGCTCCGATAGCAGCTGCAAATGCAAATAGCGAAATCACGCTGGTGATACCAGCTCCAAATCGAGGACCCCTGGGGTCGATAAACTGCACGCTCATTTCACTCCTAGCTTCTCCAGTTCCTGTACAAGTAGCGGCAGCTTTGGCACGCCGCCGACGCGGTAGACAATCTCACCTCTTGGATTCAGCACAAAAACGGTGGGGGTCTGGCTGATCCCAAAGTGGGCGGCAATCTCGATTCGATCCGTGATATCTACCTCTAGGTGGCTGAGGCCACCCATGCGATATTCCAGCTGGGCCAGCTGCCTTCTCACCCCTGGGCACTGCCCGCAGTACTCGGTTGAGAATTGCAGCAGGGTTGCCTTCTTGCCTAGATCGCTGGTTGGAACCCCGTTTTTGGTTGCCTTCAGCCGGGCTAGATCGACCCGCTCCTTGCCCGCGACCTTGTGGCCGCGACCCTGGAGAAATCGGTAGCCGAAACCCAAGGCCAAGGCTCCTCCAATAAGTAGGCCGACGAGACTTAGGGAATCCACCGTGCAAGGTTAAGCGAAAAGGCGAGCTCTAGGCGGAGTGTTGCGCTTTTTTACTTATGCCTAGCTTTAGGCTTGCTCCGATGAGTGAGATTGAATTTAGATCCGACGTGACTGTTGAGCTGGTTCGCTCCAGCGCGCAAGACGCTGACGTGCTTTTTGCGGCAAGGGTTTCTACTCAGGGTGAGCAGACTCTTGAGAGTGCCAAGGTTGCCGATGCCGAGATTGAGAAGCGTGACAAGGGACTTATCAACTACCTGATGCGCGATCGCCACGGCTCACCTTTTGAGCACAACTCGATGACTTTTTACGTGCAGGCACCAATCTTTGTCTTCCGCGAGTTCATGCGCCACCGCATTGCAAGCTACAACGAGGAGTCTGGTCGCTACCGCGAGCTCAGGCCGGTCTTTTATGTCCCCGGCCCTGAACGAAAGCTGATTCAGGTTGGCAAGCCTGGCGCGTACGAATTTGAGGACGGTACGGCGGAGCAGACAGCCTTGGTTGAGCAGGAGACAATGGCCGTGACCAGAGCCGCATACGAGTCTTATCAACGCATGCTCGAGGCTGGTGTTGCCAGGGAGGTTGCACGAATCGTGCTGCCGCTGAATATCTACTCTTCGATGTATGTCACCATGAACGCCAGGTCGCTCATGAACTTCCTGTCGCTTCGTACCAAGCGCGAGGGAACTCACTTCCCCTCATTCCCGCAACGCGAGATCGAGATGGTGGCGGAGAAGATGGAAGAGGAGTGGGCCAAGCTCATGCCTCTGAGCTACGAGACCTTCAACGAGAACGGTCGGGTCGCTCCATAGTCTTTCTCTCGCCTGTTTCGCTAGGCTAGCCGGATGGTTACTCAAGAGCCCGATGTTTTTGGCCAGGTGCTTGTTGCGCTGGTGACGCCTATGAATCACGAGGGCGAAGTCGACTGGGATGCCACCGAGAGGCACATCGACTACGTGATTTCTGCTGGCGCTGATGGCGTTGTCGTCACTGGCACCACAGGTGAAACCTCAACGCTCACAGATGCTGAGAAGATCAAGCTGGTTGAAGTTGGCAAGTCGGTGTCTTCCGGCAGGGCCAAGATCATTACTGGTGGAGGTTCGAACGAGACCGCACACGCAATCCAGCTCTACAAGGCAAGTGAGAAGGCTGGTGCGGATGGAGTCATGGTTGTGACCCCTTACTACAACAAGCCAACTCAGGCCGGCATTCTGACTCACTTCAGGTTGATTGCAGATGCCACCGATCTTCCGGTAATTCTCTACGACATTCCTGGTAGGACTGGCGTGCCAATTTCATACGACACCTTCCACAGAGCGGCAAAGCACCCGAACATTGTCGCTATCAAGGACGCGAAGGGCGATCTGGCTCAGACCTCGAGACTGCTTCTGGAGACTGGGCTGATGTATTTCTCGGGAGACGACTCAAACGTGCTGCCACACCTTTCACTCGGTGCTACGGGTCTAATTGGCGTGACCGCAAACATTGCCCCCCATGCCTACAGAGCAATGGTTGATGCCACGAATGCCAATGATTTCCATTCGGCGCTCGCGGTTCATAACGCTCTTGAGCCACTGCAGAGAGCTGTTATGACACACGTTCCCGGGACGGTTGCAGCAAAGTATGTTCTGCACGGCCTTGGAAAGATCTCATCGCCTCGCGTGAGGCTTCCATTGGTTGGTCCAGAGGACCATGAGGCTGCACTCATCGAGGGCGGCATCGACCAGGTCAAGGAGGTGCCGGGAATCAGCTTCGACAACTTCCGGCCTGATCGCAACGCGGCCGCTGGCGGAGCATTGCCAAAGGTCGCCGGAACCACTCGCTAGTGCAGATCAGCCCGCCTCCCGCACTCCAACCAGGAGTCCTCCGGATAGTTCCCCTAGGGGGACTCGGAGAGATTGGGCGGAATATGACCGTCTTCGAACTTGACGAGAAGATTCTGATTGTTGATTGCGGTGTTCTCTTCCCGGAAGAAACTCAGCCAGGGGTGGATGTAATCCTCCCCGATCTTGGCTATTTAGAAGACAAGCTGGATCGCGTCATCGGTCTGGTTCTCACGCATGGCCACGAAGACCACATAGGTGGTGTGCCCTACCTGCTGCGCATGCGTCCAGACATTCCAATAATGGGCTCGCAGCTAACTCTGGCTTTAGTTGAGGGGAAGCTGAAGGAGCACCGAATCAACCCCTTCACTCACACGGTGAAGGAAGGCATGCGGGAACAAGTTGGCCCGTTCAATCTTGAGTTTTTAGCGGTAAATCACTCAATCCCAGATTCGCTGGCCATAGTGATTCGAAGCGCTGCTGGAAGCGTATTGGCAACCGGTGATTTCAAGATGGACCAGCTGCCCCTCGATGGAAGGATTACAGATCTCAGGGGATTTGCGAGAGTCGGCGAGGAGGGCCTCGACCTGTTTATGGTCGATAGCACCAATGCCGATGTGCCTGGGTTTACTCCACTGGAGCGCGAAATTGGGCCAGTGATTGAGTCGGTGATAGCAAAGACCCCGGGCAAGGTTGTGGTGGCATCTTTCGCCTCCCACGTCCACAGAGTCCAGCAGGTCATAGATGCTGCGGTTGCTAATGGCCGAAAGGTCGTTTTCGTCGGTCGCAGCATGGTCAAAAACATGGGCATTGCCGCTGACCTTGGCTACTTGAGGGTTCCCGAGAATTCTGTCGTGGACCTCAACGACAGCGATCGAATTCCTGACAATCAGTTGGTATTCATGTCCACAGGCTCGCAGGGTGAGCCAATGGCTGTGCTGTCGAGAATCTCAAATAGCGACCACCGCATATCCATTGGTGAGTCAGACACAGTTCTGCTTGCGAGCTCACTGATTCCAGGTAACGAGAATGCTGTTTATCGAGTCATAGACGGACTAACCAAGCTTGGAGCAAACGTTGTTCATAAAGGCAACGCCAAGGTTCATGTTTCTGGACACAGCGCAGCCGGCGAGCTTTTGTACTGCTACAACATCCTCAAGCCACGGAACGTGCTTCCTATACACGGGGAATACCGCCATCTGACTGCAAATGCGAAACTGGCAATCCAAACCGGTGTCAATCCTGAGCAGGTTCTAATCGCTGAAGACGGGGCAGTGATTGACCTTCGAGATTCGGTTGCCAGCATCGTCGGGCGAGTGCCCTGCGACATGCTCTACGTCGACGGCAAGACCGTTGGCAAGATAACTGAGGAAGATCTTCGCGACCGCATGATTCTGGCTGCTGAGGGCTTTATCTCAATTTTTGCCGTTGTAGACCGCGAGACCGGAAGAGTGGTTGAGGGACCTGAGATCAGGGCCCGCGCCTATGCCGAGGAGGACCACGTCTTTGACGATATCCTCCCCACGATCGAAAAGGCTCTTGCGGATGCTGCCAACGACGGTGTGCGAGACAGCTATCAACTGCAGCAGGTTATCCGCCGGACGGTCGGATCCTGGGTGGCGAAAGCCCATAGGCGCAAGCCAATGATCATTCCAATCGTTGTCTACTCCTCCCGCCCTGCCTAACGTGTAAAAGGCCGGGTGCTTGCTACCTTTTTTCCATGGCTGCAAAGACCCCTCCACCAAGACGGCCGGGTGGAAAGAAACCATCGCGCCCGGCTTCGTCAAAGTCTGTGCAGCCCAAAGACAAGAAATCTTCCAAGACCGAGCTCTGGCCTATGTTTACCAAAGGCTACATGGCACTAGCTCACGGTCTTGGTGGGGTAGTAAGAGCCTTTAGCACCGAGCGGTTAGCTGAGAACGATCGTCGAGATGGAGCACCTTTCTTCCTGTTTTTGCTGAGCATCCTGGGGGCAGCATTCGCTTGGTTTTTGATAGGCGAGACCTGGGCGACTCTGATTCACCAGTACACCTTCGGAATGCTTTTTGGGCTGGTGAGTTTTTCGCTCCCGGTTATCTTCTTTGGCTACTCACTGTTTCTTTTCAGGCACCCGGCCTCAATTCGAGATGGTTCCCGATTTGCGCTTGGCTTCTGGCTCTTCCTGTCAGTTATTTCTGGCTTTTTTCACGTCTTCCTTGGGAGCCCGTCACCGCAGGATGGGGTGCCGCTCCTCGCAGAGGCGGGTGGGCTATTCGGCTGGCTAGTTGGCGGACCACTGCTCACCTTGCTGAGCATCTGGGGTGCCGTGCCGGCGCTAGTGGTTTTGGCTGCGTCCTCTGTTTTGATAATGACCGGCACTCCTCCGAACCGGATCAAAGAGCGCCTCGGGGAGCTTTACCGGTTCTTGTTCAATGCCTCAGCTCCAGAGGTATCAAGCGATGCTTTTGATGGCAAAAAGTCAAAGTGGTGGCAGTCTTCCAAAGAGCAAGAAGAGGCGTTTGAGACTCCGGTCGTAGACATTCCAGAGTTTGTAGAGAGCGACCTTGAATCCGTTGAAGAGCTACCCGATGCAGAGATTGCTCCTGAGCCGGAGGTAGACCTGGAGTTCCTCAATGGTGAGGAGGGTCTCACCGAGCCGATCGACATACCTCCTCCGAAGTCGAAAAAGCCTTACGTATTGCCTGCAATCTCGGTTCTAGCAGCTGGCACTCCAGCCAAGGCCAAGAGTGAGGTCAACAGTCAGGTCGCTGCGGCGATTGACGCAGTCTTCAAGGAGTTTGATGTTCAGGCAAAGGTTTCGGGCTTCCAACGCGGACCAACTGTTACTAGGTATGAGGTAGAGCTCGCACCTGGCGTGAAGGTCGAAGCGGTAACTCGCCTGACAAACAACATCTCCTATGCCGTTGCTTCGAATGAGGTGCGAATCCTGGCTCCGATCCCTGGAAAAAGCGCCATCGGCATTGAGATACCCAACTCCGATCGTGAAACTGTTTCACTGGGCGATGTTCTGAGAAGCAAAAACGCCAATTCCAGTACCCATCCGCTCACCATTGGGGTAGGTAAGGACGTTGAGGGCGGCTACCTGGTTGCAAACCTTGCCAAGATGCCTCACCTTCTGGTTGCCGGTGCAACTGGCGCTGGTAAGTCAAGCTTTGTGAATTCGATGATCACATCGATTTTGATGCGAGCTACCCCGGCCGAGGTCCGCATGGTGCTTGTGGATCCAAAGCGAGTGGAGCTAAGTGCCTATCAGGGAGTTCCACACCTCGTCACGCCGATTATCACCAACCCCAAGAAAGCTGCCGAGGCTCTGCAGTGGGTAGTCAAAGAGATGGACTCTCGCTATGACGACCTCGCATCATTTGGCTTCAAGCACATTGATGACTTCAACCGTGCTGTAGTCGCTGGGGAGATATCGGTACCTGAGAACTCGCAGCGCGAGTTGCAGCCGTACCCCTACCTGCTGGTGGTCGTAGACGAGCTTGCGGATTTGATGATTGTTGCCCCACGCGATGTCGAGGATGCGATCGTGAGGATCACCCAGCTGGCAAGGGCAAGCGGTATCCACCTGGTGCTTGCTACACAGCGCCCATCAGTTGATGTTGTCACCGGACTAATCAAGGCAAACGTCCCCTCAAGATTGGCCTTCAGCGTCTCGTCCGTCACTGACTCACGCGTGATACTCGACCAGCCGGGAGCCGAGAAGCTCGTCGGTCAGGGCGATGCGCTCTTTGCGCCCATGGGTTCAAACAAGCCAATTCGCGTGCAGGGAGCATGGGTTTCAGAGGCGGAGATGTCGAAGGTCGTCTCTCATGTCAAGCAGCAGATGGACCCGGAGTATCGCTCAGATGTGACTGCCACCGCTCAGGCCAGGATCATCGACAGCGATATCGGGGATGACCTTGAGCTGCTGCTTGCCGCTTGCGATCTGGTTGTTAATTCGCAGTTTGGCTCCACCTCGATGCTCCAGCGCAAGCTCAGGGTCGGCTTTGCCAAGGCTGGACGCCTTATGGACCTTCTCGAGTCAAGGGCTGTAGTGGGCCCCTCAGAAGGATCCAAGGCTAGAGAGGTGCTCGTGAAGCCCGAAGACCTCGCTGCCACTCTTGCTCGAATCTCGGGTCAAACCACGGCAAGCGTGGAAGGTGATGTTGCGCCGACCAACTCAACAGGGGAGGATAGCGACGATGAAGATGCGTGGCAGCTCACCGGCAGAAGAGATGACTTCTAAGGGCTTTTTCTACCGCCAGACTCCAAACCTGATCACCGGTGGCCGCATTGCGCTTGTTCCCGTTGTGCTTTGGATGCTGATTGAGTTCTGGGACAACCCTTGGGGCAGGTTCTTTGCCATGCTCCTGCTGATTGCCGCCGCCTCTACGGACGGCCTGGATGGGTCAATCGCGCGGAAGCGAAACCTAGTTACCAACCTTGGCAAGATTCTCGATCCGATCGCGGACAAGGCTCTACTCTCGGGATCGCTACTGGTCCTCTCGTTCCTAGGCGCTGTTCCTTGGGCAGCAACTCTGATCATTCTCGGCCGCGAGCTTGGGATAACGCTTTATCGACTTGTCGTGATTCGAAAGCATGTCATTGGAGCCTCCGGCTGGGGCAAGTTCAAGACAGTCATGCAGATAGTTGCTATTTGTATGGTGATTGCCCCATTTGGGTTCTTGGGCCCTTGGTTTGATTGGCTGACTCAGATCGTTTTGTGGTTCACGGTGGCGCTCACTGTTTACACGGGCGTCCAATACCTGGTCCCGAAGAAATGATTATTGCCTCGGCATTGGCCAAAGATCTCCACATCGCAACGGCTGAATCCCTGACGGGCGGTGGAGTAAGCGCAAAGCTTGCCCAGACCCCAGGGGCATCAAAGGTTCTGCTGGGAGGGATAACTGCATACCAGGATGAGATTAAGTCGCAAGTAGTGGGCGCGTCCGCGCAGCTAATCGCTCAACAGAGCGCTGTGGATGCGGAGGTCTGCGCTCAGCTCGCCGGAGGCGTCCGCTCCAAGTTTGCAGTCGCCATGGGGTTGGATGAATCTCGCGTGATAGGCATCGCGACAACCGGTGTTGCCGGCCCTGAGGCAGTTCAAGGAAAGCGAGTTGGCGAGGTATTCATCGGGATTGCCTCAAGTTCGGGCGTAAAGGTTTTTGGGGAGAACTTTGAAGGAGATCGGTTGGCAATAATCGAAGCGACGATTGCTCGCTGCGAAGAGGTCCTGATGGAAGAAATTGAGCTTCTTTGAGGTTTAGCCTCAGGAAATACTCAGTAACCGGAATTACTCTTTGTCACATCCAGAGGGTAAGTTAGAGGGCCAGGAGGAAACTTGGTACTACTAAGGCAAGAAATCGGTGACGTGCTTCGCACTCACCGTCAAGAGCGCGGTCAGACTCTGAGGCAGGTTGCATCAAAGGCCTCGGTGGCCTTGGGCTACCTATCCGAGGTTGAGCGTGGTCAAAAGGAGGTCTCCTCCGAAATCCTTGCATCGGTTGCCGAGGCCCTTGAGGTTCCGCTGTCGGTTGTCATGCGCGACGTTTCTGAGCGCCTAGCTGCGGTCGAAGGCATCTACTTTGATGACACCTTCATCCCAGACACCGTGCCAGACGACTTCGTCACCGAGGCTGAGCTCTACTCTCACTAGTGACTCTAAGTCGCTTTCACGAATTACTCCTCGAAGAGTTTGGCGAGCAGTTTTCTCAGGTCATCTTTAGAGACACAAGATTGCTCAAATTTGAGGATAAGACTCCAGCCGAGCTCTTAGCCGCAGGGCTTTCTCCGAAAGAAATCTGGTTTGCAATCTGCGATCAGCTAGCCGTTCCCAGTGAGCGCTGGCATGGCAAAACTAAGACAATCAGACACGCCGAATAAAGTTATTCGAAATTTTGTTCGAACGCTTAGAGTTTCATCATCTCAACTAAATAGCTAGTTATCCACAGCGTGTCGGATGACAGCAAAGATGTCTGAGTCAGGGTCTAGCTTTCACTTAGCTAACCCAGAGAGAGAAGAGGATCGCATGCCATCAGCAGCAGACCGCGAAAAGGCACTTGAGACGGCGCTTGCACAAATTGACCGTCAGTTCGGAAAAGGTTCGGTCATGCGACTGGGCTCAGAGGAGCGTGCTCCCGTCGAGTCAATCCCAACTGGAGCCATCGCACTGGATGTGGCTCTTGGCATTGGTGGCATGCCGCGTGGCAGGATCGTTGAGGTCTATGGTCCAGAGTCCTCCGGTAAGACGACCATCGCGCTACACGCAATTGCGAGCGCGCAGGCGAGGGGAGGCGTCGCTGCGTTCGTGGACGCTGAGCATGCGCTTGACCCCGAGTACGCAAAGAAGCTCGGAGTCAACATAGACGAGCTGCTGGTGAGCCAGCCAGACACCGGAGAGCAGGCGCTAGAGATTGCGGACATGCTGATTCGTTCCGGTTCAGTAGATGTGATTGTCATCGACTCAGTTGCTGCGCTGGTGCCGCGTGCTGAGATCGAGGGCGAGATGGGTGACACCCACGTAGGCCTTCAGGCAAGACTCATGTCACAGGCCCTGAGGAAGCTCACTGGTGCACTGAGCAACACCGGAACCACAGCAATTTTCATCAACCAGCTTCGTGAGAAGGTCGGTGTCTTCTTTGGCTCTCCTGAAACCACTTCCGGTGGTAAGGCACTCAAGTTCTATGCATCGGTTCGTTTGGACATTCGCAGGATTGAGACGTTGAAAGACGGCCAGGATTCAGTTGGAAACCGAGTTCGCGTCAAGGTCGTGAAGAACAAGCTGGCAGCTCCGTTTAGGCAGGCAGAGTTCGACATTCTCTTTGGCGAGGGCATCTCGAGAGAGGGCGGTCTAATCGACTTTGGAGTCGAGCAGGACATCGTCAAGAAGTCAGGTGCCTGGTACACCTACGAGGGTGAGCAGCTTGGTCAGGGTAAGGAGAACTCCAGGCGCTACCTCAAAGAGAACCCAGAGCTTGCCAATGAGATTGAGCAGAAAATCAAGGCCAAGCTCGGTATTGGGGTTCCAAGAGCAGTTGCGGATCTCCCGGCCGAGGATGCATCAATGGAGAAGACCGAGGAAGCTGAGGCGGTCGCCAAGGCCGCCAATGACTCTTGAGCAAAGGGAACTAGACAAGCTCGACAAAAGAGCTCGGAATGTCCTGCTATATCAACTGGGTAGGTCGATGAAGACTCGGTATCAACTTGAGCAGATAATGCACAAGCGAGAGATACCACAGGAAGTCTTCGAACCAATTCTTGATCGGTTCACCGAGGCGCAGCTAATCGATGATGCTGCCTACGCACAGGCCTATGTGGCGAGCAGGTTCCACCAGCGTGGGAAGTCGATTGCTGCAATTCGCCGAGAGCTCAGGCAAAAAGGTGTTGCGGACGAGCACATCGAGGTCGCAACCGCCGACATCGACCTAGAGCAGGAGCTGGAGGTTGCAATCCAGCTTGCAATCTCTAGATCTCGACGGCTTGCCGGCCTGGATGACCAGACCAGGCAACGGAGGCTGTCGGGTTACCTTCAAAGACGGGGTTTCTCAGGGCCGGTTCTTACTCGAGCCCTGCGCGAGGCGGAGGCCCAAGGGTAATATCCCTAAGCGATGCCGCTTTCTTATGAAGTCCGCACCTACGGGTGCCAGATGAACGTTCACGATTCCGAACGTATCTCTGGGCTGCTCGAATCCGCAGGCTACTCCAAAGCGAATGGCGCAGAGGCCGACCTTGTGGTTTTCAACACCTGCGCTGTAAGGGAGAACGCAGACAACAAGCTCTACGGCAACTTGGGGATGATGCTCTCTCGCAAGGAGAAAGACCCCAACTTCCAGATTGCAGTCGGTGGCTGTCTGGCACAAAAAGACCAAAACACCATTCTGGAGAAGGCTCCATGGGTCGACGTGGTCTTCGGAACGCACAATATGGGTTCTCTGCCTACTCTGCTCGAGCGTGCACGACACAACAACGAGGCTCAGATAGAGATTCTTGAGTCACTTGAGGTTTTCCCTTCCACCCTCCCCTCAAAGCGCGAGAGCGCTTATGCGGGCTGGGTGTCTATCTCCGTGGGCTGCAACAACACCTGCACCTTCTGCATTGTGCCGTCCCTGCGTGGTAAAGAGAAAGACCGCAGGCCCGGTGAGATCCTCGCTGAGATTCAGGCCTTGGTCGATGATGGCGCGGTTGAGGTCACGCTGCTTGGTCAAAACGTCAATACGTATGGAGTTGAATTCGGCGACAGAGGTGCTTTTGCGAAGCTCCTGAGGGCTTGTGGGGACATCGAGGGCTTGGAGAGGGTTAGATTCACCTCACCACACCCAGCTGCCTTCACTGAGGACGTAATTGAGGCCATGGCAGAAACTCCTAACGTTATGCCTCAACTCCACATGCCCCTGCAGTCCGGCTCTGATGCCATCCTCAAGGCGATGCGCAGAAGCTACCGGGCTGAAAAGTACCTAGGCATCCTCGACAGGGTTCGACAGCTGATTCCAGAGGCTGCTATCACCACAGACATCATTGTCGGCTTTCCTGGTGAAACTGAAGAAGACTTCCAAGGCACGATGGATGTGGTGAGGAAATCTAGGTTCTCATCCGCCTTTACTTTCCAGTACTCCAAGCGCCCGGGAACTCCGGCTGCCGAGATGGCTGGGCAGGTGCCACAGGATGTTGTCCAAGAGCGCTATGAGCGACTCTTGGAGTTAGTTAACTCCATTGCTTGGGAGGAAAACCAAAAACTCACCGGCAGCGATGTTGAGGTCTTGGTCGCAACGGGAGAGGGCAAGAAAGATGCCCAAACAAACCGCATGACGGGCCGGGCGAGAGACAACAGGCTCGTTCACTTTGAGATCCCTGAGGGGGCTGAGACGCCGAGGCCTGGAGACGTCGTGACGGTCACCATAAGCAGAGCGGCGCCCTACTTCTTGGTAGCAGACGCGGTTGCCGGATCGAAATATGAGCTGAGAAGGACTGCTGGTGGCGATGCATGGGATCGCTCCCAGCTTGAGAGCTGTGCGGCGCCGGTCCCCGGAGACGGCAAGGTGACCTTGGGGCTTCCAATTCGGTCAAAGCGTGAACTCTAATCTGATCGCGGTCATAGGGCCGACTGCCTCAGGTAAGTCCGATCTGGCTATCCAGATTGCACAGGAGATTGGAAACTCCGAAATCGTAAGCGCCGATGCGATGCAGCTCTATCGCGGCATGGACATAGGAACCGCAAAACTCCTACCCCCAGAGCAACAGGGAATCAAACACCACCTACTTGATGTGGTGGAGCCAACAGAAGACGTAAGCGCGGTGCAGTATCGCGAGCTTTTTGATAGCGCAGTTAGTGAAATTAGGAATGAGGGTGGGCAGCCAATTGTCGCTGGCGGCAGCACACTCTACTTAGCGGCCGCACTGGATGAGATGCACTTCGCGCCTACAGATCCGGAAGTCCGCCAGAAGCTTGAAATGCAGGCGGAAGAACTGGGAAACCTGGGCATGCACACTCTGCTGAAAGGTAAGGACCCGGCTGCCGCAGCCAAGATTTCCGCAAGTAATCTCCGGAGGGTCATCAGGGCCCTAGAGGTAGTTGAAATTAGCGGCAAGTCATTTGCCGCCTCACTCCCCGAACCCACCTACCGGCAACCCACAAAGCAGATTGGTATTCATGTCGAACGAGATTTGCTCAGGGAGCGCATTGAGCTAAGGGTTCGTCGAATGTGGGAGTCAGGTTTGGTTGCTGAGGTGGAGAGCTTGCTCAGTCGCCACCCACAACTGTCGAAGACTGCAAGAGTGGCCATTGGCTACCAACAGGCCGCGGCCCAGCTGGCTGGAGAACTATCCGAGGACCAGGCAATCGCGGAGACAATCCAACTAACCCAGCGCTACGCAAAAAAGCAAATGACATGGTTCAGGAGAGATAAGCGAATTCATTGGGTGGAATCTTCCAAGGACCCACTGGCTGCAACCCTCGATGTAATTAGGCTGTAGTGATGTCAATCAACTTCACTAAAGGCCACGGTACCGGCAACGACTTTGTGCTTGTGCTTGACGAGGTTGGACAGCTTGATTTTTCCGAGCTCGAGATTCAAAAGCTCTGCGATCGAAACTTTGGGGTCGGTGCGGACGGGCTAATCGTCATTCGTCCCACCAAAGGCAGTGAGGTCGATAACCTGCTGGCCGAGGAAAGCGCGGCGACCTGGTTTATGGATTACCGAAATCGTGATGGCTCTAAAGCTGAGATGTGCGGCAATGGCATACGAGTCATGGCACGTTATTTAGTTGACCACGAACTTGTCCGCATTGAGCCGGGAAGCACGTTGCCCATCGCAACTAGAGCCGGAATCAAGGACCTGACTTCGACAGCCACCGGCTTTGCTGTTGACCTTGGCAGCTTCTCAGTCGACGAAACTGAAGTCCTTGTCAAGGCTGCTGGCCTCAGGGTTCCAAGGCCAGGACTGAGAGTTGATCTAGGCAACCCTCACGTCGTTGTTGCTCTGGCAGATCTTGAAGAGCTTGATCAGTTAGACCTACACAAGATTCCGATTCTGGAACCTGAGCCCTCGCAAGGGGCAAACGTGGAGTTTGTTGTAGTCGATGAGCCTCTAATTGTCGAGGGAGTGGCTGGGGTCAGCATGCGAGTTTTTGAGCGCGGGGTTGGCGAGACTCTGAGCTGCGGCACGGGTGTCGCTGCCTCAGCCGTAGCGGTGCGCCACTGGGCTGGGGGAGAGCAGAACCACTGGAAAGTGAGTGTTCCCGGCGGAGATTTAGGAGTGAGGGTGTTCCCGACTGAGGATGGAGAGCACGTTTCCATCTCGGGACCGGCCGAGTTAACCTTTACAGGCTCTTGGAAGGGGCTGTAGCGCGAATTACTCGGTAGCCCTTGCTGTTGGCAACCTTCGAGACATCAAAGCCCTGAAACTCTGTAGACAACCACTTCTGGAAGCTCTCGGCACCGAGCTGTTTTTGAACCACGAGGTATGCGCTGCCACCGGCTTTCATCCTGGGAAGGTAATCGCGCATCAAAGCATGAAGAGCCTCTTTGCCAATCCGGATGGGCGGGTTTGACCAAATCGCATCGAACTCTAGGTTCTTGTCTAGCTGCTCGGGGAGATAGGCAAAAACGTTAGTCAGGCCAAGCCTGGATGCACTTTCCTTCGTCTGGCTGATCGCCCTTTCGTTCACATCCACGCCATAGACCTTTGTTTTTGGGCAGAGAGAGGCTATCGAGAGAGTAATTGGACCCCAGCCACAACCAATGTCCAGCACTTCGCCGGACTTAGGAAAGTGTTCATGGAGCGCCAGCAAAACCTTGGTTCCCTTATCCAAACCCGCTGTGCTGAACGTTCCACTTACACTCTTTGCCGAAATGACTTTGCCTCCGACCTCAAAGACAACTTCCCGCTCGCGCCTTTCGACTCCTGGATCTTCGCTGAAGTAGTGCTGGGCCATTTCACCAACCTATTACAGGCCTAGTGTTAAGCCGTGGAATCCGAGAGCGCACTTGATCGAATATTGCGACGCGGTGCGGCGGCACCAGCAGCGGAATACGACGGTGACCAGCTAGACCTCGAGGAGCGAGACTCTCTCAGGAGGGTGGTCGGTCTTTCGACCGAGCTCGAGGATATC
Source organism: Candidatus Aquiluna sp. XM-24bin5 (assembly GCA_003149555.1). The sequence goes on from QCWE01000001.1 coordinate 191,765, forward strand.
TCGGATGTCGAATACCGACAGCTGAGAATCGAAAAGGTCATTCTCATTGGCGTGTGGTCACAGGGCACACTAACCACCGCAGAAAACTCCCTCAGGGAGCTCTCTGCCTTGGCTGAGACGGCGGGGGCAATGGTGCTCGATGGCCTCTTACAGCGCAGAAACATGCCAGACCCGACCAGCTATTTAGGTAAAGGCAAAGCGGGGGAGCTCAGAGACCTGGCCCGCTCGCTTGGTGCGGACACAGTGATCGCAAATACCGAGCTCTCACCCTCACAGCGTCGTGCCCTGGAGGACATCGTCAAGATAAAGGTCATTGATCGGACCGCAATCATCCTTGACATCTTTGCTCAGCATGCCAAGAGCAAGGAGGGTAAGGCTCAGGTGGAGCTGGCTCAGCTCGAATATTTACTTCCGAGACTGAGGGGTTGGGGAGACTCAATGTCCCGACAGGCCGGTGGTCAGGCCGCTGGCGGTGTTGGCATCGGTTCAAGGGGTCCAGGTGAGACAAAGATTGAGCTTGATCGGCGTCGCATCAATACCCGCATGGCAAAGCTAAGGCGAGAGATCAAAGGCATGAAGCTTGCCCGGGACACTAAGAGGCAGTCCCGGCAGAAGTCCAGAGTTCCCCAGGTCGCCATTTCCGGCTACACAAATGCAGGCAAGTCCTCACTCCTAAACCGGATGACTAGAGCGGGGGTTCTGGTGGAAAACGCCTTATTCGCAACTCTTGACCCGACGGTTCGCAAACACGCGACCCCGGACGGACGTGAGTACACCATATCTGACACCGTCGGATTCGTCAGAGACCTCCCTCACCAGCTGGTAGAGGCTTTTCGGTCCACTTTGGAGGAGATAGCTGGTGCCGACCTAATCGTTCACGTGGTGGACGCCACTGATCCTGATCCTCTGGGTCAGATCTCAACGGTCAGATCGGTAGTCGCAGACTTTGATTCAAGTCGAATCCCTGAACTAGTAGTTTTCAACAAGGCCGATCTGGTCCCAGACGAGGTTCAGGTTCGACTTAGGGGCATGGTGCAAGGTGCGCTTCTGGTCTCTGCGAGAACTGGACAGGGGATTGACGCTCTCCAGGAAGCCATTGGGTCAATGCTTCCGAAGCCCGATGTTGAGTTTGTGGGCGTGATTCCCTACTCCAGGGGCGACCTCGTTTCGCGCATTCACCTCGCAGGTAAGGTCTTGGAAACCGAATATGTCGAAGAAGGCACTTCACTGAAGGCCCTGGTTAGAGAGGACCTTGCCTTCGAACTACGAGAATTTGCTAAACGGTCCTGAGGACAGCCACGACCTTGCCAAGAATCACTGCGTGATCTCCAAGGATCGGCTCAAAGGCGGAGTTGCGAGGCAATAGCCAGGTGTGGCCGTCTCGCTGCTTAAAGGTCTTCACGGTCGCCTCCTCTTCGATGAGAGCCGCGACAATGTCACCGTTTTCGGCGGTTTGCTGCTGCCTGACAACCACCCAGTCGCCGTCGCAGATGGCCGCGTCGATCATTGATTCGCCAACGACCTTGAGTAGAAATAGCTCACCTTGCCCAACGATTTGTCTAGGCAAGGTGAATACGTCTTCAACATTTTGATCTGCGGTGATTGGAATACCTGCGGCAATCCGGCCAACGAGCGGAACCATTGCAGAGTCCGGTCTGATGATCTCACCGGCTGGATCATCACCAAGAAGGTCAATGGTTCGCGGGCGTCTTGGGTCACGAGAAATGAAACCCAAGAGTTCGAGCTTGTTGAGCTGATGCGACACGCTGGCGGTCGATGACAGGCCAACAGCCTCGCCGATCTCTCTCATTGAGGGGGCATAGTTTCGCGATTGCATTGATTCGCGTATGACGTCCAGAATTCGCTGCTGAACCGCTGTTAGTTCGCTCTGATCCATGACTCCTCCAAAAATGTCGGTGGCCAGTGTTTTGCTTTCTCTATCGAAACTGTATTCGGAATTGGACAGGATTCCAAACACATTTTCGAAAAAACTAAAAAATCAAGTAGAAAATGCTTGCAATTTTGGAGCGTATTTCTATACTTAGAACAAATGTTCGAAAAAGAAGTTCGAACAAGGAGGTAAGAGAAATGCAGATGTTGCGTTCGTACCAGCTGACTAACCCAGCTCGCCTTGTGCGTGCGCTCATGATTGTGGCTCTCGCAGCCACTCTGAGCCTTGTCGGTATCTCAGGCTCTGTAGCCACGGACTCTGACCCAGTTGAACTTACCTACATCACGGTCTCTCAAGGAGACTCCCTTTGGTCACTCGCAGAGGTTCACGCAGGCGATGCCGACCCTCGAGACTGGATTGCAGAAGTAGTAATCGCAAACGCTTTGGAGAGCTCAGACCTCACACCGGGTCAACAAATCGCACTTCCTTAGCCTGATGGCTAGCATTTACGGGTGAGCAGTCTTGAAGATCTTCCGATTCGCGGTGACCTGAGGGGTCAGAAGCCTTATGGTGCGCCTCAGCTCGACGTTCCTGTTTCACTCAATGTAAACGAGAACACCTTTGGTATCCCTGAGGAAGTTGCCCTCACAATCGTAGAAAAGCTCGCTGCGGCAGTAGTTGGCCTAAATCGCTATCCCGACCGGGAGTTCCTGGAGCTCCGTGCCTCACTTGCTCAATACTTGGGTCACGACCTGAATGCATCGCAGATTTGGGCGGCCAATGGTTCCAATGAGGTGCTACAGCAGTTTTTCACTGCTTTTGGGGGACCGGGTCGAAAGGCGCTTTCCTTTGGCCCTACCTATTCGATGTATCCAAACATCGCTCGCATTACTCTCACCGATTACGTTGAGGCACAACGACCTGAAGGCTATGAGCTAACTCCTGAATATGTCTCTCAGGAAATTGGAAAGCACAAGCCGGACATCGTTTTGATTTGCGCTCCTAACAACCCAACTGGGACCTCAGTAGGCCTCGACACAGTGCGCACTGCCTACGAGAGCTTTGATGGGATGCTGCTGGTCGATGAGGCTTACGCTGAGTTCTCAGAGTCTTCTAGTTCTCTAAGTCTCTTACCCTCAATGGATCGCCTGGTCGTTTCGAGGACCATGAGCAAGGCTTTTGCTTTTGCGGGGGCAAGGGTTGGTTACATGGCTGCAGCTGATGCGGTAGTTGATGCCATGCGCATTGTCAGGCTCCCATACCACCTTTCGGCACTCACACAAGCAGCGGCTCTCGCAGCCTTAGAACACAGCGCGCTGATGCTTGCGAATGTAGAAAAAATCAAGCTCCAGCGCGACAGGATTGCGCAAGCCTGTGCCGATTGGGGGCTACAGCCCTATCCATCGGATGCAAACTTTGTTTTGGTGTCGGGGTTTGATGATCCAGAAGCTACTTTTGAGTCTCTACTGGCAAAAGGTGTGCTTGTGCGCAACGTTGGGATACCTGGGACCCTTCGCATCACGGCCGGGACCGAGGCCGAAACCACCAAACTTCTAGCTGAGATTGCTCTGCTGCTTGACTAGACTTGGGGCTCAATCCCAATTCGAAGGTGCAAAAGATGACTCGCATTGCCAAAGTGAGCCGCAAGACCTCAGAGTCTTCGGTGGAGCTTGAGCTGAATCTAGATGGTTCTGGCGTTTCCGACATCGAGACGACGGTCCCCTTTTTCAACCACCTTCTAACTGCATTCTCAAAGCACTCCCTGATCGACCTAAAGGTCAAGGCAAGTGGTGACACTGACATCGATGTGCACCACACTGTCGAGGACGTCGCAATTGTCTTGGGACAGGCCCTCAAGGAGGCCCTGGGGGACAAAGCTGGTATTTCTCGCTACGGGGATTCTCTAGTTCCATTGGACGAGGCCCTGGCACGTGCCGTCGTGGACATCTCGGGTAGGCCCTATCTAGTTCACGATGGAGAGCCTGCGGGTTTTGAGTATCACCTGATCGGCGGCCACTTCACAGGCTCTATGGTTCGTCACGCATTCGAGGCAATAGCCCACAATGCCGGCATTACCTTGCATGTTTCCTTGCTTGGTGGGCGCGATGCCCACCACATCGCTGAGGCTCAGTTCAAGGCTTTTGCCAGGGCATTACGCGCTGCAGTGGAGCTCGACCCGAGGGTTCAAGGCATTCCCTCAACCAAGGGAAGCCTGTGACCAAAAAGGTCACGGTCTTAGATTACGGTTCAGGCAACATCCACTCTGCCGTTCGCGCACTTGCAGAAACCGGGGCTGAAGTCTCGCTAACGGCCGATAAGTCCGAGCTAATCGAGTCTGATGGCATGGTGATTCCCGGTGTGGGCGCCTACGCAGCGGTGATGAGAAAACTGAGCCTGGTTGGTGCTGCAGAGATTGTTGACAAGCGTCTCACCGCATCCAGGCCAGTGCTCGGGATATGCGTCGGAATGCAGGTAATGTTTGCCTCCGGACGCGAGCACGGCGAGCAGACTGACGGCCTTGGCCAGTGGCCAGGTGAGGTTACCAAGCTCGAGGCTGAAACCCTTCCCCACATCGGCTGGACAAAGGTAGAGCCAGAAGACGGATCGTCTCTGTTTGACGGCGTCGAAGAGGAGCGGTTCTACTTCGTGCATTCCTATGCGGCGAAGAACTGGGAGCTCGACGTTAGGCCACCCTTTGTTTCCCCAAAGCTGACTTGGGCAGAACACGGGGAGAGGTTTATCGCTGCCGTGGAGAACGGACCGCTAAGTGCTACGCAGTTTCATCCAGAGAAATCGGGCCGGGCCGGACTGCAGCTGTTGAAAAACTGGACTAAGACGCTCTAGGAGACTGAAATGCATCTAGAACTACTGCCTGCTGTTGATGTTGCTTCTGGAAAGGCCGTTCGCCTTACCCAGGGAGAGGCGGGCAGCGAGGAAGATTTCGGGCACCCTCTCGGCGCGGCAAAGGATTGGATCGCAGCTGGCGCTGAGTGGATTCACCTCGTTGACCTCGATGCTGCCTTTGGTCGCGGAAGCAACAGAGAGGTAATCGCGGAGGTTGTGGCAAATGCCGGTTCGACAAAGATCGAGCTATCGGGCGGCATCAGGGACTCTTCATCTTTAGAGGCTGCCCTCAAGTTAGGAGCAACCAGAGTTAATCTCGGCACCGCAGCGCTAGAGGATCCAGATTGGACGGCAGGTGCCATCGAGGAGTTTGGCGACAAGATTGCGGTTGGTCTAGACGTCAGAGGCACCACGCTCGCGGCTAGGGGCTGGACTAAGGAAGGCGGCGACCTTTTTGAGGTGCTAGATCGGTTGGAGCAAGCTGGCTGTGCTCGCTACGTGGTGACAGATGTCACCAAGGATGGCACCTTGCGTGGGCCAAACCTAGAACTCCTGCGATCGGTCATGGAGCGCACCGAGAAGCCGGTTGTCGCATCAGGCGGTATTTCATCTTTGGAGGACATCGCCAATCTCGCAGCTTTGGTGCCGATGGGCCTTGAAGGAGCGATTCTCGGCAAGTCCCTTTACGCGGGCCGCTTCACTCTGGAGGAAGCACTTGAGGTTGCGAGTCAGGTTTGACAGATAGGTTTAGCGATTCCGCAGGCGTGCCCTGGGAGGGCAGGTCATTCGAGGAGAACGCATTCGCGGATGATGATGGTTCGACTCCCGAAGCCCTAGCGGCGGCGCTCGCTTTAGACCCAATCGATAAACCGGGTCTCGTTCGGGCACTGTCAGCGTCGAGGCTTCTTATTCCCCTGATTGCGACGCTTGGTGAGTCCGGAGAGGGTGCCCACGGTCAGCAGGTCGACAAGAGTGCTGACTTGGCCATCGTTGCAGTTGCAACTCCTGATAAGCAGACTGCGATTCCCGTTTTTTCCTCTGTGGATGACATGGCCAGGTGGAAGCCAGAGGCTCGTCCGGTACCAGCTTCCGCCCAGCGGGTTGCAATAGCTGCCGCAAGCGAGGGTCATTCACGCGTGATTCTCAACCCCGCTTCGGCCGCCTTGGCCCTTCGGACTCCTGCCCTTGAGGCAATTGCGAAGGGCGTCGATTGGGTCCCTCCGCACAAAGACCCATGGGTCAGGAAATGGTCTGAAGAGGTTGCGATGGCTCACCCACTAATTTCAACCATTGATCTATTTGACGGGGACCCAAAGCTTGACCTTTCTCACGCCGAGCTGTTGATTCAATTGGGAATGCGTCCAAACGTTAGCCCGGAGAAGCTCAAGGAGCTTCTCACGTCCTTTACAGATTCACTGCGGAGTGAAGAGTTCAACCTTCGGGTTGACTCAATTGGTTATCGACTCGTAGTCGCCTAGCTGACGGGCCCGGTGTATTTTTCACCAGGGCCTTTGCCGGGCTCATCGGGCATAGATGAGGCCTCTCGGAAGGCAAGCTGCAAAGATCGCAGCCCGTCTCTTAGTGGACGAGCGTGGTGGTCACCGATTTCAGGGGCGGCCGCGGTAACCAGGCCGGCTAAAGCCGTGATTAGCTTTCTGGCCTCATCCAAATCAGCAGGTGCATCCTCTGCAAGTCCAGTCTGAACAGCAGCCGCACTCATAAGGTGAACTGCTGCGGTGTTGATGATCTCGACGGCTGGAACCTCTGCGATATCTCTTGCTGCACCCTCGTCCAATTTGCCTCTTCTCTGTTTGCTTCTACTCTGCTAGAGTATTGCAGGCTCTGGGCTAAGGCTCAGTGGAGAAGTGGATAGCAATCCCACCTGCCAACCGCATGACATAGGTTGTTTGGGTTCGAGAGTGATTTATTTCTGCATGCCGCTTGGCGAGCTAAAAACAATGGCAACGAGGAGCAGTTATTAGCGATCCGCGCATTAATGAGCGTATTCGGGTCTCAGAGGTTCGACTTGTCGGACCTACCGGAGAGCAGGTTGGTGTAGTACCAATCGAGCGGGCATTGAAGTTGGCACAGGATTCTGACCTTGATCTAGTTGAGGTTTCACCTGGTTCCACACCACCTGTCTGCAAGATCATGGACTACGGCAAGTTCAAATACGAAGCGGCTCAGAAAGTGCGAGAGGCTCGTAAGAACCAGGTCAACACAATCTTGAAGACGGTTCGTTTCGGTCTAAAGATCGACGATCACGACTACAACACCAAGGTTGGTCAGGTTCGCAAATTCCTCAAGGCTGGCGACAAGGTGAAGGTGATGGTTGTCTTCCGCGGTCGTGAGCAGTCAAGGCCCGAGATGGGCGTGAAGCTGCTACAGCGACTTAGCGAAGAGGTAACCGAGTTCGGAACCGTGGAGTCAACCCCATCCATCGATGGCCGCAACATGGTCATGGTGATTGGGCCACTCAAGAACAAGGCTGAGGCAAGGGCCGAAGCTAAACGAGTTCAAAGCAAGGACTCGTCTCAGACGAGCGAAGAAGACTAAGAGGAGAGATTATGCCGAAGATGAAGACCCACTCGGGTGCCAAGAAGCGCTTCCGCTTCACCGGTAGCGGCAAGCTCATGAAGCAGCAGATCAACATGCGTCACAACCTGGAGCACAAGAGCTCCCGCAGGACGCGTCGTCTGAACCAGGACCAGGTGGTATCGCCTGCAGATTTCAAGAAGCTCAAGAAGCAACTAGGCCGCTAGGCGGAGGAGACTAAGAAAAATGGCAAGAGTAAAAAACGCAGTCAACTCACACAAGAAGCGTCGAGTTGCTCTCGAGAGGGCACACGGTTACCGTGGCCAGCGCTCAAGGCTCTACCGCATGGCAAAGCAGCAGCTTCTGCACTCGTTTGTCTATGCATACAACGACCGTCGCAAGCGCAAGGGTGACTTCCGCAGGCTGTGGATCAGCAGGATTAACGCTGCTGCTCGCCTGAACGGCATGACCTACAACCGCCTCATCCAGGGTTTGAACCTGGCAGGTGTCGAGGTTGACCGTCGCATCCTGGCGGACATGGCAGTAAACGACCCGGGCGCATTCGCAACGCTGGTTGCAACCGCGAAGGCTGCACTGCCAAAGGACGTAAACGCGCCAAAGGCTAGCTAGTGGCTCTTGACCCAGGTTCCGCCCGGGTCAAGGAGATTGCGCGACTTTCCCAAAAAGATGCCCGGTATGAAACCGGGCTCTTTTTGCTTGAGGGGCCTCAGGGCCTCAAAGAGTTAGCGCATTATCCGGAGATCGCCCAGGAGATTCTTGTCACCGAGGAAGCTCTAAATCGCTACTCGGTCCAGATTGCCGCGCTTGAAAAGGCGGGCGTTGCAATTGAGCAAGTCTCATCAAGGGTGATGGAGAAAATTTCTGACACTAAGACTCCACAGGGAGTGGTGAGCGTCGTTCACCACCTCGACCTAGAGCTTGATGAAGTCATCGAGTCGGAACCGAAACTTCTAGTTTTGCTGGATCGAATCCAAGATCCAGGCAATGCAGGAACGATCATCAGAGCGGCCGATGCCGCGGGGGCTGATGCAGTTTTGTTCTCTGAGGGTTCTGTGGACCCTTACAACCCAAAGGTTGTCAGATCAACTGCGGGCAGTCTGCTGAATGTTCCGATCTCCATAGGTGTGGACATGGAGAGAGCAATCAGTGGCATCAAGCAAAAGGGAGTTCGGGTTTTTTCCACCAGCGCCCGCGGCGATGCGTTACCAGAGATTGCGGCCGAGATTTTGGCAGGACCTTCAGCTTGGGTCTTCGGAAATGAGGCTGGAGGCGTTTCTGCTGAAATAGCGAAACTGGCCGACCAAACTGTCTCGATTCCGATTTATGGTTCAGCGGAGTCACTGAATTTGGCAACCGCTGCTTCTGTCTGCCTGTATTTCACTGCCTTTGCCCAACGGGCCAATCACTAAACTTGTGCAAGTGTCCGAGCTAAGTCAATCTGAGGTAACCAAGGCGCTCCAAAGCTCCTTGGACTCACTTGCTGCCATTCAAACGGCAGAGGAGCTGAAGCAGGCAAAAGGACAGCTGGTGGGTGATGCCGCACCGCTGACAAAGTTGAATTCTCTAATCAAGTCACTTCCGAATGAGAAGAAGGCTGAGGCCGGGAAAATGATGGGTCTGGCAAAAGCTGAGCTCATGCAGGCATTTGAGGCGAAAGAAGCCCAGCTAGAGAGACAAGCACGGGCAGAGCGTCTTCAGGCAGAGAAGGTGGATATCACAGCTGCCGCGAACTATCTCCAAAAGGGAGCCAGGCACCCCCTGTCGCTTCTCATGGACCAAATCAGCGATGTCTTTGTTGGAATGGGCTGGGAGATAGCCGATGGTCCTGAGCTTGAAAATGAGTGGTTCAACTTTGATGCTCTGAACTTTCACCCTGACCACCCCGCCAGGGCTATGCAGGACACCTTTTTTGTAGCTCCTGTTGAAAACCATCTGCTGCTGAGAACCCACACCTCGCCAGTTCAGGTCAGGTCGCTACTCGAGCGCGACTTGCCGGTTTATGTTCTCTGTCCAGGTCGAGTATTTAGGACGGATGAGCTGGATGCGACACATACGCCTGTCTTCCACCAGGTTGAGGGGCTGGCGGTTGACAAGGATCTGACAATGGCAGATCTGAGGGGAACCCTCGAGCACTTTGCTCGGGTCATGTTTGGTCCCGAGGCAAAGATCAGACTTCGACCCAGCTACTTCCCATTCACCGAGCCGAGCGCTGAGCTTGATGTCTGGCACCCAGGCGCGAAAGGCGGCGCTAGGTGGGTCGAGTGGGGAGGCTGCGGCATGGTGAACCCAAACGTTCTGCTGGCTGCCGGCATCGACCCTGAGGTTTACTCAGGCTTTGCCTTTGGTATGGGTATTGAGCGAACCCTGATGTTTAGAAATGGCGTTCTCGACATGCACGACATGGTGGAGGCGGATGTTCGCTTCTCCAGGCAGTTTGGGCAGGTGATCTAGTGAAGGTCCCACTCAGTTGGCTTGGTGAGTTCGTAGAGCTACCAAAGGACGCAACGCCTCACGCGGTAATGGAAGATCTTGTGCGAGTTGGACTCGAGGAAGAGTCCTCAATCGGCGGCGAAATCACCGGACCTGTCGTGGTTGGCAAGGTCTTGGACTTTGTTGAGGAGCCGCAGTCCAATGGCAAGACCATCCGGTGGTGCCAAGTTCAGGTTGGCCCAGACGCAGGAGACGTTCGAGGCATAGTTTGTGGCGCGAGAAACTTTGAAGTTGGCGACAAGGTTGTAGTCACCCTGCCAGGTGCAGTTCTGCCGGGCGGTTTTGAAATTGCTGCTCGAAAGACCTATGGCCACATCTCCGATGGAATGATTGCCTCTGCCAAGGAGCTCAGCCTCAGCGATGATCACGAGGGCATTCTGCGTCTTGTGACTCTGGGGCTAGATCCTGAGCTCGGCACCGATGCACTTGAGCTTCTAGGTTTGAGCGAGTCTGCGGCGGAGGTCAATGTCACCCCCGACAGGGGCTACTGCTTTTCCATCAGGGGGATTGCGAGGGAGTACTCACATGCGACCTCTCGAAAATTCACGGATCCTGCATCGCTGGTAAGTCCTGCGCAGGTCTCAGGCTTTGCTTTGAAAGTGGGGGATTCGGCTCCCATTCACGGAACAGCAGGATGCTCTAACTTTTTGCTAGTTGGCGTAGAGAACATAGATGCGACCTCTCCCACGCCGAGCTGGATGGCCACCAGGCTCAAGCTAGCCGGCATGAGGTCTATTTCAATTGCCGTGGACATCACCAACTACGTCATGCTGGAGCTTGGTCAGCCTCTTCACGCCTACGATCTGGACAAGCTCACCGGAGGCATTGAAGTAAGGCGAGCAAAAAAGGGCGAGAAGATAACCACCCTTGATGACAAAGAGCGTGAACTTCATGAGGAAGATCTTCTGATTACGGACGAGAGCGGTCCGATTGGCATCGCTGGCGTGATGGGTGGAGCGAGCACCGAGGTTTCAGACAGCACCACTCGGATACTGCTAGAGGCCGCAATTTTTGATCCGATTTCCATTGCTCGCTCGGCTCGCCGGCACAAGCTGCCGTCCGAGGCCTCCCGGCGCTTTGAGCGCGGGGTCGACCACAAGGTTTCTGCTTATGCCGCCGCCAGGGCAGCCCAGCTACTTATCGAGCATGCTGGAGGAAAGCTGTCGGGGCTCGGTGCCGAGTTCAAAACCGACATTTCCCCCGCGGTAATTTCAATGCTGGCTGGCTTCCCATCCGAGCTTGTCGGCTATAAATACTCGGAAAAAGAAGTTGTTGCTGCCCTTGAGATGATCGGCTGCAAAGTATCGTCAAAGGCGGGGGTCCTTGAGGTTGAGGCACCGTCATGGCGGCCAGATTTGCAGCACAAGACAGACCTTGCCGAAGAGGTTGCCAGGCTCGTTGGTTACGACAAGATTCCTGCCACGATTCCAGTAGCACCGCCTGGCCGAGGACTAACTCGAAACCAGCAGCTCCGTAGAAAAGTACTTGGTTCCCTTGTTGGGGCCGGCTTTGTCGAGGTTCTGAACTATCCGTTCTACTCGCCTGAGCAGAACTCCTGGTTCTCTCAATTGGATGCAGTTCGATTGGAGAATCCGATTCAGAGTGAGTCCGGAGAGCTGCGCAAAGAGTTGTTGCCCGGGCTACTGCAGGCTGCAGCCAGAAACCTATCCCGTGGAAGCACCAGTCTTGCTCTCGTTGAGGAGGGATCTGTCTTTTTGGCGGGTGGAAAGCCCGTTACCTCTTTGCCGGTAGGCAATGAGCGTCCAAGCGAAAAGGTGCTAAAAGAACTCGATGCAGCAATCCCCGCACAGCCAAGGAAGCTGGCGGGTGTGGTGCTCGGAGACTGGGTTCCCCAGCAGCCGGGCCGCAGTTCAATTCAGGCTGGTTACGAGCATGCAATCTCTGGTCTAAAGGCTGCCCTCGGGACAATCGCTGTGGAGGTAGAACTAGCCCAGGCCGAGGTTATGGGTCTTCACCCAGGCAGGGGAGCGAAGGTCATGGTTTCGGGCAAAGAGGTCGGCATAGTGGGTGAGATTCACCCAGACATTGCCGATGAACTTCACCTCTCTGGTCGTGTCGGCGCCTTCGAGGTTGACCTGAGCGCCGTTTTTGCACTTGCTCCAGAGTTAGTAACAGCTCAAGAGATTGGCGTAATGCCGGCTGCCACCCAGGACCTGTCCTTGGTGGTTGACCTGGATGTCTCGGCAGCAGAGCTCATGCAAACCATCAGGAGCGGTGCGGGCGAGCTGCTCGAGAAGATTTCACTCGTTGATGACTGGCGGTCAGAGAGCCTGGGCGATAAGAAGTCACTCACCTTCTCGCTGTTATTTAGGGCGCGGGACAAGACTCTCACTGCAGCAGAGGCGACGGCCGCAAAGGATGCCGCGGTTGCCATGGCAGCCAAGCAGCATGGTGCGGAGCTGAGGGCATGACGATACAGGTTGCGGTGGCAGGTGCCAGCGGCTACGCAGGCGGAGAGCTGCTGAGGCTGATCTCGGCACATCCAATGCTTGATTTGGGAAACGTCACGGCATTTTCCAATGCCGGGGAAAAGCTAGGGAAGTTGCAGCCTCACCTTGGAGAGTTTGCGGACAGAGTGCTCATGGAGACCACCGCTGAGAATCTCATGGGTCATGAGGTTGTCTTCCTTGCCCTGCCACATGGACAGAGCGCTGCAATTGCAAATCAGCTTCCAGAGCACATGTTGGTAATTGATTGCGGTGCAGATTTCAGGCTTCACGACCCAGCGGCCTGGCGCGACTATTACGGTGGCGAGCACGCTGGAACCTGGCCCTACGGACTGCCAGAAATGGTCACCGCCGATGGCGGAAAGCTTCGCGGCAGACTGCGCGAGCAGCGCAGGATTGCGGTTCCCGGTTGCAACGTAACAGCGGTGACTTTAGCCCTAGCTCCAGCCGCAACTAGTGACCTGATCGAGGTCGATGACATAGTGGCAACTCTGGCTGTTGGAACCTCGGGGGCAGGAAGGGCTGCGAAGCCAGATCTCCTGGCTACGGAGGTCATGGGCTCTGCCAGGGCTTACTCGGTTGGAGGTGTTCATCGTCACATTCCTGAGATGCTTCAGAACCTAGCTATTGCTTCGGGTAAGCGTGGGTCGATTTCTTTCACGCCGATTTTGATTCCGATGTCGAGGGGTATTTTTGCGTCGGTGGCCGCCAAGCCAGGGAGTCGCTTCTCAATGGAATACATCCGAGAGGTTTACCAGGACGCTTACTCGGACGAGGAATTCGTCAAGCTGCTGCCGGCGGGTGAGATTCCGCAGACCGGTGCGGTAGTCGGATCAAACATGGCGCACGTCGCCATTGAATTTGACGAAAAAGCCGGACGGGTGCTCTTCATGTGTGCAATTGACAATCTTGTGAAGGGAACAGCGGGAGCTGCAATCCAGAGCATGAACATCGCACTTGGCTTGACAGAGCAGACTGGTCTTTCGGCAGTTGGTGTTGCCCCTTGACCGTCAGCTTTCCTCAAGGCTTCAGCGCATCAGGTGTAGTTGCGGGTTTGAAGCCAAGTGGCAAAAAGGACATCGCTTTGGTCTTGAATGAGGGTCCGATCAGTTCCGCGGCCGCTGTTTTCACTTCGAACCGCTGCAAGGCCAATCCAATTCTCTGGTCCCAAGAGGTCATTAGGTCGGGAAGCGTTAGGGCCATCGCCCTGAATTCTGGTGGGGCAAACTGCTACACCGGACCTCAAGGTTTTCAGACCACGCACGCAACAGCAGAGAAGGTTGCCGAGTTGATTGGCTCGGGTGCAGCGGAGGTTTTGGTTTGTTCCACCGGTTTGATTGGGGAGCAGCTCAACCGCGAGAAGGTGCTAGCTGGCATGGAGCTGGCGTTTGAAAACCTCGATGTCAGTGGGGGCATGGACGCTGCCGAGGCGATCATGACCACGGACACCGTTTCCAAGACAGCCATCCGTGAGGGCCAAGGTTACAGACTCGGCGGCATGGCCAAAGGTGCAGGGATGTTGGCACCGGCTCTTGCCACCATGCTCGTGGTTCTAACGACAGATGCAGAGCTCTCAGCCGCAGAGCTCGACGCTGCGCTCCGGGCAGCAACAGCACTGAGTTTCGACAGGCTGGATTCAGACGGAGCGATGTCCACCAACGATCAGGTAACCCTCATGGCATCTGGTGCCTCGGGGGTAAGACCGGAACTGGGTGAGTTCCAGGCTTTGTTGACGGACCTCTGTAAAGAATTGGCTCTGAAGTTGCTAGATGATGCGGAGGGCGCAAGCCACAACATCCACATCACGGTTTCTGAGGCCGCGAGTGAGGCGGATGCAGTTGAGGTCGGAAGGGCAGTTGCGAGAAATAACTTGTTTAAGACCGCAATCTTTGGAAATGATCCGAATTGGGGAAGAATTCTTGCGGCCATTGGAACCACGAAGGCTGCATTTGATCCCTATGGAATTGACGTTTCGATCAACTCAGTCTTGATTTCTTCAAATGGAATGCCAGCCAGGGACCGTTCGGAAGTGGATCTCAGTGGCAAAGAGGTAGTAATTGATATCAATCTCCACGCGGGAGATGCCAAGGCCACGGTTGTGACAAACGACCTTACGCACGCCTACGTCGAAGAGAACAGTGCATACTCAAGCTAATGAAGCCGCAGCAGTCAGATAACGCACTAGCCAAGATTAAGGCGGAGACCCTCATTGAGTCTCTTGACTGGCTGAAGGATTTTCACGGTCGGGTAGTCGTCATCAAATTTGGCGGCAATGCGATGGTCGACGAAGACCTTCAGCGGGCTTTTGCGCAAGACATGGCCTACCTGCGCTTTGTCGGAATCAAACCCGTTGTAGTTCACGGTGGAGGCCCGCAGATCACGGCAAAGCTTGCCGAGCTGGGAATTGAGAGCGAGTTTCGCGGAGGCCTCAGATACACCGACGAGAAGACTATTGAGGTGGTGCGGGACGTTTTGAGGAATCAGATTGGCGCCCAGCTCGCCTCCCTAATTGGAGCTAGCGGTGCAGTGGCAAAGGTGCTATCCGGCGAGGATGATGACCTTTTCCGAGCAGTCAAGGTGAAGGGTAAGGGCCCTGATGGCGAGGTAGACCTTGGGCTTGTTGGGGAAGTTAGAAGCGTTAATCCCAGAAGCGTTGTTCAGGCGATCGAGCGGGGAGATGTCCCAGTGATTTCAACGGTTGCCCCAACTACCCAGGGTGAGCTACTGAATGTGAATGCGGATCTTGCCGCGGCTTCCCTTGCCGTCGCACTGGGAGCTGAGAAGCTCATGGTGCTGACCGACGTTGCTGGGCTCTACGCAGATTGGCCCAACCGCGACTCACTGGTCTCTGAGATAACCGCCAATGAGCTGCGGGAGCTGATGCCCGCCTTGGAGTCTGGCATGATTCCTAAGATGCAAGCCTGTCTGGATGCCGTGGATGGTGGTGTGCCCAAGGCGCACATTATTGATGGGCGCGAGCCTCACAGCATTCTGTTGGAAATCTTTACAGCATCAGGTGTTGGCACACAGGTGACGAGGTAGAGATGACTAGGCACTTTTTGAAAGATGATGACCTAACACCTGTAGAGCAGGCCGACATCATTGAACGGGCTATCAGGCTCAAAGCCGACAGGTTTTCAGAGCGCCCTTTTGCTGGGCCGCAGACCGTAGCGGTCATCTTTGACAAGACCTCAACTCGCACGCGCGTTTCCTTTGCGGTGGGGATCTCAGATCTCGGGGGAGTACCACTGATTTTGGACACTGGAGTATCGCAGCTGGGCAAGAAGGAATCGGTGGCTGACACTGCCAAGGTCCTGGAGCGCCAAGTCGCTCAGATTGTCTGGCGCACCTACGCCCAAAGCGGGCTTGAGGAGATGGCTGCAAACTCAAAGGTGCCAGTCATCAATGCACTGAGTGACTCCTGGCATCCTTGCCAGCTCCTTGCAGATTTGGTGACCATTCGAGAGCACTTCGGAAAGACGCAGGGCCTGAAGCTTGCCTATGTCGGTGACGCGGCGAACAACATGGCAAACAGTTACCTGGTGGCATGTGCGCTTGCTGGTATGAGCGTTTCTGTTGCGGCTCCAGAGGGGTATCTGCCAGATCAAGAGGTGGTCTCGCGGGCAAGAGAGATTGCAGCGTTGCAAGGCGGCACTATTGAGACAACAAGTGACCCAGGGCAGGCGGTCGAGGGTGCGAACGTCATTGCAACCGACACTTGGATATCAATGGGCATGGAAGAGGAGGCGGAAGAGCGCAAGCGCGACTTTGCCGGCTTCACCGTGGACCAGGCGCTTATGGATGCGGCGAGCAGCGATGCAGTTTTCCTGCATTGCCTGCCGGCATATCGGGGGTTCGAGGTGAGCGCCGAAGTTATTGACGGACCTCGTTCAATGGTTTGGCAAGAGGCCGAGAATCGACTCCACGCCCAAAAGGCCCTAATGGCCTGGCTTGCCGAGCAAAACTAGACTTAGACAAACTCGGGTTAGGAACAATGGCACAAAGTAGCGATGCCCTATGGGGCGGCAGGTTCGAAGGAACCACCGCAGACGCCATGGCCGCCCTGAGTAAGTCAACACAATTCGACTGGCGCCTTGCCAAATACGACCTCAGGGGCACTTCAGCCCATGTCAAGGCACTCAATGCCGCGGGCTATCTCAATGATGACGAGCTCGGGGTGATTGAAAAGGCGATCAGGGAGCTCACCAAGAGGGTCGAGGCGGGAAGCTTCAAGCCCCGGCCAGAGGAAGAAGATGTTCACGCGGCCCTAGAGCGCGGCCTGATTGAGATAGCAGGTAGTGAGGTGGGCGGCAAGATACGCACCGGGCGCAGCCGCAATGACCAGATCGCAACCCTCATTCGCATGTTCATGTCAGATGCCGCAGATGCCATCGAGGAGCAGATTCTCAGTTACATCGAGGCACTTAGCGGCAAGGCAGAGGAGTACATGGGCGCAGCTATGGCTGGGAGGACTCATTTCCAGCACGCGCAGCCCGTTTTGCTTTCACACCACCTTGCAGCACACGCCTGGCCACAAGTTAGGAACCTGCAGCGGCTAGAGGACTTCAGGAAGCGACTAAACAAGTCCCCCTATGGCTCTGCCGCACTCGCTGGCAACACGCTGAACCTTGATGCAGCGGCTATCGCGGAAGAGCTTGGGTTCGGTGGCACCACGGAAAACTCTATGGATGCGACTTCTGCCCGCGATCTTGTGGCTGAGTTTGCCTTCATCCTCTCGTTGGTTGCAATTGACCTATCTAGGCTCAGCGAAGAGGTCATCGCCTGGGCAACTGCGGAGTTCGGATACATCCAGCTGGATGATGCTTTTGCCACAGGCTCATCGATAATGCCGCAGAAAAAGAACCCCGACATCGCAGAGCTCGCAAGAGGCAAGACCGGCAGAATCATCGGGAACCTGACTGGCCTTCTTGCAACTCTCAAGGCACTTCCGCTGTCATACAACCGCGACTTGCAGGAGGACAAGGAGCCACTCTTCGATTCCTTCGACCAGCTAATGCTCGTGATGCCGGCGATGACCGGAATGATCGCAACAATGACCTTTAACCGTGGTCGTCTGGAAGACATGGCATCAGCTGGCTTCTCACTGGCAACAGACATCGCAGAGTGGTTAGTTCGCCAGGGAGTTACTTTTAGAGAAGCCCATGAAATCTCTGGGCAGCTGGTTAGATTCTGCGAGGAGAACGGGCTCGATCTTCAAGAACCGACTGACGAGCAGTACCTGGAAATCTCAAAGCACCTCAAGCCAGAGGTTCGAAAGGTTCTGAGCGTATCGAGCGCAATCGAGGGGCGAAGCGGAGCTGGCGGCACATCGTCGAAGCAGGTCATTGAGCAGCTGGTTCAGCTTCGCAAGCTCGTCGGGAAGGCAAAGAAGTAATGGCCACCAAGGAAACACTTGCCGCACAGTCCAACGACAGTACTTTTGGCCACATTCTCGACGAGCTGCAGTGGCGAGGGCTTGTAGCACTCTCCACTGACGAAAAAGAACTCCGTAATGCACTCGATAGGCCCATGACCTTCTACTGCGGTTTTGACCCCACGGCTCCCAGTCTCCACTTGGGAAACCTGGTTCAGCTACTGACAATGCGAAGACTTCAGCTGGCAGGTCACAACCCGCTTGCATTGGTAGGTGGCGCTACCGGGTTAGTCGGCGACCCAAAGCCAAACTCAGAGCGAACCCTCAATGACCGTGAAACTGTTGCTCAGTGGGTGGAGAAGCTTGCCGAGCAAAACCGCAGATTCCTGAGTTTTGAAGGCAAGAACAAAGCCCAAATGGTCAACAATCTCGATTGGACCAGCGAATACAGTGCAATCGACTTCCTGAGAGAAATCGGCAAGCACTACCGGGTCGGGAAGATGATCTCCAAGGATGCGGTCTCGGCAAGGCTCAATTCAGAGGCTGGAATTAGCTACACAGAGTTTTCTTACCAAATCATGCAGGGGCTTGACTTCCTGGAGCTCTACCGCCGCTATGGCTGCACCATGCAAACAGGAGGTAGTGATCAGTGGGGCAACCTAACCTCGGGCACAGATCTCATTCACAGGGTCGAGGGCAAGAGTGTGCACCTAATCGCCACTCCTTTGATCACTAACGCGGATGGCAAGAAGTTCGGTAAGAGCGAGGGGAATGCCATTTGGCTGGACAGCGAACTAACTAGTCCCTATGCGATGTATCAGTTCTGGCTCAATACCGATGATGCCGATGTAATCGACCGCCTCAAGGTTTTTACCTTTCTGAGCCGCGCTGAAATTGCCGAATACCAAAAGCAGGTCGCGAGTGAACCTTTCAAGCGCGAGGCTCAGCGAAAGCTTGCTCTCGAGGTTACTGAGATTGTGCATTCCAAACAGGAGGCCGAGAGTGCCCGGGATGCATCCCTCGCTCTTTTTGGAGGCGGTGACCTATCAGCTCTAGACGAGAAGACTCTTCGATCGGCGCTCGCCGAACTTCCGACAGCGGAGCTCAAAAAGGGTGCCTCGATAGTTGAGGCGCTCGTTGCAACCGGACTGGCCGAGTCCAACTCTGCTGCTAGAAGGGCTATTGAGCAGGGTGCGGTGAGTGTGAACAAGGATAAGATTTCGAGCGAGGACGATGAGCTGGGGCAACTTGGCGGCATGCCGCTTGCCGTGATTTCAAAGGGAAAGAAGAACCTTGCGGGCATCTTTTTTTCCCGCTGACACGCCCGAAAAACATTTATTTGACACGTTTACCAAAACGTAACTATGCTTTTGCAAGTTGTCCATAGCCGTGAGCATCTCGCAGAGATTCCCGGCTCAAGCACAACAGTTCTAGTCCCTTCGATATTGGCCCTTGTGGCCCATGTTTTTGGCGTCTAGGATTTAGGTCCGCAGATTGCTTTTCTGCCCCGAAATCTCAGGGAAACCAGGGATTGCGGTGGAGGCAAGAAATCTGTAGGATTGTTAAGTTGCTCTGGAGAGGACCCGAGAGGGAAATTCCAGAAGCATCCGATCTTTGAGAACTCAACAGCGTGCACAATGTCGATGCCAAAAATCCTCGGCTAGAACTTCGGTTCTAGTAGAGATTCCTTTTGGATAAAGACGAATTGTCAGTAGACAGTTCATTAGCCAAATCAAATTGATCACCTCATTTCCGAGGTGTTCGTAAAGCTTGGCCTCTTCTGAGGCCAAACAATTCTTTACGGAGAGTTTGATCCTGGCTCAGGACGAACGCTGGCGGCGTGCTTAACACATGCAAGTCGAACGATGAAGCTGGAGCTTGCTCCAGTGGATTAGTGGCGAACGGGTGAGTAACACGTGAGAAATCTGCCCCTGACTCTGGGATAACTGCGGGAAACTGTAGCTAATACCGGATACTTTCCCCGGTGGGCATCCACTGGGGAAGAAAGAATTTCGGTCAGGGAGGATCTCGCGGCCTATCAGCTTGTTGGTGAGGTAACGGCTCACCAAGGCGACGACGGGTAACCGGCCTGAGAGGGTGACCGGTCACACTGGGACTGAGACACGGCCCAGACTCCTACGGGAGGCAGCAGTGGGGAATATTGCACAATGGGCGCAAGCCTGATGCAGCAACGCCGCGTGAGGGATGACGGCCTTCGGGTTGTAAACCTCTTTTAGCAGGGAAGAAGCGAAAGTGACGGTACCTGCAGAAAAAGCACCGGCTAACTACGTGCCAGCAGCCGCGGTAATACGTA
>QCWE01000001.1:212545-1247623 GCA_003149555.1 Candidatus Aquiluna sp. XM-24bin5
CGGTGGGTGCTAGCTGTGGGCCACATTCCACGTGGTCCGTGACGAAGTTAACACATTAAGCACCCCGCCTGGGGAGTACGGCCGCAAGGCTAAAACTCAAAGGAATTGACGGGGGCCCGCACAAGCGGCGGAGCATGCGGATTAATTCGATGCAACGCGAAGAACCTTACCAAGGCTTGACATATAGAGGAAAAGTGCAGAAATGCACTCCCCGCAAGGTCTCTATACAGGTGGTGCATGGTTGTCGTCAGCTCGTGTCGTGAGATGTTGGGTTAAGTCCCGCAACGAGCGCAACCCTCGTCCTATGTTGCCAGCACGTTATGGTGGGAACTCATGGGATACTGCCGGGGTCAACTCGGAGGAAGGTGGGGATGACGTCAAATCATCATGCCCCTTATGTCTTGGGCTTCACGCATGCTACAATGGCCGGTACAGAGGGCTGCAATACCGTAAGGTGGAGCGAATCCCAAAAAGCCGGTCTCAGTTCGGATTGAGGTCTGCAACTCGACCTCATGAAGTCGGAGTCGCTAGTAATCGTAGATCAGCAACGCTACGGTGAATACGTTCCCGGGCCTTGTACACACCGCCCGTCAAGTCACGAAAGTCGATAACACCCGAAGCCGGTGGCCTAACCGCAAGGAGGGAGCCGTCGAAGGTGGGATTGGTGATTGGGACTAAGTCGTAACAAGGTAGCCGTACCGGAAGGTGCGGCTGGATCACCTCCTTTCTAAGGAGCATCTCGAGAGGCTCACGCCTCTCATAGAGAGCCAGACGTAAGACACACGTTCTTACCTGGTTAGCTCATGGGTGGAACATCACATTGGATGCAAATAGATTTCATTTCACTAGTACGCCCGCAAGGGTTGGAACGGATTTGATTGAAGTTTTTATCAGCACGCTGTTGGGTCCTCGGGGATCGGAAGATAACCGAGGGCCATAAAGGTCTTTTTAGACCTTTTGGGCCTTTTGGCTCTTTGCAACTGGGGAACCAGGGGCATGGAGACCGCCCGTAATTTGAGAACTACATAGTGGACGCAAAGCATCTGATCTGGATTTATCCAGGTCAAACAAAAATAGTGTGTCAAGTTTCAAAGAGCACACGGTGGATGCCTTGGCAATAGGAGCCGAAGAAGGACGTAGCAATCTGCGATAAGCCTCGGGGAGCCGATAAGCGGGCCCTGATCCGAGGATTTCCGAATGGGGAAACCCAGCCAGACTCGATCTGGTTACTCCTGCCTGAATGTATAGGGCAGGTAGAGGGAACGTGGGGAAGTGAAACATCTCAGTACCCACAGGAAGAGAAAACAACAGTGATTCCGTTAGTAGTGGCGAGCGAACGCGGAAGAGGCTAAACCAATCATGTGTGATAGCCGGCAGGCGTTGCATGTTTGGGGTTGTGGGACTTTTCAGCAGTTCTGCCGAGCTGCAAGAGTAGGTATGTTGTGTAGACGAATGATCTTGAACGGTCAGTCATAGAGGGTGCGAACCCCGTAGTCGAAACGCTGCAGCCGCTCGAGAAGTATCCCAAGTAGTACGGAACCCGTGAAATTCTGTGCGAATCTGCGAGGACCACCTCGTAAGCCTAAATACTACCTATTGACCGATAGCGGACAAGTACCGTGAGGGAAAGGTGAAAAGTACCCCGGGAGGGGAGTGAAATAGTACCTGAAACCGTGTGCTTACAAACCGTTGGAGCCAGCTTGTTCTGGTGACAGCGTGCCTTTTGAAGAATGATCCTGAGAGTTAGCGATCTGTGGCGAGCTTAACCCGAGAGGGGTAGGCGTAGCGAAAGCGAGTCTGAATAGGGCGATTCAGTCGCAGGTCCTAGACCCGAAGCGAGGTGATCTATCCATGGCCAGGTTGAAGCGACGGTAAGACGTCGTGGAGGACCGAACCCACTTCAGTTGAAAATGGAGGGGATGAGCTGTGGATAGGGGTGAAAGGCCAATCAAACCTCGTGATAGCTGGTTCTCTCCGAAATGCATTTAGGTGCAGCGTCTTGTGTTTCTCTCTGGAGGTAGAGCTACTGGATGGCCGATGGGCCCTACAAGGTTACTGACGTCAGCCAAACTCCGAATGCCAGAGAGTGAGAACAAGGCAGTGAGACTGCGGGGGATAAGCTTCGTAGTCAAAAGGGAAACAGCCCAGACCACCAACTAAGGACCCCAAGCGTTTGCTAAGTGGAAAAGGATGTGGAGTTGCACAGACAACCAGGATGTTGGCTTAGAAGCAGCCACCATTAAAAGAGTGCGTAATAGCTCACTGGTCAAGTGATTCCGCGCCGACAATATAACGGGGCTCAAGCAGACCTCCGAAGTTGTGGCATTTGTACATTGCCCGGCCGCAAGGTCCAGGCGTACAGATGGGTAGGAGAGCGTCGTGTGGCGAGCGAAGCGGCGGTGTGAACCAGCCGTGGATGCCACACGAGTGAGAATTCAGGAATGAGTAGCGAAATGCGGGTGAGAAACCCGCACTCCGAAAGACTAAGGGTTCCAGGGCCAGGCTAATCCGCCCTGGGTAAGTCGGGACCTAAGACGAGGCCGACAGGCGTAGTCGATGGACAACGGGTTGATATTCCCGTACCGGCGAAGAACCGACCAAACTAACCCAATAATGCTAAGTGCGCGAATTCCAGTCTGAAGCCTTCGGGTGGTGGATTGGAGCTAGTTCACGACCCTAAATTGGTGCGGTTAACGTATTAACAGGTGTGACGCAGGAAGGTAGCCTCCGCGGGGCGATGGTTGTCCCCGTTTAAGGATGTAGGGCGAGAGATAGGCAAATCCGTCTCTCATATAGCCTGAGATCTGATGATGAGTCCTTACGGACGAAGTGGGTGATCCTAAGCTGCCGAGAAAAGCATCGACGTGAGGTTCTAGCTGCCCGTACCCCAAACCGACTCAGGTAGTCAGGTAGAGAATACTAAGGAGATCGAGAGAATCGTGGTTAAGGAACTCGGCAAAATGGCCCCGTAACTTCGGGAGAAGGGGCGCCTGAGGCGTGTATGGATTTACTCCAGAAGCGCTGTATGGCCGCAGAGACCAGTGAGTAGCGACTGTTTATCAAAAACACAGGTCCGTGCGAAGTCGCAAGACGATGTATACGGACTGACGCCTGCCCGGTGCTGGAAGGTTAAGAGGACGGGTTAGCAATTTATTGCAAAGCTCGGAATTTAAGCCCCAGTAAACGGCGGTGGTAACTATAACCATCCTAAGGTAGCGAAATTCCTTGTCGGGTAAGTTCCGACCTGCACGAATGGCGTAACGACTTCTCAACTGTCTCAACCACGAACTCGGCGAAATTGCACTATGAGTGAAGATGCTCATTACGCGCAGAAGGACGAAAAGACCCCGTGACCTTTACTATAGCTTGGTATTGGTGTTCGGTGCTGCTTGTGTAGGATAGGTGGGAGACTTAGAAGCGAGGACGCCAGTTCTCGTGGAGTCATTGTTGAAATACCACTCTTGTAGCCCTGGATATCTAACCACGAACCGTAATCCGGTTCTGGAACAGTGCCTGGTGGGTAGTTTAACTGGGGCGGTTGCCTCCTAAAAAGTAACGGAGGCGCCCAAAGGTTCCCTCAGCCTGGTTGGTAATCAGGTGTCGAGTGTAAGTGCACAAGGGAGCTTGACTGTGAGACTGACAAGTCGAGCAGGGACGAAAGTCGGGACTAGTGATCCGGCAGTGGCTTGTGGAAGCGCTGTCGCTCAACGGATAAAAGGTACCTCGGGGATAACAGGCTTATCTTGCCCAAGAGTCCATATCGACGGCAAGGTTTGGCACCTCGATGTCGGCTCGTCGCATCCTGGGGCTGTAGTCGGTCCCAAGGGTTGGGCTGTTCGCCCATTAAAGCGGCACGCGAGCTGGGTTCAGAACGTCGTGAGACAGTTCGGTCTCTATCCTCTGCGCGCGTAGGAAATTTGAGAAGACCTGACCCTAGTACGAGAGGACCGGGTTGGACAAACCTCTGGTGTGTCAGTTGTCCTGCCAAGGGCACCGCTGATTAGCTACGTTTGGGAGGGATAACCGCTGAAAGCATCTAAGCGGGAAGCCTGCTTCAAGATGAGATTTCCATGACTTTATGTCGAGAGGGCCGCAGCTAGATTACTGCGTTGATAGGCGGGATGTGGAAGTGCTGAAAGGCATGGAGCTGACCCGTACTAATAGCCCGATAACTTGATAAAACACTATTTCTGCAATGCGTCCACTGTGTGGTTCTCGAGTTACGGTCGAGAACCGAAGATTGATTTCTTCGAAAGACTATAAAAACTCAATAGTGTTTCGGCGGCCATAGCGAGAGGGAAACGCCCGGTCCCATTCCGAACCCGGAAGCTAAGACTCTCAGCGCCGATGGTACTGCAAGGGGGACCTTGTGGGAGAGTAGGACACCGCCGGACTTACTTTAGAAATGGCCACCCAATCGGGTGGCCTTTTCTATTTAATAACTGGAGCATGATGGATAAACCAAGGGGCCAGAGGCCTGAGCGCAAAGGTGGTTCCGGCGCACCCTCCAGAGGATCTAAGGGCAAAGGTTCCGCTTACTCAAAAGGCCGTTCAGGGAAGCCCGGCGGATTCAAGGGCTCCTCTCCAAGGAGGAACCACCCCGAAAAACAAGTTGATCCGCGACCGAAGTTTGATTTTCCGCTGATTCCTGAAGAGGTTCAGGCAGAAGATCTCCACATTTCAGTTCGAGCCCAGCTGAAAACTCTCAGCGATGAGAACCAGGAGATGGTTGCCAGGCACCTCCAGATGGTCTCAATGCTTATCGAAACTGATCCAGAGCTTGCCCACAGGCACGCGCTTGCCGCCAGCAAAAAGGCAGGTCGCATTGCGGTGGTCAGGGAAACTCTTGGCGTCACTGCCTATACGACAGGTGACTTTGCCCTTGCTCTCCGGGAGCTTCTAACTCATCGCCGCATCTCCGGATCGAATGATCAGCTACCACTGATTGTCGACTCAGAACGCGGGCTTGGCCGGCCTGCGAGGGCCATTGAGGCAGCTAGCGGGGTTGACCGCAAGAAGCTAGAGGTGGGTGTCAGGATTAATCTCGCGATTGCTTTGAGCGGCGCGAGGCTTGATCTCGGCCAGACGCAAGCTGCTCTTCAGGAGCTTGAAATCAAGGAACTGAGCCCCAACACTGTCTTTGAGCAGTCACCACTATTGTTCCGTTCCTATGCAGAGCTTCTTCGAGAGCTTGGCAAGGATGCCGGCGAATGGGATCGCTGGGCGGACTTAGCCGAGAAAGCTTTGGCTGAGGTAGATGGCGAGGTTGTTGATCTCGTGGAGGAGCTAAACATTCCAGAGCGTAAACCGCAGCGTAAGCCAGCTGGAGGCCGAAGAGATGCTGCTCGATAACTTCGATTCGCTGCTATTGGACCTCGATGGAGTTGTCTATCGCGGAAAAGAAGCCATACCAGGTGCGGTTGAGGCAATCAATCGCGCACAATCACTTGGCAAGAAGATTGGCTACATCACTAACAATGCTTCTCGCACCCCTTCCCAGATAGCAGACCAACTCAGAGGATTTGGGTTATCACTTTCGGATGACGACATTGTCGGCTCTGCTAGAGCAGGTGCCAAGTTATTGGCTGAGCGAATTCCACCAGGTTCGAAAGTCCTGGTTGTTGGAGGCGAGGGTCTGCGATCTGAGGTTGCTGCGGTTGGCTTTAGGGTTGTCGATTCTGCTAGCGATCACCCCGATGCCGTGATTCAAGGATTTAGCCCCAGTGTTGGTTGGGAGCATTTGGCTCAAGCAGCTTTCGCCATCCAGGCGGGGGCTACATGGATTGCTACCAACCAGGATTGGACTATCCCTCTCGAGGCCGGTATTGCACCTGGAAACGGGACCTTGGTTGGGGCAGTCCACACGGCAGTAGGTCAGCTCCCTGAGTTTGCTGGAAAGCCCTTTCGCCCAATCTTTGACGCTGCCCTCAAACAACTCGAGATTCAGACACCACTAGTTATTGGTGATCGATTGGACACCGACATCAAAGGCGCAATCGATGCGGGTTTGGATTCTGCATGTGTGCTGACCGGAATTGCGACCAAAAAAGAGCTCCTCGGTGCTAAGAGTGACGAGCGTCCGAACTACATTCTGAGCGACCTAGGTCAACTGTTCGAGGACTATCCCACAATCAAACCAACAAAGCGAGGCGCAGTCTGTCGCTCGGGCGAAGTCGAACTTTTGGGAGACCAAGTTGTTTGTAGTTCCCAAAACCCCAGAGAATTGGACTCCCTCAGGGCTGCCACGAGCCTAATCTGGTCAAGCGGCAGGCCAATCTACGGCTTACAGGTTGAACCAGAGTTAATGAACTAGGAGAGCAGTGGAAGAAGACTACGAAGCTCGCATCCAAGAGATTGAAAAGATGGAGCCTGAGGCCCAGATTGAGGCGCTTAAGAAGCTTGTTGCAGAGCTCGAGGGGCTACTGGGCAGTTGAGGCTTGACCAAGCGCTAACCAAGCGCGGACTTTCCCGCAGTCGAAACCAAGCTGCAAGGCTCATCCAGCAAGGGTCGGTCACGGTAAATGGAGTCACGCAGACCAAGGCATCATTCGCCGTCCTGGAATCGGACGTCGTTGAAACCAAAGAAGTACTCGCCATCTCGAGAGCGGGGGAGAAGCTTGCCTTTGCCTTGCAAGAGTTCGGCGTGACACCCTCCGGAGTTTGTTTGGATATCGGTGCTAGCACCGGGGGCTTCACCGAGGTCCTGCTGTCTGAGGGGGCCCAAAAAGTCGTCGCAATCGATGTTGGGCACGATCAACTCTCTCCAGAGCTGAAGCTTGATCCGAGAGTAATCAATGTCGAGGGTTGCAACGTAAGAGAATTGACCCTTGAGCAGCTAAGGAAGATAGAGCCCTCACGGCCCGGGTTATTGGTGGCTGATTTGAGCTTTATTTCTCTAACTGTGGTGGCAGAGAAGCTTGTCGAATTGGCCCAGGGGGCTGAGATGGTAGTCCTGATAAAGCCTCAATTCGAGTTGAGCAAAGAAAAGCTTCGCGCGGGAGTTGTGAAATCAGATGCCGATCGCGAATTCGCTAAGGCAAGCGTCTTAGAAAGTTTCGAGTCTCTATACCGCGACGTAGTTGGAGTTACCGTTTCCCCAGTTGTTGGCAGCAAGGGAAACGTTGAATACCTCGCCCACATTAGATAAGTAATGGCAGAGCCGATTAGCTGTTGAAAAGTCCTTCGCAGGACTGAACCCAGTAGCCTTTTGGTTGAAGGAGTTATGGGCATGAAGCGAGTTTTGATAGTCATCAGCCACGCTGATGATTCCGCCGCCCATGAGGCTGCTCTTGCTTGCCAGCACCTGGCCAAACAAGGTATCGACTGCGTCTTCGACAGCGACGATTTGGCGCACTTTGTTTCCTTGGGAGTCGGTGCTCCTGAGGGTTCGAAAACCTACTCCGGCGAACAGCTTGACTTGGTAATGGTTCTTGGTGGCGATGGAAGCATTCTTAGGGCTGCAGAGATCGTGAATTCCAACCCTGCCCCAATCCTCGGCATCAATCTTGGTCACGTGGGCTTTATGACTGAGGTGGAGAGATCTGAAATCGCTCAAGTATTAGATGCTGTTTCAGCTGGAAACTTTTCGACTAGTGATCGAACAACCCTCGAGGTCAAAGTTTGGCAGGAGGGTAAAGAGGTATTCTCCAGCTGGGCAATTAACGAGGTGGCTGTCGAGAAAAGCGCTCGTGAGCGCATGCTCGAGGTCGTTTTGGAGATCGACGCCCGGCCAGTCTCGAGTTTTGGTTGCGACGGAGTTCTAGTCAGCACCCCCACCGGCTCAACTGCATATGCCTTCAGTGCTGGAGGTCCAATTGTTTGGCCCAATGTGGAGGCATTTGTGGTTGTGCCTTTGAGCGCACACGCTCTTTTTGCAAGGCCCATGGTCATCGATCCGCAGTCAACTGTTGCGGTTGAGGTCTTGCGAAGATCTCCAGGGAGTGGCGTGCTTTGGTGCGATGGTAGGAGAACCTTTGACCTAGGACCTGGAGCGCGTATCGAGGTTGTCAAGCGTCCAGAGCCGGTAAAGATGGTTGTCCTAGATAATGCCCCCTTTGCGGATCGTCTGGTGAGGAAGTTCTCGCTGCCGGTGTCGGGTTGGCGAGGTCCGGAGGCAGAGGCTTGATTGAGTCGCTGTCTATTAGGTCTATTGGAGTCATAAGTTCGGCCAATCTGGAGCTAGCTCCCGGTTTCACCGCTCTAACTGGGGAGACGGGCGCTGGAAAAACGATGGTGCTTACGGCACTAGGGCTACTTTTGGGCGAGCGCGCTGACTCCTCGAGCGTTAGAACCGGCGAGAAGCAACTATTTGTTGAAGGTCGAATCCGATCTGCGAATAAAGATCTCTTGGACCGACTTGAGGAGCTTGGCGCTGATGTCACAGGCGGGGAAGTGATCATTAACCGCTCTGTTACCTCAGATGGACGGTCTCGTGCGGCAATTGGCGGAGCATCCGTCCCCATCTCCACGCTAAACGAGATTGCCGAGGAGCTCGTCACCGTTCACGGACAGTCGGACCAGCTGCGCCTTCGTTCAAGCGCAAATCAGCGGGAAGCGCTAGACCAGTTTGGTGCTGAGGAAATAGCTGGCGCTAAGAACGCCTACGCACAGCTATTTAGCCAGTATCGCGAACTTGAGCAGCGCCTTGAGCGAATGCGCGGCTCAAGTGAGGCTGATGCGATCCGAATTCAACGACTTAGGGAGCAGATCGCTGACATAGAAAAAGTCAGTCCAGAGCCTGACGAACTAGGCCGAATCGATGAGCAGGTGAAGCGGCTCAGCAATGTCGAGTCGCTGCGGCTATCTGCTGGAACCGCACACGACGCTCTCACTGGCGATGACGGGATCGATGCCGGAGTACTGCTTGGGCAGGCTCGCAAAGCTCTCGAAACCTCTGGGGACTCAAAGCTTCAGGAGTTGGCGGCTCAGGCCTCTGAGGCGGCCGCAATTGCCGCTGATCTCGCGGCTGAACTGACATCTTTTCTCGATGAGCTGGATGCAGATCCAGCCAAGCTTGAGCAGTTGATGTCTCGAAAAGCGGAGCTTGTTGCCCTCGAGCGCCGCTATGGAAACTCAGCTGACCAGCTGGTCGAGCTGCTACCCAGTCTGCAGGCAGAGCTTCTGGATTTGGATTCTTCAGATGAGCAGTTGGAAAAGCTGGAAATGCAGTTTGAAGCCACCTCTTCGCAGCTATCCTTCGCGGCCGGTCAGCTAACCGAACTTCGCCAAAAAGCCGGTGAGCAGCTAGCTGCGCGAGTAACCCAGGAGCTCTCAGCCCTTGCAATGGGAGGGTCATCTTTGGAGGTGAGAGTAAGCCCTTTGGCTAGCTTCGAAGCCTCGGGGCTCGACAAGGTAGAGCTTCTGCTTGCCGCTCATCCCGGTGCAGAGCCTAGGCCCCTTGGTAAGGGCGCATCGGGTGGAGAGCTTTCGAGGATTATGCTCGCAATTGAGCTTGTGCTCTCCAGCAATCAAGTGTTGCCAACCATGGTCTTTGACGAGGTTGATGCCGGCGTGGGAGGTGCTGCGGCAATCGAGTTGGGGAAGCGCCTGAGCCAACTAGCCCAGTCGACGCAGGTAATTGTCGTTACCCACCTGCCGCAGGTGGCTGCATTTGCAGATCACCAGATACGTGTCTCTAAAGATGTGTCTGGCGAGATTACGGAGTCAAGCGTTAGTCTGTTGAGCCGGCAAGAACGCGAGGGCGAGCTTGCAAGAATGCTCTCGGGGAACTCAACCAGCGAAGTCGCCCTGGAGCACGCTAGAGAATTGCTCGATTTCCAAAAATAAAAACATGTCTGTCTGGGCCAGCTGGTCCTGCGGGTGATAGATTGAAGTTCCATGGCGGTTAGCTCTGGGAATGTAAGACATGTGTTTGTCACCGGAGGCGTCGCCTCCTCACTAGGTAAGGGCCTTACCGCCGCCTCTTTGGGAAATCTCCTTCGTGCAAGAGGTCTCTCTGTGGTTATGCAGAAGCTAGACCCATATCTAAACGTCGATCCCGGGACCATGAACCCGTTCCAACACGGGGAAGTTTTCGTTACTGACGACGGTGCTGAGACCGACTTGGACATCGGTCATTACGAGCGTTTTCTGGACATAAATCTAAACTCGGCGGCCAATGTAACCACGGGCCAGGCCTACTCCACCGTTATTGCCAAGGAGCGCAGCGGCGAGTATTTGGGCGATACGGTCCAGGTGATTCCTCACATCACTGACGAGCTCAAACGAAGAATGCGTCTTCAAGCTGAGATGGACCCAAAGCCAGATGTCATCATCACTGAAATTGGTGGAACCGTGGGCGACATTGAGTCTCAGCCGTTTATGGAGGCCGCCCGTCAGGTCCGGCAAGACGTAGGAAGAGACAACGTTTTCTTTGTGCACGTCACTCTAGTTCCCTTCCTCAACCCCTCAGGCGAGCTGAAAACCAAGCCAACTCAGCACTCGGTGGCGATGCTAAGGTCTCTGGGTATTCAACCTGACGCGATTGTTTGTCGATCAGATCGGGACCTTCCTGACTCGATCAAGAACAAGATTGCTTTGATGTGTGACGTGGACAGGGAGGCAGTGGTCACTGCGGCCGATGCTGCTTCGATCTATGACATTCCAAAGGTTCTTCACTCGGAGGGCCTCGATTCCTACATAATCAAGGCGCTCGATTTGAAGGCGAAGGACGTGGACTGGAGCGGATGGCAGCCAGTGCTCACGGCAGTTCACGAGCCAAAGCACGAGGTGAACATAGCTTTGGTAGGCAAGTACATTGACCTTCCAGATGCTTACCTCTCTGTGACAGAAGCACTCCGGGCGGGTGGTTTTGCAAACTCCAGCAAGGTAAACATCCACTGGATCAAGTCTGACGAGTGCGAGTCTCCAGCTGGAGCCAGAGAAAACCTTGCAGATATGGATGGCATTTGTGTTCCAGGGGGCTTTGGTATCAGGGGCATTGAGGGAAAGCTAGGAGCTTTAAAGTTTGCTCGTGAAAACGGAATTCCAACCCTGGGTCTTTGCCTAGGGCTGCAGTGCATGGTTATTGAGTACTCGCGCAATGTGGTGGGGATTGAGGGTGCTACCTCGAGTGAGTTCGAACCTGAAGCCAAGAACCACGTGATTGCAACCATGGCAGAGCAGGTGGAGCTACTAGATAACTCAGAGATGGGCGGAACCATGAGGTTGGGGCTCTACGAGGCAAAACTCGCTGAGGGTTCCCTAGTGAAGTCACTGTATGGATCAGACACAGCATCTGAGCGCCACCGCCACCGCTATGAGGTGAACAACGCTTTCCGAGACCAGATCGCTGCAAGCGGCATGGTCTTCTCGGGCACCTCGCCAGATGGGAGCCTTGTTGAATATGTTGAACTTCCAACAAGTGTTCACCCGTTTTATCTCGCCACCCAGGCACATCCGGAATTTAAGTCCAGGCCAACCAAAGCAAACCCGCTCTTCGATGGACTGATCAAGGCCGCGCTAGAGAGGCAAAAGTCGCAGCGGCTATTTGACGAAAGCTAGTAGTGATGACGCCGCTTGAGCGCTACCTGCGGCACCTCACGGTTGAGCGCGGACTTTCCAAAAACACTCTCGCTGCATACCGAACGGACCTGAATAAGTACGCGGCGTATCTAGAATCGGTTGGGGTAGAAGCGATTAGTGCCACGGCATCAAATCTTGAGGCTTTCGCTAATCAACTCACCGATGCAAAGCTCAAGGCATCCAGCCGGGCAAGGATTCTTGCCGCGGTCCGAGGTTTTCACAAGTTTCTCGCTCTCGAGGGCCTCAGGGATGATGATCCAACGTCCAGGTTTCGCCCTCCAAAGCTCCCTAGCAGGCTTCCAAAGGCGCTTTCTCAGGAACAGGTAGTCAGGCTCCTAGAGGCTGCCGGCCCTGAGCCCGATGATGAGGCAGCAGATCGAATCAGACTGCGAGATAGAGCAATTGTCGAGCTGATGTATTCGACTGGTGCCAGGGTTAGTGAGGTCGTTTCATTAGACCTCGATGAGGTGACCGATGACGGTCTGATCAGAGTCAGGGGCAAAGGATCTAAGGAGCGGATTGTTCCGGTCGGGTCTTTCGCGGCCAAAAGTCTGGATGCGTATCTCGTGAGAACCAGGCCCGAGCTGGCACTGCTTCGAGGCGACAGAGCAGTCTTTTTGAATAAGCAGGGCGGGAGGCTTTCGAGACAGAGTATCTGGGACATTATCCAGAGAGCGGGGGTTGCAGCAGGGGTTAAAGTTTCTCCGCATACCCTCAGGCATTCTTTTGCAACGCACCTAATCGAGGGTGGTGCAGATGTCAGGGTGGTGCAGGAGCTTTTAGGCCACGCATCAGTTGCAACCACCCAGATTTACACCTTGATAACTGTTGACACGCTGCGCGAGGTGTATGCGCAAGCTCATCCCCGCGCTCGGCGGTAGGCTAGAGCAATAAAAATGGGAGGTCACGGTGGATCTTTCTAAGAAGACTTTCGCCACCCCGGCCAAGCTAAAGCAGCATGGCCCCGCACGCATCATTGCCATGTGCAATCAAAAGGGTGGTGTAGGCAAGACCACAACAACCATCAACCTTGCAGCTGCGCTGGCGGAGTACGGCAGGAAAATACTGGTTGTTGACTTCGACCCCCAAGGAGCTCTGTCGGTCAACCTCGCGAGCGACTACCAAGAGGCGCCAACGATTTATGACCTCATGATGGACACATCGATGAGCCCCAAAGAGGCCATCCAGCAGACCAACATCGAGAATCTCGACATCATCCCAGCGAACATCGACCTTTCCGCGGCAGAGATGAACCTTGTCACCGAAATGGGTAGAGAGCGGGTTCTCGACGGAATTCTCAAGAAGGTAAAGACCGACTACGACGTAATCTTCATTGATTGCCAGCCATCTCTAGGACTCCTCACCGTAAACGCTCTCACTGCAGCTCACGGCGTATTGATTCCAATGGCAACAGAGTTTTTTGCTCTAAGGGGAGTGGCACTGCTGATTCAGACGATCGACAAGGTCAAGGCTCGAACCAATCCGACTCTCGAGCTGGATGGTTTGATTCCAACTATGCACGACCAGCGCACTCTGCACTCGAGAGAGGTACTCGAAAGGCTTCAAGAGGCCTTCCCTGGCAAGGTTTTTGACACGGCGATTGGCCGCACTGTTAAGTTCCCCGATGCGACCGTTGCAAAGAAGCCGATAACTCAGTTTGCTCCCTCTTCGGATGCAGCCGAGGGTTACCGCAGAGTTGCCAGAGAGCTTGTAAAGCGTGGCTGTGCAGCTTGAGTCTGAGGTCGACTTTCAGCTTCAGCTCGATAACTTCGAAGGCCCCTTTGATCTGCTGCTGAGCCTCATTGGCCGGCACGAAATGGAGATCACCCAGGTGGCACTCGCTAAAGTCACCAATGAATTCCTGAAGTACGTCAAAGGGCTGGATGCAAAAAAAGAGATTGACAGTGCGAGTGAATTTTTAGTTGTCGCCGCGACTCTTCTCGACATGAAACTCGCGAGCTTGCTCCCTCAGGGCGAAGTTGTTGACTCTGAGGATGTTGGCCTTCTTGAGGCGAGGGACTTGCTATTCGCAAGGCTCCTGCAATACCGGGCCTTCAAGGAAGTCTCTGCCTGGTTTGGCACAGCACTTGATATCGAGTCCCATCGCTACCCAAGAGCTGTGCGCCTGGAGGAGCAATACCGAAACCTTCGCCCGGAGCTTGAGTGGACAACTAACATCCATGAGCTTCACGACATCGCAAAGGCAGCCCTTGCTCCAAAAGCTGTTCCCGAGGTGAGCACGGCACACCTACACGCTCCAAAGGTGTCAATCCGCGAGCAGGTTGGGATTATGGTCAAAAAGCTCAAGCAGGCAGGCAAGCTAACCTTTCGGCAGCTAATCAGTGACGTGAGTGACCGAGCGGAGTTTGTTGCGAGATTCTTAGGCGTTTTAGAGCTCTATCGAATCGGCGCCGTTGGCCTGACGCAGGAGGAGAGCTTTAGCGAAATCGATATTCATTGGCAATCAAAAGACGTAGATCAGGATCAACTGGCAAAATTGGGCGCTGACTATGACAACTGACCTTTCAATGCGTGCAGCCCTTGAGGCCTTGCTAACTGTATCCGAAACCCCGCTCAGCATAGTCACGCTCGCGGGAGCGCTTGAGGCTCCGATTAGCGAGGTCCGCAAGGAAATCGCAGCATTGCAGGAGGACTACGACTCGGCACACGAAGGCCAGGGAAGGGGCTTTGAGCTTCGAGAAATCGGTGGTGGCTGGAGGCTCTACGTTCGTCAGACACATGACTGGGCAGTTAGGCAGCTGGTTGCAAACGAGAATCCTGCCAAGCTGTCCCAGGCAGCTCTTGAGACTTTGTCTGTTATTGCCTATAGGCAGCCAATCTCACGCGGCCAAGTCTCCTCAATTCGTGGCGTGAACGTGGATTCGGTCGTTCGGACGCTCATATCTAGGGGGTTGGTCACGGAGGTTTTCCAAGACCAGGACTCGGGAGCCAGCATGTTTGGCACCACTGATCTCCTGCTTGAACAGCTGGGCATCAATTCGCTCGATGAACTTCCTCCAATAAGCCCCCACCTGCCAGATCAGGACGACATTGACTGAGCCAATACGGCTGCAGAAGGCACTCTCGGCAGCTGGCGTCTCATCTCGACGCAAGGCAGAGGAGATGATGCTTCAGGGAAGAGTCAAGGTCAATGGCAAGGTAGTGCGAGAGCTTGGCACAAGGGTTGATCCACAGTCCGACGCTGTGATGGTGGATGGCAGGCCAATTCAATTGGATCCAGACCGCATCTATTTGGCATTCCACAAACCCAAGGGCATTGTCTCCACGATGGAAGATGAGTACGGGAGACCCTGCCTTGCAGACTTCTTTACGCAGTATGACCGAGTGTTCAATGTCGGAAGGCTAGATCAGGACACCTCCGGCATTCTGCTGATGACAAACGACGGAGACCTGGCAAACCAGCTCGCGCACCCAAGCTATGAGGTTGAGAAGCTCTACTTCGCGAAGGTGAAAGGGAAGATCCAAAAAACTGAACTTCAGAGGCTCAGAGATGGTGTCAAGCTCGAGGATGGTCTGCAAAAGGCCGACAGCGTCAAGCTCATTGATCAAAACAACATCGAGTCTTTGGTGGAGATAACCCTTCACTCTGGCAAGAACAGAATCGTGCGCAGAATGTTTGACGCAGTTGGACATGAGGTCATAGAGCTCACGCGCAAGAGCTTTGGGCCGCTGAGGCTTGGCCCCATGAAGCCCGGTCAAGTCAGGGAGCTGGGTAAGCTTGAGGTCAGCAGCCTGATGGAGGCGGCGGGTTCCAGCAAGACAAAGAGGCGCTAGTGGCAGTCAGAGCAATTCGCGGAGCGATTCAGCTCGAAAGCGACGACAGAGAGCACTTGCTCAAGTCGACCGCTGAACTCGTCACAAAGGTTTTGCACGAGAACTCGCTTGATGCCGCAGACCTAATCTCAATTTGGTTCACCGCAACCCCAGATGTCGTGAGTGAGTTTCCGGCGCTCGCTGCCAGGGAACTTGGGCTGGGAGATGTGCCGCTGATGTGCTCGGTCGAAATGGATGTTGCTGGAGCCATGCCACGGGTTATCAGGCTCATGATGCACGTTGAAACCAAGAAGCAGCGATCTGAGATCAGCCACATTTATCTTCGTGGTGCCCAGTCGCTCAGGACCGACCTAGCGCAGTGAGCGTAGAACGAATCAAGGTTGTTGGGGCTGGCCTAATTGGCACGTCCCTGGGTCTTGCGCTCTCAAAGCAGGGGATAAACGTTGGCCTGGAAAACCGCTCCAAGGCAAATCTTCGCTTGGCGATCGAATACGGAGCTGGCAGTGAGGCAGCTGGGGACTATGACGTTGTAGTGGTTTGCGTTTCCCCAGAGATGACCGCTGAGGTAGTCGCGGCGCAACTCGAGGCCCACCCAAACGCTTTGGTGACTGATGTTGCTAGCGTCAAGGCCGAAATCTCAAGGGATGTCGCAAGGCTCTCTCCAGATTCGGCCGATAGATACGTTGGATCTCACCCCATGGCAGGTAGAGAAAAGGGTGGACCAGGGGCTGCGCGGGCAGACCTGTTCTTCGCAAGGCCTTGGGTAATTACTCCGACTGCAGATGCAGCAAAGGAGTCAGTTGACAGGCTAAAGGGCCTTGCAAATCAGCTCGGCGCATTGCCAGTTGTAATGAGCCCGGAAGAGCATGACGAGGCTGTCGCCCTTGTTTCTCATCTGCCACAACTGGTCTCGTCTGCTTTAGCTGCGAGGTTGCAGGGGGCCAAAGACCAGCAGCTAAATTTATCTGGGCAAGGTCTTAGAGATGCCTCGCGAATTGCCTCTAGCGACCCAGACCTTTGGCTTCAGATTCTCTCGCAGAACTCTCGTCTGGTGGCGCCGCTTTTGGCTGAGTTCAAGAACGACATCACGGAACTCGTCGAGAGTCTTGAGAATCTCGACGCTTCCGGTTCCCTTGCGAAGCTCCATAGCCTTCTCGAAAGGGGAAACGCGGGAGTTTCAAGGATTCCTGGTAAGCACGGTGGCAAGTTCGTTGACTACCACCTCCTCACAGTTGTCATCGACGACAGTCCTGGTGCGCTGGCGTCACTTCTAACCTTCATAGGTGAGGTTGGGGTGAACATTGAAGACCTGAAGCTTGAGCACTCGCCTGGGGCTGAAATTGGCCTAGTTGAGATTCAGGTCTTACCCGAGGCCTCCGAGAGGCTAAGTGCCCAGCTCACACAAAACGGATGGCGACTGGTCTGATGACTTTCACAGTTGCGATTGACGGACCTGCTGGTTCGGGTAAGTCCAGCGTTTCGAAGGCGGTTGCTCAAAGACTTGGTTTCGGTTATCTCGACACAGGTGCCGGCTACAGAGCCTTCACACTTCACGCAATTAGCAATCCCAAGAGCTCATTGGAGCAGCTAGCCGCAACTTTTGATTACGCAATTTCTTTAGATCCGGTCCAGTCTTGGGTGAAGCTCTCAGGCCAGGATGTTACGACTGATATTCGCACCCAAGAAGTGGCATCACGGGTGTCTGAATATGCCAGAGAGCAAGTGGTTAGGGAGCTTCAGCATCAAGATTCGAAGTCAAGAGTCGCGGAATGTTCATTGCCGGGGGTCGTGGCAGAGGGCCGCGACCTAACTTCAGTGGTGTTTATCGATGCCGAGGTAAGAATCCTCCTCACCGCAAGTGAAGAGGTGAGGCTCCAACGAAGGGGTGCAGAGGAAACAGAGAGCGGAGCAAACCTTCGAGCCAGAGATGCATCAGATTCCAAGGTTGTTGAGTTCATGGTGCCGGCAGAGGGCGTGGTCCTAGTCGACACGTCAGACCTAAATTTTGATCAAAGCGTCGAGGCTGTACTGGCCGAAATCGAAAAGGTACGCGCATGAGCGATGAAGAGCTGGAGGTTGCCCAGGCGAATCTCATGCGAGACGAGCTGCAGTCCTATGAGCTAGAAGATGATGACATTGAGATTCTTGAGACTGAGCTCGACGAGTATGGACTGGAGACTTACCTCCCTTCACCTCCTGTCTTGGCGGTAGTTGGCAGGCCCAACGTTGGCAAATCCGCTCTAGTTAATCGAATCCTTGGTCGCCGGGAGGCGGTAGTTGAGGATAAGCCTGGAATCACTAGAGACCGAGTAACCTACCGCGCCGACTGGAACGGCAGGCAAATCTCGCTGGTAGATACAGGCGGCTGGGAGATCGACGCCGAGGGTATTGACTTCTCGGTTGCCGAGCAGGCCGAGATTGCAGTTGAGCTCGCCGATGCCGTGTTGTTTGTTGTAGACGCCATGGTTGGACCCACTGCCTCCGATGAGCACGTTGTCAAGATGCTCAGATCCTCCGGAAAGCCTGTATTGCTCGTTGCCAACAAAATCGATGATTCTCATCTAGAGCCTGAAGCAGCAGCGCTATGGTCTCTTGGTTTAGGTGAACCGTTTCCGGTATCTGCTCTCCACGGCAGGGGAGTAGCTGACCTTTTGGACGCAGCGCTAAAGGTCCTGCCTGAGCAATCAAGGATCGCGCCGGATCAGTACGTGGGGCCTAGGAGAGTCGCGCTCATTGGAAGACCAAATGTTGGTAAGTCGTCACTATTGAATAAGGCAACCGGCACTAATCGGGCAGTTGTGAACGATCTTGCCGGTACGACCCGTGATCCAGTAGACGAGCAAGTCGAGATTGCAGGCAAGATCTGGAGGTTTGTCGACACCGCGGGTATTCGTCGGCGCATGCATCGTCAAAAGGGCGCAGACTTTTACGCCTCACTCAGAACCGCTGCTGCTCTCGAGCGCGCTGAGGTTGCGGTTGTTCTGTTCGATGTGACGGAGCCGATCAGTGAAGCTGACATTCGTATCGTGCAGTTGGCGCTTGATTCGGGAAGAGCGCTGGTCCTCGCGTTCAACAAGTGGGACATGCTTGATGAGGAGAGGCGAATCTACCTTGAGAAGGAGATCGAGTCAGAGCTCGCACACGTCGATTGGGCTCCGAGGGTAAACCTCTCGGCTCTGACCGGACGACACCTAGAGAAACTAGTGCCGGCTTTGGAGCTTGCTCTTAGTAACTGGGACAAGCGAATACCTACCGGAAAGATCAACGCATTCCTTCAGGAGCTACAGGCCGCAAACCCTCACCCAATTAGGGGCGGCAAGCAGCCACGAATTCTTTTCGGCACGCAAGCTGCATCCAGGCCCCCAAAATTTGTATTGTTCGCGAGCGGTTTTTTGGAGGCTGGCTATCGACGCTTCATTGTTAGGAAGCTCCGTGAGCTCTATGGCTTTGATGGCACTCCAGTAGAGATAGGTGTGAGGGTGAGGGAGAAGAGGTCAAGGTGATTGCCAACCTCATTCGCGGACTGCTTATTGGAACAGCTGAAGTAATTCCAGGGGTATCCGGTGGCACCATCGCCCTGATTGTTGGCATCTACGAGCGCGTCATCGGCTCAGCTGCAATTGCTGTGGATGCCGCCCTCCTTGTTCTCAGAGGCAGATTCAAAGACTCAAAGGATCTCTGGAAAGGTATCGACTGGGGTCTGATTTTGCCGGTTCTTGCCGGAATGTTTGCCGCGATTTTTGCAGCGGCATCGATAATCGAACCGCTGTTGGAAAGTCAGCCTGAAAATATGCGGGCGTTGTTCGCCGGATTGATCCTGGTGTCATTGGTGGTTCCTTACAAAATGGTTGGCAGTGCCTGGGTTGCCAAAGATTTTCTGATTGGCACTGCTGCTGCGGCAGTCGCCTTTGGCCTTGTTAGCTTGCCAAGGCAAGAAGTGATGAATCCGAATTTAGTTCTTGTATTTCTGGTTGCTTCCGTCGCGGTCTGCGCTCTAGTTCTGCCCGGGGTATCCGGCTCATTTCTATTGCTGGCGATGGGTTTCTATGCCCCGACAATTGCTGCGGTGAACGATCTCGACCTTGCTTACCTTGGAATGTTTGTTGCAGGTGCAGTTATTGGTCTTGCAGTCTTCGCCAAAGTCCTCAGAAGGCTGCTAGTCAATCGGCGCAGGGTGACACTTGTCGTCATGACCGGTTTGATGTTTGGGTCGCTCAGAGCTCTTTGGCCTTGGCAGGATGAGTCGGGGAGAGCTCTGGAGGCAGCTAGCTTTGAACCGCTGGGCTATTTTCTTCTGGGAGCAGTAATAGTTGCGGTGCTCACGTGGGTTCAATCAAGGGCCACAAAAGCCCAATAGACTTACCTTCTGAAGCGGGCTGTGGCGCAGCTTGGTAGCGCACTTGTCTGGGGGACAAGGGGTCGTGGGTTCAAATCCCGCCAGCCCGACTCTAACCACTTACCAACTGAGAGTTTCATGGGAATCGCCCCCCCTCCTTAGGGGCCGAAGAGCGCCGAATTAGGGTTGGGTGATGCGCAAAGCCCTCACGATCTCGGGAATTCTCGTCACAGTCGGTCTAGTAGCAGTCGTTACAACGAACTCGCTTCCTTCACTCGTTGATCAAAGTGCAGGAGATCGTGCGGTGTTGGCGATACCACCGCTTGCGGAATCTCAAGTGGTTGAGGGCATCAGGGTTTTCGATCTTTCACTTCAGACCGGCGAGACAGAGATCTTGAAAGGCACGACCACTCCCACTTGGGGTGTCAACGCAAGTTATCTGGCGCCAACGATTCGTGCCGCCGAGGGTGAGACCGTTCAGATCAATGTTTCAAATCGGCTGCCTGAGGACACAACCATGCACTGGCATGGCTTGCATGTCCCTGCCATGATGGACGGCGGCCCGCATCAGCCAATCCTCATTGGAGAGACCTGGTCGCCTTCCTGGCTAGTAGACCAGGAAGCCTCAACAAATTGGTACCATCCCCATCTTCACGGTCGATCCGAGGCGCATGTGAAAAACGGGCTTGTTGGCATGTTCATCGTCGACGACGCTTCAGAGGCTCAATCTGAGCTTCCCAAAGCCTACGGGTTGGATGATATCCCTCTCATCATTCATGATTCTCCAGAGGAACTCTCAACCCAAGGTCCTATTGGGGCCTTTTTTGATCGCATCTTCGGTAACCGAGAGGGCGACGCTCTAACGCTTGTCAACGGCATTCCTGAGCCGGAGTTCACTGTGAAAACTGAGTTGGTTCGTTTCCGGCTGCTCAATGGCTCGATCGGCGATGTCTTCACTCTGTCTTTTTCTGATAATCGTGAATTTTCAATCATTGCATCCGAGGGCGGACTATTTGGAGCACCCATAAAGGCTAAAGAGATTCAGATGTCTCCTGGAGAGAGATACGAGATTGTCGTGGAGTTCAAGCCCGGTGGCAATGTTGCACTGTTGAAATCGATTGTTGATGAGGGTAACGATGATGCCCCTGCGACTTCCCTCCTGCACCTAAGCACAGAGTCAGCTTTGCAGCCGTCAAAGGGTTTGCCAGTGGAATTCGCAGCGCTGCCGCCAGTGGACCTCGACTCAGTTTCAAGGGTAAGAACCTTTGAGATGTCGGGGGTCGAAATAAATGGCTTGATGATGAACATGGATCGCATAGACCAGGTAGTTCATGCAGGCTCCAGTGAAATTTGGTCAGTGACAAACATTGACCGTTTTGAGTTTCATAATTTCCATGTGCACGGAGTCTCATTTCGGATTCTCGAGATTGACGGCGAGCAGCCAGCTGACTATTTGGCTTCTGCCAAGGACACAGTTTTTATTCCTCCAAACACAGAGGTGAAGCTATTCGTCACATTCCCAGACAGTGCGAGCGACGGTTGGCCGTTCATGTTCCATTGCCATTTTTTGCGTCACGAAGGAAGAGGGATGATGGGGCAGTATCTTGTGGTCGAGGCGAACCAGAGCCTGGATCCAGAGGACCATAAGATTGCGTCGGGAATGTCACACTGATCAATCCCGGAAACGACATGTTCCCCCAGATGTTCCCCCACCTGAGCACATTTCGCTGATGTTCGCCTGTGTTCTTGAGTGTTCGCACCCTGAAAAACACTGGAAAAATGAACACCAGCGAACAGCTACGAACAACCTGCACTTAACTGGGGGACAAGGGGTCGTGGGTTCAAATCCCGCCAGCCCGACTCGAGCCGCCCTTCTATTTGTTGTTTTCCCTTGCCCTAACGAGCCACCTACCAAATAGAGCTGTTGTCGAGGTAACGATCAACCAGAAAGGTACTCCCGGGAGACCTGTTCTAAGCACAAACATGACATTCAGGCTGATGTAAAGCAACCCTGCAATTACTCCCAAGGGGAACCTCACAGAGAGAGAAACTTTTCGGCTGAAACCAACCGCCGCAAGCACAATTACGCTGGCCGCAATTCTCTCGTATTCGATTAGGCCTAGTGCTAGGTGAAGAACTAGGTCAACGAGTTGTATGGCAATTATGTAAGGGATCACTGCTTCACCCTAACACCCGGTCTCGAGACAAGCTGCTCGCTGAAGTGGTCGTTAGTGTTCCCCCAGATGTTCCCCCACCTGAGTACTTTTCGCTGATGTTCGCCTGTGTTCGTGAGTGTTCGCACCCTTGAAAACACTGGAAAAACGAACACCAGCGAACAGCTACGAACAACCTGCACTTAACTGGGGGAAAGGGGTCGTGGGTTCAAATCCCGCCAGCCCGACTTCTAGTCGCCAGATGTTCCGTAAAGCCTGTCTCCCGCATCTCCCAGACCAGGGACAATGTAGCCGATCTCGTTGAGCTTCTCGTCGAGTGCGGCTAAATGAACGCTTACGTTTTTTTGCGGCCAGCTCTGAATTACGTGTTTGGTCACTGCTTCAACGCCTTCAGGTGCACCGAGTAGACAAATGCATGTTGCACTCTCTGCTCCGCGCTCAAAGGCATAGTCCAGGGAATCGTTGAGCGTGCCGCCAGTTGCGAGCATTGGATCAATCAAAATCACTTGGCGACCGGTTAGATCATCCGGAAGACGGTTCGCGTAAGTTTCCGGCTGCAAAGTCTCTTCGTTGCGCTTAATACCTAGGAATCCAACTTCGGCATCGGGCAAGAGCTTGGTGATACCCGATAGCATGCCAAGCCCTGCCCTGAGTATGGGAATAATCAAAGGAGCTGGGCTGGCCAGTCTGACCCCATTTGTCAGTGTAAGTGGGGTCTCAACCTCCACCTCCTCAGTGGCAAGAGTCTTTGTCGCCTCGAAGGTGAGAAGGGTTACAAGTTCTTCGACTAACTGCCTAAATTGACTACTAGACGTGTTTTTGTCCCTGAGTAGGGTGACTTTGTGGGAAATCAGCGGATGGTCGGCAACGAATAATTCCATTTCCTAACTGTATCCCGCACTTGAAGTAATATCTCTCCTGTCACCAGGATCGGAGCCCCGCGGGTGATAACCAAGCGGAAGGCTCAATTCGATGCAAATCTCCTTCGAGGTATATCCACCGAGAAAAGTGGAGGATACCCCCAAGCTGCACGAGGCGATTCTGCGCCTGTCAGAGCTAAGCCCAGAGTTCATTTCGGTCACGTTTGGTGCAGGTGGCTCCAGCACACGTGACTCCTTGAGTGTCCTGAAATTCATTCGAGATAACTCGGGAGCTTCACCCCTCGCTCACCTAACTTGCGTCGGAACCACAGAACAGGACGCGCGGTCTTTGGTGGGGGAGTTTTTGGCCGAGGGCATTCATGACTTTTTAGCGCTCAGGGGAGATCTACCCGAAGGTCAGACTTCGATGCCTCCAGGCAGGCTGTCAAGAGCGGATCAACTCGTGAGCCTCATTGAAGAGTTGCGACCTGGACAGCTAGGCAAGACAGCGGTGGCTGCTTTCCCCAATGGACACCCAGAGTCAGGCCAGGAAAGAACAGACATTGATGCTCTGCTTGCCAAGCAGGAGGCTGGAGCCGACTTCGCCATCACGCAGCTCTTTTTCTTTGCTCAGGACTATCTTCGGTTCGTTGATCTCGCGCGGGCAAAGGGAGTTGAGATTGACCTCATCCCGGGCATCATGCCAATCGTCTCGCCGACGAGACTCTCAAGAGTTTTAGAGCTATCGGGAGAGAGTGAGCCAAAGGCCCTGGCCGAGGATCTTCGCAGCGCACCGGACGCTGAAGCTCGTCGTAGAGCCGGTATTGAATGGGCCGCGAATCAGGTGAGGGATCTCAGGGACGCTGGTGTTGAGTCTGTGCACCTCTACGCATTCAATGAATATGCAAACGTGACTGAGGTGCTGAGAAGAGCTGGAGTCGCCTAACTAGACTTTGATTATGCAGCTGCGCCAAGAGCTAAAGAGCGTTCCAAACATGCTCAGCATTCTCCGGCTTTTGTTGGTGCCGGTTTTTCTTTGGCTCTTGATTGTGGATCAGTTCCTTGTTGCCTTTTTGGTTCTGATGTTTGCAAGCTTCACCGACTGGCTAGATGGCTTTATTGCCCGGAAGTACAACCAAATCACCTCACTTGGAAAGGTGCTGGACCCCTCTGCCGACAGGCTCTTCATCCTTGCCACCCTGATTGGCCTAACCGTAAACGAAATCATTCCAGCCTGGTTGGCGATAGTTATTGTGGCTCGGGACATCTTGCTGCTGATTGGCTACCCAATCTCGGCATCCCATGGGTATGGGCCCTTACCCGTCCATTTTCTGGGTAAAGCAGCAACATTTGCTCTCCTATACGCCCTCCCGCTGCTCCTCCTGGCAGACGTCTGGCCAAGTGCAGAGGCGGTGATTCTGCCACTCGCATGGGGCTTCGCATACTGGGGTATTGGACTGTATTGGGTGGCGGGATTTGTATACCTCGCCCAACTTCGACAATTGATTTCCCTTGAGAGGCGTTCATCCCCTAACATTTAGTCTCTAGGGGAGGATAAATGTCCAGGGAATCAGGCAGTGAGGACACAGCTAGATTCGCTAGCGACATCGTTTCGCAGAACT
This sequence comes from Candidatus Aquiluna sp. XM-24bin5, assembly GCA_003149555.1. The sequence continues at coordinate 236,856 of QCWE01000001.1, forward strand.
CCCCAGTTTTACTCCCCGAAGAACTCTCAGCCGTTGCAGCGTTGCCGGCTAACTCTGCTTTGCTAATCGTCCACCGCGGACCTGGGCAGGGATCGCGTTTTCTTCTCGACCAGGACCTCACTATCGCCGGTCGCCACCCAGAAGCTGATATCTTCCTCGATGACGTCACGGTATCTCGCCGTCACGCTCAGTTCGAGCGAGAAGGCAGGACTTTTATTGTCAGCGATCTGGGTTCAATGAACGGAACCTACGTAGATGGCCAGAGCCTAGAGAAGCAGCAGCTGATCACGGGCATGGAGGTAATGATTGGCAAGTTCCGCCTGACCTTCTACGGCTCAGAGAAAGATCGCTAGATGGACAACGCTGTCCGCAAGCTCCAAGACCATAGGAAGCTCTACACCATTGGTCAGGTGCTTACCGTATTGAAGCCCGAGTTCGGAGACCTCTCTCCATCAAAGTTGAGGTTCTTAGAGGATCAGGGTCTTGTAACACCGGAGCGCACCGATGCCGGATACCGCAAGTATTCCGAGAATCAAATCGAACGACTGCGCGTGGTGCTCAGCCTGCAGCGTGACCAGTATTTGCCCCTCAAGGTCATAAAGGAGTACCTAGAGGAGCTGGATGCTGGAAGACAGCCGCTACTGCCTGCCGCGACGCCTGCATCGCTCAGAAAAGGCCAGAGATTCTCAACCGCACAGCTCAAGGCAGAGACTTCCCTTAGCGATCAGGCTTTCAAGGAAGGCGCTGAACTAGGACTCTTTGGGGCTCAACCGCATTCCTCTCATGAGGTAGAAATTGCTTTTGCCCTGGTCGCACTGGAACAGTTTGGAATTCAGCCGCGTCATCTGAGGGGCCTGAAGTCGGCCGCGGAACGCGAGGTTGGAATTATTACTGGTGTTACTGAGCCGGTCGTGAGGAAGAAGGCTCCCGATTCCGCTGCGAAGGCCGGTCACATCGCGAGAGAGATTGCCGAGAGATTTGGGGCCATCAGGGCTCACCTAATAGCCGAAGCCGTCGAGGAAATTGAAGGGTAGCGACACGCCGAAGGGGTCCTTCAAACCCTAAAGTAGAACTTGAAGGCAGAATTGGCACTTGTTTGAAGATAGGAGGCAGTGTGGACATCGAATCACCAATGCTCTTTGGCGATGACCTGCCAGCTCAAGATGTTGGCTATCGCGGTGCCTCTGCCGCCGCGGCTGCAGGTATCTCTTATCGCCAGCTCGACTATTGGGCAAGAACGCAGCTCGTTGAGCCTTCAATTCAGACAGCATCAGGCTCTGGCTCCCAGAGGCTGTACTCCTTCCGAGACATCCTGGTTCTAAAGCTTGTTAAGCGTCTTCTTGATGCTGGAGTTTCGCTCCAGCAGATCAGGATTGCGGTTGAGCAGCTCCATGAGGCAGGAGTTTCAGATCTCACCAACACCACCCTTATGTCAGATGGCGTGACGGTTTATCTCTGCACGTCACAAGATGAGGTCATCGACCTGCTAGGTCAAGGCCAGGGCGTATTCGGCATTGCAATTGGGCGTGTGCTTCGCGAAGTCGAGGCAACGCTTGTTGACTTCGCGGCCGAAGAGGCTCAGGTTCAGGACGAGCTGGCTCTGCGTAGGGCTAGGAAGATTTCCTAAAGCTAAACCAGCGACGTTTCTTTTCAGCTCGTCTGGAAGTCGGCATCTCTTCAACTTCAACCATCTCAGTTAGGTTTTGACCCCGCATTGAGCGGTCGACAACTCCAGCCCTTGGCTTTCGAGCTGGTGTCGAAGATAGTTCACTCAGCGCTCCGGCAAGAAGCCAGTCAAACCCCTTTGCTATCTCAGAGGCTCCCTCGGCGGGCCAGGAGTGAATCGGTCTTGCGGCACCTGTCGACTGCTGCACGGCCGCTCTCTCCTCGAAATAAGGCATGAGCAGCTGATCACCAAACATGTCCCTAAGCTCCTTGAGCCTGTATTCATGCTCGTGAGATTGGGTTCGGAGCCTATTCACAACCACCCCGAACAGCTGCAGTCTCGGTGAGAGCTTGGCGCTGATTTCGACTATGGCCTTGCGCGCACGATCTGCTGCGATTACGGAGTAGAGAGCCGGCTCGGTAACCAGAATCACCCGATCTGATGCCACCCAGGCAGTCCTCGTCAAGGCATTGATGGAGGGCGGAGTGTCGATAATTACAAGGTCATACTCGTCTTCGATGCTCGCCAGAATTTCCTCGAGTTTCCATACGTCCGAGACCGAGGGGGCGGGGTTGTCAAGCAGCAAAGACCTAGGTGAACCCACAAGCACATCCATCTTGGAATCGCGATGCCAGGCAGATGGAACAATGGCTCGCCTCAGGTTCTGTAGCTTAGGATTTTGAAGAACTTCAGCAACCGAAAATCCTTGATCTGATGGTGCCGCGAGGCCACTTGTGGCATCGCACTGGGGGTCTAAGTCAATGACGAGGGTGTTCAACCCCTTGTTGAGTGCGGCAGATGCTAGGCCTAGCGCAACCGTGGTTTTACCCACGCCACCCTTCAGGGAGCTCACACTCAGCACGTGCATTGAATTAGGCTAATGGTTTATGTGCCCTAATCACTTAGGGCGCCTGTGTTTCTGTGAGGTTAGATGTTCAAAAAGATTCTCGTAGCCAACCGTGGAGAAATTGCGGTCAGAGCCTTTCGAGCCGCCTATGAGACTGGCGCCAAGACTGTTGCCGTTTACCCATACGAGGATCGCAATTCCGTTCACCGACTAAAAGCGGACGAGGCTTATGAGATCAAGGCCGAAGGGTCGCCTGTTCGCGCGTACCTCTCTGTTGACGAGATTATCCGCGTTGCAAAAGAATCTGGAGCGGATGCCATCTATCCCGGCTATGGATTCCTGAGTGAAAATCCAGACCTTGCAAATGCCGCAAGGGAAAACGGCATTGCCTTCGTAGGGCCTGCGGCAGAGATACTGGAGCTCGCGGGTGACAAGGTAAATGCGAAAGCTGCGGCAATCAGGGCTAAGGTCCCAGTACTCGCATCCACCGAGTCCTCCGATGATGTTGCAAAGCTTGACAAGGAGTCGGACAAGATCGGCTTTCCGCTCTATGTGAAGGCGGTTGCCGGCGGCGGTGGCCGCGGCATGCGCAAAGTAGAGCAAAAGGCCGATCTGAAGCAGGCACTAGAAGCCGCGATGCAGGAAGCCTCCAGCGCATTTGGTGATCCTCGGGTCTTTTTGGAGCAGGCAGTTATCCGCCCCCGCCACATCGAGGTCCAGATTCTGGCGGACCTGGAGGGCAACGTCATGCACCTTCTGGAGCGCGACTGCTCGATCCAAAGGAGAAACCAAAAGGTGGTCGAGATAGCGCCAGCTCCACATCTGGAAGAGGCGTTGCGTCAGCAGCTTTTCAAGGATGCCATTGCCTTTGCTACCGAAATTGGTTACCAAAACGCAGGCACCGTCGAGTTTCTAATCGAAACCGAAGGCCCCAACACCGGCAAGCACGTCTTTATTGAGATGAACCCAAGAATTCAGGTTGAGCACACGGTGACCGAAGAGGTTACCGACGTCGACCTGGTTCAGTCCCAGCTCCGCATTGCAGCCGGACAGACTCTCGAGGATCTGGGCCTTAGGCAAGAGGACATAAAGCCTCACGGATTCGCAATTCAGTGCCGCATCACAACCGAGGACCCAGCAGCGGGCTTTAGACCTGACACTGGAATGATCACTACCTACCGCTCTCCGGGAGGTGCTGGTATTCGCCTCGATGGCGGGACGGTAACCACTGGAGCCGAGGTCTCACCGCACTTCGATTCGCTCCTCGTGAAGCTCATCACCCGAGGCCGGGATTTCCGATCTGCGGTTGAAAGGACTCGCAGGGCACTAGCCGAGTTCCGCATCAGGGGAGTGGCAACAAACATCAACTTCCTTCAGGCGGTGCTTGACGATGAGACTTTCGCATCTGGGGAACTCTCAACTCACTTCATAGACGAGCGCCCCGAGCTTATGCAGGCAAGGGTTTCTCAGGACCGTGGGACCAAGGTGCTGCAGTGGCTAGCGGAAGTTACAGTCAACAAGCCCTTTGGCTCGCGTGATGGAAAGTCTGATCCTGCTCTGAAGCTTCCTGATGTTGACCTAGGCGCGTCGGCACCAAGCGGCACAAAGCAGCTACTGACCGAGCTTGGACCTGAGAAGTTTGCAGCTTGGATGCGAGAGCAGAACAGGGTGCTAGTCACAGACACCACCTTCCGCGATGCCCACCAGTCGCTGCTTGCAACTAGGGTGCGCAGTAAGGACCTAATTGCGGCAGCACCCTATGTCGCTCGCATGACACCTCAGCTCCTGAGCATCGAGGCATGGGGAGGTGCCACCTATGACGTCGCGCTTCGATTCCTGGGTGAAGATCCGTGGGAGAGGCTGGAAGCCCTTCGAGCGCAGCTTCCGAATATCTGTATTCAGATGCTCCTGCGCGGTAGGAACACCGTCGGCTACACCCCATACCCAACCGAGGTTACTGACGCGTTCATCAAGGAAGCAGCTTCTACCGGTGTCGACATTTTCCGCATCTTTGATGCGTTGAATGACGTTGACCAAATGGCACCAGCCATCAAGGCTGTGCGAGAGCACACCGGCGCCGTTGCTGAGGTTGGCCTCAGTTACACCGGCAACTTCCTAGATCCCAGTGAGAACCTTTACACGTTGGACTACTGGCTCAATCTTGCTGAGAGCGTGGTTTCGGCGGGTGCTCACGTCCTGGCGATCAAGGACATGGCAGGACTTCTCAGGCCTAAGGCGGCAGCCACGTTGGTTGGCGCCCTGAGAGAAAAATTCGAGCTGCCTGTTCATCTGCACACCCACGACACCGCAGGCGGCCAGCTGGCAACATTGCTAGCCGCGGTCGATGCGGGCGTTGATGCGGTCGACGTTGCAAGTGCACCTATGGCTGGCACAACCTCTCAGCCATCGGCTTCTGGACTGGTAGCAGCGCTTGCCAATACCGAGCGCGACACTGAGATTACTCTCGAGAGTGTCACTAATCTTGAGCCCTACTGGGAGGCCGTGCGCAAGGTTTACGCCCCGTTTGAGTCAGGACTTCCTGGCCCAACAGGCAGGGTTTACCGTCACGAGATTCCAGGTGGCCAGCTTTCAAACCTCAGACAGCAGGCCATTGCTCTTGGATTGGGTGACCGCTTCGAGCTGGTCGAGGAGATGTACTCCGAGGCTAACCGCATTCTGGGTAGGCCTCCTAAGGTAACTCCGAGCTCTAAGGTCGTAGGCGACCTAGCCCTTCACCTTGTTGCCGTAGATGCAGATCCTGCTGAGTTTGAGGCGAATCCTCAAAAGTTCGACATTCCAGACTCTGTCATTGGCTTCATGGCTGGTGAATTGGGAGACCTCCCCGGAGGATGGCCCGAGCCATTCAGATCAAAGGTGCTAGAAGGTAAAAAACCTGACATTGCTATTAAGCCGATCACAACTGAGGATGCTGCGGGTATTTTGAGTTCCGAGAGTTCGGTGCGCAGGAGAACGCTAAACAAGCTGCTCTTCCCAGCTCCCACCACAGAGTTTGAGCGCATGCGAACCACATACGGCAAGCTCACCAACGTTCCAACCGTTGATTATCTGTATGGGCTTGAGCCAGAGACAGAGCATGTTGTCGAGCTCAGGAAGGGTCTCCAGCTATTTGTTGGGCTAGAGGCAATTTCTGAAGCGGATGCAAAGGGCTTCAGGACGGTCATGGCCAAGCTGAACGGTCAGCTGAGACCTGTGACAGTGCGCGACCACAGCATCTCAAGCGTCGAGTCAACTGCAGAGAAGGCAGACCCAGCCAACCCATCCCATGCCGCAGCACCATTCACCGGCGTCGTGACACCAAAGGTTGAGGTTGGTCAAAGTGTTTCTGCGGGTCAGCCGATTGCGTCAATCGAAGCAATGAAGATGGAGGCCTCCATAGCAGCTCCAATTAGTGGCAAGATTGTTCGGCTGGGAGTAGCCGGCCCAACACCTGTTGAAGGTGGCGACCTAATAGCAGTAATCGAATAGGGAGAAATGTCTCGCAAAAATGATGACGAGTTTTCGTCGGGGGAGAATGCAGACTACTCGGATCTTGAACTAGATCCCGAAACAGGTCAGATCGTCTCTGTTAGCGCCGAGGGTGAGCAGGTTACAGTTCCTAGCTCAATCTTCGAGGAGTCCGAGCCTGCCAGCATGCTCACGGCAGACAGACTGCTACGTGACGAGGCAAGACCTCGAGTAATTCCGGAGACTTTTGGCCGCAGGCTCATCTACCGTCTCACCTTTGGGAAGTTCAACCCAGGTGACAACAAGAAGGTTTTGGCAAGACGCGCTTTAGATGCGCGCATCATGCTCGATCTCGAGGGGGAGACTCGATTCGTTCCTGTGCTGACCCGTAAGGGTGGGGTAGGGAAGACCACGATTACGACCCTCATCGGCATGGCGATGTCGCTGGTGCGTGAGGATCGTGTCCTGGCGATCGACGCCAACCCCGATCGCGGCACCCTTGCCGAGCGCGTTGAGCTCAAGAGCGAAAGAACCGTCAGGGACGTCGTGAAGCGTGCCGGAGGGATAACCTCGTTCACGCTTTTCAGCGACTTTGTCTCTCGAGACAAGACCAGGCTCGACGTGCTGGCCTCAGATACCGATCCCATGCTTTCAGAGGCATTCGATGAGGGTGACTACAACGTGGTTGCCGATATCGCCACTCGTTACTACAGCATCTGCCTGACGGACTGCGGAACCGGCATTGTCCACAGCGTTATGCGAGCAATCCTGCAGCGAGCAGATGGCCTGGTTATTGTTTCTGGCGGATCCGTTGATGAGGCGAAGCTTGCGAGCGAGACCCTGACTTGGCTTGAGTCAAATGGCTATGGAGATCTGGTGAAGAACTCTGTCGTTGCACTAAACACCGCAACCTACGGAACTCAACTCGTCAAGCTCGACGAGATTGAAGGACACTTTAGAACGAGGGTAAGAGCTGTTGTTCGGGTTCCCTATGACCCAATGCTGGCTGCGGGTGCGGTTATTCAATTCGACAAGCTTCACCCTGCAACCAGGCAAGCTGCTCGCGATCTCGCAGCTCTAGTTGTCGACGGTTTGGTTGATTGAGCGTTAGGGAAATAAGACTCTTCGGAGACCCCGTACTGAAGAGTGTTTGCGACAAGGTTCAAGACCCTGGATCGGTAGCGACACTGGTTCAGGATCTCCTAGATACAACCTCACTACCTGGAAGAGCCGGAGTTGCGGCCAATCAGATTGGTGTAGGCCTGAGGGTCTTCGCCTACAGCGTCGACGACGAGCTTGGCTATCTGATTAACCCAGAGCTCGTCGAGTTGTCGGGAGAGAAGGTCGAGATTGACGAGGGATGTCTTTCGGTACCGGGACTGTGGCACAAGACTCCGCGCTATGAGCGTGCAACTGCAAGGGGCCTGCAGCTTGACGGAAGTGAAATTGAAATCAGCGGCGAGGGACTGCTCGCGCAAGCTCTCCAGCATGAATGCGACCATCTGGATGGTCTTCTCTATCTCGACAGACTGCTACCTCAGGAGCGTAAGCTCGCCCTCAGGGCGCTCAGAGAGCAGGACTGGTTTCTCAACTAGCGTAGATACGGTCCACGTGAATCGCGAAGTCCTTCAGGACCTCACCACGCTTGATCTTTAGCGAAGGTGTGAGGTGGCCAGATGCCTCAGTGAGCTCAACATCGAGAATCTCGAAGGCTCTTACCTGCTCAGCCTGAGAGAACTTCTCGTTTACCGCATCCACGGCCTGCTGAATCTCTTCGCGAATCTTTGGATGCTTGGTGGCCTCCGCAAGGGTTAGCTTTTCTTCAACGCCGTTTTGCTCGCACCACACCGGCACCATCTCCGGATCTAGCGAAATCAGAGCGCTGATAAACGGTTGAGAATCACCAATCACCACAACTTGGCCGATGAGCGGGTGGGCGCGCAGCGGGTCCTCGATTGGAGCTGGTGCGACGTTCTTTCCACCGGCCGTCACCAGCATTTCTTTCTTGCGGCCCGTGATGGTCAGGAAGCCGTCCTCATCCAGCTCGCCGATGTCTCCGGATCGGAACCAATCCCCTGTGAAGGCTTCACGCGTGGCTGCCTCGTTGCGGTGGTAGCCCCGCATGATGTTGATTCCGCGAAGCAACACCTCGCCATCCTCGGCAATCTTGATGCCGGTTCCGGGAAGTGCACGTCCGACCTTGCCGATCTTTTGCCAGCTGACTCTGCCGATCACGGCGGCGGCCGCGGTTTCGGTCAGGCCATAACCCTCGAGCACGATCAGCCCGATGCCTCTGAAGAAGTGGCCCAGTCTTGCCCCCAGCGGCGCACCTCCCGAGATTGCGTACTTGACCTTGCCTCCCATGGCTGCTCGGAGTTTTGAGAACACGAGTCGGTCAAATAGTTTGTGCTTGACCTTGAGCCCAAGACTTGGTCCCTTGGGGTCGTCCAGGGCTTTTGAGTAATCGATTGCAGTTTGCGCGGCAAGTCTGAAGATATTGCCCTTGCCTCCAGCCTCGGCCTTGAGCTCCGCATTGTTGTAGACCTTTTCAAACACCCTAGGGACGGCAAGTAGGAACGTCGGCTGATAGCCGGGAAGCTCGGCGGCGACCATTTTGGTGTCTCCGAGGTGTCCGACCTTGACGCCCGAGTAGATGCAGAGGGCTGCTACGTAGCGACCAAAGATGTGGGCTAACGGGACAAAGATCAATGAACGCTGGAACTCGTTGCAGAGCTCTGGAACCTCAGCAGCTGCGTTCTTGCAGTGATCTACAAAACTCGAATGCGTTAGCTCGCAGCCCTTTGGATTTCCTGTTGTACCTGAGGTGTAGACGATGGTTGCTAGATCAGGACCCTCGGCATTCTTCCTTGCAGTCTCTAGGTCAGCATCGGAGATCTTTTCACCGGCTTTGTGCAGCTCCGAAAACTCCTTGGAATCGATTCTCCAGACCTGAGAGACCTTCTTTACATTCGCTTTGATTTTGTTGAAGCGCTCGAGATGGTCGTCATTTTCGCAGAACAGCGCCACCGAATCAGAGTCCGAAAGGATCCACTCAATCTGGTGAGGGGAGGATGTTTCATAGATTGGAACTACAACTCCACCAGCAAACCAGATGGCGAAGTCAATTAGGGTCCATTCGTATCTTGTGCGCGACATGAGCGCAACAGCGTCACCGGGCTTTATTCCGGCTGCAATCAGGCCCTTGGCAAGACTCTGCACCTCGCTCAGATATTCCGCCGCACTAACATCGCGCCAGCTGCCATCAGCATTCTTTCTACTGAAGAGCCCGTGTGCGGGATTCTTTGCGACGCGGCTGAGTAGGAGGTCGGTTGCGTTCTCGCGAGGATTCGTCTCAACTCTTAGCGGAACATCGTAAAACGTCATCGTCTATCTCCCTCTGAAGTTTCCTAAACTCTACTCCTCGGCCAGAGCCTGTTAGTGATACCTCGATTCCCGAATACTAAGTGCGCGGAGGCAGTTTCGCCCCTAAAATTCAGGTTTGGCCATCTGTTAGGAGCTCACCTTGCTTAGCGTCGGAATTGATATCGGCGGCACCAAAATCCTTGGCGCACTTGTCGACGAGCAGGGAACGGTGGTTCAGGAAAAGCGCATTGCTTCACCAGCTCAAGATCCCTCTCGCATGGTCGAGGACGTTGCTGGCCTAATAACCGAGCTGCTCGAAATAGAGCCAGAGGTTGCGGGTATTGGTGTTGCGGCAGCTGGATTCATTGATGCCGAGAGGTCAAAGGTCCTCTATGCCCCGAACCTAAATTGGCGTAATGAGCCACTCAAGCAGCGCATTTCGGAGAAGGTTGGGCGTGAGGTTGTAATCGAAAATGATGCGAACGCGGCCGGTTGGGCAGAGTTCCGTTTTGGAGCAGCACAGAGCTACGGGTCAATGATGATGCTCACCCTCGGCACTGGCGTAGGCGGTGCTGTCGTTGCAGACGGCAAGCTCATGCGTGGAGGCTTTGGGATTGGTGGTGAGCTAGGTCACGTAACGGTCGTGGATGGCGGTATCAAGTGCGGCTGCGGGCGACTCGGTTGCGTTGAGCAGTACTCATCTGGAACCGCTCTCCTAAGGGAGTTAAGACGGATTGCGGTTGAGGGCAACTCAGCGGGAGCAAGGCTTCGGGAGCTCGCTGGCGACGCCGAGCTGACGGGTCACCACGCCTACCTTGCTTTTCAAGAGGGAGATCCCGCCACGATCGAACAGGTTGAGGTAGCCGCCGAGTACTTGGCACGTGCCATGGGCTCTCTGGTTGCTGTCTTGGACCCTGAGGTTTTCGTAATTGGCGGAGGGCTCTCTGATCTTGGGGAGGGAATCTTGGAGCCAATAACGAGACACTTCTCTGCTCAGCTCCCCGCCTCGGGCTTCAGGCCGGAGGCAGATATTGTGCTGGCAACCTTCGCAAACGAGGCTGGGGTGATTGGAGCTGCCGATCTATCCCGCCAGGGTGGCCAGTAAGCTTTAGGTTCATACTGGAGAAAAATCGTGACCTATCTGATTCTGAAGAACCTGGTGCTGGGGCCAATCCTGCAGCTACTTTTCAGGCCTTGGGTGCGCGGTAGCGAAAATGTGCCCAAGAAAGGTGCAGCGATTCTCGCCAGCAATCACCTCTCGTTTGTTGATTCGATTTTCCTTCCACTGAAAGTTAGAAGACCAATTACCTTTTTGGCCAAGAGCGACTACTTCACGGGCAAGGGATTCAAGGGCGCTCTGATTCGCTGGTTCTTCAAGGCCAACGGCCAGCTTCCGATTGATCGAAGTGGCGGTAAATCTTCTGAGGATGCTCTAAACACCGGCCTTGGAGTGCTAGAACGCGAGCTGATTCTTGGCATCTACCCAGAGGGCACGAGGTCGCCGGACGCCAAGCTCTACAGGGGGAGAACCGGAATTGCTCGAATGGTTTTGGAGGCCAAGGTTCCAGTGATTCCGGTGGCGATGATCAACACTGAAAAGGTTATGCCGCTTGGCAGCAAGTATCCAAAGATTCGCCGGGTTGGTATGCGTATCGGGGAACCTATGGATTTCTCTCGCTATGCCGGCATGGAATCTGAGCGCGTAGTACTTCGTGCTGTTACCGACCAGATCATTTACCAAATAAAGCAGCTTTCAAACCAACCCTATGTCGACGTATATGCATCGACTATTCGTAACCGTCTCGCACGAAGCACTAACTAAGGAAACACTTTGCAGGATTTTGGACTAGACAACTACCGCGGTCTTCCCGCGGCCCAGCAGCCCACCTGGGCTGACAGTGCTGTGCTGGAGGACGTTCGAGAGCAACTCGCTGCACTGCCTCCGCTGGTGTTTGCAGGTGAGGTTGACACCCTCCGCACGAGATTGGCCCAGGCTGCCAGGGGAGAGGCGTTCTTGCTCCAAGGTGGGGACTGCGCTGAGACCTTCGTTGATGCAACCGCAGACAGAATTCGTAATCGCATTAAGACCGTTCTGCAGATGGCAGTTGTCCTTATGTATGGCTCCTCGCTACCTGTTATCAAGATGGGCCGCATGGCTGGACAGTTCGCCAAGCCACGTTCCTCCGACTTTGAGACTCGTGAGGGTGTAACCCTTCCCGCTTACCGTGGCGATGCCGTGAACAGCTACGAGTTCACCGAGGAGGGCAGAAAGAACGATGCAAGAAGGCTCCTTCAGGCATACAACACCTCTTCAAGCACTCTGAATCTCATCAGGGCCTTCACTCAGGGAGGTTTTGCGGACCTAAGAGAGGTTCACGCATGGAACCGTGGCTTCACCGATAACCCAGCAAACAAGAAGTATGAGTCAATTGCGGGAGACATCGATAGGGCCATGAGGTTCATGGAGGCTTGCGGGGTTGATTCCGCTGAGCTTCGGGCAACCGAGTTCTTCGTATCGCATGAGGGGCTGCTCTTTGACTACGAGCGACCACTAACCAGAATCGACTCAAGAACTCAGCTCCCTTATGTCACCAGTTCCCACTTCATCTGGATCGGTGAGCGAACCAGGCAGCTAGATGGCGCCCACGTCGACTTCTTCTCTCGCGTGAGAAACCCGTTGGGAGTGAAGCTAGGGCCAACCTCAACGGTTGAGGATGTTCTTAGGTTGATCGACAAGCTCGATCCAGAAAGAGAGCCGGGCAGACTGACGCTGATTAGTCGCATGGGCGCGGGCAAGATTAGAGACGAGCTACCTAAGCTGGTAGAAGCGGTAAGGGACGCAGGTGCCACACCACTCTGGATTACTGACCCAATGCACGGCAACGGCATCACAACCGCCAATGGGTACAAGTCGCGAAGATTCGACGATGTTATGGACGAGGTTCAGGGCTTTTTCGAGGTCCACCGCGCACTCGGCACCCACCCAGGTGGTCTTCACGTTGAGCTAACTGGTGACGATGTCGCAGAGTGCCTCGGTGGATCTGAGCAAATCGATGAGGCAACCTTGGAGCAGCGCTACGAATCGGTCTGCGACCCTCGTCTAAACCACATGCAGTCGTTGGAGCTGGCATTCTTAGTTGCGGAACAGTTGGTAGAAACCGCCAGGAGAAAGAGTGATAACTGACCGCGTAGAGAATTGGCTCACGCTTGATCAGGCTGCTGAGCAGCTGGGAATCTCAACTTCAAAGGTCAGAAGGCTGATCGAAGAGCACGTGCTTTTTTCGGTCAAGGTTGAGAAGCAACCCATGATTCCCGCCGAGATAATTGTCGGCAACGAACCACTGAGCAGTATTCGCGGAACGATGCTGCAGCTGATGGACCTCGGTTTCACTGAGGGTGAGGCGGTCGAGTGGCTCTATGAAGAGAACGACATTCTTGGAGAGTTGCCGATAAGGGCCCTGGTGAAAGGCCATAAAGCTCCCGTTAGAAGAGCAGCCCAAGCACTTGGCTAGTGCGAGCGGTTGATTACTTTCTGCGCCAGAGCGGCAAGCATCTTTCTTCCCTGATCGCTGATCTCCAGGTTCGCGAGCCCCTCAATTGCACGGTTTGAGTGCTCCTCGATTAGCCGCTCGGTTTTTTCAAGTGCTCCGGAGTCTGTAATTGTTTGACGCATGAACTCGAGCTGCTCGGAGTCAATCTCGCCACCCATGAGCAATTCGTTGAAGATTCTTGCGACCGAGGATGGGAGTGTCTCGAGCGTAAGAGCCACGAGTACGGTTCGCTTTCCCTCGCGGAGATCATCTCCTGCAGGCTTGCCGGTGACCTCAGGGTCTCCAAACACTCCGAGGACATCGTCCCTGAGCTGAAAAGCGAGACCCAGCGGAATGCCAAATTCGCTAAGCATCTTGAGATTCCCACCTGCCGCACCTGAGAGCGCAGCTCCAATTAGCAGGGGAGCCTCAAGTGAGTATTTGGCGGTTTTGTAGAGCATGACCCTGTTTGCAATCGCGACCGCCTCAGACTGCTTACGAATTGGCGCGGCATTTTCTTCCAGCACGTCTAGGTACTGACCGGCCATGACTTCGAAGCGCATTTGGGAGAACTGAGTGCGGCAGTTGGCCTCATCCTCAGGGCTGACATCCTTCAGAGCCTGGCCAAATAGCTCGGAGCTCCAGGCCAGCATGAGATCGCCCGTGAGCACAGAACCTGCCATGCCAAATTTCTCAGGGCTTCCACTGAAGGTCTTAGTTTGGTGAAGCGATTCGAAGCGTTTGTGGATTGCGGGCTGGCCCCTGCGGGTGTCGGATTGGTCGAGAAGATCGTCGTGCACTAGGGCTGCTGCATGGAACATCTCAAGCGCAGCTGCTACCCCGACAATCGGAGAGTCGACAGTGAGAGAGTCCCGGGTCACCTCGGCAGGCTGGTATCCGGCCCAAGACCAGAAGCAAAAGAGCGCTCGAAAGCGCTTTCCTCCCGAAAGAAGGGATTGTGTGTAGTCAATGATTGGTTCTAGGTCACTAGAGATTTCCAAAAGCTGCTGTCTTTTGTCCTCGCAGAAGTTATCTAGCCTCTGCTGGACGAGCTCTAGCAGGAAATTTTGAGGCACGCGGGATAGCCTAGCGGCACTTCGCTGTTTACAATTTAGAGGGAATGGAGAGCTAAATGGCACTATCCGAGCACGAACAGCGACTGCTGGAAGAGATGGAGCGCAACCTCCTGCAAGAGGACTCGTCACTCGACCAGAAGCTAAAGCGTGTCGGCACTTCCAATCGAAGTGCGGGCAAGCTAGTTGCTGGTGTCTTGACCATGATTGCGGGCATTGGGCTGCTTATCTTTGCCGTTGCAACTCAAGTCACATTCATGGGTGTCATTGCCTTCATCGTGATGGTTATTGGTCTGGTGGTTGCCTCGAGTAACTTCCGTCTTCCGGAACTTCCAAAGGCTAACTTCCAAGGCGGCGGAGGTTCTTTCTTTGAGGATCGCTGGAACAACCGCTTCAATAACGACTAAACCCCTAAGTTATTCCAATTACCCCCGCTCTTGGCGGGGGTTTTTTCTTGCCCAAATTGTGATAAAAATGGTTGCGTTTTGCTGCAAAGTGGAGCAAAGTGGAGTAAAGTGGAGAATAGCTAAGAAAGGGGTGCGGCGATGTTGCTGGGTACTCATACTCCAAAGCTTGACGACAAAGGCCGCATCATCCTTCCCGCGAAGTTTCGCGATGAGCTAGCTGCAGGGGTAGTTGTCACCAGAGGTCAAGAGCGCTGCCTCTACGTTTTCTCAAAAAATGAATTTGAGTCTGTTCACGAAAAGATTCGCCAGGCGCCTGTGACCTCGGAAGAGGCGAGGAAGTATTTGCGTCTTTTCTTGTCAGGCGCATCGGATGACACCCCGGATAAGCAGGGCAGGGTGCTCGTGCCACAACTGCTTCGTGAGTACGCGGGCCTCACCAAAGAATTAGTAATTATCGGCGTCGGCTCCAGGGCTGAGATCTGGGACGCCGCCAGCTGGCAGGACTACCTCTCAAGCAACGAAGAGAAGTTTGCTACTCAGGCGGAGGAGGTGATTCCGGGGCTCATCTAGCCCTGCACTTTGGTCTCTGGCCGAGCCCGGCTTTCTTCCCCTAAGTCGGACCCCGTGAAAACCAAGCTCATGGATTCGGACAGGGACCAAAGGGTAGGGATAGCCCAAGAAGCTATGGAAAACCTTTCCTCAGAACTTCACCGCCCAGTAATGCTGGAGCGCTGCCTGGAGCTACTCCGCACGGGACTCGCTGGAGAAGCACCGGTAGTGGTTGATGCAACTCTGGGACTTGGTGGTCACACTGAGGCAATCCTTGGCTCCTTTGAGAACGTCAAGGTAATTGGCCTAGACAGAGACCCGGTTGCTCTGAAGCTCGCTACCGAGAGGCTGGAGGGGTTTGGCGAGCGATTCACTCCGGTTCTCGCTGTCTATGACGAGTTCGATGAAGTGCTCGAGGAGCTTGGAGTCGACAGCATTGACGGAGCACTTTTTGACCTCGGCGTAAGTTCCATGCAGCTTGATCAGCGAGAACGCGGCTTCGCCTATGCACAGGACGCTCCTCTTGACATGCGCATGAATCAAAGCGCGGGCAAGAGCGCGGCGGAGCTGTTGGCTGAGTTGGATGTTGACGAGCTGACCAAGATTTTCCGTGAATACGGTGAGGAGCGCTTCGCGTTTCCAATAGCGAAGAAGATTGTGGCTCAGCGCCAAGTGCAACCCATCACCACCAGCAACCAGCTGAACGAAATCGTAGAGGCGGTCGTTCCCAAGGCACCTGGCAAACAGTCGGGACACCCCGCAAAGCGCGTTTACCAAGCACTAAGAATTGCTGTCAACGACGAGCTGGAGGTGCTGGCGCGGGCCTTGCCCCAGGCAATTGCAGCCCTAAGGCCAGGCGCCGCAATCGTTGTCATGTCTTACCACTCACTTGAGGATCAAATCACCAAGGATTCCCTTCGTAAGGCGGCAACCAGTACCAGCCCAATTGAGCTTCCCGTTGAACTCCCTGGCACAGGCCCAACCCTAAACATCGTCACCAAGGGTGTTGAGAGGGCAGGGGAAACAGAGCTTTCCAACAACCCAAGAGCTGCTTCAGCAAGGCTGCGAGCTGCCGTCAAACTGGAGGTAGCGGCATGAGGGTAATGATGCTGAGCGAGCAGGACGCAAAGAAACTCAGGCCAAGTGTCGTAGCCGGATTGATCTTCGTGCTTGGAATCGTCCTTGTTTACGGCGTGCAGCTCTCACTCAACATGGTGCTCACCCAAGACGCCTACAAGCTCTCTCAGCTAAAGGCCGACAAGAGGCATCTGGCAACAGAAGTGCAGATCATTCAAGAGGAGGTTGATTCCCTCGCATCTCCGCAAAATCTTGCGGATGCAGCCAACCGTCTTGGCATGGTTGCTAACCCGGCCTCGGTGCTTTTGGATATTCGCTCGGATCGAGTCTTTGGCGATCCCGTGCCCGCTGATCCGGATGAAACGGCGGTTGCTAGCGCCAATATGGTGGCCAACAGCGCCCTAGGCACCGTCTCGGAATTCAGTCCGAGCACCATCGCGGCAAGTGGCTTCGATATGAGTGTTGAAATCGTCTCAGACATAGGTTCGGCTCTAGCTTTGGAGACAGGACTAATTCCGGCATCTCCGACCAGGTAGGCAATATGGGCACTCACGCTAAATTGACCTCCCGTCTCACAGCATTTGTGCTCTTACTTTTCGTTCTCGTTGGCGCCCTGGGTTGGCGCCTCGTTGATTTTCAGGTGGTTCGTGCCGAGGAGATACAGGCCAAGTCTCTAGAGAGGCGAAGTGTCACTCAGACCCTGACGGCGCTCCGAGGCGACATCCTAGATAGCAGCGGTCAGGTACTCGCTAGAACCGTTTTTCGCTATGACGTAAATGCTGCCCCCAAAAATGTAGGTCCGGTATTTCGGGCCGAAGATGGAATAGTCGTAGAGCACTCGGTCGAGGCAATTGCGATGGAGCTGGCCCCGCTACTTGGCCTAAGTCTTGAAGAGCTGCTACCTCGCCTGGAGGGCGACAGCGAGTATGCCAATCTTGCCAAAGCGGTTGATGCGGCGACCTACAACGCCATTCGGGATCTAAAGGTTCCTTGGATCTATTTTGATCAGTTTGCCGACAGGCTCTATCCCAACGGCGCAGTTGCAGGGAACCTGATTGGTTTTGTGGGCAGCGATGGCACCCCCCTCGCTGGCCTTGAGCGCCAGTACAACACCTGCCTAGCTGGCGTTGATGGACAAGAGACCTTCGAGCGCTCTGCTGAAGGGGTAAGAATTCCCACCTCAAACGTTGTCACCCAGCCAACGCAGGATGGTGGCGATCTGAACTTGACCATAGATGCCAACCTGCAGTTTTTTGCGCAACAGGTACTAGCCGACACAGTCGCAGAACTCAACGCCGACTGGGCCAGCGCAATTGTGATTGAGGTCGAAACCGGGAGAATACTTGCCGCCGCTGAGGCACCAACGGTAGACCCGAATGATCCCGCTGCCTCGGATACGGAAAACCGCGGTAGCAAGATCATGCAGTTTGCTTTTGAGCCCGGCTCCATCATGAAGTCGGTCTCAACTGCGATGGTTCTTGATTCCGGAGCGTCAGATGAGTTTGAAACCAAGAGTGCCCCAGACCGCCTGCAACTTGACTACGGAGAGTCAATCAAGGACAGCTTTGACCATGATGAGTTTGAGCTAAGTCTTGCGGGTGTTCTTCGCTACAGCTCAAACACCGGTATCTATGCCTTTGGTATGGAGGTGGATGAGGAGGAGCGTTTTGGTTACCTTCAGGACTTTGGGTTTGGCACAACCAGCGGTTTGAATTTTGAAGGTGAGAGCTCCGGAATTTTGCGGCCCTATGAGGACTGGCAGTACGCGGACAAGTACACGCACCTTTTTGGTCAGGGCGTATCGGTAACGGCACTCCAGATGGGATTCGCCTACCAAACAATTGCTAACGGAGGAGTCCGCCTCGATCCTGTGCTGGTGGATAGCTGCACTGCACCGGATGGCCAGGTGTTGTACCAGCCTGATCAGCAGGGTTATCGGGTTATCTCCGAGGCAAACGCTGATCTGAACCTGGAGCTCATGGAAAAGGTGGTTGAGTTCGGAGGTGTTGGAAAGACTGCCGCGATTGAGGGCTACCGAGTCGCCGGCAAGACCGGAACCGCACAGATTCGAGAGGGCGATGGCTATGGTGACCGCTACGCAATTTCTTTCTACGGCGTCGCCCCGGTTGAAAACCCCAAGTTTGTTGTTGGGGTGACTATCTATCGTCCCGAGGGAGTGAGCAACTCAGCTAAGGCCACCCCTCCCTTCAAGGCGATCATGCAGCAGGCTCTGAAGCACTACAGAGTCCCACCATCGACTACGACCTCTCGCGAGAACATCCCCTCCAACCGTTACGGTGAGCCCGGTGCCTAGCCTTGGCGAGCTCGCCGCAAAATTTGGAGGCAGGGTCAGCGATGGTGCTGAAACTGTTCCATCGGGCGTTGCGATTGGCTCAAACCACATAGAACCCGGCTATTTATTCATTGCGGCCCAGGGCGCGAGAGTTCATGGGATTGATTTTTTGGATGATGCGATTGCGCGAGGTGCGAGTGCAGTCCTCACCAATCGTGAGGCCAAGTATCCGGTCCCGTCTCTCATCCATCCCGACCCTAGGTCCATAGCCGGGCTAGTCGCGGGAGAGATTTACGCAACCTCAAAGGTTTCGCTAATCGGAATCACAGGCACAAATGGCAAGACTTCTACAGCGTTTTATCTCCAACGGCTGCTTTCGAATTTGGGGCAGGATTCAGGCCTAATCACGAGCCATCAGCAATTTGCAGGCGACGAGGTCTTTGATAGTGAACTTACGACCCCAGAGGCTCCAAGGCTGCATCAGCTCATTCACAAAATGTCCCAAGCCGGCCAGAAAGGCGCGGTGATTGAGGTCTCAGCACAAGCTCTGACGCGCGATCGAGTTCAGGGACTGAGATTCAAAGTTGCCGGCTTTACAAACCTTTCGAGAGACCATCTTGATGACTACGAGACTATGGATGCCTACCTAGCTGCCAAAGAGCAGCTATTTACAAGCAGACTGAGCGATATGGCAGTCATCGGCTGCGAGGACGACTGGGGGAGAAGCCTCTATGGCCGCATCGAAATACCCAAAGTCGGCATTGGGAAAGGGCTTGATTACGAACTGGAGCTTCGAACTCGAGGCTTCAAAGTCTCTGGGAAGGCAGAGCTCGAGGCGAATCTTGACATAGCCGGACCGATGGCAAAGAACCTTGCCCTGGCAGCGGTGATGGCCATTGAGAGCGGCTTTGAGCCAGCGAAAGTTGAAGCTGCCCTGCACAAAATTGACCTGCAAGTACCCGGGCGGCTTGAGCCGGCTGTGGAGGGCTCAAATGTTTATGTTGACTATGCCCACACCCCGGCAGGAGTCGAGGCGAGCGTCCAGCATCTGCTCGCTAAGCACGGGGAGCTTGTTGTGGTGCTGGGTGCATCAGGTAATCGGGATCAGGGCAAGCGCTCTGAGATGGCGAGGGCCTGCCGAGGTGTCACAAAGCTTTTCGTTACAGACCAGCACCCTCGAGATGAGGATCCGGCTCTAATTAGGCAACAGCTACTGGTAAGTGCCGAGGAGGCAGAGGTTGATGCCACCGAGGTGCAAGACCCGGCTCGGGCAATCTCAGCTGCAGTTCAATTTGCCGCGGGCAGGGCCGTATTGTGGTGCGGCCCGGGAGCGCTCAAATACAGGGAGATCGCGGGAGTGAAAGAGCCATTTGATGCGAGGAAGCTTGCGCGGGAGGCTCTAGAGCAATGATTAGCTTGACACTTGAGCAAATTGCGGAGGCGGTCTCCGGAGAGATATACCGCGGCAAACCAGAGACTGTTGTGTCTGGCGGATGCGATACAGATTCAAGAAAGATAGAGAGCGGGGGGATCTTCTTCGCAAAGCTTGGCGAGAGCGAAGATGGGCACAAATATTTAGTTGATGCGGCGCTCTCTGGAGCGGCACTGGCAGTGGTTTCAACGCCCAGGGAAGATGTTGAGATAGCTCAGATTGTTGTCGCCGACACGGTTGTGGCCCTCAGCAAGTTGGCAGAGCGAGTTCTCCAAGATGTTCGCGACAAAGGTCAGCTGAGAGTTGTTGGCATCACCGGAAGTAACGGCAAGACCTCCACAAAAAACATGCTCGGAGCAATCTTGGAGCCCAAGGGGGAGACGGTTGTGCCGGTGGCCTCCTATAACAATCAGGTTGGGCTACCTCTGACAGTTCTTCGTATCACAGAGCAAACCAAGTACCTGGTCCTTGAGCTTGGCGCCGCTGGTCCCGGTTCCATCGAGAGGCTCGCGAGCTGGACCAAGCCAGATATTGGAGTGCAGCTGAAGGTCGGAATGGCCCACGCCGGGGAGTTTGGCGGTATTGAGGTCACGGAGAAGATAAAGGCTGAGATGATGCCATTTATCCAAAACGCGGCAGTTCTGAATTTTGATGACCCCCGAGTTCGAGGCTTTGAATTTTCAGGGAAGAGAGTCGGATTCGGACTGAGTCAGGACGCACAGGTAAGAATCCTGAGCACAACCCTCAGCCTCGAAGGCACCCTTGTCTCGGTTCAGATAGGGGATGGTGAGCCCTTCGAGGTGCAGCTGAAGATACTTGGTGAACACCACGCAATGAACTTTGCAGCCGCCATTGCAACCGCGATTGAGCTTGGGATTGATCCTCTAGAGGCAGCCGCAGCGGTGGCGCAGCTGGATGCTCCAGAGCGCTGGCGAATGCAGTTATTGAGGGCGAAAGATGGCTACTCGGTGATAAACGATGCCTACAACGCATCGCCAGAGTCCATGCGCTCAGCATTGCAGTCACTTGCGGTTCTAGGTCGTCAGGGCAGTCGAACGGTCGCGGTGCTTGGCTATATGGCGGAGCTGGGGGAGTACTCCGCCCAAGAGCACGATGCAATAGGCAGGCTCGTCGTCAGGCTCAATATCGACCAGCTCTTTGTAATCGGTGAGGAAGCCAAGCTCATTCACATGGGGGCCATGCAGGAGGGAAGCTGGGATGGCGAGAGTGAATTCATTGACTCAATAAGCGAGGCTTTTGAGGTTATCCGTGAAAAGCTATTGCCTGGCGATGTGGTGTTGGTGAAATCGAGTAACGTCGCTGGGCTTAGGTTCCTCGGTGATGATTTGGCGGGTGTGAAGTGAGAGCGCTACTAGCCGCCGGGGGCATTTCTCTATTCATTTCACTGTTCGCTACGCCAGCCTTCATTCAGCTTTTCAAAAAACTCCAGTGGGGCCAGTTCATTCGGGACGATGGGCCCCAGACTCACCACACCAAACGCGGCACGCCGACAATGGGCGGACTCGTTATCTTGGCTGCCGCAATCATTGGCTACTTTGTAGCAAAGCTCGTCAATGGCGAAACGCCATCTGCCTCTGCACTGCTGGTGCTGTTCATGATGGCGGGACTTGGGCTTGTTGGGTTCATTGATGACCTACTGAAGGTGAGAAACCAGCGGTCTTTGGGTCTTAGCGGATGGGCAAAGATTGCCGGGCAAGCAGTCGTGGCCATTTCGTTTGCAGTTTTGGCGCTGCAGTTCCCGAATGATCGGGGACTGACTCCTGCCAGCACCAACATATCGCTTTTTCGGGATCTCCCTGTCGACCTCTTTTTCTGGGGATCGCTTGTTGGAATGGGCCTTTTCGTGCTGTGGGTGTTCCTTCTGGTTGCCTCCAGCTCAAACGGTGTGAACATTGCCGACGGTCTTGACGGCCTAGCCTCAGGCTCGGCGATTTTTGCAATTGGCGCCTACGTCATCATCGGCTTTTGGCAGTTCAACCAGTCTTGTCGCACGGCCGTCGAGAACATTGCCGCCTGCTATGAGGTTAGGGACCCCCTTGATGTCGCGGTGGTTGCCGCCGCAATTGTCGGAGCCTGTGTTGGCTTTTTGTGGTGGAATACCTCACCCGCACAGCTTTTTATGGGCGACACCGGCTCCTTGGGTCTTGGCGGTGCGCTCGCCGCGCTGGCAGTTGTGAGTCGAACCGAGCTGCTACTTGTGTTGATAGGCGGCATCTTCGTGATTGTCACCGGCTCCGTAGTCATTCAGCGTGCGTATTTCAAGCTGACAAAGCGGATATACGGCAAGGGCAGGCGAGTTTTCAGGATGTCCCCGCTGCATCACCACTTCGAGCTCAAGGGCTGGGCCGAGATCACGATCGTCGTTAGGTTCTGGATCATTGCGGCGCTCTGCGTGGCAGCTGGTGTTGGCCTGTTCTATGTGGAGTGGATCTACGGACTATGAGCGTTCCAACCTCTTGGCACGGGGACTGGTCAGCGCATAAAGCAGTTGTTCTAGGCCTTGGAAAGTCTGGTTTTAGTGCTCTTGACACACTTATTGAGCTTGGTGTTGAGGCAGCTGCGGTCGGTCAATCCGCAGACGAGAGACTGGTTGACCTCGCAGAGGTAATAGGGTCACGATTCATTTCGGATGACAGCCCTGCAGTCTTGGAAACCCTTGGTTTTAGTCCTGACTTCGCAATAGTTTCACCTGGGTTTGCTCCGACGCATCCGCTAGTTCAAGAGCTTTTAGCCAGAGGCGTTGACCTGCTTACGGACATTGACCTTGCCTACAGGCTTCGGGATAAGACTCAGAAGGTTGCAAAGTGGCTGACGGTAACTGGCACCAACGGTAAAACCACGACAACCGAGCTAACCGCTGCAATGTTTGCAGCCGATGGGCTGAGGGCGGTCGCCTGCGGCAACATCGGGAATCCAATCCTCGATGCCATCAGAGACCCTGAGGGTTTCGATTTCTTGGTCGTCGAACTCTCCAGCTTCCAGCTTCACTATCTGGGCGAGATCACGGCGCTAGCGAGCGCATTTTTGAACCTAGCCGAGGATCACCTTGATTGGCATGGAGACATGGAGAGCTATTTCCAGGCGAAGTCCAAGGTCTACCACGGCACCGAAGCAGCAATTGTGTTCAACGAGCAGGACGCAAAAACTTTGGAAGCGGCACAAGAGGCCGATGTCGTTGAGGGCTGTCGAGCCATTGCCTTCTCGCTATTTACGCCGCAGAAGTCAGCAGTTGGTTTCGTTGAAGACATCTTGGTTGATAGAGCGTTTCTAGAGAACAGGGCTGAAGAGGCACTTGAGATTGCGACCGAGTCAGAATTGGCGCAAATCGGCCCGGTGAGTGATCAGCTCCGCGCAAATGTTGCCGCTGCTACAGCGCTGGCTCGTGCCGCAGGAGTGCCACCGCAGTCAATTAGGCGGGCAATATCCAACTTCAAGCTCTCCCCTCATAGAAACCAACTGGTGGCCGAGATTGAGGGTGTGCTTTACGTCAACGACTCCAAGGCGACAAACGCCCACGCTGCGGACAGCTCATTGTCTGCATATGACTCTGTGATATGGATTATCGGAGGCCAGTTCAAGGGGGTCGACCCTTCCCAACTGATGAAAAAGCATGCATCCAAGCTGAGGGGCGCCGTTTTGATTGGCAGTGAGACGGAGCAACTCGCGCAGCTTTTCTCCGAAGTATTGCCAGAGAGCGCAATTAGTGTCATTTCAGGTGATTCTGTGATGAGAGATGCGGTTTTGGCAGCAAAAGAACTGGCCGCCCCCGGCGATACTGTTCTGCTGGCACCAGCAGCCGCATCCATGGATCAATTTCGTGACTACGCCGACAGAGGCGATAAGTTCGAGCAGGCCGTAAGGGAGCTTCGCGGATGACCGGGGTAATGGACGCCCTGAGGCCTAAGTTCAGGGCCCAGTCGAGACAGGCGCTGCTGCTATTGGGCCTTAGTCTTCTGACCGCTGGACTGGGGCTTGCGATGGTGGCAAGCGCCTCGGCAATCGACAGCTTCAAGCAAACTGATAGCGCGGCAACCATGTTCTTCCGACAGGGAGCATTTGCGCTTGTTGGACTTATCGCTTTGGTGGCAGCGAGTAATCTCCCAATGGGTTTTTACCGCCGGATGAGCATGCCAATTCTTTTTAGTGCATTGGGTTTGCAGGTTGCCACTGTCTTGTTTGGTGCGGACATCAACGGAAACCGCAACTGGCTTGATCTGGGTTTTGTCTCCATCCAGCCATCCGAGTTTCTAAAACTTGCACTGATAGTCGCACTGGCTCAGATCCTCGCTCAACTGGGTGGTAACGAGGAGCGCAATAGGCAGTTATGGATATGGGTCTTTGTGCTTTCGGGCGCGGCTGTAGTGCTGGTCGCGGTGATGGGGCGCGATCTTGGAACCGGCGTTGTCATGGCAGTGCTGCTCATGGGTATCTATCTGTTTGCCGGGATGCGTTGGCACAATTGGCTACTGCTTGGATTCGCAGGCCTGGCAGCAGCAGCGGCAATGATCATGGCATCGCCTTCGAGGCGGATTCGTTTTGATGCCTGGCTCAATCCGGAGGGTGCTGACCCCATGGGCGTCAGGTGGCAGTTCGAGCATGGCACCTGGGCTCTAGCCTCAGGCGGAATTTTTGGGACCGGCTTGGGCAGATCCAAACTCAAGTGGAGTTGGATCCCAGAGGTTGAAAACGACTTCATATTCGCAGTCATCGGCGAAGAGCTTGGGCTGGTTGGAGCTGGCGCGGTGATTCTGCTGTTTTTTGCCATCGGACTGGTGCTCTTTGCGATAGTTCGCCTCCAGACTGATCCCTTCAATCGCAACATCGTTGTTGGGGTGATGTTCTGGATAGTCATGCAAGCCTTCATCAACATAGGTGTTGTCCTCGGACTCTTCCCTGTTCTGGGAGTTCCCCTACCTCTGATCTCCGCAGGTGGCTCTTCCCTGATTGCAACGATGCTTGCGATTGGTGTTGTTTTAGCAGTTGAGCGGGACCGCATGAGTCACCTCGGTCGCAGGAGGAGCTAGGTGAGGTTTCTGCTCGCAGGAGGCGGAACCGGAGGCCATGTAAACCCGCTGCTGGCTCTTGCGGAACTGCTTCGCTCCGAGGGCCACGAGGTTATTGCTCTTGGGACCAAGGAGGGTCTTGAACAGAGACTTGTTCCAGAGCGCGGTTTTGAGCTTGCTACGGTTTCTAGGTTGCCACTACCCCGACAGCTCAGCATTGGCGTTTTGAGTTTCCCATTCAAGCTCCTTGGTTCGTCTTTGCAGGTCAGAAAGATAATCCGTGAGCGGCAGATAGATGGCGTGGTCGGGTTCGGGGGATACGCGTCGGCTCCGGCTTACATCGGAGCCTGGCTAACGAAGAAGCCATTGGTTATTCATGAGGCAAATGCTCTCGCTGGTTTTGCCAATCGCCTGGGAGCCAGGTTCACAAGGCACCGGGCGGTTGCATTTTCAAACTCGAACCTCACCGGCGCGACCTTGGTCGGCATGCCTATTAGAAAAGAGCTCGTCGAAGGCACCAACATAGACAAGGACCAGGCTCGCGTCGAGCTTGGTCTTGATCCAGTTCTTCCCACAATTCTCGTGACCGGAGGGTCACAGGGGGCAAGAAGTATCAACAATGCTGTTATCGACTCACTCCCGGAACTCTCAAATGCTGGCATTCAGGTGCTGCACATAGTCGGCGAGAAGGCGGGTCTCGAGGAGGCCAATCAGCCCGGCTATCTCAGGCTTGCCTACTGTGACCGCATGGATGCCGCGATTGCGGCAAGTGATCTTGCGATATCTCGCTCGGGAGCCTCGACTGTGAGTGAATTCTCGGCAGCTGGATTACCTGCCGTTTTTGTGCCCTACCCCGTCGGAAACGGGGAGCAGCGCCATAACGCCAAGAGTGTCGTGGAGGCAGGAGGCGCAGAACTCTGCGATGACAAGGACTTCACGCCGGAGTTCATAGCCGAAAGGGTGATTCCCACCTTGAGTCACAAGGCGACGCTCAAACGTATGTCTGAGGCAGCCAAATCCGTGGGAATCGTGGATGCAGCCGAGCGGCTGCGCGATTTGCTCTATGCGGCGGTGGATACTGGTAGCCATGATTAAGCCCGACTACAGCCAAGAGGTTCCGCGCGAACTGGGGAAAGTGCATTTTGTTGGTATCGGCGGCTCCGGCATGTCGGGCCTGGCGAGATTGCTGATTGGCAGCGGACACGAGGTAACCGGCTCTGACGTGAGAGAAAGTGCCAATATTTCGGCCCTCAGAGACCTCGGGGCCAAGATAACCATTGGGCACGACGAGGCAAATCTAGGTTCACCCGACACAGTTGTGGTCACCAGCGCGCTTTGGCCCACCAATCCCGAGTATCTAAAGGCTCAGGAGCTCGGCATTCCAATCCTGCACCGCTCCGCTTTGCTGGCTCACCTAGCCTCTAAGGGGTCGCTGATTGCCGTGGCGGGGGCTCACGGAAAGACCACCTCTACAGGCATGATCGTGACCGGATTGAGTCGATTAGGGGCCGACCCCAGCTTCGTAAACGGTGGGGTAATTCAGGAGTATGGCTCCTCGGCAGGCTATGGCTCGGGAGAGCATTTTGTTATTGAGGCCGACGAATCTGATAGCTCATTTCTTCACTACGACACCGATGTTGCGGTGATCACAAACGTAGATCCCGATCACCTCGATCACTACGGATCGCTTGAGGCATTCCAGGCTGAGTTTGCAAAGTTTGCAGATGCTGCTGGCAAGTTCGTCGTTATCTCAAGCGACGATCCAGGGGCAGAGGCGGTTAGTGGCCTGCTAAGACACGACCACGTCCTGAGTTTTGGCGAGGCGCCAGGAGCTGACTTCCGGGTCTCTGGAATCGACGCCTCAGGCCCTGAGGTCTCATTTGAGCTGACCCACGCCGATTCAAGGGTGTCCATGAAGCTCAAGGTTCCCGGTCACCACAACGCCTTGAACGCAGCCGGAGCGGTGGCGACCCTGGTTGGACTGGGCTTCGATTTTGCCGAGTCAGCTGCTGCGGTCGAGCAATTCGGCGGCACGGTTAGAAGGTTTGAGCTTCACGGAGAGCGCAGAGGGGTGAAGGTCTATGACGACTTTGCTCACCACCCGACTGAGGTTGCTGCTGCACTCAAAGCGGCTAGAGCTGTCGTCGGCACCGGAAGGCTGATCACGGTGTTCCAGCCCCATCTCTACAGCCGCACCAGGCTGTTCTCAAAAGAATTTGCTGAGGTTTTGATGCTTTCTGACGAGGCGGTGGTGACCGAAATCTATGCGGCCAGAGAGGATCCCGAGCCTGGAGTAACCGCCGACCTGATTACCGCGAAGTGCGCTCGCCAAGAGAATACTCACTTGGTTCCTAACTGGGACGATGTGCCAGCGAAGGCAGCGGCTCTTGCTGAGGCTGGAGACTTCATAATCACGATGGGGTGCGGGGACATCAACCGCATGGTCCCAGACCTACTAGCGGCCCTGGAGAGCTAGTTGGCTCGAAGTGACAGGGAGCTTCTCAGGACCGAGCGGAAGCGCCTGAAGAAGAAAAAGCCACGGCGCATTGGTGTCGGACCGTTCACAATCTGGGCCAGGGTGCTGCTCATTGTCTCTCCATTGACATTGGGCGCTTTGGTGGCGGCAAGCTTCCTAACGCCACTATTCGCGATTGACCGCATTGCCGTAAGCGGCAACGAGCGAATTGAATCAAGCCAAATCACCTCTGCCCTAAGCGACCTCAGAGGAAGACCCTTGACTACCGTCACCGCAGATGAGCTCGCCTCACTGTTGGGCGACATTTCACTCATAGAGACCTTTACCTTCACAGCTGAGCCGCCAAACACCCTGCGGGTCAAGGTGCGAGAGCGGCAGCCGCTATTGGTCTTGTTTCGCGAGGGTGAGAATTGGCTCTACGACGCAGCGGGAGTGAAGATTGAGCCAACTGCGACGCTTGGAGAGCATCCATTTTTGGTCTTTCAGGGGGACCCGACTGAGGACAGCCGCTACAGATACGCGGTGGAACTGCTGCTCTCTCTCCCGGTCGAAACCTACCAAGGCGTCTTCTCGGTCGAGGTCAGTGAGCAGCTGACCAGCAAGCTCACCCTCAAAGAGCGCGATATCACGGTGATCTGGGGGGACAACGACGAGGCGCTATTGAAGGCCGAGGTCCTTGATTCATTGATTGCCACCGGGGTCGAGGAGTCCGTCACCATAGATGTCTCGTCGCCAAATTCTCCGGTGGTCAGATACAGCGATTACTAGGAGTTTTCCAAGTTAATCTGTTGTTTACGACACGCCCGAGTGCCTAGCTAACACTTGCCCCTGCGCCCTCTAACTTCGTGGCGCTAATTGAATACTCTCAGAAAAGTTAAGCCTCAGCCTTAACTTGAGGGTTCATAGCAGGAGGCGAATCGTGACCCAGTCACCTAACTATCAGGCAGTCATCAAGGTCGTTGGAGTCGGCGGCGGTGG
The DNA here is from genome assembly GCA_003149555.1 of Candidatus Aquiluna sp. XM-24bin5. The sequence continues at coordinate 265,036 of QCWE01000001.1, forward strand.
AGTGAATGCTCTGAACCGAATGATTAACTCAGGGCTCCGCGGAGTTGAGTTTGTTGCCGTCAACACTGATGCTCAGGCTTTGCTCATGAGCGATGCTGACGTCAAGCTGGACATTGGGCGCGACATCACCAGAGGTCTCGGAGCTGGAGCCGACCCAGAGGTCGGCAGGCGTGCTGCTGAGGAGCACGAGGGCGAAATAGAGGCTGCCATCAAGGGTGCAGACATGGTTTTTGTCACAGCAGGCGAGGGTGGCGGAACAGGCACCGGCGGCGCTCCCGTCGTTGCACGCATCGCAAAGCGCCTGGGCGCTCTGACCGTCGGTGTCGTGACCAGGCCGTTCAACTTTGAAGGTAAGCGTCGAGCAGTGCAGGCTGACGAGGGCATCAAAGCCCTTCGTGAAGAGGTCGACACTCTCATTGTCGTTCCTAACCAGCGACTCCTGGAGATGTCAAACAAAAAGATTTCCGCGCTCGAAGCATTCATGACCGCAGACGACGTGCTGCGTGCAGGTGTTCAGGGCATTAGCGACCTAATCGTGGTTCCGGGCCTAATCAATCTCGACTTCAACGATGTCAAGAGTGTGATGCAGGGTGCTGGAAGCGCGCTCATGGGTATTGGTACCGCCAAGGGCGAGGATCGTGCCATCAGGGCTGCAGAAATCGCAGTCTCATCGCCACTTCTGGAGGCAACCATCGAGGGTGCCCACGGGGTATTGCTCCTGGTACAGGGAGCTTCCGACCTCGGTCTTCACGAAATCGACGATGCCGCAAGGTTGGTTCAGGAGGCGGTTCACCCAGAGGCCAACATCATCTTCGGCGCAACCATCGAGGACACCCTTGGCGATGAGGTCAGAATCACCGTTATCGCAGCAGGCTTCGATGGCGGTCAGCCAAAGTACAAGCGATTTGAGAATGCCGTAATCGGCCTTTCGGAGTCCGAAGAGGTCGAGGCACCCGCTTACCTAGGCGCCGAGGACGCTTCGGCTGTTGAGACTGGCGCTGCCGAGACTGCAACCGAGCTAGAAGAAGTCGATGCTCCCAACCTGGAGAGCCTCGATGAGGGTTCACCTTCCGAGGAAGACCGGCGCGAAAAGGTCAGTGCACCCGGTGCCTTCGGCGATGACCTAGACCTGCCTGAGTTCTTCCGCTAATGCTCTTAGCTGAGCGCTACCGCTCAGTACTGGAGCGAGTTGAGGCTAGTTGTCGAGCGGCCGGGAGACCTGAGAGCGATGTCGAGCTGGTCGTAGTAACCAAAAACCATCCTGCTGATCTTGTGGCTGAGCTCTACGACCTTGGGCACAGGCACTTCGGTGAAAACCGAGACCAAGAGGCCGGACCCAAAGCGAAAGAGCTCGCAGACGGTGGCAGGAGGGACGCGAGCTGGCACTTTGTTGGACAGCTTCAGTCGAACAAGGTGCGCACAGTTTTGAACTATGCGGCAAGCATTCACTCGATAGACAGGCCCAGTCTTCTCAAGGAGCTTAGAAAGCAGCTGTCCAATCGGAGCCTTGAGATTCATGGCTTTATCGAGCTGAACCTAACCGATGACCCAGGTCGAGGGGGAGTGGAGCCGGATAACTTGATCGAGCTCGCTGAACAGGTACTTGAGATTCCTCAAATTAGGCTCATGGGCGTCATGGCGGTGGCCGGATTGGGTGTTGACCCAAGGGTTGATTTTGAAAAGACACTGGCTGCCAGTGAGCAGCTGAAGGGTGTGGTCCCTAGTGCGGACAAGCTTTCCATGGGCATGAGCGAGGATTTTGAACTTGCAATTGAGATGGGTGCGACACACATCCGAGTTGGGAGTGCCATTACAGGACCCAGGCCAAATTACGCATAGTCTTTAGGAGAAATAAGGAGTAGCAATGGGCGTAGTAAATTCCGTGATGTCGTTCTTCGGCTTCGGATCCTCTGAGGGAAAGAGCGAGTCGGCTCCAAAACCAAAGCCTTCAGCACCTAGACCTCGTAGATCAGCTGACATGTCTGAGATAGTGACTCTCGACCCCGAGAGCTACGCCGATGCCAAAGAGGTCGCTGCACACTTCCGCTCGGGTGTGCCGGTCATTGTAAACATTGGCGCAATGAGTGAGGCTGACGCAAAGCGTATGCTCGATTTCATGATTGGCCTGAAAGAGGGTCTAGAGGGACACCTGCGCAGGGTTACCCCGAAGGTATTCCTGCTATCTCCGCAAAACGTTTCGGTGACGGATGCAGACGCCGATGAGGATGACCCCGAAGACTTGATGCAGTAGCCAATGAGCATTGTCGGACTTGTCCTTTACTGGGCCCTGCAAATCTTCTTCTACGCAATGCTGGGTAGGTTTATAGCCGACCTTGTCATGGGAGTTAATCGCAGCTGGAAGCCGAAGGGCATCCTCCTACCGATACTGGACTTTGCCTACACCCTGACCGACCCGCCTCTGCGCTTTGTTCGCAGGTTTGTGCCACCGCTTCGACTGGGCACAATCTCGCTCGATCTGGCTTGGACACTCGTGCTTTTTGCGGTGATTATTCTCCAGGGCTTTGCTCGAGCCCTGTAGGTGGCAATAACATAGCTCTCAGGTTTCAAATGCATGCCAGGAAGGTTGCACAATGGCGTTAACACCAGAGGACATCCTCGCTAAGCGTTTTCAAGTCACAAAATTTCGCGAGGGCTACGACCAAGACGAGGTGGATGACTACCTAGACGACATCGTCGTTGAGCTTCGGAAAATCCTCAGTGACAACGAAGCACTAAGAACCAAGAGCTCTCTTCCTGCCAGTGAGGAAGTCGAAGTTCAGCCATTTCCGGTGGCAAGTGACCCCGCGGTGCCAACTGCAGACGAGGACACTGACCAGTCCCGCAGCATTATTGAACTCGCCCACAAACTCCACGCGGATCACGTCCAGGAAGGTCGCGTGAAGCGTGACCAGATCATCAAGGACGCTCAGGTTCAGGCAGCTCGCATAGTTCGTGATGCTGAGGCTCAGGCTAGAGAGGTTCTGAACCAGCTCGAGCTTGACCGCAGAACTGTTGAAGAGTCAATTTCAGACCTCAAGCGCTTCGAGACCGAGTACCGCGCAAACCTTCGCGACTACATCCAGGGTCAGCTTGAAAACATCCTGAGCGAAGAGGCCTACAGCGATCTTATGGAGGATGTCGAGCCTGCCTCTGCAGCAGATATTTCGCTGGAGTACTACTCCCAAGAGCCCACCGCTCTTGGAGGCGAGGTCGAGGAGCCAGCTGAAGAGGATGATGACGCGGCTCTAGACCAAGAGTCCAGTGAGTTCAGCGCCGAGGATCTAGTTTCCGATAACGACGAGGCCGATGAGCCAAAGCGTGACAAGAAAAAGGACTAAGACCGCAAGGTATCTCTTGTTTGGGGTATCGGCCTCGCTAATTGTTCTTGTTGATCAGCTAACTAAATTCTGGGCAGAGGCTAACCTTGCAGGCCAGGGCTCCGTCCCAGTCATTGGCGAACTGCTTCAGTTTCGTCTTGCCTACAACAATGCGGCGGCTTTTTCACTTGGTGTTGGAGCAACCTGGGTCCTCACGACAATTTCGCTTGCAGCCACGGTTGCTCTTATTGTGCTCTCGCCCCGAATCAAGACCATGACCTGGGCTCTGATTGGCGGCATGGCGCTCGGTGGTGCAGCGGGAAATCTAATCGACCGAGCTTTTAAACAACCTCAGTTTTTCAATGGTCACGTGGTGGATTTCATTCAAATCCCCTTCAACTTCCCAATTTTTAATCTGGCAGACACCTTTTTGGTGATCGCGGTTAGCTTGGCGATCCTGAGAACGCTCCTCGGTGATGAGATCGGCGGGGGCCGTGCAAAGTAAGTTTTTGCAGGTCCCGGATGCCAGGGAGGGTGATCGGCTAGATGCGGGACTTGCAAAGATATTGGGCATCTCCCGCACCGCCGCAGCTGAGCTAATTGCCTCAGGTGGGGTGACCATGGATGGTAACCAGATTGGTAAGAGTCATCGCCTGGTTGCTGGTGAGCTATTGGAGGTGACTCTTCTAGACAAGCCTGCATCTGTGGCACTGACTGCCGAGGATGTACCAGAGCTGAGAGTTGTTTTCGAAGACGAGCACATCGTGGTCGTAGACAAGCCTGCCGGTGTTGTTTCTCACCCTTCACAGGGATTTGTGGGTCCAAGCGTCGGGGGAGTGCTGCTATCAAGAGGAATAGAGCTTGCGACCTCGGGTGCTCAAGAGCGACAGGGAATTGTGCAAAGGCTAGATGTTGGAACTTCAGGACTCATGGTGCTTGCGAAGGGAGAGCGAGCCTATTCGGTGTTGAAACAGGCATTCCGCGATCGAACTCCAAAAAAGACCTATCACGCTCTGGTGCAGGGGCATCCAGATCCCGCGTCTGGCACGATCGACACCCCAATTGCGCGCTCCCAAAGGCATGACTACAAGTTCACTATCTCTCAGAATGGAAAGCCAGCCGTTACTCACTACGAGGTCAAAGAAATGCTGCCATCGGCTGCCCTGGTTGAGGTGGGGCTAGAGACCGGAAGAACGCACCAGATTAGAGTTCACTTCTTTCACTTCCGACACCCGCTTGTCGGCGATCCGCTTTATGGCTCCGACCCAAAACTTGCAGCCAAGCTAAATCTAGAGAGGCAGTGGCTGCACGCGGTTAAGCTCGGCTTCGCGCATCCAATCAGTGGTGAGTGGCAAGAATTCAGCTCTGAGTACCCGAGCGATTTGGAAATCGCCCTTTCAAGGCTCAGGGATGTCGAGTTTCGGCTTTAGCATTGTCACCTGCAAGTAGGAGGTGCTTTGGTGGGAGATAAGTCTTTTGTCCACCTGCACAACCACACCGAGTTTTCAATGCTCGACGGCGCAGCCCGCATCAAGCCACTTGTTGAAAAGGCTGCCGAGCTTGGGATGCCGGCCATTGCGATGACAGACCATGGCAACACCCACGGTGCTTACGAATTCTGGAAGCAGGCCACCGCGGCCGGAATCAAACCAATCATTGGCATGGAGGCGTATCTCGCTCCGGGGTCCAGACTGGAAAAAACTAAGGTCCGCTGGGGGGATGGTGGAGACGATGACGTCTCGGGTGGTGGAGCATTTAGCCACCTAACCATTTGGGCTACCGACAATGCATCCATGAACAATCTGTTCAGGCTCAGCTCAGAGGCATATCTGTCGGGGTACTACTTCAAGCCAAGAATCGACCGTGAGCTTCTCGGCCAGTACGGCAAGGGTTTAATCGGAACCACCGGGTGCCCGGGTGGTGAGGTTCAAACCAGGCTTAGGTTGGGTCAGTATGAAGAAGCCCTGAAAACGGCTGCGGAATTTCGGGACATCTTCGGCAAGGAGAACTACTTCGTCGAGGTGATGGACCACGCACTTGAGATCGAAAAACGTGTGCGCGATGACCTTCTCAAGCTTGCCAAGGATTTAGGCCTGCCGCTGGTTGGTACAAACGATCTCCACTACGTCCACAAGGAAGACTCTGTTGCTCACGAGGCCCTGCTGTGTGTGCAGACTGGAACCAACCTCGACGATCCAAAGCGTTTTCGGTTTGAATCGCAGGAGTTCTATCTCAAGAGCGCAAAAGAGATGCGGAGTCTCTTCTCGGAGATCCCGGAGGCGGCGGACAATACGCTCTTAATCGCCGAACGCTGCGAGGTCAATTTTGAAAAGCAAGACCTCATGCCGCGTTTCCCAGTGCCGGAGGGAAGCACCGAGGCCGAATGGTTCGAAAAAGAGGTCTGGCGGGGCATGGACAGGCGCTATCCCGATGGCTTTTCCGACAGGCACCGGGAACAAGCGGCTTACGAGATCGAAGTGATCGTCAAAATGGGCTTCCCCGGCTATTTTCTTGTGGTTTCAGACTTCATTCGCTGGGCTAGAGAGCAGGGGATTAGAGTCGGGCCAGGCCGCGGCTCGGCCGCCGGTTCAATCGTCTCCTACGCAATGGGCATCACTGAGCTGGATCCGCTGGCCCACGACCTGATTTTTGAGCGCTTTCTAAATCCCGAGCGTCTGTCAATGCCCGATATTGATGTTGACTTCGATGACCGAAGGCGCCCTGAGGTCATCCGCTATGTGACTGAAAAATATGGTGCGGACCGCGTTGCTCAGATTGTGACGTTCGGCACCATCAAGGCAAAGCAAGCTCTCAAAGACTCGGCAAGAGTGCTTGCAAAGCCCTACTCAATCGGCGAGAAGCTGACCAAGGCAATGCCTCCCATGGTGTTAGGCCGAGACGTGAGCCTGGACGACGTCACAAATAAAGAATCTGAGCGCTACGCGGAGGCAGCAGAGTTCCGGGATCTTATTGAGAACGACGAAGACAGCAAGCAGGTCTTTGAGCTTGCCCGGGGGCTCGAGTCACTCAAGAGGCAATGGGGTGTCCACGCTGCCGGTGTGATTATGTCTGCTAAACCGCTGATGGACGTCATTCCAATTATGAAGCGGGAAGAGGATGGCGCCATCATCACCCAATTTGACCAGCCTCCCTGTGAGGATCTCGGCCTGTTGAAGATGGACTTTCTGGGGCTAAGGAACCTGACTGTCATTGATGATGCTCTCGCCAACATCGAGCAAAACAAGGGGGAGAAGGTAGTTCTTGAGGAGCTCGACCTAGATAAAGACGAGAAAACTTACCAACTGCTCTCCAGAGGCGACACACTGGGCGTTTTTCAGCTCGACGGTAACAACATGCGCTCTTTGCTCAGGATGCTAAAACCCTCTGAGTTTGAGCACATCTCGGCCGTAATAGCCCTGTATCGCCCCGGACCTATGGGCATGAACTCTCACACAAATTACGCCCAGAGAAAGAATGGGCAGCAGCAATCAGAGGGTGTTCACCCGGAGCTCCTAGAACCTTTGAGCGAGATCCTGGACCCGACGTATGGCCTGATTGTTTATCAGGAGCAGGTCATGGCCGCCGCGCAGAAAGTCGCCGGCTACAGCCTGGGACAGGCGGACCTGCTCAGGCGAGCAATGGGTAAGAAGAAACCTGAGGAGCTGGCGAAGCAGTTCGAGCTGTTCTCGGATGGGATGCACAAAAACGGCTATTCCGAGGGCGCGGTCAAAGCACTCTGGGACACGCTGCTACCTTTTGCGGATTACGCGTTCAACAAGGCCCACTCCGCTGGATACGGGGTTCTCAGCTACTGGACCGCCTACCTGAAGGCGAACTACCCGGCCGAGTTCATGGCAGCGCTGCTAACTAGCGTGGGTGACTCCAAGGACAAGCTCGGCATCTATCTAAACGAGTGCCGAAAAATGGGCATTCAGGTTTTGCCGCCTGACGTGAATGAGTCAATTGGCACCTTTGCAGCTGTCGGAGATGACATCAGGTTTGGCCTAGGTGCAGTGCGGAACGTTGGAAAGAACGTTGTCGAGAGCATCATTGAAGCTAGAGAGCAGGAGAGGTTCACCTCCTTCCAAGACTTTTTGACGAGGGTCAGTGCCCAGGCCAGCACCAAACGCGTTGTTGAATCGCTGATTAAGGCCGGTGCCTTTGACACCCTCGGACACACCCGAAGGTCTCTCATTGCCATCCACGAGGAGGCTATCGAGGCATCGGCAATGCTCAAGCGCCAAGCCGCCACTGGGCAGGTGGATCTCTTCGGAGACCTCATGGAGGAGGACCCGGCAACCATCGAGATACCAAAGCTCCCTGAGTGGACGAAGCGGGATCTGCTGGCTAACGAGCGTGAGATGCTCGGGTTGTATGTTTCGGATCACCCACTCGCGGGCATGGAGGCCGAGTTGATGCGCTACTCGGACATGGGAAGCGCTGCGCTTCGAGACAGCGAAATCGCGGATGGTGAGACGGTGACTATTGCCGGCCTGATTACCCAGGTGCAGCACAAGATCGCCCGCTCCTCAGGAAATCAATATGCTCAGCTAACTCTCGAAGACTTCTCTGGTGAGATCCCTGTGATGTTTATGGGTAAGACCTACCTGCAGCATCGGGACAGCCTGGTTCCAGATAGCACTGTCACGATAAGAGGCCGAGTTTCTAGGCGCGATGACGAGGTGACCCTCCAGGGGTTCTCAATTGAAAAGCTCGAATCAGGTAGAGAGCTTGGTGGGGTCTTGCAGCTACAGCTCAACGACGCTGTTGCTACCAGGGAGAGGTTGACTCAGTTAGCAGCCATCCTTGAAGCACATCCAGGCCCGGTTGAGGTTCAGGTGAAGCTAGTTTCCAATGGTCAGACCAGCCACTTCATGCTTCCCCAGAGGGTTGCGGTTGGCCACGACCTGTTCGGAGAGCTCAAGGCTCTGCTCGGCCCAGAGGCGGTTAGCTAGCTGTTATCGGCTAACTTGTTACCGATTGCGTGGTAGGCCCTCTGGAAGTAAACCAGGGGCTCCTCTGGGGTTCTCATGACCGATGCACTCAGAGCATCGATAATGACTACCGCATTGCTTTCAATCTCGTACTTCTCGCGAATCTTGCCAATAAGCACTGACGATGCCTGCGGCACGATTGGCAGTCCTTCGGGCCCCTCCAGCTCGTCGCCAACGAATCTACCTTCCTTGTCCCCGGCAAAGCGTTGCGCGAGATGCAAGGACTCGCTATCAAGGGTGTGAAGGGCCACAAATCTTCCCGGCAGCAAATGGGGGTAGCTTGATGAGCCTTGGGCCACGTTGAGCGAAACCAGGGGAGGGTTGGACCCTAGCGAGGTTGCGCTCGAGGCGGTAAAACCAATCGGGTTGCCCTGCACGTCAAGGGCTGTGATCACTGAGATACCCGAGGCATGATTTCTAAATGCTGCCTTGAGAGCATCAGCGCCGGCGAGGTCGAAGGCTGGGGAGTTATTTGTCATTTCTTAGATAAGGTTAGGGCATCTTCTAAAGGCCAAGAGGGATTCTGTAATGCGATCATTTGTCTGGGATGGCGAGGTAACACCCCAGCGGGTCCGTGATCTGCTTCCACGAGCAGCAATCTCCATCGATTCAGTCGCCGAAATTGTCTCGAAACTCATTGGCGAGGTCCGTGCTGAAGGCGCAGCAGCGCTCAGGCGCCATGCACAGGACTTTGACGGTGTTGTCCCTGACACTATTCGTGTTCCCCCTGAAGCCCTGCAATCCAGCAGAGATTCGCTAGACCCAAGTCTTAGAGGTGCAATTGAGGAATCGATTGCCAGAGTTCGAAGAGTGTCTGAGGCAACGTTGCCAAAATCGACTTCAGTCTTGGTATCTGAGGGCGGCAATGTTGAGACCCGTTACGTTCCCGTTGACTCAGTGGGCCTGTATGTCCCGGGAGGCAAGGCGGTATACCCATCCAGCACTGTAATGAACGTGGTGCCTGCGCAGGTTGCTGGGGTGAAACGAATTGTCGTGGTTTCCCCCGCGCAAAAAGACAATGGCGGCCTGCCGTCGCCTGCGGTCTTGGCTACCTGTGAGCTACTTGGAGTCGACGAGGTCTATGCGATTGGGGGTGCGAGTGCAGTTGCCGCCCTGGCATTTGGAGTAGCAGAAGCGGGGCTAGAGCCAGTCCGTCTGGTTACCGGGCCGGGCAACATATTCGTGGCAGCAGCAAAGCGCCAGCTCAGAAGCCAGATCGCTATCGATTCAGAGGCCGGTCCGACCGAAATTCTGGTGATCGCTGACGAGACCGCAAACCCAGCTTTTGTTGCGGCCGACCTGATCTCTCAGGCTGAGCACGACGAAAATGCGGCCAGTGTCCTATTGACAACCTCACAAGAACTCCTAGATGCCGTTCAGCAAGAGCTGAAAATCCAGTCTCCGGAAACGGCAAACAAAGAGCGTGTCATGAAAGCCCTGGCCGGCCACCAATCAGCAGCGGTGTTGGTAAGTGACCTGGATCAGGCTGTCGCCATTGCCAACGAGTACGCCACCGAACACTTAGAGATACAGACTGCGGACGCTAGGGCGCTTGCCAGCCGAATCACAAATGCAGGGGCCATTTTCCTTGGCAATCACACTCCCGTGAGCCTGGGTGACTATTTAGCGGGCTCCAATCACGTCCTGCCCACGGGAGAGCAGGCAAAGTTCTCTTCTGGCCTGTCGGTTATGAGCTTTCTTAGAAGCCAGCAGGTAATTAGCTACTCCAAAGAGGCTCTTCAGGAAGTTGAGACCCAGTTGAAGGTTTTTGCTGAGGCGGAGGGCCTACCAGCCCACTCCGATGCTGTTCAGATTAGGTTTGTCGACTAATGCACTGTCCATTTTGTCGCCACGCTGACTCTCGAGTCATTGATTCGAGAACCTCTGACGACGGGTCTGCTATTCGCAGGCGTAGGCAGTGCCCAGAGTGCCAAAAGCGTTTCACCACCATAGAGACAGCCAGCCTCATGGTCACCAAGCGCTCTGGGGTCACAGAGCCATTCTCCCGAGACAAGATCATCTCTGGAGTCAGAAAGGCGTGCCAAGGTCGCCCAGTAACAGATGCAGACCTGGCCCTGCTCGCGCAGCAGGTTGAGGAGACTTTGCGAGCTACTGGAGCTGCAAGCATAGAAGCGCAGGACATCGGCCTAGCCATTCTGGATCCCCTTCGAAACCTCGATCACGTTGCCTACATGAGATTTGCCAGCGTCTATCAAGCTTGGGACAGCCTTGAGGACTTTCAGGCCGCGATTGAGGATCTAAACAGCTGATGTATCGGCTTTTATTCACTGTTTTTCTGCGAAGGCTCGACCCTGAGTTTGCGCATCACCTTGGCGCTTTTGTGCTGCGTTTGATGTTTGCGCTCAGGATAATTCGTCCGACTCAGAATGGTTCCGTGGAGGTAGCTGGGCTGAGATTTTCAAATCGCGTTGGCATGGCGGCTGGCTTTGACAAGGACGCCAAGCTGGTCAGAGAGCTGCATGCCCTGGGCTTTGGGCATGTCGAGATAGGGACCGTGACCGCGCAGGCCCAGCCTGGAAACCCAAAACCGAGGCTGTTCCGAATACCAAGTAGTCGAGCTTTGATTAACCGCATGGGCTTTAACAATGAGGGTGCGGATGTCGTTGCAGAGAGGCTCAGCAAGCTTCGCGCCTCCGGAGCGCCTCTGCCCGTTATTGGTGTAAACATTGGCAAGACGAAGGTTGTAGAGCTTGAGGATGCGGCAGGTGACTACCGCTACAGTGCCAAGAGGCTCGCCCCAGTAGCGGACTACCTCGCAGTGAATGTCTCCAGCCCCAACACTCCCGGCCTCAGAGACCTTCAGCAGATAGCTTCGCTAAGACCCATCCTCTCGGCCGTTATCGAGGAAAGCCTTGGCAAGCCAGTGTTTGTGAAGATTGCACCTGATGTCTCGGACGAGGACGCAATCGAGATTGCTCAACTAGCAAGTGAGCTGAAGCTTGCTGGTGTCATTGCCACCAACACCACAGTTTCTCGTGCTGCCGTATCCGGGGAGGTGGCGAATCAGGCCGGGGGACTGAGTGGACCGGTTTTGGCCGAGCGATCCAAGGAGCTCCTCGCCCTTCTAAGTCGGAAGTTCCCTGAAATGGTAATCATCTCCGTGGGCGGTATTGAGACCGCGGAGGATGTGCGCGAAAGGCTCGAGCTAGGCGCCGACCTGGTTCAGGGCTACACCGGCTTTGTCTACTTCGGCCCCTTTTGGCCTAGGCAGCTTACGCGGGCCTAGTTTCTGGGCTGATCGTTAGGTCTGGATCGGTCACAATCGAGTCGCCGAGAACCTCGTCAACCTTTTTCATGATTTCTCTCGGAATCTCAACTCCTGCGGCTGCAACGTTGCTGGAAATCTGTTCTGGCCTTGAGGCGCCCACAATAGCGGCCGAGACGTTCTGATTCTGGAGTACCCAGGCGATTGCGAACTGAGCCATGTCGAGCCCAATCTCCTTGGCTAGCGGCACCAAGTTTTGAACCTTTGTGAGGATCTCGTCAGTCATGAACTTTTGAATGAACTGGCCGACCTCCTCGTTGGCTGCCCTGGAACCTGCAGGCGCTGGTTTGCCTGGTAGGTACTTTCCGCTGAGAACACCCTGTGCCATTGGCGACCAAACGATCTGGCCAAGACCGAGCTTTTCAGAGGTTGGGACGACCTTCTTTTCAATGACCCGCCACAACATTGAATACTGAGGCTGGTTTGAGATGAGCCGAATACCTAGGTCAGTTGCAAGTTTGTGGCCCTCGCGGATTTGCTCGGCCGTCCACTCGGAGACTCCGATGTACATGACCTTCCCCTGGTGAACCAGGTCGGCGAAAGCCTGCATGGTCTCCTCAAGCGGCGTCTCGTAGTCAAACCGGTGGGCTTGGTAAAGCTCTACATAGTCAGTTTGCAGTCTTTTGAGAGAGCCGTGCAGCGACTCAAAGATGTGCTTGCGAGATAGCCCCACATCATTAGGTCCTTTTTCTGCCACGGGCCAGTAGACCTTGGTGAAAATTTCGATGCCCTCGCGGCGCTGACCTTTGAGGGCATTGCCCAGAACTACCTCAGCCGCCTGGTTGGCATAAGCATCTGCGGTGTCGTAGGTGGTGATTCCCGCGTCCAGTGCCGCATGGACCGTCTTTACCGCCTGGTCGTCGTTGACCTGGGAGGCGTGGGTAAGCCAGTTGCCGTAAATGATTTCGGATACCTTGAGACCCGAATTTCCTAGATACCTAAATTCCATTCTTTCTCCTTCGATCGAATCTCTAAACGTCTAGTTTTTGAAATCTTGCTACCTGAGGCTTTGGGATCCTCAGGGCACGCATTTGGATGGATCTCATTGCTGCGTACCAGGCAATGCCGCCCTCCAACTTGTCCTCACCAAACTTTCTTGCAACCTTCTTCTTGGCAGCACGTCCAACAAAGGTCGCGTCGATGGCAACAATTGCAAAAAGCCCCCACATTCCAAAGAGGGCGATTACCTGCAGGGCGAAAGAGTCGATGAAGGTGAGTAGTACAACCGCAAATAGCATTGGGAGCACAAGCTCTCCAGCGGTGAAGCGTGCGTCAACAACGTCTCTGGCGAATCTGCGCTGGGGTCCCTTGTCTCTGAGGGTCAAGTAGCGCTCATCACCGGCCATCATGCCCTCGCGAGCTCGCTGGCGCTCAACGCGGAGCTTCTCCTTGTCAGCCTGCCTCGCCTCCTTGCTGCGGTCTCCGACTAGCGGCTTCTTCCGCATTTGCTCCTGTTGTTTGCGAGGGGGTGTTGGGCGTCCCTTGCCCTTTTTCTCACTGGCTTCTTCAGACATCTGCACCTTTCAGAGTGTGCCACTAGATTACTGGCATGTCATTTGCTGAGATTTCCAAAGACAAGTCAATCATCGATAGCTCAAAAGAATTTGTTGACAGCCATTTTGAGCAGGCCATAGAGGACCTGAAGGGGCTAGTGAGGATCCCGGGCATTGCTTGGCCCTCATTTGATCCGGAGGAGCTTGCAAGGTCGGCCAAGGCTGTAAAGGCAGAGCTAGAGAGCTTAGGCTTCTTCGACTTTGTCGAGATTAGAAATGCTGCAAAACCAGATGGCACACCCGGAGCACCTGCGGTTCTGGCTCGGAGGGCAGGTGCGGCCGACGCTCCTCACGTTCTTCTCTATGCGCATCACGATGTCCAACCTCCGGGAAAGTCGGAGCTTTGGAACACCGATCCCTTTGAGGCGACCCAGGTGGGGGAGAGGCTCTATGGACGCGGAGCCTCGGATGACAAGGCAGGCATCATCACCCATGTCTATGCCCTGAAGGCCCTTGCCACCCTTGCGGGGGATCTCCGACTTGGTGTCACGGTGTTTATTGAGGGAGAGGAAGAAGCGGGCTCAGAGTCTTTTTTGAACTTTCTTCAGGAGAACCAGTCTGAGTTGGCATCAGATCTCATAGTTGTTGCAGACAGTGGAAACTGGAGCACCGAGGTTCCCGCGCTTACAGCAAGTCTTAGGGGAGTCGTGTCGCAAACCCTGACGGTCAAGACCCTCGACCATGCCCTGCACTCTGGCATGTATGGAGGACCCGTGCCGGACGCTATGACCGCGATGATCAAGCTCCTAGCCACTCTCACAGACGATGCGGGCGATGTAGCCATCAAGGGACTGGTCTCGGATGAAACGAATGGTCCTGATGTATCGCTAGAACAATTGCGGGAGGAGTCCGGTTTATTGCCTGGGGTTGACCGCATGGGAACGAAGTCGATCACCCAGCAAATTTGGGGCGAGCCCGCGGTCACAATCATCGGTCTAGATACGCCTAGCGTTGCAGTCTCTTCCAACACAGCACTTCCGGAGGTGACGGCAAGGGTGTCGCTGAGACTCGCCCCCAGCCAAAACCCAATTGAGGGCCTTGAGCTGCTCAAGAAGCACCTCCTGGATCATGCACCCTTTGGCGCCGAAATCAGCTTTGGACCTCACGAGATGGGCCCCGGCTATTTCGCCAAGCAGGGCTGGGCCTCAAAGCTAGGACATGAGGTTTTGAGCGATGTCTGGCCTCAGCAGAGCGTCGACATCGGAGTTGGGGGATCGATTCCATTCATCTCTCACTTCGCCGAGCTCTTTCCTGACGCCCAGATTCTGGTGACCGGGGTAGAGGAGCCAGACTCTCGTGCTCACAGCCCGAACGAGTCGCAGCATCTACCAACTCTGAAGCGCGCAATTACAGCCGAGGCTGCGCTGCTGCTGCATGGGAACAAGATGCAGAGAAAGTAGTTAAACTTGGGTATCGGAGGAAATCAATGTCAGACGTTATGACCCATGGAGTGAAGCTCACCGACACCGCGGTAGGGAAGGTAAAAGCCCTACTCGAGGCAGAGGGACGAGACGACCTTAGGCTTCGCGTTGCCGTTCAGCCTGGCGGTTGCTCCGGACTTATCTATCAACTCTTTTTTGATGAGCTGCTAGAAGAAGAGGATGCGGTCGTAGATTTTTCAGGTGTAGAGGTGGTCGTGGACATGATGAGCGTGCCCTATCTCGATGGTGCCGAGATTGATTTTGAGGACACCATCCAAAAACAGGGCTTCACAATTGACAACCCAAATGCCTCGGGATCCTGCGCTTGCGGAGATTCCTTCTCCTAAACCCCTCTAAATGGCCACCCTGGGGTGAAAGTTCGGGGTAAACTTATGGCTATCCGAGCGATTTTGAGGGGTATTTCTTTGACCAAGAAGCGTGGCCGCCTGGGATTTGCAGCTCTCAGCAGCGTTTTGTTGCTGGTGTTGAGCGGTTGCTCTCCTGAGCTTCAGCGAGGGTTCCTACCAGATGCCAGTGGCGTCACCAACCACACAGATCGAATCATTGGCCTTTGGACCACCTCGTGGATCGTACTTCTTGCTGTGGGAGCTCTAGCATGGGGCCTCATGGCCTGGGCACTTATTGCCTACCGCCGCAAAAAGGGTGAGACCGGGCTTCCTCCTCAGCTGCGTTACAACATGCCAATTGAGGCGCTCTTCACCGCCGTTCCTCTGATTTTGGTACTTGGCTTCTTCGCATTCACCGCTCGTGACACTGCCGCCATCGAGGCAAAGATTGAAAACCCGGACGTTCACATACACGTCATTGCAAAGCAGTGGAGCTGGGACTTTAACTACGTGGATGAGAACGTCTACGAATCAGGCATCCAAGCTCAGTTCACAGGCAGCGAAGAGAATGTGATGGAGACTTTGCCGACCCTCTATCTTCCAGTTGGGAAGAGTGTTCAGATTGATCTGTCATCGCGCGATGTCATTCACAGCTTTTGGGTAGTCGAGTTCCTCTACAAGAAGGACATGTTCCCGGGCCAGCAAAACGAGATGTATTTCACTCCGCTGCAAGAGGGAACCTACGTGGGCAAGTGTGCTGAGCTCTGCGGCGAGTACCACTCCATGATGCTTTTCAACGTAAAGGTCGTTTCTCAGGCTGAATACGACAGGCAAATGGCGGCACTTGCGGCCAAGGGCAACGTCGGACAGCTCTCGACGGACTACGACAGAAATCAGAACCTTCCCGGTGGCAATCCAGAGATTAGGGGCTAATGATGGCGACATTTACTGAATCAAGAACTTCTAACCCTTCTTCGTTCACGCCGAAGCGCTCCAAGGGTCAGGTTCTCGTTGACTGGCTGACCACTACCGACCACAAGAAAATCGGTTACCTCTACCTCATTACAAGCTTTATTTACTTCCTAATTGCAGGTGTGATGGCGCTGGTCATCAGGGCTCAGCTAGCGCTGCCGGGTCTCGACATCGTTGCGACCAAGGAGCAGTACAACCAGTTGTTCACCATGCACGGCACGATCATGCTGTTGATGTTCGCAACGCCATTGTTTGCAGGGTTTGCCAACGTACTCATGCCGGTTCAGATCGGCGCGCCGGACGTGGCTTTCCCGAGACTGAACGCAATTGCCTACTGGTTCTTTAGCTTCGGCTCCTTCATCGCAGTTGCTGGCTTCTTCACGCCTCAAGGCGCTGCCTCGTTTGGCTGGTTCGCTTATGCACCGCTTTCTAACACGACGTTCTCACCGGGTATCGGTGGGGATCTGTGGGTATTTGGGCTTGCCCTCAGCGGCTTTGGAACAATCTTGGGTGGCGTGAACTTCATAACCACCATCATCACAATGCGTGCTCCCGGTATGACGATGTGGCGCATGCCCATCTTCACCTGGAACACGATGGTGACCTCCATCCTGATCATCATGTGCTTCCCACCGCTTGCAGCTGCGCTATTTGCTCTGGGAGCAGACAGAAGGTTTGGGGCGCATATCTTTGACCCTGAAAACGGGGGAGCGATGCTGTGGCAGCACCTCTTCTGGTTCTTCGGTCACCCAGAGGTTTACATCATTGCTCTGCCATTCTTTGGAATTGTCTCCGAGATCTTCCCGGTCTTCTCCCGTAAGCCAATCTTCGGTTACAAGACTCTGGTCTACGCAACCATCGCCATTGCGGCTCTTTCCATGACCGTGTGGGCTCACCACATGTACGTCACCGGACAGGTTCTGCTGCCATTCTTCGCTTTCACAACCATGCTTATTGCGGTGCCAACAGGAGTGAAGATATTCAACTGGATCGGAACGATGTGGCGAGGGTCGGTGACCTTCGAAACGCCGATGCTATGGAGCTTGGGCTTCCTCGTGAGCTTTGTATTTGGTGGTCTGACCGGCGTGATCTTGGCCTCGCCAGCTCTCGACTTCCACCTCTCTGACTCCTACTTCGTCGTTGCACACTTCCACTATGTTGTCTTTGGAACAGTGGTGTTTGCGATGTTTGCAGGCTTTTACTTCTGGTGGCCAAAGTTCACTGGAAAGATGCTGAACGAGAGGCTTGGAAAGATTCACTTCTGGATTCTTTTCATCGGCTTCCACACCACCTTCTTGGTGCAGCACTGGCTCGGAGTGCTAGGTATGCCTCGTCGCTACGCCACCTACCTACCTGAGGATGGCTTTACGGAGATGAACCTGCTTTCCAGCGCCGGCGCTGCCATTCTGGCCCTGTCCATGGTTCCGTTCCTGTGGAACGTCTGGATCACCTACCGAAATGGTGTGAAGGTTGAGCTAAAGGACCCATGGGGCTATGGAAGGTCTCTGGAGTGGGCAACCGAGTCGCCTATCCCAAGGCACAACTTCCACTCGATTCCTAGGATTCGCTCCGAGTCGCCTGCATTTGACATGAACTACCCAGAGTATGCCGCTCCTGAGGCGAAAGAGGCATACGTGAAGGAAGGTCGCATCTAATGCGCTCCAACATAATCATCCTGTTGGTGATGGCGGCCTACTTCACCGTTGCAGACATTGCCTACGCGATCTGGACCTATCTAGACACTGGTGCCGTTGAGCCAATTGGGACGGCAGCAATTGGCCTCTTGGTTGTTCTCTCAATCTTCATCGCCTTCTACCTCTACAGCGGCATGCGTAGAACCGCCACGCTTCCAGAGGACAACCTAGATGGTGAAATCGAGGAGGGTGCAGGAGAGGTTGGCTTCTTCTCACCCTGGAGCTGGTGGCCACTATTCCTCGGCGCCTCCAGCGGTTTAGCCTTTGCGGCGCTTGCAGTTGGCTGGTGGCTGTTCTTTATTGCGGTTCCATTTGCCGTTGTTGCAGTAGTCGGTTTTGTTTTCGAATACGACCGCTTCGCACACGCACACTAGGAAATCCCAGCAGCCTTCCACCCTTTGGTGTTATCCTTTTCTGCTGCCCGAAAGGGTTTGAAGATAAACAACTAAACATGGGGATGATCGGTTTCGACACTGTAATGATGAGTGAAAGAAGCGGGTCGAGGATGCACAGTTATCTCGTAAACGCTCTGTGCAAAACTATAGGTGCCAATACAAAGCGCGCCGACTTCGCCCTAGCTGCATAAGCTAGCCCCGAAGTCCGTTTGCCTAGGTTTGATTTCGACCTAGATCCAAGCGTCATTTAGAAATCTTGCTAATTGGGTGCGTCAAAGGCCTAGTTGGGACTTTTTACTTTGACTGGGCTGGTCGGCGTAGTCGCCTCCGACAAATTCCGCAGCCAAGTAGAACGCCTCTGGAGGCTACACCCGTAGAAGAGTCATGAACGCTGCAGTGGACCCGGGTTCGATTCCCGGCATCTCCACAACGCATAGAGCCAGCCATTTATTGGCTGGCTTTTTGCTTTCCGTTATCCTGAGCAATATGGTGACCATTCGACGACTTTCTGAGCCTGAGACAGAGAAGTTCCTAGTCTTCATGGACGGTCCCGCGTTCACGTCTCAACCACAATGGCAGGGTTGCTACTGCCAGGAATACCTCAATACCAAAGCGGAGAATGAGTCTGCATCGCCTGAATCAAACCGTCAGCTTGCATGCGAACGGATCGCAACTGGTGTCATGCAGGGGTATCTAGCGTTCGAACAGCGCGACGGAGAAGAGATTGCTGTGGGGTGGATGGCCGCAAATAGCCACAATAACTTCAGGCTGCTTCCTCCAACTACAGAAGACATCGCCACAATTATCTGCTTCTCCGTGGAAGCGGAGAGTCAAGGAAAAGGGATAGCAACGAGGCTGTTGGAGTTTGCGATTGCCGATTTGCCTGAGCAGGGTTTTAGCAAGGTTCAGGCTGCCCCGCTTGCAAATGGTGAGTTTGCAAAGTGGGGCTATCGTGGCCCCCTGTCGCTCTATAAAAAGTTTGGCTTTACAGAGGGGCCAATGCTGGATGACCAGCACGTGCTGGTAACAAGGGAGTTATAGAAAAACCCCGCAAGACTAAATCCTGCGGGGTTTTTAGCTAGGTTATCTAGAGCTTTTTCTTGAGCTGCTTGGGCTTGCGCTTGGGCTGCTCCTCAATCGCGGGGGAGTGGTCAGCGTGCGCGAGCTCGTACTCTGCCTTTGAGACTGGAGCAATGCGGTCTTCGAAGTAGATCTTGGAGACTGCAGAGCGCAGTTTGGTTCCGAGGGTTATCTTCCCCTTCTTGTTAGGCCTAGGCATGATCGGCTCGTAGTCCTTGAAGTCAACCAGCTTCCACAGCTCGTACTTGTCAACTGGCTCGTGAACCTCGATGTATTCGCCGTGGGGGAGACGGACTACCCTTCCGGTCTCACGACCGTGGAGGGCAATTTCGCGGTCTTTACGCTGCAGGGCTAGGCAGGCCCGCTTCGTGACCCAGTAAGCAATCACCGGACCAATGATTAGCAGTACCTGCATTGCAGTGAGCACGTGGTTGAGCGACATCTGGAAGAAGATGGCAATCAGGTCCGTAGACGCTCCCGCCCACAGAACAGCGTAGAACGTAACTCCGGCAGCACCGATGGCGGTCCTGGTTGGGGCGTTGCGTGGTCGATCCAACACGTGGTGGTCACGCTTGTCACCAGTGACCCAGGCCTCGATGAATGGGTAGACGGCTACCAGCACCAGGAACACCAGGGAGATGACGATCGGAAGCATTACTCCCATTGGAATGACGTAGCCAAAAATGGTCCAGTCCAAGCCACCAGGAGCAAGTCGCAGCGCACCATCGAGCCAGCCGATGTACCAGTCGGGCTGGGTTCCGGCAGACACAGGCGATGGATCATAAGGTCCGTAGTTCCAAATTGGGTTGATGGTGAACAACGCCGAAATTGCGGCAATGACACCGAAGACCAGGAAGAAGAATCCACCAGCCTTAGCCACGTACACCGGCATCAGAGGGTAGCCAACGACGTTGTCGTCTCGGCGACCAGGTCCGGGGTAGTGCGTGTGCATGTGGACAACCAGCAGCAACATGTGGGCTGCTATTAGCACGATGATTAGTGCCGGCAAAATCATGATGTGGAGCGAGTAAAGCCTCGGAATTACCTCTGTACCCGGGAACTCGCCGCCAAAGAAACCAGAGGATACGGCGGGACCGATTACCGGGATTCCCTTGATCATTCCGTCGATAATCCTCAACCCGTTGCCCGAGAGCAGGTCATCTGGCAGTGAGTAACCGGTGAATCCCGCACCCATGCCCATCAGGAAGAGCAAGAATCCAATGACCCAGTTCAGCTCTCGAGGCTTACGGAAGGCTCCCGTAAAGAACACGCGGAGCATGTGAAGTCCCGAGGCGGCAACGAAGATTAGTGCGCCCCAGTGGTGAATCTGACGCATGATCAGTCCACCTCGGATGTCAAAGCTAATGTCGAGCGATGAGGCGTAGGCCACTGTCATCTCAGCACCCTTCAACGGCGCATAGCTACCGTTGTAGTAGGTGTGGGCCATGGAAGGCTCGTAGAAGAAGGTCAGGAAGGTTCCTGACAGCACCACGACCACAAAAGACCATAGGGCCACCTCACCTAGCATGAAGCTCCAGTGGTCGGGGAATACCTTGCGACCAAATTGCTTGATCACAGTACCCAGGGATAGGCGGTCGTCTAGGTAGTCGGCTGTCTTGCCTACCGGTGTCGTTGGTTCCGTTATTGAACTCATTTGCTTACTTCCTCATGTCCCAGAATGATGGGCCAACTGGCTCCAGGAAGTCGCTTTGTGCGACCAGGTAACCCTCGTCATCCACAGCGATGGGGAGCTGGGGGAGAGGGCGAGCTGCAGGCCCAAAGACCACCTTGCAGTGGTCAGCCAGGTCGAAAGTCGACTGGTGGCATGGGCATAGCAGGTGGTGTGTGTGCTGCTCATAAAGAGCCACAGGGCAGCCCACGTGGGTGCAGATTTTCGAGTACGCGACGATGCCGTCATAACTCCAGTTGGCCTTTTCTGGGTCTTCTTTCAGGTCGCCAGGATTGACGCGGACCAAAAGAACCGCAGCCTTAGCCTTTTCCTCCAGTTTGTGCTCTTCCAAGTCCTTCAGCCCCTCAGGGATGACATGGAAGACCGATCCGATTGTTACCTCGGAAGCCTTGATCGGGATGCCGGTTGGGTCCTTCGTGAGCCTGGTGCCCGCGCGCCACATCGTGTGCTTGAGGGTGTCGCCAACCTGAGGACCTAGGTCTCCAAAAATCACCACAGCAGGAATTGGGAAGAAGGCCAGTGCTCCGTATAGAGTGCGCCTGATGAGCTTCCTCCGGGTGAATCCCGCCTCGCCGTCTGCGAGTTTGACAATCTCGATTGCCTTTGCCCGAGCCTCGTCTGAGCTGCGGGATGGGTGGCGAGACTCGCTAATCTCGTTATCAGGCATCAGGGTCTTAGCCCAGTGAACGGCTCCAAAGCCAATGCCCAGCATAGATAGAGCCATGCCGAGACCCATCCAGAAAGCGTTATTTCGGGTCGCAGAGAGATCACCATCAACGATTGGGAAGGCGACGAAGCCCCAAACCGCAATGATTGCTCCCACAATTGAAACCAAGAACATGACTGAGATCTGGCGCTCAGCGGTCTTGGCGTGCTTTTCACTCTTATCGGTTAGGCGAACGCGATGTGGCTCGATGCCAGGATCGGCAATTGGGCGCTCGATATTGGTGGCGCTGCCCGAGTCAAACTTCTTGATCTCACTCATTAGTTAGCCTTCGCTCCCAACCAAACCGTAATTGCGATGATGAAACCTAACCCAAAGATCCAGGTAAACAATCCCTCAGCTACCGGACCGATCGATCCAAGCTCAAAGCCACCTACCGAACCGTTCTCTTCAACGTACTTGAGGTAAGTGATGATGTCTTTCTTGTCCTCAGGTGTCAGGTTTGCGTCATTGAAAACGGGCATGTTCTGAGGTCCGGTGACCATCGCTTCGTAGATGTGCTTTTCAGAAACGCCATCTAGGCCGGGAGCAAACTTGCCCTCGGTCAGTGCACCGCCCGCTCCTACGGCGTTGTGGCACATCGCACAGTTAATGCGGAAGAGCTCTCCACCGTGGGTTGGGTCTCCGTCGGTCCTCAGGTACTCCTCGGGAGGAATTGCAGGTCCAGGAGCCAAGGAAGCCACATAGGCAGCCATTGCCGCAATCTGCTCCTCTGTGAACTGAACTGGCTTCTTGTAGAGCTGTGGGCCGGAGGCCTGTCCCGGCATGCGGCCGGTGCCGACCTGGAAATCAACAGAGGCTGCCCCAACGCCAATCAGGCTGGGCCCACCAATTGCTCCCTCTCCGTTGGTGCCGTGGCAAGAGGCGCAGTTGGCTAGGAACAGCTTGCGACCCTCTTCAACCTGCTCAGGTGAGCCAAACTCCGCCTCAAAGGTCTGAGTGGCTGCTGCGTAACCTCCGCCGGACAGGATTAGTCCGAGGAAGATAACAACGCCAAGAGCCCAAGGGCGACGACGCATCGGCTTCTGAGGGTTCAAATTGCTCTCCATCTTGATTACTTGAGTACGTAGACGACTAGGAATAGACCGATCCAGACCACATCCACGAAATGCCAGTAGTACGACGTGACGATCGCGCTTGTGGCTTCGCGGTGGCCGAAGTTCTTTGCCGCATAAGCACGTCCGATAACCAGCAGGAAGGCGATCAGACCGCCTGTTACGTGCAGGGCGTGGAAACCAGTCGTGATGTAGAAGGCAGAGCCGTAGGAGTTGCTGCTAAGAGTGACTCCCTCAGCAACAAGCTGCGCATATTCCCAGACCTGGCCCGCTACGAAGATGGCGCCCATGAAGTAAGTCAGGAAGAACCACTCGATCATGCCCCATTTAGCGGGGGAGAGGCCCGTTCTACGGGCCTGCATGCGCTCCGCCGCAAACACTCCGAACTGAGCGGTAAAGGAGCTCGCCACCAGAATCAGGGTGTTCACCAGAGCAAAGGGCACATTCAGAATCTGGGTGTCATTTGCCCACAAATCTGGAGCGCCAGCCCTGAGCGAGAAGTACATTGCGAAGAGTCCGGCGAAGAACATAACCTCGCTGCCAAGCCAAACAATTGTCCCGACGCTAGTCGCGTTCGGCCTTTGAATGGTCATAGGAGCAGCAGGAGAGGTTGTTGACATGCCTCAATTGTAACCGCTACCTAGCTCCGGAAGGGCCGTGCGAGGCCAATCTTGTCCAAAATTTCGACTACTTTGGCAGATTTTTTGGGCGTTACACTTTTCGCATGACTCAGACCACTTGGCCAGACGTACTTGCGACGCTTCTTGCGGGGGAGAACCTGAGCCGCGAAGGTTCCAGCTGGGCTATGCGCCAGATTATGGCCGGTGAGGCAACTGAGGGCCAGATTGGCGCCTTCATGATGGCTCTTCGGTCAAAAGGCGAGACAGTTGAGGAGCTGTCTGGACTAGTTGACGTGATGCTCGAGAATGCGCTCTTGCTTGAGACCGGCAGCGATGCTGTTGACATCGTAGGAACCGGGGGAGACCTGGTCGGCACCGTGAACATTAGCTCGATGGCCTCAATCGTCGCGGCAGCCAGCGGGATTCCGGTTCTCAAGCATGGATCTAGGTCGGCATCAGGCAAAACGGGCTCTTCGGAGATGCTGGAAGTTCTTGGAATTCGGCTGGATCTTTCCCCAACGCAGGTCAAAGAGGTCTTTGAGGCAGCCGGCATCACCTTTTTCTTTGCGCCCGTATTCCACCCAGCAATGCGGTTTGTGGCGGCGGTTAGGAAGCAGCTTGGAGTCCCCACCACTTTCAACTTCTTGGGGCCTTTGGCTAACCCCGCCCAGCCGGTGGCAACCGCGCTTGGCGTATCCGATGAGAAAATCGCGCCGCTGATGGCCGAGGAGCTTGCTCAAAGGAGAAGGTCCGCATTGGTTTTCAGGTCAAACGATGGCCTTGACGAGCTGAGCACAACCTCCACTGCGCGTATCTGGCAGGTTTCTGGGGGTGAGGTCTCGACTCATGAATTAGACCCTCAGGACTTGGGACTCGACAGAGCTGAAATTAGTCAGCTTCTTGGCGGTGATGCCAAACAGAATGCCATGGTTGCAAGCAAGCTCTTCGCGGGAGAGGCCTTTGGTAATTCCCAGCAGATTGCCGATGTGGTGGCACTAAATGCGGCTGCAGGAATCGTTGCCTACGAACTGTCGAAGGACTCGAAACTTGCAAACTCTGATTTGACTGAGAGGTTCCAAAAGGCACTCGTTCGAGCGCAAGCGGCTCTTGAGTCCGGAGATGCGAAAGCGAAGCTCGAGAGCTGGACCTCGGCATCTCAGCAGGCCGGCTAAGAAGGCCTACAACCCACTATTGATGCGGGGAGGGGTCAAAAAACATTACTTGACATAATGTTTATTATCGGCCTTATATACATTTACCGAAGTCGCCTCTAGCCGCCCACCTGACAGGCCCGACGAGCCAGTCAATAACTGCTAAACCTTGCCGCTTTTATCAGCTAGTCCAAAAAGCCTCATACCAATCTGGTTCAGGTAACCGATACCCAAGGCAAAGATCAAAGTTCCTTCCCGAACCTGACCGCCGAGCAGGAAGCCGATGGTCACGACGGTGATCTCAACAATTGACCGGGCTTGCCAAAATGGCAGCTTGAATCTCTGGGCAATACCCACGTTCAGGCCGTCTCTTGGTCCCTTCCCCATGCCGCAGGAGATATAGAGGCCAGTTGCGAAGGATATGACGACCATGCCGCCGAAAAACAGCAAAAGCTTGAGCCAATACGAATCGGGCGTGGGAAGGAAAATCAGGGTCAGATCCGCAACCAGGCCAACCATGATGGCGTTCATGATCGAACCCAGACCTGGTTTTACTTTTAGAGGTATCCAGGAGAGCAGAACCAGAAGACTTACTAAGACCGTCGCATAGCCAAACGACAGTGATGTTTGACGAGATATGCCCTGAGCGAGCACGTCCCAAGGTGCAAGGCCCAGCTGCGCATCAACTGTCATCCCGACCCCGACGCCGTAGATGAAAAGCCCCACGACCAACCTTAGAAAGCGGCTGGGAAACTTAGACTGAAGCACTGCTAAATGTTAGGGGTTCAAGTGTCGGAAACTGCCAGCTTTCCCTATTTTGATCCGCCAAAGCCAAGGCTGTTTGCCCATAGAGGCCTCGCGCAGCATGCAGGTTTAGACGAGAACACCATCCCCGCCTTTCTGGCGGCCCTTGAGCACGGGGCCACTCACTTGGAGTCAGACACCCAGGCCACCGCGGATGATGTAGCGGTTTTGTTCCATGATGAGGATCTCAATCGGGTCGCGGGCATCGATGCCAAGATTCGAGAGCTATCCCTCAGCGAAATCAAGAGCTTGAGGCTACAAAACGGTGGAGAAATCCCCACCCTGACAGAAGCTCTAGAGGCCCTACCGAGTGCCAGGTTCAATCTTGACATCAAGACAAAACCCGCGATAACTCCAACCATTAGCGCTATTGAGGCCCTCGAGGCCCACGATCGCGTGCTTGTCTCAAGCTTTTCAAACCCAATTCGCAAGAGTGCCCTTAGGGATCTTTCCAAGCCGATCGCCACATCAGGCTCGCTTTCGACTGTCGTTGCCGCCTGGCTAAGTCACCGTTTCCTGTTTGGACTGGGCTTTGCAGCTATCGTCCGGCACGTCCACGCATTTCAGGTCCCAGTTAGCAGGGGGCCCATTAAGTTTGCGACTAAAGGCTTCATTGGCCGGGCACAGCGACACCAGACTGAGATGCACTTTTGGACCATAAATGACCCTGCTGAGATGAGAAGACTCATAGCGCTAGGTGCCGACGGCATCGTCTCTGATCGAGTGGATCTTTACGAAGCTGGCAAGTAGCTGAGAATAGGAAGGCTTCAGGACTTATCTAAGCCTGAGGCGGGTTCTCCCTTACAAAGGAGAACTTATGGCTGAGACTATGCGCGGTATGAGACTGGGAAGCCAGTCGATGGAGTCTGATCGAGGTGTCGAGCTGTCAGAGCGGCAAAGCATTCATTTCCGTTGCCCTGAGAGTCATGAGTTTGAAATGGTGTTCTCCCTCACCGCTGAACTCCCCGACACATGGGAGTGTAAAAAGTGCGATGCCATAGCAACTCGGTTGGAAGAGGGCAAGGAAGTGGACTTGACTGCGGGTGAGCTCAGCGCACAGCGCAGCCACTACGACATGGTGCTCGAGAGGCGCACGAAGAAGGAGCTTGAGGCTTTGTTGCAGGAGGTCCTGGTGGACATGAGAAAGCGTCGCAGCGAGGGACGCCTTACCGCCTAAACAGCCTTTCAATCCCCCACCGGGTGCAGAGCAAAAACGCCTCAATTACGATGCCCAGCGTCATCTTGCTCTTCCCGCTCTCGCGCTCAACAAAGTGAATTGGAACTTCCACGATCTTCGCCCCAGACTGCGCTGAACGAAGGGTCATTTCGACCTGAAACCCGTAGCCATGTGCCCGCATCTTCTCGAGCGGTAGTTTCGCAAGCTGTCTCGATGAGTAAACCCGGTACCCGGCAGTGAGATCTTTGAGTTTGCTCCCGAGCATCGTGGCGGCGTAGGCATTGCCGATTCGAGAAATAAGAATCCTCGATGCAGGCCAATTCTTGACCTCTCCCCCAGCCGTCCAACGCGATCCAATTACCAAGTCATGAGCCTCAGCTTCGGCAAGCAAGGCTGACAGGTCCGAAGGGCGATGGGAGCCGTCAGAGTCCATCTGGACGATATGGGTAAAGCCCCTGTCCATTGCCCACCGAAATCCTTCGACGTAGGCAAGGCCAAGCCCTTTCTTGGCAGGTCGATGAATGACCGAAACCCTCCTATCTTTGCTTGCAATTCGATCTGCAAGCTTGCCAGTACCATCTGGGGAGTTGTCATCAATGATCGCCAGGTCAATCTCTGGCACCACCTTGAAAAGCTGTTCTACCGAGTGTTCCAAGACATCTATTTCGTTGTAGGTCGGCATGAGCACTACCGCTTTCAACGCCTACTCCTAGAAAGCTTTAGTGCGGCAAAGGCCAGAATTATCGCCGCAATAAGCCAGTCAAAGATCGCACCAATCGTCATTGCAGGCGTGTTCCCCGAGTACAGCGGTACACGCTCCACCATCGCAGCTGGTTCGTACCACTCCACCTGTGAGAGCACGTCTCCGTTTGGGAGGTAGATGACAGAAAGGCCGACGGTGGATATGTTGACCACGGCCCTGCCCGTTTCGATTGCCCTTAGCTGAGCAATTGCGGCCTGCTGGTAGGTCTCATCCGAGTAGCCAAAGTCGGCGTTATTGGTTTGGGAGAGAATCACCTGGGCCCCAGAGGTAGTCAGCTCCCGCAGGATGGAATCCTCGGCAATCTCGAAACAGATCAGAGTTCCGGCAACAAAGTCGTCTATTTCGTAGATGCCATCTCGAACACCAAAGCTGTAGCCCTTGGGAATCATGTCCACCAACTCCGGCGCGAACAATCGCCAGAATTCTCGGTCTGGGGCGTATTCAGCGAATGGCACCGGTTGTTTCTTGTCGTAGTAGTCAACAGGACCCACCCCAGGCAGCCAGAGAAGGGTCGAGTTGAAAGACTCATCCCCGCGAACTGTGAGTGTTCCGAAAACAAAAGGTGCGCCAACAGACTCTGCGACCTGATCAATCTGCTCCCTTGCAGAATTAGACCTTAGGGGGTCTATGTCGGAGGCATTCTCAGGCCAGACCAGAAGGTCGATTTCCTCCGCAAGCTTAGATTCGAACACGAGCTGGGTCGCGTCAATGTGATTTTGCAGGATGGTGCCCTTCTCGACATTGGAGAACAGCCCAGCATTTGCATTGCCCTGTACCGCGGCTATTACCTTCTCCCCCGCAGGTTCTGTCGTCAGCCCCAGCGGAGTAATGACGGGTATCAACATGGTGGCAAGTGCAGTTGCCACAAACCCCCTCCTTGGCAGTTTGCGGTCACCGAAATGGCGAATCAGAAGTGCCAGCAACGCCCCCAGCAGGGCAATTACGAAGCTCAGTAGGCTGAGGCCTCCCCACCACACCCAGTTTGAGAAGATGCTGTCAGCCTGGGTCATGGCGAGCTTTGACCAGGGAAACCCTCCGTATGGGAAGTTGTTGGCAACGAACTCCCTGAGCGTCCAAACTCCGGCTGCAACGAAAGCGAACAGCAAGACATTGCTCCCCTTCGGCTTGAAGCGCAAATAGAGCCAGGAGGTGAGCGCAGTGCCAAGTCCAAAGTAAAGGGCCTCAAGAGTGCTTAGCGCCAGTAGTGGCACCGGTCCTAGATAAAGGGATATCCACTCAATGTGAGAGATGTAAAACGCTTGACCCGCAACGAAGCCGACCAGAAAGGACTTCCAAAAACCAATCCCAAGTGTGGCTAGCAGCACAAGAGCAGGAATTAGGGGCGCCAAAACCCAAATGTTCTCGGTTGGGAACGTGTAGAGCGCAACTAGGCCACCAATGACACCAAGCGGCACTCGCCACAGCAGTTCTCGCATGCTCCCAGCCTAATTTCTATAGGTAGTAGCTGTAGGCAACTATCCCACGCTTCACCAGGTCGATCGCGCGATAGCTGGTCTCAGCCAGCAGCGGGTCAGCGGACTGCGAGAGCTGGTCCAGAAGATCAATAATTTGCTTGCTCCAGCGGATGAAGTCTCCTGCCAAAAGCCCAGCCAGCTTCAACGCATCGTCTAACCTGCTTCCGGTTGCCCAGCGATAGACGGCCCAGGTGATGCCAAGGTCTAGAGGCTGCTCTTTTTTCAGTCGATGCCTTTCTTGGAGCTCGAAAAGGTCCTCCTGAATGCGTTCGGTCTGCTCTAACGCATCGCGGAAATTTCCTTTGGGGAGCTTTGGCTCAAACTCTCCCTCATCCGAGCGCCCCTCATAGACCAGTGACGCTGCCATGGCTGCCATCGCGGCGGGGTCCAGCTCTCGCCAAGCGCCTCGGTTTATACATTCGGCAATTAGTAGATCGCGCTCGCCGTAGATCTTCGAGAGCCTGGCTCCAGAGGTTGTTACCTCATACTCTCCGGAGGCTTTGCTGAGATAGTCGAGATCTGTGAGAAGGTCACAGATGCGGTCAAAAACCTTTGCCACCTGGCCAGTTTTTTGATCCATCTCCCTCAGTGATGCGTCAACCTCTCGCTTGAGCTTGAAGTAGCGCTCGCCCCACCTGGCATGAACCTCTCGGTCAGAGCACTGGTGACAGGGGTGGATGCGTAGCTCTTTCCTGAGCCTTCCGAGCTGCGACTCGATGGTGCGCATCTGCTTGGTTTGACGGATGTCATTTCCAACCCGGTTGCGAATTCTTGAGCTCTCACGCTCAAGGTCAGAAATCTCCCTGCGAATTCTTGCGTATTCTTTGAAGTCGCCAAGGTGACAGCTGAGTGCCTCCTCATAGCCCTTCAAAGATTCCTGCTTGTCTTTTATTACCTGCGCCACACCAACCACTGATCGATCAGCCTGAAACTGCGCAAAAGACCTTTCAAGGACTTCTCTCGCGCGATTCTTTCCAAATGCGGCGATTAGGTTGACCGCCATGTTGTAGGTGGGCCTAAACGAGCTATTGAGCGGGTAGGTGCGCTTTGAGGCGAGGCCAGCGACGATGTTTGGGTCTAGTTGTGCTCCCCAAACAACTACCGAGTGACCCTCTGTATCAATACCCCTTCTGCCAGCGCGACCTGTCAGCTGGGTGTACTCCCCCGCGGTGATGTTCACGCGCGACTCACCGTTGTATTTGTCTAGGCGCTCCAAAACCACTGTTCTGGCCGGCATGTTAATACCCAGCGCGAGGGTCTCAGTTGCGAAGACGACCCTTACCAACTTTCGAAGAAACAGCTCCTCCACAACCTCCTTGAAGGCTGGCAACATGCCCGCGTGATGAGAGGCGAAGCCTCGTTCGAGAGACTCCAACCATTCGAAGTAGCCGAGCGTGTCAAGGTCCTCGTCTGATATTGAGGAGCACCTTGCCTCCACCAGCGCCCTAATCTCAAGCTGCTCTTCTTTTGTGGTGAGTCTGATGCCGGATCTTCTGCAATTAATCATGGCCTGATCGCAGCCCGCCCTAGAGAAGATGAAAAAGATTGCCGGCAATAGCTGCAAATCGTCCAGTTTTTCTACAATTTCAGGCTTATCGAGTCTCGGGAAATTGCGCTGGTTGGGGCCACCGAGCCCACTGCGGCCTTTGCCGTATTTGCCTCGGCTCCGGATGGGTGCTCTGGAGCGAGCCTGGTGCTTTTGCGTCAGTTCAGGATTCACTCTTAGCTGGTCACTGCCACTCTCAAATAGCTCTAGCAACTCATCCCCAAAGAGAACGTGCTGATGAAGTGGCACAGGGCGATGCTCAGAGACGATGATCTCGGTGTTACCCCTAACCTCGGCTAGCCAGGCGCCAAACTCCTCTGCGTTTGAAACAGTTGCCGACAATGACACGACGCGCACATATTTTGGAAGGTGGAGCATTACTTCCTCCCAGACCGCTCCCCTGAACCTGTCAGCCAGGTAGTGAACCTCATCCATTACTACAAAGCCGAGGTCCTTCAGCGACGTGGAGGTCGCATAGATCATGTTTCGCAGCACCTCAGTGGTCATGACTACGATCTGCGCCTCAGAATTGTTGTTGTTGTCGCCTGTTAGCAGCCCGACCCGTTCTTTGCCATAGCGCTTCACCAGCTCCGCAAACTTTTGGTTGCTGAGAGCCTTAATGGGAGTGGTGTAGAAGACCTTTTGCCCGGAGGAAAGGGCGAGGTGAATGGCAAACTCCCCCACGACCGTCTTTCCCGCACCGGTGGGCGCTGCGACCAAGACACCATGCCCTCCCTCAAGTGATCTGCAGGCCCGCTCCTGAAAGTCATCTAATGGAAATGCAAGCTCGGCACTGAAAAGCTCGAACTCGGGGAACTTGGCTTTACTCTTTGCCTTCTTGTAGCGCTCGGCAGGACTCGGCTCAGTCGAGCTCGAGGTCATCGGTGCCCACCAACTTAGCTAGTTTGCGTTCCCTGCGTTTGTCGTTGGCCATCGCAATACCGATTGCCGAGAAGTAGAGCGCGCTCAAAGGTGCCATGAGGAGGAACATCGTCATGGGCTCAGCGGTAGGGGTTGCCAGGGCGGAGACGACAGCGATGATGAATACCGCAAGTCTCCAAGACTTCAGGATGCCTCGTCCAGTTGCGAGGCCGGCGAAATTTAGGAGCACTAGAACTACTGGCATTACAAAGGCAATGCCAAAGATTAGAAGGATCCGGATGGCAAACAGGATGTATTCACTGGCATTGATAACGTTCGAGCTTCCCTCAGGCGTAAAGCCAATCAAGACCACTACGAATCCGGGAAGTGAGGTCCAGGCAAGCGCAGTGCCGGCGAGAAAGAGCGGCACCGCCGCAACCGTGAAGCCTGTCGCGTAGCGCTTCTCCTTCTGCTTGAGCCCCGGAGCAATAAAGGCCCAGAAGTTCCAAAGCCACACGGGAGAAGTAAGGATGACGCCCAAGAAAATTGAAATCTGAATTCTGAGGTCGAATGCCGAGACGACGGTACCGAAGTTGACAATCGCCTCAATGCCTCGGCGCTCGGTGACCTCAATTAGAGGCTCCTGGAGAATCTTGAAAACGGGGTCAAACAGGAACCAGCCAACAACTGAGCCAGCCAGAATGAAACCCGCCGACCATGAAAGACGCGTTCTAAGCTCCCTGAGGTGGGAGCCAAGACTCATTCGGCGCTCTTTGTCTTTGCGCCGAGCCATTAGTCTTGCTTCTTCTCGCTCTCGCTAGCCTCGTTCTTGACCTCGGCGGCCTCGCCGTTCTTGTCGATCTCCTTCTTGAAGATGCGCATCGACTGAGCTGCACTCTTGGCTAGAGCCGGAAGCTTCGGTGCTCCCCACAGCAACAGGACGATTGCAAGAATGATGATCCATTCCCAGCCTTGAAGTCTCATGCCTACCTCTTATCTATTTCGATCTCTCGAATCCGCTGCACCAGTCTACGCTGTCTGTCTTCAGCTTTTCGTGCTCTTGCACGTTTGAGAGCTTGCCTTTCTCCAACAACCCTAATCAGGTCATCGTGGGTTGTGGGAGAGGCGGGCTCAGGGTCCTCGGTCTGGGTGCCAGCAATGTCTGAGATAAATCCCTTGGCGCGCTCGAGTTCTTTCTTCACGGCTTTTACGGCCAGAAGGATGCGGTACGCGCTCAGGCCTAGAGCGTAGAGGCCACCCAGAACGGCGACCCAGATGGCTATGGTCGTTGGGTCCATTAGTCCTCATCTCCCGGTGCAGCCGCTCCCAAGAGTGCTCGCTTGGCGAAGTCCCTGACGGACTGCCTCGCGCTCTCAGGAGAAATTACCCTAACCATGCCCCCATACTTTGCCACATGCCTTCCCAGGGCAGCCAGGCTCCCCACAAGAATGGTGCCCTCAATCAGGTCACCCTTTCGCTTGGGAGTCCCACGGACAGGAAAATTCCAGAAGATCTCTGCTGCCTCGGCGCTCGCCACAACATCCACGAGCTGCTCTTGTCCGGCATCTCCAAACACCTCATCAGGAATCTTCAGTGCTTTGGTCTGATCCGCAACCCTGCTTGAAGTTAAGTCGATGCTTTGTATCCGGTCAAGCCGGAAAGCCCTCAGCTCGGATTTCGAGCGGCAAAAACCGCGAAGGTAGTGCCTGCGACCTATGAGGTCGATGCGCAAGGGCTCTATCACCCTCGTTGACTTGGCGCCGGTCTGGTTCACGTATTCGCACTCAATAGCGTGTTCGCTGAGTATGGCCTCTTGAAGCTTTGCGATTTGCTCGGAGAGTCTCGATGGATCATGAGAGGTAACAGCAGCAGGCGAATGCTCACTTATCAGCTCTCGCAACTCCCTAAGGTCGGAATCAGCCTGAAACTGGGGTATGGCTGCCAGATAGTCAAGACCAATAGCAATAGAACTCAACTGCCGCCTCGAAAGTGCAGGTGGCTCACTCAAACTCGACATACCCTGGGAGAGCGAGACATAACCCTCGTCGAGCTCGTCTACATCTACATAAAAATGAGTCTCGTAGTTTCTAACATCCTCACTGTTTGCAATCGCCAAGACAGCCTTCCGAATTGCAGTCTCACTCACTTCAAATAGTTCAGCAAGATCACTGACCTTCTGATCGCCGTCTCTTAGAACCGAACCAACAATCGAAAGCGAAAGATTAAAAAGCTCGACTCCATCCAACTCTTGCTTAGGCATGATCTTTGACCACCGCCTCGAAACCATGCCTTATTCGATCTGCAAGCGACTGGGGACCGATCACCCTGAGCTCAGAACCAAACTCCATCAGGTCCTCTGCGAGCAGGGCCTCATCCATGAAATGAAGCTCCACGCGTTCGGAGTCCGCGCCAAAATGCCACCAGGCCTCGCTCTCCGGCTCCACCTCAATGACGGCAACATTGGAGGCAGCAAACTGGGCCAGGTCAGCCTCGGCATCAGCTATCTCCGACTCTGTTGCGGGTTCAAATGAAGCCTCGGTGTCCCTCACCCTGCTAATGATTCTTCTGAGCAGAAAGTTCTTAATTTCAGCTTGCTCACGGGCTAACAAGACCCACTCCCCCTCGATGAGGCGCAGTTTGATTGGGTCGACCTCTCGAATCGATTGACTGCCGTCACTTTTGCGGTAGTCGAAGAGGACAGTGGTGCAGGCGCTTATCGCATCCGCCAGCGGGCCGAATGACTCGTGCTTCGCCACCAAACGCGGCGAAATATGCTGCAGCTGTCTGTCAATCTGAACCATGCCCCTGGACTTGAGCCGGGTTAGACCGCTTCTAGCGTCAGACCCAAAGAGCTGAGTATTCCAAGACTTGGCGGCAAGCTCCACAAGACCTAGCTGCTTGGGGTTGAGCTTCATATCCTCTGGCCAACTAAAGCTTCCCCGGCTGATTAGGTAGCGGGAGTTCTCGCCCTCCTCAAAGGAGTCAATGGTTCGCACCTCAAGCTGAACACCCATGTTTCGCAGAGCAGTCTTGTCGCGGTCGAACATCTTCTCAAGCGCATCTCCACCGCGGGATTCCCGGTAGGCGGGCACGGAATCAAAGAGATCTTGTTTGCTTAGCCCAATGACAGGAGAGGCAAGCAGGCAGCAAGTCAGGGTGAAAAGGCGCTCAGCTGGAGTCTGCTTTGCCACCTTGCCCCCGTTTTTTCCTAGTCTTTGCCTAGAACATCAATTACGAATATCAGAGTAGAACCTGCAGGGATTGACCCCTGTGCAGAATCGCCGTATCCAAGATCAGGCGGGATAACCGCTATTACTTGAGAGCCGATCTTCACGCCCTCGAGAGCCTGAACAAACCCCTCGATCAATGAGTTTGAAGAAACGGTAAAACTAGCTGGCGAGATTCGGTCCCAAGAGCTGTCGAACTGCTCACCCTCCCAGGTCCATCCCGAGTAGTGAACGATCACTTGATCGCCAACTGCCACGGGCTCTCCTGAGCCCTCAATTAAGACTGTTCTGCGGAACTCAGTCGGTGGACCTTCTGCGGGAACTTGGATGCCTGGCTGTCCCTGAGGAGCTAGGACGACCGTGGGCATACCAGCCTCTGCAGATCTCGCGTCTCCAACAGCACGAGGCAAGAAGGCATCGACAACATCGAAGACGAAAATGATGCCGTCTTCAGCAGCAATTCCAAGAGCGGGGATGCCGGCTGAGTTGTGCGCAGCCTGAGGGTCAAGCAGAACTGCAACCCGTGAACCTACCTGCACGCCCGTAAGCGCCTTACAAAAGTCTGGGCTGTTGCCCTGCACTAGATCTTGAAAGATGTAGTCATCGGAAGTGAAGTCGCTGGCTTGGAACTGCTCACCGGTTGCGGCATTGAATCCTGCATAGTGAAGCGAAACTCTCTGGCCACCAACAATTTGTCCGCCTGAGCCCTCAATGATGACTTTGGTCTCTACTCCGGTTCCAGCAAGTGGGTAAGGGAAACTAACCTCCGGCTGCTCCCCCAGCTCTCCAGCTGCGGAGATCAGATCGGCGGCATCACCGGTGGAGTAAGCCTCACAGTTGTTCTCTAGCTGCGTGGACATCTGTGCGTAGCCCTCGGGCTCCGTCTCTGTTGCCGCGCAT
Organism: Candidatus Aquiluna sp. XM-24bin5; assembly: GCA_003149555.1. Next base: position 300,088 of record QCWE01000001.1, read on the forward strand.
CCAGCGATTAGGACCACGGGCGCCAAAAGTGCCAGGATTTTTTTCAATGGGTTCCCTTCGATGACCTAATTCTTCCGCTTATCTCTCTCGGATGTAACTCTTCTCACGGTCTTTCTCAGCTTTTTCTCACCAATAGGCCTAACACCCATAGCCTCAGGAAGCCAGGTGTCCATATCTTCATCCGAGAACTCAGCCTTGTTGACCCTCCGAGTTCTGAAGTCGGGAAGTTCTGTGTTGTCCGCCAGACGCCTTACGGTTAGCAGGAATCCGGTGTGCCCAATCATTCGATGCTCGGGCCTAACCGCTAGCCCCTCCAAGTGCCAAGGCCTGACAGTGGTCTCAAATGCGTTTGGTGAAGTGAAGCCACCGTGCGACTTGATTTCCTCGACGGTTCTTGACAGCTGGGTCACGGTTGCAACGTAGACAATCAAGACCCCACCTGGCCTTAGCGTCTGGTGCACCGCTGAAATGCACTCCCATGGCGCCAGCATGTCTAAGACTGCCCTATCAACGCTCTTTGGCGCTAAAGCATTGGGTAGCTCATCTTGGAGCTTGCCGATTCGCACCGTCCAGTTCTCTGGTTCAAAATCAAGGAAGTTGGCGACGTTTGCCTTGGCAATCTGGGCAAACTCTTCGCGCAACTCAAAAGAGTGAAGCTGGCCCTTTTCACCGATTGCACGAAGCAGGTATGCAGATAGCGCACCTGAGCCGACGCCTGCCTCCAAGACGGTGGCGCCCGGGAAGATGTCTCCCTCGACAACTATTTGGGCCGCATCCTTTGGATAAATAATCTGGGCACCGCGTGGCATGGACAGCACGTAGTCGGAAAGCAAAGGCTTGAGAACCAGGTACTTGTCCCCGTTTTTGTTTTCAATCACCGAGCCAGAGGGTAGGCCGATTATCTGGTCATGATGGATGTCGCCCTTATGCGTGCCTAGCTTTGCTCCAGCTTCCAGCACGATCGTGTTCACCTTGCCCTTAGGACCCGTGAGCTGCGCCCTGTCACCCGCCTTGAATATCTCACTCATAGATCCTCAATTCATTCAGGTTTGAACTCTTGAGTCCAACCAGGGTCTCAATCACTCGCCTGTCAGGCCCCTCGGAAAGCTCAACCATGTTTCTGACGCCGACCGCGTGGGTGCCGGCAGCTGCGGCGCTGTTCAGCCCAGTCACCGAGTCCTCAAATGCCAGACAATCCTTGGGGTCAACGCCGAGTCTTTTTGCGGCTGTCAGGTAGGGCTCGGGGTGCGGCTTACCAAACTTCACATCGTCCCCAGCGACCACCACATCAAATGCCTCGAAGGGAATTGACTCTGCAACTGCAAGTGCCATCCTGCGCATTGACATTGTCACAAGTGCCGTTTTGATGCCGGCCTGCTTCAAATCCAACAGGAGCTCCAAGGCACCCGGTCGCCATGGCAACACCTGGCGCAGCTGATCAATGACTTCGTCGGTTAGGTGGTCAATGATCTCTTGAACGCTTTTGTCTTGAATGCCGAATTTCTGCCTAATCAGCTCAGATGAATCGTAGAGCGATGATCCAATAACGCCCTTCTCGTCCTCTTCCGTCCAAACCGCACCGTACTGGCCGGCAAGACGATTTTGACTGATTGACCAGTAGTGCTCGGAATCGACCAGAGTCCCATCCATGTCCCACAGCACGGCGAGGGGGAACGTGTTTTTTGACATTGGGGCAAGTCTAGTTTGCGCATTGAATTAGAGTTTTCACCTGGAACAAAGGAGCCCAATGCTTTCTGGTCGAATCCTTGTTGTGGCGTTCGAAGGTTGGAACGATGCCACCGAGGCCGCCTCAGGGGCTCTAAAGGCGATTGCTGAGCAGATTCAGGCCGTGACGCTAGACGCAGTCGATCCAGAGGATTACTACGACTTTCAGTTCTCCCGCCCCATGCTTGAGCTCGATGATGATGGAAACCGAACGCTGAGCTGGCCCGGCACCGAATTGATGCAGGCTTCCAAGGAGCAAATCGAGAAGATACCCGCACTGGATGATCTCTACCTTCTGGTTGGCACCGAGCCATCGAGGCGCTGGCTTAGCTTTGCCGGCGAAGTGCTGGAGATGGTGCAAGACAGGGAAATCGACTACGTGATTATGCTTGGTGCGATGCTCGCAGATGTCCCCCACACGCGGCCGATGCAGGTTTTCCGTTCGAGCCAAAACTCTGCCCTGCGAGACCTGTTTGGCCTTGAGCCCTCTCGCTACGAGGGTCCAGTAGGGATACTCACCGTGCTCTCTCAAGCATTTGAGTCCGAAGGAATTCCGGTGCTTTCACTTTGGGGGTCTGTCCCTCACTACGTTCACAACACCTCAAATCCAAAGGCAGCAATTAGTTTCCTGTCTGAGCTGACCTCCGTGACTCCCTTTGCGTTTGACTCCGACACCCTTACCGAATTGGCTTTTGAGTGGGAGCGTTCAATAGACGAGATGGCAGAGTCGGATGAAGAGATGGCTGCCTACGTGAGCCAGCTTGAAACCAGCCGTGATGAGCTTGATTCCCAGCAGGTCTCCGGCGATGCCCTTGCCAAGGAGTTTGAGCGCTACCTAAGGCAGCGCCCTGATTCACCTAGTGACCAGGGCTAGATAGAGCCGACGGCAAGCCCGAGAAGTAGCAGCGAACCCACCATTACTCGCCAGAGCACAAAAGGCAGGAACGAGCCACGCTCGAGATATCTCAGGAGCCATGCAATCACCGCATAACCTGACACGAAGCTCACCACAGTTGCCGTAATAGTTGCCAGGAGGAGATCCTGCGGCAGATCTCCAAACGAGCTCAGAAACTGCAGACCCCCGGCAGCCAGCACCGCTGGAATTGCGAGGAGGAAGCTGTAACGAGCAGCCGCCTCTCTCGTGAATCCCAGCAGCAGCCCGACGGTAATCGAGCCTCCCGAGCGGGAGACTCCTGGAATCAATGCGAGGGCCTGCCCCAGGCCAAATGCAATGCCTGACCCAACACCAAGCTCGGTAATCGGCTTGCGTTTTTTGCCAATAAAGTCTGCCAATCCAAGAAGCAGTCCAAAGACGATGAGCGTCACGCCAATCACCCAAAGCTGTCGAACGTCGTTTTCAACCTGCTCCCTGAATAGCAGTCCAAGAGTGGCAATTGGCAAGGTGCCGACGATAATCAGCCAGCCCATTCGAGACTCCCCCGGCTGTTTGGACCATGCCTGGAAACCAGACCGCAGCCACGCGGAGACTATGGAAAGAATCGTCTTGAAGAAATAGCTCACGACGGCAAGCTCGGTTCCAATCTGGATTGTTGCGATGAAAGCTGTTAGCTGGGGTCGACTGAGCTCGCTAAGCCCCATTAGCTCCTGGGCAATCTGGACGTGGGCGGAGGATGAGATTGGTAGGAACTCAGTAAGACCTTGTATTAGCCCAAGCAGGATGGCTTCAAAAAAACTCACTGCTCTTCGGCCTGCTCGAAAGGCAAATACTCCCCGTAGGTCTGCTGTAAGGCTTCTTCGTAGCCCAAGAAGGCATCCTCGAGCTGGTCATAGGCATTGTTGAGGGCCTCGTCGCTTCCCTCACGCTTGGTAGCGGCGGCGTCGAGGTGCCGCTCTAGCGCGGAAACCAACCTCTGCAGGGCAACTGCTGGATCCTCATGCATGTCTAAAAGCTATCGCTTTGACACAAGCTTTCCAAGTAACCCCGCTGTTTCTCCACCTGCTTTCATGGTAGATTTCATCTTCGAGTCCGGGTGGCGGAATGGTAGACGCGCTAGCTTGAGGTGCTAGTCCTCGCATAGAGGGTGGGGGTTCAAGTCCCCCCTCGGACACAACTTACGACTCAGTTAGAATCGGCCAGTGACAGATTCCCTTAGCCCCGCAATCAGCTATTCCGTTGAGCGCGCTAGGGAGTACCTATCAGGCAAAAAGACGCTAGTGATTTCTGGCGCTGGCATTTCTACTGACAGCGGCATACCCGACTACCGTGGAGAGGGTCGCGTCCAAAAGCACCCACTTACCTTTGATGAGTTCATGGGCTCGAGGGCCAATCAGGCTCGCTACTGGGCCAGAAGTTATGTCGGATGGAACAGAATCGCCAACGCTCAGCCAAACGCCGGTCACAGGGCAATTGCGGAGGCCGAGAAGAGTGGACTGATTAGCTCAATAATCACCCAGAATGTTGACGGGCTGCATCAAAAAGCTGGATCCAAGTCTGTGCTCGAGCTCCACGGCAGACTCGACAGGGTCCTTTGCGTTGGCTGCGGCGATAGCTTCTCACGCCTCGAAATGGATGAGCGGATTGCCGAGGCAAACCCATCGCTGATTCGAGACTTCAGTGTTGAGTTTTCTCCTGATGGCGATGCCGAGGTAGAGGTCCCTGAGGGCTTCACGGTTCCCGACTGCGCCACCTGCGGCTCTCACTACAAACCGGATGTCGTCTTTTTTGGTGAGCAGGTTCCAAAGCCAAGGGTCGCAGATGCCGAGGCGAGGGTTGAGGCAGCGGAGGCTGTGTTGGTTGCGGGTAGCTCACTAACTGTGAACTCGGGCCTGAGGCTTGTAAAGCGAGCTGTACAAGCAGAGAAGCCTGTCGTAATTGTGAATCTCGGGTCCACCCGCGCTGACGAGTTGGCGAATGTTCGCATCAACGGCTCAACCAGTGAACTACTTGGGGCCATTTTTGGCTAGCGAAACCGTACTAGGCCTCTTCAGGCACGGCCAGACCGATTGGAACATTGATCTGCGACTGCAGGGAACCGCAGACATTCCAATGAACGACTACGGCATAGAGCAGGTGAGAAATGCCTCTCTGCACCTAACTTCAGATTGGGATGTTGTCCTCAGCTCTCCACTTGGCCGAGCAAAGCACAGCGCAGAGATTCTGGCCGAGCGCATCGGGGCAGAGGAAGTCCTGATTGATAACCTGCTTCTGGAGCGAGCCTTTGGAATTGGCGAGGGAATGCTCTATTCGGAGTGGCATGAGAAATATTCGAAGCTCGATGAGATTCCTGGGGCCGAATCCACCCAGGCTGTTGCCGAGCGCGCTAGGAAACTGCTGGGCGAAATCAACTCAAGGTATGCCGGCGCTCGCGTATTGGCTGTGAGCCACGGCGCCCTTATTCGGTTTGTCCTCGCTGAGGTAACCAATGGTGAGATACCGCCCAAGGGCGAGAGGCTTGAGAACGCCTCACTGCACGTCCTGAGGGATGCCGGTGGTTGGTCGCTGGATGCCTGGGCACCAAAGCCCCTAGGAGCCAGCTAGCTCCTCGCAAAGCTCGAGGAAAAGCTCTGCGCTGTCTTCCCAGGTGAAGAACTCAGCCTGGCTGAGTCCTAGATCGCTGTGGAGCTTCCAATCTCGCTTGTCCCCCAGGCGCTTTACCTGCTCGGCGAAGGCTATGGAGTCGGTCGCGGCAAATCGAAGACCTGCAGGACCTGCCACCTCCTCAAAGATTGGTATGTCGCTGAGGATAACCGGGCAACCACGCTCCATTGCTTCAACCACCGGTATTCCAAAACCTTCATCCTTGGATGCGCTGACTAGCGCCTTGGCGGCATGTAACCACTCGTGATACTCGTCCCTTGTTACGCCATTTTCGAACTGAACCTGCGCCCCATTTTCATCCGCAAGAGCCTGCAACTCGACCTTTCGACTTTCGGTAATCCGGCTTAGCAACACCAACTTGTGGTCAGGCAAATGCCGCATCCCTCGAATCAGTGTCTCCACGTTTTTGTAGCCGATGAAGCTACCCATGTAGACGAGGATCTTTGAGTCGTGGCGGTTTACCTTGTCAACGCGCTCAGGTGCCTCGGCCGCGTTGTGGATTACGTAGATCGGCTTCTTCGTTAGTCGATGCCTCAGCATTTGGTCTCGAGTCGTCTCCGATACTGTGGCGACTGCATCAGCCATATTCAATAGCCTCCGCTGAGGCCAGTAGCTCAGGTGATACAGAAACCAGATCGCCCGAATCAGTGGGTTGAAATTCGATGGCGGGGTTCGATGACGGTAGTAGATCAGATCATGCAGGGTGTAGACGAGCTTAAAGTTTCTGCCCAGCCCAGATGTGGTTTGCATGGGAGAGAAAAGCACCCTGATTTTTTCGCGATTCAGCTTTCGGGTTGAAAACAACTCCTTGGGTGACGCTACTGGGTTCGTGAAGAAGAGGGTCAGGTTCTTACTCGTGGGCAGCAGTTCAGCCTGCTGCTGATTGTCAACCATCACCGTGAGTGGATGCACCCTCAAAACTGCCCTGATTAGGCCCAGCGAGAAGCTGGTGATGCCATCCGGCTTTACCGGATTGATGTATCTGCCATCAAACCAAATACCCTTCATTAGGCCACCAAGAATTCACTCAGGTGACTTGCAACTTCGCTGGGCCTCTCATAGTGGGTTAGGTGTCCCACTCCCCTGATGACTCTGAGGTCGGCGCCAGCTAGCTCAGCCAGCTTCTGTTGACCCCCAAGCGGAGCAACGAGATCTTTATCGCCGGCGATCGCCATGAGCTTCTTTGGAAGATGCTCTACGAAGTCCAGAACACTGGAGGTGCTGGCAGCTTTGTAGCCCTCCGCAACACTTTGGTTGCTCTCGAAAACCGAAAAATAGCTTGAGTGCTGCCTGTGAATGAAACGACGCAACATTGGATTCTTAGTCTTTGCCAGCGCTATAGACATTCCGCGCACCACAAGCTGTGAGCTTAGAAGGTTTGAGCCTGCCTTGGAACCGCGTTCGTAGTAGCGATCAGCGAGTCGATTCGCAAGTGAGGAGCTCTCGCTGGCCCTTGTTGTTATGGGGTTCTGTAGCGCAACCTTTTCCACGCTCAGACCTTGACTGAGCGCTGATGAAACAACCAGTGAGCCAAAACTGTGTCCAAGTATGAGGTCATAACCCCTTGAGCTGGCTGAGAAGTCCGCTAGCCAGCGGCCATAATTTTTGAGGCTGTGGTCGCTTTCAAGACCTGGAGTTTTCCCAAATCCTGGAAGATCTGGAATTGTGAAGCGAACCTCTGGCAGCGCTCCAGCTATACCCAAAAGGCCATGATGATCGCCCCGGAAACCATGAACCAGCAACACTTTGGGTCCGCCATCACCGAGATGCCAAGTGGCCGTAGAGCCAACATCTTCACGCCTTAGCCGTAGCTCAGCAAGCCGAAACAGGCTCTGGGGAGAACTTTTCAACACCAGCACTCGACAAGTCTAGGTTCCCCCAAGCAAAGCAATAGGGTGCTCTCAGGAGATTAATAATTTGCTCGATTTTGACTTCGAACCGCAGACCCCTGAATGGGCCAAGAAGCTGGCGGTCTTTGATTTAGAGACCACCGGCCTAGATGTCAAGACGGCACGAATAGTGACCGCGTGCGTCGCGGTTATCAATCAAAATGGCCAGACAGAGACTCTCTCAGAATGGCTTGTAAACCCGGGTGTAGAGATTCCTGAGGCCGCAAGCCGCGTCCACGGAGTTACGACCGAAGTTGCCATCAGAGATGGAGCCGAACCTGCAGGCGCTGTGGGGGAAATCGTTGAGCACCTACGAAACCTCAACAAAGAGATGCCTTTGGTGGCATTTAATGCCTCATACGATTTCAGCATTCTGCAATCCGAGGCAATGCGCTATGCAGTGGAGCCTCTGGACCCAAAGCCGGTAATCGATCCTCTTGTAATTGATAGAAAGTTAGAGAAATTTCGCCCCGGCAAGAAAAACCTCGCGACTCTGACCGCAATTTACAAAGTCGAGCTTGCCGACGCACACAACTCGACCGCAGACGCGATAGCTGCTGGTCAACTCGCTCAGCGAATGGCCGCTAAATATCCAGAATTGGACATTGACTTGCTTGAACTCCATGACCTCCAGGCAAAGTGGGCTGACGAGTGGCAACTTTCAATGCAGGAGTTCCTTAGAAAGCAAAACCGCCCGGATTTCCGGGCGGAATTGGGTTGGCCAATAAAGACTTAGCCGAAGTTCTTGTAACGCTCGTTGAAGCGCTCGACCCTTCCAGCAGAGTCCATGATGCGCTGCTTGCCTGTGTAGAAAGGGTGGCTCGCAGAACTGATTTCGACGTCGTAAACCGGGTAGGTGTTTCCGTCCTCCCACTCAAGAGTCTTGTCGCTCGTGATGGTTGAACGAGTTAGAAAGGCAACGCCGGACGCGAGGTCGCGGAAGATGACCGGTCCGTAGCTTGGGTGAATATCAGCCTTCATGTTTTCCTTTTTTGGTGGTTTGCGTTGCATGGAGCAACAGCGGCAAAGCTTATCAGGTTAGAGCTCTGAGCGCTAGCGTGCTCGGGCTCTGAACCTTCCATCCTCCATTGTTACCGTGAGCGGATAGCGGAAGGTTTCGGAGATAGCCTCGGAAGTTATGGTCGAGGAGATTTCTCCCCTAGCTACGATCGCACCATCTTGCAGCAGGAGTGCATGGGTGAAGCCCGCGGGAATCTCTTCGATGTGGTGGGTAACCATTGCCATGGCAGGTGCGGTGTCGCTCTGGGCGTATCCAGATAGCAGACCTATCGTTTGCTCCCGCGCAGCCATGTCGAGGCTAGCCACAGGCTCATCCAGCAACAGCAATTCGGGGTCCGTCATTATCGACCGGGCAATCTGGACACGCTTCTTTTCGCCGTCGCTGAGGGTGCCAATTGGTCGGTCTTCAAACTCTGCGAGTTCCCACTCAGCAAGGACCCTGCGAGCCCGACGTTCATCAATCGCATCATATTCCTCGCGCCATCTGCCCGTGATTCCGTAGCTTGCAGTCATTACAGCGTTTAGCACGCTCTCGCTGTTTGGGATCTGAGCGGACAGGGCATTTGATGCGAAGCCAATTCTCGTTCTCAGCTCGAAGACATTAACCTCGCCCAGGTTTTCATCCAGGATCGTCGCTTTGCCAGAGCTGGGTTGAATCTGCGCGGCAAGCACTCTAAGAAGGGTTGTCTTTCCCGCTCCGTTGGGTCCTAGGATCACCCAGCGTTCAGAATCTTCCAGGGTTAGATTTATGGCCTTGAGGATCTCCTTGTTAGAGCGTTTGACAACTACATTCTGGAGATCAATTACCTTGGCCATCGCAGAGAATCCTAGCCCTGGAGGGCCCGGTTATAGACCTCAAGCGTGCGAGTCGCAATGGTCTCCCAGCTAAATTCTTCGATCACGCGTTTCCTGCCGGCCTGTCCGAATTCCTCTAGCTGGTCTGACTGAATCGCTTTGGTCAGAGCGGCACCAAAATCAGAGATGAACTTTTCCGGATCCTTCGGTGTTCCACTGCCATCTTTGTGCTGATCTATAGGTACCAGCCACCCAGTCTCGCCCGGGACCACGACCTCAGGTATTCCGCCGGTTGCGGTGGCTATTACGGCCGCGCCGCAGGCCATGGCCTCCAGGTTCACGATTCCAAGGGGCTCATAAATCGACGGGCAGACAAACAGGTCAGTCGCAGTGAGAATTGCTGCGAGTTGCTTCTGAGGAAGATGTTCCGGGATCCAAATGACTCCGTCTCGCTCCCTACTTAGTTCAGCGACGAGCTTTTCAACCTCAGAAAGAATTTCCGGAGTATCAGGAGCTCCAGCGCAGAGAACTAGCTGTACATCCTTGGGCAGCTCTCGAGCGGCCCTTAGGAAGTAGGTAAGCCCCTTCTGACGGGTGATTCGTCCAACGAAGCTTACGATGGGACGCTTTTTGTCGATCCCATGTTTTGCGAGTAGGGCGTCATCTGAAACGGGAGCCCATTTCTTCGAGTCAATGCCGTTGTGGACTACCTCTACCCTGCTGGGATCAAGCTGCGGGTAGGAGCTCAGGATGTCTGCTCTCATGCCAGCGGAGACCGCGATTATTCTCTGGGCTTGCTCGTAGGCGCTCTTCTCAATGAACGAAGAAACCTCGTAACCCCCACCCAGTTGCTCTCTCTTCCATGGCCTGAGCGGCTCGAGAGAGTGGGCTGTAATTATGTGAGGAACGGAATGAAGCATGGAACCGATGTGTCCTGCAAAGTTTGCGTACCAGGTGTGGCTGTGGATTATGTCGCTACCAGCCAGGTTCTTCACGATTTCGAGGTCAGTCGCCATGGTTTGTAGGGCCGCATTGGCATCCTTCATTGCCAAAGGTGTCTCATACCCGTAGGTAGAAGACTCGGCAACAGGAGTCCCGAAAGCGTGCACTCTTGCCTCGATACGTTGCCTCAAAACCGCAACCAATTCGGTGACGTGGACGCCCGCTCCTCCATAGATGTTTGGCGGGTACTCTTTGGTAACGAAATCCACACGCATACCCAAATGCTAGTGCGGCTCACCTTTTTGGGAACTAACATTTGCCTATGGCAGTGGCAAGAGTCTTTGGAATGGTCCTCGCTGGAGGCGAGGGAAAGAGGCTTATGCCGCTCACAGCAGATCGTGCAAAACCCGCAGTGCCATTTGCCGGAAGCTATCGCCTAATCGACTTTGCCCTTTCGAATCTCCTAAATTCCGGCCTTCGCCGAATCGTGGTTCTTACCCAGTACAAGTCGCACTCTTTAGACCGCCACATTTCTCAGACCTGGCGTATGTCCCCCTTGCTGGGAGGCTACGTTGCGTCCATTCCCGCACAGCAAAGGCTCGGCAAGCGTTGGTATACCGGCAGTGCCGACGCGATTTTGCAATCAATGAATGCCCTCAGCGATGAACGTCCCGACTACGTAGTTGTTGTGGGTGCCGACCATGTCTACCGTATGGACTTTGACCAGATGCTCCAGGCGCACATTGAATCCGGCATGGAAGCCAGCGTTGCTGCTATTAGGCAACCAATATCGCTCGCAAGCCAGTTTGGTGTTATTGAGGTCGACGCGAAGACTCCGGGCAAAATCGCTCAATTCCGGGAGAAGCCTGCTGACCCCAAGCCAGTGCCGGGTGACGACTCCCAGGCGCTCGTGTCTATGGGTAACTACATTTTCAATGCTGAGGCCCTGATAGATGCAATTCAGCGCGATGGCGACAACGAGGGCTCCTCACACGACATGGGTGGCGACATCATTCCAGCCTTTGTTGAAGCCGGCACCTGTGGCGTATACGACTTCACATTCAACGAAATTCCGGGTGCGACCGATCGGGACAAGTCCTATTGGCGAGATGTGGGAACGATTGACTCTTACTACGAGGCCCACATGGATCTGATCTCCACTATGCCTATCTTCAACCTTTACAACTCCGACTGGCCAGTGTTCAACCAGCAGATCAATATGCCTCCGGCAAAGTTTATTCACGACTCAGAGGGAAACCAGGGTCGCACCAACGACTCGATTACCTCCCTGGGGGTTGTGGTGACAGGCGGCATCGTGGAAAGAAGTGTTCTCTCCCCCATGGTTCGAGTTGGCTCGAGATCTCTGGTTACTGATTCAGTTCTGCTTGATTCCGTTCAGGTGGGCCGCGACTGCACCATCCGAAAGGCCATTCTGGACAAGAACGTGATAGTTGCAGATGGCGCCAGCATTGGCGTTAGTCGGGAGCGGGATCTAGAACGTGGCTTCACAGTTACCGAGTCAGGTCTTACGGTTGTCTCGAAGGGACTGCTGGTCACCCCTTGACAAGGTTTTTAGTCGTATTTGATGTTGATTCAACCCTCATAAACGAAGAGGCGATTGAGCTGCTCGCCGAACATTCCGGCAATCGCAAGAGAGTCGCTGAGATAACCGAGAGGTCCATGCGGGGCGAAATCGATTTCACGACCTCTTTAGTGGAGCGGGTTGCGACGCTTAGAGGCCTGCCAGTTTCAGTCCTGAAGGAGACCTCAAAATCTCTGACCCCTACCTTTGGTGCGAAGACGCTGATAGGCGAAATACACGCAAGAGGCGGAAAGGTGGCAGCAGTATCCGGGGGTTTTATTCAGCTGCTTGATGACCTTAGGCAGGGGCTCAGCTTGGACTATGCAATGGCAAACACCCTTGGCGTGCAGGACGGCCTGCTAACGGGCGAAGTTGTCGGTGAACTAATCAATCGTGAGGCCAAGGCAAAATACCTCGAGGGCTGGGCGTCAGAAAACGGGCTCGAACTATCTCAAACCATCGCAATTGGCGATGGTGCAAATGACCTGGGCATGATGGCCAAGGCCGGTCTATCTATTGCTTTTTGCGCTAAGCCCGTGGTTAGAGAGAACGCCGACGTGGTGATTGACGAGCGGGACTTGTCAAAAGTAATCGGACTTCTACCCTAGGCACCAGTTGAGTGCAGCCCACCATCTACGTGGATCATCTCACCGGTAGTAGCTGGGAACCAATCGCTCAACAGGGCAACCAGTCCCTTTGCTGCCGCCTCAGTGTCGGTTAGATCCCAACCCAGTGGTGCTCTGCCTGTCCAGAGTTCCTCCATGGTGGAAAACCCAGGGATACCTTTTGCCGCTGTCGTGCGGAGAGGCCCGGCAGAAATAAGGTTTACTCGAACTCCATGCTCTCCCACGTAGCGGGCTAGGTAGCGTGAGGTCGATTCGAAAGCGGCCTTAGCAACGCCCATCCAGTCATAGACAGGCCATGAAACTGTCGCGTCGAAAGTCAGTCCAACCACAGAGCTTGGATTGTTGAATACCGGCATCAGAGCAGTTGTGATCGACTTCAACGAATAGGCCGAAACCTCAACCGCAGTTGAGACGTCTTCCCAAGCGGTGTCCATGAAGTTGCCTCCGAGGGCGGTTTGTGGCGCAAAGGCAATGGCGTGCACCATTCCATCGAGCGAGCCGAGCTTTTCTTTCACTACCCCAGGGAGCTTCTCGAGGTGCTCGGCATTGGTGGCATCAAGTTCAATAACCTCTGCAGGTTTTGGAAGTCGTTCGGCGATCTTTGTGGTGATTGGCAGCATGCGTCCGAAGCTGCTCAGCAGCACCTCCGCGCCCTCCTCTTGGGCAAGTCGTGCCGCGGAGAAGGCAATAGATGCCTCGGTCAGTACTCCCGTGATAAGTATTTTCTTGCCTTCTAAGATTCCCAAGCTTCTCTCCTGCCCTTTGCTAAAAACTACTACCTAGTGACCCATTCCTAGGCCACCATCAACCGGAATCACTGCTCCCGAGATGTAGCCCGCATCCTCACCAGCAACCCACGCAACGACCTTGGCAACCTCTTCAGGAGCGGCGAAACGCCCTGCTGGAATCTGGGAACGATACTTATTCGCTAGATCCTCACCGAGCTCCTTCGTCATGTCTGTGTCAATGAATCCGGGTGCAACGACATTTGCTGTTATGTTCTTGGCTCCCAGCTCTCGGGTAATGCTTCTTGCCATGCCAACCAAGGCGCTCTTGGCTGATGAATAGTTGACCTGACCTGCACTCCCTAATAGCCCAACCACGGAGCCAATTAGGACCACGCGACCGTACTTTGCTCGAAGCATGGACTTAGTGACTCTCTTTACGACCCGAAATACACCTGTGAGGTTGGTGTTTATTACAGACTCAAACTCCTCATCGCTCATGCGCATCAGGAGGGTGTCTTTGGTTATGCCGGCGTTGGCAACAACAACCTCTATGGGCCCAAGCTCGGCCTCGACCTTTTCAATAGCCAGATCTAGCGATGCCGAATCTGTAACGTCGGCCTGAACCGCAAGGGATCCCTTTGGCCCCTCGCCATTTCTGGCGGTTACAGCGACCCTGTGACCTTGGGCGATGAACTCCTCCGCGATGGCATAACCAATGCCCCTATTCCCACCTGTAATGAGGACGGTCCTTGGCTGCGACATCTTTTCATCTCCTTGCGGGAATACCATTGAAGCTGTGGCGTTATGAATACCACAGTCTAGTAATCACAAGGTCAGGAACCCCTTTGGCAAAACGGCAAAGCGTCACTTCGCTGGAGCTATCCCCAGAGGAAGAGCGCAAGCAGCGCATGATTCGCTACTCGATTGCCATGTCTATCCGCACGCTCTGCATCATTTTGGGAGTAGTTACCCAGGGATTCTGGATGTGGTTCTTTTTTGCGGGTGCTATTTTCCTGCCGTATTTCGCCGTGGTATTGGCTAATTCGCAGGGGCCGAGTCGCTCCAAGGCTCAATCCGGCGTGATAGCGCCGAAGCTTTCTGTGAAAGCAAGTGAAATAAAAATCGAAGATGACCGCTAAGTGCTCCAGGGCCGGATGCGGGCAGGGAGCAACCAAGCTCATTGAGTGGGCAAACCCAAAGATTCACTTCGGCGGCCGCACTAAGACCTGGGCAGCGTGCGATGACCACCTCGGCTATCTGGTTGACTATTTGTCAGCACGCAACTTCTACCTAGGAACCAGGGATTTTGAAGCAAAGCACGATTAGACGCTGGGGCCCATGGCTCGCGCTCGTGCTGCTTTTTGCGATTGCAACCTCACTTCTGAGCTGGTGGCAGTTCTCTCGACGCGCTGAGCGAGTTGAGAGAATCGATCAAGTCATCCAGAACTATGACCTAAAGCCTGTGCCCTACGAAGAACTCGACTGGGCAATCAATCCAGACGGAACATCGGACCAGGAGTGGACTCCTGTAGAGCTCGCGGGAACCTATTTGCCGGAGCTGGCCACAGTCGTTCGAAATCGCCCCCTCAATGGTCAACCGGGCTTCCTTCAGCTGGTTCCTCTCGAGCTGGAATCGGGGGAAATAATCATCATTGAAAGAGGCTGGCTAGCCGCATCCTCTGAGCTTGTAACACCAGAGGTGAACCCCCTCCCCGACCAAGCCCTGCATAACCTCACGGTTCGGCTCAGAGTCTCCGAGCCGGACCTCAATCGAGATGACATTCCTGGGCAAATTGCCTCCATTGACCTACCACGTCTTGCAGATAGGTTTGAATTCGCGGGTGAGGTCATTGTGGAGCACTACGGCCGAGTCGTTTCAGAGGAGCCTGGTTACCAGAGCAGACCACTACCGATGCCCAAGCCAACGTTGAACGAGGGAAACCACCTCTCATATGCCATCCAGTGGATCATCTTTGGCGTCATGGCCTTTGCCGCATTCATTTGGGCCTACAGGAACGACCGTCGGATCAGGCTCGAGGAGGCTGGATTGCTCGAGCCAAAGAAGCAAAAACGAACTCAGGCAGTTATCGATGCTGAATACGAGGATTCAAACCAGTAAACTGCTTCAAAACCGGAAGGATTCGGATGTCTATTGCTCAAGCGACTCTGGTCGACAGAATTGTTCCTCGCTCTCTAGTGAGCGACGTCGCACTCGTGTTCGGTGGTGCTGTGTTGACAGCCCTCGCAGCTCAGGTACAGATTCCGATGTATCCGGTTCCCATGACACTGCAGACCTTTGCCGTGCTCCTTGTTGCGGCAACCCTAGGAGCGGCTCGAGGCGCTGCGTCAATGGGTGTTTACCTTGCGATGGGGGCGGCCGGCCTCCCCGTGTTTGCGGGAGCCAAAGCTCTCACGGCAGTTCTACCAACCGCAGGGTATCTAGTGGGCTTTGTTGCAGCTGGATTTGTAGTTGGCGCTCTGGCAGCCAGGGGCTTTACCACCACCCCGATAAGAGTTGCGGCTTCGTTTGCTTTGGGTAGCGTGATTATCTACGCCCTTGGAGCTGGATGGCTGATTGTTGGTCTGGGACTATCGTTCCCCGCCGCGCTAACGGCAGGCGTGATCCCATTTTTGATCGGTGACGCGCTCAAAGCGGTTGCCGCTGCAACACTGCTGCCGATTGCTTGGAAGCTCGTTCGCTAGATAGAGAACCCGATCGACCGCATCATTTCGCGGCCGTCCTCTGTGATTTTTTCTGGACCCCATGGCGGCATCCAGACCCAATTGATGCGGAACGCCTCGACGACTCCGTCCAACGCCTCCGCCGTCTGCTCCTCGATTACGTCGGTTAGCGGGCAACCTGCTGAGGTCAACGTCATGTTGATCAGCAGCGCCCCATCTTCGGATTCCTGCAGCCCATAGACCAGGCCAAGATCAACGATGTTGACACCAATTTCTGGGTCGATGATGTCCTTCATCGCTTCGATCACTTGGTCGTAGCGCTGAGGCGAGAGTTCCTTGGGCTCGCTCATACCCCGGCCTTGGTGTAGCGGTCGTAACCCTCGTTCTCGAGGCGCTCTGCCAGCTCGGCACCACCCTGCTCGGCAACCTTGCCGGCCACGAAAACGTGCACGAAGTCAGGCTTGATGTAGCGGAGGATTCGGGTGTAGTGGGTGATCAGGAGCACTCCTAGGCCGTTGTCGGCGTGGGCGCGGTTTACACCCTCCGAAACAACCTTGAGCGCGTCGACGTCAAGACCCGAGTCGGTCTCATCCAGGATTGCAATCTTTGGCTTCAGCAGCTCCAGCTGCAGAATCTCGTGACGCTTTTTCTCTCCACCAGAGAAGCCCTCATTCACGTTTCGCTCGGTGAAGTCTGAGTCCATACGAAGGTTGCCCATGGCATCACGCAGGTCTCCAACCCACTCGCGAAGCTTTGGCGCCTCTCCGCTCAGCGCGGTCTTTGCGGTCCTCAGGAAGTTAGATACCGATACGCCAGGAATCTCGACGGGATACTGCATTGCCAAAAAGAGACCGGCGCGGGCCCTCTCGTCAACGCTCATCTCGAGTACGTCTTCGCCGTCTAGGAGAATCTCGCCGTCAGTTACCTCATACTTCGGGTGCCCAGCAACCGAGTACGCAAGTGTTGACTTGCCGGAACCGTTTGGCCCCATGACCGCATGTATTTCGCCGGACTTGATGGTCAAATCGACGCCGCGAAGGATTTGCTTGCTGCCCTGGTCGGTCTCTACCGAAACGTGCAGGTTCTTGATTTCTAGTGTTGTCATTCTCTTCTTTCCTAAGGTCTTAGTCTTCGTATTCGACGAAGATCTCGTCGTTCTCGATCAATACTTCGTAGGTCGATACCGGCTCGTAGGCGGGCAGCGAGAGGGGCCTCCCCGTTTCGAGGTCGAACTTTGCTCCGTGGGCCCAGCACTCAATGGTCTTGTCATCGACAAAGCCCTCGCTCAGCGAAATCTCACCGTGAGAGCACTTGTCATCCAGTGCCTTGACGTCTCCAGATGGAGTGCGAACAATTGCAAGGGCGTGGTCGCCAATCTTGACCCTAAGAGCCTTGCCAGGCTTCAGGTCGTCGAGGGCACAGATTCTTACAGCCATTTACGCACCCGTCTTTTCTAGCTCGGTCTCGATAGCGGCGATGAGTCGTTCCTCGATTGACTCGATTGCGATTTTCTGGATTACCTCACTGAGGAAGCCTCGGACCACCAATTTCTTCGCCTGCTCCTCTTCAATTCCTCTAGCCATGAGGTAGAACAACTGCTCGTCGTCGAAGCGACCCGATGCACTTGCGTGCCCAGCTCCCTCGATCTTGCCGGTTTCTATCTCGAGGTTCGGTACGGAGTCAGCTCTAGCCCCATCGGTAAGTAGAAGATTTCTATTGAGCTCATAGGTGGTGGTGCCAACCGCAGACTCGCGTATCAGCACATCTCCCACCCAAACCGTGTGGGCACCGGCACCCTGCAGGGCGCCCTTGTAGGCGACGTTGGACGTGCAGTTCTCCGCGATGTGGTCAACGTAGGGCCTGTGCTCAAAATAGTTACCACTGTTTGCAAGGTAGACCCCATACATGTTGACCTCTGCGCCTGGTGCACTGAGCGCCACGAAGGGTACGACTCTGACTACGTCGCCACCCATGGAGACCACAACGTGCTTCAGAGAGCTGTCCCTTCCAAGCTTTGAGAACTGGGTGGAAACATGCGTTGAGCCTGCCTCCCACTCCTGGAGGCTTACGAAATTCAGTTGAGAGCCGTCACCGAGGATGATCTCGACGTTTTCGCCTAGAACTCCAACGCCAACGTGGTCGAGCGCAATCGTGGCCTTGGCGTGGTTTCCCACAACCACAACCACGTGGGCGGCTTTCGCGCTGTCATCGGCCGGCGCTATTTTTACGAAAGAAGGCTCCGAACTCTCGGCCTCCTTTTCTACTTCAATTACCAGGGTCTTCGACGCGTTGGTCCAAGCTGCAGCGGATACTCGCTCCTCTGGCAGGCCTGCACTACCCACGAGTGGATCAGTTGAGTCAACCCAGCGCATTGAAGTTCCCGGGGCAAGCTCTGCGGTTACTTCTTTTACAGAGAGCTCCCCCATGACAGCCTCATCAAGCCCGCGCAGCTTGTCCACCGGGATGTAGCGCCAGATCTCCTGGCGGTTGGTGATCTCCGGAAAATCGTTGACACTGGTTGAGCGAGGTCGCTCGCTCCTGGTCTGAATTGGAACGTTCCCGTGTGAATGGGCCTCTAGGCCATGCTGAGCTGCCACTATCCAACGGCCCCTTCCATCTGCATCTCGATAAGTTTGTTTAGCTCCAATGCATACTCCATAGGGAGCTCCTTTGCGATTGGCTCAATGAAGCCGCGGACGATCATTGCCATAGCCTCGTCCTCTTCGATACCCCTCGACTGGAGGTAGAAAAGCTGCTCTGCGCTGATCTGTGAGACGGTAGCCTCGTGCCCCATTGCCACGTCATCCTCGCGGATGTCATTTGCGGGGTAGGTGTCGGACCTTGAGATCGTGTCGACCAAAAGAGCATCGCAACGAACCGTGTTGGCAGAGTGGTGAGCTCCAGGATTGACCCTGATTTCGCCTCTGTAGGAAGTTCGTCCGCCACCGCGTGCGATGGACTTCGAAACGATTGAACTGGTGGTGTGGGGAGCAAGGTGAATCATCTTGGCTCCGGCATCCTGGTGTTGACCCTCACCCGCAAAAGCAACCGAGAGCGTCTCCCCGCGAGCGTGCTCACCGGCAAGAATTACCGATGGGTATTTCATGGTGACCTTTGAACCGATGTTTCCATCGATCCACTCCATGGTTGCGCCCTCGTGAGCGATAGCGCGCTTGGTTACAAGGTTGTAGACGTTATTTGACCAGTTTTGAATCGTGGTGTAGCGAACGCGAGCGTTCTTTTTGACGATGATCTCCACTACCGCGCTGTGTAGTGAGTCAGACTGGTAGATCGGTGCGGTGCAGCCCTCAATGTAGTGAACATAGGATCCCTCATCTGCGATGATGAGCGTCCTCTCGAACTGCCCCATGTTCTCGGTGTTGATTCTGAAGTAGGCCTGTAGCGGGATCTCGACCTCAACTCCCTTTGGCACGTATACGAACGAGCCACCTGACCAAACTGCCGTGTTCAGGGCCGCAAACTTATTGTCTCCCGCGGGGATCACGGTGCCGAAGTACTCCTCGAAGATCTCGGGGTGCTCCTTGAGAGCGGTGTCGGTGTCCAAGAAGATGACGCCCTGCTCTTCCAGGTCCTCGCGGATCTGGTGGTAGACGACCTCCGACTCGTACTGAGCCGCAACACCAGCGACGAGTCGCTGACGCTCGGCCTCTGGGATACCTAGACGCTCGTAGGTGTTGCGAATGTCCTCAGGGAGGTCCTCCCAGGTCTGAGCCTGGCGCTCAGTGGACCGAACGAAGTACTTGATGTTGTCAAAATCAATCCCGCTAAGGTCAGATCCCCAGGCTGGCATCGGCTTTTTGCCGAAGAAGTCATAGCCCTTCAGCCTGCGTTCCAGCATCCATGCTGGCTCTTCCTTGCGGGCAGAGATGTCACGCACCACCTCTTCATTGATACCCCGCTTGGCTGAGGCTCCGGCACTGTCCGAGTCGGACCATCCGAACTCGTAGTTACCCAGATCGTCGAGCTCTGGCCGATCGATGATTTTTTCTGACATTTAGCCTCCTGGCGTCCAATCAATACAACTCGCGTGGTGCCCAGCTATTCCGGAATAAAGCAGAGAGATGGGCGGGTTTTGAGTGAGGTAATAGGCTAAAACAGTTAGCTTTCAAAAACTAGTAAGGCATACCTAAGTTGACCTCAATTCTGACCCCGGTGAGAAACCTCTGGCTTGAGCGTCTTACTTCGCCTGCTCGGCTAAGGCTGTATGTCTGGCTCTCCCTAGCTACCCAGATTCTCATCGTGGTGACCGGCGGTTTGGTGCGGCTTACCGGCTCAGGTTTGGGCTGCCCCACCTGGCCTAAGTGCACAGACGAGTCCCTGGTGAGCACATCGGAGATGGGCATTCACGGGGTAATCGAGTTTGGTAATCGGCTCCTGACTTTTGTGTTGCTTGTGGTAGCTCTACTAACTTTTGCGACAATCATCCGCAGGCTTGCTGATAGGGCCCTGCTACTGAGAATCGTCTATGCCTTTTTTGGCTTCGTGGCTCTGTTCGTTGTTGGACTGGCCCTTGCGGTCTCGTCCATAGACACCTTGTCACTGTCTGTTCTCGCAGCGGCAGCTATTGGAGCCCTTGCAACTGCTGGAGGGTTTGCCGTTTTAGCCAGGCGGAAAGACCCGCGGGGTCTCGTGCTTCCGAGTTTTGGTCT
This sequence comes from Candidatus Aquiluna sp. XM-24bin5, assembly GCA_003149555.1. The sequence goes on from QCWE01000001.1 coordinate 320,306, forward strand.
TGGTTTTGGCATCATCTTGCAGGCAGTAGTTGGTGGCATAACGGTGCTAACTGAGCTCAACAGCTGGATAGTTGGCCTGCACTTCTTGATTTCCTCTGTCTTGATTGCTCTTGCATCGTTACTGGTTTTCCGAGCGCTTCCCAAGGGTTCTCAGGTCGTAAGCGGCGCATCAAAGGCGCTTGCAATCCCCACCGCTCTAGCGGGTGCAGTCTCGATAGTGGTTGGCGTGCTCGTCACAGGAGCGGGACCGCACGCAGGCGACGCGCTAACCCCAAGAAACGGCCTAGATCTCGAGGTCTGGCAGCACTACCACAGCTACCCCGGCTACCTCATGCTCGGGCTGATTGCACTGCAGGTCTTCTTCCAGAGCAGAGGTGCGGGCTTTTTTATGTCGAATCTTGCGACAAGGACCCTCACGCTCTTGTTAACTGCCTCAATCGCTCAGGCGCTGATTGGTGTGGCGCAGGCAAGGCTGGGAGTCCCGGAGTTTTTGGTAGCGCTGCACATGCTTGGCGCCGCGGTACTTTGCTCGCTGCTTACCTTCCAGTTCTTGGTGCTAGCGAGAAGAGCTTGAAGTCCCTGTTCTGGTTCCGCCGAGATAGGCGCATCCAAGACAACCTTGCTCTAAAAGAGGCCGCTGAGGCCTCAGCTGAGCTGCACACTCTATTTGTTTTCCCTCGCTGGATGCATCAGCGATCCTTGCTGAGACAGCACAGTATCTTGGAGTCCGCCAAGGCCCTAGGTGACTCATTACCAGGGGGTCTTTCGGTGGCACAGGGCAATCCTGCACAGGCAATTGCCCAGTACTGCCGGAAACACGGCATCGAAAAGGTCTTTGCAACCAGGAGCTTTGACACCGAAGGCATAGCCATCCAGGAAGAGGTCCAGCTTGAGCTGAGCGAACTGGGAGTCGCACTTGAGCTGGTTGACAGTTATTACACAATTGAGCCTGGAACTGTCAGGAAAGACGACGGCTCTCCCCTGAAGGTGTATACGCCCTTCTACAAACGCTGGGCGCTTCATGGCTGGCCTGAGCCCGTCCTGGTAGATGTTGCAGCTGTGAACTGGGCACCTGCACTGCAAACTGACTGGCCAGCAATGAGTGCACCCCCACCTTTCAAGGTGAAGGCAGGAGAGCTGCAGGCTCTTCAGACCCTAGAGAGGTTTCTTGAGAAGGTCTCCCAGTATCACGAACAGCGCAACCGCACTGACTTATCTGGGACGTCTCACCTCTCTCACGCACTTGCACACGGAGAGATTCATCCGAGAACCATTTTGGCAAGGCTTGGGCACAGTGAGGGCGAAGAGGTATTCCGCAAAGAGATTGCTTGGAGAGAGTTCTACGCCGACGTGTTGTATCACAATCCCCATACTCTCCACGAATACCTAGAGCCACGCTTTGGAAGCATGCGCTATGACGACCCCGAGGAGCACGCACAGAAGCTAGAAGCTTGGAAGCAGGGCAAGACGGGCTATCCGATTGTCGATGCGGCGATGCGGCAGCTCGTGCAGACCGGGTGGATGCACAATCGCGCCCGAATGATTGTTGCGAGCTTTCTCGTGAAAGACCTGCATTTTGAATGGCAGGTCGGCGCTCGCTATTTCGAGGAGCACCTGACCGATCACGATCCGGCCTCAAATGCCCATGGCTGGCAGTGGACGGCAGGCTGCGGAACGGACGCCTCGCCCTATTACCGAGTTTTCAACCCGGTCCTACAGGGTGAGAAGTTTGATCCCACGGGCGACTATGTTCGCAGGTATGTCCCCGAACTCGGTCACATACCTTCAGGAAAGGTCCACCAACCCTGGTTATTGGTAGACGGCTTGGCTCATGGCTATCCAGCTCCAATCGTTGACCATGCTCAAGAGCGAGACGAGTCACTTGCTCGCCTGGAGGAAATCAAAGTTCGCTAGATGTAGATCAGCGGATCAATTGCGACTGCGATAAACAGCACAGTTAGTTGCGTGATAGAGCTGTGGAAGAGCCTCATTGGGTTTGCCGGTATTGCGGTCTTCGCCTCTCGATAGAGCAGGTGCGACTCGATGACAAACCAAAGACCAGAGGCAAGAGCGACCACGGTGTAAATCAGCCCCATCTGAGCGACGGGGATCAATAACAGCGAGGCCGCTAGGTAGGCCCAGGCATAAAGAATGATTTGCCGTGCTACAACCTGATTCTTGGCGACAACAGGAAGCATCGGTACTCCGGCACTCTTGTAATCCTCCAGATACCGCATGGACAGTGGCCAATAGTGCGGAGGGGTCCAGAGGAAAACAATCAGGAACAGCACGAGGGCACTTAGCGAAACCTCACCCGTGACGCTCGCCCAGCCAATCAGGGCAGGCATTGCCCCAGCAGCACCGCCCCAGACAATGTTTTGAGGGGTTCGCCTCTTGAGTCCCAGGGTGTAGACGAAGACGTAGAAGAGGATTGCAGAGAGGCTCAACAGAGCCGAGAGCGGATTAATTAGTACTGCAAACCAGATGACCGAGATTGCGCCAATAACCCAGGCAAAAACCAGCGCCTCGGTTTTCGTTAGCTCCCCGGTAACGAGTGGCCGGTTCTTGGTTCGCCCCATGACTTTGTCAATGTCTGCGTCTATGTAGCAGTTGAAGGCGTTTGCACTCCCCGCACTTAGCGCTCCCCCAAAAAGGACCGCTAAAACGAGCCACAGATTCGGCAGTCCACGCTCAGCAAGAATCATGGTCGGCACAGTTGCTATCAATAGCAGCTCAATAACCCTTGGCTTGGTCAAAGCAAGGTAAGCCGCGAGCTTGCGCGCGAGCGAAATTGAAGTGCTTGTGGGAGCTGACATTTGTTCTAGTCTACGTTGTCCGAAGGGTCCTGATTGGCTCAGGGTATAGACTTCAAGGCACATCCAAGGCAAAGTCGCCTCACCTCCGCCATAGGGTTTCTAGCCCTTCAAAGACGGGAAATTCATATTGCTTCAGTGGAACGAAATTGACGAACTTGCAGTCAAGACCGCAAAGGTTTTAGCGGCCGATGCCGTTGAGAAAGTTGGTAACGGTCACCCTGGCACTGCCATTAGCTTGGCCCCAGCTGCCTACCTGCTTTTTCAGAAGGTAATGAGACATGATCCAGCTGATGATCGCTGGATCGGCCGCGATCGCTTCATTCTCTCTGCAGGACACTCATCGCTAACGCTCTACAACCAGCTCTTTCTGGGAGGTTTTGGTCTGGAAAAGAGCGACATTGAGTCGCTGAGGACATGGGGTTCGAAGACTCCTGGTCACCCCGAGTACGGACACACCAAGGGTGTCGAGATCACAACTGGCCCACTCGGTCAGGGACTTGCCTCGGCTACGGGCTTTGCGATGTCGACAAGATTCGAACGTGAGCTGTTCGACCCGAGCTCGAAGCCCGGAGAGTCGGTCTTCGATCATTTTGTTTACGTAATCGCCGGCGACGGCGACATGATGGAGGGTGTCAGCGGTGAGGCTGGCTCGCTTGCTGGTCACCTTGGACTAGGCAACCTAATTGCCATCTACGACGCAAACCAGATTTCCATTGAGGACGACACCAACATCTCCTTCACCGAAGACGTTGCGGCTCGTTATCGCTCCTACGGCTGGGAGACCATGGAGGTCAGCTTCCGCGGGAATGAGTACAAAGAAGACGTCCAAGCCCTTTACGAGGCAATTCAGGCAGCAAAAAAGAACACCGAGCAGCCAACACTTATTACCCTCCGCACGATAATCGGGTGGCCATCCCCCAGTAAGCAGAACACCGGAAAAATCCACGGTTCGAAACTCGGTGAGGACGAGGTCAAGGGACTAAAAGAGGCTCTTGGTTTCGACCCAGAAAAGTCTTTTGAGGTGAGCGACGAGGTTCTCGCTCACACCCGCCAGCTGGCAGACCGAGCAAAGCAGGAACGTGATGCGTGGGATCAAAAGTTTGCGGCATGGCAGAGCTCCAATCCTCAGCAGGCAGCACTACTGGAGAGGCTCTCGAGCGGCGAACTGCCCCAGGACATTGCCCAGGCGCTTCCAGTATTCGAGGCTGGCACAGAGTTGGCAACTCGCGCGGCATCCGGGAAAGTTTTAAACGCGCTTGCCGCCAAGCTTCCAGAGCTTTGGGGTGGGTCCGCTGACCTGGCGGAGTCCAATAACACCACCATCGAGGGGGCTGGCTCCTTTGTTCCGGCCAAGTGGGATACGGCTCACTGGGAGCCCAAGAAAGCTGGTCGAATCCTCCACTTTGGCGTCAGAGAGCACGCCATGGGATCGATTCTGAACGGCATCACCCTCTCTGGCCACACCAGGCCATTTGGTGGCACCTTCTTGGTCTTTTCCGACTACATGCGCCCCGCTGTGAGACTGGCTGCCCTGATGGGGATTGCGCCAATCTATGTTTGGACACACGACAGTGTTGCCCTTGGCGAGGATGGCCCAACTCACCAGCCAATTGAGCACCTGAGCGCACTTAGGGCAATACCAAACCTCAACATCATTCGTCCTGCGGATGCCAACGAGACTGCACATGCCTGGCTTGCTGCTCTGCGCAATAACGAAAGACCATCTGGCCTTGTGTTAACCAGACAGAACGTTCCCGTCTTGGATCGTGAATCTGGTCAGGGATCTGCAGAGCTCACAAGCAAGGGCGGTTACATCTACCAGGAGAGCTCTCAAGATCCAGAGCTGATCCTGATTGCTACTGGCAGCGAGGTGCAGTTTGCAGTCGAGGCGAGGAAGCAGCTCGAGGCAGAAGGCATCCCAACTCGAGTGGTTTCAATGCCTTGCGTTGAATGGTTCAAGGCACAGCCCGAGAGCTACCGCGATGAGGTGCTTCCAGGTTCGGTTCGTGCGAGGGTCTCGGTTGAGGCAGGCCTCACCTCCGGCTGGAGAGAGTTCGTTGGCGACTCGGGAGTCTCTGTAGGCATTGATCATTTCGGCGCATCCGCCGATTACAAGACTCTGTATCGAGAGTTTGGAATTACCACCGAGGCAGTCGTCGCGGCCGCAAAGAAAACCCTGGAGAAGAGCGTATGAACGAAAGACTAAAAGACCTCACAGCTGCAGGGGTTTCGATCTGGCTAGATGATCTCTCGCGAGAGCGGATTGAGTCGGGAAACCTGCAGGACCTTATCGAAAACTATTCGGTACGTGGTGTCACGACTAATCCGACGATTTTTGCCCAGGCGCTTTCATCGGACAGCTACTCGCCCGCCATCGCAGCCGAAAAGGCCGCTGGCAGTGACGCATCAAAGACAATCTTCAATCTCACGACTGAGGATGTGGCAAATGCTTGCAGCATCTTTGAGGGTGTTTACTCAGCAACCGCTGGCGTCGATGGCAGGGTCTCTATCGAGGTCGAGCCAGGCCTAGCTCACGATGCACAAGCAACCATCGCTCAGGCAAAAGAGCTCTATGCAAAGGTCAATAGGGAAAACGTAATGATTAAGATTCCCGCGACTATTGCGGGTCTTGAGGCAATCACCGAGGTCACGGCAGCGGGCATCTCAGTGAATGTGACCCTTATCTTCTCCGTGGAGCGCTATGAGACGGTCATCGACGCCTACATGAGCGGACTCGAGAGAGCTATCGGGGCAGGCGTTGACGTGTCAAAGATTCACTCTGTTGCCTCGTTCTTTGTCTCTCGCGTCGACACGGAAGTCGACAAGCGACTAGAAGGCTTGGGAAGAGCTGACTTGAAATCAAAGGCAGCGCTTGCAAACGCTCGTCTGGCCTACGACCTCTACCAGGCTCAATTTGCTTCTGAGCGCTGGCAGGCGCTCTCGCAGCAGGGGGCCAGAATCCAGCGACCTCTCATGGCTTCGACCGGGGTGAAAGACCCAAACCTGCCTGACACGCTTTATGTAACTGAACTGGTCGCTGCGGATGTAGTCAACACAATGCCAGAGAAGACAATGATGGCGACAGCAGACCACGGAGAAATCCCTGGCAACTCCATCGTCCCAAACATTGCGGATGCCAAGCAGGTTATGCAGGATCTCGCGGATGCTGGAATCGATTTTGCCGATGTAACAGAGAGCCTCGAGAGCGAAGGCGTCCAGAAGTTCATTGACTCTTGGGATGATCTAGTTGCGACTGTGACCTCAGCTTTGGACAACGCATGATCCAGGTCGGCATCTCGGAAGACTTCCGGCCACTGGTTGAGCCTGCAGTCCGTCGTTTGATCGAAGATCAGATCAGTTCGCGACTTGCAGAAAAGGATGACACCATCTGGGGTCCCTTAGCTCAAGAAGAAGCGAGTAAGCGACTTGGGTGGGTCAGTTCAGCATCCGACTCTGCCGGTCTTCTAGGAGAGATATTTGCGCTTCGCGACTCGCTCAGGGAAACAGGTATCGATCGGGTAGTCCTCTGCGGCATGGGAGGCTCCTCCCTTGCTCCCGAGGTCATCTGCAAGAACTCCGGAGTTGACTTGGTTGTGCTGGACGCAACTTCACCCGACCAAGTAGCTGCGGCACTTACAGATCTCGAGAGAACTGTTGCGGTGGTGTCCTCAAAGTCTGGCTCGACGGTTGAGACAGATAGCCAGAAGAGAGCCTTCGAGAGCGCCTTTAGCGCAGCTGGCATTGATGCTAGAGAACGAATTGTCATTGTGACTGACCCGGGGTCACCTCTGGAGGTCGCGTCCCGCGAAGCCGGCTATCGAGTCTTCAACGCTGACCCAACTGTCGGAGGGCGTTATTCGGCTCTTACAGCTTTTGGCCTAGTTCCGGCCGGACTTGCTGGCGCTGACATCTCACAGCTTCTCTCTAGTGCTGCATCTGCCGCCACCTCACTGCACTACGACTCCGAGGACAACCCCGCGATATGGCTAGCAGCGGCAATGGCAGGCGATAGCGCCAGTTGGGACAAGTTCCTGATCGAAAGTGACGCTTACCCAGGGTTTGGTGACTGGGTAGAGCAGTTGGTTGCGGAGAGTACAGGCAAGGAAGGACGCGGTGTACTTCCCGTGGTCGTCACGAGTTCCGCTCCAGAACTAGCTTCCACACCAGCGGACACTGTAACCATTCGAGCCAAGAACCCAAGCGCGCACTGCAGTTTTGAGGGCGACCTCGGTGAACTCTTCCTGCTCTGGGAGTGGGCAACCGCTCTCGCCGGATACCTTTTGGAGATTAACCCGTTTGACCAGCCAAACGTTGAGAGCGCAAAGGTAGCAGCCCGTGCACTCCTTGATTCTCCCCAGCAAGCCGCTGAGGTTGAGTTTGTGGACCGCGGAATGGCTGTCAGCTCAGCGGGGATCGAAATCGTCGGCCAGACGGTGGAGGCAGCGCTGGAGCAGCTCATGTCCCTCGCTAATGAGCACAGCTACTTCTCGTTCCATGTCTACCTAAACCGCATGGAATACCCGCAATTTGAATCCTTGCGAGACATAACTGCAAAGCGCACGGGTCGTCCAACTACTTTTGGGTGGGGCCCAAGGTTCCTCCACTCAACTGGGCAGTATCACAAGGGCGGTCCGAGTCAGGGGCTGTTCATTCAGATCACCGGTGAAGCTGGCATGGACCTAGAAATCAACGAGCGCCCATTCACATTCGGCGAACTCATCGCGGCTCAGGCAGCCGGTGATGCCAGAGTTATAGCGGAGAGCGGTGCTCCTGTAGTGTCCATTCACCTATCTGAACCTCTGGGACAACTTGAATTGTTGAAGAAGATCATCGAGTCGTGAGCCCCAACCCACTCAAGAGCACTGAGGACATCAGGCTCCAAAAGATAGCGGGCCCGTCTGGCCTAATAATGTTTGGGGTCACCGGGGATCTCTCACGAAAGAAGCTGCTTCCTGCAATCTATGACCTGGCCAACCGCGGCTTGCTACCGCCGGCTTTCTCGATTGTTGGGTTTGCAAGACGAGAGTGGTCTCGAGAAGACTTTGAGAAATTTGTCCACGATGCGGTGAAGCAGTACTCGAGAACTAATTGGTCCGAGTCTGTTTGGGAGCAACTGGTTCGGGGAATCAGGTTCGTCTCTGGCCAGCATGATGATGAGATCGCTTTTGGGAAACTCAAGCAGGTTGTCGATGAGCTCGACAGCGAGCGGGGCACGGCAGGTAATCACACCTTCTACCTCTCTATTCCCCCGAGAGACTTCCCCCTCGTTCTGGGGCAACTGGAGAAGTCCGGCCTCTCGCAGGCTGAAGAGGGTCAGTTTCGGAGGGTAGTTGTCGAGAAACCATTTGGCAGTGATCTCAAGAGCGCCATCGAGCTCAACGAGGTGGTGGAGAGAGTATTTCCGCCTGACTCGGTATTTCGAATCGACCACTATCTCGGCAAGGAAACAGTTCAGAATCTTCTTGCACTTCGTTTCGCAAATCAGCTTTTTGAGCCGATTTGGAGCAGTCAATTCATCGACCACGTCCAGATCACAATGGCCGAGGACATCGGCATCGGCGGTCGCGCCGGTTACTACGACGGTATTGGTGCAGCAAGAGATGTGATCCAAAACCACCTCCTTCAGCTTCTGGCCCTCACGGCAATGGAGAAACCGAGGAGTTTTGATGCTGCAGAGCTCAGAAGCAGTAAGGAGGCTGTCCTAGCAGCCGTGAAGCTGCCAAATGATCTTTCAAAGCACACCGCGCACGGTCAATACGTTTCCGGCTGGCAAGGCGGTCAGCAGGTTGCAGGCTACCTCGACGAAGACGGAATCACAGAGGATTCAAAAACCGAGACCTACGCCGCGATGAGGCTGGAGGTGGACACACCCAGGTGGCAAGGTGCACCCTTCTACCTTCGAGCGGGCAAGAGGCTGGGCCGCAGGGTTACTGAGATTGCAGTCGTTTTCAAGCGTCCGGAGCACCAACTCTTCGGCAAGGCCGAGACCGCCCAGCTCGGGGAGAATGCCCTAGTCATCAGGGTGCAGCCGAATGAGGGTGTGACGATCCGGTTCGGCTCAAAAGTTCCTGGACCAAGCATGCAGGTTCGAGATGTGACAATGGATTTTGGTTATGGTCACGCCTTCACAGAAGACTCCCCCGAGGCTTATGAGCGTCTCATCCTGGATGTGCTGCTAGGCGAGCCACCCCTCTTTCCTCGTCAACGCGAGGTGGAGCTTTCCTGGCAAATCCTGGACCCAATTGTCAGGCACTGGGCAACTTCATCCTCACCCGAGAACTATGCGCCAGGTTCGTGGGGTCCAGAGTCTGCTGAGAAAATGCTTGAACGTGATGGAAGGAGCTGGAGGATACCTTGATCGTAGATATGCCCAGCACAACCGTCTCAAAGATTGGTAAGCGACTTCAGGAGCTGCGAGAGGCAGGTGGTGTCGTTGCACTCGGGCGGGTGCTGACACTAATTGTTGAGACTGACCTCCAGAACCTTGAGTCTGCAGTTACCGCTGCAAATGGCGCTTCCAAGCTGCACCCTTCCCGCATCATCGTCCTAGCAAAAGACCAAAGCAGAGGCGGCACAGATCGTTTGGACGCCGAAATCCGGGTTGGAGGGGATGCCGGGGCGAGCGAAGTAGTGATCCTAAGAGCCATGGGAAATGCGGCAAGCAATACAGAGTCGCTGGTGTCGGGCCTTATGCTGCCGGATGCGCCAGTTGTTGCATGGTGGCCCTCGGAGTGCTCTGGCAACCCATCTGAAAGCCCAATTGGGGAGATCGCCTCGAGGCGCATAACGGACGCTTCCTCGCAGCCCGACCCAATGGCCTTCCTGCAACAACTTGCCACCAACTACACCCCGGGAGATGGAGACATGTCCTGGACCAGGATCACCCTCTGGAGATCCCAATTGGCAGCACTCTTTGATGCTCACGGTCACCGCAATGTCGAAAAGGTTGTCGTCTATGGTGCCCTCAGCTCCCCCAGTGCCCATCTGCTGGCAGCTTGGTTGGGGCAGAGTCTTAATGCTAAGACTGAGGTGACAGAGGCTCTGGATGGAAAGACCGTCCAAGGGATCGCTGGTGTAATTGTGAAGTTTGATTCCGGAGAACTTCGGATTCTTCGCTCAGGACAGGTTGCATTGATTTCTCAACCAGATGCACCTGAATCTTCAGTCTTACTCCCCCAAAGAAGCGACATGGACTGCCTAGTGGAAGACATGCGCTATCTCGGAGAGGACAGCGTCTACGGCAAGGTGCTGACTGGGACTTTGGGTAGCTAATGAACACGAATGTACTTGCAGACCCCGCAGCTCTCATAGCTCAAGCTATCGATGACTTTGGAAAACTGGTATCTCGGCTCCGCGAGCAGCAGTCCGAGTTAACTGTGCTGCTGACAGGTGGAACCCTAGGAATCGAATTTGTTGGCGCTCTTGGTAGATCTTCGATTGAGCTTCAAGGGGTCACTTTTATTTTTGGTGATGAGCGCTATGTTGACGTGGATCACCCAGATCGAAATGAGCTACAGGCTCTGGATGTTTTTCCCGAACTGGAAGCTAACCTGCTTCGTTACCCGCAGCCCTCAGGGGGCTTAGATCAAGATGCGGAGCTGTTCAACAGGCGAATTAGTGAGCTGCTGGGACCGGTGGAAATGCCGCGGAAGCAAATTGATCTCGCAATCCTTGGCATGGGGCCAGATGGTCATATTGCTTCTCTGTTCCCAGGAAGGCTCCATGGAAAGGGCTGGATTGTCTCTGAGAGTGATTCACCTAAGCCCCCTAGTCAAAGGTTGAGTTTCAGCTACGAGGCACTCTCTAGTTCCGAGAGAGTGTGGTTCCTAGTCTCGGGTTCTGCTAAGGCAGACTCGTTGAGGAAAGTTTTTGCTGGTGAGCTCCCTGCGGCAAAGGTGCAGGGACTGGGTGAAACGACCTGGTATTTGGATAGCGAAATCAGCGACGCGCTTTAGCAGCGGCAGCCGCTTTTTCTCGACGCTCACGAATTAGCTGAAGCGCTTCATCGAGGATTTGCTTGGCCTCGGCGTCGGTGCGACGCTCCTTGACGTAGGCGAGATGGGTTTTGTAGGGCTCAATCTTTGCAACCAGTGGCGGATTTGCCTTGTCTCTGCCGGCTGGGAAACCGCACGATGGGCAATCAATCTCTTGAGGAATGTCCTCTTCTTCAACGCTTGCTGCGAAAAAGGGGTGGTTTTCGTGCCCATTGGCACAGTAGAAACTGATGGTCACCTTATCTACCTGGTGACCGCGATCCTTCTCCCCCATTGGGCCGGCGCCAACCCTCGCACCTCTAATTGATGGTGATGATGACATTAGGCCCAGCCAAATCTCGTAAATAGTCCGAGAACGATGATCACCGTCACCCAGACAAGCCCCAAAATAACGGTGATGCGATTGAGGTTACGCTCAGCAACCCCTGAGGACTGCATTGAGCTGGTTACACCGCCACCAAACATGTCTGCTACACCGCCACCACGGCCCTTGTGGAGCAGAATCATAAGTATCAGTAGCACGCTGGTGATAGCTAGTAGCACCAGCAGGGCTGTTTGTAGAGCGGCCATTATTCCTCCGAAAACCTCGTCAAATTATAGAACTATGTGCTTTTTATAGCGGGCAATACCCGAAAATTCCTCGGCAACCAAAGATGCACCGCCCACTAGCACACCATCAACCTCTTCACTTTGCAAGAACCCGGCAACGTTGTTTGCCTTCACCGAACCTCCGTAGAGAATCCGAGAATTGGCCGCATCGTCGCCAAATTTCTCCTTCAAGGCCATCCGGATAGCCTTTGATACAGTCTCGGCCTCCTCAGGAGTTGCAACCTTGCCGGTTCCGATTGCCCACACGGGCTCATAGGCGATAACGAACTCTCCAAGCGACTCGTGTCCACCCAATGCTGCGAGGGTTTGCTCAACTGGAACGGCGCTTTGTCCGCGGGTCTCCAGCTCCTCAAGAGTTTCCCCAACGCAGATCACTGGCACCAGCCCCGACTTGAATGCGGCGGCAACCTTCTTATTCACACGATCGTCGTCGTCGCCTGCGAATTGCCTGCGCTCTGAGTGGCCAATTAGCACATACTCGACGTCGAGTTTTTTGAGCATAATTCCCGAAATCTCACCGGTGTAGGCACCAGACTCGTGCTCGGAGAGATCTTGGGCCCCTAGCTTGACCTCAAACTTCTCGGCGTCAATCAGGGTCTGTGCACTTCTGAGGTGAGTAAATGGCGGGAAAATCGCAACCTCGACTTCTTTGTAGTCGTGGTCGGCATCGTTCAAGGTCCAACAAACCTTCTGGATTAGAGCGATCCCCTGGAGGTGGTCCAGGTTCATCTTCCAGTTGCCTGCAATTAGCGGGGTGCGGTTAGTCATCTAGGACCTCCAGTCCGGGTAGGGCCTTGCCCTCTAGATACTCAAGGCTAGCTCCGCCTCCGGTTGAGATGTGACCGAAGGCTTCCTCTGAAAAACCAAGCGCTCTTACAGCAGATGCAGAATCACCGCCGCCAACCACTGATAATCCATCCATCGCGGTTAGAGCCTGCGCTACCGCCCTGGTGCCGTGCGAGAAGTTCTCAAACTCAAAGACTCCCATCGGCCCGTTCCAGAAGACTGTCTTAGAAGCTGCTATTACGGAGGCTAAGTCCTTCGCGGACTCGGGTCCGATGTCCAGTCCAATCCCGGCCGAACCAAACTTGGAGTTGGCAATTTGATCAGCTGCGACAACCTCGTGCTCAGCGTCTTTGCTAAAGCCACTTGCGACGACGATGTCCGAAGGAAGCACTATCTCAACACCAAGACTCTCAGCCTGAGCGAAAAAACCTTTGACGGTGTCAATCTGGTCAGCCTCAAGCAGACTGGAGGCCACATCGTGCCCCTTCGCCGCGAGAAGTGTGAAGACCATTCCTCCGCCCACCAGAAGCTTGTCGACCCGCGGTAGCAGATTCTCGATCACAGCAAGCTTGTCGGAGACCTTTGAGCCGCCTAGAACAACTGCATAAGGTCGCTGGGGGTTCGCCGTCAATGACTGGAGAACCTCGACTTCGCGCTCAACCAGAAGCCCCGCGTAGCTTGGAAGTAGCTCTGCCAGCTCGTAAACACTCGCTTGCTTCCGGTGAACCACGCCAAAGCCGTCACTCACTAGAACATCACCAAGCTCCGAGAGTTGCTTTGCAAATTCCGAACGTTCGGCTGAGTCTTTGGAGGTCTCGAGCGGGCTGAATCGCAGATTCTCCAAGAGCGCAACGCCGCCGTCCTCTAGGACTTTGGATGCAGCTTTGGCCTGCGAACCAATTGTGTCGCTGGCAAAAATCACGGGTTGACCCAATAGTTCCTCGAGACGCTGTGCGACCGGCGCTAAAGAGTACTCCGGTTTTACTTCACCATCTGGCCTACCCAGGTGTGAACAAGCGATCACTCTGGCGCCAGAGTCGATGAGGTGACGAATGGTCGGTAGAGCGGCTCGAATCCTGCCATCGTCGACAATCTGACCTGAATCTAGCGGGACATTGAAATCACATCGCAGGATTACTCGCTTGCCGCTTAGGTCATTTAGCGAGCTGATGGATCTGAGCATTAGAGCTTGGCGGCAACCAGTGCAGTTAGCTCAACCAAACGGTTGGAGTATCCCCACTCGTTGTCATACCAACTTGAAAGCTTGACGGTGTTGTCAATGACCCTAACCAGACCTGCGTCAAAGATTGAGGAGTGAGGGTCGGTAACAATGTCGCTTGAGACAATCTCGTCCTCGGTGTAGAGAAGAATGCCCTTCAGCGGGCCGTCAGCAGCCTCTTTGTAGGCGGCCTTAATTTCGTCAACCGTGACCTTCTTGTCCGACACAAGAGTCAGGTCAGTAATCGAACCGGTAGGCACTGGAACTCTTAGAGCAAAGCCGTCGAGCTTGCCCTTCAGCTCTGGCAGAACCAGCCCAATTGCCTTTGCTGCACCTGTTGAAGAAGGGACGATGTTGAGAGCTGCAGCTCGTGCACGTCTTAGATCCTTGTGCGGGCCGTCTTGCAGATTCTGATCAGCGGTGTAGGCGTGAATCGTGGTCATGAGTCCATTCACAACACCGAATCGATCGTTGAACACCTTTGCCAGCGGAGCTAGGCAGTTCGTGGTGCAAGAGGCGTTGGAGATGATGTGGTGCTTCTCGGGATCGTAGAGGTGCTCGTTCACGCCGATAACAAAGGTCGCGTCCTCGTTAGTGGCTGGGGCTGAGATTAGAACCTTCTTGGCGCCGGCCTCAATGTGCTTCTTCGCCTTCTCGCCGTCGGTAAAGATACCCGTCGACTCGATCACAATGTCTACACCCAAATCTTTCCAGGGCAAGTTTGCTGGGTCGCGCTCGGCTAGAACCTTGATGTTCTTGCCATTCACAACGATGTTGTCACCGTCAACTGACACTGCTGCGCCGAGGCGACCTGTGATTGAGTCGTACTTCAGCAGGTGAGCAAGACCTGCGGGGTCCGACAGGTCATTTACGGCAACGATCTCAAGGTCTGAGTTTTGAGCTAGCGCTGCCCTTAGGTAGTTACGTCCGATGCGGCCAAAGCCATTAATTCCAATGCGAGTCACGAAAGATACTCCAGATTTTTATTGAACAAAAAGCCCCGCGCACCTTTGGGCGGACCGCCCTAGCCTAGCAGTAGAGACTTTGAGTGCACCGAAACCGAGCCGAATCGGCTAGCAACGTCTTCCCAGTTCACAATGTTCCAAAATGCCTTCACGTAGTCGGCTTTTACGTTCTGGTAGTCGAGGTAGAACGCGTGCTCCCACATGTCGAGCATCAGCAGAGGGATGTTACCCATCGCTAGGTTGCCCTGCTGGTCATAGAGCTGACCAATGATCATTCTGTTGCCCAGAGCGTCCCAGGCGAGATATGCCCAGCCCGATCCCTGAATTCCCATGGCGGCTGCGGAGAAGTGGCTCTTGAAGGCTTCAAAAGAGCCAAAGTACTCGTTTATCGCGGCTGCAAGTTCACCCTCTGGGGCTTGAGAGGACGGGCTTAGGTTCTTCCAGAAAATGCTGTGATTGACGTGACCTCCGAGGTTGAATGCGAGATCCTTCTGTAGCTTGGGGAGAGTGGCGAAGTTATCTTCACTTCTCGCCTTTTCCATGGCCTCGAGTGCTGCGTTAGCTCCAGTCACATAGGCCTGGTGGTGCTTTGAGTGATGCAGCTCCATAATTCGGGCAGAGATGTGTGGCTCGAGTGCTGAGTAGTCGTAGTTGAGTTCTGGAAGCTGGTAGGTCATGGTTTCTCCTTCTGGTACTTAGTTCTAAGCGCTGTAAGGCGCGATTATTCCTCGAGCAGGTCTGCAATTACCGATTCTGTGTCCGGAATACCAAGGTCAGCAGCCCGACGATCTGCGGTCGCCAGTAGCCTACGGATTCTTCCCGCGACGGCGTCCTTTGTCATGGGAGGCTCCGCGAGTCTTCCAAGTTCATCGAGCGAAGCATCCTTGTGCTTCAGCCTCAGCTCGCCTGCGTACTTGAGATGTTCCGGCGCATCCGCTCCAAGAATTTCTAGAGCTCGCTGCACCCGCGCACTGGCGGCGACTGCCGCTTGGGCGCTGCGTCTGAGGTTCGCATCGTCAAAATTTGCGAGACGATTTGCTGCACCCCTTACTTCCCTGCGGTTTCGAAGTTCTTCCCACTTATCAACCTGATCCACGCAACCCATTTGCCTCAGCAGTTCGGTGATGCCCTCCCCATCGCGAACGACCACCCTGAAGACATTTCGAACCTCACGCGCCTTCGCGTTTACTCCAAGGCGACGAGCGACTCCCACGAGAGCCATTGCCGATTCGTTACCCGGAGCGGTTACCTCAAGAGATGTCGACCTGCCGGGGTCGGTCAGAGTTCCATGAGCCAAGAATGCGCCCCTCCAAATGGCCCGAGCCTCATCCATCGTGGAGGAAACAAGGGTTGCGGGAAGTCCGCGCACTGGCCGACCGCGGTTGTCGATAAGTCCCGTCTGTCGCGCCAGCAATTCCCCGTCCCGAAGAACCCTGATTTGATATCCACTCTGCTTTCTAAGGCCGCCTGCAGATACCACGCTCAATTCGGCCTGAATCCCGTAGAGCTCCGCTATTGCGCGAGTCATCCTCCGGGCAAGGGTTGCGGAGTCGAGTTCAACCTCGATCGCAATGCGACCAGAAATCAGGTGAAGACCGCCGCAAAACCGAAGAATAGTCGCCAGTTCCGCAGCACGTACAAGGCTGTTGCCGGTGGGAACTCTTGCCAGTTCGTCCTTTATTGCCGCTGTCAGGGCCACTCTTACTCCCTACCCAAGTCTCTGTGCTGCACGCTGATGGTCACATCAGCCTCCTTCTCAAGTCGTCTTGCAATTTCATTGGCCATAGCAACCGAACGGTGCTTCCCGCCGGTGCAGCCGATTGCAATCGTTGCAAATCTCTTGTTCTCATTTCGGTAGCCAGCCAGAACCCTCCCGAGCGAGGCCACATAATGATTTAGAAAGTCCTCAACTCCTGGCTGCTCAAGAACGTAAGCCCGAACCTCATCGTCGTTCCCGGTCTGGGACCTCAGCTCTTCTTTCCAATGCGGATTTGCAATGAATCTGGCATCTGCCACGAGGTCAGCATCAACCGGGATGCCATATTTGAAACCGAAACTCAGCACATTGATCTTCAGGGCCTTGGAATTGGTGGCGAAGGCCTCTGCAACCCTGTTTGTGAGCTGATGAACGTTTGTCTCTGAGGTGTCGAACACAACATCTGCGCTCTCTCTCAGGCCTATGAGCTCAGTGCGCTCCTTTGTGATGCCATCCAGCACGGTGCCGTCTTCCTGGAGCGGATGAGGCCTACGAACCGACTCAAAGCGCTTCACCAGTGCGCTGTCGCTAGCCTCCAGAAAAAGCACTCTAACCGCTATGTCCCTTACTCTAAGCTCGCCGAGCTTGCTCTGAAGCTCGTTGAAGAACTCACCTCCCCGAACATCAGTGATGACGGCGATTTTTGGTAGCTTCGCCTTACTCAGAGCAAAGAGATCACTGATTGGACCGAGCATTTGCGGAGGCAGGTTATCGATTACGTACCAACCCTGATCTTCCAGGGCGTTGCCGACCGTAGAGCGGCCTGCACCGGACATGCCGGTCACAACCAATAGCTCTGGTTTTCTAGAGTCGTCCATCTCTCCCCTGATGATTGGTTACAGGTTAGTCCTTCGGCGTGTCGCGCGTGTTGCCTTCTTGTAAATCACCCAGATATTCGCGAATTTGAGTGGCAAGTTTCAATCCGAATCCATCCAAGGTTGCGATTTCCTCTGCACTAGCCGAGCGGATGCGCTTTAGAGAGCCATACTTTCGAAGCAGCAGTCTGACCTTCCGCTCCCCCAGCCCGGGAATCTCGAGAAGCTGGGACGCTATCGTCTTGCTCCGCTTTGCCCTTTGAGCAGTAATTGCGAATCTATGAGCCTCGTCTCTGATTCGCTGGAGAAGGAACAGCTCTTCTGAGGTTCTAGGGAAAATTACCGGATAGTCACTGCCGGTGGTAAATACCTCCTCAAGTCTCTTGGCTAGCGTCGCGATTGTGATGTCTCCAATGCCGCTGTCCTCGAGGGCCCGGATAGCTGCTCCTCGCTGAGGCAAACCACCATCAATCAGCATTAGCGACGGTCGATAGCTGAACTTTTCACTAGTTTCTTCCCCTAGATATTTCAGCCTTCGCATGAGCACTTGGTAGATCGATTCTGTGTCATCTGCGGTTTCCAGGTTGAATCTGCGGTACTGGTCCTTCTTTGGAAGACCGTCTTCAAACACGACCATGGAGCCGACGGTTCCCGTGCCGGATAGGTGCGAAATGTCGAAACACTCGATTCTTAGCGGTGCCTCTTCCATTTGCAAGGCTCTCTGGATGCCGGCTAAAGCATCTGCCCTGGCGGTGAAGTCGCTACTTCTCTTGAGCTTGTAGCTATTGAGAGCGTGCTCCGCATTCGTCTGGGCTGTTTTGGCAAGGGTTGCCTTCTCCCCTCGCTGCGCCGTCGCGACTTTTACTGGCTTCCCTCGCTGGCCAGACAGGAATGCCTCCACTGGGGTTTTGTCTTTTGGTAGCTCGGGCACCAATAAAAGCTTTGGAATTTCCATCGAGGTTCCCTTTGCGTTTGGAGTGTAGAGCTCTTGAATTAGGTACTCGATGAGCTCCGAGTTATTTCTATCTAGCTCCAGGTCAACCACCATTGATCGGTTGCCTCGAATCCTTCCGCCGCGAACAATAAAAATTGACACGGCAGCACTCAGTTCATCTCTCGCAAGTCCAATGAGGTCAGCGTCTGTCTGATCAGACAGCACCACAGTTGTCTTCTCTAGCACTTTTTCCAGTGCCGCTACGTCATCTCTAAGGTTGGCGGCAAGTTCGAAGTTTTCCGCATCACTGGCCTGCTGCATTTTTTCTCGAAGTTCTGCAACATGATGCTCGCTTCCGCTGGCAACGAAATCCCCCAGTCGCTTCGCAAGTGCCTTGTGTTCGGGTTTGGAGATCCGGTCGACGCATGGCGCCGAACACTTGCCGATTTCGGCAAGGAGGCACGGCCTCCCGGAGCGGACAGCGCGGTCATAGACACCCTTAGAACAGGACCTAACGGGATAGACCTTCAGCAGCGTGTCCAGAGTCTCCCTAATGGCCCAGGCTTGGGTGTAGGGGCCGAAATACCTAAGTCCACGTATTTCACGGTTACGGGTTATGAAGGCCCTAGGCACGTCCTCGGAAACAGAAATGGCCAGGTAGGGATAGCTTTTGTCGTCGCGAAAGCGAACATTGTAGGGAGGATCGAACTCCTTGATCCACATGAATTCAAGCTGTAGCGCATCGTATTCGGTGTCAACGATGGTCCACTTCACATCTGATGCCGCAAGCAGCATTCTCTGGGTTCGCTCATGGAGTTTGCTGAAGGTGCCAAAGTAGCTCGTTAGCCTCGACTTAAGGTTCTTGGCCTTGCCTACGTAAAGGACTCTTCCCCGTTTATCTAAGAATCGATATACGCCCGGTTGGGTTGGGATCTCAGAGGTTTTGGGTCTAAAGCTGAGTTGAGTCATGACGCTATGCCAATAGCTCAGCCAAGAACTTACCGGTGTGCGACGTCTTGCTAGCCGCAACCTTTTCAGGCGTGCCCTCTGCAATCACCTGTCCTCCGCCACTGCCACCTTCGGGACCCAGGTCAATAACCCAGTCGCAGCAACGAATGACATCTAGGTTGTGCTCAATCACAATGACGGTGTTTCCCTTGTCGGTGAGGTCCGAAAGCACGTTCAGAAGTTTCTTGGTGTCCTCGAAATGGAGACCAGTGGTCGGCTCGTCTAGAACGTAAATGGTCCGACCAGTCGACCTGCGCTGAAGCTCTGTTGCAAGCTTGACGCGCTGCGCCTCACCACCGGAGAGCGTGGTCGCACTCTGCCCCAACCTGACATAACCAAGGCCAACATCCACCAAGGTATTTAGGTACCGAGCAATTGAGTTGATAGGGGCAAAGAACTCGGCAGCCTCGCTAATTGGCATCGCGAGGACGTCTCCAACGGACTTCCCTTTGTACTTCACCTGCAGGGTCTCACGGTTGTAGCGAGCACCTTTGCAGTCCTCACAGGTCACATACACATCCGGCAGGAAGTTCATCTCGATGCGGATGGTTCCGTCACCGCTGCAGCTCTCGCAGCGACCACCTTTCACGTTGAAGGAAAACCTTCCCTGCTGGTAGCCACGAACCTTGGATTCAGGAGTCTCGGCGAAAAGCTTCCTGATGTGGTCAAAGACTCCGGTGTATGTTGCCGGATTTGACCTGGGTGTGCGACCAATAGGCGCCTGATCGACGTGCACAACCTTGTCCAGTTGCTCAAGTCCCTCAACGCGAATGTGTCGCCCAGGAACGCCTTTGGCGCCATTGAGCTTGTTGGCGAGCACCTGGTAGAGCACGTCGTTTACCAGAGAGGATTTGCCGGAACCACTAACGCCAGTGACAGCTGTCATCACTCCAAGTGGGAAGCTCACATTGACGTCTCTCAGGTTGTTTTCCTTGGCCCCAACAACCTTTATCTGACGCTCTTTGTTTGTCTTGCGTCTTTTCTTGGGAGTTTCAATCTTTATGCGGCCTGAGAGGTAGTCCCCGGTTATCGAGTTGCGATTGTCCAAAATAGCTGCATACGAGCCGGAGTGGACAACTTCACCGCCACCCAGGCCAGCTCCAGGCCCGATGTCTACCAGCCAGTCCGCGGCCTTGATGGTGTCCTCATCATGTTCCACGACGATCAGAGTGTTACCCAGATCACGGAGCTTTATAAGGGTTTCAATGAGCCTGCGATTGTCTCGCTGGTGCAGGCCGATGGAGGGCTCATCAAGGACATAGAGGACACCAGTCAGTCCAGCCCCAATTTGGGTGGCGAGCCTGATTCTTTGAGCCTCGCCTCCGGAAAGAGATCCCGCACTCCTCTCAAGTGAGAGGTAGTCCAGCCCCACTGCTAAAAGGAAATCAAGTCGAGCACGAATCTCTCGAAGCACCTGAGCCGCAATCTTCTGCTCACGGGTCGAGAGCTTGAGACCTTCGAAGAAACTGTGAGCCTGGCCCAGTGAGTAGATTGCCACATCGTGGATAGATTTCCCGTGGACTTTGACTGCAAGTACCTCTGGCCTGAGCCTTGCTCCCTGGCAGGCAGGGCACGGTATCTCTCTAAGGAACTCCGCCCACTTGCCTCTTGCCCAGTCAGAATCCGACTCGTGGTAGCGCCGCTCGACATAAGGCAGCACCCCTTCGAATCCTGATGTGTAGCGCATCTCCCGGCCGTACTTGGAGCGCCACTTTACCTGCACCTCAAAGTCGTTGCCATTTAGAACGGCGTCCCTCACGGACTCGGGTAACTTCTCCCAAGGAGTATCGAGGTCAAACTCAAGGTCACTCGCAAGACCCGCGAGGAGTCTGGTGAAGTAGCTGTAGAGGCCCTTGCCTTGGGTTGACCAGGGCAAAATGACCCCCTCATTGATGGTCGAAGCTGGGTCCCCAACAACTAGCTCTGGGTCTACCGCCATCTTCGTACCGAGGCCGGTGCAATCTGGGCAGGCTCCGAAGGGGGCATTGAAGGAAAAGGTTCGAGGTTCAATCTCGCTAAGAACTATCTCGTGCTCGTTTGGGCAACTAAGCCGTTCGCTGAAGGTTCGCTGCTTTTTCTCATCGACAAAATCGACAACGACCCTGCCGTCGGCAAGCTTTAGGGCTGTTTCAACGCTGTCGGTGATTCTGCCCTGCGCATCAGGCTTTACCACGAGACGATCGACGACTACCGAAATGTCGTGTTTGTAGCTTTTCTTTAGCGGCTTAGCCTCAGAAAGAGTAACGGTCTCTCCATCCACTACCGCACGCGCGTAACCCTGGGATTGAAGGGAAGCAAAGAGGTCTACAAACTCCCCCTTTTTCTGCTGGACGATTGGAGCTAGCAGCTGGAACCTTGTTCCCTCTTTGAAGGCCATCAGCTGGTCAACAATTGCTTGGGGCGTTTGCTTGGAAATGATCTCGCCACACTCGTGGCAATGCGGCACACCAATCCTGGCCCAGAGAAGCCTCAGGTAATCATGAATCTCGGTGATGGTGCCGACGGTCGAGCGCGGATTCCGGTTCGTAGATTTTTGGTCGATAGAGACTGCCGGTGACAACCCTTCAATGAAGTCCACATCCGGCCTGTCAACCTGCCCCAGGAACTGGCGCGCATAGGCGCTCAGAGACTCAACATAACGACGCTGCCCCTCGGCAAAGATGGTGTCGAAGGCCAGAGATGACTTCCCAGAGCCGCTGAGACCCGTGAAGACCACCATGGCATCTCTTGGAATCTCTAGGTTTAGATTCTTCAGATTGTGAACTCGAGCACCTTTGATTGCTAGATGCGGGCCTTTTGGGTTCTCGATGATCACCGTAGAAGTCTATGCATGGCCGGCTTGCTCAAATTGCCTTAGCTCTCTTTTGAGCTCCGCAATCTCATCGCGAATCCGAGCCGCGAGCTCAAACTTGAGTTCGGCTGCTGCTGCTTTCATTTGGGCATCAAGATCAATGATCGTAGCCAAGAGCTGATCACTTCCGGCCTTACCAATGTCTCTGCGTCCACGCATCGGCGTTGATGCCACCTTTCTGGCAGGCTGCTTTCTAAGGCTTTCCATGAGTGCTTCGGTATCAAGTTCCTCACGATTCAGGCTGTCCGTTATGTCGGCGATCTTCTTTCTCAGCGGCGTGGGGTCAATACCGTTTAGCTTGTTGAATTCAATCTGCTTCTCGCGGCGACGGTTAGTCTCGTCGATTGCCCTCTTCATCGAGTCGGTAACCTTATCTGCATACATGTGGACCTCACCATTCACATTCCTTGCGGCACGTCCTATCGTCTGAATAAGTGAGGTGGTAGAGCGGAGGAATCCCTCCTTGTCGGCATCGAGAATTGCTACGAGCGAAACCTCCGGGAGGTCGAGACCCTCTCTCAGCAGGTTGATGCCGACTAGCACGTCGTAGAGACCCTGACGCAACTCCCTGAGGAGCTCTACTCGTCGTAGGGTGTCCACATCAGAGTGGAGGTAGCGCACACGAATGCCCATCTCTGTTAGGTACTCGGTCACCTCCTCTGCCAGCCTCTTGGTGAGGGTGGTAACAAGGACGCGTTCGTCGCGCTCAGTCCGGGTTTTGATCTCCTCGAGTAGGTCATCGATTTGGCCCTTTGCGGGCTTGACGTGGACCTCCGGGTCGACGAGGCCGGTAGGGCGGATAATTTGCTCAACAACACCGTCTCCGAGATTCAGCTCATAGTCGGCTGGGGTTGCGGAGAGGTAAACCGTCTGGCCAGTCCTCTCAAGAAACTCTTCAAAACGAAGGGGCCTGTTATCAAGCGCTGAGGGCAGTCTGAAACCGTGCTCGACGAGGGTACGCTTCCTTGAGGAGTCGCCGTTATACATTGCCCTAATTTGAGGAATGGTTACGTGTGACTCATCGATGACTGTTAGGAAGTCCTCTGGAAAGTAGTCCAAGAGACATGCAGGCGGCTCCCCCTGGCTTCGGCCATCTATGTGCCTTGAGTAGTTCTCTATCCCGGAGCAAAACCCAAGCTCCCGAATCATCTCGAGGTCGAAAGTGGTGCGCATCTTGATGCGCTGTGCCTCAAGGAGCTTTTGCTGCCTCTCAAACTCTCGGTATCTATGTTCCAACTCATTCTCGATGTCTTCGATTGCCTGTGCCATGCGTTCTGCGGGTGCAACGTAGTAGCTGGCTGGATAGATCGCTACACTTTCGCGCTCCATCAAAATCTCACCGGTCAATGGATGAATGCGGTAGATCCTCTCAACCTCGTCACCAAAAAATTCAATACGCGTCGCCTCTTCGTCATAGACGGCGATGACCTCCACGGTGTCACCCTTGACGCGGAAGTTGCCCCTGATGAACTCAACATCATTTCGTTGATATTGGATCGCAACCAAGGCGCGAATCAGTTCATCTCGATCTATCCGCTGTCCCACGCTAATCGGGAGTGACTGCGCAAGGTACTCCTTGGGAGCTCCGAGGCCATAGATGCAGCTAACTGTTGCAACCACGATCACATCTCTTCGAGACAGAAGCGACATGGTCGCTGAGTACCTGAGTCTCTCGACCTCTTCGTTGATGGTCGAATCCTTCTCTATGAAGGTATCCGTCTGAGGAACATAGGCCTCAGGCTGGTAGTAGTCGTAATAGCTGACGAAGTACTCGACAGCGTTTTCTGGAAACAGTTCCCGCAATTCACCCGCTAGCTGGGCTGCGAGGGTCTTGTTATGGGCAATTACCAGCGTTGGGCGCTGCAGTCGTTCTATGAGCCAAGCGGTGGTAGCACTCTTTCCCGTTCCGGTTGCGCCCAAGAGAACGACGTCTCGCTCTCCCGCTCGAACCCTGCGCTCCAGTTCGTCAATAGCTTTTGGCTGATCACCAGACGGTGTGTACTCGCTGATGACCTTGAAAGGTCTTTGGCTTTGCTCCACCACTAAAGCCTAGGAGAAAGTCGCAAAGACCTCGTCGGCTCTTGAAATTAGCTCATCCATTGGACAGTTTGAGTCGATCACAGTATCGGCCCTTGCCTCCCGCTC
Organism: Candidatus Aquiluna sp. XM-24bin5; assembly: GCA_003149555.1. The sequence continues at coordinate 344,204 of QCWE01000001.1, forward strand.
GGCATCGGAAGCCTGCGCAGTAATTCTGCCCATAGCCTCCTCCTTCGACATGCCTCTGAGAGTCACGAGCCTGTCAATCCGAACAGCTTCATCACAACTCACCGTGACCACTCGGTCGAATTCCAACTTCGAGCTTGTCTCAGCCAAAAGGGGAATCGTGTAAACGATGACTCCACCCAGGCCTTTGACGCGCTCGGCGGCCAGCCTTTGGATTCTTGGATGCAAAATAGCCTCTAGGTCTTTGCGGGATTGGTCATCTGCGAATGCAACCTTGGCCAGCGCACCCCGGTCCAAAGAGCCATCTGCCAAGAGAATTTCCTTGCCAAAACGTTCGACAATTTCGGCTAGCCCCTCGGTACTAGGCTCGACCACTTCCCTCGCGAGTAAGTCAGCGTCAATCTCGCGAGCCCCTAGCTCGACCCAGCGTGCTGCAACCGTTGTCTTCCCGGATCCAATACCGCCAGTTAGTGCAATGAGCATCTTGCAAGGATAAAGAAAAACGGAGGGCCCTGCTGGACCCTCCGTCTTGATTTCTTAGATTTACTACTTGTCTTCTGAGAGCTGATCGCGCAATGCGGCTAGCGACTCGTCTTCGGCGAGAGTGCCGGAGTCCTGAGCCTCGCCAGAACTTACGCTGGCCTGCTCGGCTGGTGCAGCATCTGGAAGCGCGGCTAGCTGCTCGCGAATTGCCTTTACCTGAGTCTTGTGGAGTTCCCAACGCTGCTGGGATTCCGCATAGTCAGCCTCCCATTTTGCCTTGGCCTCATCGAAGCCTGGCTTCCACTCGTTAGTCTCAGGGTCAAAGCCTTCTGGGTAGCGGTAGTTACCCTTCTCGTCGTAATCGGCATCCATACCGTAAAGAACAGGGTTGAAGTCCGTGCTGTCTGGGTCTACCTCGTCAACTGCCTGCTTCAGGGATAGCGAGATTCTCCTGCGCTCTAGGTCGATGTCGATGAGCTTGACAAAGACTTCCTGGTTCACGGTGACAACCTGATCCGCGTGCTCAACGTGCTTGCTGGAGAGCTCGGAAATGTGAACGAGACCCTCGATACCATCTGCTACGCGGACAAATGCACCGAAAGGCACGATCTTGGTGACCTTGCCTGGGATGTACTGCCCAATGGCGTGGGTTCTTGCGAATACCTGCCATGGATCTTCCTGGGTCGCCTTCAGAGACAGTGAAACGCGCTCCCTGTCCTGATCCACCTCGAGAACCTCTACGGTGACCTCCTGGCCAACCTCTACAACCTCGCTGGCGTGCTCAATGTGCTTCCAGCTCAGCTCTGAAACGTGGACGAGACCGTCTACGCCACCGAGGTCGATGAAGGCACCAAAGTTGACGATCGAGGAAACCGTTCCGGTCCTGATCTGTCCCTTGGTTAGGTCATTCATCATGGTTGAGCGGCTCTCGCTCTGACTCTGCTCCAGCAGTGCACGACGAGAGAGAACTACGTTGTTGCGGTTCTTGTCTAGCTCAAGAATCTTGGCCTCAACCTCGGTTCCGAGGTATGGACCTAGGTCGCGCACGCGACGCAATTCAATTAGCGAGGCAGGAAGGAAGCCACGAAGACCGATGTCAACGATGACACCACCCTTCACAACCTCGATAACAGTTCCCTTGACGATGCCATCGGCGTCCTTGACCTTCTCGACATCTCCCCAGGCGCGCTCGTACTGAGCACGCTTCTTGCTGAGAATCAGACGGCCTTCCTTGTCCTCCTTCTGGAGAACTAGGGCCTCTACGGCGTCGCCAACATTGACGATGTCGTTTGGATCTGCGTCCTGGCGGATTGAAAGTTCGCGGGATGGGATGACGCCTTCGGTCTTGTAACCGACGTCTAGGAGCACCTCGTCACGGTCAATCTTGACCACGGTGCCGGAGATGAGATCTCCATCGTTGAAAAATTTGAGTGTTGCTTCGACCGCTGCTAGAAAATCTGCTTCTGAGCCGATGTCATTGACTGCTACCTTGGTGGTTTTTGCGGTCGTCTTGGATGCCATATGTGTGGGTACTCCACTTGTTTTACTCGGGTCGCGCCTACACCACAAAACTTTCTGTGGTTTTAGCCCGACGAACGGACAGGGATGGTGCCCTGAGGCACCTGGGAAAGCTTAGCGCCATTTCTAATGACCCGCTAGCTCCCAATTCTCCCCAATTCCTATGTGTACATCGAGCGGGACTGATAATTTCGCGACATCGCGCATCTTTTCGAGAGCAACCTGTCTGACCTTCTCGGTCTCGCCTGGTGAAACAGCAATTACCAACTCGTCGTGTACCTGGAGCAAGAGCCTTGATTTCAGGCCTGCAGCACTCATACCGGACTCAACCTCGATCATCGCCAACTTCATGATGTCCGCTGCAGTTCCTTGAATTGGAGCGTTGAGTGCGGCCCTGCGAGCGTTCTCGCGGACCTGGAAGATTTTCGACTGCAGGTCAGGAAATGGGCGCCTGCGTCCGTAGACGGTAGTTGTGTGACCAAGGTTTTTAGCTCGTTGGACGACGGTGTCCAAATACCGCTTCACACCACCAAAACGCTCAAAGTAGTCACTCATAAGCTGTTTGGCCTCCGCTTTTGAGATTCTCAGCTGCCTTGCCAGTCCGTACTCGCTCAGCCCGTAGACAAGTCCGTAACTCATCGCCTTGACCTTTGACCTCATTGCACCTGTCACAGCCTCCGGCTCAACTCCGTAGATCCGAGCTCCGACAAAATTGTGGAGGTCTTCCCCCTTATTGAAAGCCTCGATAAGGCCCTCATCCTCAGATAGGTGAGCCATGATTCGCATTTCAATCTGCGAATAGTCGGCAGTAAGCAGGGTCTCATAGCCCTCTCCCGCGACAAATGCGCTTCGCAGCCGCATTCCTCTTTCGGTTTTGATTGGAATGTTCTGCAGATTGGGGTTCTCACTGCTCAGGCGCCCGGTTGAGGTTCCAACCTGTGAGTAGCTGGTGTGGATGCGGCCATCGGCTGCGATCGCCTTGATTAGGGTCTCGGTAATTTGGCGAAGCTTCGATGAGTCCCGATGAGCAAGAAGCTTTTCCAAGAATGGGTGCTCCGTCTGCTCATACAAAGTCGCCAGCGCCTCTGCGTTTGTTGAGTAGCCGGTCTTCACGCTTCGCGTTCCCTCCATCCCCATCTCTTCGAACAATACGGTCTGCAGCTGCTTCGGGCTCGCGAGGTTTACCTCGTGACCAATGATTGAGTACGCCTCCTGGGCAATCTGCTCCACCTCGGCACTGAGCTCATCAAATTGACTTTGAAGCACATCCCTTGCGATTGCTATGCCGTGAACCTCCATGCGCGAGAGCACACCAGCAACTGGTAGCTCAATGTCGGTATAAACCGAAAACGATCCTTCATCCTTTAGCCGATCACCAAGGACAGCCCAAACTATTGAGTAGCACCAGGCATCCAGCGATGGCTCAGACTCGCTAAGCAGTTGGTCGGCATCCGCCCTAACGACATCGATCCCTGCGTAGGTTCGGACAAGTGAATCTGGTCCCAGGTCCTTGTTCGTTGGATCAACGAGATAGGCGGCCAACAGCGCATCGTTGCTCAGCTCTCCTAGCTCGATGCCTGCCTCGGCACACTTTCGATAGGTATTCTTCGCATCCCAGGAGCCAAAGCCGCCTCGGGCAACAAGCTCAAGTGAGCTCGAAACATCTTTGCCATCCCAATCAAGCCGCCTCGCCGGAGTCGCGGCTCCCAGACCAACCAAGGCACCTTCCGAAATCTCCAGGTTCAAAAAGGCACCATCCGCTACGAGTTTCTCAATCTCAGCAATGCCCACCACTTCTGCGGTCGGTGCTTCGATTGGCAAGTCAGGCAGAGAACGGTGTTCCGAATGAACAGCAGGCTCGTTACTGGGTGTGTCACCCTCGATCTTCGCTGAGATAACCCGGTGCTGGGTGCCGTTTTCTCCGCGAAGCTTCAACACTCGGGACAGGAGGGTGCGAAAAGAGAGCTTGGCAAAGACTTCCTTGACTTTGTCCTCGTCCACAGAACCAAGCGCAAGGTCTTCCATTGAAAAGTCAAACTCGAGAGACCTAACCAGTTCATTGAGTCTGCGGTTTCTCACCGCAAGCTCCTTGTTTTCTCTGAGACTTTCTCCGACTTTGCCGGGGATATCCTCAGCCTGGTTCAGGATCTCATCCAGCGAGCCGTACTGCTGGATCCACTTGGCCGCAGTCTTTGGCCCAACTCCCGGAATGCCCTTGAGGTTGTCGGAGGTCTCGCCCACCAGTGCCGCAAGCTCTGGGTACTGCTTCGCATGAACGCCGTATTTTTCATAGACAGCCGCATCGTCCATGCGAGCAAGATTCATCACTCCCTTAACCGGGTAGAGGATGGTGGTCTTCTCGGTAATCAGCTGAAATGTGTCACGGTCACCAGAAACCACAAGCACCCTCATGCCTGCCTTCTCACCGAGGTGAGCGAGCGATGCAATTAGGTCGTCAGCTTCATACATCTCTCTAGAAACAGAGGTAATTCGCATTGCGCTTAGGGCTTCAACCAGCAGCTCAGTCTGACCAATGAATTCCTCCGGGGTCTCTCCCCGTGTTCCCTTGTACTCAGGTAGTTCCTGGGTGCGAAAACTCTCTCGCGAAACGTCGAAGGCCACGCATAGGTGAGTCGGTTTCTCACCCTCAAGAATGTTGAGCAGCATCGAAATAAAACCATGAATGGCGTTGGTGTGCTGCCCTTCCTGGTTCCTAAAGTTGTCAGGATTGAGCGCATAGAAGGCCCTAAACGCCAGGGAATGCCCATCAATAAGTAGCAGAGTAGGCTGTTCCGAGGACATGCAGTTAGCCTACTTTGCGGGAGGTGCCGGGGTGGACAAGGACGAGGTAGTCACCTCTGAACAGGCTCTTGAGGTCATGAAGCAGCGGGGACTCGGAGCGCTAGCGGACTCAATGGGTATCAAACTCGTGGAACTGAGTGCGGAGCGTGCCGTTGCGACTATGCCCGTCGAGGGCAACACCCAGCCCATTGGCCTCCTCCACGGCGGAGCTCACGTTGTTCTGGCTGAATCCCTGGGTTCATTTGCCGCGAACGTTCACGCTCACCCATGGGGCTATGCGGTCGGCATTGAACTGAATGCCTCACACCACGGATCAATCAAGTCAGGATTGGTGACCGGAACATGCACTGCGGTAAAGCTGGGTAAGACCCTGACTACTCACGAGATCAAGATGACAGATGAAGCTGGTCGCTTGCTCTCTACAGTGAGAATTACTAACTATCTTCGTCCGAAGGGTTCTTAGGACCAAGCTGCTCAATTACAGCCTTAGCAACCTGCGCCATCGAAAGCCGGCGGTCCATAGAGGCTTTTTGAATCCACCTAAAAGATTCTGGTTCAGTTAGCTTCATTTTTGTCATGAGAAGACCCTTTGCACGGTCCATCAGCTTCCGCGTCTCCAGGCGATCTGATAAATCCGCAATCTCTGCCTCCAACGAAGTCAATTCCTCATGTCTTGCAAGGGCTATCTGGATTGCCGGTAGTAGGTCTGCGGGCTTGAAGGGCTTGGTGACATAAGCCATGGCTCCCGCCTCAGCCGCCCTGGAGACGAGATCGGCCTGCGAAAAGGCCGTCAAGAGTACGACCGGAATCTTTAGCTCAGCAACCTTTTCGGCAGCACTTATGCCATCGAGCTTCGGCATCTTGATGTCCATGACAACAAGGTCAGGCTCCAGATCAGTGGCTAGCGCAACAGCTTCTTCACCGTCGGACCCTTGACCGATGATCTCAAAACCGGCCTCCTCCAAGGTGGCCACGACGTCCATGCGGATCAGCGCCTCGTCCTCTACGACGACGATTCTTAGGGGGTCTGACATGCGAATACTCTATCGGTGCCCCATCCACTACACTTCTAGCTGCCAGCCGGAATGGCGGAACGGCAGACGCGGAGCACTCAAAATGCTTTGTCCGAAAGGGCGTGTGGGTTCAAATCCCACTTCCGGCACAAATACAAAAGGACGGTGAGATTCACCGTCCTTTTTGCAATTGTTTGTTAGCTGTTTTGGTATGCCGGAGCGGCTACGTAGACCGCGTCACCAACGCGGTGAACCCTTAGTGCATTAGTTGAGCCTGGGATTCCAGGAGGGGAACCAGCAACGATGATTACCTCGTCGCCTACCCTGCATTTACCACTTTCAAGCATGATCTCATCTACCTGCTTGACCATCTGGTCCGTATGGGTGACCTTGTCAACACGGTAGGTTGTAGCGCCCCAGATCAGAGATAACTTTCTTCTGACCTCCTCGTTTGGCGAGAAGGCAAGCACTGGGATTCTTGAGCGAAGCCTAGAGACGCGCCTTAGGGTGTCTCCAGACTCGGTGAATACGCAGACGTACTTGCTTCCAAGCAACTCGGCGATTTCCAAAGCGGCCCTAACGACAGCACCCGAGTGGGTGTGCGGTTTGGTTCCGAGCTCAGGAATCCTCTCCAGCCCGTTCTCTTCAGTCGACTCAATGATGCGTGCCATAGTCTGAACCGTCTCAAGCGGGTACTCGCCCACCGAAGTCTCACCTGAAAGCATCAGAGCGTCTGCTCCGTCGAGGACCGCATTTGCCACATCTGAAGCCTCGGCTCTGGTTGGCCTGGAGGCAGAAATCATGCTCTCGAGCATCTGGGTTGCGACGATAACGGGCTTAGCCCACCTTCTGGCTAGCTCCACGGCTCGCTTCTGCACTAGAGGGACCTGCTCCAATGGCAGCTCCACACCTAGGTCGCCTCTAGCAACCATAACTCCATCGAATGCGTCAACAATTTCCTCAAGGGCAGCAACCGCCTGAGGTTTTTCAATCTTGGCGATAACTGGGACAAAGATGCCCTCTTCCTCCATGATTTCGTGGGCGCGAACTATGTCTTTTGCGTTCCTGACAAAGCTAAGAGCCACCATGTCAGCTCCCAGCTTTAGCGCCCAACGCAGGTCATCCTCGTCCTTCTCGCTAAGTGCTGGAACATTCACCGCAACACCGGGGAGGTTGATGCCCTTGTTGTTTGAGATAGGTCCGCCAATCTCTACTTCGCATACAACGTTGTTGCCCTCGATGCTCTTTGCTCTCAGGGCAAGCCTTCCATCGTCGATTAGCAACGGATCGCCAACCTTGACGTCTCCAATGAGACCTTTGTATGTGGTGGAGCAGATGCTGCTTGTGCCCTCAACCTCGTCCACGGTTATGGTGAAGGTTTCACCGGCCTTGATGGTCTCTTTGTCGTTCTTGAACCGGCCGAGCCTAATCTTTGGACCCTGCAAATCGACAAGAATTCCGACAGGCTTACCGGCCTCTTCAGCCGCCTTGCGAATTGTTGCGTAGACCTTTTCATGAACCGAATGGTCCCCGTGGCTGAGGTTCATACGGGCAACGTCGACTCCGGCTTCAATGATGGACTTTGCCATCGCTTCATCACTTACCGCAGGCCCAAAGGTGGCCACAATCTTGGCGCGTCTCATCTATTGTTTCTCTTCTCTAGCTGTAGACAGCAATTGGCTGATCTGTTGGCTTCACGGGGAAAGGCAGCTCGGTCTCGCCTTCGAGATACTCATCAATAGCGGAGGCTGCTGCTCGCCCCTCTGCTATCGCCCAGACTACTAGGCTCGCCCCCCTACCAGCATCGCCTGCGGTAAATAAACCTGGCGAGACTTGGTACTTGCCATCTCGCTTAATGTTGCCCTTTGCATCGAGCTCAACCGCGGACTGCTCAGCTATTGACTCTGACTCGTTGCCAACAAATCCAAGTGCCAGAAGGACAAGGTCTGCGGGAAGAATCCTCTCGGTGCCCTTCTTGGGAAGCCTCTTACCATCCACAAACTCAGTGTCGGCTACCTTTACGCCGGTGACCCTGCCGTTCTCACCGACGAACTCGACGGTTGAGTGAAGGTACTTGCGCTCTCCAAATTCCTCGTGCGCACTCTGGACCTCGAAAAGGTTCGGCACCATAGGCCAAGGCATGTCCTCGGTCCTGTCCTCTGGAGGCTTCACCCCAATTGCGAGGGTGGTCACGCTCTTAGCTCCCTGCCTTGTTGCGGTCCCGAGGCAGTCTGCTCCGGTGTCGCCACCGCCCAGAATGATTACGTGCTTCCCATCCGCGTGGATTTGATCGGGAACATCGTCGCCGGCAACTCTCTTGTTGGATTGAGTGAGGTATTCCATCGCAAAGTGAATGCCCTCTAGCTCGCGACCTGCTACCTCGAGGTTTCTTGGCTTTAGCGCGCCTGTGGCAACGAGTACGGCGTCATAACGCTTCTTTAGCTCTGGCCAACTGATGTCAACACCTATGTTGACTCCGGTGCGGAATCGGGTTCCCTCTGCCTCCATCTGGGAGATACGTCGCTCAAGGTGAATCTTCTCCATTTTGAAGTCTGGTATTCCGTACCGCAGGAGCCCGCCAATTCGATCATCTCGCTCGAAGACGGCAACGGTGTGGCCGGCACGGGTGAGCTGCTGAGCGGCTGCGAGACCTGCGGGTCCGCTACCAACTATGGCGATAGTCTTCCCGGTTAGTCGTTCGGGAACCTGAGGCGTGACAAAACCCTGGTCAAAGGCATTGTCGATTATCGAGACCTCAATCTCCTTGATCGTGACTGCAGGTTGATTGATGCCGAGCACGCAGGAGTCTTCACAAGGTGCAGGGCAGATGCGGCCGGTAAACTCTGGGAAGTTGTTGGTGGCGTGAAGCCTGTCGATGGCTTCCCTGCCTCTCCCCCGGTGTGTAAGGTCGTTCCACTCCGGAATTAGGTTGCCAAGCGGGCAGCCTTGATGGCAGAAAGGAATACCGCAATCCATGCAGCGACTGGCTTGTCTTGCTACCACCTCACCATTTCGTTCGGCATAGACCTCTTTCCAGTCTTTGATCCTGACTGGGACAGGGCGTCTCGGAGCAGTCTCCCGTTCTGTTACCTTGAGAAAGCCTCTCGGATCAGCCATTTGACACCTCCAAAATCTGGGTCCAAACCTCTTCGCCGTCTGGCTCGTAACCAAGCTCTTGGGCATTGCGTTGAATTTCCATTACTCGCGCATAGTCACGAGGAAGAACCCGCACAAAGTTCTGAGCTTCGTTCTCGAAGTCAGCCAAGATGCGTCTCGCATTTGGAGATCCGGTTTCGGCAAGGTGCTCTTCAAGAAGTGACTTGAGTTCAGCAACCTGCTCAGCATCAGGAGTACCTAGCGTGATTTCACCAAGCTGTAGTGCTTCGCGATTTACCCTTGCCTCTGAGAGCTTGTAGACGTATGCGATGCCGCCTGACATGCCTGCTCCAAGATTGATTCCAGTCTTCCCAAGAATCACAGCTCGGCCACCGGTCATGTATTCGAGGGCGTGATCACCAACGCCCTCAACAACTGCTTCCGCGCCAGAGTTTCGTACTAAGAAGCGCTCCCCCACGATTCCATTGAGGAATATCTTTCCTGCAGTGGCTCCGTAGCCGATTACGTTGCCGGCAATTACATTCTCGCCGGCAACATAGGCCGCTCCCGCCGGTGGCTTCACAACTATTGTTCCGCCAGAGAGCCCCTTGGCTACATAGTCATTGCAATCGCCTGCGACAGTGATCTTGATGCCCCTTGGCACGAACGCACCTAGAGACTGTCCAGCGCTGCCTGTGAGCGAAAGCTCCAGTGTCCCAGGCTCTAGCCCCTGTTCACCCCACTTGTAGGTGAGCTCATTTCCAAGCATGGTGCCGATCGCCTGGTTGGTGTTGTTGATCTCCCGCTCGATGAAGCAACTCCTACCTTCCACCAGGGCAGCCCTCGCCTCTTCGATTAGTGGGTAGTCGAAGTGGTTCTCAAGCTCGTGGTCCTGGACGGTAGTCCGGTAGAGGGCTGAATCGGTCTTTATCTCCTTGGCCGCGAAGATTGGGGCTAGGTCTAATCCGTCAGCCTTCCAGTGCTTGATTGCGTCGTTTGCATCTAGCAGTTCAGCGTGTCCAATGGCCTCTTCCAAAGTTGCAAAGCCAAGTTCAGCCAGATACTCCCTGACCTCCTGAGCCAAGAACTCAAAGAAGTTGACCACATGGTCAGCCTGTCCGCGGAAGCGCTCACGAAGCTCTGGATTTTGGGTGGCAACACCAACTGGGCAAGTGTCGAGGTGGCACACTCGCATGAGGATGCAACCCTCGACTACCAATGGGGCAGTTGCAAAGCCAAACTCCTCGGCACCAAGCAGAGCGGCGATGATCACATCCCGACCCGTCTTCATGGAGCCGTCAACCTGAACCGTGATTCGATCCCGCAGTCCATTGAGAAGCAAGGTTTGCTGTGCCTCGGCAAGACCGAGTTCCCATGGAGTTCCGGCGTGCTTTAGGGAGTTCAGTGGGCTTGCTCCGGTGCCACCATCGTGGCCAGAGATGAGCACAACATCAGCCTTAGCCTTTGCCACACCAGCGGCAACCGTTCCCACGCCGAACTGACTGACCAGCTTGACGTGAATTCTTGCCCGTCTGTTGGCACGCTTTAGGTCAAAGATCAGCTGCTTGAGATCCTCGATTGAGTAGATGTCGTGGTGAGGTGGCGGGGAGATGAGCCCAACTCCTGGTGTCGAGTGTCTCAAATCCGCAATCCATGGATAAACCTTGTGAGGTGGCAGCTGCCCACCCTCTCCCGGCTTCGCTCCCTGGGCCATCTTGATCTGGATGTCATCTGCGTGGGTGAGGTACATGCTTGTCACGCCGAAGCGTCCGGACGCTACCTGCTTGACGGCCGAGCGCCTCTCCCTGTCGAGAAGCCTCTCAACGCTCTCTCCACCCTCGCCGGTGTTGCTCTTTCCACCCAGCCGGTTCATCGCAATGGCAAGCACCTCATGGGCCTCTGGGCTGATCGCTCCCATCGACATGGCGCCCGTCGCAAAACGCTTGACAATTTCCGAAACTGGCTCGACCTGCTCAATTGGAATTGACTTGCGCTGATCAGTTCGCAGTTTAAACAGTCCACGAATTGTCATTAGGCGTTCAGCTTGGTCATCCACGGCCGAGGTGTACTGCTTGAAGATGTCGTAGCGCTTCTGCTTTGTTGAGTGCTGCAGTTTGAAGATTGTCTCGGGGTTGAAAAGATGCGGTGGTCCCTCGCGACGCCATTTCATCTCGCCACCCACCTCTAGTGGCATGTGGACGCTGGTAGCACCCTCCAGCGGATAGGCGTGGCGGTGACGCTTCTCAATCTCGGTGTGGAGAACATCAAGCCCAACTCCACCAAGCTTCGAGATTGTTCCAGTGAAGTGCTTGTCAATCAGCTGCTGAGAAAGCCCCACAGCTTCAAAGCATTGAGCACCTGCATAAGAGGCAACCGTCGAAATTCCCATTTTGCTCATGATCTTCAATACGCCCTTGCCCAGAGCCTTGATCATGTTCTTACTCGATCTCTCAGGGGTGATTCCAGTAATGAGGCCTGTAACCACCATGTCTTCCGCCGTTTCAAGGGCAAGGTAGGGGTTGATAGCCGATGCCCCGTAGCCAAGAAGGGTGGCCATGTGGTGAACGTCTCTGGCATCGCCGCACTCAACGATGAGGCCAGCCATTGTCCTGGTGCCGCGCCTGATGAGGTGGTGGTGGATTGCTGAGCAGCTCAGAAGTGACGGAATGGGAGCTAATTCGCGGTTCGAATCACGGTCCGAAAGAATTACAAAGGTTGCACCGGCTTCCAAGGCACGGTCTACCTCATCACACATTGCATCGAGACGTTCTTGCAGCGCCTGCTCACCCTCATCGACCCTGTAGAGGCAGGAAACCGTGATTGCCTTGCCGATGTTGTTCCCTCGATCGATGTGTTTGATTCGAGCGAGCTCGTCGTTTGTGAGGATTGGGTAGTCGAGAACCATCTGCTTTGCATGCTCAGGCGAGGCATCCAGTAGGTTCCTTACTGGCCCGATACTTGCCGTCATCGAGGTGACAACCTCCTCGCGAATTGCATCGAGAGGTGGGTTGGTCACCTGCGCAAACTGCTGGGTGAAGTAGTCGAACAGCAGCCTAGGGCGGTCACTAATCGCGGCAATTGGAGTGTCGCTGCCCATAGCGCCAATGGGCTCTTGGCCAGTTCTGGCCATTGGCGATATGAATTCCTTTAGGTCTTCTTGGGTGTATCCAAAAACGCGCTGTCTTCTAGCCACCGATGAGGACGAGTAGCGAATGTGTTCACGCTCTGGTAGATCCTTGAGGTTGATTCTCTCGGCGTCAAGCCATTCGCCCCATGGCTCCAATGAGGCAACCTCAGCCTTGATCTCCTCATCCTCAATGATTTGGCCAGCTTCCGTGTCAATCAGGAACATCTTTCCTGGCTGGAGGCGACCCTTTCTCACGATGCGATCCGCTGGGATGTCAGAAACCCCAATCTCGCTCGCAAGGATTACAAAGCCATCCTCGGTAACAACGAAGCGCCCAGGCCTCAAACCATTTCTGTCAAGAGTTGCTCCGACGAGACTTCCATCCGTGAACACCACTGCCGCTGGACCGTCCCAGGGCTCCATGATCATTGAGTGATATTCAAAGAAGTCCCGCACCTTGGGATCTATGTCTAGCTGTTTCTCCCAAGCGCCCGGAATCATCATCATCATCGCGTGAGGCAATGACCTCCCGCCGAGAACGAGAAGCTCTAGCACCTCATCGAATGTCGCACTGTCGGAGGCGCCATCGCTCACAATTGGCTTTAGCGATTCCATGTCACCGAGTAGTTCCGAGGACAGCTGGGACTCTCTTGCGGCCATCCAGTTCGCATTTCCCTTTACGGTGTTGATTTCACCATTGTGGGCAATGAACCTAAATGGGTGCGCAAGTGGCCAGGACGGGAAAGTATTAGTTGAGAATCTGGAGTGAACAAGAGCTAGCAGGGATTCAAAGCGCTCGTCCGACAGGTCCTTGTAGAAAGGCTCCAGCTGCAAGGTCGTGACCATGCCCTTGTAGACCATCGTGCGCATCGAGAGCGAAGGGTGATAGATCCCAATCTCCCGCTCGCTTCGCTTTCTGAGCCTGAAAAGTGCGCGCTCAAGCTCTAAGCCAGCCAGACCCTTTCCTGTGAGGAATACCTGACGAATTTCGGGCATGGCTTCCCTTGCCAGGTCTCCTAGCACCGAAGGGTCGGTGGGCGGGGTTCTCGTGCCTAGAAGCTCCAGACCCTCTTCGCCAGCCAACTTGGCAAATGCTGCGAGGTCCTTCTTTGCCGAGCTGGTGTCGAGGAAAACAAGTCCAGCACCGTAGCTACCCTTTTCCGGAAGTTCAAAGTCGACCACTTCCCGCAGGAAACGATCAGGAATCTGCGTGAGGATGCCAGCGCCGTCTCCGGTTCCGGCGTCAGAGCCAACAGCGCCTCGGTGCTCGAGGTTGCGCAGTGAGTTGAGAGCCATCTCAACGATGTCGTGACCAGCCTGACCCCGAAGCGTTGCCACCATTGCCAGCCCGCAGGCGTCCTTCTCAGCCGCTGGGTCATAAAGTCCCTGAGCAGCGGGAAACGTGCTGAATCGCTGAAATGGTGAAACGGGCATGCCTCTCCAATCGAATACCTATGTTGAGTAGGGACTTCGTCGGCCCAGGCGTAAAAGCTAGCTGTTCTTTTCCTCGGCAGAGTCTACTGCGAGAGGTTCGTTTGTGCCCTCAGGAGCAGGTTCTCTGCCGGGCATCCAGATGGATGGTTCTAGGCCAGGGTGGCGGCGCGATTGAACCAAGAAAATCAAGATTCCTAGTGCTAGTCCGATCAACGCTGACCAGATGTTCACTCGGAGACCAAGAATAATCTCACTTGGGTCGATTCGGATACTTTCAATCCAGATTCTTCCCGTTGAATAAACAATCAAATAAAGCGCGAAGACCTTCCCCCATTGGAGATTTAATCTTGCGGCAAGCAGCAACATTAGCGCTGCTCCCGTGAGATTCCAGATCATTTCATAGAGGAAAGTCGGATGAAAAAGCAGACCATCCGGCAGGCCATTTGGATAAGCGGGATTAGTTGACGAGATCTGCAGGCCCCACGGCAGTTCCGTGGGAAGACCAAAGAGTTCCTCGTTGAAGTAGTTTCCGAGCCGCCCGATGCCTTGGGCAATCAGGATTCCAGGTGCCACTGCGTCGGCGACGGTCAGAAAACGAATGCCTAGCTGCCTAGCACCGATGTAGGCGCCTATCGCTCCGATGGAGATCGCACCATAAATCGCAAGACCGCCCTCCCAAATTCGCAAGGTGGCTAGTAGGTCTGCGCCCTCATAAAAATAATCGTCTGGATGGGTGACTACGTGGAAGAAACGTCCTCCCAAAATGCCGAAAGGTACCGCCCACAGAGCTATGTCCAGCATGCTTCCACGCTCTGCACCGCGCTTATGCAGCTTGCTATCAGCAAGGGCGGTGGCGATGACTATGCCTGTGAGAATAAACAGAGCGTAGAAGTGAACCCGAACTGGCCCGAGGTCGATGTAGCTAATTTCAGGAGAGGGAATACCCGTTAGAAAGTCCACCTGTTTAGCCTAAACCACTTGCTAACTCTCGAGTTTTCTCAACCAGGGCCTCAAGTCCGCCAGCTTCGTAGGCTGCAATCAGAGCCGTACCGACTATTGCCCCATCGGCGTAGCTATTGACATCCCTGACCTGTTCCCCAGTAGAAACCCCCACCCCAACGCATGTTGGAGATTTGCCTACAGCTCTAACTCGCGTCGCCACCTCGCGAGCCAACTTATCAACCTCAGCCCTTTCTCCGGTGATACCCATGGTTGAAACCGAGTAGACAAACCCGCGAGAAGCCGCAGTATTGGCGGCGACGCGATCATCCGAGCTACTCGGGGCAACCAGAAACACGCGATCTAGGTCGTTTTGATCGGCAGATTCGAGCCATTCACCTGCTTCGTCTGGAATTAGATCAGGAGTTATCATTCCCTGCGCTCCAGATTCCCTCAGCGCCTGGGAGAACCTCTGCACTCCGTAGCGAAGCACTGGGTTGTAGTAGCTCATTACGAGCATCGGGGTCTCCACACGAGCTCGCACACCTCTGATGACCTCAAAGAGCTGATCAAGTTTGAAGCCATTTTCAAGTGCCTTCTCTGTGGCCTTTTGAATTACAAGTCCGTCCATGACTGGATCCGAATAGGGAACCCCGACCTCCAGAATGTCGCACCCGTTCTCTGCGAGTGCAACGAAAGCGTCAATTGAGTCCTCGACTGTCGGATAGCCAGCTGGGAAGTAACCCACCAGGGTCCCCCTCCCGCTCGCCTTGTTTGTCTCTAGGACCGATTGAACGCTCATGCGCCTAAGAGCCCGAAGTAACGACCTGCAGTTTCCATGTCCTTGTCGCCTCTCCCCGAGAGGTTCACAAGCACTGACGCTCCCTTTGGTAATACCTTGGCAAGGTGGGGTATGCCTGCAAGAGCGTGGGCAGTCTCAATGGCAGGAATGATGCCCTCTGTCTGGGAGAGAAGTCGCATGGCATCCATTGCTTCCTTATCGGTTACGCCGTGGTACTGGGCGCGACCGAGGTCCTTCAACCAAGAGTGCTCGGGCCCAACGCCGGGGTAGTCGAGCCCCGCCGATATTGAATGCGACTCTGAGGTCTGGCCGTCCTCATCCTGAAGCATGTAACTCTTCGCACCGTGCAGAACTCCGGGCACACCCCGACTGAGAGTTGCAGCGTGCATTGGGGTGTCAATGCCGTCACCCGCTGCCTCAAAGCCCCACAGCTGAACCTCGGGATCGTCCAGGAATGCGTGGAAAATACCGATTGCGTTTGAGCCCCCACCAACACACGCTGCAACTGCGGCAGGCAGCTCCCCCGTGAGCTCAAGCAGCTGTTCCTTGCTCTCTTTGCCAATGATGCTGTGAAAGTCTCGGACCATAGTTGGGAAAGGATGCGGTCCAGCAACGGTTCCAAGCAGATAGTGGGTTGTTGCAACATTGGCCACCCAATCGCGTAATGCTTCGTTGATGGCGTCTTTGAGAGTCCTTGACCCTGTCTTGACTGCGACCACCTCTGCGCCAAGTAATTTCATGCGCGCGACATTGAGGGCCTGGCGCTCAGTGTCGACCTCGCCCATGTAAACCACGCAGTCCAGTCCAAAGTATGCTGCCGCAGTTGCTGAAGCCACTCCGTGCTGGCCCGCGCCGGTTTCAGCGATTATCCGCTTCTTACCCATTCGCTTGGCAAGCAGTGCCTGCCCCATAACATTGTTGATCTTGTGACTACCGGTGTGGTTTAGATCCTCTCGCTTGAGAAAGACTCGCAATCCCCCAGTAGCCGCCGCAAAGCGCGTAGCCTCCGTGATAATCGATGGCCTGCCGGTGTAATTCCTGTGCAAATCGGCCAGCTCGTTCTGAAATGCCTCATCTTTTTTCGCAACTTCATAGACCTCGGCCAGTTGGTCAAGAGCGGCAATCAGGGGTTCAGGCACAAAACGGCCTCCGTACTCGCCAAAGTACGGGCCAACCTGCTCACCTAGCTTTTGGGACATGGGTAAATCCTAAGAGACTGAAATGAATTGAGGAATCAAAGACTTCCAGTCACCGGTTACTAGGGCCTCTCCAACAAGCACGCAATCAGCACCAGCATTCCGGTAGCGCTCAACATCGCCAACGTTCTTGACAGATGACTCGGCAATTTTGATGCACTCCTGGGGCAGCTCTGCCGCCAAGGACTCGAAAAGTCCAATGTCGGTCCTAAATGTCTCCAGGTCTCGCGTATTGATTCCAATGAGTCGCGCGCCAGATTCGGCCGCAATCTGAATCTCCCTGTCGCTATGCGTTTCAACCAGAGGCTCCAGGCCAATTGACCTCGCAAATGCAAACAGGTCTCTGTATTCAGATTCTGATAGGTGCGCAAGTATCAAAAGGACCATTGACGCACCTGCGGCCCGAGCCTCAAGAATCTGATACTCGTTTGAGATGAAATCCTTTCGAAGTGTGGGAATCGACACAGCACTACTGACCTTTTTCAGGTCCTCAAGGCTTCCGCTGAACCCCGTTTCCTCAGTGAGCACCGAAATTGCGTGGGCTCCAGCTCTCTCATATCCCAAACCAAGCGCCTGGGAGTCTGATATTTCAGCGAGAAAACCTTTGGAGGGGCTTGAGCGTTTAATCTCCGCGATTAGTTTCATCGTGGAGCTGGGCGCAAGAGCCTTTAGGGCGTCAACTGCTGGATCTAGGGCTTCACATAGCTTCTCTAGATCTGACCGAGAAACTGCCTTCTCGCGAGTGTTTGACGCTTCAAGGCTCGCTTCAAAAAGTACCTGGAGCACTAGTGAGATGAGGTCTTGGAGCCACCGACTCCGTAGCCAGCTTGCTTCAGAAAGTATCCAACCGCAGGGCTAATGACAGCCAGTCCAGCCGAGAGCCAAACCATCAATGCATTGTCAAGCCAGAAAAAGAGAGTTCCTACTGCAAAAGCAAGTGTTACAAGACCTACTGTTACCCAAGCTGCCAGTGAGTTGCCGTGGCCCGGCTCTTCGTTATGGGACATCTTTTCCTCTCGAATTAGTCAAATGATACCAACTACTCCGACTGCTCGTCCCAAAGGTCCCTGTTGTCGGTCTCACTTCCCTCAGTAGCCCCTGTAATCGGCTTTTCTTTCTGAAACAGAAGTGCTATTGAGAATACTGCAAGCGCCAGGCCGACCACGCCGAAGACTGTTGCAGTTGGTGAGAGAGCGGCGGTAATCTCGCCCCCTCCTGCGATTCCTGAGATTCTTTCCCTGGCTTCGATGACAGCGGGCGAAGCTTCCAAGTCCCCGACAAGAGCCAGTAGAGAGGAGCTCAGTAGAGCTAGAGATGAAACAACGAAGAGGAGTTTCGGGAGCTTGCGATAAAGGGCGATGAGTAGGGACAGAGCTGATACGGCAGGTAGCAGGGCCATTGTCTGATTCAGATCCGCGCCAATAAGAGACTCGCCTGCAACGCTCACCCAGGGCAATAGCAACAGCGACCACCAGCCGCCGATGAGCAAAATCAGCGTTGTTACGGCTCTAGTCATTTTGCATCGCGTTAGCGGCAGCCACGGACCTGAGCACAACGGCGGCCTTTGCCTCAGTCTCGGCATGTTCACTTGTTGGAACAGAGTCGAGTACGATTCCAGCTCCAGCCTGGATATGGGCAATCCCATCGCGGATCAACGCCGTGCGAATTGCAATTGCAAGATCAGAATTCCCCTCGAAATCAAAGTAGCCCACGACACCGCCAAACAGCCCTCTGTAGTCGGACTCAAGGTCGTGAATGATCTCCAGGGCCCGAGGCTTTGGTGCACCTGAAAGGGTTCCGGCTGGGAAAGTAGCGAGCATTGCGTCAACCGCTGAAACGCCCTCTCGCAGTGTTCCTTCAACTGTTGAGACCAGGTGCATGATGTGGCTGAAGCGGTGAATCTCCATAAACTCCGTGACCTCAAGGCTCGCGGGTTCGCACACCTTGAGTAGGTCATTTCTGGCAAGGTCAACGAGCATTAGGTGCTCACTTTTTTCCTTGGCGTCCTCACTGAGTTCCTTTGCGAGCGAAAGATCCTCTGCCGCGGATGCCCCACGCGGCCTTGATCCGGCTATTGGATGTGTAATTGCCTTTCCGCCACTCACTTTAACCAGCGCCTCGGGCGATGAGCCAACGATGGCGAAATCCCCGCGGTCGTCACTCCAGCGAGTTAGGTACATGTAGGGCGAGGGGTTTGTGGCACGAAGCGCTCGATACACGTCCAGCGCATCGGCCTGCAATTCTGCTTCAAACCGCTGTGAGATCACGACCTGGAAGACATCCCCCAGTCGAACGTGATCTCTAGCGGTCTCGACCTTCGCAAGGAAGTCACTCTGCTCCGTGTTGGATGAGTACTCCGGATCTGGCCATCTTGGACTCACTAGCTTTGGAGCCAATGGTTCTTCGATGGCCTTTTGCATGTGGTCAATCGACTCAACAGCAGACCGGTACTGCTCCTCTAGTGTCGATTGCCCATCGACGAAAATAACGCTAACGAGCAAGATCTCTGCTCTGGAATGATCAAGCACCACTAGGTCAGAAAACTGATTGAAACCAAATAGTGGAAGTTCATAAGCCGCCGGCTTTGCTGCCGGAAGCTCTTCAATTAGATTTACGAGTCCCCAGCTTGCAAAACCCACTAGTCCAGAACTGAGTGGAAAATCAACCGGAGCTGAGTGCCAACTGCTTTGTAGCTGCTTCAGTGCCTCAATTGGATTCTCCGAGAGCTCTGCCTCTGGCGTAGCTGGTGCGTCGGAGATCCAGTTGGCCCTGTCCAGCTGAGCTGTGAGGGTGCCTCGGCTTCTTACTCCAATGAAGGAGTACCGGCCCCACACTCCCTGCTCCGCGGACTCTAGAAGAAAAGTGTCCTTTCGCTCCCCACACAGCTTTTGGTACAAGCCAATTGGGGTCTCGATGCCGTTGAAGAGCCTTTTAACCACAGGTATTACGTTGTACTGAGTGGCTAGCTGCTCTACCTCGATGAGTTGAATCAATTCTCCTCCTCGAAACATGAGCGCGTGCCCCTGTGGCAGGTAGGTCCCTCGGGTTGAACAGACACAAGCAGAGCATCGCTGTCGCAGTCCGCCTTGATGTCGACAACATACAGGTAATTGCCGCTTGTCTCCCCCTTCAGCCAGCGTTGATTGCGCGACCTCGAGAAGAACACCATCCGGCCGTTTGCGAGAGTTTCGTTCAGAGTTTCTTCATTCGCGTAACCAAGCATAAGAACATCCTTGGTGCGCTCATCCTGGATGATTACCGGGATGAGACCTTGGGGGTCGTAGATCAGTGAGGCAGGGTCGATCACAACCTCACCTCCACGTCCGCATCCGAAAGGGCTTTCTTTACCTCTGCAATACTAAGTTCGCTCTGGTGGAAGACGCTTGCGGCCAGCACGGCGTCGGCTCCCGCCTTCGCCGCCTCAACAAAGTGCTCTGCGGTTCCTGCGCCTCCAGAGGCGATGATGGGGAGTTTGGAGAACGCTCGGATCTGACTGAGGGGCTCAATGTCAAACCCGGTTTTGGTGCCGTCGGCATCGATCGAATTTACTAACAGCTCTCCTGCGCCAAGGTCTTCAACGATTTTGATCCATTTCATAGCGTCAAGTTCGGTCAGCCTCTTACCCCCATGGCTAGTAACACCAAACCCACTTGGTGTCTGAGCTCGCTTTAGATCAAGAGAAATAACAAGCACCTGGGAGCCATGCTCTGCGACAATCTCCCCAAGTAGTGCGGGATTTGAAATGCCTGCGCTACCCACCGATATCTTGTCCGCCCCAGCAGCGAGCAGGGCTGTGACATCATCAAGAGATGAGATGCCCCCTCCGACGGTTAGTGGGATGAACACCTGTTCCGCGCACTTTGTGACAACATCCAACATCGTTTTTCGGTTCTCGCTTGAGGCGTGCACGTCGAGGAAAGTAACTTCGTCCGCTCCCTGCGCAAAGTAGCGTGAGGCAAGCTCCACAGGATCACCGATATCTCTGAGATCCTCGAAATTTACCCCCTTGACTACCCTTCCATCAGCAACGTCTAGGCACGGTATGACTCGAATCGAGGGCACTAGATTCTCGCAGCGTGAATTGCACTAACGAGAATCGCCCGCGCACCGAGATCGTGAAGCTCGTCCATTATCTGGTTAGTTTCCGCAGCTCTAACTAGCGCTCGTATGGCGACCCAATTTTCATCTGCAAGTGGCGAGATAGTTGGGGATTCAAACCCAGGAGTAATACTCGAAGCCTTGTCCACTAGCTCTTTGGGGCAGTCATAGTCAATGATTACGTACTCGCGTGCGACGATTACTCCCTGCAAGCGTCGTAGCAACTTCGCGGCAGAGTCGGCCTTACCCGGCGCAGCAATAAGGCGTGCTGTCGAGGCAAGAATTTCAGGGCCAAACACGCTTAGCCCAGCCTTTCGAAGCGTATTACCAGTTGAAACGACGTCTGCTACCGCATCGGCGACACCCAGCCTTACGGCCGACTCGACTGCGCCATCCAGCCCAACAACCTCGCAAGCGATGCCATTTGCTTTCAGGTAATCACCAATTAGCGTTGGATAGGCGGTAGCAAGGCGCTTACCAGCCAAATCTGATGGGGAACTAAAACCTGCACCCGGTTCAGCGGCGAATCTAAAGGTAGATCCGCCAAATCCAAGATCGGCTACCTCTTCGGCGGAAGACCCTGAGTCAAGGAGCAGATCGAGCCCGGTTATACCTACATCCAGTGATCCCCTGCCGACGTAAGTGGCAATGTCCCTCGGTCTGAGGTAGAAAAACTCGACGTTATTGGCCTCGTCTACCAGGTGCAGTACTGCGGCATCTCTTCTGGTTGCGTAGCCCGCCTCCTTGAGCATGGAGATGGCACTGTCAGACAGTATTCCCTTATTGGGGATTGCAACTCGAAGCATCAGAGCACCTTTTCCACTTCAGTGATAGAGACTCCCTTGGCAACCAATAGCAACTGCAGGTGATAAATCAGCTGTGATGCCTCAAGCGCAAGGTCCTCATTCGACTCATATTCCGCGGCCATCCAAACCTCTGCTGCCTCCTCAACGATCTTCTTTCCAATTGCGTGGACGCCAGCATCCAAGAGGGCTGCTGAATTGCTGCCAGCAGGGCGGTCAATGGCGATTTGACTCAGCTCCGAAAAGAGCTCGTTGAAGGATTTCATGCCCTCTAGATTACTGACTGCTCCCTGCCAGGGCAGATTTTCTGAGTTCGAGAACACGTGAAGCACGGTCTGCCGACCCAAAAACGGCACTTCCTGCGACGAATGTGTCGGCACCGAGCTTTGCCAACTCGCCAATGTTGTCGTCAGTAACCCCGCCATCTACTTGGAGAGCGATTTCAAACTTTGAGCCTGAGATAAGTCGTCTTGCCTCAGCAATTTTTGGAAGTGTCTCGTGAATAAGCGGCTGCCCGCCAAACCCGGGCTCGACTGTCATCACCAGGAGCATGTCGATCTCCTCTAGTAGGCCGCTAATTCGCTCCACAGGGGTTTTTGGCTTAATGGCTATTGCCGCCCTTACACCCATGCCACGAAGCCTTCTGCAAGTGGCAACTGGATCTCTCGAGGCTTCAAGGTGGATGGTTACGGACTCTGGCCCTAATTCTGCGTACTTTGCCGCCTCTAGATCAACGTTTTCAATCATCAGGTGGATGTCGGTCGGAATTGGGGATAGCTGAATCATGCGCTCAACTACGGGCAGCCCAAAGGTCAGGTTCGGAACGAAGTGGTTATCCATGACATCGAGGTGAGCGGCGTCTGCTGAACTAATGGCGGCCAGCTCCGTCTCAATGTTGCCAAAGTCTGCTGACAGAAGTGATGGGTGGATGTGCACGTCTAAAGCCTATTTCTTTCTCAGTGCCGCTATGAACATAGCGTCTGTCCCGTGGACGTGCGTCCACAACTGAACAGTTTTCCTTTTCTGATTTAGGGCTAGTTTCGGCGAAAGTTTCGTCATGACTGGCTTGATGTCAAGCAGCTCGAAATCGCGGTGCTTTGCAAGCGCATCTTGAACTGGCGTAACCGTTTCCTCAACCAAGGGCGAACAGGTTGCATAAACGACAACGCCTCCCGGCTTTAGAGCCTTGTATGCGGCCTCCAAAAGCTCCCGTTGAACCGAGGTGAGGCTTGCTAGCTGATCCTGCTTTTTACGGTGTCTGGACTCTGGCTTCCTCCGCACCGACCCAAGTCCAGAGCAGGGCGCATCAAGCAACACCGTGTCGTAGTGACCGACCTTGGCGTCTTGGCCCGGTGCAACAATGACATTTGCAATTGAGTTGTCCCCCAGCGCGTCTCTAACGAGCCGCGCCCTGTGTTCCTGAGGTTCCATGCAATCCAAGCCTCCTCGGCTTGGCCTGATGCGGCCCTGAAGGATTGCGGATTTCCCGCCAGGCCCACTGCACATGTCTAGCGTGCTCCCACCCATGTCGCCGAGCTCAGAAGCTACCAATGCCACCAATTGCGAGCCCAGGTCTTGGACCCGAATGTTTCCAAGCTCAAGGAACGGCTCGGGGTTTCCATCCACCGCGTAGCCAATAGGAGACTGATCACTGAGATTGAGTCCTTGGTCCTTGAGTGCAGCGGCGGCAGCCTCGTCGGCAGCGGCAAGAAAGGTCTCTGGAGTCTCATTATTCGACTCCAGCAGCCGAGTTAGTTCATGCTCGCGGCCGTCTAGCCTCATTGACTCGCGCAGTGCTTCGATCACCCAGGCTGGATGTGAATAGGTGATTGCAAGCCGATTAGTATCCGAATTGTCGCGGCAGATCTCCTCTACGAGTGATTCGAGTCCAGCTCGCTCCGAATTTCTCAGGACAGCGTTCACCAGGCCGGCGGCTTTTGGCTCTAACGTCTTTGCAAGGTTTACAGTCTCATTGATTGCCGCGTGAACGGGTATGCGCATGCGAAAGAGTTGATGAAGCCCCAGTTGTAGAGAGCCCCGAACCTGGTCAGACAGGGTTTTCCCCTTGGTCAAATGGTCGATGATCGCGTCGTATTGAAGCTGCCATCTAAGCGATCCATAGCTCAGTTCTTGAATCAGACCACGCTCAGAATCAGGCACGCTGTGTCGCGACAGCGTCTTTGGAAGTAGCAGGTTGATGTAGGAGTCACTCGAGTGAACTCGCATGAGTAGCTCATGAGCAATGAACCTCGAGTTAGCCAAGGGTTACTCTTTCTTGCAACCCACGGAACCAATCAAGAGCATTCATTGCCCGCTTTCCCGCTGGCTGCAAAAGTTGGAGCTGAAGCCTTGTGCCTTTTCCGCAGGTCACTAGAACTTTCTCGCCAGAGAGTTCAACGCTCCCAACCACGCTCTCTTTGTCCTCGAGAGAGGACCAATCAATGCTGCCGACTGATTTGGCCCGTAGGATTCTGATCGACTCACCCGCTGACTCTGTCCACGCAACAGGCTCGGGATTCATGGCCATCACCTTGCGCGCAATGACATCAGCGGACTCAGTAAAGTCAAGCCGCGCATCGGCCCGGCTCAGTTTGGGGGCATAGCTCGGCTCACCTTGCTGGGGAAGAGCCGCCGCCGGCGCCTCCAAAAGCTCAAGGGCAAGCTCAGCACCCTCCTTAGCAAGGATTGGAAGCATCTCCGCGGCAGTTTGCTCACTGTCGAATGTTTTGGGAATCGTCCCGACTATGTCACCGGTGTCCATGCCCTCATCGAGCTTGAAAATCGTCAGCCCCTGTCCATCGGAGTGCATGATCGAATGCTGGAGGGGAGTAGCGCCACGCCATTTTGGCAGCAGGCTGAAGTGTAAATTCCACCACTCCAACAACTCCAGGGCGGCCTTAGGTAGCAACGCACCGTAGGCAACAACAAAACCCAGTTCGGCTTCCTTTGACCGGATTCTTTCGATCTCAACTTGGCCAATCCGGCTGGTTTTCAGTGTTTCGATGCCCATTTCTGCCGCCAGGTCGGCAACTGGTGATGGCGTCATAACCTTCTTTCGCCCAACTGGAGCATCTGGGCGAGTGATAACCAGGGCTATCTCGTGGTTTGCGGCTAGCTCCCTAAGTGCCACGGCCGCCACATCCGGAGTTCCCGCAAAGATCAGCTTCATGAGTTCAAGGCTCTCATGTCGTCCATCACTACCTTCAACCCTCTCCGATTTCCTGAAGAGGTGTGTCTTGCCACGGCTTTGACCGCGACGGCCCTGAGGGCTTTCGACACCTCCGCTCCTTGGGAGTATTTGAACTTGATCAACGCCTTTCCCCCGACGTTGCGAAGTACTTCTGCTCCCCCGGCAGTTGCTTTCGAGACTGCCTCTTCGATCACCTTCGGAGCCCCCTCCAGGGATGCAATTCGAACACTTGGAGGCAAGCCGAGCGATGTAGTGTCGGCCAAACCGGCTTTGGCAAGCTGCACGTGCTGCCAGAGCGCAAGCGGTTGGCCGAGATGCTTGCCAAGTCCTTCAAATACCGCCCTCCCCTCTGGCGCAAGTAGTTCCAAGGCTTCGGTCCAATCCCTCATGGCTAATTGCTCTGCTGTCAGATGCTGCATTGATAGCCAGACGTCGCAGTCGAGTACAAGCAAACCTGAGTAGCCCCCCAATAACCGAGGAGCGGATCCTGGCGTTGCTACAACGATTACGTTTGGCTTCTCTGAGACAGTGGGTACCTTCTCTGCGGTGGCTTCATAAACCGTCGCATTCGGAAACGCTTTTCCGATCTCGGCAACCGTTCTGAGACTGCCGGTCCTCCCGCGTTTCAGGTTTGAACTGTTGCAGTCTTGACAGCTGGTGTGCAGGGTTGAGCAGATTCGGCATTGAAACTTACCTGCCTCAGGCTCCCAGATGAACCCGCCACAGCTGCAGCGTTGCCTTTCTCCGCAAGCCTGACAGTAGGCAGCGGCAGAGGAGCCCTTCCTGGGCAAGAGAACCAAAAGCGGACCACTCTTTATGGAAGCCTTCGCCATGTCGAAGCTTGCCGCCTCGAAACGAAGGCCGGGTTCAGTGAAGGATATCCGGGGAGGCGGAGACGTTTGGCCCCTCTCAATCAGATAGCCAATTTCAACAAGGCGCTGCAGCTCCAGCGACCGGTATGGCGCAGCGAACAGCAGGCTAGCTTTATCTCCAGCCCTCATTAGAGCTAGTTCTCTGGTGTGGGTATTGGGAGAGCCCTGTTCGCGCCAGCTGTCATCCAAATCATCTGCAAGGCAAATTAGCCCAAGGTTTGCCACTGGTGCGTAAATGGCACTCCTGGTTCCTATCACCACTTGCGTTGCTCCCAGCAGCGAGTGAAACGCTTTGAAGCGTTCTGAGCGCTTTTGGTTTGGACTTATTTCAACTGGCGCTAAACCAATCTCATCGCAGGTGATTCTCAGCAGCTCAAGATCACTGACCTCTGGGACTAGTAGTAAAGCCGAGTGCCCTTGGGAGATGGTCTCCTTGGCCCGCTCAGCAAAGACTTTCATCCAGGTTGGGCACAAGATTTTGCCCACACTCTCCTGACGACCACTTGAAAGGGCGACCTCCCTGAAGACCTCAGATGGGAATGCTTCCAGAGAAGTTTCCGGAGCTTCAATAGCCGTCCTTGCCATGTGGTCAGGCACTGCGGCATCAAGTATCTCCCCGATGGCAACGCATTGCCGGTTTGCCACTTCACGAGCAAAGTCATAAATCTCTCGAGTAAGCGGCGGCCTATCACCAACCATTTCAACAAGAGACGAAGTGGCGAACTCACTAGAGTCCAACAGCTCGACTACAAACCCCGTCTGTTTAGTCTTGGACCGCCCGATGAAGAAACTAACCCGGCTGCCAAAAGCAATGCTGCTCTCAAGTTCGCTGGGAACGATGAAGTCGAACTGCCTATCTAGTTGCAGCAGTTTTGACTCTACGACCACCCGCGCGAAGCGAGGCATCTATCGTCCTGCAGCCTCGCGGAGAGCATCCGCCCGATCAGTCTTTTCCCAGCTGAACTCTTCTAGCTCACGGCCAAAGTGTCCGTAGGCTGCAGTTTTTGAAAATATCGGTCTCTTGAGGTCTAAATCGCGAATTATGGCCGCTGGCCTGAGGTCAAATACCTCCATGACGGCCTTTTGAATTACTTCAACTTCGACCTTCTCGGTTCCAAAACACTCGACAAACACAGCGACCGGTTTTGCGACACCGATTGCGTATGCAACCTGAAGTTCCACTCGGTCTGCCAACCCAGCCGCTACAACATTCTTCGCTACCCAGCGCATGGCGTATGCAGCTGAGCGGTCAACTTTTGAAGGGTCTTTACCACTGAAGGCTCCACCGCCATGCCTTGCCATCCCGCCATAGGTGTCAACGATTATCTTTCGACCGGTAAGGCCGGCATCGCCCTGCGGACCACCAATCACAAAGCGTCCTGACGGGTTGATGATGTAGCGAACGTTTGAGGTGTCGAGCTTGCTCTCAGCGAGTACCGGAGCTATCACTTTGTCCAATACGAGGCTTGCCAGCTCATCTTGGGCAACGTCAGCATGGTGCTGCGTCGACAACACAACGGTGTTGATGGCGACGGGAGTGTTTCCGTCGTAATCAACTGAGACCTGAGTCTTTCCATCTGGCCTGAGGACACCGTTATCGAGCTCTCGCCGGACACGACTGAGATTCTCGGAAATTCTGTGAGATAGCAGGATTGGAGCGGGCATAAGAGTGTCAGTCTCGTTGGTTGCGTAACCGAACATCACGCCCTGATCGCCCGCTCCCAGTTTGCTGATCTCGTCCTGTTCACCGGCTCGAGCCTCTAGTGCATCATCGACACCACCCGCGATGTCTGGTGACTGAGCTCCAATGGAGACAGAGACTCCGCAAGAGTTGCCGTCGAAGCCGATGTCAGAGCTTGTGTAGCCGATGTCAAGAATTTTTTGCCGGACAAGCTGAGGTATCTCAACGTAGCTGGAGGTAGTGACCTCACCGGCAATGTGAACCAGTCCGGTTGTAACCAGAGTCTCCAAAGCCACCCGAGCATCTGGATCCTGGTCCAGCATGGCGTCGAGGATGGTGTCGGAGATCTGATCGCAGATCTTGTCTGGATGACCCTCTGTGACCGATTCCGAAGTAAATGTTCTTAGCGTCATAGACGCAAAGTGTAGTAACTGGCTAAGACAATTGCTCGGCGACTAGCCTCAAGATTTCCTTTGCAACCTTGCGCTTAGATCCCGACAGTTCAACCGTGCTGTCTGCAGTCACAAACTGGACAGTTGTGTCATCGCTCTCGAGCGAGTCCGCTCTATTCGCAACTATGGCCCTAACACCTTTTGCCTGGAGTTTGATTCTTGCAACAGAGAGAAGATCTTCTCCATCGTCAACGAGTGCAAATCCCACGGCAAACGAGGACGCGTTTGCCGCTGTGTAGGCGGCAAGTAGGTCCTGGGTTGTCTCAAGTTGAAGCTCTGGTACCTCATGACGACTGAGCTTTCCACTGTGCGGATTTGCCACCCTGAAGTCGCTTACAGCCGCAGCCATAATCAAAATGTCGCTCGCAGTCTCGAGAGCCTGCTCGAGCTCATCAACATTCTCAACGTGCACCACCTCAACACCTCTTGGTGTGCTGGGTAGGTTGCAGGCAATTAGCCTCACTGAGGCGCCGAGATCTCTCGCGGCGATGGCCAGTTCGATGCCTGTTTTACCTGATGAGCGATTTCCGATAAATCTGACATTGTCAATGCGCTCCCTAGTGCCACCCGCTGTAACGGTGACCGTCTTTCCGGCTAGCGGACTGTTCGAAAATAGAAAGCTGACGATGTCTTCAACTTCAGGAAGCCTTCCGGGCCCAGAATCCTCTCCGGTCAATCTCCCTGATGCGGGCTCCATTACCCTTACGCCACGTGCCCTAAGCGTTTCCACATTCTCAACGGTCGCAGCGTTCTGCCACATTTCGGTATGCATGGCGGGAACTACAACAACTGGAGCATGGGTGGCCAGCAGTGCATTAAGGAGCAGGTCGTCTGCGATTCCAGATGCGTAGCGCCCAAGGAAAGCGGCTGTGGCGGGAGCAACGACAATCAAATCGGCTTCCTGGCCAAGTTGGACGTGTCTGACGCTGGCTACATCGCCATAAAGATCGGGGTCGATGTTCTTGCCACTGAGTGCCTCTAATGTTGCATCGCCGATGAAGCGGAGGGCATTTTCAGTGGGTAAAGCGGTAACTTCGTGGCCGAGCTCACTCAGAGCTCGAAGCAGACCTGCCGCCTTGTAGGCAGCGATTCCGCCCGTGATGCCAAGCAGAATACGCAATTTGTAACTTCTAGTCGGTCTTCTTGGTCAGCTTGCCCTGGTGAAGTTCGTGAAGGGCAATCGAGAGAGCCTTGTCGTCAATCGATGAATCAACCAGTGGACCTACGTAGTTGAACAGCGAACCCTCGTGAAGTGCCGAGTAGTACTCGTTGATCTGCCGAGCGCGCTTTGACGCGAAAATCACGAGCTCGTAGTTTGACTCGACCTTCTCGAGTAGTTCGTCGATTGGTGGGGCGATGATGCCTTCTGCCTGGGTCATTTGCTTCTTTCTCTCACAGTCTCAACGATTTCTGCTGCGCATTTAGTCAGATTGTCGTTAGTGACTTGGTGTCTAAACTCTCCCGCTGCCTGAAGTTCCGAGCGGGCGGTGCCAAGTCTAGTTTGAATTTCCGATTCTGTCTCCGTTGCTCTTTCTCGCAGTCTGCGCTCGAGCTCTTCCCACGATGGTGGATGCACGAAAATCTCAATTGCATCTGGCTCATGGGAGCGAACTTGTCTGGCCCCCTGCAGGTCGATTTCGAGTACTAGGTGTTTGCCCGCATCCTCAGCACGCCCAAGTTCGCTCTTCGGGGTCCCATAGAGATGCAGACCGTGGACCTGTGCATGCTCTAGCAGCTCGTCCTGGGCAATCATCTGCTCAAAACGGTCCAGAGTGACAAAGTGGTAGTGGACACCATCGACCTCCCCTTCACGAGGCTCTCTAGTGGTAGCGGAGACGGAAAGCATGAAGTCTTGTTCCGTGCGAAGAATCTCACGGACAAGCGACCCCTTGCCCACGCCGGCCGGCCCCACGAGAACTACCAAACTCATAGTTGCGACTTTAGCTTCTCAATGGAGCGTATGAGCTCCTGCGGACCGGCTTCGGTGGCAGCGCGCGAGACGTTGCAAATGACCCTTTTGGAGCTTGCTCCAAAGACATCCTCCATCTCATCGAGCTTCGCCCCTTGGAACCCATAGCCCGGCGCGAGGATCGGTATCCCCACGTCAGTCGTGGCGACAGATTCGAGCCCAAGCTCCTTGAGATCCTGTGTTGCACCAATCACAACACCGCAGCTGGGGCCTAGTTTTCGGGCCTGGTCGACGACCTTTGAAGCAACTGTCCCACCGCCAAGCTTCGCCGTTTGTAGCTGCTTTGCTTCAGGGTTGGAGGTAGCGGCGAGCAGGAAAAGTCCAGCCCCTACATCTTCGGCATAGCCGAGTGTCTCTGCTAGTGATGTAGGACCGAGATAGGGAGATACGGTTAGTGCATCAGCACGAAGCGGTGAATCGTCACCAAAGAAGGCCTGGGCATACCCAAGCATGGTTGAACCAACATCACCTCTCTTGGCATCTGCTATGACCAGGAAGTCAGCATCTCGTGCCGCTTGCAACACTTCCTCGAGTGCCGCGTAGCCGGCAGCTCCAAACCTTTCAAAGAAGGCGACCTGTGGCTTCAGGATCCCAACTCGCCCCTCGGCGGCCTCCAAAAGCGTGAAAGCAAACTCCCGAATGCCATAGGGAGTATCTGGAAGCCCCCAGTCAATAAGTGTCTGCTCTGCCGGATCAATGCCGAGACATAGTGGTCCGAATTCGGTCCGTGCCTGCTCCAATTTCTCCAGATAGCTAGCCAATGAGCAACCTTCTTCTATTAGCTGCGTGGTCTTGCAGTGGGGTCACTTCAAAGCGTCCCTTGCGAATCACTTCGAAAGAACCAATCGCCGCGCTTAGCTGAGCGACAGTCGTGAAGATTGGCTTATCGGCCGCGGTGGTTGCGGCCCTAATTTCGTAGCCGTCAACTCTGGCAAATGCACCTGAAGGCGTGTTAACCACAACATCAACTTCACCGTCGGTGATCATTTGGACTATCGAACGCTCCCCTTCTGAAGCCTTTGAGTGCTTGATGACCGTCTCAGCTTCGATTCCGTGCCGCTCCAACATCTTGGCTGTTCCCTCAGTGGCAAGGATTCGATATCCCATCTGAGAGAGCCGAGCGACCGGAAGGATGATCTGGGGCTTGTCGCGATCTGCAACAGATACAAAGACAGATCCCGCAAGGGGAAGTGCCGATCCCGAACCTGCTTGGGACTTGGCAAAGGCTGCTGGGAAGGTTTTATCTATACCCATAACTTCCCCGGTCGAGCGCATCTCCGGACCAAGCAGGCTGTCTACATAGCGACCGTCTTTAGTGGCAAATCTCTTGAACGGTAGAACTGCCTCCTTGACTGAAATCGGGGTGCCGCTTGGTAGGTTCCGGCCGTCTGCCTCAGGTAAGTGGCCTTCGGCAATGAGCTGCCCAATTGTTTTGCCGATCATCACTAGAGATGCAGCTTTGGCCAGAGTGATTCCCAGTGCCTTAGAGACGAATGGAACAGTTCTTGATGCTCTCGGATTAGCCTCCAGGACGTAAAGAACATCCCCTGCCAAAGCGAATTGCACGTTAATAAGTCCCCTAACCCCAAGACCACGCGCTATCGCCTCGGTTGCCTCGGAGACCCGCTGGATTTGAGATTCGCTCAGAGTTATTGGGGGGAGGGTGCAGCTCGAGTCACCCGAGTGAATACCTGCCTCCTCGATGTGCTCCATAACTCCACCCACGTAGAGCCTCTCCCCGTCGAATAGAGCGTCAATGTCAATCTCAATTGCATCATCGAGGAAGTGATCTACGAGCAGTGGATGCGTCGCGTCTACAAGGGCATGCTCGGCAATTCGGTCGAAGTAACCCTCAAGGCTCTTCTCGTCGTAGACGATCTCCATGCCTCTTCCGCCAAGTACGAACGATGGCCGAACAAGTACTGGATAGCCAATACGCCTCGCAATCTCGACCGCCTCAGCTAAGTTTGTTGCGGTTCCGTTAGCGGGAGAGATCAAACCAGCCTGATCCAGAATTCTCTGGAATGCCCCACGCTCTTCGGCCATGTCAATTGCTTCTGGTGAGGTTCCCAAGATAGGTATTCCGGCGTCGCTCAATCCGTTGGCCAATCCGAGCGCGGTTTGGCCACCAAGCTGAACCATCACGCCTAAAAGCTCTCCCGAATGGGACTCCGCGTGGATTACCTCCAGGACGTCTTCCAGTGTCAAGGGCTCGAAATAGAGCCGGTCCGAGGTGTCATAGTCGGTGGAGACAGTCTCTGGGTTGCAATTCACCATGATTGTCTCAATACCTGCCTCGCGCAGTGCAAAGGCAGCGTGAACACACGAGTAATCAAACTCCACGCCCTGACCAATTCGGTTCGGACCGCTGCCAAGGATGATGACCTTCTTGCTTTGAGATGGAACGACCTCTGTTTGCTGGTCGTAGCTGCTGTAGTGGTAGGGAGTCAAGGCGGGGAATTCACCAGCGCAGGTATCCACCGTTTTGAACACGGGACGCAAGTCGAGAGAGTGGCGTAACTGTCGGATTTCTTGCTCTGCTACTCCCCTAATTTGGGCAATCTGCGCATCGCTGAATCCGTGACGCTTAGCACGCCTTAGCACGGCCTTACTCAGTGTGCCTTCGTTAGCCAGCCACTCTGCGATCTCGTTTATTAGGACAATTTGATCTATGAACCAGGGATCAATCTTTGTCCTTTGGAATACTTCATCTGCGGTCGCACCTAATCTGAGCGCCTGCTGCACCTGCACTATTCGCCTGTCCGTTGGGGTCTCAATAAGTTCGAGCAACTCATGCTTTGTATTCGTGGGCTCTTCCCAGTGGAAGGAGGAACCCCGCTTTTCGAGTGAGCGGAGTGACTTTTGTAATGCCTGGGTGAAGTTCCTTCCGATTGCCATCGCCTCACCCACGCTCTTCATAGTGGTGGTCAGAGTGGGGTCAGCCGCGGGGAACTTCTCGAAGGCAAATCTTGGTGCCTTCACTACGACGTAGTCCAATGTGGGTTCAAAGCTCGCAGGGGTCACCTTGGTGATGTCATTAGGGATCTCGTCGAGGGTATAGCCGATGGCAAGCTTCGCCGCAATCTTGGCTATCGGGAAACCTGTCGCCTTTGAAGCAAGAGCCGAGGAACGCGAGACTCTCGGGTTCATCTCAATGACAATTACACGGCCATTCTCAGGGTCAACGGCAAACTGGATATTGCAGCCTCCAGTGTCGACACCTACGTCACGGATGATCTGGATACCGATGTCACGAAGATTTTGATACTCCCGGTCAGTCAGAGTCAGAGCCGGAGCAACGGTTATTGAATCCCCAGTGTGTACACCTACCGGATCAAAGTTCTCGATAGAACAAACAACAACGGTGTTGTCGTTCTTGTCACGCATTAGCTCTAGCTCGTACTCCTTCCAGCCCAAAATCGACTCCTCGAGAAGCACCTCAGAGGTTGGTGAAGCCTGAATGCCAGCTCCAGCGATCCTCCTAAGGTCCTTTTCGTCGTATGCAAAGCCGGAACCTAGGCCGCCCATGGTGAAACTGGGTCGAACCACAAGCGGGTAGCCGAATTCACCCGCAACTTTCAGGCAGTCATCGATGCTGTGGGCGATGGCAGAGCGCGCGACGTCAGCCCCAGCTGCCAGGACAAGATTCTTGAATTCCTGCCTGTCCTCACCGGCCCGAATCGCGTCCACATTGGCGCCAATGAGTTCGACGCCGTATTTTTTGAGTGAGCCTCTCTCAAAAAGCGCCATTGCGGCGTTGAGTGCCGTTTGACCCCCAAGGGTTGGGAGTATGGCGTCTGGCTTCTCCTTTTCAATAATGGCCTCAATCACATCCGGAGTAATCGGTTCCACATAGGTTGCATCTGCAAAGTCTGGGTCGGTCATGATTGTTGCTGGATTTGAGTTGATCAGTATTACCCTGACTCCCTCCTCCTGGAGCACTCTGCAGGCTTGAGTGCCTGAGTAGTCAAACTCGCAGGCCTGTCCGATAACAATTGGGCCCGAGCCGATTACAAGGACGGAATTGATGTCTGCGCGCTTTGGCATTACTTCTCCACAATCAAGCTAAGGAATTTGTCAAACAGGTAGTGGCTGTCATGGGGGCCTGCAGCAGCCTCCGGATGGTATTGGACCGAGAAGGCCGGGATGTCCAGGCATTCGAGACCCTCGACGACGCCATCATTTAGACCACGATGAGAGACCATTACTCTTCCGAATCCCTTTGGCGAATCGGCCTGGTCCTCCTCGAGCCTGACTGCGAAACCGTGGTTGTGTGCCGTCACTTCAACCTGCCCAGTTGCCTTGTTTTGAACGGGCTGATTGATGCCTCGATGCCCAAACGTCAGCTTGTAGGTCTCAAAGCCCAAAGCACGTCCAAGCAGCTGATTGCCAAAGCAGATTCCGAAGAAAGGCTTACCGGCGGCGAGAAGCTCCCTAAGCATCTCAACCTGCGCATCGCTGGCCTCTGGGTCGCCCGGGCCATTGCTGAAAAACACCCCATCAGGACTTGAATCGAGTATCTCGCCTGCACTGCTGTTCGATGGGAACACTTCCACATCCAACCCGCGCGCATTCAGGTGCTCCAATGTCGAGCGCTTGATTCCCAAATCTAGAATCGCAACCTTGCCCCTCTTTTGACCCGAGGCGGGAAGGGTGTAGCGCTCTGGCGCTGTCACCTGGCCCGAGAGGTTTTGTCCCTTCATCTCTGCACTCGCACGAACCTGCTCGAGCATTGACTCTGGATCAACAACATCAGCTCCCGAGAATATCCCTGCTCGCATCGCCCCTGCATCGCGTATTCGAATAGTGATGGCTCTCGTGTCTACCTCTGCGATTCCCACGATGCCCGAGTCCAGAAGCGCAGCTTCCAATGGCTTCTCGGACCTGAAGTTGCTTGGCATCCTGCTTGGCTCCTTGACCACGTAACCCGCGACCCAAATGCGATCTGATTCCTCATCGCGCTGATTAGTGCCAACAATGCCAATGTGGGGAGCTGTCTGGAGGACAATTTGTCCCGCATACGAGGGGTCTGTCAGGGTCTCCTGATACCCAGTCATGCCGGTAGCGAAGACGAGTTCTCCGAGAGTCTTACCCCTCTTCCCATAGGCCTCGCCTTCGAAAACGGACCCGTCTTCGAGAACAAGGTAAGCACTATCCAATGTCTGCTCCTGTCACGTGTGCAAGCTGCTTTAGAAATCCTGAGGGGTCAGAAACGACCCTGAGATGTGTCACCAAACGTTCAGAGCCGTGTGTCCAATGGATGGCGATTAGGCCATCGAGCTCTACCCCCTTGTCTATGGTGGCAGTCTCCCTCGTAAATCCAGCAATGTCTTCGGCCGGTATGAGGAAGTTCTTCTCTCCCACCCGTTCAATCGATACGCCATCCTCCGAGGCAAAAACCTTAGCTTTACCTCTCGCGCCTAATCCAAACGCCCACAATCTGTCCAGAGGCCTGGATGCAAAGACCGTTGACACATACAATGCCTGCCCAAGCTCAAGACCCCCGCGAGAATCTCTCAATGCAGGGAGCCTGCTTTCCTGCAGGGCTCGGCGACCTTTAACAGACCTCCAAATCCGAAATGCGATGGCGAAGACCAGGGCTATAAGCATCGCTCCGATGAGCTCTCTAAGCATTCGCAACCTTTCCATCCCGGAGGCTAAATTCGCCCCGGAAGATTGTGTGAACTACCGCTCCCGAAAGCTCGTGACCAGCAAATGGATTGTTCGTTGATAGGGAGTGGGTCTTTGTCTGTATGACTCTCTTCGCGCTTGGGTCAAGCAGGACAATATTTGCAGGCCTACCCTCCTCGATGGCACCATGACCCGCCAGCGAACCAATCTCAGCAGCCTTTGATGACATAACCTCACTAAATCGGTCCCAATCCGTGGCCCCCGAGTCAATCAGGACGGACTGAGCCACCGATGCTGCGTGTTCGAGACCAACCATTCCAAAAGCCGCTTGCTCCCACTCGCAATCCTTCTTCTCCGATGAGTGTGGTGCATGGTCTGTCCCAATGATGTCAATGGTGCCATCGATTAGGCCCTGCCTGAGGGCAAGAGTGTCCTCCTTGGTTCGTAGCGGAGGATTGACTTTGTAGACCGGGTCGTAACTGCGCACGAGATCCTCTGTGAGCATGAGATGGTGAGGTGTCACCTCCGCAGTTATGTTGATGCCCCTCGCCTTTGCCCACCTAACGACATCTACTGCTCCAGCGGTCGTCAGGTGACAAATATGCAGTCGCGCACCTATTTGCTCAGCCAATAGGGCGTCTCGTGCGATTATGGATTCCTCCGCGACGCTGGGCCAACCCTTCAGACCGAGCTCAGTTGATAGCGGACTGGCATTCATTTGAGAACCCTCAGTCAAACGTGGTTCCTGAGCATGCTGAGCAATAACTCCACCAAGGCCCTTGACGTAGGTCAGTGCACGCTGCATCACGAGTGGGTCGTGAACGCAATGACCGTCATCGCTAAAAACTCTCACCCGAGCTGCTGAGTTTGCCATCATCCCCAGGGCGCTTAGCTCTGTGCCACCAAGGTTCTTTGTCACTGCGCCTATGGGCCGAACTTCCAGTAGCCCAGCCTCCTCGCCCAAGGTCATGACCTGCTCGACAACAGAAGCGTTGTCGGCCACCGGATCGGAGTTGGCCATTGCAAAAAGTGCCGTATAGCCTCCGGCAACGCCTGAGCGTGAGCCGGAGAGAACCGTCTCACTCGCCTCATAGCCCGGTTGCCTAAGGTGCGTGTGGAGATCAACGAAGCCTGGGAGCGCCATAAGTCCAGAGCAGTCAAGACCAGAGGCTTGAGATTTCCCTATCTTCGACACTGCTCCACATTCGATTGTTATGTCGGTGAGTTTTCCATTCGAGAGCTGAACGCCTTTGAGAACCTGCATTAACCCTCCCCCGCCAAGAGCTTGTAGAGAACAGCCATGCGAACGGACAAGCCATTCCTGACCTGGGTGAGCACCGCACTCCTGGGGTCATCCGCGGCCTCATCTGAAATTTCAAATCCCCTGTTCATTGGTCCTGGGTGAAGTATTACCGCGTCGTCCTCAAGCATCCTAAACCTGGCCCCAGATAGCGACCACTTAGCTGCATATTCGCGCTCCGAAGGAAAGAAGACTCCCTGCATGCGCTCCCTTTGTACCCTCAGCATCATGACAACATCTGGCTTGTCCTCGAGCGCCTCCTCGAAGGAATAGACAACTTCACAGCCAAGCTCTCTAAACCCCTGGGGCAGAAGGGTTTCGGGCCCAGCCAGCGTGACTTTGGCACCGAGCAAGGTAAGTAGCAAGACATTGCTCCTTGCAACGCGCGAGTGTTGGATGTCTCCAACTATCAAGACCTTGATGCCCTTTAGGTCTGAGCCCGAATTTTTGATTTGGCGAATGGTCAGGGCGTCAAGCAATGACTGCGTCGGGTGCTCATGCGAGCCGTCACCTGCGTTTACCACCGAACCTGAGATCCAGTCCTTGGTTGCAAGCGTCTGAGCAGCGCCACTCATGGGGTGGCGGATGACTATCGCATCTGCACCGAGAGCCTCTAGCGTTTGCGCAGTATCTTTCAGGCTCTCGCCTTTGCTCACTGAACTGGTAGCCGCGGCGAAGTTGATTACATCTGCACTTAGTCTCTTTGCGGCGATCTCGAAACTAATACGAGTTCTGGTTGAGTTCTCATAAAAGAGATTCACGACCGTCTTGCCCCTGAGTGCCGGTAGCTTCTTTACCTCTCTGGCATTCACAGCGGAAAGCTCTTGGGCGCTGTCGAGAAGGTCGATTGCGGCTTCTCTGTCTAGTTCTCTAATCGAAGTGAGGTGCCTCATTGTTCGATCACAACCTGATCGGTTCCGTCGGTCTGCACGAGCATCACATTCACTCGCTCGTCGGCAGCAGTGGGAAGGTTCTTACCAACGAAATCTGGCCTTATAGGAAGCTCTCGGTGCCCGCGATCCACTAGCACAGCAAGCTTGACCTGTCTCGGGCGCCCATAGTCAGTTATTGCATCAAGCGCGGCTCTGACGGTTCTTCCTGAGTAAAGAACATCGTCTACTAAAACAACCACTTTGTCGTCGATTCCACTTGTCGGGATACGTGTGGATCGAACCTCACGCTCGGAACTCAAAGAATCGTCCCGATACATAGTTATATCCAGCTGACCTATTTGTGATTGGTATGAATCATCTATCTCGGAGAGAGTGGAATCGATTCGCTCGGCTAGCTCGACCCCTCGCGTTGGAATACCAAGCAGGACGAGATCTTTCGAACCTGAATTAGATTCGAGAATTTCATGGGAAATGCGCTTCACTGCACGTGAGATATCAGAGCTATCCAGAACGGTGCGCAGTGGCATAAGCCTCTCCTTCTTCGCCTCTCTGGACGAACTTAAAGGACGTTTGCCTACAGCATAACAGCTTTAGATAGCCTCGCTACCTTTCGCCAGGCGCGCCAGAACACCGTTAATGAATTTTGGCGATTCCTCTGTCGAAAGTTCGCTTGCGAGATTGACCGCCTCTGAAATAGCCACCTCATTTGGGACTTCAGGATTGAAAAGAATTTCCCAGGCACCCATTCTCAGGATTGCCCGATCCAGATACGGCATGCGCTCAAGTTTCCAGCCCTCGGAGAGATTTTGGAGTCTAGAGTCCAAAGCATCTCGATTTGTCTTGACGCCCGTAACAATCGTTTCGGCGTAATCGAAGATTGCATCCTGGTTTTGGCGGCCCGCACTTGATTCTTGAGCGCTTGCAAGAGCCTCAAGTGAATCTACTTTGTTTAGCTCTGCTGCGTAGAGAGCGTCTAATGCCCTCTTGCGCGATTTAGTTCTGGAGCTCAACTATTCACTTGCCCGACCAAGATACTCACCGGTACGGGTGTCCACCTTCACCTTGGTGTTGTTCTCAATGAACAGTGGAACCTGAATCTGGTGTCCCGTCTCAAGCGTTGCGGGCTTAGTGCCACCGGTTGAGCGATCGCCCTGTAGCCCGGGCTCGGTGTAGGTGATCTCGAGTGTCACCGAAGGTGGAAGCTCGACATAGAGCGGAGATCCATCGTGAATTGCGACCGTTGCAACCTGATTCTCAAGTAGGAAATTAGCAACATCTCCGACGACAGCTGCATCCAGAGACATCTGATCATAAGTTGAGTTGTCCATGAACACGAAGCCTGATCCATCGTTGTAGAGATACTGCATGTCGCGCCTGTCGACAGTTGCGGTATCGACCTTTACTCCTGCGTTGAAAGTCTTGTCGACCACCTTGTCTGACTTCACGTTCTTCAGTTTGGTTCTTACGAATGCCGGCCCCTTGCCAGGCTTTACATGCTGAAACTCGATGACACTCCACAGCTGCCCGTCAATCAGCAGCACCATGCCGTTTTTTAGATCGTTTGAAGTTGCCATGACTCTCCTTGATAAACCTGAAGAAGTTTAGCTGCCTGCAAGCTGCCGCAGCGCCAGCTTGTATGAGTCAAAGCCAAATCCCGCTATTTGCCCGGTCGCCACTCCTGAAATCACCGAGTTCTGGCGGAACTCTTCGCGGGCATGCGGGTTGGAGATGTGAACCTCGATTAGCTGTACCCCAGCACCTGTGAGAGCCGCACAGGCGTCTCTGAGCGCGTACGAGTAGTGGGTAAATGCGGCCGGATTAAGTACGACTGGCGTTTTCGACTCGAGGGCTTCGTGGAGCCAGCCAATTAGCTCGTCCTCGCTATTGGTTTGCCTGAAATCGACCTCGCTACCAAGCTCTGAAGCAGTAGCCGAAAGCAGGCCCTCAAGGTCATTCAGGGTAGCCATTCCATACACATCAGGCTCCCTTGTGCCCAGGAGATTTAGGTTGGGGCCGTTCAGTACGAGGATTTTCATACGCCTACGCTATTCCACAATCGCCTGAAATGCCGTGAATAGCAGCTCTGGTGTAGGTGCTGCAAGGATTCCCGGTTTTCCAATCTTCTCGAGCACCACGAATCGCAGCGCACCGCTTCTTGCCTTTTTATCCCGCTGCATGACCTCTAGTAGCTGCGGCCATTTGTCTGCCTTGTAGTTTGTGGGCAAACCAAGCTTGCTAAATACACTCCGATGTTTCTCTACATCGCTCTCCGAGAGCTTTCCCGAGAGCATTGACAGTTCAGCTGCAAACGTCATTCCGATCGAGATTGCAGCGCCGTGACGCCATTTGTATCGCTCAGCGTGTTCAATTGCGTGTCCAAGGGTGTGCCCATAGTTCAGAAACTCGCGCTGTCCACTCTCTCTGAAGTCCTCGGTGGTAACTCTCTCTTTGATTGATACAGAGCGCCGAACAAGGTCTTCAAACACCTCCGAAGTGGTGTCGGTAGCCGCATCATCCGAAAGTACAATGTCGAGAATCTCCGTATCCGAAATGAATCCGTACTTCACCAGCTCCGACATGCCCGCAATCAGATCGTTCCTAGGCAGGGTCTCCAAGGTATCTAGGTCAATAAATACTTTCGTTGGAAGATGAAAGACACCCACCAAGTTCTTACCCTCTTGGGTATTTACGCCTGTTTTCCCTCCGATGGCGGCATCGACCATTCCCAAGAGAGTCGTGGGTATCAAGTAGGTTCTCACCCCGCGGAGCCATGTACCTCCCACGAATCCAGCAAGGTCTGTGGTTGTACCCCCGCCGAGACCAATGACCGCGTCGTTGCGATGGAAGTCTGCCTGCCCCATGATTCCCCAGCAGAAAGCAGCCACCTCAACGCGCTTGGCTTCCTCGCTCTGCGGAACCTCAGCCAAGAACGCCTCGAAGCCCTCTGTTCTTAGAGTCTCACTGAGTAGTTCAGCGGTAGCGGCCAATGGCTGCGGGTGAACAATCAGTACCTTGCTAACACCGTCCAGGCTCTTAGGAATCTCGTCGAGAAGACCACGACCAATCAAGCTATAGGACATCTCTAGCCTTACTCTCTAGTTCCTCAAGGACCACTCGGATAGGTCGGTTTGCCGTAACCACAGTTGCCGTCGCTAGCTGCTGATAGTACCCGAGTCGCTCCTGGTAAAGCATTTCCCACATGCTGGGATCCGACTTCAGCAGGGGTCTTTTGTCGAGATTTATTCGGGATAGAACCCAATCGGCACTTGTATCCAAAAAGATGGTGGGGATGTCCTGAAGGAGTTCCCGGTTTTTTTTGGTCACCACCACTCCACCACCGGTTGCAATAACCGCAGGCGACTTTAGGGCCTTCTCAAGGGCCGCCGTCTCGAGGGTGCGAAAGCGATCCTCACCCTGGTCTTCAAAGATCTTTGGTATCGGACCGTGACTCGCTGAAATCATTCGATCGGTGTCCAAAAACTTCGTTTCAAGAAGCTTCGCAAGCTTTCTTCCGAGCGTGGACTTGCCTGCCCCCATGGGCCCAATAAGGACGAGGGGCTTAGCCACTACGGTTTTGCGATCTTTGACTTGAGAGTCTCTGGAATTGCCTCCAGGTATGACTGGAGATTGCGCTTGGTCTCGCCCACCGAGTCGCCACCAAACTTCTCGAGCACGGCATTTGCAATCACCAGTGCAACCATCGCCTCGACAACGATTCCAGATGCCGGGACTGCGCACACATCGCTGCGTTGATGGTGCGCAGTAGCCTTCTCGCCAGAGGCGGTGTCGATAGTCTCCAAAGCCTTTGGAACAGTGCTAATGGGCTTCATTCCAGCACGGACACGAATCACCTCACCGTTGC
Organism: Candidatus Aquiluna sp. XM-24bin5; assembly: GCA_003149555.1. The sequence continues at coordinate 385,362 of QCWE01000001.1, forward strand.
TCATTCCGCCCTCTATGCCACCAGCGCGGTCCGTCTTCCTAGAAACCTCTCCGCCCTCTCTAGTGATTTCATCGTGTGCCACGGATCCGCGGCGTTTGGTGGTTTCTAATCCATCGCCGATCTCGACTGACTTCATTGCCTGAATACCCATTACTGCGGCCGATAGCTGAGCATCAAGCCTGCGATCCCAGTGGACGTAGCTCCCAATTCCAGGGGGCATACCGTATACGAGTGTTTCCACGACGCCACCTAGGGTGTCTCCTGACGAGTGACAGTCGTCGATTTCTGCAACCATTGCCTTAGAGGTCTGCTCGTCGAAACAGCGCAGCGGGTCAGCGTCAAGGGCGGGCAAGTCTTTCGGTCTTGGAAGAATCTGACTTGAACTTGAGACAGGTCCAATCGCGACAGTGTGCGTTACAAGCTCGATACCAAGCTCTTTCAGAAAATTCTGCGCTATGCGACCCAGCGCTACCCTGGTTGCCGTCTCTCTGGCACTGGCCCTTTCAAGAACTGGCCTCGACTCATCAAACCCGTACTTCTGCATGCCCGTGAAGTCTGCGTGACCGGGTCTTGGTCGTGTGAGCTTGGCTGCTCTGCCGCCACTTAGCTCTTCTTCAGCAACAGGAGCGGCACTCATTACGGTCTCCCACTTAGGCCACTCAGTGTTTGCGATTCTTAGTGCGACGGGCCCACCTTGAGTTAGACCGAACCTCACGCCTGTTGAGAGCGTGACCTCGTCCTGCTCAAACTTCATTCGCGCCCCACGACCGTAGCCAAGGCGTCTTCTCGCGAGAGCATCTTGGATGTCCTCCGCGAGCACAGGTACGCCAGCGGGGAGGCCCTCAATTACTCCGATAAGCTCAGGACCGTGAGATTCACCCGCTGTAAGCCACCTAATCATGCAACTATTCTCCCATGCCCAGCGCTGTCCTCATGGCAGCAACTATTTCTGCCTCTGTAGAAAGCGGCTCCTCAATTGCACCACCTCTGAAAAGTCGCTGCTGGCCTACGGCCTGCCAAAGCAGCATCTCCAGTCCAGAAATGGAACGCGGAAAGCCCTCTACCGGTGAGTTCGCATAAACAACATCAAGCAAGGTGCCCCGATAGACTCCATCGGCTAACTCATGGATAACACCCTTGGGAACTGTGGAGATGACTAGATCCGCCTCCAGCACTTCGGTCAGCGATGCAACCACGGCCCCATAGGCCTGCGAAATAGCTGCGGCCTTATCTGTATTTCTGGCCCAGACCTTCACATCATGATCCTCAAATGCGACTGCGGCGCTTCTTGCGGTCGCACCGCTTCCTAGGATGCCGACGGACTTGAAATCCAGATCATTGACTGCATACTGCAGCCCCATGACGTCAGTGTTGTAGGCAAGCCAGGTGTCTTCATTCTTCACGAGCGTGTTTGCGGAACGAGTTGAGATGGCGAGAGGGTGAAGCTGGCTGGCAACATCTAAAGCCTCTTCTTTCAGCGGCATCGTCAGTGACAGACCCATCCAGCTGGCATCAAGTGAGTTTGCGAACTCGCTGAGGCCCGAGGCAAGCTCAAGCGCCTCATAGCTCGCATCAATCCCCGAGCAGCCAAAAGCAGCTTTGTGAAGAACCGGGGAGAGCGAATGGCTTATAGGCGAGCCAAGCACCGCAAACTTGCTAGTCATCCCAACCTGGATTGTCTCTGAGCCACTGGCGATAAATCTCAGCAGCCCTCTCGTGCTCCGCCAGGGTCTCGGAGAAAACGGTCTCTCCAGTAGCGAGATTTATGGCTACAAAGTAAAGCCAATCCCCCACTGCAGGATTGACGGCAGCATCAATGGCGGTCGCGCCTGGCGAGCTTATTGGCCCAGGTGGTAGGCCCGGGTATACGTAAGTGTTGAAGGGATTGTCGCTGTCGGCTAGGCCCTCTTGGAAGCTATCAATGGAACCCTCGTAGTAATACTTCACCGTTGGATCAGACTGGAGGGCAACGTTTTTCTCTAGGCGATTGTTGAAAACCGTTGAGATCTTGTACATGTCGTCCTCAGCCCGCCCCTCAAGCTGAATGATGGAAGCGAGAGTCAAGATGTCGAAGCCTGTCTCCACATCTAGCCCTTGACCCTCTAGCTCAGCCTCCATGCGGGAAAGCATTGTGTCGATAATCGTTTGCGCATTCACCCCAGGGTCAAAGGTGTAGCTGGCGGGGAACAGCCAACCCTCAAGCGTTTCACCCGGATACACGTCATTAGCAGCTTCAATTGCAGATAGGAGCGCCTCTTCAGAAACCTCGAGCTCCTCAGTCAGAACGTCCACAATCTCAACAAGCTGAAGTCCCTCAGGGATAGTGACTTGAACGACGACTCTGTTCTCCCCTGCTAACAGGATTTGAAGTGCCTCAAGCCCAGGAATCTTCGTAGGGAACTCATAGTGACCTGGGTAGATGGTCAGCTCCACGTTCAACATGTCGCGATAGATCGAATCAAAGCTTTTTATGACGTCTGCGTTTAGTAGCTTTCTTGCGACATCCTCTCCCGTGTCACCTTCCTCAATGACGATTACCGTCGGAGGACCCGGGTCACCGTCGTAGTCTTCAACTGTAAAGCGACTTATCAGAGCCGAGACACCGCCTTCAAAGGCGTCTCGAAAAGTGAAGTAGCCTGCCGTCAGACCGCCTCCCACAATTGCGAGTGAAACTAGCGCAGCAATCCAGGACTTAGAGCGCTTCGGAGGAGCATCGGTAGCTTCAAATTCATCAAGCATCTATGTCTCCAATCTCAATTGCAACATGCGGTGACGAGAGTGCAAATTCCAAGATTCCGCGAGCACTCTCCGCGTCTATAAGGGACTTAGATTCTTTGCTGCTCTTACCCACCTGGTGAAGATTGCGTTGGGCCGAGACCGTGGTGAGCCTCTCATCTACAAGTGAAATCTTGATCTCTGTGAGACTCGAGAGGTTGCGTGCAAAGTTGATTGCCAACTGAGAGCTCTTCGTCCTCTCACCGGAAAGAGAGAGTGGCAGTCCTACGAAGATACTCGAGACCCCTTTTTCCGCTGCTAGTGTTGCCAGATTCTGTTCGGCAGCCTCTGAAAACTCGACTACGCCATGGGCTAGTGCGAGCGCCCCCTCTGAAAAGGCCACACCTATACGTGCAGCTCCAACGTCCAGGCCCATCGCTCTCAAACTTGCGCCTTCGCCTCCGCCAAAGCAACGTCCAGCTGGGATGTCTCGGGTCCGCCACCCTGAGCGAGGTCCTTTTTCCCGCCACCGCCGCCGCCAAGCACTCCGGCTGCCTGCTTGGCTATTGCACCAGAATCAAACCCTGCAGCTACGGCGTCTTGTCCCGCAGCAACCATTACCGTCGCGCGCCCTCCAGAAACTGCTCCTAGAATGATGACCGAGTCAGAACCAAGGCGATCCCTAAGAGCAAGGACCAAAGAGCGAAGCCCCTCCGCATCCTGCTCTCCAACGTTGGCTGAAACGACTTCACGTCCATTCTGAGAAACCGCACTCTCAGCCAGGCTAGGTATTAGCGAAAGTGCTGCCTTGGCATTGGCCTCAGCCAACTGCTTTTGAGTCTTCTTCAGATCTTCAAGAGACTCGGCAATCTTGGCTTCCACTTCGCCCACTGGCGCTTTGAAGGAGGCTGCAATTCTCCTAATCGACTCTCTTTGCTCAATCAGGGACTTTAGAGCCTTGAAGCCGACCTCAGCCTCGATACGGCGGCTACCAGACCCGACTGAACTCTCGCCGGTAATTGAAACAAGTCCGATCTGCGCGGTCCTAGTTACGTGGGTACCACCGCATAGCTCTCTGGACCAGGGTCCACCCACCTGGACTACTCGAACCATTTCGTCATAAGTCTCATCGAAGAGGGCAATTGCTCCCCAACTCCTGGCGTCTGGAAGCGTCATAAATCTTGCGCTTACGGCTAGGTCTGAGCGAATGGCCAGGTTCGATACTTCTTCAATTTCACTCTTTGTGGTCTCGCTGAGCGCCTCTCCCCATGCGAAGTCAAGTCTCATGTAGCCGGGCTTGTTGAAAGACCCAGACTGCAAAGCCTGCGGGCCAAGAACCTGCCTCAAAGCAGCGTGAACAACGTGTGTCGCGCTGTGCGCCTGGCAAGCGCCAAGACGCCATTTAGGGTCTACCAGTGTTTGAGCGACCGAGCCTGTGGAAACTTCGCCAGACAGCACTCTCACGGTGTGTGAGAACAGGCCTCTAACTGGCTTCTGTACATCCAAGACCTCTAGTTCGAAGCCGTCTCCCCTGATCAGGCCGGCGTCTGCTGCCTGCCCACCAGACTCTGCATACAAAGAAGTTCGGTCAAGGATGATTTCGCCAATTTGATCTTGGGCAAGACTGGTTACGGCCGAGCCGTCTCGAACGAGTCCGAGGACTTTACCCTCGGTCTCTAGGGACTCGTAACCTTGGAAATCCGTTGCACCTGCAGATCGGAAGTCGCTGTACACCTGAAGCTGAGCACCACCGGACTTCTTCGCTTTCGAGTCTGCTTTGGCTCTCTCGCGCTGCTCCTGCATCAACTCATCAAAGCGCGACCTGTCAACCTCAAGACCGCTTTCCCCAGCAATCTCAACGGTTAGGTCAATTGGGAATCCATAGGTGTCATGGAGCAGGAAGGCAACATCGCCGTCAAGGATTTTCTTTGATTGCGAGATTGCGTCATTTAGCACTGCAGACCCCGTTTCCAATGTCTTGCGGAAACCAGCCTCCTCCGCAATTGCAGCTCGCTTTACCCTGTCATAGCTGTCCGACAGCTCAGGATAGGCATCCAGCATCGCTTCATAGGATGCGTCAAAGAGAGATTCAAAGGTTGGCCTATCGATACCGAGCAACCGTAGAGCCCGAACCGAGCGCCTCAACAGACGGCGGAGCACATAGCCCCTGCCTTCATTTGAGGGGGTAACACCGTCACTCATCAGCATGAGCGAGGAACGAATGTGGTCTGCAATCACCCTCATCCGAACATCATCCTGCTCATCGGCGCCGTACTTCTTGCCGGAGAGAGAACTCACTAGATCGATTAGCGGCTTTACCTGGTCTATCTCATAGATGTTCTCGACGCCTTGAAGTAGGAAGGCAACTCGCTCGAGACCCATGCCAGTATCGATGTTTTTGCTAGGTAGCTCTCCAAGGATTTCGAAGTCGTCTTTTGTGCCGCCGTCGGCTCTCTCGTACTGCATGAAGACGAGATTCCATATCTCGATGTAACGATCCTCGTCCGCTTCTGGCCCGCCCTCTGAGCCATACTCGGGACCACGATCAAAATAGATCTCACTGCACGGACCTGCTGGCCCACGCTGGCCGGTGGACCAGTAGTTATCAGCCATCCCGCGCTTTTGGATGCGCTCCAGAGGCACCTCAGTCTGGTCGAGCCAGTATTGAATCGATTCGTCGTCGTCTTTGTATACAGTTACCCAAAGTCTCTCGGGGTCAAACCCATAACCGCCATCTTCGACCTTAGAAGTCAGTAGCTCCCAAGCAAATGAGATTGCTTCTTTCTTGAAGTAATCGCCAAATGAGAAGTTCCCATTCATCTGGAAAAAGGTGCCGTGGCGGGTTGTCTTGCCGACCTCTTCAATGTCCAGGGTGCGAACGCACTTCTGGACACTTGTGGCGCGGTCGTAAGGAGCGGGCAGCAGCCCGGTCATGTAGGGAATGAATGGCACCATGCCAGCAACCGTGAACATAAGCGTCGGATCTTGGCTGACCAACGAGGCACTGGGAACGACGGTGTGATTCTTCTTTTCGAAGAACTCAAGCCAACGCCGCTTAATTTCGGCGGTCTTCATTTACTTCTTCGTGTTTGGGGTGCGCTTGGCGGGCTTGCTAAGTTCTTCCTCGCGCTCGCGATAGCCATCGGCCACGGCAGCACCAAAATCCTTTGCGGCCTCGTAGAGCTCATCAACGGCCTGTTGTGCCTTTGGGTTGTCCCTCAGCTGAACTACCGCGAAAGCGCCAAGCCCTATACCCGCTAAGAACCATGAAAGTCTTGACATTTTCTACCTCCGCTTTCCCAGGGTCTTAGCTACACCCTGGACGACACCGACAAGTTTAGTTAGTGGTGCACCAACCGAGGCTGTGAATACTGCAACCAGGGAATTGATATTCTCGGTGACCTGCTCGACATCCTCAGTGATCTGGTCGAAGCGCTTGAGCTGACGATTGGCCTCGGCCATGGTTGTTTTCGCTTCATCAAGCAGCGGCTCCAGCTCGTTGTTGAAGATACGCACGGTCCTTGCTGACTCGTCAATTAGGCGTCCGAGCTTCATCAACGGGAGCCCCAGGAAAAGCACCAGCAGCGCTATTGCGCCGCTGATGATAATTCCCGCTAGCTCGCCGCCGGACAATTACTTACCTTGCTGCGTAGTACTCAACAACGAGCTGAACATCACAAGTTACTGGAACTTCAGCGCGCTTTGGCTTGCGGACCAGTGTTGCGTGAAGCTTGTCGAGCTCAACTGACAGGTACTCGGGAACGGCTGGCAGGACATCTGCGTGACCGCCAGCGGCGGCTACCTGGAAAGGCTCGGTGCGCTCGCTCTTCTCGTGAACGTGAATCATCTGTCCAGGCTTCACCCTGAAAGAGGGTCTGTCTACACGCTGTCCGTCAACGAGAATGTGGCGGTGCACAACCAGCTGTCGAGCCTGAGCCATTGTGCGGGCAAAACCTGAACGAAGTACGAGTGCGTCAAGTCGCATCTCCAATAGCTCAACCAGTGTTTCACCTGTCAGGCCCTCGGTGCGCTTGGCCTCCTGGAAGGTCTTACGGAGCTGAGCCTCACGAATGCCGTACTGGGCACGTAGACGCTGCTTCTCCCTAAGTCGAACTGCGTAGTCAGAGTCTGACTTGCGCTTGGTGCGGCCGTGCTGTCCTGGCCCATATGGGCGTTTCTCCATGTATTTCGCAGCTTTTGGGGTCAATGCAATCCCTAGAGAGCGCGAAAGGCGCGTCTTGCTGCGTGTTCTTGATGTCTTAGACAAAAAGGTACCTCTCAAATAATTTGGTTTGGGTTTTGCTCGTCTTCCAGCCGCTGAAGCTGAGCAACTCGCAAAATCCTAGCAGCGATGGGCCTAGATGTCACTAGAGCCGAGAATCTTCCTAATTTGCTCTAACCGCTCCCCCAGGGTCTTCTCGAACCCATGAGTACTTGGCTTGAAGTAGGTACCGGCGTCTGAATACTCCTGCCTCACAATCCCAACATCCGAATCATGTGGGTAGACGTACCCAACTGCCCCGGTCGACCTAAGGTGTGGGGGCACCGGAGAAAAATTTCCGTCCCTTACCTGCTCAATCGCGGAATCAATTGCCAGATAGGCCCGGTTGGACTTCGGCGCTAGGGCTAGGTAGATGGTCGTCTCGGCTAGTGGAATTCGACCCTCGGGCATTCCGATCTTCTCAACAACAGAGGCACAGGCCTCGGCAACAACCATGGCTTGCGGGTCCGCCAGCCCAATGTCCTCGCTGGCGAGAATCATTAGACGTCGTGCTATGAATCGTGGATCCTCGCCCCCGACAATCATTCGGGCTAGGTAGTGCAGAGCACTGTCCACATCCGATCCTCTTACACTCTTTATGAATGCAGAAATGGTGTCGTAATGCTGATCCCCTGTGGCGTCATAAGCAATAGCGTGGGCTGCCGTTTCCTTGATGAGCTCGAGGGTTAGGTTCTTTACTCCTCGACTGGCTGCGGCTTCGAAGAGCGAAAGCGCCCTTCTCGCATCACCTTGCGAGACAGCAGCGAGGTAATCGAGGGCATCGTCTTCTACCTTCAAGGATTTAAACTCGGGTTCCATCCGAGCCCGCTCGAGGATGGTCAGTATGTCTTCCTCTTGCAATGGTGAAAGTTCAATTACAAGTGACCGAGAAATTAGTGGTTTTATCACGCTGAAACTGGGGTTCTCGGTGGTCGCGGCCACCAGAGTTATAACGCCAGATTCCACGGCCCCTAGCAGGGAGTCCTGCTGGGCCTTGCTGAACCGGTGAATCTCATCAAGAAAGAGAACGGTGGGCCTTTCAAAGCTATCTCGTAAGTTACGCGCCTCTTGGATTACTTCTCTTACTTGCGAGACGCTTGAGTCAATTGCGCTGAGCTCTACATACTTTGCTCTTCCGCTAACTGAGATCAATCTCGCCAGAGTAGTTTTCCCACTACCGGGTGGTCCCCAGAGCAACACAGAGCACATGGAGCCACCCTCCTGGCCACCTACGAGGCGTGACAGGGGTCCATTTGGCACCAGGGCAGACTTCTGGCCCACAAAATCATCTATGGACTTGGGCCTGAGCCTTTCGGCAAGTGGTTGCTGAGACACACGCCGATTGTATTCCTCCACCTAGAATTACCTGCTGGAGAGTGAGCATGAAATCATCTGAAAAGCTAGCGAACTACGAAGCCAAGCAGCAGGTCGTAAGAAAGCGACAAGAACAGAACAAGAAGGACAATCGTCTTGCACTTATTGGCGGTGCGATCGCGGTAGCTCTTGCCCTAGGCGGCCAGCTGGCCTATTTCAGTTTCGGCCCCGGCGCAGCCGATGAGGAGGCCGTTGCCGTGGCTGGTGAAACCGATAACCAGGTCACTGATCAGCCAGCCGAGCAGGTTCAAGATCCAGACGTTCCTGGCGTTGAACTCTCTGAGTATCGAAAGTGGCAGGGCGCAATGTCCGTAGCTGGCGAGTCTGTGGCGTTTGAGCTAGATGGCGAAGCTGCCCCGCAAGCCGTTGCAAACTTCGTCAGCCTCACGCAGGAAGGCTACTTTGAGGGCATCACTTGCCACAGGCTCACAACAGCGGGCATCTTCGTCTTGCAGTGTGGGGATCCAAGCGGTGATGGAACTGGTGGGCCTGGATACAATTTCGGACCCATCGAGAACGCCCCCACCGATGATCTCTACCCAGAGGGCACCATTGCAATGGCAAGACGCGGTGGAGATGACTATTCGATGGGGTCACAATTCTTCATCGTTTATCAGGATTCCCAGATTCCCTCAGATAACGTGGGGGGTTACACCGTCTTCGGTTCAGTGACCGAGGGACTCGAGGCCATAAAGGCGATTGCCGAAGCTGGTGTGTCCGGTGGAGGCACCGATGGGCCACCATCTGAGACAGTCACACTTGAAAATGTTTCGGTAGAGTAAAGCGTCGCAGGTCGGGAGAACAATTGACAAGCAATGAGTTTGGTCGCGTAGACGAAAAGAACAACGTCTACGTCATCGATGCTGGTAACGAGAGGCTCGTCGGGCAATATCCCGATGTCACAAGGGATGAGGCCATGGCCTTCTTTGTGAAAAAGTTTGACGACCTCGAGGCTCAGGTTCGCATTCTTGAGCAGCGCATCGCCTCCGGTATCACCGATGCCAAAAGCCTCAAGGCAACCCACGAAACACTTACGAAGGACTGCGCGGAACCGAAAGCCGTCGGAAATCTGAAATCGTTGAGGGACCGCCTGAGCGCGCTCGCTCCAGCCATTGAGGCCGCTGCAGAGAAGGCCGCAGCGGCACGCGAAGAAGCCATTGCAAAGGCCATGCAGGAGAAGGAAGCCATTGCCGCCAGGGCCGAGGCAATCGTGTCAAACCTCGGCGGAATCAACTGGAAGAAGTCAGCGGCTGAGATGACAGAGATGTTTGAGCGGTGGCAGGCGATTCAAAAAGAGGGACCAAAGATCCCAAAGGCACAAACTGACCCCATCTGGAAGCGCTTTTCACAGTCTCGGGCCAAGTTTGAGTCTGGACGCCGTGCTTATTTCGCAACGCTTGACAGTAAGTTCAAGGAGGCTAAGGCTGCAAAGTCCGAGCTTGTTTCTAAGGCTGAGGCGCTTGTTTCTAAAGGCGCAAAAGCGGCTTCGGACTACCGGGCACTGCAGGAACAGTGGAAGGCTGCGGGCAAGGCTGGAAAAGCCGAAGAGAGCCTTTGGAAGAGCTTCCGGGCTGCTGGAGATGCAATCTTTGCTGCCAAGAAGGAGCAGGACGCGGAGTTAGAAGTCGAGCACAAGGCCAATCTCGAGAAAAAGCTTGACCTCCTGAAGAAAGCTGAAGCTATCGACGTCGCAAACCTGGATCTTGCCAAGAAGGCGATCAGCGAAATACAGGCCGCTTGGTCAAAGATCGGACATGTTCCCAAGGACCAGGTGAAGTCTGTCGAATCGAGACTTCGTGCTGTTGAATCTAAGATCTCGGAAGCACAGAAAGAGGCTTGGCAGCGAAGCGACCCTGCGGCGAAAGCAAGGAGCAACTCTCTTGCCACTCAGCTCGAGGGTGTTATTGCTGTACTGGAGGCGGAGCTAAAGTCTGCTCCTGCCACCAAGAAGAAAGAGATCCAGGCACAAATCGACTCGCGCAAGGCTCTTCTCGAAGCTGCTCAGAACGCGGTCGATTAGGCGCTCTTTACCCGATAAACGTCATAGACGTTGTCGATTCTTCGAACCTGATTCAATAGGTGATCGAGATGCGAGGGGTCTGCCATCTCAAAGACGAACTTTGAAATCGCCACCCTGTCCCGTCCCGTAGTGACCGATGCGCTCAAAATGTTGACATGGGACTCGGTTAGTACTCGCGTCACATCAGACAAAAGCCCTGATCGGTCAAGGGCCTCTACCTGAATTTGTACCATGAAGACACCACGTGCCTCATCGGCCCAGGAAACCTCAACGATCCGCTCTTGCACAAGGCTTTTGACGTTCTTGCAGTCGACGCGGTGAACGGACACCCCTTCGCCTCGCGTGATAAATCCAGTTATGTCGTCTCCCGGCACAGGAGTGCAGCAACGTGCCATCTTGGTCATAACATCGGGGGAACCTTTGACCAAGACACCCTGATTATCGTTCCTAGGACCTCGCAAAGAACGCGGAACCTGCACCGGAATCTCTTCAGTGTCTGGGTCTGGGCTTATCCCCTGAAGCAGCTTTAGTCGCTCGATAACCGTCGAGGTCGACAGCTGCCCCTGGCCTATGGCACTCAACAGAGCGCCTGAATCGGCGAGCTTTTGCTCCTCTGCAACCTCATTAAGTAGGTCGTTGTTCATAAGCGACTGGACCGGCAGTGATGCTCTTCTCAGCGCCTTCGCGAGAAGCTCCCGACCCTCTTCGCTTGCAAGCTCTCTCCGCTCCTGAGTGAAGTGATGCTTTATCTTGGCTCTTGCTCTGGGTGAGGCAACGAAATTCAGCCAGTCCTTGCTCGGCCCCGCGGTCTCAGACTTTGAGGTGAGCACCTCAATGACATCCCCTGCTTGCAATTTTGTTTCAAGGGGAACAAGCCGCCCATTTACTTTTGCACCAATGGTCTTATGTCCCACTTCGGTGTGAACCGCGTATGCAAAGTCGACTGGAGTGGAACCTGCGCTGAGCCCAACCACCTTGCCCTTTGGCGTGAAGACATAGAGCTCTTTTGCGCCAATTTCGAACCTGAGGTTATCTAGGAACTCCCCCGGATCTGCGGTTTCCTCTTGCCAGTCGCTGAGTTGCTTCAGCCATGCAAAGTCCACCTCTTTGTCTCCGGTCTTTCCCGATGACTGCTTGTACTTCCAGTGAGCTGCGACACCATACTCAGCTCTCTGATGCATCTCCTGAGTTCTTATCTGTATCTCTACGCTCCGGCCTTCGGGCCCCACTACGGTCGTGTGCAGCGACTGATACAGATTGAACTTTGGCATCGCGATGTAGTCCTTAAACCTGCCAGGCAGCGGAGACCACCTTGCGTGAATGGCACCCAGGGCCGCATAGCAGTCCCTAACGGTTGGGACAATGACCCTGATGCCGACCAGGTCGTAGATGTCATCGAACTCTCTGCCTCGGAGCACCATCTTTTGATAAATCGAGTAGTACTGCTTAGGCCGGCCGTCGATTCGCCCCTTTACCCTTGCGCCGCGAAGTTCTGCGTCGATCTCCTCGATTACCTTGTCCGTGTAATCAGAGCGAGAGGGATTGCGCTGACCAACAAGCGAAACGATTTCCTCGTAGACCTTTGGATAAAGCACTGCAAAGCTGATGTCCTCAAGCTCCACCTTCATTGTTGAAATACCTAGGCGGTGAGCGAGGGGAGCATAGATTTCGAGCGTTTCTTGAGCTTTGCGTTTTGCAGACTCAGGGGAAACAAACCCCCATGTTCTAGCGTTATGTAGCCTGTCTGCCAGTTTGATCACGAGTACTCGCACGTCCCTGCTCATGGCTACGACCATCTTTCGCATGGTCTCCGCCTGAGCGGTGTCACCAAACTTCATCTTGTCGAGCTTTGTCACACCATCTACAAGTAGAGCAACCTCTTCCCCGTATTCGCCCCTCAGTTGCTCAAGTGAGTAGTCGGTGTCCTCAACAGTGTCGTGAAGCAGAGCAGCTGCGATTGTCGCCGGTCCACTGCCGAGATCGGCAAGAATTCGCGCAACAGCTAGGGGGTGAGTTATGTAATCCTCTCCAGACTTACGCTTCTGTCCCTGGTGGTAGTGCTCAGCCGTTCTATATGCGCGCTCGACAATTTGGTAATCGGATCTCGGGTGGTTGACCCTAACCGTTCGAATAAGTTCGTTGAGCTCATTGGAGAGCAGGCCCGTTGAGCGGGTAAAAATTCTGGGCAGCCTGGAGCGAAGAGAGCTTGCGAGGCTATCTGACATCTCTCACTCCTTACTAGGTAGTGAGAATTCTATTGGCGCCCGGCCAAAACCCTCTCGGAAGCTTCCTTGAGCTCCTTCTCGCCGGAGCGCAAGTGGGCATAAATCGGGGCTGCTAGGAAGATTGACGAGTAAGTTCCAACAATCGTTCCAACGAACAAAGCGAGCGCAATGTCCCTCAGGGTTCCAGCTCCCAGTATTAGCGATCCGATAAAGAGAATTGAGCCGACCGGCAATACAGCAACTACAGAAGTGTTTATAGACCTCACCAAGGTTTGATTGACCGCAAGGTTCACCATCTCGCCAAAGGTTCTGGTGTCGGAGAGCTCGATTTCAAGTGTGTTCTCCCTAACCTTGTCGAACACAACAACGGTGTCATAAAGCGAATACGCAAGAATCGTTAGGAAGCCAATTACCGCAGCAGGAGTGACTTCAAAGCCAACACCGGCGTAAACACCTGCCGTCAGCACCAAATCGTGTGCAAGCGCTAGCAGCGCAGCAACCGACATCTTCCAAGACCGGAAGTAGAACGCCATCAGCAAGGAGACGAGCAAGAGGAAGACCCCGAGCCCAATCAGTGCCTGCCGTGTTACATCAGCACCCCAGTTTGGTCCTACGAAGCTGGAGGCAACCTCAGCAGGGTCAACACCAAAAGCTTCAGCTAGCGCGAGCCTAACCTCCTCAGACTCAACGTCCTCAAGTTGTTCGGTCTGAACTCTTAGGTCGCTAAAGCCAACGGCCGCCACATTTACCTGAACCCCAGGAACTATCTCATTGACTGTCTCTGCGGCTAGCGCCTGAGGTAGTTCTTGAGAGTTATTGACACGGAACTCACTACCGCCGCGGAACTCAATGCCAAAGTTGAAACCTCCCCGAACAAAGGGAAGGGCAACGGCAAGGATGACTGCCACGGCAGCAATCGCATACCAAAGATTCTTTTTTCCAACGAAGTCGAACGACCGCTCACCAGAGTAAAGCTGGTTTCCGAGTTTTCTGAATTTACTCATCGCCGTCCTCCAATGCCTGACGAGCCTTGCGTTCGGCGATGGTCTGCCTACGTTGTGCCTCTTTCGAAGACTTCTTGACCTTGTCGGCCGAAACTTCAGCTGCAACCCTGAACTCTCCCCGACCACGATAAGAAGCCTTTGCAGCACTTAGGTCGAATCCTGAGAAGCGGTGGCCCGAGGCAAAGAACTTGTTTCTCGCCAGCAGCTGAACTACCGGATGGGTAAAGAGCGTGACGATCAGAAGATCAATCAATGTCGTGAGCCCCAAAGTAAATGCGAAGCCACGCACCGAGGAGGAGGTCAATAGGTAAAGCACAACGGCGGCCGTAAAGCTAACCGCGTCAGACACGAGGATCGTTCTGAATGCCCTCTTCCATCCGGCCTCAACCGCAATCTCGAGGCTTCTGCCGTCTCTAAGCTCGTCTCGGATACGTTCGAAGTAAACAATGAACGAGTCGGCGGTGATGCCAATCGCAACAATAAGACCCGCTACACCAGCAAGTGAAAGCCTGTAACCCTGCCTCCAGGACAGGAATGCAATGAACAGATAGACAAGGAGCGCGGCAATTATGAGAGAGCCGAGAACAACGCTGGCAAGCCCGCGGTATTGGAATGCCATGTAGATCATGACGAAGATCAGACCGATCAAACCTGCGATGAGGCCGGAACGGAGGGATTCGTCACCTAAGGTGGCTGAGATGTTCTCCTGCGACTGAACCTCAAAGCCAATTGGTAGCGCACCGTACTTCAGCTGATCAGCCAGTACCGTAGCGCTTTCTTGCGTGAAGCTGCCGGTTATCTGTGCTTGACCATTTGTAATCACGGCATTTGTTGACGGGGCAGTGATAACTAGACCATCTAGCGTAATTGCGAACTGATTCTGTGGGCTTGGGAGTCCGAATAGACGTGACGTTACAGCTCCAAATGAGTTAGTACCCTCGGCATCAAACTCAAGATTGACCGCCCAGGTGTTGGTTGAGGCTCCGGTTTGCGTTGTAATTGTGCCGGCGTATGCGTCCGAGATGTTTTCGCCCCTGACTTCAACCGGTCCAAGAACGTACTTGAACCTCAAAAAATCATCACAGGTGACCAAGGGCTTCTCTGGGTCGTCAACCTGACCCGGCGTTCTGAATTGGCTGGAGCAGTCAAATTGCTCAAACTCCGCGAGAACTCTCTCTGTTAACCAGGCAGTATCAGATGCATTCACGGGCTGGGTCGAAGGCTCGTCACTGAGCGATTCGAGGTCCACCGGCTCCGCATTCTCAGCAAGAGGAATTGAATCCGAGTAGGTAATTACCGGCCTGAATTCGAGTAGAGCGCTTGCCTTGATCAGCTGGAGTGTGTTCGCATCGGGCGTTCCGGGGATGGCGACGACAATGTTCTCATTGCCTTGAATCGTTACCTGGGCTTCACCAACACCCGAACCATCAATTCTCTGGCGGATGATGGAAACAGCCTGGTTGAGCTGCTCTAGCGATGCCTGCTGTCCGTCTGCGATTGAAGGGGTAAGGATCAGCTGCGTGCCACCCTGGAGATCAAGCGCCAATTCCGGCGCCCAGCTGGCGCCGGGTTGAGCGGTTACTGTCCCCCAGGTAATGAGTGCGACAAAAAATGCAGCTATACCGGTTATCCAGGAAATTCTGCGACGGGCTGACCTGGCGGTCGTATTTTCAGCCAACTATTACTTCTCCTCAGCGGGGATAACTTTTCCCACCGCACCACGAAGCACTCTGAGCTTCGTGCCTTTCACGGATTCAATCTCAAGCTCTTCCTCAGAAACCGTAAGAACCTTACCCATGATGCCGGCATGCAGGACTACTTGAGATCCAACCTCTAGAGAGGACTGCATTGCCTCCACTTCCTTCTTACGACGTCGATTCTGCGTCACGAGGAAGACGATCATTAGAGCTAGAACAGCTAAAAGTAGAGCGTCCAAAGATTTTCCTTACCGAGATAGTCCCCCGAAATTATAGGCGTTTCTGTCCCTGCGTGGGGCTAGGCACCCAGGTGGGCGATGCCCGCTGGTGTAATTTCCCGCCCGCGCGGCGTCCGCTGGATGAAACCGATGCGAATCAAGTAGGGCTCAATTACAGCTTCTATTGTGTCTGGCTCCTCGCCTATTGCCACCGCAAGAGTTGATAGGCCTACAGGCTTCGAATTGAACTTGGTGGCCAGCAGCGTGAGTAGCTGGTTATCGACTCTGTCAAGGCCAGCCTGATCGACGCCGAAGAGCTCCATTGCCTCATCCACAACGGCCTCGGTTATCAGGGAATGCTCTCCAACCGACGCAAAGTCACGGGTCCTTCGCAAAAGACGGTTGGCCACTCTAGGAGTTCCGCGGGATCTTCGTGCAAGCTCATCCCTCGCCTCCGGAACAATCTGAACACCTAATCGAGCCGCGCTGTTTTGAATAACAACAGAGAGCTCCTCTGCGTCGTAGTACTCAAGAAATGCAGTAAATCCGAAGCGATCACGAAGTGGGTTCGGGAGCATTCCGCTTCGGGTAGTAGCCCCAACAAGAGTAAACGGAGCTATGTCGAGAGAAATAGAAGAGGCGCCTGGCCCTTTCCCGACCATAACGTCTACTCGAAAGTCCTCCATGGCCAGGTAGAGCATCTCTTCGGCTGATCTCGACAAGCGATGGATTTCGTCGATAAACAGGACATCTGAGGGTTCAAGGGCGGAGAGAATCGAAGCCAAATCGCCTGCCGACTGAATTGCGGGTCCACTCGATAGCTTCAAGGTTCGTTCTGCCTCCGCGGCGACAATCATGGCAAGTGTCGTCTTACCTAGACCGGGAGGCCCAGCAAGCAAGATGTGATCCGCACTTCGATTGTCTTTCTTGGCAGCGGCAATTACTAGCGAGAGCTGCTCGACGACTCTGGATTGACCGACGAATTCGCTGAGGTCTTTAGGTCTTAGTGCTGCTTCCAGCTCCAACTCTTCGTGGCTGAGGTCGCTCATTTGAGCTTTGCCTTGCCTAATAATGCCAGGGCAGAGCGCAGGGCCTCAGACTCCCCCAAGGTTGAATCGACTTCTGCCAAAACTGACTTTGCCTGAGACTCATCTGTCCCGAGTTGGATAAGCGCCTGCAAGACCCGCTCACGCTCGGGGTTTGCAGAACTAAGACCCACTTTTCCACCTAGTGAGATAAGGATTAGTTTTGCCGTCTTAGGTCCAATTCCCGGAATTGCTCTGAAAGCCGCCTCGTCTTGATTGTTTACGGCATTAGCGATTGCTGCTGCATCCATTCCGGCAAGGGCCGTCATTGCAAGCCTGGGGCCGATGCCGCTGACCGAACACAGCAGATCAAACTGCTCGCGTTCCTGGACCGACTGAAAGCCGAAGAGGCTGAGCTCGTCCTCCCTGACCACAAGCCGAGTTTCAATTTTTGCGTCATCTCCTGCGCGGAGCTTGAGAATGTGACGAGGGGTGAGGTGAACCTGTAGACCGATCCCTCCAACCTCCAGCACACATGAGTCGACACCTAACGAAGCCACTTTGCCGGAGAGAGTTGAAATCACAGGGCTAACCTAATTGCCCACGCGCCGCTTTGCTGGCTGCGACCCACTTACGCTGGGCAGCCGTAGTGGCAAAGGAAGAGCGCTTTTGGGCACACAGCGCAACTGCAAGTGCGTCTGCCACATCGGGTGCCTTTGGTAGGGAATCGATTTTCAGGATTGACTTAACCATGAGCGACACCTGCTCTTTGTTCGCTCGGCCGTTGCCTGTCACAGCTGCCTTTACCTCACTCGGGGTAAAGAACTCTACGGGGATGTCTCGCTTGTGGGCGGCCGCCATAAGGGCGCCAGATATTTGCGCCACGCCCATAACCGAGCGGAGGTTCGCTTGTGCGAAGACCCTCTCCAATGCGATGAGCTGGGGCTTATGGCGGTCTAACAGCGCTTCTAGCTGGGTCGCAATTGTTCCAACTCTTGTGGCTGGATCTTCGGTGCTTGCCGTCTGGATTAGTCCAAAGTCGGTGGCATTGTCTAAATCCAGTAACCCATAGCCGCACCTAGTGAGTCCGGGATCTACACCAAGGATTTTTGCCATCAGTCAGCTAGCTGGCTTAGAACCTCGTTTGAGACATCCATGTTGGTATACACCTCTTGAACGTCATCGAGATCCTCTAGGCTCTCTACGAGACGCACGATCTTGCCAGCGGTGTCAGCATTCGCCTCAACCTTTATTGAAGAGACAAATTCAACATCGGCAGATTCGTAATCCAACCCGGCATCTTGAAGGGCCTGGCGAACAGGCACCAAGGAACTCGCCTCACAGGTTAATACCAACGAGTCCGCTCCCTGCTCGATGTCCTCGATGTTGTGCTCAATTGTTGCCTCAAGAACAGAGTCCTCTGAGGCTTCGCTAGCAAGCACAATGACGCCCTTACGTGAGAACTGGTAGCTAACCGAGCCTGGGTCCGCGAGGTTACCTCCGCCCTTGGTGAAGGCAAGGCGCACCTCTGCCGCAGCGCGGTTTTTGTTGTCGGTGAGGCACTCAATGAGAATCGCTACCCCGCCAGGGCCATAGCCCTCGTAGAGGATGTTCTGGTAGTCAACCGCGTCTCCCAGAGCACCTGATCCGCGTTTTACAGCACGGTCAATGTTGTCCCCAGGGACTGAGCTCTTTTTTGCTTTGTAGATAGCGTCGTACAGAGTTGGGTTTCCATCAGGGTCAGGGCCTCCGGTCCTCGCCGCAACCTCAATGTTACGGATCAACTTTGCCCACAGCTTCGCCCTCTTGGCGTCGTTAGCTGCCTTTTTGTGTTTCGTGGTTGCCCACTTGGAATGTCCTGACATGGTTACCTAAATTACATCCTCAATTGCTCTGAACGGCGCTTAGAAACCGTCTGTGGAGTTCTTTTGCACCGGTGAGTTCGGGATGGAACGTTGCACCAAATAGCTTTCCATCGCGAACAGCAACGGGCTCACCCTCGTAAGTTGCTATCACTTCACACTCCCCCACGTCCAGAATTCTTGGGGCTCGGATAAAGGCAACTCTCTCGCTGGAATCCCCGAACTCGACCTCAGCCTCAAAGCTGTGTGTCTGGCCTCCGTAGGCATTTCTTTCGACAGCTACAGCCAGGCCACCTATCAACTGCTGATCTTCGAGCTTGCCAACGACTTCATCACTCAGCAGAATCAGCCCGGCACACGTGCCCAGTACTGGCCTCTCTCTGACGAACTTTCTTACCGGCTCCAGCAACTCATAGTTCACGAGCAGCTTTGAAATGGTTGTACTCTCTCCACCTGGAATTACAAGTCCAGTGCAGCTAGCTAACTCTTCTTGACTGCGAACAGGCGTGGCACTTTCGCCCAGGTCGCTGAGTATCGCTAGATGTTCCCTTACATCTCCCTGAAGAGCTAGAACCCCAACTGGCAATTACCAGCCACGCTCCGCAAGGCGGTGCGGCGCAGGAAGGTCTGCGACGTTGATGCCGACCATTGCCTCGCCAAGGCCCCGAGATGCATCCGCTACCTTCTTGGCATCCGAGTAGTAAGTAGTTGCCTTGACGATGGCCTTGGCCCGCTCGGATGGATTACCCGACTTGAAGATTCCACTACCAACAAAGACGCCGTCGGCCCCGAGCTGCATCATCAAGGCTGCATCCGCCGGAGTCGCAATTCCTCCGGCAACGAACATCACCACTGGAAGCTTGCCTGTCTCAGCGACCTCCTTCACCAGCGGGTATGGCGCTTGGAGTTCTTTCGCTGCGACGTAAAGCTCGTCTGGGCTCTTCGCTGCAAGCGCTGCGATCTCTCCCCTGATGGTTCGAATGTGCTTCATGGCCTCGGAGACGTCCCCAGTGCCAGCCTCACCCTTAGAGCGAATCATGGCTGCTCCCTCGGTGACTCGGCGAAGTGCTTCGCCCAAATTGGTCGCTCCACAGACAAACGGCACGTTGAACTGCCACTTGTCGATGTGGTTCACGTAGTCCGCCGGGGACAAAACCTCAGATTCATCGATGTAGTCCACCTCTAGGGCTTCAAGAATCTGCGCCTCGACAAAGTGACCGATACGAGCCTTGGCCATTACGGGTATCGATACCGTTTCTATGATCTGCTCAATCAGGTCCGGGTCACTCATTCGAGCAACCCCACCCTCTGCGCGTATGTCGGCTGGGACTCTCTCAAGTGCCATGACTGCAACGGCGCCGGCGTCCTCGGCTATTTTCGCCTGCTCGGGTGTTACGACATCCATGATTACGCCGCCCTTGAGCATCTCTGCCAGGCCGCGCTTAACTAGGTCAGTACCTTCGTTCTTGTTCTGGGACATTCGATAATCCTAAGCTTCGCTGACCCAGTTATTAGCAATTGTTTCTCTAACCTCACCTAGCAACCTGGGCATTGCTTTGGTTTGGGCGACGATTGGGAAAAAGTTGGAGTCATTTCGCCAACGCGGAACTATGTGTTGGTGAAGGTGTGAGGCGATGCCGGCTCCAGCAACCTCTCCCTGATTCATCCCGATATTAAACCCATGTGTGCCACTCACATTCCTAAGAGTCACCATTGCCTGCTGCGTAAGCAAAGCCATCTCTGCAACCTCATCTGCAGTTGCTAGGTCGTAGGTGTCCACGTGGCGGTATGGGCATACGAGCATATGGCCGGGGTTGTATGGAAAAAGATTAAGCAGCACGAAGCAGGTATCACCTTTTTTGACAACAAGCCCGTCCTCGGGGTCCTTGTCTGGCGCGGCGCAAAAGGGGCAGTCCTCATCGGCAGGCTGCTGCAATTCCTGGAGATAGACCAGTCTGTGCGGTGTCCACAGTCGCTCAAAACCATCCTGCATCCCACCAAAGTTGTCCAAGGGATCGGCCATCTAAACCTGCCTCCGCTCAGAGATCGCCTCTAGGATGATTCTCTTCGCCTCGTCTAAGCCAACATCATTTACCTGTTCGCCGGATCGGTATCGGAAGCTCACTGTCTTTGCGCTCGAATCCCTCTCGCCTGCAAGCAGAAGGAACGGGACCCTATCGAGAGTATGATCGCGAATCTTCTTTTGCATTCTCGAGTCACTTCGGTCCACGAATCCCCTGACACCTTGAGCGCTCAGGTCAGACAAAAACTCCTCGAGATACTCGGCGAACTCATCTGCAACTGGTACACCCACAACCTGCACCGGCGCCAGCCAGGGCGGGAAATGCCCCGCATAGTGCTCAGTCAGTACACCAAAGAAGCGCTCGATAGATCCAAAGAGTGCCCTGTGGATCATGATTGGTCTGTGACGATTTCCATCGCTTGCCACATATTCCAGCTCAAACCTTTCTGGCAGGTTGAAGTCAAGCTGGATGGTCGACATTTGCCAGGTTCGTCCAATGGCATCTCTAGCCTGAACGGAAATCTTCGGCCCGTAAAACGCAGCTCCACCTGGGTCAGGAACCAATTCAAGACCACTGGCCTTTGCCACCTTCTCTAATGTTTGGGTAGCCGAAGTCCAAATAGAGTCGTCACCAACGAACTTGGGGTTTCCCTCTTCTTTCGTCGATAGCTCTAGGTAAAAGTCATCGAGCCCGTAGTCCCGCAGCAGGTCGAGCACGAAATTCAGAACTCCGGTCAATTCGCTCTCAAGCTGCTCGGGAGAAACAAAGAGGTGAGCGTCATCCTGCGTCATGCCCCGGACTCTAGTTAGGCCGTGTAAGACCCCTGATTTCTCGTATCTGTAGACGGATCCAAATTCGAACATTCGCAGCGGCAGTTCTCGGTAGCTTCGCGACCTCGACTTGAATACCAAGATGTGAAACGGGCAATTCATGGGCTTCAGGTAATAATCCTGACCCTGTCGCTTCACGTTCCCCTTTTCGTCAAACTCAGCATCTAGCTTTAAGGCCGGAAACATCCCGTCGGCATACCACTGAAGGTGTCCGCTGGTTTCAAAAAGGTTCGACTTTGTAATGTGCGGAGAGTAGACAAACTCGTAGCCAGCCTCCTCATGGCGCTGACGACTGTAGTCCTCCATTACCCTTCGGATAATTCCGCCCTTTGGGTGGAATACGGCTAAGCCTGAACCAATCTCCTCAGGGAAGCTAAACAGGTCTAGTTCTGCACCGAGCTTTCGGTGGTCTCTTCGCTGCGCCTCAGCCAGACGTTCCAAATAGGCCTCTTTTGCTTCAACCGTGGGCCATGCAGTGCCGTAGATTCGCTGAAGTTGCTTGTTGCTCTCGTTTCCACGCCAGTAGGCAGCGGCAACCCTGGTGAGAGCGAAACCCTTGCCGACCATGCGGCTGCTTGGTACGTGGGGGCCTCGGCAAAGATCAAACCAGGCAACTGAGCCGTCTGGGTTTACGTTCTCGTAAATGCTCAGCCCACCAGCGCCAACCTCGACTGAACCCTCGCCAACGTCTGAGCTCTTCAGCCCAATGAGCTCCAGTTTGTAGGGCTCTTTGGCAAGGCGTCTCTTTGCCTCAGCATCGCTCACTTCAACTCGAACGAATCTTTGACTCTTACCGACGAGCTCCTTCATCCTCTTTTCAAGACGCTTTAGGTCTTCAGGATTGAAGGGTTCATCTACATCAAAGTCGTAGTAGAAGCCATCCTGGATAGGCGGCCCGATTCCAAGCTTGGCGTCTGAAAAGAGTTCCTGCACGGCCTGAGCAAGAAGGTGTGCAGTTGAGTGCCTAAGGATGGCAAGTCCCGAATCACTATCGATGCTGATTCCCTCGACATCATCTCCTACGGCAAGGGTGTATGAGAGGTCTCTCTCTTCCCCATTTACCAGCAAGGCAATGATTGAGCGGTCCTCAAAAAGATCAAATCCGGTGGCACCCTCACTTACCTGGTGAGTCTTCCCGGCGAGTTTTATCTGCAACTTCGCTCCTAACCCGCCCAGTCTAGCCACGAAGTAAGGCTTGCCTTGCTAGAGAAATGACCTGACATAGGCAATAGTGTCTTCGTGTCTTCTTCAAGTGATCGCGAACTAGAGCGAAAGCTCAACTGGCTCAGAGCCGCTGTACTGGGCGCAAACGACGGCATTGTGTCGGTGGCGGGAATGGTGATGGGAGTCGCCGGAGCCGGCGCAGATCGCCCCACGGTCCTGCTCGCAGGTATCGCGGCACTCGTTGCCGGCTCGATTTCAATGGGTGGTGGCGAGTACGTCTCGGTTTCTGCCCAACGAGACACAGAACTCTCCTACGGACGCACGCCGAATGAGGTCAACGCCCATCCCTGGGGTGCAGCCTGGAGTTCGTTCTTAGCTTTCGCAGCTGGCGCAGTGCTGCCATTGATTGCCATTACTGGGCCTTGGGAGGCATACCGCGAGGTTGCCACAGTCGCTGCAGTCGTGGTGGCCCTGACCCTCACCGGTTGGTGGGCAGCATGGGCAGGAGGATCATCACCGGTGAAGTCGATCCTGCGCAACGTTGCCATTAGCCTTCTCACAATGGGCATCTCCTACGGAATCGGCTCTTTGCTGGGCGTAACCGTCCTCTAAGCCGTTACCCTTATTACATGCCCGAGCTAGAGAAATATGACGTCGCGCTTGTTGGTGGCGGCATCATGTCCGCGACACTCGGCGTACTCATAAAGCTTGCAGAGCCGAAGACTCGCGTCGTCATGTTTGAGCGTCTTGGTGAGGTGGCGGAAGAGTCATCGGATGCTTGGAACAACGCTGGAACCGGGCACGCTGCCCTCTGCGAGCTCAATTACATGCCTGACAGCAAAGATGGCAGCCTGCCAGACGCAACAAAGGCAATCTCAATCAATGAGCAGTTCCAGGTCTCCAGGCAGTTCTGGGCTTATTGCGTTCAAAAGGGAATTCTGGAAAAGCCAGAGACTTTCATCCGCACCGTCCCCCACATGACTTTTGTAAAGGGCGAAAAAGACGTCGACTACCTCTCCAGAAGGCACACGGCGCTAAAGGAGCAGCCGTTATTCGCGGGCATGGAGTTTTCGGAGGATCCAACCGAGATTTCCAAATGGATACCGCTCATGATGGATGGCAGGGCCAAAGAGCAAGTTGCCGCCACCTGGATAGAGCAGGGCACAGATGTTGACTATGGAGCGATAACTCGCCAGATGACCTCATGGCTCGAAAAGTCGGGTGTCGAGATCCGCAGATCGAGCGAGGTTAAGAACCTTTACCAGTACAAGGATGGCTCCTGGCAGCTCTGGCTTGGCTCGCAAGGTGATTTCGTAGCAGCCACAAAGGTTTTCGTTGGCGCGGGCGGCTACTCTCTCAAGTTGCTTCAGAAGTCAGGGATCCCTGAAATTGACGGATACGGCACATTCCCCGTTTCGGGCCATTTCCTTAGGACCGACAATCCTGAGCTTGTAAAAAGGCACAATGCCAAGGTCTACTCTCAGGCGGCCGTCGGAGCTCCTCCAATGAGCGTTCCCCATCTGGACACCAGGGTAGTTGATGGCAAGCAATCTCTATTGTTCGGGCCATTCGCAGGGATTAAGCCTAAGTTCCTCAAGAACGGCTCGGTTTTCGATCTCCCACTGTCTGTTAGGCCTAGGAACATACTTCCTTATCTCTCCGTTGCCCTGAAAAACTTGGACCTTTTGATTTACCTCATCAAAGAGATAACCAAGTCCAAGAAAGCCAAATTGGAAATGCTTCGTGAGTTTGTGCCAACTGCAAAGCCAGAGGACTGGACTTACTACGAGGCGGGACAGAGGGCGCAGATCATCAAGCCCGCGGGACGTCTAGGGACGCTCCAGTTCGGCACCGAGGTGGTCTCTTCGTCAGATGGCACTATCGCTGGTTTATTGGGCGCAAGCCCGGGCGCGTCTGTGTCCGTTTGGGCCATGCTGGACGTTCTTGAGCGACTCGCTCCAAAGACGCTTGACGCCTACAGCTCTGGTGAACTGGCCGGTGCCATAGACGGATTCCGAACTAACCTCAACACCACCCCTTCTAAGGCAAAGCGCCACCTGAGCGCTACAGCAAAAGTCCTGAAACTGAGCAAATAGAAAAACCCCCGATCCGAGTGGACCGGGGGCCTTTCCTATCAGCTAGTAACCAATCAAGGTCACTCGACCATCAGTTCCCGAGTAGATGGAGGTTGCAGGTATCTCTGGATATCCGCTGTCTCCAACAGGGAAGCTCTGGAGGAATCTCTTCAGAGCATCTGCATAGTCTGGTCCAATCTGAACTGGGGTGTACTTCGCGAAGGTTGGGTAACCATCGCCACCAGCTCCGATGAAGGCGTTAGTGGTAACGGTGATGTCCGGAGCACCAGAGACGATGACACCGTCCTTGATGATCTCAGTTCCATCGTCGAGGGTGAAGGTGCGAACCCTGTTTCCCTCAACTGCAATTGAGTCCTCGTCGTCCGACAACACCTGGGCCGTGTAGCTGGCGTCAAACGTCACCTTCGCACCAGCGATCTGGAGGAAGGCTCCATTGCTGCTGTTTGCAACAGCTGCGCTGCGCTCTAGAAGCGAGCGAACATCTGCCGGAGACATCTCAACAAATACGACTTCCTTGTTTGCAAATGGCATGAAGTTGTAGACGTCTTGCATTGAGATGTTGTCAGTTCCAGCCGCTGGGAAGTCATCCCCGCCATTCTGACGAAGCCCACCACCGTTTTGAACAGCGATGACGTTCTCGGTCGGCAGTGACAGCTCCGCGGCAATCAGGTTGTAGGAGTAGAGCTGAGAGTCTGTTGCAAGGTTGCCCATTGCTGACTCTCCATTCCTCATTGCTGGTCTTGACCTGTCAAGGTTCAAGGTGGTCGAGGCAATGATTGTTGTTGCTAGTGCATCCGTGCAGGTCTCAACAGGCGTCGTTGCAAGCGCCTTGATAACTGCATCCTCAGTCACTGCATCCGTCGCGCCCACGGCAGTAGACACGGCGTCCTCAACAATTACTCGGCGAGGGTAGGAGTCGGCATCCCAGCCCTTTACGTGGCCGTCAGCGTCGAACCTCACATCGAGGCGACCAAGATAGTTGTAATTACCCTTGGCGGTAACCATTGGGACAATCATTCCTGACTTGTTGCGAGCAATTATCGGGTAGTCGCCCTGAATGTCCTCACGGTCACCAGGGAGCATCTTCAACTGTGCTCCAAGACCAAGAGGGGCCTGCAGCAACTCATCGCCTCCACCGGCAACTGCAACGTCGACATCTTCTAGAAGAGAGACAAGCTCACGATCGTTAGCAAGGCTCTGAAGGTGGCTCACGAGAATGATCTTGTTGACGCCAGCGGCAGTCAAGGCATCAATCTCGGCCTGAACCACGACTGCTGTGTCGGCGATGTTACGAGTGGTAACCGTTGCGGTTCCAGGACTTGAAACAGTAGGAAGATCCGGATACATCGAGCTCACTACGCCGAATACCTCGCCGGAGACGGGGTCAGTGTGGGTGTAGCTCTTTCCGAGGGTTCCAGCCGCTGCGAGAGCGGAAAGGTCAGCATTCTCGCTGAAGTCCATGTTGCCCGATATGAAAGTGTGGTCTGACTTTCCAGACTGGGCGGTAACAGTGTTGATGAATCGCTTCAAGAAGTTTGTACCGAAGTCGAACTCGTGGTTACCAAGAATGTGTACGTCGTACTCCATCAGCCCCTGCGCTACCGCGTCGTAGACAGTCTGAGTGCTGTCCTTAGTTGATGGAGCGGAACAGTTGAGAGCCGGACTGGCGAGATAGCTATCGCCAGCATAGACAGTAAGGACGCTGTTTCCCTGCCCACGGGCATCAGCAATCTCTCTGTCCATGACTGAGGCGAACGCCGCAATACCGCCGATCGTAAGATTTGCTCCCGATGGCAGTTCGTACTCGTCTGAAGAAAGTGCCGATTCCCCATCGTTATTGTGCAGGAGCGACAGAGTTACCTGATTGTCACTGTGACCTGCAGAGATAGCAGCCGCTGGCGCAAGCGCAATGGCAATGCCTGCAGCCGATACTGCAGCAACTATCCCCCTTATTTTGCTTTGCATCATTGATCTCCTGACCTGTGCTCTGAGAGGCCAGAACCATCTTTGAGTTCGGCCTCATTCAAAACCTAGTGCCGAACATCTTGGGAAAGTTAACTCAGTTAAAACTCAATTCAACTAGTGGATGAAGGTTTTTCATGGTGGGCGATACTGGGTTCGAAC
This sequence comes from Candidatus Aquiluna sp. XM-24bin5, assembly GCA_003149555.1. The sequence goes on from QCWE01000001.1 coordinate 412,001, forward strand.
CAGTGACCTCTTCCGTGTCAGGGAAGCGCGCTACCACTGCGCCAATCGCCCGGGTTGTAGCTAGAGGTGAAGACGGGATTCGAACCCGTGTATACGGCTTTGCAGGCCGCTGCCTCGCCTCTCGGCCACTCCACCGTTTCAGGGTGAAACCTCTGAGAGCGGATGACGAGACTCGAACTCGCGACCCCAACCTTGGCAAGGTTGTGCGCTACCAACTGCGCCACATCCGCACTGCTCCATATGGAACCTTTGAATTATGCCATAAAAGAAACACCAGTGGGCAAAGCTAAAGGGGCGAGATTTCCCTCGCCCCTCTAGCCCTATGTTTTGTCTAGGACTTAGCCTCTGCGTCCTGGCCGAAGCTGTATGCAGCCTCACCGTGAACGACTAGGTCAACGCCTGCGATCTCTTCCTCGCTCTTGACCCTGAAGCCAATCGTCTTCTCGATTGCGAAGCCAATGACAAGGGCCAGTACGAAGCTGTAGATGAGCACTCCAAAGGCTGCAACGGTCTGAACCAGAAGCTGGCCAGCGTCACCACCAGTGAAGAGTCCGGTGTCGATGGCAAAGAAGCCCAGGTAGAGAGTTCCTACTAGACCAGCCACGAGGTGGATTCCAACTACGTCAAGAGAGTCGTCGTAGCCGAGCTTGAACTTGAGGTCTACAGCCAAAGCTGAGAGCACGCCAGCCAGAACACCCAACACCAGGGCCCAGAATGGGGTTACGTTGGCACATGCTGGGGTGATTGCCACCAGACCTGCAACTGCACCTGAGGCGGCACCGATTGACGTTGCCTTACCCTCCTTGACCTTCTCGATTGCTAGCCAGCCGAGAATGGCGGCTGCGGTAGCGCCGAGAGTGTTCACAGTAATCAGTCCCACGTTCTCCATGTTGTTTAGGAACTCTGCACCTACGTTGAATCCGAACCAGCCGAACCATAGGAGTGCCGCGCCCAGAAGAACGAGGGGAACGTTGTGTGGTTGCATGATGCCCTTTGCAAAGCCAAATCGCTTACCCAGCACGATGGCAAGGGCGAGAGCGGCAGCACCCGCGTTGATGTGAACTGCTGTTCCGCCCGCGTAGTCGATTACGTCAGCGGTACCAAACCAGGTTCCAAGTTCCATGATCCAACCGCCACCCCAAACCCAAGAGGCCACAGGGAAGTACACGAGTGTGGCCCAGATCCCGGCAAACACGAGCCAAGGGCCGAACTTGGCGCGGTCAGCAATGGAGCCTGAGATCAAGGCAACAGTAATAATCGCGAAGGTCGCACCAAACGCCGCACCAATCAGGTCATCGTTTCCGAGACCATCGAGCGCGAAGGTGGCGAATGGGTTTCCAGAGAAGTCTGTTGGGCTCTCAACAGCAGACATGCTGAAGCCGTAGAGAATCCAGAGCACTCCGATGAGTGCCAGCGAGCCGAAGCTCATCATCATCATGCTTACAACGCTTTTTGCCTTAACCAATCCCCCGTAGAAAAAGGCCAAACCTGGCGTCATGAGCAGGACGAAGGCGGTAGCAGTTACCGCCCAGCTAAGTGAACCTGTGTCCAACATTTAATTACCTTCCTTTGAATGACCGAGTGGCCAATGCAGAAATGTTGGGGCCTCCATGTTTCAAAAGGCGTCTAGTTTTGTTAATTCCCTGTTACATCGATGCGTCCACAGTCAGGCAGGTGGAAATCTTTAGAGCCGGAAATCTCTTATCCTTTACTGGAACCTAAGGAGACGAATGAAAAGCGATAGGTCCGCAGCGCTACTGCTCATGGGAGCCGCAATTCTCGGCCTCGTGATCGCCAACAGCCCCTTTGGGCCCGCTTTTCTAGATTTCAAGTATTCATACGTAGGGCTGGAGGAACTTGGGCTAAAGCTGACCGTAGAGCACTGGGTCTCGGATCTGCTTCTCGCGACCTTCTTCCTTGTAGCGGGTCTGGAGCTCAAATATGAGCTGACTGTTGGTGTGCTCTCGAAGCCCTCCACGGCGCTTGTACCGATACTTGCGGGTGTAGGTGGAGTGGTGGTTCCGGCCTTGATTTATACCGCCTTCAATTGGGGCAGCGACTACATGGTTGGCTGGCCCATTCCTACAGCAACCGACATTGCCTTTGCACTTGGCGTGCTGGCGATCTTCGGTCGTGGAATGCCAAAGCCCGCGCGGGTTTTCCTTCTTGCACTAGCGATCTTTGATGACCTTGTAGCGATTCTGATAATCGCAATCTTCTACACCGAGGACGTTCGAATCGAATGGCTGTTAGCAGCCGCTATTGTCCTTGCAGGTCATTCACTTGCAGAGCGCTTCAACAAGCTTCCGATCAACTACGTCCGGATTCTAACCTTCCTACTTGTTTGGTATGCCGTTTACCAGTCCGGTGTTCACGCAACCATCGCTGGAGTAGCCCTGGGGCTAATCATTCCTGCGAAGAAGACCCACGCGCTGGTTGGGAAGATACAGCCATGGACCAACACAGTCTCGCTACCAGTCTTCGCATTCTTTGCGGTTGCCATCGCGCTTCCAACCTTTGACGGTAGCTTCTCGACCGTATTTACCGGCATCAGCGTTGCCTTACCAGTTGGAAAGATCGTGGGTATCACTGCCCTTGCATTCATTGCCAACAAGATAGCCAAGGAAGAGGCAAGGCTTGAGCTGGAGCTTCCTGACTTTGCGGCTATAGCTGGGCTTGCCGGAGTGGGCTTCACCGTCTCGCTCTTGATGGCAAACCTTGCGTTTGTCGGTGCACCTCAGATACTCGCCGAGGCCACTCTGGCGGTCATCATCGGCTCACTGCTTTCAATGGCCTTTGGTGCTTGGCTTTCTCAAAAGCGTGGCCGCTACTACATGGCGAAACATCGCGAGGAGAATGCCGCCTAGAGCTCTGAGAGGGCGCCTAAGCGGCTGACAGCCCTGAGGTATTTCTTGCGGTATCCACCTTCGATCATGGTTTTTGAAAACACCTCTGTTACAGCCACATCCCCTGAGCTGCGAACAGGTATCTGCATTTCATAGAGCCGATCGACAAACACAACAAAACGAAGCGCGGGAACCTGGTCATGAAGTTGTTGGACGTTCGAAATTGCGAGGCTGCCTACGGCCGAGAGCAGCTTGCGAAACTTGGTGGGGTGAAGAGTTGCTAGATGTGCGAGCAAATCATTGAAGGAGTCCAAGTGTGCGCCTGTCTTGGCTGCCCAAGCCATGAGCTCAACGGGGTTCAAGATCGGTGCATGAGCATCAGGGTCGCGATGACGGTAGTCCTCTCCGTCGATTCTGAGCACTTGGAAACGCTCCCCTAATCCCGCAATCTCTCGGGCAAAGTCCTCTGCTGCAAACCTGCCTTCCCCAAGCGCGTTGGGGGGTGTATTAGAAGTTGCGGCAAATTTGACCCCGCGTCCCGCAAGCTCCTTGAGCAGCCTTGAGAGGATCATCGTGTCGCCAGGATCGTCAAGTTCAAACTCGTCTATACACACTAGCGAGAACTCCGAAAGACGCCGAACGGCCTCTTGGAAGCCGAGGAACCCAACTATTGAGGTGTATTCGAGGAAGGTTCCGAATGCCTTCTTACCTCTGAACTGGTGCCAAATGCTTGCCAGCAGGTGTGTCTTGCCAACCCCAAAACCGCCATCCAAATAGACACCCGGTGGTTGCTCACCTCGTCCAAACAGCTTGCCCGTGTTTCCCGTTGCGAATTGTTTAGCTGCGTTAACAGCCGCCTGTTGGCTAGGAAAATCGGGGTCAGGTAGATAAGAATCGAAGGTTGCATTATCGAATTCGGGAGGTGGCACCAACTGTCGCATAAGCTCTTCTGCAGAGATGTCTGGAGAATAGCTACATAGGGAATTGGGTCCCGAAGACCGCTGTTCACCCAAATGTCATCACCACCAGACCGCTAGTTTATGGAGATAAGTGCAGTCAATGAGCGAACAAGACAAGATTTCCCAGTACTCACGCCCCGAAGCGTTGGTGACCACGGAATGGCTTTCCGGCAATCTCAGTGATGTGACCGTTGTGGAGTCCAATGAAGACATCCTGCTCTACGACACAGGCCACATTCCCGGAGCCGTGAAGCTCGATTGGCACACCGAGCTAAACGATCAGGTGAGGCGCGACTACCTAGATGGCGAGAACTTTGCGAAACTGATGCGCGACAAGGGGATCTCTAGAGATGACACCGTTGTCCTATACGGCGATAAATCAAACTGGTGGGCCGCTTACGCATTCTGGGTCTTCAAGCTATTCGGCCATGAGGACGTCCGTCTTCTTGATGGAGGCAGAATGAAATGGATAGCCGAAGGACGTGAGCTCACTACCGACAAGCCTCTCCGGCAGGCTGGCGATTACGAGACGGTAACCAGAGACGACAGCCGTATCCGAGCCTTCAGGGATGACATTGCCAAGCACCAGCCCTCCCCCATCATTGACATCCGCTCACCGCAGGAATACACCGGAGAGCGTCTTCACATGCCGGATTACCCAAATGAGGGAGCCGCTAGAGCGGGACACATTCCGAGTGCAAAAAACATACCCTGGGGAAGGCTCGTTCAAGAGGACGGCACCTTCAAGCCCCTTGGGGAACTTCAGGAGATTCTTTTTCAAGAGACTGGCGCGAAGCCAACCGATAAGTTCATCACCTACTGCCGCATTGGAGAGCGCTCGTCGCTGACTTGGTTCGCCCTGAAGTATCTCGTTGGTGTCGAAGATGTAAGGAACTATGACGGTTCTTGGACCGAATGGGGCAATCTAGTCGGCGTTCCAATCGCCCAGGGTGACCAGCCAGGGGTTTTTGCTTGAGTGCAAACGACATAGTCGAGGAGTTCAGTCTGATGCCGGACTCTGAGAAGCTTCAGTTGCTCCTCGAGTACAGCGAGGGTCTTCCCGATATTCCTGCAAAGTATGGAGAGAATCCAGAACTCATGGAACGCGTGGAAGAGTGCCAAGCTCCAGTATTCATAGCGGTCGAGGGCGACGAATCAGCAGTTGAGCTGTTCTTCTCAGCACCCAGGGAAGCTCCCACAACTAGGGGCTTCGCAGCCGTGCTACATGCCGCTCTAAATGCGAAAACAGCCCAGGAGATTATTGACCTCGACGATGATTTTCCAGGGCAGTTGGGTCTTGAGAAACTCATTTCCCCTCTTCGCGTAAGGGGAATGCGAGGTATGTTGTTTCGAATCAAGAGAAAGACCAAAGAGCTAGTTGCGAGTTAGCGACATAGACCTAGGACTAGTCACAGCATCATTGGTGGTCTCTCCATCTGGCGACCACGTCGGCAGCGATGGAACTAGCAAAACCCTTGGTGGCCAGGCTGATTTTGAGTGGTTTATTAGTCTTAGAAATCGTGTAGAGGTGATCCTCACTTCGGGCAAGACCTACCGGGACGAAAGCTATAAGCCACCGAAAAAAGCTCAACTCGCAGTATTTTCAACTAAGCACGGCAGCGCAGACCTCTTTGATGGGGCAGTACGAATTGGTCCCAAGCAGGCAAGCGAATACGAAGGAGCAGTGCAGTATCTGCTTACTGAGGGTTATGGCTCAATTCACTGCGAATTTGGACCCAAAGGCTTTATTGCCCTTGCCAGAGCGGGCTTTGTCGAGTGTTACCTGAGCTGCGAAACCACCGCGGGAATTCGAGCATTTTCAGAAAGGTACAGTCTCGACTACACGATTGCCGCGGACGAAGAGCTTGTGATTGCACGGATGGGCAGCGTGGCTGTCCTCTAAATGGGTGATGTCGGGGTAATTTTTCGGTTGTGAACCTTGAATTGTCCGAAGTCTCAGAGACATTCAAGGGCATGCTCGCTGGAATCCAAGAAGTAAGTTCCAGGGAAGAGATTGTTCTGACTCAGATCCCATCCCCAAAGGGGATCGCTCCGGAAGCAATCGCAATAAGTGCCGAAGTCGCACACGAAACCGCCTCAGACCATGGAGTGAGCAGGCTCGTGTTTTGTCGCGACCCTCAGATGCCAGAGGGCTGGCACTCCGAATTTAGGATCATTGGTTATGCCAAGAGTCCTATTGAGCTAGAGATGGCAAAAGATGACTACACATCTGCCATGCCATGGGAGTGGCTTCGCGACAGCCTAGAGTCCGCAGGAGCGAAGTTTGCCCACGAAGCGGGCACAACAACAACGGTTGTCTCTACGGGGCATGGAGCCCTGGTAGCCCAGCCTCAGCACGGAGAGCTCGAGATCCGGGCGAGCTGGGCACCACTGGATTTCGACCTTTCGAATCACTTGCGCGGCTGGATTGAGCTGGTCGCGCTTATCTCCGGCCTTCCCCCAGCAGATGGCAAGGTCGTGAGGCTCGGTTGAAGCTAGAGACTCCAAGATTCCCGGTTATCTATGTTGCGACGAAGGAAACCCTAGATGAACTCGTGGCAGACCTCGCGCACCAGGAGCTAATCGGGCTAGACGCAGAGCGAGCCAGCGGCTTTCGATACTCCCACCGGGCCTACCTCGTCCAAATCTCGACTCGTGCGGGCAAGAACTACCTTGTAGATCCGGAGGCATTCACCGAGAGTGAGTGGGCAATCAAGCTCGCGCAGGCAATGGCGAACAAAACCTGGATTCTCCACGCGGCGACCCAAGACCTACCCTGCCTCGCGGAACTCGGGATTGTTCCCACGAAACTCATCGATACCGAGTTGGCCGCGCGCCTGGCCGGGCTTGAGCGATTCGGACTCGCCTCGCTTGCAGAGTCCTTGCTCGATATAGAACTTGCCAAGGAACACTCCGCAGCCGACTGGTCACAGCGCCCGCTGCCGGAAAGCATGCTCAACTATGCGGCGCTAGATGTAGACATTCTGTTTGAGCTGTGGGATGGCCTAGAGACCTTGCTTTTAGAACAGGGCAAACTCGATTGGGCTTATCAAGAGTTTGACCACCTCACGCATTTCAAGGCGAAGGAGCCCGCGACTGAGCCATGGCGCCATCTGCCTGGCATGAGCAAGATCAAGGATCTCAAGAAGCAGCAGATTGCGGCGTCGTTGTGGGAAGCGAGAAATCGAATTGCCCTCGAGAAGGACGTGGCTCCAGGAAGGCTCATACCAGACCGTTCAATTGCTGCGGTAGTGTCCGATCCACCCAAGAGTAAATCTGAACTTGCAGCAAATAAACAGTTTCAGGGTCGCGCCTCAAGGAGCATGCTGGATGTGTGGTGGAAGGCTATTGCCTCACATAAAGAGATAGAAATTGGTGAAGAGCCGCGAAGTGCAGACTTCATGCCGAATCATCGATCTTGGGAAAAGAGATTTCCAGAGGCGCATCAGCGACTTTCTTCTATTCGCCCGCTGATCGCATCTAAGGCCGAGGAGCTCGGGATGCCTGTTGAGAACCTGCTGACTCCCAACACACTGCGAAGAGTTTGTTTTGAACCCGGTCCTGATATCCAAAAACAACTGGATCGACTCGGGGCTCGTCCCTGGCAAATAGCGACTTGCTTGCCGCTTATTGAGGCTGGTCTTGCTGCTCCTGCGCCAACAGAGGCTTAGCTTTAGGGACTCTGGTCCCAACCACCTGCTCGACAACCTCCATAGCAATTTGTTTGTCAGTGAGACCGAGTCGCTCGAGTATTTCGTCTCTTTCGGCGTGCTCCAGGAACTCCGCTGGGATTCCGACCTCGTGAAGACCAGTGTCGATCTGAGACTCTCTTAGGCTTTGACGCAATCTGGAACCGAAGCCTCCGACCCTGACACCATCCTCGAGGGTGACAACCAGTCGATGCTTGGCGGCTAGCTCCACGAGGTCTCGATTTATGGGCAAGATCCATCGCGGGTCAACAACTGTTGAGCCAATCCCCTGTTGCTCAAGGAGATTCGCAACTCGCATTGCCAGATGGGCAAAGGGTCCAACACCGACCAATAGCACGTCCTGTGTGTCAGTATCGCGAAGCAAATCTGCGCCATGCTCAAGTCTTCTCAACGCTGGCAGGGGTCTTGCAACACTGCCCTTCGGGAAGCGGATAACCGAGGGCGCATCCTCGATCATCGTGGCTTCACCAAGGTTTACACGAAGGGCTGATTCATCTCTGGGCGCTGCAATCTGAATCCCAGGAACAACCTGAAGCATTGACATGTCCCACATCCCGTGGTGGGAAGCTCCATCTGGACCTGTAACACCCGCTCTATCCAAGACGAATGTGACTCCAGCCTTATGAAGGGCAACATCCATCAACACCTGATCAAAGGCGCGATTGAGGAAGGTGGAGTAAACAGCAACAACAGGGTGGAGGCCACCAAAAGCCATGCCAGCGGCAGCTGTGACAGCATGCTGCTCCGCGATGCCGACGTCAAACACTCGGTCGGGATACTTATCAGCGAGTGCGTCCATCCCAACTGGAATGAGCATGGCTCCCGTAATTCCCACGAGCTTTTCGTTCTTGTCCGCAAGCTTGACCAGTTCGTCGCCGAATACTGAGGTCCAGCTCGGCTCGCTTGAAGCCTTGATGGGCAGTCCACTCTCGGGGTTTATTTTTCCCACGGCGTGAAACTGATCCGCCTGATCTTCCAATGCCGGCGTGTAGCCACGACCCTTTTGCGTAATCGCATGAACTATCACTGGCTGTCCCAGCGTCTTGGCCTGTTTTAGAACGCTCTCTAGCTCCTCTAGATTGTGCCCATCAATCGGACCGAGATGCTTGATGTCGAGGTTCGGGAAGATTCCCTTGGGCACGCCGAAGCTAAGAATTGAGTCAAGGAAGGCATGCGAGGCGTTGAAAAGTACTCGACCAATTGGACCCAGCAGAGAGAAGACTCTCTTAGAGATTCGATAACCTTCGCGGTACCAAGGCTCGGTACGAATGTTGGAAAGACCACGGGCTAGCCCACCAATGGTTGGAGCATAGGACCGACCGTTGTCATTGACGATGATGACAAGGTTCCTGTCGTTGTCGTCTGTGATGTTGTTCAAGGCTTCCCACGCCATTCCACCGGTAAGAGCACCGTCGCCAATCAAAGCAACGACATGCCGATCTGTTTGTCCAGTTGCCTTGAAAGCCCTAGAGATCCCATCCGCCCATGACAGAGACGTCGACGCGTGGGAGTTCTCAACGACATCATGTTCCGATTCAGACCGTTGCGGGTAGCCAGCAATACCTCCTGCCTGCCGCAAAGCTGAAAAGTCTTGCCTGCCGGTCAGGAGCTTGTGAACATATGACTGGTGTCCAGTGTCAAACACGACGGCGTCGTTTGGCGAATCGAAGACCCGGTGGATTGCCATCGTAATCTCAACCACGCCTAGGTTCGGGCCTAGGTGGCCACCAGTCTTCGACACAGTGTCGATGAGGTACTCGCGGATCTCCTGCGTGAGCTTGTTTAGTTCGCTCTTATCAAGATTCCTAAGATCTTTGGGCGAGCCGATTTTCTCTAGCATGCTCGTGTCAACCCCAATTGTCCCCCGGTTATGCCTTATGCCACCAATGACCTCAACACATACTGCAGGATGCCACCGTTTCGGTAGTAGTCGGCCTCGCCGGGCGTATCGATACGCACCACAGCGTCAAACACAATGTCCTGCTTTCCCGTTGGTGAGTGAGAAGTAGGGCTAGCCACAACTCTTACAGTTTTTGGAGTCTCACCCTGGTTGAGCTGCTCAATGCCGGAAACGGTAAATGATTCTGTTCCGTCGAGACCCAAAGAAGCCGCGGTCTGACCAGCAGGGAACTGCAAGGGCAAGACGCCCATGCCAATTAGGTTGCTGCGGTGAATACGCTCAAAGCTCTCCGCTATAACTACTTTTACTCCAAGCAAGGATGTGCCCTTGGCTGCCCAATCCCTAGACGACCCGGATCCATACTCCTTGCCCGCAAGCACCACTAGTGGGATGCCTGCTTTCGCATAGTTTTCGGAAGCGTCGAAGATGAAGCTTTGGGAACCGTCCGGAGTGGTGAAGTCTCTCGTGTAGGTACCCTCCACGTCTTCAAGCAGTTGATTTCGCAGTCTGATGTTTGCGAAGGTTCCACGAATCATCACCTCGTGGTTTCCCCGCCTCGAGCCGTAGGAGTTGAAATCAACCCTCGAGACTCCCCTGTCACTGAGGTACTTACCGGCTGGAGAGTCCACCTTTATAGATCCAGCTGGGGAGATGTGGTCTGTCGTTACCGAGTCACCAAGCTTGACCAGCACCCTGGCTCCCTCGACGTCGTTTACCGGCTGCGGCTCAAGTTTCATGCCTTCGAAGTAAGGAGGCTTCTTGACGTAGGTGGAGTTATCATCCCATTCGAAGAGGGCGCCCTCAGGGGTCGGCAATGACCTCCAACGATCGTCGCCGTCAAATACTGATGAGTACTGCGAGGTGAACATTTCGCTGCTTATGGAGCTGTCGATAGTTGCCTGTACCTCATCTGGCGTTGGCCAAATGTCAGACAGGAACACGTCGTTACCATCGCTATCGGTGCCGAGCGGGTCGTTTTCAAAGTCGAAGTCCATGGTTCCGGCTAGTGAATAGGCAATAACCAGCGGAGGCGAAGCGAGGTAGTTCATCTTCACATCTGGGTTGATGCGACCCTCAAAGTTTCTGTTACCGGAAAGCACAGCCGTTACCGCTAGGTCGCCCTCATTCACGGCACTTGAAATCTCCTCATCCAAGGGGCCGGAGTTACCAATGCAGGTCGTGCAACCATAGCCAACGAGGTTGAATCCGAGCTGGTCGAGGTAGCTGGTTAGCCCAGACTTCTCGTAGTACTCGGTAACCACCTTGGAACCTGGTGCAAGTGAGGTCTTCACCCAGGGCTTTGCAGTAAGGCCCTTCTCGACCGCCTTCTTTGCAAGCAATCCAGCCGCAAGCATTACTGATGGGTTCGAGGTGTTGGTGCAGGAGGTAATAGAGGCAATCGTTACTGCACCATGGTCAATCGCAAAGTCCTTGCCATTTACTGGCACAGGAGCACTGAATGCGTCGGCATAGCTCTCAAGATCCTTTGCGAAAGAGCTCTTGCTGGCGGTCAGGGCGATTCGATCCTGGGGCCTCTTCGGCCCCGCTATTGACGGCACGACCGTTGAGAGGTCTAGTTCGAGATATTCGGAGTAGACAGGCTCAATTTCGGGGTCGTGCCATAGCCCCTGGGCCTTGGTGTAGGCCTCGACCAGTGCTACCTGCTCATCAGAGCGGCCAGTGGTGCGTAGGTAGTCCAGGGTTACTTCATCGATTGGGAAGATGGCAACGGTTGAGCCAAATTCTGGAGACATGTTTCCAATAGTTGCGCGGTTTGCAAGAGGAACACGGGTTACACCTTCACCATAGAACTCAACAAACTTGCCGACAACGCCGTGTTGTCTAAGCATCTCGGTAATTGTCAGAACGACATCTGTTGCGGTGGCACCGACGGGGATGTCGCCGGTGAGCTTAAATCCAACGACCCTTGGAATAAGCATAGAAACGGGCTGACCCAGCATTGCGGCCTCCGCCTCGATGCCTCCGACTCCCCAACCGAGGACTCCCAGACCGTTAACCATGGTTGTGTGGCTGTCGGTTCCAACGCAGGAATCTGGGTAGGCGACAATGTCGTCTCCCACCTGCTTGGTCATCACGGTGCGGGCGAGATACTCGATGTTGACCTGGTGAACAATTCCCGTCCCGGGAGGTACCACCTTGAAGTTGTCAAAAGCCGTCTGTCCCCAACGTAGGAACTGATAGCGCTCTCCGTTGCGCTGGTACTCATACTCCACATTGCGCTCGGCAGCGTCTGGGCTACCGGCTACGTCGATTACCACCGAATGATCGATTACCATCTCTGCTGGGGCTAACGGGTTTATTTTCTGGGGATCTCCGCCCAGCTCCTGGACTGCCTCGCGCATGGTTGCCAGATCAACAACACAGGGCACCCCAGTGAAGTCCTGCATGATTACCCTGGCAGGCGAAAACTGAATCTCCGTGTTTGGCTCAGCCTTTGGGTCCCAGTTCACAAGGGCTTCGACGTGAGCATCGGTGACGTTTGCACCGTCTTTGGTCCGCAGCATGTTCTCGAGAAGAATCTTCAAAGAGTAGGGAAGTTTTGACACCCCAAGTGACTGCATGTCGAAGTACTTATAGGTCTTACCGCCAACCTCCAAATTGGTTGCACTCGATAGATCTGGTGTCATAAAAGAGTCTTCTCCTAGTTATTCTCTGCCTCTAATTTACCCTGCGCGTCGGTCGCAATTCTCTTGAGCATGATCCACGTAAGTGCGAGTAGTCCTGCGTAGGCGGGCGCTCCCATGACTACTCGAGATGCGGCTAGTAACTCAACTTCGCCTGCAAGGTATAGCGGGACCTGTACGGCAAGCCTTGCTCCGAAGAAGCCCACCCAGATGAGGCTGACCAGCCTCAATCTCTTGTACTGGGGAGAGTTACGCCAACCCTGAATACCAAACAGCAGCTGTGCAACGTAGCCCATGAGTGGTCTTCTAATTAGCACGGAAAGCAAAAATGCTGCTCCGTAGGCTGCGTTGGTGAAGAATCCGGGTAGAAAATAGTCGGCAGCCTGGCCACCGTCTCTAAGCGCTAAAAAGGCCGCTAGCGCGATCGCTAGGGCACCAATTACGGCCTGCTGGAGCGACTGACGCCTCACAAGCCTGAGCAAAATAAAGGTGAGAGACAGACCTGCAGCCCCTCCGACCGCATAGATAGCCTCGGTAGTTATGGCATAAATTATCGAAAATGCGGTTGCTGGAAGCACCGCCTCTGCAATACCAAGAGTCCCGCCAATCCCAGCAAGCAGGGACTTGGAGTTAAGTTCGTAACCACTACCGGACTTCTCAAGACCCAGCCTGCGAGCGACATCCTCTGGGTTACTCATTTTCACCAGTGGGCAGTTTGAGGGGTAATAGGTCTCCAGGAGGCATCGCTACATCGCCCCTATTGACGGCGGTCGATCTGAAAATGGCAATCAAGCGCTCGTAGTTTGCACCCATGAGCTCGGGCCCTGACATCACTCCTCTTAGAAACCACCGAGGCCCGTCAACCCCTAGAAAAACACTCCTGCGCATCACTTTGGTGTCACCAGCAATTGCGGGCACAGAGGCGTGCAATTCAGGCCCTATAGCCCCTTTTAGCTCCTCTGCCTGACCGCCTTGAGACGCTATTCCGCTTGCAAGTGCCTGCATAGTTGTGGCCCACAGACCATCATTCTTTGTGGAGGCGAATGCTTGAAGCTGTATTCGATGCGAATCAACCTCGAGTGTTAGAGCAACAACCCGCTTGGATTTCTCATCAATGTCTGCCCGTATTTTCATGTCGGGATAGGGCGAAATGCGTATAGAGCCAAAGTCAAGATATGGCGTCAGAAGGCCAATCTCGGATACATCGAAAGGTCCTTTGGTAGCGCGATCGGTTGGCGCGATCTTTTCTGACACTAGTTTTTCCCCGAAGAGCCAAAACCACCATCGCCCCGAGCGGACTCTGGTAGCTCTGATACAGCAATGAAGTCTGCCCGATCTACCCTCTGAAAGAGAAGCTGAGCTATGCGGTCGCCCCTCCTAACCTCGAATGGCTCGTTGGAGGTATTCAAAAGAGTGACCATAATCTCCCCTCGGTAACCCGCATCAACTGTTCCAGGAGTGTTCAAAACCGTAATGCCATGTTTTGCTGCGAGCCCTGACCTTGGGTGGACCAGGCCTACGTAGCCATTAGGCATAGCAATCTTGACGCCAGTCTTAACAAGCTGCCTTCCACCAGCTGGAATCACATGGTCCTCGGTTGATTTTAGGTCAGCACCGGCATCGCCAGGCTTGGCATAGACAGGCTCAAAACCAGGTTCTGCGATTATCAGTACTTCAACGCTCACCCGACGAGCGTAATCTATTGGGGTGCAGATGGCGATTTACCGTGAGCGGCTTTACCCTTCTTTTTCATTCGTCTTGGCTCTAACCCTGTCTGGGCCAATGGTTTTGCTCGCCGCACTCCCCTTCGGAATGTCAGTTGCGATCACCCTTGGTGTCCTTGTTCCACTCGCGCTCAACGTTGTGGTGTTCTTGCTCTCGCCTGCGATAGAGGTGTCTGATGGTCGCCTGCGGGCTGATCGAATACGCATTCCTGTTGGTGCGCTGGGCGAGGTTGTGCCGCTGGACAGCTCCCAGTTCAATCTCAAATTGGGGCCAGAGGCGAATCCAAGGGCGCAACTGATGATTCGAGGCTACATAAAAGGAGGGGTGCAAATTCCAGTTCTGGATTCGGAGGACCCGACCCCCTACTTGCTGTTGAGCTCTAGGAAACCGAAAGAACTAGCTGTTGCACTCGAGGCAAATAGGGCCTGATCGGCTCTTTTTGCCAAGCTGTGCCCGTGGCTTGACCAAGAAGCAATTGATGCAGGTGAACTCGTTTTCCTGTTGAGGCAGCACAACAACCTCAAGTTCCTCATTTACGACGTCTGGGATGGTGAAATTATCGGCGTTATCAGCGTCATCGTCGGAAATTGACGGCTTTGACGGAATGCGTTCCTTAATGGCCTCAATGGACTCGGTGTCATCATCGGTTTTTCTCTGCGCATCGTAGTCGGTTGCCATTTAGCCTCCTGTGCTTCTTGCGCGTGAACTATGCCCTAGCCAGAAAGAATTTGCAAATCTGAAACGCGCCTTTCGAAAACTGTTAAGAACTCGCCTAGGTCAAATAATCCGATTGGCATCCCGCGGTGCCAGACTTTCAAAAGAAGGAGACTCCGATGGAACTTAGATTTGTCAACCGAGAGAGTGACTTCCTAGTCTTTGAGACCAGCGATGGCGAGAAGCTCCGAGCCCTCATAGACGACCAGCTGCGCGAAGCTATCAGGAATACGCAGCAGCTCGGAAGCTCCGGAATCTCACCAAAGGATGTTCAGAATCGCATCCGCCAAGGTGAATCCGTAGAGCAAGTTGCCACAGATCTTGGGGTTCCAGAAACCACTATCGAACCATTCGCAGCGCCCATCATTGACGAGCTGAATTACATTCTTGAAGCTGCACTGGCAACTGAGGTAAACGACGGCAGCAACATGCTTCCTTTCTCCCAGCTGATCGGCGAGGAAAGCCCGGGCGCCACCTTCGCTATCAGAAGAGAGGATGACAAGTGGATAGTTACTGTTTCTGGATCAAAGCAGATGCAGTGGCACTTTGATAACAAGAGCCGTCACTTGGAGCCGATGGACACAAACGCCTCCACCGTTGCAAAGGTTCACGCAAACCGCGACATCGTCACATCCACGATCGCCGTGGTTGAAGAGGCCTCAGAGCCAGAGGCCGAGGCAAGTGTTCACGATCTTGTTGAGGAGCTACGTTCAAGGCGCAACAAGGAGCCAATCAAACCCGCCACAGCGAAGGGGCGTGCGTCACTCCCCAGCTGGGATGAGATAGTCCTAGGCACATCGAACTCAGAGCCCGAAGCGCAGTAGCGGGATTCGCATCTCGGCCGCTGAAATCGAGCCGTGGTGAGCGACCATGTCAAAGGCCCGCTGTTTTGAAAATCCTGTGTGATACAACGTGAAGTTCGATCTTGCTTGCAAGATGACCTCAGGCATGCGGTTGGTGGCCTCCTCCCCCACATCTCCAAACCAGCCAGCCCGAATCAAATCTGACGCACGGTGGGCATGAAGTGCATAGGAGAGAGGCTGGAGATTCTGAATGAGCTCGTCGACCGCGGAATCATCGGACAGGTAAATGTAGCTACTTCGCGTATCGCCACCAAAAAACTCGAGCCCGAAGTCCAGGTAGTCATCCAAGACCAGCTGTCTATCCTTCTCTGTCTCTATCATCCCGTGATCCGAGGTGACAATTAGCCCGCTGCCTGGGCCCATTGCTTGAGAGAGTCGTTGGAGTCCAGCCCCTACCTCTTCTAGGAGCGCAGCCCATCCCGGCGAGGACCAGCCGAACTTGTGTCCATACTTGTCTAGCTCTGGAAAGTAGAGATAGCTCAAGGAACTAGCTCTCGACCCAAAAACCTCAATGGCTCGATCGATTCTGGCTGAGATTGCGTCAGCGCCAAGGAACTCTGCGCCGCGCATCGTTGCGAGGCTATATGGTGTTGAGCGATACTCTTCAGCGGCAATTACGTTGACGTGAATACCCGCCTCTGCGCCCCGTTCGGCAACTGTTTGATGTGGTTGCCAAATGAGTGGATCGGTTCGTTCGTTCCATCCAACAAGAAGATTTATGCGCTCGTCGTGGTGCCTATCCCAAACCTGATGTCCGATCAGGCCGTGCGCCCCGGGCATTAAGCCAGTTGCAAAGCTTCCAATGTTTGCACTCGTGGTTGCCGGGTAGGAGCAATAGGTGATGGTGCTGGGACCAAGGGCGTTTGCGAGGAAAGGTGCGTGGCCTGCTCTTTGCTTAAGTTGCTCTGCTCCGAGTCCATCCACCACTGCCACAATGATGTTTTGCCTGGGCGGAAGTCCCAGTTTGTTGGGGCGTCCACAGACTGCTTCCAAGGCTGAGGAGAACACGTGTGAAATAGAACCGAAACCCCTAGGCGGTGCGGGTAGAGTCGGATTCACCCGCCAAGTTTCGCACAGCAAGGACCAATGGACAAAAGCACAGAGCGCATCGTAGACATCGATGTCGCAAGCGAAATGCGGGAGTCTTTTCTTGAGTACTCCTACTCGGTCATCTATTCGAGAGCGCTTCCGGATGCCCGCGATGGCCTCAAGCCAGTGCAGAGACGCATCATCTTTCAGATGGGTGAAATGGGGCTCAGGCCGGATCGTGGACACGTAAAGTCCGCTCGTGTCACAGGGGAAGTAATGGGCAAGCTCCACCCCCACGGGGATGGAGCCATTTATGACGCCCTTGTGCGGATGTCTCAAGCATTTACGTTGAGGCTTCCGCTGATTGACGGTCACGGCAACTTCGGATCACTCGATGACGGTCCCGCAGCAGCTCGCTACACCGAGGCAAGGCTGACCGCAGCCGCAACCGCCCTCAACGAATCACTGGACGAAGACGTGGTTGATTTTCTTCCCAACTACGACGCCCAACTCACAGAGCCTGAGGTGCTACCCGCGGCCTTTCCAAATCTCTTGGTAAACGGTGCCAGCGGTATCGCTGTTGGTATGGCCACAAACATGCCACCCCACAACCTAGGCGAGGTCGTCGCAGCGCTTCAGAAGCTGATTAGGAATCCAGAAATCAAGACTCAAGATTTGATGAAAGCAGTACCTGGACCCGATCTTCCAACTGGCGGAGTAATCCTCGCGGGAGAAGCCTTGAATGACGCTTACGAGACCGGTAAAGGCACGTTCAGAATTAGAGCCAAGCTGACAGTGGAACAGGTTGCCCCGCGAAGAACTGGGCTAGTAGTTACTGAGTTGCCCTACCTGGTCGGTCCAGAGAGGGTAATTGAAAAGATTAGGGACGCGGTAAACGCAAAGAAGCTGGAAGGCATACACAACGTCGTAGACCTTACCGATCGAGACAACGGGCTGAAGCTCGTAATCGAGCTAAAGAGTGGTATCAACCCCGACTCAGTTATCGAAGCGCTTTACCGTCTGACACCTCTGGAGGAGTCCTTCGGTATCAACAATGTCGCGCTCGTTGGCGGTAGGCCAAAGCAAATGGGTTTCAAAGAGCTGCTTGAGGTTTACCTGGCCCACCGATTAGATGTCACAACGAGGAGAAGTCAGAACAGGCTCGATAAGCGAAAGGCCCGACTCCACCTAATCGAAGGCCTTCAGCTTGCAGTTCTAAACATAGATGAGGTCATTGAGGTAATTCGCACTTCCGATACCGCAGATGATGCCAAATCACGCCTAAAAACAATCTTTGACCTCAGCGAGCTCCAGGCTGAATACATCCTCGAGCTCAGACTGAGAAGGTTGACAAAGTTCAGCTTGCTCGAGCTAGAGCAAGAGTCAGATGAATTGCGGCGCGAGATTGAGAGACTCCAAGAACTATTGACGAACGAAGAGCTGCTTCGGGAGACGGTATCTAACGAGCTAGCTGCTGTTGTGAAGCTCTTCGGTACCCCTCGAAGGTCTCAGATCATTGATGCAAGTGGCATGGAAGTTAGCCGAAAGCCAGTTCAAGTGACAGAGCTGGAGGACAGTGAAACTGTTGTTGTCTTCTCCCCTACTGGCGCGGTTTTCAGAACGGCCGGGCAGATTGAATCATCTGGACTGACGACCAGCCTTCGAAGTGATGTCGGGTTCGTCGTCGAAGATGGGACGGCAATCCAGGTTCATGTGGCAGACCTGCCCCAGGGTTCTGGGTTGGATACGGGCGTGGACGCTGAGGCCTTTTTGGGCACTAATCAGCGCGTCGTGGGTCTCATCGATTGGAGCTCTGGAAAGAACTATGCCGTTGGGACTAAGCAAGGAGTAGTAAAGCGCTTTGTGAGCCAGCTCCCCGACAAGCATGAAGTGGCCGTCATCTCTCTGAAAGAAGGCGACAGCGTAATTGGGGTATCGGAGTGCAGCGATGACAGTGATTTAGTATTCGTTTCCGACGCTGCCAATTTGCTGACCTTCCCCGCCAAGGCCGTGAGGCCACAAGGTCTTGCTGCCTCCGGAATGGCTGGGATTAAGCTTGGATCGAGCCAGGTAATCTTCTTTGGCGCCGCTTCGAAAGGTGACTTAGTTCTCACCGCAGCAAACGACTCCCAGGCCCTTGGGGCGACAGACCCTGGTAGCTGCAAACTCACTCCACTAACGGAGTTTCCGTCTAAGGGTCGAGGGTCAATGGGGGTTCGCTGCCATAAGTTCCTCAAGGCCGAGAACCAGCTTTACTTTGCGTCTGTTGTCTCCGCACAGCCGAGGGCGTTTGATGCGGGAGGCCAAGAACTTGAGCTGACAAGCGAATTAGCAAAACGAGATGCAAGCGGCTCAGCATCGCCTGGATACATCCAGGGAGCAATCTAGGCGTCGATTCTCTCCCTATCAAACTCATCAGCCGAGCCAACGATGAACTCTCTTCGCGGCGCGACCTCGTTGCCCATCAGGAGCTCAAAGATTTGATCTGAGGCTGCTGCATCTTGCGCTGTGATGCGTCTCAACAGGCGGTGGGAAGGGTTCATGGTCGTTTCGGCGAGTTGATCAGCGTCCATTTCTCCGAGGCCCTTGTAGCGCTGGATGGGCTGCTGGTAGGACTTACCGCGCTTATCAAGGTCTCTTAGCAAATCATTTAGCTCGGCCTGGGAGTAGGTGTAAATCGTTTCCTTGTTCTTGCCGGTGCCGACGACGACTCTGTGCAGCGGCGGCACTGCGGCGTAGACCCGGCCTGCCTCAACCAAAGGCCTCATGTAGCGGAAAAATAGGGTTAGAAGAAGCGTTCGGATGTGTGCCCCGTCAACGTCCGCATCACTCATCAAAATGATCTTTTCGTACCGAACATTCTCAAGTTCAAATGTCCTGCCCGAGCCAGCTCCGAGCACCTGGATGATTGCGGCACACTCTGCATTGGAAAGCATGTCTGCCATTGAGGCCTTTTGGACGTTCAGGATTTTGCCCCTGATTGGTAACAGGGCTTGAAATGCACTATCCCGGGCGAGCTTGGCAGTGCCAAGGGCACTATCACCCTCAACAATGAAGAGCTCGGAGCCCTCTGTTGCTGTGGCTCGACAATCAACGAGCTTTGACGGCAGCGAACTGGATTCCAAGGCATTCTTGCGTCTTTGAGTGTCTTTCAGTGTTCTGGCACTGATCCTCGTCTTGGCCTCACCGACAACACGCCCAAGGAGTTTCTCGGACTCCGCTCTGGTGCCCCTGATTTTCCCGGCCAGGAAGTCATCAAAGTACTCAGTGATTGCACTCGAGACAATGTTCTTGATTGCTGGTGTGCCCAGAGTCTCTTTGGTTTGCCCTTCAAATTGAGGCTCAGGGAAGCTCACTGTTACAACTGCCGTGAGGCCCGTTAGCACGTCATCCTTTTCTATCTTTAGGCCGGTGGCCTTGAACTTTCTGGCAGAAGCTTCGATTGCCGCTCTGAAGCTTTTTGTCAGGCCCTGCTCGAAGCCGGTCAGGTGAGTGCCACCTTTCGGAGTAGCGATGATATTTACGAACGACCTGACCTGGGTATCAAATCCATTTCCCCACCTAAGAGCAATGTCCACTTTGCATTCCCGCTCAACCAGCTTCGACTCCATGGTTCCGCTTTTCTCATTCAGTACCGGAACGGTTTCTGAGAAGGTTGCGCTCTTGGTTATCTGTTTCGTCGGAATCAACTCAGCGTCTGGAGCGAGGTGCGCCACGTACTCAGTGATGCCGCCGGCAAAGTTGAATGAGTAACCCTCCCCTTCAGCACCCTTTGCGCTCAGAGTTAGCCCGGGTACGAGAAAGGCGGTTTGCCGCAGTCTGCTCTCAAGATCTTCGATTGAAAATTCTGCGGCCGGTTCAAAGATTTGCCGGTCCGGCCAGTATTTGACCCTGGTACCAGTTATGCCCTTGGCGACTTTGCCGACCACGGCAAGCTCGCTCTTTTTCGTAAATGGTTCGAATGGAGCATCTGGCCCATCACCCGAAAATACGCCTGGCTCCCCTCGCCTAAATGACATTCGATGCGTTTTGCCACCCCGGTCAACCTCAACATCCAACCGGGCGCTAAGGGCATTTACAACCGATGCTCCGACACCATGTAACCCTCCAGATGATGTGTAGGAGCCGCCGCCAAACTTGCCACCTGCGTGAAGTTTCGTGAATACGACCTCAACACCTGTAAGGCCCGTCTTAGGTTCGACATCAACAGGTATTCCTCTCCCGTGGTCGGCAACGGCAATGGCACCATCTTCAAATTGCTCAACCTCAATAGAGTGTCCATGCCCAGCAAGTGCCTCGTCGACTGAGTTGTCGATGATTTCCCAAAGACAGTGCATCAATCCACGGCCGTCGGTTGAACCTATGTACATGCCCGGTCGCTTACGAACCGCCTCGAGGCCCTCGAGGACTGATAGGTGATGGGCTAAGTAGGTTTCCACGTCGAAAGAATAGAGCGCCGATCTCTCAGTACTTAGCTGCCACTTCGCAGTTAGCGAAACAAGGGTGATAAGCGGATTATTTGTCGAAGCCGAAGGTTATAGTTCATCAAATGGAAGAGACACGCGAACTACCCAACCTGCTGGCAACCGATCGCTGCGACGTTTGTGAAGCGCAGGCTTACATTCGTGTGGAGCTTGAGTCGGGGCAGCTGCTGTTCTGCGCCCACCACGGCAAGGCCAACAAGGAAAAGCTCGAGCCGCTTGTGATCAACTGGCACGACCAGTCTGAAGAACTTAACCGGCGCTAATTTCTCTAATCTTTTCGATCCACTCGAGCTTTACAGGATCTAGCTCGCTCTGGACTCCAAGACCTCTCAGGAGATCGCTCAGGTAGCTCGGGTTCTTCGCTAGAAATGGCCCAAACAGGCTTGTAGCAACGAACAGACCCTTTCGGTGCACAATAGGCAAATCGAGTTCAGTGTTTCTGTACCCAAAGTACTCACCCGACACAAACTCACTCTTTCTGGGCATCTTCTCTGCAGTTAGCCCTAACTCTGACGCAAAGAACTCGTAGCTAGAGCCGGCCAAAAGGGTTGGATGTCCCGCGCTCATACGATTCCGCACTGAAGGCAATAGTCCGCGAAGCTCCTCGGCATAATGGCGCATGGCAGCCCGCGAAGCATCGCCAATCAGGACGAACTCAGCAGCTTCAACCGTCTTGGACTTGCCGTGCTTGACGCCTGCGCGTTCCAGTTCGAAACGCAGAACTTCAATGTTCCCCTGATCTCCGTTGTTATCGAAGTGTTCGGGGTGAAACGTAAACAACTTAATCACTTAGCCAACCCCGCTTGCCTTCTAAACCGCCGCATAGAATCTGCGCTAAACAAAATTGTGGGAAGCTCACCACGCAGGCTCATAAACGCAGACTTCGCCTCGGCGACATCAGGGATAACCCTGCCAACTTCAACTCCGGCATAGCTGAGGCGCAATGCAAGGTCAAAAGCGTTGAAACCAGACACAATGTCTACTTTGCCTACGGAGCTGAAGTCAACCGTCCAAAGCCAACTTGGATCGTGAATGTCAGAACCTGCCATAAACATCAGCGGACTATTCGAAGGTCCAAGCTCATCCACATTGAGCTGAAAGCTCGTGGGGTTCTGAACCAGTCGCAGATTAACCTCGATGCCATCCAGAGAGGTCAACTCATTGCGGGCGAACACCCCGCTAACTGAATCAATCGTTTGCTGAGTCTTAGCCATGTCCAGTTCAACGAGCCTGGCCGAAGCAGAAATCGCTAAGGCGGTATTCAAAGCATGAGGAATGTTTTGATCCTTCAGGGCAACGGGTCCAAGTGCTGTGCTTAGAGAAAGTTCTTTCTTGCCCCCAACTAACCACGCATCTTCGATAGCTGGTGGCGAATCAAACCTGAGCGCATACTTAGGAGCCTCGGAAGAGCCCTTCAACTCCGTGCTGAGGTCCACGGCACCTGAAACGTTCTGCAGTGCCATGCTGCGCAGGTTTGGATCGTGGGCATTGAGCACCACCTGCTTTGCAGAGATTGCCAAGTTTTCTAGCTTCTCGATAACAAAGTCAGGGTCCACAAATCTATCCAGTTGATCGCTTAGCACGTTTGTTAAAACGACCAGACGGGGCTTGAGGTCGCCAACCAGGGCTGAACCGTGACCCTCATCAACCTCTAAGACAGCGATGTCATAGTTCAGGCGACCGAAGAGGTCACCTTCTTTCAGGACTGCGGATACCAGACCCTGCTTGATGTTGGCGGTAGAGGGGTTGGTAAATACTTTCTTGCCATGGGCCTCTAGAAGCTGCACCAGAGTGTGGGTCGTCGAAGACTTGCCAGCGCTTCCTGTGACCAACACAACACCCTCAGGTAGGGTCCTGAGCGCATTTGACAGCAACCTTGGTTGGATTGCTCCGGCAATCAGCCCTGGTAACGCACTTCCCCCGCCCCTTCGGATAAGGCGAAGTAGAAACCGGAGTGATTTCCCCAGCGAAACAGCCAGGAGGGAAAGCATTTACCCGTCCAGGTAATCTCTGAGCAGCTGGGAGCGGGATGGGTGACGAAGCTTCGACATTGTCTTTGATTCGATCTGGCGAATCCGCTCTCTGGTAACGCCAAACTTCTCACCAATTTGATCAAGAGTCATTTGAACGCCATCACCCAGGCCGAAGCGTGATCGGATAACACCGGCTTCCCTGGGGTGGAGGGAGTCAAGAACCCTCTCGAGTTCCTGCTGCAGCATGGTGAAGCCGACCGCGTCTGCAGGAACTACCGCCTCGGTGTCCTCAATCAAATCGCCAAACTCACTGTCGCCATCCTCACCCAGCGGAGTTGAGAGGGAGATTGGCTCGCGGCCATATTTCTGAACCTCGACAACCTTCTCTGGAGTCATGTCCAACTCAGCGGCCAGCTCTTCCGGCGTTGGCTCCCTACCAAGGTCCTGGAGCAGCTGCCTTTGCACCCTAGCAAGCTTGTTGATTACCTCAACCATGTGCACAGGGATACGAATGGTTCTCGCCTGGTCGGCCATGGCCCTAGTGATTGCCTGGCGAATCCACCATGTTGCATAGGTGGAGAACTTATAGCCCTTGGTGTAGTCAAATTTTTCAACCGCACGTATCAGACCTAGGTTGCCCTCTTGGATCAAATCAAGAAACTGCATGCCTCGACCGGTGTAGCGCTTGGCGAGTGATACAACAAGACGCAGGTTGGCCTCTAGCAGGTGGCTCTTGGCCCTTTGACCATCCTTCACAACCCAGTTCAAATCTCGCCTGTCAGCTGGGCTTAACTTTGAAGCAGTTCCGAGCTTTTCCTCTGCAAAGAGTCCGGCTTCGATGCGCTTTGCCAGCTCTACCTCGAGCTCGGCGTTGAGAAGCGCAACCTTACCGATCTGCTTTAGGTAGTCCTTAACTGGATCCGCCGTTGCACCACTTATCGTGAGATTCTGAACCGGTATGTCGTCTTCGTCATCGGTGAGGACCATGAGGTCCTTGGGAAGCTCGATAGTGCCGGTTGGAAGATCCTCTTTGCTGTCCTCTGGGGCTTCTGTTTCATCGTCAGCGGTGAGGTCTACGGCCTCTTTCGCCTCGGAGACAATGTCCTCTACCGAGTCGTCCTCATCCTCATCCATCTCCTCCTGATCCTGCGTTGCCTTAGCGCGGGCACGTTTAGGAGTGGCCTTGGTGGATTTGGCCTTGGCTTTGGAGACAGTTGCGATGATGTCCTCTTTGTTTTGGGCAGACTATAAACCCTTGTCAAGTCGCAAGACCTGAAAGGGTTTGAGCGCCAATTATGTCACAGAATTAGCGTCGTAGGAGAGATATAAGAGTATTTGCTAAAGGTTTATTCCTCGTCCTTGCGCTTTTGTTGCATAGTCGCAAGGTACTTTTCTAGATCATCCGCAATTTGGTCTGCATCTGGGGTTTCTTGACGCGGCTTGCCAATTGGCGCCCTAGCGGGACCGGAGTCGCCGTTGGCATAGCCCTGTTCTAACGTGGCAATCAACTTGGCCAACTCGGCATTCTCCTGGACCTGTGCGTCAACCTTTGCGTCGAACTTAGTGGCTCGGTCGCGAATCTCATCGGATGGGAAGACCAGACCCGTAGCCGCAGTGATCAACTCGAGTCCCCGGAGTGCAGCTCTTGGCACCTCGTTGTCTGCAAGGTAATGCGGAACAAGCAACACAAAGCCGGCCGTATCGAAACCTGCCTCGCCGAGCCTGTACTCGAGCAGGTGAATCACATTGCCCGGGACCTGTGTCTGCGGTTTCCACTCGGAGAATCGAGTAATCATGTCTTCGCGGTTTCCGCTCACAGTGATTCCTGTGGGCCGCGTGTGTGGAATTGGGAAAGGTATGGCGTGCACCCAGGTAAAGGACTGAACGTCATACGCCTCGCAAAACCGCACTACTGATCTGGCGAATGCCTCCCAGCGCATGTCTGGCTCGTAACCATCGAGGAGCAAGAAAGGCTGACCAGCCTCATCCCACACCAAATAAACAGCCAAAGTTGCCGGCTCGTAACTCTCAATGTGGTCTTTGTCAAAAAACAGGGTGGGCCTTCGCGACCTGTAATCAAGAAGTTCATCGTTATCGAAACGAAGGACTAGCTCATGTTTTAGAGAGGAAAAGAAGTGGTCCGATAACTGACCTATCGTGCTCCCGGAATCGGTGAATCCGGAAAGCATTGCAACCATCGGAAGCGACTGAATGTCCGACTGAGTCTCGAATTGTTGATAGAGCTCACTCATGGCCCGATACTAACCCACTTACACTTATCGACATGCACAACATAGAACTGCTTACTGATCTCCCAACAGCCCCTTACCAGCTCGCAATTCCCTATTCGGATTCATCGCAGGACCTTTCCGGCTTCGGCATCAAAAAATCAGATTTGGACACCTACAAGGCCGAGCCCAAAAAAGGAAATGTAGCTCGATTGCCTGCCGAGAACGGTGTCGTCCTGCTGTTAGGTGGTAAGCAGTCCACCAAAGACTTCGCAGCTGCAGCATGCAGGGCCGCCTCTACAGCACTCCCCCTAGTCATTGAAGCTGGCAATGAGGCCAGCGACGTGCTTGAAGGCGTCCTGCTTTCTGATGCGACACCAACCAGTTACAAGGCGGCCACCTCTAAAGCGCCACTCGAGGTAAAGGTAGTCGGCGGGAACTCCGCAACGCTTGAGGTTCAGAGAGTCGTAGCAGAGGAAATAGTTGCCGCGCGCGAGATCATCAACATGCCCGCCAATGACCTCTATCCAGAACGGCTGGCCGCAATAGCAGCAGAGCGCGGAAAGTCTGCTGGTGTTGATGTCGAGATTTGGGACGAATCGAGACTCGAGAAAGAGGAGTGCGGGGGCATACTCGCTGTCGGCAAAGGGTCAAAGCGTCCTCCACGGCTAATAAAGCTCACCTATAAGGGCGGCGGTAAGCACCTCGCCCTGGCAGGTAAAGGTATTACTTTCGACACCGGAGGTCTATCACTCAAGCCCGCCGAATCAATGGTGGGGATGAAGTACGACATGGCGGGGGCCGCAACCGTCATGGCAGCCACCCTGGCAATCGCCAGGCTAGGGCTCAAAGTAGACATCACAACAGTGATGTGCGTGGCTGAGAACATGCCCTCAGGTGAGGCGACTAGGCCTGGCGATGTGATCAAAATTCGAGGCGGAAAAACTGTCGAGGTTCTAAATACCGACGCAGAGGGACGATTAGTGCTGGCGGACGGACTAACCGTGCTATCTGAATTGAGACCCGATCACATTGTGGATGTGGCCACGCTTACAGGTGCAGCAACTATCGCACTGGGCAAGCGCTACAGCGGCCTCATGGGACATGGCGCTGCCGTAGAGAAAGTCTTGGAAGCTGCCAAGGCCTCCGAGGAGCTTGTGTGGCACATGCCGCTCGCTGAGGATCTTCGCAGCACATTGGATAGCGATCTGGCAGACATGACTAACGTGAAAATCGGAAATCGTGCTGGGGGCATGATTGTCGGAGGTCTCTTCCTAGAAAAGTTCGTTCCGGAGGGAACCTCCTGGGCCCATCTAGACATTGCTAGCGCGGCTAACAACGATGGCTCGCCCTACTCCGTTTATCCCTCTGGGGCCACAGGAGTAATGGTTCGCACATTGGTGAATCTTGCAAGAAGCATCTAGGGGCCTGGGTAGTAGACTTGCAACCTGTTTTGGGTAAACAGACGGAGCTTTAATGGCAAACACCACTTTTGACCTTGTAATTCTAGGTTCGGGCTCGGGCGGCTATGCCGCAGCCCTAAGGGCTGCTCAGCTGGGTATGAGTGTCGCCCTCATCGAACGAGACAAGCTAGGTGGTACCTGTCTTCACCGAGGTTGCATCCCTACCAAAGCTCTGCTGCATTCTGCTGAAGTGGCCGACACTGCAAAAGAAGCCGCCAACTACGGCGTCCAGGCGACGTTCCAGGGTATAGACATGACCCAGGTAAACAAGTACCGCGACTCCATCGTCGACAAGCTTTACAAGGGCCTCACCGGGCTGGTCAGCTCAAAGAACATCACTTTCGTACAGGGCGAGGGTCGCATGACCGGCCCTAAGCAGGTCACAGTCGGATCTGAGGTCTATGAAGGTAAGAATCTTGTTCTCGCCACCGGCTCAGTTTCCAAAACACTCGGCATTGAAATCGGCGGCAGGGTTATAACCAGCGACCAAGCCCTACAGATGGACTGGGTTCCTGGCAAGGTTGCAATCCTTGGTGGCGGCGTCATCGGAGTGGAGTTTGCCTCAGTGTGGCGCTCATTTGGAGCCGAGGTGGTAATCATTGAAGGCCTAGACAGGCTGGTTCCAAATGAGGAGCCTGCTATCAGCAAGGCACTTGATCGCGCCTATCGCAAGCGAGGCATCGAGTCAAAGCTGGGCAACAAGTTCAAGTCCGTTACTCAAGATGACAAGCAGGTCACTATCGAGCTTGAAAATGGCGATCAGGTAGTCGCAGATATCCTCTTAGTTGCGGTCGGCAGAGGGCCAAACGCGACTGGCTTTGGCTATGAGGAGCAGGGCATTTCAATGGACCGTGGCTGGGTCCTCACCAACGACAGGCTCGAGACCAACCTTTCGGGTGTTTACGCGGTAGGCGACATCGTTCCTGGACTTCAGCTCGCTCACCGCGGCTTCATGCATGGAATTTTCGTTGCTGAAGAGATTGCTGGACTAAAGCCGGTGAAGGTTGATGAAATGGGCATTCCCCGTGTGACCTATTGCGAACCGGAGATTGCTTCGGTTGGGCTTACCGAGGATCAGGCCAAAGAGAAGTTTGGTGCTGAGGGCATCTCTACCTATGAGTACAACCTCGCTGGTAACGGCAAGAGCAACATCCTTGGTACCGCAGGAGTAATCAAGCTAATTAGGCAGAACAACGGCCCCGTAGTTGGTTTCCACATGATCGGTTCGAGGGCCGGCGAGCAAATTGGCGAGGCGCAGCTAATCGTCAACTGGGAAGCCTATCCGGAGGACGTAGCACCACACATACACGCACACCCAACTATGAACGAGGCAATCGGCGAGGCGCACCTAGCGCTCGCTGGAAAGCCTCTTCACGCACACGCATAGCCTCAGTCAGGAAAAGGAACGATGAGCGAAGTAGTACTACCAGCACTAGGTGAGTCGGTAACTGAAGGAACCGTTACTAGGTGGCTGAAGAAGGTCGGAGACACCGTGGCCGTGGACGAGCCACTAGTCGAGGTGTCAACTGACAAGGTAGACACCGAGATTCCGAGTCCAGTCGCTGGGGTAGTTCAGCAGATTCTGGTTCAGGAGGACGAGACAATTGAGGTCGGTGCCGTCCTCGCAATTGTCGGCGAGGGTGCCGCCCCAGAGATCGCTCCGGCAGCACCAGCTGAGCCAGTCGCCTCAGCACCAGCAGCCCCAGAAGTTCCCGCTGCCGCTCCTACTCCCCCGGCGCCTCCAGCACCCGTTGCTGCTGCACCGGCTACTCCACCAGCCCCACCTGCGCCTGTGGCTGCCCCACCTGCACCTCCCGCCCCAGTCGCCCCGCCAGCTCCTGCCGCTCCAGTTGCACCTGCTGCGCCAGCTGCGAGTGAAAGCGACCCAAACTATGTCACCCCAATCGTTAGAAAACTCGCCTCCGACCTAGGCGTTGACCTAGCGAATGTTCAGGGCACGGGAATTGGCGGCCGTATTCGTAAAGAAGATGTTGTCGCCGCTGGGTCTCAACCAGCAGAGCAGGCACCAGCTGCGCAGCCACCTGCCGCTCAAGCACCAGTTGAGAGCAGTGCACTAAGGGGAACCTCAGAACCTATGACCAGGCTTCGCAAAGTGCTTGCGGAACGCGCCGTTGCCTCTATGCAGCAATCAGCCCAGCTCACGACTGTCGTAGAGGTAGATGTCACTGCAATTGCGCAGCTTCGTGACAGGGTGAAGGCCGACTTCCTGGCAAAGACCGGAAACAAACTCAGCTTCATGCCCTTCTTCACCCTTGCGGCGGCAGAAGCACTTAGGGCGCACCCAAAGATCAACAGCACTGTCGAGGGAGAAAACATCGTCTATCACGATGGCGAGAACATCTCATTCGCTGTTGACACCGAAAGAGGGCTTCTGACTCCTGTGCTTCGCAACACCGCCAGCATGAGCATTTCTCAGCTAGCTGCTCAGATTGCCGACATGGCAGAGCGCACCAGGAACAACCAACTCAAGCCCGATGAGCTTGCCGGCGGAACCTTTACGGTTACCAACACTGGTTCTCGTGGTGCACTCTTTGACACCCCTGTCGTCTTCCTGCCTCAATCTGCAATTCTTGGCACCGGAATCGTGACCAAACGACCCGCCGTTGTCAAGGACGCTGCTGGAAACGAAGCAATTGCAATTAGGTCAATGGTCTACCTGGCACTCTCCTATGACCACAGGATCATTGATGGCGCGGATGCTTCTAGGTACCTGGCAGACGTAAAGACACGCCTTGAGGCCGGAGCATTTGAAGCCAACCTCGGCATCTAGTTCCTTGGTTGGACTCAACGCCTCAAAGGCCTTGGCCTAACCATGCCACTTTTTGAGCGAATCGGATTTGATCCCGATTTTGTCTCATACTCTGACGGATACCAAACACAGCTTTCTGTGCATGCTGAAGTGGTTTCGGGGCAGAGAGAAGATACCGTCCTACTTCTAGAGCACTCAAGCGTTTATACAGCTGGCAAACGTACTGAGATGCACGAGCTCCCCAGAGACGGAAGCGAATTTGTAGAGACCAATCGTGGCGGGAAGATTACCTGGCATGGCCCTGGGCAGCTCGTCGGTTATCCGATCATGCGTCTTCCCCAACCGATAGATGTTGTGAATTACGTGAGGTTCTTGGAGCAGACACTGATCGATGTAATTGCTCAATTTGGCATCACTGGTCAAAGAGTCGCCGGCCGCACGGGGGTCTGGGTTGAAGACAAGGGTGACCTGGTCAAAGTGGCAGCAATAGGCATCCGCGTCTCCGAAAAGGTGACAATGCATGGTTTTGCTCTCAATTGCAACAACTCGCTAGAGCCCTATGAGCACATAATTGCCTGTGGCATTGATGATGCACGCAGCAGCACACTCAGCGAATTAGCATCGAAGGAGATAACTCCGATTGAAGCAGCTACCCTTGTAGAGCAGATTATGAAAGAGATCCCAAATGCCAGAGGCTAATCCATCGAGAAAACTTCTTCGTTTGGAGGTTCGCAACTCGCAGGTGCCCATTGAGCGAAAGCCCGAGTGGATTCGCACCACTGCAAAGATGGGACCCGAATACAAGCAGCTTCATTCACTGGTAAAAGACCAAAACCTCAACACTGTTTGTCAGGAGGCAGGTTGCCCCAACATCTTTGAATGCTGGGAGGACCGAGAAGCCACATTCCTCATTGGAGGCTCGCAGTGCACCAGAAGGTGTGATTTCTGCCAGATTGACACCGGCAAACCTGCTGCCTTCGATGCGGATGAGCCGAGGCGTGTTGGTGACTCGGTCAACAAAATGCAGCTGAGGTATGCAACAGTGACCGGCGTTGCCCGCGATGATCTTCCAGATGAGGGCGCTTGGCTCTACGCAGAAACCATTAGGCAGATCCACAAACAGTCACCCGGAACCGGTGTGGAGATTCTTGTGCCTGATTTTTCGGGTAACCCAGAGCTTCTAAAGCTCGTCTTCGACGCCAAGCCCGAGGTCTTTGCGCACAACGTGGAAACGGTGCCCAGGATCTTTAAGCGCATCAGGCCAGCTTTCGACTACCAGCGCTCGATGGACGTAATCACGCAGGCCAGAGACTACGGCCTGGTTACAAAGTCCAACCTCATACTTGGAATGGGCGAGGAGAGAGACGAGATCATCCAAGCCCTGCACGATCTCCACGATGCCGGAACCGACATCATCACGGTCACCCAGTACCTGCGACCTTCGCCTCGCCACCACCCCGTAGAGCGCTGGGTAAAGCCCGAAGAATTTGTGGAACTGGCTCAAATCGCCGAAGACATTGGCTTCCTCGGAGTCCTGTCGGGGCCATTAGTTAGGTCCAGCTATCGTGCCGGTCGCCTCTGGGCCAAGAGCATGATTGCAAAGGGGCGGGAGATTCCTGAGGAGCTAAGGCATCTGGCCGACAAATTAGAGTTCGCGCAAGCCAGCGCGATTGCCTAAGTAGACTAGGCGCGTGGCAAAGAAAGATAAGGCACCTGGGAGACTAAAACAGCTCCTGCAGGTTTATAAGTCGACCGCTAAGAATGACCCCACTAGCGTTTGGATCGCAGCGCTTGGCTTCCTACTAGCCTCCGGCGGCGGACTTCTCGTTGGCTTTCTGCTCGGCGGCGGAGAGCCTTGGAGCCTAACCATTTGGACGATTTCCGGAGTGGTCTCCGGAATCTTGATTGCCATGATCTTGATGTCAAAGCGTGCCGAGCGCAATGCCTATCAGCAGATTGAAGGTCAGGCAGGTGCTGTTGGGGCTGTTCTAGACACCCAAATTAAGCGCAGCTGGCGAGCCTCGTCAGTTCCGGTGGCTGTCAACCCCAAAAGCCGTGAGGCTATCTACCGCATGATCGGCCCTGCTGGCGTCGTCCTGATAGCCGAGGGAACCTCAGCGAGGGTAAGTCAAATGCTGCAGGATGAAGCCAGGAAGGTCAACAGAGCGGCCCCTGGAGTGAAGGTCCACCAACTAAGAGTGACTATCGATGATTCAGGTGTGCGCCTCTACGAACTCCTAAAGACCGTCTACAAACTTGGAAAGACCCTAAGGCGTGCCGAGGTAGCTGTAGTTGCGAATCGCTTGGACGCTCTGGGAGGGCTCTCAATCCCAATCCCTAAGGGCATTGACCCAACAAAGGTTCGGGCGCCAAAGCGCAAGTTTTAACATTTCTGAAACATAAGTTCAGTAGTTTTTACCCATTCCCCGCGGGAACTCAATTCACCTAAGAAAGAGATACCTATGTTCAAAACAGCCTCTGAGGTGTTGGCATACATCAAGGAAAATGACGTCAAGTTCGTGGATGTCCGTTTCACAGACCTTCCTGGTGTTCAGCAGCACTTCAACCTTCCTGTTTCACAGATTGACGAAGACTTCTTCGCGAACGGGCAGCTATTTGACGCCTCCTCGATTCGAGGCTTCGCTGCAATTCACGAGAGCGACATGCAGCTGATCCCAGACGTTACAACTGCGTGGATTGATCCGTTCCGTGTTGAGAAGACTCTCATCATGAACTTCGACATCTACAACCCAAGAAATGGCGAGCTTTACCACCGCGACCCAAGACAGGTTGCGCACAAGGCAGAGCGCTACCTGCAGTCCACTGGAATTGCGGACACTGCATACTTTGCACCAGAAGCTGAGTTCTTCATCTTTGACGAGGTTCGCTACGAGGTAAAGGCCCACACCGCATATCACATGGTGGACTCCGTTGAAGGACCTTGGAACAGCGCCAAAGCTGAGGAGGGTGGAAACCTAGGTAACAAGACCCCTCACAAGGGTGGCTATTTCCCTGTGTCCCCAACCGACCATCTGGCTGACATCCGCGATGCAATCGTGCTCGAGCTTGAGGCTGCAGGTCTCTCAGTGGAGCGTTCACACCACGAGGTGGGAACCGCTGGACAGTGCGAGATCAACTACCGCTTCGACCAGCTCATCAAGAGCGCTGACGACATCCTGAAGTTCAAGTACATCGTCAAGAACGTGGCAACTCAGTTTGGTAAGACCGCTACATTCATGCCAAAGCCTCTCTTCGGAGACAATGGTTCGGGAATGCACGTTCACCAGTCACTCTGGAAGGACGGCAAGCCGCTCTTCTACGACGAATCTGGTTACGGCGGTCTAAGCGACACTGCCCGTTGGTACATCGGAGGCATTCTGAAGCACGCGCCAAGCATCCTCGCGTTTACCAACCCAACCATTAACTCTTACCACCGACTGGTTCCAGGCTTCGAGGCTCCTGTTAATCTCGTTTACTCTGCTGGTAACCGCTCGGCCGCAATCCGTATCCCTATGACCGGTTCAAACCCGAAGGCCAAGCGTATTGAGTTCCGCGCCCCAGACAGCTCAGGTAACCCATACCTCGCGTTCTCTGCAATGTTGATGGCAGGTCTGGATGGAATCAAGAACCGTATTGAGCCACACGAGCCAGTCGACAAGGACCTCTACGAGTTGCCTGCAGAGGAAGCTGCCGCGATTCCACAGGTTCCAGGAAGCCTTGACCAGGTACTGATTGCCCTAGAGAACGACCACGAGTTCCTGCTCGAGGGAGATGTGTTCACCAAGGACCTAATCGAGAACTGGATCGACTACAAGCGTGAGAAGGAGCTGAAGCCAATGGCGCAGCGTCCTCACCCGTTTGAGTTCGAGCTTTACTACGGAGTCTAAGCACTTCAACAAAGTAATAGGGAGGCAGGGAAACTTGCCTCCCTTTTACTATTTCGCGAATAGCTGCTCGTAGACTGCCCTCGCCTTACGTGTGGTGCTTAGGTAGGTCTCCTCAAGCTCCGAGGCTGAACCTGGCGCAAGCTCAAGGATTCGCGCCATTGCCTCCAGTTGCCGCCTGTCAGTCGGAAGGATGTCAATAAGCTTGTCCACAGCTAGAACAAGTGCACTCCTGCATCTAGAGGAGAGCAGCCAGGCCGCTCTCAGGGCAGCACCATCTTCGCTTGATACTTCTCCAGACTTTTCGAGCGCTGCAAGCGCATCAAGAGTTCCTAATACTCGAAGCTCGATTTGCTGATGCGCGAGACGCAACTGGTAAAGCTGAACCAGCCACTCGACATCGCTAATGGAACCTTTGCCTAACTTGAGGTGCCTTGCGGGGTCCGCGCCCTGTGGAAGTCTCTCGGCCTCAACTCTCGCCTTTATGCGCCTAATCTCCACGAGCTGCTTATTGGTCAGCTCGACCGGATATCTGAAGCGATCGATCAGCTCTGTGAATGAAGCAACAAGCTCCGGACTACCTGAGATAACGCGGGCCCGAAGCAGGGCCTGAAACTCCCAGGTGTCTGCCCACTTTTCAAAGTACGCTCTGTAGCTTTCAAGGGAGCGAACCCGTGGTCCATTTTTACCCTCTGGCCTGAGTCCAAGGTCCAGCTCGAAAGCCATGATTGAATCCTTAACAAGACTTAGGAGCCTAGACGAAACCTTTTCGGCTAGTCCCTGGGCATCCTCTGGGCCAGAGGCATAGACAAGCATCGCGTCTGCATCGGACCCAAACCCCAGCTCCCGGCCACCGAGGCGCCCCATTGCCACAATCCCTAGATCAAGCTCTTGGCCCTCTTTGGCAATCTCAAGCATCGCCCGAAGATAGGCATCCATGATCGCGGTCAAACCCTCGCTTATCTCCGCCATGGAGCTAACTCCCAGCACTGCACCAATTGCCACGCGGAGAGTCTCACGTCGGCGAATGTTTCGAATCAAATCGGCAGCCGCCTCAGGGTCCTCCTGCCTCGAAATAATGGCTGCCATCTCCGCCTCAATGGCCTCCAAACTGCGCGGCGAGAGCTCAGTGTCATCTCCGAACCAAGATGTCGAATCTGGAATCCGCTCTAACACCCTCGCGATCATCCCCGAGGATGAGAGCACCCGCATAAGACGTTCTGCGGCACCCGATGAGTCTCGAAGCATCCTAAGAAACCAGGGGGTGTCCCCCAGCTCCTCGCTAAGTCTGCGGAAGCTGACCAAGGCTCTGTCAGGGTCTGTCCCCTCTGCCATCCAGCGAATCAGAACTGGAAGGAGGGTTCTCTGGATCACTGCACGCCTGGAAACCCCAGTCGTGAGGGCATTGATGTGGTTTAGCGCGCCCTTAGGGTCAACAAAGCCGAGGGCTACCAGTCGCTTTTCAACATCCTCCGCGCTTAGCCTGATTTCTCCTGGAGTCAGCGCAGCAGTTGCGGCAAGTAGAGGTCGATAGAAGACGGAGTCGTGAAGCTCTGCGACCTCAGCCCTCACAGACTCAAGTCGATTAGTTAGTTCGTCGGAGCTGAGCCCCAAACCTCTCGCAACACGGCGGAGCTCCTCAGGCTTGCTTGGAACCAGGTGTGAGCGCCTTAGGCGCTGGAGCTGAATCCGATGTTCGACGGAGCGGAGGAAGCGGTAGTGCGCGCTGAGTTTGGCCCTGTCGGTCCTGGAGAGCAGTCCGGCATCACTGAGTGCCTCGAGAGCAGACAGCGTATCCATTACCTGGAGACTAGGGTCGCCAACGCCGTGAACGAGCTGCAGAAGCTGAGCCGTGAATTCCACGTCCCTCAATCCACCTCGACCAAGTTTCAGGTTGCTCGAGCGCTCTGCTGGAGGAATGTTTTCAAGCACCCGCCCTCTTAGATGCCTGGCGCTATCGACAATGGCGGAACGATCCTGATACGCCCAAATCATGGGCTTTATGGTGTCTATGTAGGCATTGCCTATCTCCGCATTTCCTGCAGCAAAACGTGCTTTCAAGAGAGCCTGGAACTCCCAAGGCTCTGCCCACTTGTCGTAGTAGGCGACATGAGCCTCGAGCGTTCTCACCAAAACACCAGACTTACCCTCTGGCCTTAGGTTTGGATCAACCTGCCAAAGACCGGGTTCAACCTCAACGTCGTAGATGACGGCCTGCATCCTTGTCGCAATCTTGATTGCCGTGTCGATCTTTTCGGCCTCTGTCGCAACGTAAATGACATCGACGTCGGAAACGTAGTTCAGCTCCTGTGCCCCGGTCTTACCCATGGCAATCACTGCCAAAGGGCAAGAACTAGCGTCAGCTTCGGAGATACGACCCTCACTGATGAGCTCCTGGGTTGCAACGGAGATTGCACTCTCTAAAGTGCCGTCCGTAAGCCGCGTCAACGAAATCGAAACCTCGGCAAAGGCAGCGCTGGCATCTAACTGAGCCAAGTCCCAATCGATGATCTGAAAAAGTGCGTTGCGGTAACCAACACGCAATTCAGACCGCGAAGCGGTAGGAATCGTGAATTTGCTTGGCAGCGCTGGCTTTTTTTGAATTATGAGCGAATCAGGATGACGAAGCAGATGCTCCGCCATGCCATCTGAGGCCCCCACGACCCGGCACAGCCTCTCGGCCTGCTTTGCATCCGAGAGAATCTTTGCGATCGCTTTTGGCTTTGTCTCGGACATCCGCAGGAGGAAGTCCAACGCCTTATCCGGTGAAGCTGAGGAGGCCAGTGGGGTTAGAGCAGAATGCCCCCAATCCCCTACCAACTCGACTAGCCGTTCAAGCTTGGCAACAGTCTCACTTAGATTTTCAAAGCCGAGCCTTGCGAGCTCACTGAGCGGATTGCTGCGTCCTCTAGTCATTTAGAGGTTGCGGAGATTTTGCTCGATCTCAAAAGGAGTCACCTGGGAGCGATACTCAGCCCACTCGTTTCGCTTATTTGCCAAAACGTATGAGAAGACGCGCTCGCCAAGTACCTCGGCTGCCAACTCACTCGACTCAAGCTTTCTGATTGCGTGGTCTAGAGATTGCGGCAGTGCTTCGATTCCCATTGCCCTTCGTTCCATGTCACTTAGCGTCCAGACGTCATCCTCTGTCTCGGCAGGAAGCTCATAGTTCTCCTCAATGCCCTTGAGGCCGGCAGACAGCAGGAGTGAATAGGCCAGATATGGGTTTGCCGCACTGTCCATTGCGCGGTATTCCATGCGAGTGCTCTGAGCCTTCTCTGGCTTGTGAAGGGGAACTCGAACTAAAGCGCTGCGGTTATTGTGACCCCAGCTGACATAGCTTGGAGCCTCTCCCCCACCCCATAGGCGCTTGTAGCTGTTTACAAACTGGTTTGTGACAAGGGTGATCTCAGGCGCGTGACGGAGAACTCCAGCTATGAACTTGCGCGCCGTGTTTGATAGGTGGTACTCGGCACTTGCGTCAAAGAAGGCGTTCTTGTCCCCTTCAAAGAGTGAGAAGTGCGTGTGCATGCCGCTGCCAGGGTGATTGGTGAACGGCTTTGGCATAAAGGTCGCGTAAACACCTTGCTCTATAGCCACCTCCTTAACCACCGTCTTGAACGTCATAACGTTGTCAGCCATAGAAAGCGCATCTGCGTATCTGAGGTCGATCTCGTTTTGACCTGGTCCACCCTCGTGATGAGAGAACTCAACGGAGATTCCAAGTTGCTCCAGCATCGTGACCGCACGACGCCTAAAGTCGTGCGCAGTGCCGCCGGGCACATTGTCGAAATACCCTGCCTGGTCAACCGGAACTGGAAGGCCGTCTGCGCCCAATTCAGCGGACTTCAACAAGTAAAACTCGATCTCCGGGTGTACGTAGAAGCTGAACCCCAGGGAAGCGGCCTTGTCAAGGGCTCGCTTTAGAACATTTCTTGGATCAGCCGCAGCTGGCTGCCCGTCCGGGGTTGCAATGTCACAAAACATCCTCGCCGCTGGGTCAACACTGCCTCTCCACGGAAGAATTTGAAAGGTGCTTGGGTCAGGAATTGCGAGCATGTCGGCCTCGGAGGTGCGAGCCAAACCCTCAATGGCGCTGCCGTCAAATCCGATACCCTCGGCAAACGCGCCTTCAATCTCAGCGGGAGCAACCGCCACTGACTTCAGAGTCCCGGCAACATCCGTGAACCAAAGCCTTATGAACTTAACGCCGCGCTCTTCAATGGTGCGAAGTACGAACTCCTGTTGCTTGTCCATTCCAGCCTCCTGACACTCCTAATAGGCTAGTGGCTGTGCAAGAAATCCGTATTGGCTTTGGCCAGATAAACCCCGTCGTGGGTGACTTCGCGCACAATTCGAAACAAATTCTGCATGTCATGGATGAGGCCTCGGGCAAGGTTGACCTTCTAGTTTTCGGTGAACTGGCACTTTGCGGATATCCCCTGGGGGATCTCAGCTACCGAACAGACATCATTGCCGCAACTGAGGACTCGCTTTCGAAGCTCATAAGCGTCAGCGCTGAATCCAAATACAAGGACCTGACGGTGGTACTGGGCCACGTGAGCCTCGCAACAAAGGCGCAGGACAATCAGTCTTCCTTTGCGGCAGCTCACAACTCAGCAACCGTCTTCAAAGCGGGAAAAGTTATTGGCCGATACGACAAGAGATATCTTCCAAATTATGACGTCTTTGATGACTGGAGGAACTTCGTTCCGGGTGAAAATGACCTTGTCTTCGAGCTAAACGGACAGCGGGTGGGAGTATCTATTTGCGAAGACATCTGGCACCCAGAGAGCCCGCAGCGCGAGTCTCTAGCTAAGGCCGGAGTGTCACTTCTAGTAGTTCCCAACGGGTCTCCCTACACACGTGACATCCAAACCCGCAGGCGTAACTCCGTCCGAGAGTTTCAAAACGGCTTCGCTGTGGCCTATGCAAATCTCGCGGGGGGCCAGGACGAGCTCGTCTTCGACGGCGATAGCTTTTTGATAGATCAAGACGGCAAGGAAGTTAGCCGAGCCGGCATGGGACCTGGCTTCTATCCAGCTATCGAGACTGAACTTGAGCCTGTGCTTGACGATGAGCCTGAAAGGCTTTATCAGGCACTCGTCACCGGTTTGCGCGATTATTGCGCTAAGACAGGGCAGAAGAGAGCCGTTCTCGGTTTCTCCGGAGGCATTGATAGTGCACTCTGTGGCGCAATCGCAGTGGATGCGCTGGGAGCTGACGCGGTCCTCGGAATAGGCCTCCCCTCCAGGTATTCATCAGACCACTCCCTAGATGATGCAAAACAGCTGGCAAAGAATCTTGGTTGTGAGTTCCGAGAGATAGGCATAGACCGCGCACACAAAGCCTTCGAGTCAATGGTGGAGTTGGAGGGGCTTTCCGGCGAAAATGTGCAGGCAAGAATCAGAGCGGTGACCCTCATGGCAGTTTCAAATGCTGAGGAAAGGCTTCTTCTAACAACTGGCAACAAGAGTGAGATAGCCGTGGGCTATTCAACTATGTATGGGGATTCGGCAGGTGGATTCGCGCCTATCAAAGACGTCCTCAAGACCGATGTTTGGCGACTAGCGAAATGGCTCAATGCCTCCAGGGGTAAAGAAATAATTCCGGTCTCCTCAATTGAGAAACCACCCTCAGCCGAGCTAAGACCCGGCCAGCTTGATACTGACTCGCTGCCGGATTACGAACTTCTTGACGACATTCTGCGCCTATTGATCGAGAAAACCGCGACTGTTGATGAGGTAGTCGCCCTTGGCTTCGAGAGAGAGCTAGTTAGTGACATCGATAACAAGGTTCGAGCTGCAGAGTGGAAGAGATCTCAGGGGGCAATCGGAACGAAAACAACCCAGGTCGCGTTTGGATCAGGGCGTAGAGTACCTATTACTACCCGTTTCGGAAAACTATGAAAATCAGAACCTCGACTCTTGCCAAGTTCAAGCAGGAAGGCAAGAAGTTCAGTTGCCTGACCAGCTATGACCAGCAGACTGCAGAGATTTTTGATGCTGCGGGCATAGAGGTCCTCCTGGTGGGCGATAGTGCCAGCAATACAGTTCTTGCGAACGATGACACCATTTCGGTCACGCTCGAAGAGATGATCCCTTTTGGCAAGGCGGTAGCGAGGTCTGCGCGGAGTTCACTTGTGGTTTTTGACCTGCCATTTGGCTCCTACGAGGAGTCTGCGGAGCAGGCTCTGCACAATTCCATACGCGTAATGAAAGAAACTGGCGCCCATGCAGTAAAGCTTGAGGGGGCTAAGTCGGAACAGATCAGACGCCTAGTTGAAAGTGGCATCCCGGTTATGGGGCACGCAGGCTTCACACCACAATCTGTACACGCACTTGGTGGCTACAAGATTCAAGGCAAGGACGATGCGGCCGCAAGCCGCCTCCGGGATGACTGCCTAATAATTCAGGAGGCTGGAGCATTTGCAGTAGTTCTGGAGATGGTCCCGGCGGACCTGGCTGCGGAAGTCACGCAGGAACTCACTATCCCGACAATTGGAATTGGCGCAGGCTCGGGAACCGACGGTCAGGTACTGGTCTGGACAGATTTTGCGGGTCTGTCAGGTAGGTCGCCATCATTTTCTAAGAGCTACCTGAACCTTCGCGAGCTGCTACTTAAAGCTGCAAGTAATTTTCGTACGGAGGTGGCAGAGGGCCATTTCCCTACCGACAAGGAAAGCTTTTAGTCCTCGTCATCCCACTCGCTCTGGTCTTCTTCGCGTAATCTCCGAGCTCTCTCCAGAATGATTTGTTCGGCCCTTGATGCCTCTTCAAAGGAATCAAATGGGCCCAATCTGCTCATGGCAAGAGACTTTGGTCCCTCTTCAACCTTTTTTGTTTCTTGATTGAACCAATACTTCAACTCGTCGGCCATGTAACCAAAGATAGTGGCTCGGAAAAATAAGATAACCCCAATGCCCGTAAATGTTGATGGTCACCTAATCCCAGGTCGGGTGTCTCCGCGTAGAGAGGTTCCGGCATCAATCCAAAGACCGGAATACGTGGGTAAGAAATCTCCGGCACCCCACACAACTGGCGACCGATACGACGAAAAAACGATCGGCAAGATCAAAATTGCATCAAAGCTTGCAGCGACTGCTCGAGAGCTCATCCTTGGCAGCGCAAAGCCCGGCATGACAACAGATGACCTTGATGAAATTGGGCACAAATTTCTGATCGAGAACGGGGCCTACCCCTCCACTCTCGGATACCGAGGATTTCCCAAATCTATTTGCACATCACTCAACGAAGTTGTCTGTCACGGCATCCCTGACGACACCGTTTTGAAAGATGGCGATCTGCTCAATGTCGACATCACCGCTTACCTCGATGGGGTGCACGGTGATACCAATGCAACAGTTTTGATTGGCCAGGCAACCCAGGAAGCGGCAAACCTGGTCGAGCGAACCCAGGAGGCAATGCTTAGAGGGATCAAAGCAGCACTTCCCGGCAGAGAGGTGAATGTCATTGGAAGGGCTATCGAGTCATACGCCAAGCGGTTTGGGTACGGAGTTGTTCAGGATTTCACCGGTCATGGAGTTGGGACCAGTTTCCACACGGGCCTGATAGTTCCGCACTATGACGCACCTGAGTACTCCACGGTCATAGAGCCCGGCATGGTCTTCACCGTGGAGCCGATGATCACCCTTGGAGGAATTGAGTGGGACCTCTGGGATGACGGCTGGACAGTAACTACCAGGGACAAGTCGCTAACAGCGCAGTTCGAGCACACAATTTTGATTACCGAAGACGGACCGCAGATACTGACGGAGGCCACATGAGCAAGAAGGCATTGGGTATTGATATCGGTGGCACTGGTATCAAAGGTGCTCTAGTGAACACTAAGTCGGGGCAACTGCGCTCTGAGAGGGTGAAGCTTGGAACGCCGGAGGGCGGTGAACCCGAGGCCATTGCAGAGGTTGTCAGGGAAATCGCTCAGACGGTCGATACAAAGGAAGATCGTGCGCTTGGCATCTGCTTTCCGGCAGTTGTTATCCATGGGGTGACCAAATCTGCTGCGAACGTTAGCAGCAGGTGGATTGGCCTAGATGCCGACGAACTTTTCTCGAACACGCTGGGAAGGCACGTGCACGTCATAAATGACGCTGATGCTGCAGGGGTCGCTGAGGTCAAATACGGAGCGGGCAGGAAGCGTGACGGGCTGACCATCATGACAACGTTGGGCACAGGTATTGGCACTGCCTTGTTTTATGACGGAACCCTGATCCCTAATGCAGAACTTGGGCA
Source organism: Candidatus Aquiluna sp. XM-24bin5 (assembly GCA_003149555.1). The sequence continues at coordinate 453,446 of QCWE01000001.1, forward strand.
CGTAGAGATCGACGGGGTTGACTACGAGACCAAGGCCTCCTTTGCCGCAATGGAAAGAGAAGGTCTGTCCTTTGAAGAGTGGGCCGAGCGGTTGCAGTTCTATTACTCGACCCTCGAGAAACTACTCTCACCCGATTTGTTCATTGTCGGAGGAGGAATTAGTAAGTCACATGAGCAGTTCTTGCCCCTGCTCCGCCTAAAGACGGAAATTGTTCCTGCAGTGCTGCAGAATTCTGCAGGCATCATTGGCGCTGCCGCACTGGCTCACGAGAACTAACGATGGGTCGGCCGATACGCCGGGTTCTGTAGCGCTAAAGCGCTGACGGTCATCTATCTCGGCCTCTGGTTACCCAGAGGCTCTAGCAACCTACCCGAAGGCATTAGGCGAGCAGCCCTGCCTTCTGCTTGGTCTTGCTCCAGGTGAGGTTTACATAGCCGGGAAAGTCACCTATCCCGCTGGTGGTCTCTTACACCACCGTTTCACCCTTACCCTTGCGGGCGGTTTACTTTCTGTTGCACTATCTCTCGGGTTACCCCGGGTGGGCGTTACCCACCACCTTGCTCTGTGGAGCCCGGACGTTCCTCGACAATGTCGCGACCGCCTGGCCGACCCATCCCTACAAGCCTAGTTTCGGATCAGGTGTTGGCAAGAGTTCATTACAAAGACCTCTGCGAAGTTCATGTCGAAGAAACGATAAATGCTTATGCCACCTGGAGATGAATTGAGGTTGAAGTAGGCATTTTTGGCCCCTCTGAAGGCTGCTGCGGCAAATGCCCTGGTGGGCATCATGTGAGTCGCTACTCCCACGGACTTCCCTCTGTTCTGGTCAATGATCTCTTCGAGGGCACTCCAGACTCTGCCCTGCATGTCGTTCACTGACTCTCCGCCTGGCGGTGCAACATCGAGTGAACCTCTCCAGGCACTCACTAGTTCCAGTTCGTCGGTCTCAAGCTGAGCCATTTCGAGCATTTCCCAGTCCCCAAAGCCAATTTCCTTGAGCCTTGCATCAGCTAACATCTCCAGCTTCCCCATTGCGAGAGCCTCGGCAGTCTGAGTCGTTCTCACCATTGGAGAGTGGTAAACAACAGAGAGTTCTGGAAGGCCGAATTCTGAAAGCAACATAGGCAGCTGGGCAGCAGCAGCGTTGGCTTCAAAAAGCCCGAGCTCACTTAACTGGGGATCAGTTCCCTGGCCACCCGAGATTAGATTTTTCTCGGTGTTGACTGTGTGCCCGTGCCGGACAACTGCGATCGTTGTCGGCTCCTGGTTTTGCCTAGGTGCGCGAATTGATCTCGGCTGTATTGCACTGAGTTCGAGGTTTGCCGCGGGACTGCTTGAAAAGTCTCCGTCGTCAAGGGCTTTATTGGCATTCGCATCCGCATGAGAGTTTTGCTCCCTGGGCACCCATTCAAACTTTGCGTCAAATTCGCGTAATAGCGCCTGGGCCTCAATTGCCAGCTCCTGCATGTTTGAATTCTTGATCTTCCAGCGACCAGAAAGCTGTTCAACTACCAATTTGGAGTCAAGCCGAATCGTTACCTCTCGGTATTCGGTCTTTGTCAGATACCTAAGGCCGGCAATTACCCCCGAGTATTCAGCATGGTTATTCGTAGCAATTCCCAAGCCCTCGCCAAAGTCCGCGATTGGATTTCCCTCCGCATCCACAATGTGGACACCGTAAGCCGCAGGCCCGGGATTACCCCTTGAGGCTCCGTCCGCGTAGAGGTAGATCACTCTCTCACCAACATCGCGGAGCACTCTGAGCAGGTAGCGAGCTCATCAAATGGCACGCGGTTGATCTCTGCCATGGCAGTGGAATTGAGGCTCATGTTGCAAGCGCTACAACTGGAACCTGACAGCTTTCCTACCGCAGCGCCTCGTTCAAGCTTCTTTTCAAACAGGGCTAATAGCTCCTGCGGGACCGTGCCCTTGAGCTCGTTTATGAGCTTCACAAGGTCTTCGTTTTGAACCTTAAGCGACTCGAGCTCCTGAGCGATACCTGCCTTGGTTTGCTCAACCGCACCCTCGGCCTCATCGCGCTGTTTCTCAAGTGCCGATAGTTCCTCGCTTGCGACATCGCGCTGCTCCATGAGCTCAAGTTCGTTGTCTTCTAGCGAGCTAAGCCGGCTCTTGAGCGACTCAATCTCATGTTCAATCCCCGCAATGTCCTTTGGGTTTGAGGACTGGTTTAGCCTTTCAGCATCTTTTGAAAGGCGCTTTTCGACAAGTTCGACATCAGACTCCAACCTGTGGATGTCGCGCTGTATCTCCTCCATGCGTCCCCGTTGCTCCGAAAGCCTCCCCGTTACATCCGCCAGCTCAGCACGAGCATCCTCAATCGATGACGAAGAGGTTAGTTCTCTAGCTTTGGCGACTATCGCCCGCTGCGAATAGATGTTCCTCTGAATTTCGAGCAGAGTCTCTAACTGGTCCCTTGTAGCCTTCACTGCATCACCGCAAAATCCCACGGGTCTGTCCTGAGATCGCTGACTAGGAATTCGACACCAGTGTGCTTTTTAGAAAGCTGGGCAGCAGCAGAGTTTAGCCAGAGCCACTCAGCCGCCCAATGCGAGACATCTATTAGCGCGGGTCCGTCAACAACTGCTGAGAGTTCCATAAAATCCTGGGCTGGGTGATGACGAAGGTCACTGGTTATAAATACATCGACATTTGCAGCAATAGCAGCGCTGAGGAAGCCATCCCCGGCCCCTCCGACTAAGCCGACACCGCTGACCATTCGTTCAGGATCGCCTGCAACCTTTACCCCACCTGCAACCGACGGCAGTACTTTGGCGACATGACGAGCAAAGTCAACAAGACTCTGAGTTGCGACCTGACCAATGCACCCGTGTCCACTGACTTTGTCCAGTGGTTCGATTTCCGTGAGTCCCAAGGCTGCGGCAAAGGATTCAGAAACTCCACCTCTGGCGATGTCCGCGTTCGTGTGAGCGGCGTATACCGCTAGAGATCCTCGAACAGCTTTGGCAACCACGTTGCCCTTAGCGGTCAATTCGCCAAGTTCATGTACTGGCCGTAGCAGCATCGGGTGGTGGGTGAGAAGTAGCTGCGCCTTAGCCTCTAGAGCCTCTTCCACAACTGCACTCGTGATGTCCACACTCAACAGGACTTTTTTGACTTCGCTGCTTGGGCTTCCGAGCATTAGCCCGACGTGATCCCAATCCTCCGCAGTTGAGGTTGGCCACAGCTCCTCAAAGCTTTCGATGAGGTTCGCTAAGGAGGTCATACGTAAAGCAAACCAGAAAAATCTGGTTTGGATTTGTTTTTGTTCGAAGTGGGCCCTACCGGGCTCGAACCGATGACATCCACGGTGTAAACGTGGCGCTCTACCAACTGAGCTAAAGGCCCGGCCGAAATACTACTACAGATAACTTCCTAAAGAAGTTCAAGTGCACTGCGATAACTGGCAAGATCACGCGCTTCACCAGGCGGGGTCGTGAACTTAGCGACAACAACATGGTCGTGGTTAAGCACGTAGGTTGCGCGAGTTCCATGGCCGCGTTCTTCCAGGAAAGCGTCATAAAGCTGCGTCACCTCTCCATGAGGCCAAAAGTCTGCTAGCAGTTGAAAGTCGTAGTTTTCCGCCGCAGCAAACGCGGCTTGGGTGAACTTGCTGTCAACGCTAATTGCGACAAGCTCAACCTGTGAATCTTTGAACATCGCAATGTTGTCCCGAAGCTCACACATTTCACCGGTGCAGGTTCCGCTAAAGGAGAGTGGGTAAAACACAAGGACCACCGGCTTGCCGCGGTACTCGCTTAGCTTGAACTCCTCGCCGTGTTGATTTGGCAATGCGAAATCTGGGGCAATGTCTCCTACTGATACGGCCATTAGAGCTCCTTCTTTTAGGACTTAGGACTATAGCTAAACAAATGAATGAATACCTGAATAGACTTTAGTGGCCCACAAAATGGGAACCTTTGGTAAACAGCCACGAAAAGAGGCTCTAGCTGTGTCGATTAATAATCAAGATGCATTCGCTGTCAACAACCCCGACAGGGACCCTCAAGAAACAGCCGAATGGCTTGAATCCCTCGACACACTAGCTAAGACCCACGGCCGCGGTCGAGCCAGAGAGATCATGCTGAATCTGCTCAGGCGCTCCCACGAGCTCCAGCTGAACGTGCCGCTGGTACCAACTACTGACTACATCAACACCATCAGTCCCGAGGACGAGCCTCAGTTTCCCGGCGACGAGCAGATCGAGCGTACCTACAGGGCCTGGATGCGCTGGAATGCGGCAATCATGGTTCACCGTGCGCAGCGCCCAGGAATTGCAGTGGGTGGCCACATTTCATCATTTGCATCCAGTGCATCGCTCTATGAAGTTGGCTTCAACCACTTCTTCAAGGGCCACGATCATCCAGACGGTTCCGACCAAATCTATATTCAGGGCCACGCCTCCCCCGGCCCCTATGCGCGAGCATTCCTTGAGGGAAGGCTCACAGAGGCCGAGATGGACTCCTTCCGCCAGGAAAAGTCCAGGCCGGGCAGGGGGCTACCCTCATACCCACACCCGCGACTCATGCCAGACTTTTGGCAGTTCCCGACCGTTTCGATGGGCTTGGGCCCAATCAGCGCCATCTACCAAGCGCAATTCAACCGCTACCTCATGGCAAGAGGTTTCAAGGACACTTCCAATCAACACGTGTGGGCGTTCCTTGGTGATGGAGAGCTCGATGAGGTAGAGAGTCGAGGGGCGCTCCAGCTGGCTGCAAACGACGGGCTCGACAACCTGACCTTCGTGGTTAACGCCAACCTACAGAGACTCGATGGGCCAGTCCGAGGTAACGGCAAGATCATCCAAGAGCTTGAAAGCTTCTTCCGAGGTGCTGGCTGGAATGTCATCAAGGTGATCTGGGGTCGTGAGTGGGACGCGCTGCTGTCAAAGGACCACGACGGTGCACTGGTTGACCTAATGAATAGAACACCCGATGGTGACTATCAGACATATAAGACTGAAGACGGCGCCTTCGTCCGTGAGAATTTCTTTGCTCGCGACCCGAGAACCGCCCAATTGGTTGCTGACATGACGGACGATCAGATTTGGTCGCTGAAGCGTGGTGGCCACGACTACAACAAGATCTACGCCGCATACAAGGCTGCAACCAGCCACAAGGGACAACCAACTGTCATCATCGCCAAGACAATCAAGGGTTATGGGCTTGGAAAGAGCTTCGAGGGTCGCAACGCAACCCACCAGATGAAAAAGCTCAAGCTAGAAGATCTAAAGCAGTTCCGCGACGAGATGCGGGTTCCGATTTCTGACGCCCAGCTTGAGGCTGACCCCTACATGCCGCCCTATTACGTGCCCGAGGGAAATTCGCCAGAACTTGATTACATGCACGAGCGACGGAAGCAGCTAGGTGGATATTTGCCAGAGCGTCGCAGTAAGTACGTGGACTTCAAGCTGCCAGAGGTAAGCGCCTACGACGTCCCTCGTAAAGGGTCGGGAAACCAAGAGGTTGCCACGACTATGGCGTTTGTGCGAATGCTCAAAGACCTACTCAAGTCAGAGGGTGCGGGCGAGCGAATTCAGCTCATCATCCCCGATGAGGCAAGAACGTTCGGTATGGACGCTTTCTTCCCAACCTCAAAGATTTACAACCCCAATGGAATGAAGTACATATCGGTAGACCGTGAACTACTGCTGAACTACAAAGAGAGCGAAGCAGGTCAAATTTTGCACACCGGCATCAACGAAGCCGGATCAGTCGCAGCCTTTACTGCATCGGGGTCTTCATACTCGACGCACGGTCAACCGATAATCCCCATCTACATCTTCTATTCAATGTTTGGATTCCAGCGCACAGCAGACTCCCTCTGGCTCGCAGGCGACCAGATGGTGCGAGGGTTCCTCATCGGTGCTACAGCTGGAAGGACAACCCTGACTGGTGAAGGCCTCCAGCACGCAGATGGACACTCCCCCATAATCGCCTACACAAACCCGGCAGTCATTAGCTACGACGCCGCCTATGGATATGAGATCGCCCACATTGTGAAGGCCGGCTTTGAGCGCATGTACGGAGGTCAGCATGAGGACCCCAACGTCATGTACTACCTCACGGTCTACAACGAGCCAATGCTCCAGCCAGCTGAGCCAGAGAACCTCGATGTTGATGGCGTCCTAAAGGGTATCTACAAGCTCAGCAACGGCAATGCAGCCGGCCACAAGGTGCAGCTGTTGGCCTCAGGTGTTGCTGTGCCATGGGCGCTCGAGGCACAGGGACTCCTCGCCGAGTACGGTGTCGCAGCGGATGTTTGGTCGGTGACTAGCTGGGGAGAGCTGCGCAAGGACGGCCTCAAGGCTGACGAGCAGAGGTTCCTTTTCCCAGAGCAAGATGCCCCGATGCCCTACCTAACTCAGAAACTCGCAGATGCCGAGGGTCCATTCCTGGGTGTCAGCGACTACACCCACTCGCTACCCGACATGATCAGGCCATGGGTTCCAGGTGACTTTGCAACTCTTGGGGCTGATGGCTTTGGCTTCTCAGACACCAGGCCAGCTGCAAGGCGCTTTTTCAAGATTGATGGCCCATCGATCGCCGTCAGGGCTTTAGAGCAGCTTGTCGCTCAGGGCAAGCTGGATGCAAGCATCCCCCAGCAGGCAATTGACAAGTTCCAGCTCCACGATGTTGCTGCAGGCAGCAGCGGATCGGCCGGTGGTGACGCCTAAGCACCTCCCATGGCTTAGATCCATTGCCGGTGACTTGGCAACGGCGACCCTAACCCGCCTTGAGGAAACACTCCCCTGGTATTCCCAGATGCCTCCAGCAAGACGTGCGGCCGTTGGATCGGTTGCACAGAGCGGCATAACCAGCTTTATCCAGTGGTACGAGGACCCCGGCTCTCAGCCCTGGGTTGCGGCAGATGTATTCGCGGGTGCTCCAAGGGAGCTTCTGCGCTCAATCTCGCTGCAAGAGACTCTCCAGCTCATCCATGTAGTGGTTGAAATGGTCGAAGAGAGGGTTGTCTCTGAGCACCCTGACCTGCGCGAGGCCGTGCTGCGATATTCTCGCGACATCGCCTTTAGTGCTGCGGATGTTTATGCCAGGGCAGCCGAGGCGCGAGGGCTTTGGGATGCCCGCCTAGAAGCGTTGGTGGTGGACAGCATCATCAGCGGCGAGACCTCTCAGGAGATAAATTCACGAGTTGCAGCCTTAGGCTGGCGTGCCGATGGTCAAGTAGCCGTCCTCTTGGGGACCACCCCCGATTCGCCAGACCCTGACAATATTCGCAAGATTGCAAGAAAGTCTCAGGCGGATGTCTTACTGGGGATTCAGGGGCGCAGGCAAGTTGCTGTGATAGGACTCCCAGAGGTTTCGAAGTCACCAACGAGAGAAATACAGAGCGTTGCAGAATCTATTGGAGAGTGCTTTGGCTCAGGTCCGCTAATTCTGGGGCCGGTGGTGAACACAGTTTCAGAGGCACCCAGGTCCGCTCGTGCCGCACTGTCTGCAAATTCAGTCGCGGCAAGTAGAGAAGTCAGCTCGAGGCCAGTGCAGGCTGATGATTACCTTCCTGAGAGGGCACTCGCAGGCGACCAGCTCGCTAAACAAACCCTAATCGGCAACTATTACCTACCCTTGGCGGAGAGCTCTAAAGAGCTACTTGGAACACTGAAGACTTATTTCGAGCAGGGTGGCTCTTTAGAGGCAACTTCTAAGGCTCTTTATGTGCACGCGAACACAGTGAGGTACCGGCTCAAGCGAATTCATGACCTCTTGGGAGAGGATGTGACCGAATCGAGGACTAGCTTCGTCGCGCAGGTGGCATTGTCGCTGGGGCTCATTAGCGATGCAGAAAGCGGAATCAGGAGAGACTAATGCTCATAGTTGCTTGCCCGGGTCAAGGGTCACAGACACCAGGATTCCTGGCACCCTGGCTAGAAAAGTATCCAGATCTACAACAGACTCTTGATGGCCTAGGGACTGCATGTAATGCCGATCTCATCCGGCTTGGAACTACGGCCGAAGAAGACGAAATCAAGGACACCGCAAACGCGCAGCGCCTGATTGTAGGTAGCTCGATAGGGATCTATCGTGCCGCCCTGCGGGAATTCAAGGTGGATGGCGTACTAGGCCACTCCGTAGGAGAGTTCGCTGCTGCCGCAATCGCAGGAGTGCTAAGCGATGCGGATGCAATGAAACTAGTGGGACGGAGAGCGGATGCGATGGCGTCCGCTGCTGCCGAGGCTGCAACTTCAATGGCCGCGGTATTGGGTGGTGAGGAGAGCACCGTCTTGGAAAGACTCACTGAGCTGGGGCTTGAGCCAGCAAACTTCAACGGCGCTGGGCAGCTAGTGGTGGCCGGACCGAAGAGCGCAGTTACTTCCCTCTTGGAATCACCCCCGGAAAGAGCCAGGGTGATCGAGCTGAAGGTTGCAGGAGCATTTCACACGTCGTTTATGGAGGGTGCGAAGGCACCCGTTCAGGAACTAGTTGACGGCGTTGAGGTTTCCGATCCAGCGATTAGCCTCTGGAGCAACGTTGACGGTCAGCTGGTAAGCAGAGGATCGGAGTTCGTGGCATCGCTCGTGAGCCAAATTTCAAACCCCGTCCGTTGGGATAAATGCATGGGCTCCCTGGCAGGTAGTGCAGCTACGCTGCTGGAACTTCCTCCAGCAGGAGCCTTGGCTGGACTAATCAAACGAGGCGTTCCAGACGCCACTGCGATAGCCTTGAAAACCCCTGCTGATTTAGAGAAGGTTTCAAACTCTTGAAGACCCTGAAGCAAAACGATCCAGTTCAGTTCTCGAGGATCTATTCGCTAGGAGCTTCAAGGGGAGCATCTAAGGTCGCCAACGACGAAATCGCTGGGCCCATCGATTCATCTGATGAGTGGATACGACAACGCACAGGAATCGTGACAAGGGTTCGTGCTCCTGAGGGCCAGAGTCTGATGGACATGGCAGTTGAGGCATCCAAAGAGGCCATTTCCAAGGCTGGCATCGATCCAACTGAGATTAATGCAGTAATTTTGGCGACTATCTCTTTCCCCTATGCAACGCCTTCTGGTGCGGCTTTGCTGGCATCGGAAGTTGGTGCAAAAGATGCAGCGGCATACGACATCAGCGCTGCCTGCGCTGGTTATTGCTACGGCATAGCCCAAGCCGACTCGCTAGTTAGGTCCGGCACTGCAAAGTTTGTATTAGTCGTGGGAGGCGAAAAGCTTTCTGACTTCATTTCCCCAACTGACCGCTCGATCAGCTTCCTTCTGGGCGATGGAGCCGGCGCGGCCATTGTCGGTCCGAGCGACCACCCTGGAATCTCGAAGACCATCTGGGGTTCAGATGGCGAGAACTGGGACAAGGTCGGCATGACCGGCTCAATTCTCGACTTCAGAGACGGCAAGGGTGAGTGGCCCACCCTCGTTCAAGAGGGCCAGTCGGTATTCCGCTGGGCAGTGTGGGAGATGGTAAAAGTTGCCAAGGAAGCCCTAGAGGCGTCTGGGCTGGAGCCGGCTGACCTTGCAGCTTTGGTGACTCACCAGGCAAACGAGCGAATTATTGACGAGTTCGCAAAGCAGTTGGGCTTACCCGAATCCGTAGTAGTTGCGAAGGACATCGTGGACACGGGCAACACCTCTGCTGCCTCAATCCCACTGGCAATGCACCGGTTATTGGATGAAGGCAAGATCAAATCAGGCGGATATGCCCTGGAAATTGGTTTTGGCGCGGGGCTTGCCTATGCGGCCCAAGTTGTAGAACTCCCATAAAATAAAGCGATAATCAACGACCCAATTAGGAGAAAACCATGGCTCTATCTGAACAGGATGTACTAGCAGGACTAGCTGAGCTGGTAAATGATGAGACTGGCATTGCAGCTGACGCTGTTCAGATGGACAAGTCCTTCACCGACGATCTCGACATTGACTCAATTTCGATGATGACCATTGTGGTGAACGCAGAGGACAAGTTCGGCGTCAAGATTCCAGATGAGGAAGTAAAGAACCTCATCACCGTTGCTGACGCAGTCAACTACATCACCGCAAACCAGGGATAGTTTTGCGAAGAGTTGTCGTTACCGGCATTGGGGCAACTACTCCCCTTGCCGGCAACGCACCTGATAGTTGGAAGTCCCTCCTGGACGGTCACTCAGGTATTTCAACTCTTGAACAAGAATGGGTTGCTAGGCACGAGCTACCCGTAACTTTTGCCGGCCAGGCCAAAGTCTTGGCGAGCGAGGTTCTCACTCCTCAAGAGGCAAAGCGACTTGACCCCTCGTCCCAGTTCGCCCTAATTTCGGCCCGCGAGGCCTGGGCTGATGCTGGAGAGCCCGAGGTCGAGCCCGAGCGTCTTGCCGTTGACTTCGCAACCGGAATCGGCGGTGTGTGGACCCTCTTGGATGCCTACGATGCACTGAACGAGCGAGGCCCCAGGCGAGTACTGCCCATGACAGTACCAATGCTCATGCCAAATGGTCCTGCAGCAGCGGTCGGCATGGCTCTAGGTGCTCGGGCAGGTGTTCGAACGGCTGTTTCAGCATGTGCCTCGGGCAATGAGTCAATTGCGAATGCCTTCCAGAGAATCGCTCGTGACGAGGCGGACGTCGTGGTTGCGGGTGGCGCCGAGGCAGCGATTCACCCGCTGCCGATTGCTGCATTTGCAGCCATGCAGGCACTCAGCAAGAGAAATGATGACCCGCAGGCAGCATCAAGGCCATATGACACCGGGCGCGATGGTTTCGTTATGGGCGAGGGCGCCGGAGCATTGGTGCTCGAGGAGTATGAGAGCGCCAAGTCTCGCGGTGCCAAGATTTACTGTGAGATCGTCGGTGGCTCAGTGACGTCGGATTCTTATCACATCACTGCTCCCGACCCAGAGGGATTAGGAGCCGCTCGAGCCATGCTGGCAGCACTGGAGCAGGCAGACGCCAAGCCAGAGGACGTGGAGCATGTAAATGCCCACGCTACCTCCACACCCGTTGGAGATATCGCCGAGTACACGGCTTTAGAGCGAGTCTTTGGCTCCCACACTTCAGAGCTAATTGTCGCTGCAACCAAGAGCTCTACGGGTCACCTGCTAGGAGGGGCAGGGGCAATCGAAGCCGTTTTCACCATCCTTGCTCTCAAGGAGCAGACCTCGCCAGGCACGCTAAACCTTGATGATCAGGATGCTGCAATTCCTCTGAATGTCCCAAAGAAACCACACTCTCTTAGCCGTAGGGATGCTATCGCCATCAGTAACAGCTTCGGTTTTGGTGGTCACAATGCCGTGTTGGCATTCAGGAACGTCTAAACAGCCCTGGGTAACTGGCTCACCCGCAAACTAGCGAGTCTGTAAGGCTCGAGCAGATCCAGCCAAGCGGTCCCCTTTTCAATGCGTATGAGGCGTTCCAGCTCGCTGCGGCTTCCACCTGCCTCGGCGAGTAGTCTCTCGAGCTGGCCAACCCGAATGACAATTTCGCCGCTTGCGTCGATCGCGAGCCTTTTCAGTCCCAAACCGGGGTGCCCCAAGATAAGAGCGGGTTCAGAAGAAAGTTGAGTTATCTCAAAAGCTACCCCAAGGCGAATCATTGACTCTGAGAGCGAGACGACCTTGGAGTCTTCAAGATTTGCGGCTATCCGAGCTTGAACTGTGCCCGGAGTATTGGGTTGCGGCAGCCAATTGGGCGTTAGCTCGAATGAGCGAAGCCGCTCTTGAATCTCGAACACGGAGTTTTTCGGCGCACAAAGCACCCAGATGTCGGTAACAGACATCGCAACCTCCGATCCAGTGTCGTCTTCCCCTACGTCCTGAATCGGTCTTTCGAGGTTAGTTGACCGCCGTGAGGCTTGTCAAAACTTATCCCGCGCGTTCTCTTGCTGAACGACTTCGTCTATGTCTTTGAGCTTTCTGAGACTGGAGAGGGCATTAGACATTCGGAAGTTGCCGCGTAACTTCTCTTCGTTCTTACTCATGAATTTCCAGTACCCGGCCGTGAAGGGGCAGGCGTCGTCTCCGAGGCGCTTCTTGGGGTCAAAAGGGCATCCTGAGCAGTAGTTGCTCATTCTGTTTATGTAGGCGCCACCTGCGGCGTAGGGCTTTGTCGACATCGCTCCACCATCTGCATACAGAGTCATACCGATCACATTTGCTGGCATAACCCATGGGGTCCCATCTACGAAGGCGTCGATGAACCAGTCGTTTGTGGCGCTGGGGTTATAGCCGCGCTGCAGCGAATGGTTTCCCAGAACCATCAGGCGTTGGATGTGATGGGCCCATCCGTAGTTGCGCACGCTCGAAATGGCGTCGGCCAGGCATTTAGCCTGGATTGCATCTGGGTCGAGTTCTCTCATCCACTCGGGCAGTGGAGAATCAGCATCAAGGTGATTTGCGGCCGTGTAATCCTCATCAAAGTGCCAATACAGGTTAAATACGTAGTCCCGCCAACCAAGAATCTGTCTTATAAACCCCTCTACGCTCGACAGCCTTGCTTTGCCGTCTGCGTAGGCCTGTTCGGCCATCCGAACAACCTCTATTGGATCGAGCAAGCCTAGGTTCATCGGGACGGAAAGCAGAGAGTGAGATAGTGTCCAATCCCTTTCGTCCATCGCGTCTTCGTAGGGACCAAAGAGGTCGAGCCTGTGATCAATGAAGTGCTCCAGGGCAGACCTTGCTTCAACTTCTGTTGCCGCAAATCTCCTTGGGCCATCCGCGCCGATGAACTTGACTCCCCCTCTCTCGAGCTCGTCCAAGGTTTGCCGAACGGCATCATCGAGCTCGTCCTCGACAGGAGTCCATGCTGGTGCGACTGCTAGGGGCTCTTTTGGAGGAGGCAGCCGGTTCTCAGCATCAAAGTTCCAGGCCCCGCCCACGGGACTGTCTCCATCCATAAGGACACCGAGACGCCTCCGCGACTGGCGATAGAAATCCTCAAGCTTCAACTTCTTTCCGGTTGCGTACTCTCGCCACTCGTCCTCTGAGCTGCAGAAACCCCGGGTTGGTATCTGCTGCAGTTCCAGAGACTCTGCAAGAGCAACCATTGGCCTGGTTGTGGGCTTAACCGCAACGGACAATTCTTTGTAGTCCCTGAGTTCTCGATAGTTCTCAAGCGATACCAGCTCCACCCTCGGGTCCATCGCCCTTGATCTGATTGCATAGAGAATTAGGTGGGCCTTTTGGCGGTGGTAAGGACGCTTTTTGAATTGGGACAAAACCTCAGGAAGCAGCATTTTCTCTCCCAAATCAAAATGTGATCCGAGTTGGTCTGGAAATAACAGCTGCAATGGGCTACCACCTATACACTCAAGGCAACCATCATGAGCAAGCTTTACTTCCGCTTCGGGGCGATGAACTCAGGAAAGAGCACCGCCTTGCTTCAAGCCGCCTACAACTACGAGGAGCGCTCACAATACGTGCTGCTCGCTAAGCCAGCGGTTGACTCAAAGGGTGACCGCAATGTCGTCAGCCGTCTAGGTGTTACCCGCGAAGTTGATTTTCTTGTCGAGCCGCGCGACAACCTCCGAGAGCTGTTCATACAGCACTCAAGTGACTTCGAATCCAGGAATTCGCAGCCAATCGCCTGTCTCCTGCTTGATGAGGCCCAGTTCCTGACCCCGGAACAGGTCGACCAGGCGCTCGAGATTGCAGTCTTAGATGGTGTTCCGGTGCTGGCGTATGGCATTCGCACAGACTTTCAAACCAAATCCTTCCCCGGCTCCAGGCGGCTCCTAGAAATCGCCCACAGCCTTGAGGAGCTAAAGACAATCTGCCGCTGTGGACGCAAAGCCATGTTCAACGGCCGCAAGCTAAACGGACAGTTCACCTTTGATGGAGAGCAAGTGGCCATTGACGGTGACAAGGTCACCTATGAGTCGCTTTGCGCTAGCTGCTACCTTGAAAAACTAGAGGCTCGATAAGCCATAAATTTCTTTGTGAAGTTAATGTAACGATGCCGTTACCCTCCCCCCTTCGCTATCCCCCAAGGGCTAGCTTTTATAGAAGCGAACTGTGTTTCAAAAAGGCAGTGCGCCCGATTTCTTGAAAGGGGAATTGATGAAGAAAGCAACACTATTCGTATCGGCTCTGGCTGTCGGAGCTTTGGTACTCAGTGGTTGTGCGGCAGATGACTCAAGTGAGTCGGCCGCAACAACAACTACTAACAACAACTCAAGCAGCACGACCGAAACCGCTGTTGAGACCGTGTCGATGCTGGAGGCCGTTCAGGCCGCTGGCACTGTTCGTTGCGGTACTCGTGACGCCCTACCAGGGTTCGCTGTTCTCGATGAGAGCGGAGAGCACGTCGGTTTCGACTCTGATTTCTGCCGTGTGATTGCGGCAGCTGTCCTTGGAGATGCAACCGCTGTTGACATGGTTGACCTTGAGACCGCAGACCGCTTTACCGCTCTGCAGAATGGCTCAATCGACGTTCTCGTTAGGAACACCACCTGGACCGCAACCCGTGATGGCAGCGAGGCAGCAACCTTCTTGCAGCCAACCTTCTACGATGGTCAGGGCATGATGGTCGCTTCCGACAGTGGTTACAGCTCAATCAACCAGATGAATGGTGCCGTTGTCTGTGTCGCTAAGGGAACCACCACTGAGGGCAACGCAGCTCTCGAGTCCTCAAGGCTTGGCCTTGGCTGGGAAGTTCGCGCCTTCGATGAGGTTGACCTAATCCTCGAGGCGTTCCTCGCCGGACAGTGTGATGGTTGGTCATCTGACGTCAGCCAGCTAACCGGTCTGCGCAGTGCCTACCCAGATGGTGCAGCAGCACTGACAATCCTGCCTGAGGTCTTCTCTAAGGAGCCTCTGGGACCAGCCGTCTTGGATGGTGACACCCACTGGGCTCAGGTTGTCAACTGGGCAATTCTGGCCACCATTCAGGCTGAGGAGTTTGGCATCACAAGTGCAAACGTGGATGACATCCGCAGTAGCACCACCGATGTCGGAATCCTTCGCTTCCTTGGTGCTGAGGTTCCAACAAGCGACGGCTCTGCCGTGCTGGATCCAGGCCTAGGCCTACCAACTGACTTTGCCTACCAGGTAGTCAAGCAGGTTGGAAACTACGGTGAGATCTTCGAGCGCCACCTGGCTCCTCTTGGTCTCGAGCGCGGTGTGAACTCACTTTGGACCGATGGTGGTCTGATGTACGCACCTCCTTACCGTTAATTCGCTAAGGTCAAATAGCTAAATAAGTAGGTTCACTTGGGAGGGAGTTTCAAATGAGCTCTCTCCCAAGTGCACCCGCTAAAGTCCCAATCTGGAGGGACGTCAGGGTCCTAAGGTGGCTCTTCCAGATAGCAGTTCTGGCCATTGTGGGCCTCATTCTTTATTGGATCTGGGGTAACTACCAGACCAACGTTGAGCGCAGCAGCGTTCAAACAGATCTTCGTTTCCTCGACAACCCGGCAAGCTTCACGATTCCCGGCAATGATTTTGACCAGAGCTCTCCAGTAAGAGCCGCATTCGTTCAGGGTTTCCTAAATACGATTCAAGTCGCGATAGTCGGCATCTTTTTTGCAACCATTTTGGGAACCCTCGTAGGTATCGCAAGACTTTCAAAGAACTTGGTCGTGCGCTCGATAGCGGCCGCTTACGTGGAGGTCATTAGAAACCTGCCACTTCTTCTGCTGCTTACGTTTATGAACCTGGCGGTAGTCCTGCAGACATTCCCGCGAATCGAAGACGCGTGGAAGCCGCTGGATCTCTTTGTCATTTCCAATCGCGGCATTGCAATCCCTTGGTTTGAAGGAAGTGCGGGGCAGCTGAGTCTGCTAATTCTCGCTGGTTTGGCTGCCGCTTTTTTGGTTGTAAAGGTGGAGCGCAGCCGGGCCGACAAGACGGGGCGTCGATCCAGGGGTCTGCTTTTTGGGACCGTGGCCCTACTTTCGCTGCCGATTATCGGGTGGCTGGTTCTTGGTTACAGTTGGACTCTTCCATTTGTGGATGGAAGAGGGACCTCAGGAGGGCTCCGACTAGATCCATCGTTCTTTGCCCTGATTGTGGCTCTGGTTGTATACACGAGCAGCCACATTGCCGAAATTGTGCGGGGTTCAATCCTTGCCGTACCAAAGGGTCAGGGAGAGGCAGCGGATGCACTTGCCCTGAGTGGTTCGCAGAAGATGCGAATTATCATCCTCCCCCAAGCATTTCGAGTCGCAATGCCTGCTCTGGGTAATCAATACCTGAACCTCATCAAGAACTCCTCGCTAGGCGCGACCATCAGCTACTTCGAGCTAACCCAGATTGCTCAAATTACAGTTGGTAATGGAAGTCCGGCCGTGCCCGCCTTCACCTTGACCCTGCTTGTCTACCTGTCGATTTCTCTGTTCACCTCTCTCTTTGTGAACTACTTCAACCGAAGATTGGCTTTGGTAGAGCGATGATTGCCTGGCTGAGAAGAAACCTGTTCAGGACCTGGTGGGACTCCATAATGACCCTGGTTTTTGGCTATGTCGGGTTATGGGTCATCTGGACAGTAATTGAGTTCGTCTTTGTAACCGGGCGCTGGGAGATTATTCAGGTAAACCTAAAGCTTCTGCTCGTTGGAAGATTCCCGGATGAGCTGATGTGGCTTGTGGGGGCATCTGTGACAGCACTTGCCTTCTGGGTCGCAGGGGTTGCTGGAGGGGCCAAGGTCGACCCAAACGACATTCAGTCGCTCCCCCAAAAACTCCTTGATTACACTCGCAGATTTGGCCTGATCGTTGGACTCGCCGGACTTCTTATCTTCCTTGCAGCAGACGTGGCTGCCCTACTGCTCGCACTTCAGGTGCTGGGTGGCGTGGTGGCTGGAAGACTGATTGGCAGTCTCAGGCGCAAGCTGAAGGTGATTTCGGCAATCCCAGGAATTATTTGGCATCCAATGCTCGGTTCACCCGCGATTGCACTAGTCCTGTTAACCCTCATGGAGTCAACTCTCGAAGAGTGGGGCGGCTTCCTAATTAACTTCTACATGGCAGTGATAAGTATTGTGCTGTGTTTCCCCCTTGGCGTTTTGCTCGCTTTGGGAAGAAGATCCTCTTTCCCGATTATCAGACTCGTCACTACCACCTACATCGAGCTGATTAGGGGTGCGCCACTGTTTGTGCTGCTGCTTTTGGCGGGCGTGGCTCTAGAGTTCTTTATTCCACCCTCAATAGCCCCAGACGCCATCTTTAGGGGCGTAACGGTATTTACCCTGTTCACTGCCGCATACCTGGCTGAAATTGTCCGGGGAGGGCTGCAGTCGATTCCTAAGGGGCAAACCGAAGCAGGGAAAGCCCTGGGCCTTAGCACCACGAAGATCACCTATCTGATCACCATGCCACAGGCGCTTAGAAATGTGATCCCTGCGCAGATTGGACAGTTCATCTCACTGTTCAAGGACACCACGCTCGCTGGTGCGGCACTGAATATTCTTGATGTTCTAAACGTTGGAACAGCAATCACGAAGCAGCAAGACTTCTTAGGCCAGGGGCTCATCTATGAGGCCCTGGCCTTTGTGGCGCTGCTGTTCTGGGTCGGCTCCTACGTCATGAGCCGTGAGAGCCAGAGACTAGAAAAGAGACTGGGAGTTGGTGTGCGATGAGCAAAGAAGTCTTCAAGGACGCAATGCGTATGTCTGGGGATCGCTCCTCAGAAGATGCGATAGTCACAATGGAAGGCGTTTATAAGCGCTTCAAGGACTTTGAGGCCCTGAAGGACATCAATTTCCAAGTAGGCAAGCAAGAGGTTGTTGTTGTCATTGGCCCAAGTGGTTCGGGTAAGTCAACACTGATCAGGTGCATCAATCGCCTTGAGGAACACGACGACGGCCGGATTATCGTGGACGGCACCGAGCTCACCACGGACGTTCGCAACATTCAAGAGATTCGCAAAGAGACCGGCATGGTCTTCCAGAGCTTTAATCTCTTTCCTCACCTCACAGTGCTTGCGAACATTGCTCTTGCGCCACGGCAGGTCAGAGGAGTGCCCAAGGGCGAAGCCGAGCAACTTGCCAGAGAACTGCTCGAACGAGTAAAGATTCCAGAGCAGGCCGATAAGTACCCTGCCCAGCTCTCAGGAGGTCAGCAGCAGCGCGTTGCGATTGCGCGATCATTGGCCATGAAACCCAAGGTAATGCTGTTTGATGAGCCGACCTCCGCGCTGGACCCAGAAATGATTAACGAGGTATTGGACGCAATCAAGCAGCTAGCCAAAGAGGGAATGACTATGGTCGTGGTGACCCACGAGATGGGCTTTGCCAAAGAGGTAGCTGACCGAGTCGTCTTCATGGCAGACGGTGAGATTGTTGAGGTCGGCACCCCAGCCGAGATTTTCGACAGCCCTCAGGAAGAGCGCACTAAGAAGTTCCTGGCTCAGATTCTCTAGTCCTGGAACAGGACCATAGTTGTTTGGCCTGCTACCTCAGCAGCGCCTGTAACCTCACCCAAGGCGGTGGTTCCCGACCTCTCCCCCTCAACTGCGATGCTCCAGCTTCCCGCAGGAAGATCAACCGAAACAGAGGCCTCGTTTGGATTGTGGATAACGACAATCTTCGACCAGGAATCCCCAGCTGACTTGCCATCTAATTCATATGCAATCACCGAGGTTGGGCCAAAGAATTCAAGGTTTCGCTTCACAGCACTCGCGGTCCTCATCCGGAATGCCGGATGTTCCTTACGCAGCTCTATCAACCCCTTGAAGTAATCAACTGTGGTGATATTTTTGGGACGCTCAGCCCAACGTAGGGCATTGACAGAATCTGGAGACTTGTAGCTGTTTTCGTCTCCGTCCTTACTGCGCTCAAACTCCTGACCAGCATGAATAAATGCGATGCCTTGCGCCAAGAGCGCTATTGAGCTTGCGAACCTATGAATTCTGCCGAGATCGTCTTCAGAAGCCCCTGGGACACTGGCGACAAGTTTGTCGTGGAGGGTGAGGTTGTCATGGGCCTCCACGTAGCTAACGGACTGCGAGGGAGCTATTTCACCCCACTGGCCGCCAATGCCGCCACCGAAGTTGATCTGCCCCACAATGCCCTCCATGACCTGGTTGCGAGCTGAGGTCTTAGCCGTGGCCCAGCCATTGTCGCTGGAGTTGAAGACAGATCCCTTGATGCCGTCTCTAATGCCGTCATTGAAATGCGCAATTCCAGGCATCTGATAAGCATTGAGCTGGTTTGCCTTGAGCTCGGAATCAAGAATGTTCCCCATGTTCCAGCCCTCGCCAATGATGATGAAGGTTGGATCAATCTTGCTGACCTCTGCACGAATCTGATTCATGGTCTCCACATCGTGAATACCCATAAGGTCAAAGCGGAACCCGCCTAGGCCATACTCCTTGGCCCAGAAGGTTGCACTCTCAACAATGAACTTGCGCACCATTGAACGCTCCGATGCGACCTCGTTGCCGACTCCGGTTCCGTTTGCCCAGCTGCCGTCAGAGTTCGTCCGGAAGTAATAACCGGGGACAATTTTCTGGAAACTGTGTGTGGTGACGTCGTAGACGTGGTTGTAGACCACATCCATGATGACCCTTATGCCACGTTCGTTCAGGTACTTGATTGCCGTTTTTAGCTCAAGTATCCGGTTGACCGGATCGTAGGGGTCCGTCGCGTAACTTCCCTCCGGCACGTTGTAGTTCAACGGGTCGTAACCCCAATTGAACTGATCGTTTCGCGTCTCGTCGATCGATGCGTAGTCGTAGATTGGTATTAGCTGAAGGTGTGTGATGCCTAGCTCAGCTATTGCGTCAATACCGGTTGGATTTGCAGCTGAACCTGTCCCCTCCTCGGTTAGTGAGATGAACTTTCCAGGGTTGCTAATTCCACTGGATTCATTCATGCCTAGATCTCTCACGTGTAGCTCGTAAATAACAGCATCGGTTGGATTGCCGCTAAATGGGGCTCTCTGCGCCCTCCAGCCGGTTGGATTGGTCCTTGTCAGGTCAACAATGACGCCCCGCTGCCCGTTCACCGTAGCGGCATAGACGTAAGGATCAACTGCCTCAGTCTTCTTTGTCCCGAAGAAGACCTCATAGTTGTATACCGTTAGGTGTTGGTCACCGGTTAGTCGATGCTCCCAAGTTCCATTTGGCCCCTTGGACATAGGTATCCTCATGTCCAAGCCGCCCTCAGTTGACTTATAAATCAATAGGTTCACGTCTGAGGCGGTTGGCGCCCAAACTCTAAGCGTGGTTGCGGTGCGCGAGTAGATTGGCCCCAGCTCACCATCAAAGTGGTAGAGCTCGGCAAATGCCTCTGAGCCAAACACTCGACCTGGCACCAAAGATCTCGCGCCAAAGTACTGACTCGTTACCTGGTAGCTCTGGCCCAGATCTATGTCTTGCGCAAGCTCAATCACGAGCTCAGAGGAAACTGGGTTTACAAACTTTGATTTGAGCACTCCAGGGATCTTTGCTCCATCTTGTGAAACCACGAATATGAAGTCCTCTGCGACAGCCGCAGTGTCGACCTTCTCATTTGTGGTGATGCTTATCTCCCGCAGGGAATCAATGCTGGCACCTAGGAACTTGGGTCCGGTCTCAGGTTCTTCGTAGTAGATTTCCGACTCTCCTTGGACCAACCAAATCTCGGCGACGCCAGATTCATCAAATTGACTCACAAACCGATCTTCGGCCACATCTTTTGCCCAATCATTTGTTCGCACGATGATGCCTACGCTCGCGACATCTGCGGTGTCTGGAACTGTGGCCCTAGCAACAACACCGAACTCGTCTTCCTCGGTGAACTCATAAACAGCACCCTCAGCGCCCTCTGGCCAGAGCCACAGGTTCCATGGGTCGTACTCACCGTCATAACGGAGGTAGTGAACGATAAGGGTCTTGTCCTGGGTTTCAGGAGAGGCTTGCTCGGATGCCGAGGGTGTGGGTTGCTGAGCAGATGGAGTAGGTGCAGGAGCCACGCAGCCCGCGAGCAAAACTAGAACCAAACCAAATAGCCCAAGATGTCTTACCGTCTTCGACATGCCTCTCCCCTTTGAGAACAATTTAGATCGTGGGGCGTGCGGGACTTGAACCCGCGACCGACGGATTATGAGTCCGCTGCTCTAACCGGCTGAGCTAACGCCCCCAGCCAGTGACGAGTTTACCCGCCACTGGGCCAACCAGCTCCACGCTCTAGAGGAGGTTTGGTATCTTCTGCTCAGCTGCGAGGTTTGCCCTTCTGAAGACCAGGGTCACTGCCGTAGAAATCAGCACAATAAACAGTGAATAGAGCGCTGGGACCAACAGGATCTGGTCGATGCCTGGGTTATCGATGTAAACGGCGATAATCACGGCAATAGCCAGCGGACCGTTGTTAATACCCGTCTCGAGCGCTACTGTGCGAGCGTTCATTGGGTGCATGCGGAAGAGCTTCGTTAGGTAGTAGGCAACCGTGATACCGACAAGCCCCATACCTATCGCAACAGCGTAGGTTGGCCACTCTGTCGTCATCAGAAGCTGCCAGTTCCTTGGCACCCAGATGATGATGAGGAATGGGATAAACAACAGACCCAAAGCCCCACCAATGAGCTCCAAGACAGCGCCGATGTTTGCACTGAGGCGCCTGATTAGCATGCCCAGACCGACTGGAACTATAAGTCCAAATATCACGAGGGCAAGCTCGCTGAATTCGATGCTGAGGGACTCGTCCAGCCCGAGGAAGTTGGAGTATAGGAACAGTGCTGCCGGGGTCATTATGAAGGCCCAAAGTGTCGAATTCACCGTCATCGTCACGCTCAAAGCCAAGTTTCCCTTTGAAAAGTATGTGAAAAGGTTTGAGGTTGTTCCGGCCGGGACGCTTCCCATAATCAGCGCTCCCAGGGCCACAAGAATCATTCCCTCGGTCGAAGAGAAGGGTAGGAGCACAGAGATGATTAGCAGGTAAGTCACTAGCGGCATGATGCCAAACTGAGTCAGCCAACCTATGACAAGTCCCCAGGGTCGCCTTAGGGCAAGCCCAAAGTCCTTGGGAGTAAGTCCGGCACCTAGACCGAACATAATTGTCACCACGAAGATGCGAAGCAGCAGCTCCTCAAACTCGTTGACAACAGTTGCTGCGTTGGCAGTCTCGTCTGCCAGGATCATTAGTTCCATCATGGCTATGCTCCCTTGCTTGCTTCGCCGGCCTTGGATCCGGCAAGTGCTGAATCCCTGAGTTCTCTGCGAAGAATCTTTCCGATTGGGCTCTTTGGCAGCTCATCTACGAATGTCACCACGGCTGGGACCTTGTAGGCGGCCATGTGCTCCCTACAGTAGGAGATGATCTCGTCCCGAGATGGCTCCTGGAGAGAGGAGACGACAAAGGCGGCCACCTTTTCGCCGCTCTTTTCATCAGGGATCCCGATGACGCCAACCTCGGTAACGCCATCCATCGCTGCGATGGTCTCCTCAATCTGGTTTGGATAGACGTTGAAACCGCTGACAAGAATCATGTCCTTCTTGCGGTCAACGATTTTGAAGTAACCGTCCTCGTCCATTTCTCCGATGTCACCGGTGTGAAGCCAACCATCGACGAGGGTTGACTTGGTCTCATCCTCACGTTGCCAGTAGCCCTTCATAATCTGCGGACCCTTGGCGACCAACTCTCCCGCCTCGCCCTGCTTGACAGGCTTACCGTTTTCATCAACGCATCGCATGAGGGTCGACGGAACTGGGATTCCAATGGACCCGACCTTTACCTTGCCACCTAGGGGGTTGAACGAGAGCACAGGCGAAGACTCTGTGAGGCCGTAACCCTCGACAATTGGTGTCCCCGTAACGCTCTGCCATTTCTCTGCAACCGACTCGTGCAGCGCCATTCCACCGGCGGCAGAGGCCACAAGGTGCTTTGGAGGGCTATCCGTGAACCATCGCTCATTTAGCAGAGCATTGAAAAGGGTATTCACGCCGCTGAGCCATGTGACCTTGTAGTTCTCGAATGCTCGTCGGAGGTTCGAAGGTGGCCTCGGGGTTGGAATAAGGATGTTCCTGGCGCCCACGTAGTAGAAGCCCAGCAGGTTAACCGTGAAGGCGAAGATGTGATACAGCGGCAAAGCAGTCAGAACAATCTCTTTGCCATCGCGGATGTACTTGCCGTTCATTTGAAGCATCTGAATGGTGTTTGCAACCAGGTTCCCGTGGGAAAGCATTGCTCCCTTCGAGACTCCTGTGGTGCCTCCCGTGTACTGGAGTGCCGCGAGGGACTCACTGTCCATGCCAACCAAGTAATCCTTGCCAGATGCCTTTGCTTTGCCCTTTGCTATCGCATCCCTAAAAAGGGTGTGTGAGACCTCGACAGGCGGCAAGGATCTGCTCCAGAATCGCTGGACGCCACGGATAACTTTGTCGACGACCTTCGGGAAATACTCAGAAATTTTGACGGTCACGACGGTCTCGATGTTGGTCTTACCGATGACCTCTGGCAACCGATCCGCAAACATGTCGATTACTACAAGCGCCTTTGCACCCGAATCCCGGAACTGGTGGACCATTTCGGGGGCGGTGTACAGAGGGTTGGTGTTGACAATGACGCAACCGGCCTTCAGGATGCCAAAGGCTACGACTGGATAGCTCAAACAATTTGGCATTTGAACGGCAACCCTGTCCCCTTGGGCGAGACCCAGTTCCTCGCGCAAATAGGCCGCAAAATAGTCTGAAAGCTCGTCGACCCTCTCGTATGTTAGGGTGCCGTTCATTCCATTCGGCATTACCTGTGTGAAGGCCTTCTGCCCGGAGTACTTCTTGGAGGCCTCTGAAAGCATTGAAGGCAGGTGCTGGTGGGGAATCTCGGGAAGTTCTTTTGCTACCTCTGGCGGGTAGTTGTCAAGCCAAATTGCGTCGGTCATGGACTCTCCTTCGTCGACTACCTGGTCCGACGAAGCGCCGGCACTGGAGTCTTCTAAGAAAGATTGTAGGCAGAAACCTGCTGGCTCGTAGAGAAACTTGCCATTTGCATTGGCAGAACTGTAGTGACTACTGCCCGCGACGCTTACGAATCTTCTTGGCCTGTCGCTTGACCTCAGCGCGTAGCTCACCAATTTGCCCAAGAACTCCCTCTCGGACACCCGATAAACGCTCTCTCGCCTCTTGGCCTATATCCTCAGCTCGCCTGCGCAGGGCCACCGCGTCCTCGCGCCATTCATTTAGACGGGCACGCACAGACTCATTCAGTCTTCCGATAGGCAGCATGTAGGCAGGTCTGTTGTCGTCCGTCGTTGGCACGGCCTCGCCAATACCCTGGTAGAGGTCTTCGAAGATTTTCAATGTCCGCTCTATGTCATGCGAACGAATCAAGTGGAGTGAGTTCTCACTAAGCCTGGCTAGTTCGGCCTTGTCGGCTCCAAGGACCCGTCGGAGCCTATCTGCTAGACGGTCGACATCTCCTGGAGGGAAGAGGTAGCCGTTGTCCCCGTCGTGAACCAGATGCGGCAGAGCCATTGCGTCAGCTCCAATGACGGGCCTACCGCTGGCCATCGCTTCCATGGTTGCTATCGATTGAAGCTCAGCGATTGAGGGCATCACAAATACCGTGCAGCGCTCGTAAATCCCGGGAAGTTCTTGATCGCTGACGTGTCCCAAAAAGCTGACCCGGTCTGAAATTTCAAGGTTCTCCGCAAGGGCCTTGAGTCTCTCGCGCTCACCTCCGTCGCCGACAAGTTCTACGCGAAGGTTTGGATACTCGGTGAGTTTTGCAGCAGCTCTGAGCAGGACGTCAATCTTCTTCTCGTCGTCGAGACGGCCGAGGAACAAAGCCACTGGATTTGAATTGCTGGTGGGGGTGTTATTTGCAAACCTTGAGGCATCGATGCCACAGCTGATCGCGAGGACTCCCCTAACCCCAGCTGCATTTTCGAGAAGTTCCGCTGCGCGCTTCGTCGGTGTTGTCAGAGCGTCCATTTTCCTAAGGATGCGGCCTGCGTCAGCCCAGATGATCTTCATGGCGAGAGGATGTAAGAAATTTGGTAGTAGCGAATAGCGCATCAAATTCTCTGGCATTACGTGGTTGGTTGCTATCACCCTTAGTTTTTGCCTACGGGCTGCGCGCAGGGCGAAGCGCCCGACCATAAGGTGGGACTGGATGTGGACCGCATGCGGTCTGACCTCTGCGAGCACACCCGCAATCTTTTTCGTCATACCCCAGGGCTCAGGCCAACGAAGAGTCTTGTGCTGCGGAACCTTGTGAGAGCGAAGGCGGTGAACAATCATGTCCACGCCGTCATGGTTTTCGATCCTTGGCCCCTCCGAGGTATCAAACGCAGGGGCGATGATGTGGACCTCGTGACCCTTTCGAACGAGCCCTCCCGCTAACCGCTCGGCGAACCGAGCAGCTCCGTTGATGTCTGGGGCAAAGGTGTCACATGGGATGACAATACGAAGTGAACCTGCCATAACTAGCTGTCTCCTGCCAGCTGCGGATGAACCTTCGAAAGCATTAGGACTCCTGCCATTGCAACAAACCCCGCAATGATAAACCCAATGACGTCTGCAAATTGCGCTTGCGACGCTTCTCCAAGAATGACGATTGCGATCCCAACAGCAATGGCCGGGTCAATGACCGTTAGGCCCGCAATTACAAGGTCCGGAGGGCCAGAGGCATAGGCGTTCTGTACGAACCAACCTCCTAGGAACGTTGCTCCGACCAGCGATGCTGCTGCCAGCAGGGTGAGCAGATCAAAATCCCCTTGATAGAGCCTCTGGATGACAACTTTGGCCAAAGATGCCACAAACCCGTAGAGCACACCCGCCCCCGAAATGTAGGTAAGAGGCCCTACTTGACCCCGAGTGAATGCGAAGCCAAAGGCGAACAGGGCTAAAAGCAAAAACAAAATGCCCACGACCTGGAGTAGCTTCTCGTCACTCATTTCGGCATTCACGGCGGAGGATGCCGCAAAGGTAACAAACGCCCCAACTCCCAGCATTGTCAACGCTATGGCCGTAATTGTCTTCAGATCTAGCTTTATCCCGTAGATCCTGGCGTTGAGCACTGAGGTGGCGATTAGAGCAATGGCGCCAATAGGTTGAACAACGATTAGCGGAGCTAGGGCTAGCGCTCCGAGCTGAAACAAGACAGCTAGAACCAGAAACGTTGTCCCGGTAAGCCACCTTGGCCGCTTTAGCAGATCGACAATTTGACGTATGTGGAGCGATCCGATTTTTGGTTGATCAGGGGCGTGATGTTTTGTCACAGCGTCGTTTTGAAACTGAGCACCTAGCGACAGAAAAGCAGCTCCACATATAGCGAGGAGAATTGCGAGTGCTCTTAGCAACTCAGGTGAAGACAAACTGGAACTCCCGTCTGCAGAGCAGCCCTACCAGCCTAAACCACCCCTGATTTTGAATGTAGATTTGGGGAATGAGCATCTTGCCAATCCGAATCACTGGGGACCCGGTGCTGCACCATGCTGCTAAGCCGGTTCAAGAAATCACAGCTGAGATTCGGACACTGGTGCAGGACATGTTTGAAACCATGGATAAGGCTCCGGGGGTTGGACTCGCGGCGCCACAGGTTGGTGTTGGACTGCGTATTTTTGTCTTTGATTACGAGGTCGAGGATGTGAGATTCCGAGATGTCGCGATAAATCCCACCCTTGAGATTGAGCCCTATGACGAGTCCGAACCAGATGAAGAACTTGAGGTAGAGGGTTGTCTTTCAATTCCTGGTGAGAGATTCCCACTCAAGCGCTCCCCCAGCGCAATTCTCAAAGCGACTGACATCACGGGAAACCACTACGAGATAACGGCCGAGGGATGGCTCGCGCGAATATTTCAACATGAATTTGACCACCTAAATGGCACTCTTTACGCCGATAGGCTCATCTCCCCATACAGAGCAGAACTAGAAGAGGTTGTTGAAGATCTTGGCTGGGGCGTAGAGGGTCATAGCTGGATGCCAGGAGTCGACTATCTAGAGCCCTAGCGCTCGAAGCCCCGCGGCTACAAGCGCACCCGCAAGGACAACCAGAATATAAGGCGCCCTGATGGCCAAAAGAACTGCAGCGACTGCAAGAGCTCCGACTCTCGCATCGAGCACAAGATCACCATCTGAGCTGAAGCCTTGAATTGCTACCAGTGCGGCAAGTAAAGAGACCGTAACCCTGTCGGCAAAACGCTTGAAATTCTCAGTTATGAATCGTTCGGGAACCAGATAACCAATCAGTTTCCAGCTGTAGACGGCAATTGAGGCCAAGACAACGGTAAGGATCATTTCTTACCCCCAAGCGGCAGAAGCGCAACCGCGGCTGCGAGCAAAATCGGGACGCCGGAGGGGAGCAGAGGGGTAGTCACGAGTGCCACTGCTGCGCCGAGCAAAGCGAGCTGCCACTGGTTTCTTAGTCTTGGCCACAGCAGTCCAAGAAAGGCCGCAGCTGCAGCTGCATCCAGTCCAAATTCCTCTACTGACCCAATGAGGTTTCCAGCCAGAGCACCAATCAAGGTAGCCGTGTTCCAAAAGACAAAAACAGCAATACCTGTGGCCCAGTAGCCGACCTTTTGATCCTCAGGCTTGGGCTGAGCTGCTGAAACGGCATTCGACTCGTCGATGGTTAGCTGAGCGGTGAGAACCTTGAAGAGCCCTCTTGGGCCCAAAACGCTAGTGAGCCGAAGCGCATAGAAGGAATTCCTAATGCCCATTAGCCAGGCACTTGTGATTGCCGTGATTGGAGCTCCCCCAGCGGCTACCACTCCCACAAAGGCGAACTGAGAAGCACCCGAGAACATAAGCAGGCTCAAGAGCATCACGGACAGCACATCAAGACCTGCTGCGACGCCAATCGCGCCAAAAGAAATTCCGTAGAGACCGGTTGCGAGTCCAACTGAGATTGAGGTAGAGAGAACCGCTCGATTCATGTACACCTCTGAGATTTCGCTCCCCGGCCTGGACTCGAACCAGGAACCCTTCGGTTAACAGCCGAATGCTCTGCCAATTGAGCTACCGAGGAATAAGCCCCAAGGGGCCTTAGAAACTGTAGCAGAAAACGCACCTAGCGCATAAGTGCGCGGCGCTCTGCCTCAAGGCTTATCAGTTGCCTTTGAATTTGGTCTATCTGCTCGGTGCTCGAAGACCCTTCCAGCCTCTTGAGCGCTGCCAACAGGTCAGTCTTCTCTCGCGTGAGGGTCTGCAGCATTGCCGCATTCACAATCCCCGATGCATAGCGCTCCAGATCAGCCTCGCTGGTTACGGGAAGTGGAGCTAGAGCGAGCCTCCTGACTAAAGGCAACAACTCCTCCGAAACAGAATTTGCAAGTTCATTGGCAAAGTTCTGGCCCCCGAGGCTTTCGGGGTTGCGCAGAATAATGTCAACAAGCTCTCGATGCTCTGACTCATTGAATCCTGCCGCCTGCATGCGTCTAAGCTGCTCAACCGAGAATGCTGAGGGCTGCTGCACCAGAACCTGAAGAATCTGTTCCTCGTGTTTGCGCTGAGGTGAGTTTTCTTGCTTCGCAGGTTCACTCGTACGCATTGGCTCAACCCGCTCCCGCACACCTGCGTGTTTGTTTCCATTCACGAGAGCCGAGACATCCGACACCTCGAGGGATACCCAATCTGCCAGCTGACGCGTATAGCCACCACGTAGCGCTGGGTCAACAATGTCTGCCACAACAGGCGCTGCGGCTCTTGCCGCTGCCACCCTCGAATCCAGGTCCGTCAAGGGAAACTGACTGATTCGATGACGAATCACAAACTCAAACAGAGGCTTCTTGCCCTCGAGCATCTCGGTAATGGCGCTGTCCCCGCGCTCCTTTCTCAGGTCTGCCGGGTCGAGACCTTCCGGACCTGCGGCAACGAAGGTGAGCGCATTGAATTTGCTGCTGTCTCCATAGACCCTGAGTGCAGCCTTTTGTCCCGCAGCGTCGGGATCAAAGGTGAAAATCACACTCGCTGGGTCGCTGGACTGGCCGAGGAGTCTATTGATTACTCGGATGTGGTCTTCCCCAAATGCCGTGCCACAGGTGGCGACGGCAGTTTGGTGTCCGGCAAGATGGCATGCCATTACGTCTGTGTAGCCCTCAACCACAATCACTTCGCGTCTTTTGACAATTTCCTTACGCGCAAGATCTAACCCGTAGAGCACGCCAGACTTGTGATAAACGGGGGTCTCCGGGGTGTTTAGATACTTTGGCCCCTCATCGTCCTCATAAAGCTTTCGGGCGCCAAAGCCAAGAACCTGCTCATTCGCGTCCTTGATTGGCCACAACACTCTTCCTCGGAACCGGTCGTAACCGCCTTTGTCGCTGGGCATTGCCAGACCAACCGTGACCAGGTCCTCTAATTTGTAACCCTTGCCAGTTAGATGATCCATAAGATTGCGCCAGCCTTTGGGGGCGTAGCCGATGCCAAAAGTCTTGGCGCTAGCCGCGTCAAAACCTCTGGAGAGTAGGAACTCCCTTGCTTTCACGGCCTCCTCGGAGCCGAGTTGAGTTTGATAAAAAGCAGCAGCCAACTTGTTGAGCTCGAGAAGCTTTGAACGGTTCGAGGTCTCGGGCGCCCCCTCCTCGTAGGTGAGCTGGTAACCCACCTTTTGGGCGAGTCTTTCAACTGCATCTGTGAAGCTGATGCTCTCGATCTCCTGCAGGAACTTGTAGACATCTCCCCCAACCCCGCAGCCAAAGCAGTGATAGAAGGCAGGGTTTGCCCTGACATTGAAACTTGGCGTCTTCTCGCCATGAAAAGGGCAAAGCCCCTTGAAGCTTCCCGAGCTAGCCGGCTTCAGAGATACATAACCCCCGATTATCTCGACAATGTCGGCCCGTTCTTTCAGCTCTTCAATGTCAGAGGACTTAACGCGGGAGGCCATAGTTGAATCTTACGAGCGCAAACTCTCATGCATCGCAACTGCGATCGGGTCAGTCAAGGACGCCACCTGATCAACGATGACCCGCTTGCGCTGCTCATCACTGTTTGCATCTCTCCACGCCTCGGCAGAAACGGAGTCAAGATGATTGCCGTTCGAGGCCAAAAGCGTCTCTGCGAGCTCAATTAAGAGGGTCCTCTGATCCTCGTAATAGCCTTGCCGATCGTCGCTTGTCATGACCTGGGAGGCAACGATGCCCTTGAGGACTGCTATTTCGCTCCTAACCTTGGAGGGGATTATTACCCCTGCACGATATCTGGTCAAAGAGGACCTGGATGCATTTTCAAGTATGGATTCGCAGGTTCTAGACACAAACGAACCAATTAGGTCGCTGGTGAGGTTCTTGAGCTGCGCCAGTGCACGAGGGCTTCCATCAAATTCTCTTAGCCAGTAGCTCGATTGCTGGAGAAGCGCAAAGGCCTCTTCCAGCTGAACCTTGGCCAACATGCCACCTGACCACTTCCCGACCTCCTCAATCAGCGCCTCGGCCGATGCTGGGTCAGAGATTACTGCGGGGTCAATGAAGCCTTCAACGATGGCATCCTCAAAGTCGTGGACGGAGTAGGCGACATCGTCTGCAAAGTCCATGATCTGTGCTTCCACGCACTTTGCGCCATCAGGTGCATCGCGTCGCATCCACTCAAAAACTTCAAGGTCGTCTGAGTAGACACCAAACTTGATTTGGTTTCCATACTCTGCTGCCTGGTGCAACTGCCATGGATACTTCGTGGCTGCATCCAAAGAGGCTCTGGTCAAATTCAGACCCCTAGAGACCCCGTTATCGTCGTAGATCTTGGTCTCCAGACGCGTGAGAATTCGAAAAGTTTGAGCATTGCCCTCAAAGCCACCGACATCTGCCGCCCACAGGTTCAAAGCCGCCTCGCCGTTGTGACCAAATGGGGGGTGGCCAAGATCATGCGCCAGGCAGGCCATGTCGACCAGGTCTGGGTCCACGCCCAAGGCATTTGCAAGCTCCCTGCCGACTTGAGCAACCTCAAGAGAATGAGTTAGCCGAGTCCTTGCAAAATCTCCGGAGGAGGGCGAGAGCACCTGAGTCTTTGAGCTGAGTTTGCGAAAAGCTGCGGCATGCAGAACTCGCGCTCTATCGCGCGCAAATTCGCCCCTTCGTACCATCGAGGATTTCGGTTGCGGCACATAGCGCTCGCGGTCGAAATCGCTGTAGCCGGACTCTGTTGCTTGGCTCATCATCCCCCCGACACCGACAACTCTGCGAGCTCAAGCTGGGAGCGGTGGGCCTCGCTCAATTCCTGAGAGTCAAGCCAGTTTTCTGGCAGGGAGCAGCTCTTCACGCCCCCGAGCCTACCCCTGGGACCCTCAGCCTCTTCACCCGGGTATGGGGAGCCTCTGTCGAGCTCGCCCAAAAGTTCTGCGATCTCCGTTAGAGAGTTAGACATAGCCAGCTTTGCCCTAAGCTCCCCACCAACCGGGTAGCCCTTGAAGTACCAAGCGACATGTTTCCGAATGTCCCTACAGGCCCGATTCTCTTCCTCAAAGAACTCAGTCAGGAGCTCTGCGTGGCGGTAGAAGGCATCCGCCACCTCACCTAGGGTCGGCATCGCACTTTCAGTTGGTGCGCTGGCTCCCTCTAGGTAAGCGCTGATGGAGCGCTGAAGATCTCCAAATAACCAGGGGCGACCAAGGCAGCCTCTACCGACTACGACCCCATCAACTCCAGTTTGGCGCATCATTTCAACTGCATCCTCGCCACTCCAGATGTCGCCGTTTCCTAACACCTGACAATCGGGAAGTGCTTCACGAAGTTCTGCGATCGCGGACCAGTCAGCCTGACCCGAGTAGAACTGCTCGGCGGTTCGCCCATGGAGTGCGACGGCAGCCACGCCGGCATCTCTTGCTGCCTTGCCAGCGTCAATGAATGTCAGGTGAGAATCGTCAATGCCCTTGCGCATCTTTACGGTGACAGGAACCTCCCCGGCGGCCGATACGGCCGCGGAAACAATGGCAGAGAACAGCTCCTTCTTCCAAGGCAGAGCGGCTCCCCCGCCTTTGCGGGTCACCTTAGGCACTGGGCAGCCAAAGTTCAGGTCAATGTGGTCAGCTCTATCCTCCTCAACAAGCATCTTCACTGCACTCGAAATCGTCTTTGGATCGACACCGTAGAGCTGGATAGAGCGGATCTCTTCGGAGGGATGGTGCTGGATTAGTCGCATGGACTCTGGGGTTCGCTCAACCAAGGCACGAGAAGTAATCATCTCCGACACGAAGAGCCCGCCGCCGTGTTCGCGACAAAGTCTTCTAAAAGCGGTGTTTGTTATTCCTGCCATTGGTGCCAAAACAACGGGCACCTCAATGGTGTGCTTTCCGTACTTGAGGGCCAAATTAGCCTTGCAGCCTCTCGAAGAGGTAGCCAGAAACCTTCTCCAGTGGAATGCGCTCCTGGGCCATACTGTCGCGCTCGCGAATAGTTACTGCTTTGTCTTCCAGCGAGTCAAAATCAACCGTGATGCAGAAAGGGGTGCCAATCTCGTCCTGACGGCGATAACGCCTTCCAATAGCCCCCGAATCGTCATAGTCAACGTTCCAGTTCTTCCTGAGAGTAACGGCAAGCTCCTTGGCAACCGGGTTTAGCTCTTCATTTCTGCTTAGTGGTAGAACAGCCGCCTTGACGGGCGCCAGTCGGTAGTCAAGTCGGAGAACTGTTCGCTTATCCACCCCTCCCTTTGAGTTGGGAGCCTCGTCCTCGGCGTAGGCGTCAACCAAAAATGCCATTAGTGACCTAGTGAGGCCTGCTGCTGGCTCGATAACATAAGGAGTCCAACGCTTCTCCTCAACCGGATCGAAGAAGCTCAGGTCAACACCTGAGTGCTCGGAGTGGGTTCTGAGGTCGTAGTCAGTGCGATTTGCCACACCCTCGAGTTCGCCAAACTCTCCACCCTGGAAGCCAAAGCGGTATTCGATGTCTACGGTGCGCTTTGAGTAGTGCGACAGCTTCTCTTTCGGGTGCTCAAAAAGACGCAGGTTCTCAGGATCTATACCGAGATTCACGTACCAGTTGTAGCGCTCCTGGATCCAGTATTCATGCCACGTCTCGTCCTCTCCGGGCTTGACGAAGAACTCCATCTCCATCTGCTCGAATTCGCGCGTGCGGAAGATGAAATTACCGGGGGTGATTTCGTTTCTAAAGCTCTTACCCATTTGGCCGATACCAAAAGGGGGCTTCATCCGTGCCGAGTTGAGAACGTTGTTGAAATTGACGAAGATGCCCTGTGCGGTTTCAGGTCTGAGGTAGTGAAGGCCAGACTCATCCTCGACTGGACCAAGGGAGGTCTTGAGGAGACCATTGAAATTCTTGGGTTCTGTCCAGGTCTCTTTACCGCCACAGTTGGGGCAAGGAATCTCGCTAAGCGAGCTGGGTGTGCGACCCTTTTTTTCTTCGAAGGCCTCTTCTAAATGGTCAGCCCTAAATCGCTTGTGGCAGCTTGTGCACTCGATTAGGGGGTCGACAAATGCCTCGACATGCCCCGATGCCTCCCAGACCTTTTTGGGGAGAATGATCGAGCTGTCGAGGCCAACAACATCATCACGCGAGGAGACCATCGAGTGCCACCACTGGCGCTTTATGTTCTCTTTCAGCTCCACCCCAAGTGGCCCATAATCCCAGGCTGATCGGGAACCGCCGTAAATCTCTCCCGCCTGGAACACAAAGCCCCTGCGCTTCGCTAGCGAGATTACTGAGTCAAGTTTTTGGGATGCCATTAGTCTCCACAGGCCGTATACGGTGAAGCCCTAGTTTAGCGGGCTGTCGACAGCTCCCCCGAAGCGTCGCTGACGCTCGGAGTAATCAGAGATCGCTTTCCAAAGGGTTTCGCGAGTGAAATCAGGCCATAATTCGTCCATGAACACGTACTCCGCGTAGCTTGCTTGCCAAAGCAAGAAATTGCTAGTCCTGATCTCCCCGCTGGAACGTATGAAAAGGTCGACATCCGGGATGTCTGGAAGATAAAGCTCCCTCTCAAACTTCGCCTGTGTCACCCTAAACGGGCTTTTTGCTGCAGCTGCCCTATCGACAAGTGCCTGCGCAGCATCCAAAATCTCCTGGCGCCCACCATAGTTGACAGCCATTGTCAGGGTCATGCCCTTGTTTTTAGCTGTCAATCGCTCGGCTTCCTCGAGTTCACGGATTACCGATGGCCAAAGCTTTGGGCTTCTGCCTGACCATTTGATCCTGACACCCCAGTCCATAAGGAGATCTCTACGTCTTCGCAGTACTTCCTTGTTGTAGCCCATCAAAAAGCGCACCTCCTCGGGCGAGCGCTTCCAGTTCTCAGTTGAAAACGCGTAGGCCGTCAGGTTTGAAACCCCTGCCTCAATTGCTCCTGCGATAACCTCCAGCAAAGCGGCTTCTCCGGCTCGATGCCCCTCGGTCCGGGTGAGTCCACGCTTGTTAGCCCAGCGTCCATTGCCGTCCATCACCACCGCAATGTGATTGGGTAGGCTCTCAAACTCCGGGGCTTTGCGCTTTGGGTCAAAAAGGATCATGCTCGCTCCACAAAGCTCAGCGACCTCAATCCGCGCTCGAGTTGCCATTGCATGTAGCCGGCAACGACCGAACTGACTGCTTGCTTAGTTTTCACAGTCTGCTGACTGACCTTGTCCCACTCACCCGCCATCAGGGCCTGCATGTGGGCAAGGCCTTCTCCTCCAATTTTGACCGAGCCCGCAGCAATGCACTGGGAACAGGTGACCGAACCGGTATGCATTGAGAAACTGCTTGGCTCGCTTCCACACTGAGAGCAGCTATCTAAGAGCGGCACCCATCCGGAGAGCGCCAGCGCCCTAAGTAGATAAGAATCCAACACCTGCGAGGGCTCAACTTCACCCTTGGCTAAAGTCCTCAGGGCTCCTACTACCAGCAGGTAGTGTCTGTCATTTGAAAGCTCTCGGGTGAGCTTCTCCGCGGCCTCAACGATCGTGGAGGCAACCGTGTAGCGAGAGTAGTCATTGACTATGTCCGCACCATAGTTTGCAATCTGCTCAGCCTGCGAGACGGTGTCTAGATTCTTACCCTCATAGAGCTGCAAGTCACACGCCATAAACGGCTCAAGCCTTGCCCCAAACCTGCTGCTCGTCTTTCTCACTCCCTTGGCCACGGCTCGCACCTGGCCGTGATTTCGGGTGAGTAGCGTGAGAATGCGGTCCACCTCACCCAGCTTGTGGGTTCTCAGGACAATGGCTTCGTCACGGTAGTGGGGCACCTGCCAAGTATTTCAGCAGAACCGGCAATTAGCTCGTAACGGCAAGCCTCAGGGCTCGGTTTACACCACTAATCAAGGCCTTCAGCGAAGCGACAGCGATGTCTCCATCGATACCTACTCCCCAGAGAGTCTTACCCTCGACGTCCATTTCGATATATGCTGCAGCGTTTGCGTCGCCACCAGAGCTCATCGTGTGCTCGACGTAGTCAAGAACCCGAACACCGACGCCCTGCTGGCTCAAAATGTCCGTGAAGGCGGAGATTGGCCCATTACCGGTTCCATTTGCGGCAAGCTCGCCCTCGCTATCGCGCAAAACAACCTCGAGGTTCACTACCCCATCCATTTCGCTCTCTGAGCGCATTCTCTTGAGCTCAAAGCGTCCCCATTTGAGCTCATCGACAGATGCTGGAAGATACTCGTCCTGGAAGATTTCCCAGAGTCTCGCACTTGACACCTCACCACCGAGCGAGTCGGTGTGGCCCTGAACCACACGAGAAAACTCAATCTGGAGCATCCTCGGAAGATCGAGCGAGTGATCCGTCTTCATGAGGTAGGCAACCCCACCCTTTCCGGACTGGGAATTAACCCTGATCACAGCCTCATAGCTTCGTCCAACGTCCTTGGGG
Source organism: Candidatus Aquiluna sp. XM-24bin5 (assembly GCA_003149555.1). Next base: position 489,046 of record QCWE01000001.1, read on the forward strand.
TCAATTGGAAGGTAGGGAACCGCCCAGGTGTGATCGTCCACCTCATTTCCGGCCATCTTTGCATCGCGCTCAAGGTGTTCGAAACCCTTCTTGATTGCATCTTGGTGGCTCCCAGAGAAGGCTGTGTAGACAAGGTCACCGCCGTAGGGTGAACGCTCTGGAACAGGAAGTTGATTGCAGTACTCTACGGTCCGTTTGATTTCGTCAATGTCACTGAAGTCGATCATCGGGTCGATTCCCTGGGAGAAGAGATTCAGGCCCAAGGTCACCAGGTCAACATTCCCGGTTCTCTCGCCATTGCCGAATAAGCAACCCTCTATTCGATCAGCGCCCGCCATGTAGCCAAGTTCCGCGGCTGCGACAGCTGTGCCCCGGTCATTGTGCGGGTGGAGAGAGAGGATTATCGAGTCTCTCGGGGCGAGATGCCTGGACATCCACTCAATCGAATCTGCGTAGACATTTGGAGTAATCATCTCGACGGTCGCTGGAAGGTTGACGATCATTTTGCGCTCTGGAGAGGGCGCAATGATTTCCGCCACCGCATTGCAAACCTCAACTGCGAACTCAAGCTCGGTGCCCGTGTACGACTCTGGGGAGTACTCGTAGTAAACCTCAGTTTCGGGAATTGTTGCTTCTAGCTCGAGGCACTTCTTTGCGGCATCGGTGGCTATTTTCTTGATACCGTCCTTGTCCTGACCGAAGACCACTCGACGTTGCAACACAGAGGTGGAGTTATAGAAGTGAACGATTGCCTGCTTCGCACCAGCAATCGACTCGTAAGTTCTTTCAATTAGATGATCTCGTGACTGCGTCAGTACCTGAATTACGACATCGTCTGGAATGAGGTTTTGCTCAATGAGAAGCCGGACAAAGTCGAAATCTGTTTGAGATGCAGATGGAAATCCGACCTCGATCTCCTTGTAGCCCATTCGCACAAGCAGCTTGAACATCTCCAGCTTTCGCTCGGGACTCATCGGATCAATAAGAGCCTGATTGCCGTCACGAAGGTCTACCGCGCACCACCTTGGGGCTCGCTCGATCCGTTTTGTGGGCCAGGTGCGGTCCGGTAGTTCAACCTTGACCTGCTCATGGAATGGCAAATAGCGCCCAAAGGGCATTTTTGATGGTTGCTGCGCGTCTTTCATTTCTCTCCTGGTGGTCGCGAATTTGGCCGTTAGCTAGCTCCGCGACGAGTGGTGGCCTTGGACTAAGCCCCGTCGCGGCCGCTAAGCAGGAGTGCGAAACGCATGCTGTCAGGCTAGCACCAGATTTGCGCCTTGGCTAGAAACCCAACTTGCCTAGCTGCTTGGGATCCTGTTGCCAATTGCTGGCGACCTTTACTTGAATTGCGAGATGGACCGGTTCTCCAAGGTGCTGCTCAATGGCCGCTCTTGCCTTCGAGCCGATCTCCTTTAGGTTTTTGCCACCCTTGCCAATAATGATTCCCTTTTGGCTGTCACGCTCAACCCAAACGCTAAGGAAGATCTTCTTTTTATCTTCCCGCAGGATTTCGTCCAAGGTCACAGCAAGCGAATGCGGTAGCTCCTCCTCAAGGCGCTCTAGCGCAGCCTCACGAACGAGCTCACAGATGATGTCCTCATTCTCTTCCTCGGTCGACTGATCCTGCGGATAGAGCATGGGGCCCGCGGGCATCAAGCCGATCAATAGCCCAACAAGCAAATCGACCTGCTTACCGGTTAGGGCAGAGACGGGGACGATTTCTTCCCAGTCTGCAAGCTCCGATAGTTCAATCAGGTGCCTGGCAGTTTGATCTCTCCCGGCAGCATCGATTTTTGTGGCAATCGCAATCTTTTTTGCCTTTGGAAACTTTTGGATTTCCTCAACAATTCGCCTGTCACCCGGGCCGATTGCGTCCGTGACGGGAGAACAGAATGCAATGACGTCAACCGAGCCGAGGGTCTCGTCAACCACTGCGTTCAGGCGCTGACCAAGGAGCGTTCGAGGCTTGTGAATTCCTGGGGTGTCCACTAGCACTAGCTGACCCTCTTGTGTTGTGTGGATGCCACGAATTGCTTTGCGGGTGGTTTGTGGCTTGGAGCTGGTGATCGCAACCTTTGACCCGACTATTGCATTTGTGAGAGTTGACTTTCCAACATTCGGCCGGCCGACGAAGGTAGCGAAGCCAGAGCGAAAATCACTCATCGCCCGGCAGCTTTCGCACAATCACAGAGAGAATACGGCCCCTGCGAGCATCGACCCTCTCGGCGGTTAGCTCCAAGCCAGCTATCTCAACGACCTCTCCTCCCGAAGGCAGCTGACCGACTGCCTTTGTTAGCAAGCCCGCCACCGTGTCAACATCCTCATCCTCGATTTCGAGCTCACAGTGCTCGGAGATTTCATCGAGTGTCACCCTCGGGCTCACGCGGTAGCGGCTGTTTCCAAGGTCCTCGATGCCGCTTTCTTCTCTGTCGTACTCGTCACTGATCTCGCCAACAAGCTCCTCGATGAGGTCTTCAATTGAAACCAGCCCTGCAACTCCCCCGTACTCGTCAGCAACCATCGCTATCTGGGTCCTCGAGAGCTGCATCTCCCGGAGCAGCTCTGATACGACCTTGGTTTCAGGGACAAATACCGGCTTGCGACAGATCTCGGCGGCAGTCTTGGTCTCAAGGTGCTGAGGGTTTTGATGAATAACCTTTGTTACGTCCTTGAGGTAGAGAACGCCCACGACATCATCAACGTCCTCGCCAATCACAGGCAATCTTGAGTAGCCGGTGCTGATGAACGCCGAAAGTGCCTTCTCTAGGGTCACATCGCTGTCGAGAACCTCGATGTCGACTCGTGGAACCATGACCTCCCGGACGACTGTCTCGGAAAACTCTTCGACTGACTCCATTAGCTCCTGCTCGTAACTCTCAAGCTGCTCCGGAGTCTTGAGCCTCAGCGGCTTAACGAGATTCGCCCATGCGGAAACAAGCGAGTCGGCCTTTTGGGCCAAACGAGAAGCGAAGGCAAACCTGCCAATGCGGCGCCCCAGAAACTGCTGAATCAACCAAATGAGGAACAGGGATCCAGCGAGGATCGCACTAAAGAGAGTGAGTGAATCCGAAATCGAAATCCAGAACGCGGCTAGGACGACTAGCAGAAAAGCACGTGCAATTGAAAGAGCTCCAGCCCTCTCATCCTCCTCTATTTCAAGGTGAGTCTGAATCGCCGCGAGGAAAGTCAGCAAAACCAAAGCGCCAAGGCCCAAAGAGAGCTCAAGCATCTTTTTCTCTCTCGTAGAACGAGTCGAGGAGTTCTTTTTGAAGCGCGAACATTTCTTTCTCCTCCTCTGGCTCTGCGTGATCAAAACCGACAAGGTGGAGCATGCCGTGAGTAAGTAGCATGAGCATCTCGTTCATCTCTGGATGCCCCGCCACCTCCGCCTGTCGCCTTGCAACCTGCGGGCAGATGACAACATCTCCAAGCACGCCTTCGGCACTGAGCATCTCGTCGGAGCCCGGTCTGAGCTCATCCATGGGAAAACTAAGGACATCAGTCGGACCAGGCTCATCCATCCAGCGAATATGCAGGTCGGTCATTGGGGCTTCATCGACAAATATGATCCCGACATCGACCAAGGGGTGCAGTCTCAGTGATTCCCGGACGTGCTCAGCTAAGAGCTGGACACGTGTGAGGTCGACGGCAACCTCAGATTCGTTCGTGATTTCGATTGTCACTTGTTACCCGCGCGATCGTAGGCATCGACAATGCGCGTCACCAGCTCATGGCGAACCACATCCTTGCTCGAGAGCTTTGCAATGTGCAGGTCTGATACATCAGAAAGGATCGACGTGGCAACATCCAGGCCCGACTTGCCGGTGGGCAAATCAACCTGCGTGACATCGCCGGTCACAACCATCTTCGAGCCAAAGCCAAGCCTGGTCAGGAACATCTTCATCTGTTCAGCTGTGGTGTTCTGTGCCTCGTCAAGAATGATGAAACTGTCATTAAGCGTTCGCCCGCGCATGTATGCAAGCGGGGCAACTTCAATTACTCCCGACTCCATGAGTTTGGCCGTTGCGTCCGGCTCGAGCATCTCCTGGAGTGCGTCAAAGAGTGGCCTTAGGTAGGGATCGATTTTCTCGCTGAGTGTCCCAGGGAGGTAGCCAAGTCGCTCACCGGCTTCAACAGCCGGTCTGGTCAAAATGATTCTGCTGACCTGTTTGCGATAGAGCGCTGAGACGGCCTTAGCCACTGCCAAGTAGGTCTTTCCGGTTCCAGCGGGTCCGATGCCAAAGGTGATTGTGTGATCGTCTATTGCCTGCAGGTACTGCCTTTGGCCTAAAGTCTTTGCCCTCACGGTTTTGGCCGGCGTCTGAATAGAACCAGCACCCAAAACCTTTGAGGGGATCTGGTCAGACTCCAACATCCGAATGCTCTCTGTCACCATTTTCTTGTCAGGGCTCACACCCTGCTTGATTAGCTCAGCTAGCTCAAGTACGACCCGCTGACCAGTTTCGATTGCAGACTGGTCACCCTCAAGGGAGAAGTCGTGGCCACGGTTTTGCACCTTTAGGCCTGGAATCTCTTTTTCAAGCTGACGGATCAAGCTGTCTTCGCTACCCAAGAGGTCCAGTAGCGCAACTGGAGGTGCTTCAAAACTGAGTTTTGGCACTAAACCGCCCGTCCCGATAAAACATGAGCGTGGGTGTGGAAGACGGTTTGACCCTCGAGTTCTCCGCTGTTGAACTGTAGGCGAAATTGCCCGTCGGTAAACTTCGCCGCAACCTCACGAATCAAGGAATGTAGTCCAGTCAGAACAGCCGAATCTGTGATCTGTGCGATGTTTGCAGAGTGCTCGCGCGGCACTACCAAAATGTGCGTCTTCGCCAATGGCTTGATGTCGCGAAATGCAACGGCATGGTCATTTTCGGCGATGATTTCCGTGCCGAATTCCCCAGCGACAATTTTGCAAAAGATGCAGTCCAACTAGACCTCCAATTTCATACTACGCAACTTCACCAAAGCCCGCGCATAGTCTTCAGAGCCGCAATCGCAGCCGGTCCAGCGGTACTGGTGCGCATGACCGCGTCACCCAGGCGATAGGAGACGAACCCAGCTCGCTTTAGCTGATCAATTTCAGAGTCAGAAATGCCGCCCTCTGGGCCCACGACAATCGAATAGGACGCAAACTCTCTGTCTAGCTCTGCCAACGACAACTCTGCGGTTGGATCCAAGATAATTCCGTGACCTAATGGTCTGAGTGCCGCTGTCGATAAAGGTCCCGAGATTTCAGGAAGAAAAGCCTGCCGGCTCTGCTTCATTGCACCAATTGCGATCTGCTGCCAACGCTCCCGGTTCTTGTCCTCTTTTCCAGTCCATCTGGAGACCGAGTGTTCTGCCTGCCACGCAACTACGGATGTGCAGCCGAGTTCAACAGAGGCCTGGAGAGCTAGCTCGTCGCGGTCACCCTTGGCAATGCCCTGAATCAATTGAATCTGGAGTGTTTCGGGAGCTTTGTGCTCTAAGGATTGAACCCGCACCTCGCCAGTGCCAGGATTTGCGGCCTCACAGAGAAATACGCCTCCCCGGCCGTCAGTCACGACAAGCCCTTCTCCTTCGCGAATGCGAAGCGACTTGAAGTGTTGAACCTCGTCCACTCGAACCTTGCTGGATTCGGCTGAGAAGGTCGGGTCATAGAACCAGTGCACTAAAAGCGGCCCTTTGCTCGCCGGCTGCCAAGTCTTGGGCCGTCTCCTTTGTGGAGTTCTCGCAATTTCTTAAAGATGTCTTTCGACTTGGAATCCAGCCTGGAGGGTGTCAGGACGTTTACCTGGAGATGGAGATCTCCTCGACCTCTCCCCCTGAGTCTCGTGGCACCAAGACCTTTGAGAGTCACAACATCGCCGTGCTGGGCACCTGCCTTCACCTCGACCTTGCTTGGTCCGTCAAATGTCTCGACCTCTGTTGTGAAGCCGAGCGCCGCGTCAGCAACCGGCACTTCAAGAATCCCAACTAGGTCATCGCCGTCTCTGGCAAACACCGGGTGCGGCCTGACCGAAACCTCGAGATAGATGTCCCCTGCTGACCCGCCTGCAAATCCAACCTCACCTTGGCCTGGAAGATGAAGACGCAATCCATCGCTCACACCCGCAGGTATCTCAACGTCCAGGTCGCGCTTTGCCCTGATTCGCCCCTGCCCGCGACAATCGGGGCAAGGCGAAGGAACAACCTCGCCAGCGCCTCGACATACGTTGCAAGGTGCGGTGGTTACCATCATCCCCATGAACGACTGAACCTGCCTTTGAATCTGGCCACTACCGCCACAGATATCACAGGTCTTCACGCTGGTCCCTGGCTTAGCCCCGCTCTGCGAACAAGTGTCGCAGCCAATGGCGGTATCTATGGTGAGAGTCTTGTTAGCCCCAAAAATCGACTCGTCTAAATCCAGATCCATGCGCAGAAGGGCATCTTGACCTCTCTCGGAGCGAGATCTTCTTCCCCGCTGCGGTGCACCAAAGAAACTGTCGAAGATGTCGCCGAGACCAAACCCCTGCTCACCGCCACGGTCATATTGAGCTCTGGCATTAGGGTCTGAAAGGACTTCATAGGCGTGGGTCACGAGCTTAAATCGCTCCTGGGCGTCCTCTGCTGGATTGATGTCAGGGTGGAGTTCGCGCGCGAGCTTGCGATAGGCCTTCTTGATTTCCTCCGAAGACGCGTCCGGAGATACTCCAAGGACCTGATAGTGGTCACTCAAGAATTACCCTCCAGAAGCTTCGTCAGATACCTTGCAACCGCTCTTACCGAGGCAATGTTCCCCGAGTAGTCCATGCGCGTTGGACCCAAAACCCCAAGCTTCGCAACCTCGGTTCCGCTCTTTTCGTAACCACTTACGACGAGAGAGGTGTGGGTGAGGTCAGCAAGTCCCAGCTCTGAACCAATCCGGAGCCCAACACCAAACTGGTCGGCATGAAGCTCATCAAGAAGCTTTAGCAGTACTACCTGCTCCTCAATCGCCTCGAGGACTTTCGAGAGCTCGCCAGAAAAATCCTGGTCCTGCTTTACCAAATTCGCAGCGCCAGAGACGACCAGCTTCTCCTGGCGGTTGGCCTCGACAAGTGAAATCAAGGAATCGAGAATCTTGCTAACAGTGCCCCTTCGCTCAGGAGAAAACTCCTCGGCGAGGTTCCTTAGCTTCTCCTCAACACCGGCAAGCTGGCCTCCGGCAAGCATGCCATTTAGCCTGCCTCTGAGCTGATGAATCAGCTCCTCGTCAATCGCATCGTTGCTTTCAATTTGAAGCTGCTGAATCCTTCCGGAATCCACGATGAGCATCAGCAGTACTCGCTTTTCACTAAGAGGGATGAGCTCGATGTGCTGGACTGCTGACCTGCCAAGTGAGGGGTATTGAACCAGGGCAAGTGCATTGGTTAGCTGAGACAGGCTCCGTGCGGTGCGCTCCACAACCTCATCAAGATCATTTGCCTCGTCCAGGAAACTCTCAATTGCGTTGCGCTCTGGCGAAGACAGCGGCTTGATTTCCCCGAGGTGATCAACAAAGAGCCTGTACCCCTTTTCCGTCGGGATTCTGCCAGAGGAGGTGTGAAGGCCGGTGATCAATTCTTCTTCTTCCAGAAGGGCCATGTCGTTTCTCACGGTTGCCGCTGAGACGCCAAGTGGATGACGATCTAGAAGCGACTTAGAGCCAACGGGCTGGTTAGACGAAATGAAGTCCTGGACAATCGCCCTTAGGACATCAAGAGATCTCTCTGGAATCATTGGCACTCACCTAACCTGAGTGCCAATTCTAAACATTCATCAGTCAATGGCTGAGAAATTTCAGCACCAGCCCATCAACTATGAGCCGTCCCTTGGCCGATGCCCGCAATCGATCGCCTTCAATTAGCTCCAGGTTACCTCTTGCCAGTTCATCCGCCACCAGTTCCGCGGGCACCTGTAGTTCGGTAAACGTTGTTCTCGCAACACCCCACTTTGTCCGCAGCATAAGGAGCAGGGTCTCCTCTAGTACTTGCCTCCTAGACAAGCGCTCCAAGCCAGCAGCCGGGGAGCCCTCCACAAGGTGCTTTTGATAGGTCGTTGGGTGTTTGTGGTTCCAAAAGCGATTGCCATCAATGTGAGAATGCGCGCCCGGTCCGTACCCCCACCAATTCTGCGACTGCCAATAGGCGCTGTTGTGACGCGAGGGCTCACCCCAGTTTGAGACCTCGTACCACTCAAGACCCGCCCCACCTATGAGCTGCGTTGCAATCTCGTACAGGTGAGCATTTAGATCCTCATTGGTTTCGCTTAGCTCCCCAGCAGCTATCTGGCGAGCAAGCTTCGTACCCGGCTCAATAATCAACGAATACGCCGAGATGTGGTCAGTCTCAAGCGCAAGTGCCTCACTGAGTGTCTCGGTCCAAGACTCGACGGTTTCACCAGGTGCCCCGTAGATCAAATCGACGCTGACGGCCAGGCCAACGTCCTTGGCCGCTTGAACGAGGGACGCCACTCGCTCTGGATTGTGCTGCCTGTCGAGAGTTGCTAGCACGGCCTTGTCAAAGCTTTGGACACCCATGGACAAGCGATTTATACCGGCCTGCGAAATTTCCTCTAAATACCGCTCCGAAGTGGATTCGGGATTTGCCTCCAGCGTCAATTCGCAGTTCTCTGCTAGCCCGAAGGTGTCACTCAATTCACCCACGATTTGCTGGATCTGTTCCGCTGAGAAGAGCGATGGCGTTCCACCACCGATAAATACGGACGAGAGTTTCGGCATCTCACCAAGAACGGCATGGGAAAAGGCGATTTCCCTAATTAGTTGCTCATGAAAAGAGGACTGACTAACACCACCTAACTCCTTGGCCGTGTAGGTATTGAAGTCGCAATAACCGCAACGAACCTCGCAGAACGGAACATGCACGTAGGCATGAAAGCTGCGCGGTGAAGAATCTCTCTCCAGCCAGTTATCTTTGGGCCAGGGGGCTCCTACAGGCAGAGCGCTTGGCACCTATTTCTTCGCCGCCTTGGAATCGTCAGAGCTGAGAGCCGCAATGAAAGCTTCCTGTGGCACTTCGACTCTGCCGACCATCTTCATGCGCTTCTTGCCCTCTTTTTGTTTCTCCAGGAGCTTGCGCTTTCGTGTGATGTCACCGCCATAGCACTTAGCCAAGACGTCTTTACGGATTGCCCTGATGGTCTCTCTCGCGATAACCCTCGCACCAACTGCCGCCTGAATCGGAACCTCAAACTGCTGCCTCGGGATCAGCTCCCGCAACTTGCCAGCAATCCTGACACCGTGGGCGTAAGCCTTGTCCTTGTGAACTATTGCCGAAAAGGCGTCAACCTTCTCTCCTTGTAGGAGCAGGTCTACCCTCACAAGATCTCCGACATTGAACCCGTCGTCCTCGTAATCAAGGGAGGCGTAGCCCTGGGTCTTACTCTTTAGCTGATCAAAGAAATCAAAGACGATTTCTGCCAAAGGCAAGCGGTAACGAATCTGCACTCGATCTTCGCCCAGATATTGCATGTCCATCATGGTTCCGCGCTTGGTCTGGCATAACTCCATGATCGTTCCCACGTAGTCCTTTGGGGCCAAAATGGTTGCCTTCACCATCGGCTCCTCCACCTCCGCGATCTTGCCGTCGGGATACTCAGATGGATTGGTTACGACGAGCTCTGTGCCATCGTCTTTGCGCACGTGATAAACCACAGACGGGCTTGTAGCGATGAGGGCAAGACCAAACTCTCTCTCGAGTCTCTCGGTGATGATCTCGAGATGTAGAAGGCCTAGGAAACCGCACCTAAAGCCGAATCCAAGAGCTGCAGAGGTCTCTGGTTCGTAGACCAGGGAAGCATCGCTGAGTCTCAGCTTGTCCAGCGCCTCTCTTAGATCTGGGTAGTCGCTGCCGTCAATTGGATAGATGCCCGAGAAGACCATGGGCTTCGGCTCTGCATAGCCCTTCAGCGGTGAGGCCGCAGGCTTCGTCTTGGTGGTTACAGTGTCACCCACCTTTGATTGACGCACGTCTTTTACGCCGGTGATCAGGTAGCCAACCTCCCCCACACCTAGACCCTTGGTCGCCCTGGGTTCAGGAGAAATAACGCCAATCTCCAAAAGCTCATGAACAGCCTTGGTAGACATCATTTGGATGCTTTCTCTCGGCTTGAGCGAACCGTCGATCATCCTCACATAGGTAACGACGCCGCGATACGAGTCGTACACCGAGTCGAAAATCATGGCTCTCGCGGGAGCATCAGTGTCACCCTTTGGCGGGGGAACCCGCTTGACGATTAGGTCCATCAGCTCGGAAACTCCGGCTCCCGTCTTCCCTGAAACCCGCAAGCAGTCATCAGGGTCTCCCCCGATCAAATTCGCAAGCTCCTCGGCAAACTTTTCGGGTTGCGCAGCTGGCAAATCAATCTTGTTCAAAACAGGAATGATCTCTAGGTCATTTTCCAAGGCTAGGTAGAGATTGGCTAGCGTCTGAGCCTCGATGCCTTGTGCAGCGTCGACGAGCAGAACAGCTCCCTCACAAGCTGCCAGGGACCTTGACACTTCGTAGGTGAAATCCACGTGTCCGGGTGTATCAATCATGTTAAGCGCGTAGGCCTGGCCATCCGCCTCCCAAGGAAGCCTCACAGCCTGACTCTTGATAGTGATTCCCCGCTCACGCTCAATGTCCATCCGGTCTAGGTACTGTGCGCGCATCTCACGCTCGGACACGATCCCAGTGAGTTGTAGCATGCGATCGGCAAGGGTGGACTTGCCGTGGTCGATGTGGGCAATGATGCAAAAATTCCTGATGAGCTCAGCTGGCGTCTGACTCGGCTCTAGAGCCTTGGGTGCGCTGGGCGACAAACTAACCTCATTTAGGGAAAAGCAACGGAGGCTCCAATTCTCTCAGATGCTTGCCCAGAAATAATCCCCCTGATAGAGTTTTAGCTTGTTCTGGGGTTTCTCCTAAGAAAAAAGATTTTTCATTTTAGAAAGTGAAACATGGCCAACATTAAGTCCAAAATCAAGCGGATTGGAACCAACCGCAAGGCGGAAGAGCGCAACAAGGCTGTCCGCACCGAGCTGAAGAGCGCAGTCCGCGCCGCTCGCGAGGCAGCAGCATCAGGCGACAAGAAGGCCGCCGAAGCCGCTCTGCAGAATGCAACTCGCAAGCTGGATAAGGCTGTTAGCAAAGGCGTAGTCCACAAGAACCAGGCTGCCAATCGCAAGAGTGCAATCGCGAAGAAAGTCGCAAGCCTCTAAGTTTTTAGATCTAACTAGGGCCAGGAGAAATCTTGGCCCTTTTAGTTTGCCCGGGCCATGGCCAGCAGGAGACGCTCAACCGAGTATTCGGGGTCTCGAGAAGCTCCCTTGACGTCCGCATCTGTTTGGGCGGCAAGCTGAACGAGACCCGCCAACTCCTGTTCCTGCCAACCGCTGAGCTCTTTCCTAGCCTTGTCTATTTGCCACGGTTGCATGCCAAGGGTCGCAGGGGAAGCGTTTCGATCATTGAAGAGCCTGGCAAGCTGGCGAATCCTCATGCTGAGCGCAGCGACAAGAGCAACCGAATCAATACCGGTTGCGAATCCGTGGCGGAAAAGTCGTATAGCCTCCGCTGCGTTTCCAGAGAGCGCCGCATCCGCGATTTTGAATGCGTTTGTCTCCACCCGCCCTCCAAAAGCAGCCTCAACGTCTTCAAGCGCGACCTTGGCATGTGTGGAGCTCAGTTGGGAGCAAGCGGCGCCAAGCTCGCCAAGATCGGAGCTGAATGCGCTAATTAGTGCGCGTATTGCCTGTTGATCAATCGGCACGCCTGCTCGGGTGAATTCACGCTTTACAAAGTCAATGCGTTCAGAATCCTTTTTTAGCTCCTCACAGCTGACACTCAGCGCCTGCTTCGCAAGTTCCTTTCTGATCTTGCCGCTGTGACCAACCATGTTCGGTAGCCTCACGACGACCGTGCAGCCATCAACTGGATCTGCAAGCAGCTGCTTCAGATCCTCGAGTAGCCCCTCCCCTGCGCCATGAATGATTACCATCCTGGGCTCGGCAAACAAAGAAGGAGAAGCAAAGTCGAAGAGCTTTCCTGCTGTGTATGTTCCCTCTTGAATTTCACTTACTTCGAGTTCTGGGTTTGCCTGACGAAGCTGTTCACGGATGGTCCTTATCGACTTCGATGCAAGGTAACTCTCGGGCCCCACAACCAGGACAAGCGGAGCAGGCTTCGCTTCAAACCAGTGCACTGTCCCGCTCACGCGGTCAGTTTACCGCTGTGGCGATATCGAAGTTTCTCGTCGAAACCGAACGCGATGTGCCCCAACCTGTCAGTGCGAACCACCTCAGCCGCACTAAGCCAGCTAAGCGAAAGTGATGATTTAGCCGGATGACCATAAAGATTTGGCCCAACGGAAAAGACTAAATATTCCGACCCAAGGGCTCGATAGAGAGGGCGTGATTGATCCGCGGAGCCATGATGGGCGACCTTCGTCACCAGGACTTTGTGCCAGAGCTTTTCAATCACCTTTGGATGTCGCCGAAGAAGCCTGTCTTGCCCTTCCTCACCAAGGTCGCCCAAAAACAAAGCCGCATATTCCGGCCGCTCCAAAAGAAGCACAAGTGAGGAGTCATTACTGTCCTTGGCCTCTGATGCGGTTGCCGAGGGGGAAAGAATTTTCCACGTGAAGTCTCCAAAGGTGCCACTCAGGCCCTCGAAGCCGATGGATATTGGAACACCTTTGCCACTGGCCACCTCTCCAACTAGCTCAACCAAGGGCCTGTCATCTTGAAAGCCAGAAACCACAATCTCTCCAAAGGAAACTTTTTCTAAGGCAAGCACTCCACCAACGTGGTCTGCATCGAAGTGGCTCAGGATCACCCTGTCCAGCTCTATGACTTCGGCTGCCTCTAAACAACTCGCAAGAGATTCGCTTGTTGGCCCAAGGTCTATGAGCATTGTCCTCCCTTGGCTACGGACCAAAGCTGCGTCGCCCTGTCCAACATCACAGAAGAAGAGTTGCCAGTCGCCAGCAAAAGTCTGGCTCCTAAAAATGTCTGTTCCTACCCACGTCAAGGCAACAATCAGCAGTCCAGACATGGACGTACCCGCTCCAACCCGAAGAGCAGGCGTCTTCGCCAGATAAAAGAGGGAGATGGCAAAAACAAACAACACTGCAAGCAAGATTCCAAATGGCCCGTCGATGAAATGTAGTCGAACAAGTGGCATCGGAGCCAGAGTCTTAGCGACCACAACAATCCAATTGCTGCCGATAGAGGCTATGAAGCCGATAGCCGCAGATAGCGGAGGAACCCAAATCGTCATAACGGCCAACAAACCCAAAATTGTTATCGGTGCAACAAGCGGCTCAACCAAGAGGTTTGCGATCACCGAGTAAACGGGAAGCGAGGGTTGAAGGTAGAGGATTATTGGAAGCGTGTAGAGCTGGGCGGATACCGTCGCCGCTACGCCGATTGCAAGAAGTTTTGGCAGCTTTGGCTCGAGAGCCGAATACAGCTTTGGTGCCAGAAGCAAGAGCCCAGTGGTGGCCAGAGCAGAGAGGCCGAAACCCACATCCACCGAAAGTCCTGGATCAATAGCGAGTAGAAAAATGATCGCTAGGCTCAGCGAAGCCAACGGGTTGGTGCCCCTGCCTAGCCACAAGCCCACCATGACAAAAAGTGCCATCGTCGCCGCACGAATAACAGATGACTCGGGTCCAACCAGAAGTACGTAGCAGGCCATGACGAACAGTGCGAGGCTGAATCTTAGGTTTCGCCTGATGCCCAGCTTGGCGGCAAGTAGATAAACGACACCCATAACTATGGCTAGGTTGGCGCCAGAGACCGCAACCAAGTGGGTCAAACTAAGCTGCTTCATCTCATAAGCCAGCGAATCCGAGATTGCACCGCGCTCACCTATGGTCAAACCAGCAACCAAACCGGCCGCATCGTCGGATACTCCATGTAGCAGATCCAGAAAACGTGCTCGAACACCTTTGATGAATGGAATCTCTGGATAGCTCAGTTTCAGCAAAGAACTAGCCTCTGGAGGTGCGAAGGCCCAAAGCAGCAGCCAATAGCCACCGGCGATGAAATAAATCACAAAGTCAACTGGTCTCTGATTGAGGCAAGTAGCTTGCTACCGATGCCCGGAACCTGAGTTAGCTCCTCGATTGCTGAGAAGCCCCCATTTGCCTCGCGATACTTGATGATTTTTTCGCTCGTTGCAGGACCGATGCCGCTCAGAGACTCAAAATCGGCTTGAGTGCCTCGATTCAGCGAAACCTTGCCGCCTGAATTTCCCGCAGCCATGGCCTCGATAGAAAGAACCGTTAGCTGCTCTCCGTCACTCAAGATTCTTGCGAGGTTGATGCTCTGCTGTGCGGCCTCTGCCGTTAGGCCTCCTGCGCTTTGAACCGCATCCGAGGCTCTCGAACCAGTGGGAAGTTCATAAAGCCCGGGATGTGCAACCTCGCCAACTACATGAATGTGAATCGTAGAACTGATGGGAGCTAAAGCCTCTGGAGGCAGCAGCGGGACCGACTCTTGCTGTTCCTCTCTGCCGCTTAGCCAGACCCCGACAAGCCCGAGCATGAGCAGCACTGCGATTAGCCCACGCTTTTTCTGGCTCTCGGTTAGTTGGTTATAGCGCTCTAGTAGTGACTTCATTCCGCCATCATGCAAATGATTCCTGGCGGGCCGGCCCGGGATCAGAATGTGGTGGAGAAATGCCTACTTGGTTGAAATGTTGACAAGTTTCGGGGCCCGAACGATTACGTTCTTAGCTTCCTTGCCTTCAAGAGCTCGCTTAACGGCCTCTGAGTTCATGGCCAGGGTTCTCAGTTCGTCCTCAGTGATAGAGGTCGAGACCTCAAACTTGTCCCGGAGCTTGCCGTCCACCTGAGCCACTGCTGTCAGTGTTTCTTTCACTAGTAGCGACTCATCTACTTCTCTCAGCTTCGCAAGAGCCACTGAGGGCTTATGTCCCAATAGTTCCCACATGTCTTCAGCTGTATAGGGGGCAAAGAGGCTAAGTGCCTTGGCGAGCTCCTCGGCTCCCTCGCGAACCGATGAATCGTTAGGCCCGCAACCCGAATCGATTGCCTTCCTAAGCACGTTGGTAAGTTCCATACACTTGGCAACTCCAACGTTGAACTTGAATGACTCGATCGACTCCTCAAATGTCTTTAGGAAGGAGTGGGTGGCGCTCCGCACGGTTTTGTCGCCGCTGGTTTCTTCGGCGCCAACTTTGCTTGACACATCCTTAGCGACCCTCCAAGCGCGTGCCAGGAACTTCGATGAGGCCGCTGGCGAAACATCTGCCCAATCGATGTCGTCCTCTGGAGGTCCAGCAAATGCCATGGTTAGACGAACTGCATCAACACCATGCTCGTCGAGCTGCTCACTGAGTCTTACGAGGTTGCCCCTAGATTTACTCATAGCCTGGCCGTTCATAAGCACCATGCCCTGATTCAAGAGCCTGGTGAAAGGCTCTTCAAAATCAACCAGCTTCATGTCAAATAGCACTTTGGTGAAGAACCGTGAGTAGAGAAGATGGAGAATCGCGTGGGTCACTCCACCGACATACTGGTCAACCGGTGCCCACTCTTCTGCGGCCTCGGCGTCAAAGGCAAACTCTTCGCTGTTCGGGCTGAGATACCTGAGGAAATACCACGAGCTGTCCACGAAGGTATCCATGGTGTCGCTGTCACGCTTGGCTGGTGAGCCACATTTTGGACAGTCAACGTTTATCCAGTCGTCGGCGGCTCCTAGAGGTGATGTTCCCTTCGGCTGGAGGTCAAGTCCCTCGGTTGGGGGTAGCTCGACAGGCAACTGATCCTCGGGGACCTCAACCTCGCCACACTTTTCGCAGTGGACAATTGGAATAGGTGTTCCCCAGTAGCGCTGTCTGGAAATCAGCCAATCGCGTAGGCGGTAGTTCTTTGCCTTCTGTCCAGAGCCTTTTTCTTGAAGAATCTCAATTGCCTTCTCGATTGCCTCGGCCTTACGCAGCCCATTCAGGGGTCCTGAATTGACCATCACGCCATCGCCGGTTGTTGCAGCAAATGATTTGGCGGGGTCTTCCTCGCCCGTATCAACAACCATTCGGATCTCGATACCCATCGCCTTGGCAAACTCGATGTCTCGCTCATCATGCGCGGGGACACCCATGATTGCCCCGGTTCCATAGTCAGCTAGCACGTAGTCGGATACCCAAATCGGAAGTCGCTCGCCATTGAGCGGATTGATTGCATACCGTTCCAGAAACACACCAGTCTTCTCGCGGTCGGTAGCAAGTCTCTCGATGTCGTTTGCCTTCTTGGTCTGCTCGAGGTAACTGTGGAATTGCATGCGGACTTCAGGAGATGATCCGGCAGCTAGCTCGCTTGCCAGATCAGAGTCGGCTGCTACAACCATGAAAGTTGCGCCAAATAGGGTGTCGGGCCTCGTGGAATAGACCTCGATTGGCTCTTGCCGTCCTTCAATTTCAAAACTCAGGTTCGCACCATAGGAGCGACCAATCCAGTTTCGCTGCATGGTGAGAACTTTGGAGGGCCAATTGCCTTCCAGGGTCTCCAGGTCATCTAGGAGCCGGTCGGCGTAATCAGTGACCTTGAAATACCACTGGGTCAGAGCTTTCTTCGTCACCTGAGTGTCGCAGCGCTCACAAAGACCATTCACCACCTGTTCGTTAGCCAGAACTGTTTGGCAGCTTGGGCACCAATTCACATTGCTGTTCTTGCGGTAGGCGAGACCGCGCTTATAGAACTGGAGGAAAAGCCACTGGTTCCATCGGTAGTAAATGGGGTCACAAGTTTGCAAGACCCGATCCCAGTCGAAGCTACACGCATAGCGGCGCATGGAGCTTTTTTGCTGGTCGATGTTCTCGTAGGTCCAATTCCTTGGGTCAAGACCGCGCTTAATGGCCGCATTTTCGGCCGGTAGTCCGAAGGCGTCCCAACCAATTGGGTGCATGACGTTGTAGCCACGCTGAACCCAGTAGCGAGCGATTACATCACCTAAGGCATAGGCCTCAGCATGGCCCATGTGAAGATCCCCAGAGGGGTAGGGAAACATGTCCAAGACGTACTTCTTGGGCCTTGAGTCATCTGGATTGGAGGAGTCAAAAGGTTTTATCTCATCCCAGATTGGCAACCACTTATCTTGGATTGCCGCAACACTGTATTCCTCTTGCAACCTGTTTCCTTAGACGAATAGAAAGTAAAAGGTTACCAACGTAGTTGGGCACCTAGTGTGCTGGCGAGTGCGGTGGCCTTCAATTGGATTTCCTCGTGCTCAGCCTCGGGCGCTGAATCTGAGGTTATTCCTCCCCCGATTCCAATTGAAACTTTGTCGTCCTCAAAAATCGCCGTCCGGATAACCATGCCAAGCTCCATGTCCCCGTTTTGAGCAATCCAGCCGATAGCTCCTGAGTATCCGGCTCGCTTTTCGACCTCTAACTTTTCAATAAGCTCCATTGCCCTAATCTTTGGCGCACCTGTCATCGAGCCACCAGGAAACAGCGCTGCCAGGGCATCGAGCGATGTATTGCCTTCTGAGAGCTCTCCAGAAACGTCGCTCACCAACTGATGCACGGTGGAGTAGCTGCGAATTGCCAACAGGTTTTCGACCTGAATGCTCTCGGGATCGCATGCTACGGACATGTCGTTCCTTATGAGATCAACAATCATCAGGTTCTCAGCGCGCTCTTTCAGATCGCTTCCAAGCTGATTCATAAGCTCTTGATCTCGCTCAAGGTCCTCGGAGCGGCTCCTTGTGCCTTTGATCGGTGAGGAGACTATTCGCGAGCCGTGTGCAGAAATAAACAGCTCTGGTGAGATTGAGACGTAGGTGCTACCAGGGAGTCTTATGAAGCTTGCGTAGGGTGCCGGGTGCTCGCGCCTCAGCCTAAGAAAGAAGCTAAGCGGATCCCCCGTGAACTCTCCGCGTAGCTTGGTTGTGAGACAAAGCTGGTAGACATCTCCGGCTGCAATGTGGTCTTTTACCCGGCGGATCTTGGCCAGGTAATCTGCCCTGCTATCGACTGCTGCCAGCTCTGCCGATGTCGCAGCTGGTTTGGAGAGCTCATAACTTGAGCACTCGCCGCCAACTAGGGCAAGCCGCAACAGCGCAGCACGATGCCAATCGTCAAAGGCCTCACGAGTCTCAAAATCGCCAATGAAGTACATGGCCTTGGCATCGTGGTCATAAACAAAGGCACGATCCACACTTAGCAGCTCATATTCGTTGAGATTCTGGGTAGAAGATCCGTAGTGAATAACTCCGATGTAACCAGGCCTGAAGCTAAATGGCACATCCAGCGCTTCCACGGCCATGCTTGGCCTGAATTCCTTTGCCGGCACACCAGCGCCTATGACCGAGTAGCGAGCGGTGGGATGATGTTCGCGGTCCAGCCAGAAAGCCCCTGGAAGATGCCCAAAAAATGAGACGAACGTATCGCTCAGTGATGTCCAGGCACTAAGCCGTTCGCTAAACAGTGGCATGAGGCACCCCTTTAGCCTCGTAGTCTAGTAATCGTGAGCGTTTCAGGTGATTTCTTTCAGTTCCGCTCTGGAGAGCTGAAAAGGGTCGACATTTCCCTGTCAGATTCCCTCACAGTTGCGGACAGTTGGTTGGTCTCTAAAGGCCATGCTCGTGCCCTAGAAAGACACTTTCACCGTTTTGCAAGCTCCATCGCGGACCAAAAGACCAGAAAACAACTGCCCGCTTTTTTTGCAGCTCTCGTAGGGCAGACTCCTAAAGAAGGTGAGTGGTTTCCACGCATCGAATACCGAGAGTCCCAGCCGGTGGGTGAGCGGCTCTTTCTTAGAATGCGGCCGGCCCCAGAGCGCACCGAGACCTGCACGCTATGGACCTCAGATAAGTCCGACCCTCGGGTCGCATTTGAAGTAAAGGGTCCCGACCTCTCGAGTTGCCAAGCGCTGCGACGAGCAGCAAACCTTCACGGTGCCGACGAAGCGGTAATTCTTTCCCCGTCTGGAAATATTGCTGATGGCGCATTGAGCTCCATTGTTTGGTGGCGAGGAGATGTGCTGTACGGACCAGATGGATCCACTGATTGGCTCCCGTCGATCACCCGCGAACTAGTCTTTGAAATCGCCGGCCAGGCAGGTTTTCAGACCATGGAAGATGCAGTGGCTCCAGAGAATCTTGAGGGTTGCGAGGTTTGGTCCCTGAGTGCGCTCCAGGGCATTCGCGGTGTGACCAGCTGGGGAGAGATTCCGCTTGGGGAATTGAGAATGCAGCGCTCCTTTGTAAAGCGGCTTTCGATGCTGAACCAAGAGCTTCCTACCCCAGATGAGATCTTTGAAAGTTTTGGGGATTTGTAGCAGATGTGTGGAAGGTACGTAGTCGCCAAAGAGGTTGGTGGGATAACCGAGCTTTTCGAGCTTGATGAGGTGCCAGAGGACTTCAATCCAATTAGCTACAACATTGCTCCAACGCAGCAGGTTGGGCTCATTGTTGAGCGGGAGATAGAGGGGCTACCGTCCAGAGAGTTGCACTCAGCGAGGTGGGGCCTTATCCCCCACTGGTCCAAAGAGATGCCGGCAGCACCACTTTTCAACGCCAGGAGCGAGAGCGTTCTTGAAAAGCCGAGTTTCAAAGATGCTGCGCTAAAAAAGCGCTGCGCCATACCCGCTTCTGGGTACTTCGAGTGGCTAAGCGAAGGCGAGAAGAAGAGACCTTTCTACATTCATCCAGCCGAGGGGGTGCTTGCATTTGCCGGAATCTACTCGTGGTGGCGAGATCCCAGCAAAGACGCCAGCGACCCCGCTAGGTGGCTTCTCAGCTGTTCAGTTTTGACCAAGGCGGCCTCGCCTGCACTGAGTGAAATCCACGAGCGCAGCCCGATCTTCCTCTCCCCCGAGAACCTTGGCTCTTGGCTGGCACCCGACTACGAGACAAGTGGGGAGCTACTTGCTGCACTCAGCGCCGAGTCCGACGAGGTTGCGCAGAGTCTTGAGTTTTACGAGGTATCTGGGGCGGTGGGGAGTGTTTCAAATAACAATCCGAGCCTGATTGAGCGTGTCTAGCTAGCCAGTTTTGAAAATGTCTGGCGTTAGCCATACACTATTTATTCGAACAAATGTTCGATAAATGGGCAGGGGCTAGAAATGCAGGCAGAGACCCTTTCGGGTGTTGTTGTGGACCTAGATGGTGCACCGGTCTGCTTTGTATGGAGGGGAAGCGAATACCTGGTCTCCTCTAGGCCAGTCCGCTGGTATTCCAGGAGGATTTGGTGGGAAGAAACCTCCTCTGCACCCAAGGGCACTGGTGGGCCCCTGATGGAGGTTGAGATGTGGCGGCTCTGGGCCAGCTCCCAATCCTCTAGAACTCTTTTTGAACTTAGACACCTGCAGCCAGCAGACAGCTGGGAGATCTATCCGCTGGAGGACTGATGGGATTTACTCATCTAAATCTGGCAAGCGCCTATTCGGCTCACTACGGAGTTAATCGTCCCGAGCAGCTGGCTGGTGCCGCAAAAGCCCTTGGATTTGAGGCACTCGCCATCACAGACAGAGACGGTCTCTACGGAGCCGTAAAGCACATTGCCTCCTGCATCAAAGAGGGGCTACATCCGATAGTCGGAGTGAACCTTGAGGTGACTGAAATGGGCCGAGTTGTGATCCTTGCTCACGGCCATAATTCCGGAAGCGGCTGGGGGCTTATTTGCAGGGCAATCTCTCGAGCACACAACTCAAGAGGCAAAGAGCGAAGACCGAGGCTTGACCTCGAAGAGCTAGCCGCAATGGTTAGAGAAAACCCAAGTTGCAGCATCTTGCTAGGACCCGAGAGCACAGTGGCAAAGAAGCTGCTTCCTAGCCCTAGCGATGCCAGAAGAGATCTTGAGTGCTGGCTAGGAGCACTCCCCCAAGCCGGGGTATTGGCAATCGAGGTGGTGAACCAGCTGAGCGAACCTGGAAGTGTGGCATCAGAGGAGCACGCCAGGGCCATGCTCACCTTGGCAGATTCCACAGGGCTTCCTGCTGTCATGACAAATGCAGCTAGGTATTTAGAACCGGATGATGCAATCACCGCCGATGTGCTGGACTCCGCTCGGCACCTTGAGCAGCTGGGGCTCTTTACGATGCAGCCAAACGCTCAGGCCTGGATGAAACCGGCTCCGATGATGTTCCGTCTGGCTTTGGATGTTTGCGAAGACACAAAAAGAGCGCAAAAACTAATTCAGAAGACTCAGCAGTTAGCAGAGCGCTGCCTGCTGGATGCCGAGAGTGACTGCGGCTTTGGCAGGCCAAAGACTCCTGAGCAAGAGGCTCTTGGAATTGAGGGAAACCCCTTTGAGGTGCTGTGGCAAAAAGCACACTCCGCCATCCATGAGCGCTATCCCGGTGCCAAGGCTCCCGAACTTGCCGAGATTCAGCACCGGCTATCAAAAGAGCTAATTGCAATCAATGAGCTTGGTTTTGCCACCTACTTTCTAACCGTTGCAGATGTCGCCCAAATGATTCGGGACATGAGGATTCGCAGCGCTGCAAGGGGCTCTGGTGCCGGATCTTTGGTCAACTACCTGCTTGGGATAAGTGGGGTTGATCCAATAGCTGAGGGTCTACTGTTCGAGCGTTTTCTTTCGACTGAAAGAAGCACGCTCCCGGACATCGACATTGATGTTGAGTCCGCCAGGAGACACGAAATCTACAAAAACATCTTTCGTCGCTATGGAGGCAAGCGGGTCACTTTGCTTTCAATGCAGTCCACCTATCGCAGTAGGGGTGCAGTTCGAGACAGCGGCATGGCCCTGGGGATCGACGATGACGAAATAGATGAGATTGCAAAGAACATTTGGAGGTTCTCGGCTAAAAGCTTTCGGGGTGCGGTTGATAGAAAGCCTGAGCTTGCAAAATTTAATAGCGACATAAAAGTAAATGACAGGCTAAACCTTCTGGTTGACATCACCGAACGGCTAGACAGGCTTCCAAGGCACATCTCTGTTCACCCATGCGGAGTCATACTGGGAAACTCAAGCCTGCTATCGCTAACCCCAACTGAACCCAGTGGTATTGGGTTACCCATGAGCCAGTTCGACAAGGACGATATGGATCCGATGGGATTTCTCAAGCTTGATGTCTTAGGGGTCAGGATGCAAAGTGCCATGGCCTACACCATCAGAGAAATTGCGAGGGTCAAAAAGAAGAAGGTTGACCTAGACAGCGTTGACAGAGAAGACAAGAGGGTCTTTGAGCAGATTAGGACCACAAACACCCTTGGGATTTTTCAGATTGAAAGCCCCGGGCAACGTGAGCTAACCGGAAAACACCAGCCAACCAGGTTCAATGACCTAACCCTCCAAATATCGCTATTCCGGCCCGGCCCAATGAAGGGCAACATGATCAAGCCATACCTAGATGGCAGGCACGGACTAATAACACCGGACTATCTCCACCCCGATCTGAGACCGATTCTCGAAGAAAGTTACGGGGTTGTGGTCTTTCACGAACAACTCATGCGAATCATGCAGAAGATGACCGGCTGCAGCCTCGCTCAGGCTGATGAGATGCGTCGAAAACTTAGCAAGGAGGCAAAGGCTGCCAGTGTCTCAAACTACTTCCACAAGGCGGCAGCAGCCCGCGGCTACCAAAAACAACTCATCGATAAGGTTTGGTCAATCATTGAGGGCTTTGGAAGCTTTGGTTTCTGCAAGGCACACGGCGCCGCATTTGCCCTTCCCACATATCACTCTGCCTGGCTAAAGACCCACTACCCAACCGAGTTCATAGCGGGACTTTTGACTCATGACCCTGGAATGTACCCAAGAAGACTTCTCCTTGCAGAAGCTAGGAGGCTTGGGGTTCGGCTCCTTCCGATTGATGTGAATAGATCAACAAACGAATACCTGGTCGAGAAGGCAGCTGAGGGATTCGGGGTTCGAATGGCTCTGACCGAGATTGTTGGAATCTCAGTACGGGAAATAGAAAGAATTATCTGCGAACAGCCCTTTAGAGACATTGCCGATTTCTACGTCAGAGCAAGGCCCGCAAGGAGAACTCTTGAAAGGCTCGCACTAATTGGTGCTTTGGATAGCCTCGCGGGGATATCTGGCGAGGATGCTCAGCACAGCCGTGGTGACCTACTTGTCCACATCAGGCAGCTCACTGCTAAACGACCTGCAGCCGAGGATAAGAACCAACTTAGCTTTGCACTCGGATCTCTAGACAACCTCCCCAAGGGAAATCCAGCACCGCCAAGGCAGGAAAAACTGGACCAAGAGCTCAAATACACAGGCATGGACATCTCAGAGCATCAGATTGAGAGATTCCAAAGAATGCTGGATGACCTGGGGGTTGTGAGGGCATCGGAACTAGTTGACCTCAGGAGCAACACGGAGGTTTTGGTTGCGGGAGTGAGGGTGGCCACGCAAACTCCTCCGATGCGAAGCGGCAAGCGCGTGGTGTTTATCAGCCTCGACGATGGCACTGGATGCGCCGATGCCACATTCTTTGACGAGGCTCAGCGCAGATGCTCAAGTCTGCTTTTTCAAAACCGACTACTCCTGATATCAGGAAAGACCCGCCGCACTGGTGTGCGAGGGGTCTCGGTCCTGGCCGAAAATGCCTGGGATCTCAGGCAGCTTTGGCTCGAGTGGGAAAAGAAGGCTTCCTAGTCGTTATTGAAGATTGCCAGCATTCTCAGAATCTCGACGTAGAGCCAGATTAGGGAGGCAGTCAGACCAAACGCTGCCCGCCACTCCATCTGCTCAGGCCAGCCCTGCTCAACTCCCTGGCGGATAGTCTCGAAATCTAGATTAAGAGTGAAAGCTGCAAGCCCAACACCAACGAGGGCGATAAGCCAGCCAAATGGGCTGGTGTAGACGCTAATGCCGGCAAATAGAGCAAAGCCGAGGTTGACCATCGCAAACACAAAGTAGCCCATGATGGCAAACGTCATGATGCGTGTGAATCTGGCATCAACTTTGACCCAGCCGAATCGATAGGCGGCGAACATCGCGCCCGCGGTCGCAAAGGTACCAATAACCGCTGTCTGAACGATTCCCGGATACATGGCCTCAAAGATGCCGCTGATGCCGCCAATGAAGACACCTTGGGCGAGGGCGTAAGCCATCATCACACCAGGACGAACCTTCTTTGAGAAAGCTGCCCAGAGTCCAAGCCCAAGACCAACAAACATTGCAGGGAATGCAAGGCTGTACAGGCCAAGGAACCAAGTGACGCCAGCTCCAGCCAAGACAGCCAAGAACATACCCATCACCTTGGAAGTGGTACCTTCCATGGTCATCCTTGTTTGGGTGATGCGCCCAAACTCCTCATCAACCACGCTCGGCGAGATGCGCTCTGCCATAAGTCCGGTCTTCAAAGACTGATTGAAAGCAGGATTGTGTGACAACTTAGCTCCTTCTAATAACTAGGTCTGGCCTGATTCTAAGTGAGGAAGCTGGAAAAATCCTGCGAAGTGGCTGTTTGGAGTGGACCTGAGGGGACTTGAACCCCTGACCCCCTGCATGCCATGCAGGTGCGCTACCAGCTGCGCCACAGGCCCAAAAGCTTTGTAAGTCTACACAAGAATCATTCGGTGGGCACAACCGGACAATCACGCCAAAGCCTCTCGAGCGAGTAATACTCTCTCTCCTGCTCATGCATGACGTGAACAACCAGGTCGCCAAAGTCCAATAGGACCCAGCGACCTGTTTGCTTGCCCTCTCTAAAACGAGCTTTTACGTCTTTCTTCGCAAGCTCATCTTCAACTGCCTCCGCGATAGCAAGCGCCTGACGCTCATTCTTGGCCGAGACAATTAGGAAAACTTCGGCTAGGGCAAAAGGGTCAGTGACGTCCAGCGCGACAAGCTCCTCACCAAGCTTCTCCCTGGCTGCACCTGCAGCAACTTTGAGAAGAGAGATTGTCTCTTTGCTTGCAGCCAAGCCTTATCCCCCGACCGCGCTCAGAATCGTCATAACGGCAATGATTGCTGCGACTATGAGTCCTGCCGAGCCTGCACCAACGGCCCAAGGTTTCCACCAACCCTTTCGAAGGACCTTTGCCGGGACGGCCGCGAAACCCGAGCGCTCATCGATTAGTTGCAGGGCGCTGATTGGTTCAACAGTTGAAATAACTCCGGTAACGCTCTCGCCTTCTTCGGTGTCAATACCATCCATCCCCTCAAGTGCTGCTGTAGTCGGGCCCGTCATCGGACCCGAGATGACCTCGATTGAGCCTGTGATCGCAACCTCCCCAGTTTCAATGGGGAGGGAGATGGCCTCAGGCATAGAGTCCAGGATGATGGATTCGGTTGAAGGCTCAGCAAGCAGATTTTGTCCAGTGAAGGTTGGCTCAGGGAAGTCGACCTGCGGAGGGTCAATCGTCTTTGGCTCGACCGCCGCTGCTCTCCTGGCTCTTCTGGAATCCGGCTGCGCAGAAGACTTCTCTAAAACCGCAGGTCTCTCATCTATTCTTGCGGGCGATCCCAGAAGACCCTGCTCTCGCATTTGTCTTCTGGTGAGCTGCTGCTCAGTGCGTGCCTCCTGTGTGGGTGTCGCAACTGGTTTCTGCCTTGCAGGTGAAGGACTGGCAGGGGCAGTATGACTCGGGTTCGCGGACTGCAAGGGAGTTACCTCTCCCCTGCGTTCCGCCTCGCGAAGCTGACGCCTAGTTAGCTGCTGAGTCACCTAGTCCCCTGTATAAACGGTGCTTGGCAATGTACTGGACAACTCCATCAGGCACCAAATACCAAATTGGCTTCCCTGCCGTTGCTCTGTCCCTGACGTCGGTCGATGAGATTGCCAAAGCCGGCACTTCAAGCTGCGTAATTTTGGCTCCCTCTGCCTGAGGCAGCTCCAGGGCATGTCCAGGTCGAGTTACCGCAACAAAGTGAGCAAGATCCCAAACCTCATCGATCTGCTTCCACACAAGAATCTGGGCAATGGCGTCGGCTCCTGAGATGAAGAACAGCTCCGCGTCTGGCTTTGCCTTCTTTATCTCTTTCAAGGTGTCGACGGTGTAGGTGGTTCCAGGTCGATCAATGTCTACCCTGCTCACCTCAAATCTTGGGTTCGCAGCTGTAGCGATTACCGTCATGAGGTAACGGTGCTCAGACGAGCTAACTACCTTCTTGTGCCAAGGCTCTCCCGTTGGAACAAAGATAACTTCATCTAGTTCGAAGGCGTCGGCTGCTTCAGAGGCGGCAACCAAGTGGCCGTGGTGAATTGGGTCGAAAGTTCCACCCATCACGCCAACGCGTGGCCCCTTGGCGTTCATGGTTTACTAGTGGCCCGCCTGGTGGCTTGAACGTCGTGGATTGCGATTGGAGACGTCTCGATACGACCATGTCACTGCACCCAGTGCCACAAAGCCAACAAGTGCTATCAGGCCATACAAAACAGCAGGCATTGGCAGCTCGTTGTGGTGAACGATGGCTTCTTCAAGAAGTATTGAAATCACAGAATCTCCTATCTCTACTTCAAGTTTAGCTTCGGACTTGGCCGTTGCCTCTAACCAGCCACTTTGTGCTGGTTAGTTCGCTGAGGCCCATTGGGCCACGAGCATGAAGCTTTTGGGTTGAGATGCCAACCTCTGCTCCAAATCCAAACTCTCCGCCATCGGTGAATCTCGTGGACGTATTTACCATGACAGCAGCCGAGTCCACGGCGCTCAAAAACCTCTCAGCATTCGCAAGGTCAGATGTAACGATTGACTCGGTGTGATGAGTTGAATATTTGGCGATGTGCTCCAAAGCGGCATCGAGGTCATCAACAACCCGCACCGACAATTCCAGAGCCAAATATTCGGTCTTCCAAGTGTCATCGTTGGCTGGCTCAGCCTCAATGTACTTGCGACTCTCCTCGCATCCGTGAAGCTTGACTCCAGCTTCAACCAGTGCTTTGCCAATATCGGGCAGCAACCTCTCAGCTGCAGCCTTGTGGACAAGCAGTGTCTCGAGGGCATTGCAGACAGATGGGCGATGGGTCTTTGAGTTGATTACGAGAGGTAAAGCCATCTCAAGCTCAGCAGTCTCGTCGAGGAACATGTGAACTATGCCGTCTCCAGTTTCAATGACCGGAACTTTCGAATTCTGGACAACGCTCTGAATCAGAGCTGCGGACCCTCTGGGGATTAGAACGTCGATGAAACCCCTAGCCTGCATCATCTCGGTGGCGCCGTCCCTGCCGAACTCGTCAACTGTTTCAACAGCCGAGGCGGGCAAGCCGCTCTCCTTCAAGCCCTGTTGTATTAGGGAAACGAGCACCTGATTGGTCCGCTCGGCAGCTGATCCACCCCTTAGCACGGCTGCGTTCCCACTCTTCAGGGCTAGTGCAGCGATGTCCACGGTGACATTTGGCCTCGCCTCGTAGATGCAACCAATTACGCCAAATGGGACTTTTACCTGCTGAAGAGCGATGCCGTTTGGAAGAGTCTTTCCCTGGACGCTGACCCCCACTGGGTCTGGTAGGGCAATAATCTCCGAGATTGAGTTGGCAAGGCCCTGAATCCGAGCCTGGTCCAACTTGAGCCTGTCTAGCAGCCCTTGGGCTAGGCCGTTTTCTTTGCCTCTCTCAAGATCTTCGCCGTTCGCGGCCACGATGTCTTTGGCGTTTTCCAACAAAAGGCCCGCGATGTGCCTCAGAGCGGCATTCTTAGCATCAGTTGATGCCACGGCAAGTGTTGGAGAAGCGGACTTAGCCCGCTCGAGAATTGCTTGAGTGCTCATTGCAGAATCCTAACCAACAGCCTCAGCGATGGGTTCAAACCAGGTGTGATTTGGATTCCCAGTCGCAAGCTCGCCAACCAGCTCTGTGGCGGTAAGGATCACTCCCACTCCACCTTCTGCGGCGTAGCGAGCAGCAGCAAGCTTTGTAAGAGCTCCTCCAGTTCCGTAGCCGGTTGAGGTTCCCGACACCTGTATGTGCGATAGGTCGTCACCCTGCGTGACCGACAGGATGCGTTCCGCGCCAGCCTCCTGAGGAGGTTTTGAGTAGAGCGAGTCCACATCACTGAGCAAAATCAGCAGATCAGCCTTGGCCAGCAGCGACACCCTCGAGGCAAGCCGGTCGTTATCACCAAAGCGAATTTCTTGGGTGGCGACAGAGTCGTTTTCATTGATGATCGGCACCACGCCTATCTCCAATAGACGTTCTAGCGCCCTGGATGCGTTAGTCCGCGGCTGCTCCTCATCGAGGTTGTCAACGGTAAGCAGGATCTGGCCTGGAATCAGCTTGTGCCGGGCGAGAGAGCGCTCATAGCGACCCATTAGCCTTGCCTGTCCAATACTGGCAAGCGCCTGGCTTGTCGCGAGATCTTCCGACTTTACTGCCAGACCAATCAGCGGCGCGGCAGTAGCGATTGCGCCCGAGCTGACAACTATTACCTCTTTGCCGCCAGCCACTTGCTCGGCAACAAAATCAACAATTAGGTCGAGGTTGTGTTCGTTTTCGCCCGTGATTGAAGAGGAGCCAATCTTTATAACGACTCTTTTTGCCTGCGACAGGCGCTCTGCGGTGTTCACTCGTCCTCCGAGAAAATACTTGACTCTCTTACCGCTTCACGTTCAGCTCGGCCCTTGGCCCGTTCATCCATCATTTCGTGATACTCGGCTCGACGCTGCTTGTTGGTCCTTCTTGTGTTGGGCTCAATTCTTTCAGCAACCTCACGAGCATCCGTGATTTCCGCTAACGATGAGATCAGTGGGTTCCAATCAAAGACCACTCCGTCGCCAGCGCCGATTATCACCGTTGAACCAGATCTGGCCCCCAGCTTGGTGAGTTCGTCTTCGACACCCAGTTTTTGCAGCCGCTCGGCCAGATAGCCCACTGCCTCCGCATTTCCAAACTCTGTTTGAGCAACCCAGCGCTCAGGCTTCTGCCCGACTACGCGGAATATCTCTTCGCCAGCAAGTTCCTCTCGCGTAACGCTGAAGCCTGAGGACTCAGACTCGGTTTGGAGAAGCGAGAAACGTCTGTTTGTCTCTTGAATAACTTGCGAACGGCCCTGCTCGGCCAGTGCGCCAAGTGCAAAACCCAGTTCGCGGAGTCCGGCATGTGTTGCGGTCGAGACTTGGTAGACGGGATAACCAAGCTCCTCAAAGTCTTTCTGTACGAAGTCGGCGAGCTCCTTCGCGTCGGGAATGTCAATCTTGTTGAGCACAACAACCTGCGGACGATCCGCGAGGGGCGTCTGGCCGTCTGGGACTTCATACCTCTCAAGCTCATTCAAGATGACCTTGAGGTCGCTAAGAGGATCTCTGCCGGTTTCCAAGGTTGCGCAATCAATTACGTGGCAGAGTGCGCTGCACCGCTCCACATGCCTTAGAAACTCAAGACCGAGACCCTTACCCTCACTGGCACCTTCAATGAGTCCCGGCACGTCAGCGATCGTGAACCTTTTGTCGCCAGCCTGAACTACTCCAAGATTGGGGTGAAGGGTCGTGAATGGATAGTCGGCAATCTTCGGCCTTGCCGCGCTCATTGCGGCAATAAGCGAGGACTTACCTGCCGATGGGAAGCCGACCAGTGCAATGTCAGCGACCGTTTTAAGCTCGAGGACAATGTCGCCCTCCCAGCCTGGAACCCCGAGAAGATGAAAGCCAGGAGCGATTCTCCGCCTGTTGGCCAAGGCTGCATTTCCCAGTCCCCCCTGACCGCCCTGGGCAACAAGTAACTCCATCCCTGGATGAGCCAGATCCGCGAGAATTTCACCTGACGGGGACTTGACCACCGTTCCAACGGGAACCGGCAATTGCAGGTTTTCGCCACGATAACCGTTGTTGTAATCACCCTGGCCGTTACCTCCGGATTCCGAGCTCCGATGTGGTCGGTGGTGGTAGTCGAGCAACGTGGTGACATTGTTGTCAGAAATTAGCGAGATAGACCCGCCGTCTCCTCCGTTACCACCATCCGGGCCGGCGAGTGGCTTGTATTTTTCGCGCTTGATGCTAGTGCAGCCGTTTCCGCCAGATCCGGCGCGCAAGTGGAGAGTTACCTGATCAATAAAACTGACCATGATGCTCCTCTAACTAAAAGAGGCGGACCCGAAGGCCCGCCTCAATTGAAATTTGTCTCTACTGGGAAACCACGTTTACTACGCGGCGTCCTGCCTTGGCTCCAAACTCAACTGCACCGGCGGCCAGTGCAAACAGAGTGTCGTCCTTGCCACGGCCGACATTCAGTCCCGGGTGGAAGTGGGTTCCGCGCTGGCGGACCAAAATCTCACCGGCATTGACCTGCTGGCCATCGTGGCGCTTGACGCCTAGGCGCTGAGCATTTGAGTCGCGACCGTTCCTGGTCGAGCTAACTCCCTTTTTGGATGCCATTTGTTCTACCTGCCTACTTGATTTCGGTGACCTTGACGCGGGTCAGGTCCTGCCTGTGACCCTGTCGCTTTTTGTAACCGGTCTTGTTCTTGTACTTCTGGATAACAATCTTTGGTCCGCGAGTCTGGTCAAGAACCTCAGCAACAACCTTGACCTTGGCAAGCGCCTTTGCATCGCTGGTGACCTTCTCGCCGTCCACAAGGAGCAGAGCTGGAAGCTCGATCTTGCCCGAAGTCGCGGCAATGCGGTTCATGGTGACGATAGTGCCGACCTCAACCTTTTCCTGGCGGCCGCCTGCACGTACTACTGCGTAAACCACTTTGAAACCTATCTTTACGGGGTATCTCTCATCCGAACCTGGACGAGCAACAGCGCCTAAGTTTAGTGAAGTTTGGACCCTCGGTCAACAAATATCGGGGCTATTTAGGTCTCTTTTTGAGCCTTTTTTGCTCGCGGCTTTTTCACCGCGCTTGTTGCCCTCCGAGATTTCGGCTTTGGCTTCGGCTCTGCCTCTGGGAGAGCCTCCAATACCGCATTCAAGATCTCCGTCTTGCCCTCGGGTTCTTTGGTCTCCGAAGGCGCAACTCCTGCCATTTTGTTGAAGACGTCCTTGGCAGCATCTGCCTGCTCGGCAGTAACGACCTTCTTGACCACCTCAGGCTTCTCAGCCTTCTTCCTGGAGCCCTTTTTGGGGGTCTCTTGGGACTTAAACCTAGGCTCGTCGTGGATCACGACACCCCTGCCCGCACAGCACTCACAGGGCTCGCTGAATGTCTCTAAGAGTCCCAGGCCAATCTTCTTGCGGGTCATCTGAACAAGACCGAGAGAAGTTACCTCACCTACCTGGTTCTTGGTGCGGTCACGGCTGAGACACTCCAGAAGCCTTCTGCGAACAGCCTCTTGATTAGAGTCCTGAATCATATCGATGAAGTCGATCACGATGATTCCACCGATGTCACGAAGCCTAAGTTGGCGCACCAGCTCCTCGGCTGCCTCGAGGTTGTTCTTAGTAACCGTTTCTTCGAGGTTTCCTCCGGATCCAATGAATTTCCCGGTGTTGACATCAACCACCGTCATCGCCTCGGTGCGATCAATCACGAGGGAGCCTCCGGATGGGAGGTAAACCTTTCGATCCAGTGCCTTGGCTATCTGGTCGCCTATGAAGTAGCTGTCGAAGATGTCGGTCTTCTTCTTGTACTCCACAACCCGCTCCATGAGGTCTGGGGCAACAGCCTGCAAATACTCACGAATCGTTTCATTGGCTCGGTTGCCACTAATCACAAGCTCTTGGAAGTCCTCATTGAATACATCACGAATGATCTTGACCAGAAGGTCAGGCTCGCTGTGGAGAGTGGCTGGAGCCTTGCCGGTCTCCGCCTGCCTGGAAATCTCTTCCCACTGCGTCTGAAGCCGCTGCACGTCCAAAATCAACTGCTCTTCAGAGGCGCCCTCAGCGGCCGTTCTGACGATTACACCTGCATCTTCGGGAAGGGTGTTTTTGAGAATCTGCTTGAGCCTTTGACGCTCACCTTCCGGCAGCTTTCTTGAAATACCCGACATGTTGCCCCCAGGCACGTAAACCAAGAAGCGACCCGGCAAAGAAATCTGCGAGGTTAGTCGGGCTCCTTTTTGACCAACTGGGTCTTTGGTCACCTGGACGAGCACCTGGTCACCAGACTTCAGTGCAAGCTCAATTCGTCTTGGCTGGTTGCCAGTCTCCGCGGCTTCCCAGTCAACCTCACCCGAATAGAGAACAGCATTGCGACCGCGTCCGATGTCCACAAATGCAGCTTCCATGGATGGCAGAACGTTCTGGACTTTGCCAAGGTAGACGTTGCCGATTATCGATGCACCCTGGGTCTCGGTCACGTAGTGCTCGACAAGCTGGCCATCCTCGAGGACACCAATTTGGACGCGCTCATCAACTTCTCGCACAATCATCTTGCGGTCGACAGACTCGCGCCTCGCCAAAAACTCGCTCTCGGTGATAGTCGAACGACGCCTGCCACTATCGCGCGAGTCACGTCTTCGCTGGCGCTTGGCCTCGACCCTGGTTGAGGAGTCGACTTCCTCTTCCTTCTTCTTTGCTGCGGGCTTTGTGCGCTCCTTGGGAGCTTCTTTCCTGGTTCGCTCGCGCTTCTTGGGTTCGGGCTTAGCGTCGTCTGCAGGTTTGCCAGAGCGCGGGTTGACAACGGGTGTTGGTAAATCTGGGGCCTGGAAGATTAGCTGGGTTGCCAGCGGCTTCTTCGGCTCTTCTTTTTTCTTAGCCAAAATGTGCCTCATGACCCTTGGTTCACACCCTCAGGGCCATTTGTCGTGACTCGAGCCGCAGCCCGAATCTAATTCTTCGT
Source organism: Candidatus Aquiluna sp. XM-24bin5 (assembly GCA_003149555.1). The sequence goes on from QCWE01000001.1 coordinate 521,636, forward strand.
GTCACCAGCAAGTTCTGGTGAAAATCCTTCGATGCGAGTGTGTTCGCATCTACCTTGAAGTATGCCATGAACGTTATAAAAATGCGATAATCGCGGCATGCTGTTTCCCTTTTTCCTGATTGGCTTTGGCGCCATGGGCTGGATCGCTAGCTTCGGCCTCACCCTGGAACGCATCAAGGTTGCCGGTGATCCCGGGGCGGCTACAGCATGCGATATCTCGCCATTTATTAGCTGTAAGTCCGTGATGCTTTCAGAGCAGGCAGCGCTGTTTGGGTTTCCAAATCCACTAATTGGACTCGCGGCCTTTTTTGCTCCGGTAGTCGTGGGCTTTGCTCTCTTGGCCGGCGCGAAGTTCGCGAGCTGGTTCTGGCAGGGTTTGCTAGCAGGTCACATCCTGGCCATGGTCTTTGTCTTTTGGCTGTTTAGCCAGAGTGTTTTTGTAATTGGCTCTCTGTGCATCTACTGCATGGTCGCCTGGACCGCCACAATCCCCCTGTTCTGGGCGATCTTCGGGAGAGCGGGGAGAGATGGGCATCTAGGTTCAAAGCTCAATCGGGCTGGTGAGTTCATTTATGAGTGGGCTTGGGTGCTGACTCTCGTGACTTACTTGAGCCTGGCGACCGTAATTCTGATCTACTTCTGGGACTTCTGGCCCACGCTGTTTTAGAACCAGATAGCAAGCTCGCGCTGGGCAGTCTCCTCTGAGTCAGAGCCATGCACGAGGTTCTGGATTACCTTGGTTCCCCAATCCCGAGACAGATCACCGCGAATTGTTCCAGGTGCTGCGACAGTTGGGTCTGTCGCCCCTGCCAAGGACCTGAAACCCTCGACAACCCTCTCCCCCTCAAGCTTGATGGCAACGACGGGCCCAGAGAGCATGAACTCCATAAGGGGCTCATAGAAGGGCTTTCCCTCGTGCTCTGCGTAGTGCTTCGCGAGAAGCTCCCTTGATGGCTGAACAAATTTCATGTCGGCAATCGAGTAGCCCTTACGCTCGCAGCGAGCGATAATCTCGCCAACGAGATTGCGCCTCACTCCGTCAGGCTTGATTAGTACCAGCGTCTGCACCGGACTCTCCCATCATCTTCGTGTAATTCTCCCGAGCTTTGTCGATGGTGCCACCAGCAATGAGGGCCCAGGTCCACATTCCAACGAGGATTGCACCAATCAGGAACATGCCCCAGAGCCAAAAGCCGCTCACCAAAAGTGCCGCCTGGATAACCCATCCAACTAGGTAGCCCGCGGGACTCCTCAATACCGCTGGGGTCAAGATAGCGGCAATTGCGAAGCTGAGGCCGATTGCCCAAATCGCTGTTGTGCTGGGCAGATTGCTCGCTGGGTCTGCACTCTTCAGACCAAACGCAGCCAAAGTGGCAAAAAAGATTACAAACGACTCAAAGCTAAGAACAATCGAGGCCAAAGCTCGCTTGGAGCTTTTACTCTTCCTCATTTAGTTCCTCCTGCAACATCTCGAGCACCGCGCCAACTAAATAGAGCGAACCCGTGACAAACATGGCATCTTCCCCAACAAGCCTAGATGCCATGGCGTAGGCCTCAGGAATTGACTCCTCCACCGCAATAACTTTCCCGCCCTTTTCACGGATTGCCTCGGCAAGCTCTGAGGCCGCCAAAGCTCTCGGCCCTTCAACCTGGGTAACTATTAGCTCATCAAAGGCTTCTGCCAGCTCGGCCGCGGCAGCGGCAATGTCTTTATCGGCGAGCATTGCGACAACCGCAATGGACCGCTCTGGCTTGAAGTGCCATTGAATGCTGCGCTTTAGAGAGCGGAGTCCTGCAGGGTTGTGGGCGCCATCAAGAACTATCAGAGGCTCTTTGGATACAACCTGAAGACGACCTGGGCTTAGCGAGTCAGCTAAGGCGGACCTCAGAATCTCGTCCGCAATTGCCCTACCGCCCAGGAACATTTCTACCGCTGCAATTGCGGTGGCGGCATTCTCTGCCTGGTGCTCGCCGATGATTGGCATCCAAAGATCTGGATACTGGCCTGCGACACCTCGGACGCTAAAGCGAGTCCCGTAGCCATCTGGCTGAGCACCGAGAAGCTCGAAAGAGTCTCCCGCAAAGTGGCTTTCCTGCTTTGAACGGGACTTAATGATTTCGGCGACACTCTCCCATTGGGCGCTTGAGACGACCACTGACTTTTCCTTGATAATCCCTGCTTTGGTTTGTGCTATCTCCTCAACGGTGTCGCCAAGAGTTTTGGTGTGGTCGAGGTCAATCGCGGTGAAAACTGCAACGTCTCCGTCAGCGACATTCGTGGAATCCCACTCTCCCCCAATGCCGACCTCCAGTATCAAAACGTCTATTGGTGCATCTGCAAAGAGCTGGAAAGAGAGCGCCGTGAAAGCCTCAAAAAAAGTGAGAGGTGCCTCTGATTGCTCAGCAAGACGACCTTCTACCAGCTCAAGCAGCGGCTTGTTTTGCTCGTAGTTCTCGACGAATAGCTCGTCGCTTACTGGATCTCCATCAAGCGAAATTCGCTCGTTGAAGCTGATCAAATGTGGAGAGGTGACGCGACCGGTCTTGAGGCCCATCTCTCGCAATATCCGTTCGATGATTCTTGCTGTTGATGTCTTGCCGTTTGTGCCGGTGAGGTGTATCACGGGATACGCCTGTTGGGGATTACCCATTATCTCGACGGCTAACCGGGTTGGCTCCAGCCGCGGCCGCATCTGATTTTCCGGCTTACGTGCATAGAGCTCCTGCACGACCTGCGCCATGCGATCAGAAATCGAACTCACTTCTTTGCGAGCTCAATCTCAATGGAGCCGCTGTCACCAACTGAAAGCACGGCTGCCGGGGCGCCTATGCTGATTTCAATTTCCTCCGCGAGGGTCTCCCGCGCGAGAAAGTCCTTGTGCTTCAGCAGTGCGCTCTGAGTTGCCTGGTCTGCCACGACCTTCAAAGAGATTCGGTCAGAAACATCAAGGCCAGCATCTTTTCTCGCCTGTTGGATGTGCCTGACGGCGTCCCTAGCGACGCCTTCCTCGGCTAACACCTCGGTTACAACCGTGTTCAGCAGGACAAAGCCCTGCTGTGTTATTCCAACGCTGCTTTCTGAGGCATCGCCGCTTGCAACCATTGAAATGTCAAACTCTCCAGCCTCTAGCGTGTGATCGCCGACCCTCACGCTCTCTCCGTCAACTCTCCAGTCGCCTGACTTGGCGAGCTTGATGACTTCCTGAACCGCCCCTCCAAGCCTTGGGCCAAGCGCCCTTGCATTGACCACCAAAGACTTAGTTAGTCCAAACGAGGCGGCAACCTCCTCAGTTGCCGCGACTACGGTCACTTTCTTCACGTTCAGCTCATCGGCCAGTAGTTCGGCGTAGGCACTCAGGCTGCCCGGTTCACTCACTGCAACAGTGAGTTCACTTAGAGGAAGCCGAACCCTTAGGCCCGCGGCCTTCCGAAGAGATAGGGCTACGGAGGCTGCCTCTCTGATCGCATCCATGTCCCGAACCAGCTGGGCATCCCGTGGGAACTCGCCAGCATCGGGCCAGGATGTCAGATGCACCGAGCGGCCGCCTGTTAGACCCCGCCACATCTCCTCCGAGATGATCGGCAGTAGCGGTGCTGCAGCGCGCAGAACCGCCTCTAGAACCGTGTAGAGCGTGTCAAAGGCGTCCTTGTCACCCTCCCAAAAGCGATCCCTGGAGCGACGGATGTACCAGTTCGTCAGCACCTCCGCGAAGTCCCGCAACCGAGCTGAAGCCTGAAAGCTGTCGAAATTATCGAGATCCTCTTGCATCTGCTCAATTAGCTCAGCGGACTTAGCCATGATGTAGCGATCAAGCAACTGGGAGGAACCATGAGATGGTGATGCTTCGTAGCCGGCGGCGTTCGCGTAGAGGGCAAAGAAGTAATAACTATTCCAAAGTGGTAAGAGCGCCTGCCTGACACCCTCACGGATGCCCTGCTCGGTTACGGCTATGTTGCCTCCACGAAGAATAGGAGAGGACATCAGGAACCAGCGCATCGCATCCGAGCCATCGCGGTCGAAAACCTCGTTTACATCTGGGTAGTTTCGAAGCGACTTGGACATCTTCTGTCCATCATTTCCAAGCACGATTCCGTGGCTTATGGCGTTCTTGAAGGCCGGCCTGTCAAATAGTGCGGTCGAGAGAACGTGCAGGGTGTAAAACCAGCCCCTTGTCTGCCCCACGTATTCGACGATGAAATCACCTGGGAAGTGAGAGTCGAACCACTCCTGATTTTCAAACGGATAGTGGACCTGGGCAAATGGCATAGAGCCAGATTCAAACCAGCAGTCAAGAACTTCAGGTACCCGTCGCATAGTTGACTTGCCGGTTGGGTCATCTGGATTTGGTCTTGTCAGCTCATCGATAACCGGCCTGTGAAAGTCTTCTGGGCGCACGCCAAAGTCGCGCTCAAGCTCATCCAAGGAACCGTAAACATCGATTCTCGGGTAGTTAGGGTCATCCGATTTCCAAACTGGGATTGGTGCACCCCAGAAGCGATTTCTAGAAATCGCCCAATCGCGCACGTTTTCAAGCCACTTACCAAAGCTTCCATTCTTGGTGTGCTCGGGAACCCAGTTGATCTCTTGGTTTAGCTCCAACATGCGATCGCGAATCTTGGTGGTCTCGACGAACCAGGAAGAAACAGCCTTGTAAATGAGTGGATTCTTACACCTGTAGCAGTGGGGATAGCTGTGGTCGTAAGAGGCCTGCCTCAGCAGCCTTCCCATGGACTTGAGGTCACGTGTGATTGGTTTATTAGCCTCAAAAACATGCTGACCCTCGTAGGGGGCAATCAGTGAGTTAAACTCTCCACGCTCATTAATGGAAACGTATGTTGGTATTCCTGCCGCGCCGCACAGCAACTGGTCATCCTCACCGTAAGCAGGTGCCTGGTGAACAATGCCGGTTCCCTCGTCTGCAGTTACGTAATCCCCGACGAGAATCTGCCAGGCATTGCCAACCTCGTACTTCTCCGAGTCGGCATAGAAGTCAAACAGGCGCTCATAGTGCAGACCAGCAAGCTCCTTGCCGAGCAGGGTTCTCTGAATTGACTCTGAGGCCTCCTCTTGCGAATCAAAACCAAGCTCCTTTGAGTAACCAGCAAGCAATGTCTCTGCAATTAGGAATCTCTTATCTCCGAGGGTGCTATTGGGTGCGTGCACAAGGGCATAGGAGATATCCGGGCCTACGGCCAGCGCGAAGTTAGTTGGCAGGGTCCACGGGGTGGTTGTCCACGCCAGCAGGTTGACTCCGTCCAGTTCATGGTCTGGCTCACTTATGGGAAAGGTAACCGTTACAGACTGGTCCTGGCGGTTCTTGTAGACCTCATCGTCCATGCGTAGCTCATGGTTCGAGAGCGGAGTCTCACATCGCCAGCAGTAAGCCAGCACCTTGAACCCCTCATAGATGAGGCCTTTGTTATGAAGTTCCTTGAAGGCCCAGATCACGCTCTCGGTGTAGTTCTGGTCAAGAGTTTTGTAATCGTTGTCAAAGTCCACCCACCTGGCCTGACGGGTGACATAGCTGCGCCAGTCCTCTGTGTACTTCAGAACTGAGGTTTTGCAGAATGCGTTGAACTTTGCGACTCCGTATTTTTCAATCTCGGGCCTGCCGCTTATGCCCAATAGCCGCTCGGCCTCAACTTCAGCGGGAAGCCCGTGGGTGTCCCAGCCAAACCTGCGCTCGACGCGCTTGCCTCTCATGGTCTGGTAGCGGGGCACCAAGTCCTTGGTGTAGCCGGTCAGCAGGTGCCCGTAGTGTGGCAACCCGTTTGCAAAGGGCGGGCCGTCGTAGAAGACAAACTCCTCTGCCCCAGTTGCAGCTCTCTGGTCAATCGACTCTTGAAAGGTGTTGTCTTTTTCCCAGTGCTCAAGCACCTCTTTTTCAACATCGGGAAAAGAGGGAGAGGCCACAGGGCCAGCTTGAGAATCTTTGTGCTTTGGGTACATCACGGCTTTCGAACGGAATCCTGAGACTAACAATGTTAATCTAGTGAAGCTAAAGAACCCGAGGTCTCAGTGAATAACGCAAAACCCAATCCGCTTACCCCCGCCCAGGTACCTGAGAAAGCAAGCGTTGACGGGCTCGAGGCCAAGTGGGTACCCACCTGGGAAGCTGAGAAGGTCTATCGCTTTAATCAAGAGGCGTCTAAAGAAAACATCTACTCAATAGACACCCCTCCACCGACAGCCTCGGGATCGCTTCATGTTGGTCACGTGTTCAGCTATACCCACACCGATGTCGTCGCACGGTTTCAGAGGATGTGCGGGAGAGATGTCTTCTACCCAATGGGCTGGGATGACAACGGACTGCCAACCGAGCGTCGGGTTCAGAACTACTACGGCGTGCGTTGTGACCCCACGCTTCCCTACGAAAAAGACTTCACTCCCCCGCAAACCGGTGGAGATAACAAGAGCACCAAGGCCGCTGACCAGATGCCGATCTCTCGTCAGAACTTCATCGAGCTCTGCGAAGAGCTAACCGAGGAAGATGAGAAGGCTTTCGAGAACCTGTGGCGCAATCTTGGGCTCTCCGTTGACTGGTCTCAGAGCTACCGCACGATAAGCAAAGAGGCGCAAAAGGTTTCCCAGCAAGCATTTTTGAACAACCTGAGCCGAGGAGAGGCATATCTCTCGATGGCACCAACGCTCTGGGACGTAACCTTCCGAACCGCTGTTGCCCAAGCAGAACTCGAGGATCGCGAGATGCCCGGCGCTTACCATCGCCTGGGGTTTGACGGCCCCGAGGGCAAAATCTTCATTGAAACCACAAGACCTGAGCTTGTCCCTGCGTGTGTTGCGTTGGTTGCCCACCCGGATGATGAGCGCTACCAGCACCTGTTTGGGCAGAGTGCAAAGACGCCAATTTTTGGTGTTGAGGTTCCGATTGTCGCTCACCGCCTTGCGCAGATAGACAAGGGTTCCGGAATCGCGATGATTTGTACCTTTGGAGACGTAACCGACGTTGTTTGGTGGCGGGAGCTAAAGCTTCCAATGCGGCCAATCATTGGCTTTGATGGCCGAATCCTCGCAGATGGCCCGAAAGAGGTCGTCGAGGGCGAGGGATCCGAGCTTTATGCGGCAATTGCCGGAAAGACAGTCTTTAGCGCCAAAGAGATTTTGGTCAAGGCCTTTATGGAATCTGGGGCCATGGTCGGAGAGCCCAAACCAATCACGCACCCGGTCAAGTTCTTCGAAAAGGGCGATAAGGCTCTAGAGATTGTCTCCACCAGGCAGTGGTACATCAAAAACGGCGGTAACGATAAGCCCCTTGCTGAAAAGCTAATTGCTCGCGGTAGCGAAATGAGCTTCCACCCTGCGTTTATGAAGGTGCGACTAGAGGACTGGATCAACGGCCTGAATGGGGACTGGCTCATCTCGCGTCAGCGCTTTTTCGGCGTTCCTATCCCAGTCTGGTATCCGCTCAACGAGTCAGGGGAACCTGATTATGAGAATCCAATTGTTCCAACCAACGAACAATTGCCTGTGGACCCATCGAGTGATTGCCCCGCTGGTTTCACTGAAGACCAAAGAGGCAAGCCGGGCGGCTTCCAAGGGGAGCTTGACATTATGGACACCTGGGCAACTTCCTCACTGACTCCTCAGCTGGCCGGAGGATGGCTCGCCAACCCAGAGCTCTTCGACAAAGTCTTCCCATACGACCTGCGCCCACAAGGACAGGACATTATCCGCACCTGGCTCTTTTCAACACTTGTGAGAAGTGAACTCGAGCACAACCAGGTGCCGTGGTCAAATGCTGCAATCTCGGGATGGATTCTCGACCCAGACCGTAAGAAGATGTCGAAGTCGAAGGGAAACGTGGTAGTTCCCAATGAGCTCCTTGAGACCCACGGCTCTGACGCAGTTCGTTACTGGGCAGCGAGTGCTCGGCTAGGGACCGACGCCGCTTTTGACGAGGGTCAAATGAAGATCGGTCGCAGGCTCGCAATCAAGCTCCTGAATGCAGCAAGGTTTGCCCTTAGCTTCGACATGCCGAAGGGCGTCACAGAGGTTAGCGAGCCGATCGACAAGGCCATGTTGGCCCGACTGGGGCAGGTCATCGAAACCGCCACTAAAGCTTTCAATAGCTACGACCACACCAAAGCCCTAGAAACGACTGAGACTTTTTTCTGGACGTTTACCGACGACTACCTTGAGCTTGTAAAAGAGCGCGCCTACAGCCAAGAGGGCTACTCCCCCGAGGAGATAGGCTCCGCCGTCCTGGCACTCCGACAGGCACTTGGTGTGCTGGTTAGGCTCCTCGCGCCATTTCTTCCTTTTGCAGCAGAAGAGGTTTGGTCTTGGTGGCAAGAAGGTTCTGTTCACCAGGCAGCGTGGCCAGTCGCCGCGGAGATAAGCGGTGAGTCACCTGAGTTGCTCACTGCAGCATCCGAGGCGTTGATTGCAATAAGAAAGTCGAAGACTGATCAGAAGCTCTCCATGAAGGCTGAGATTTCAAACATGGTGCTCGCTGGACCGGCGATTTTGGAACAAGCGCAGCGTGACCTGGCAGCGGTAGGAAGAATTCAGAATCTAGAGCTGAATACAGCGGACAAGGTTTTTATCGAGTCAATGGAGTTTGCTGAGCAGCAATAGCATTGCAGGATGACAAATCCGCTATTGCAGCTATCGACTCTCGAGTACGAACTTCCTAACTTTTCAGAGCTAAAAGACGAGCACTACCTACCTGCGTTTGAGGCTGCTACGAAGGCACATCTTGCAGAAATCGAAGAGATCGTTTCTCAGCCAGAGGTAAATTTCGAAAACACCCTCGTTGCCCTTGAGTCATCGGGCCAATTGCTCACGGCAATGATGTATGTCTTCTACAACAAGACCGCCTCAGACACAAACGAGGAGATTCAGGGACTTGAGGCCATAATCTTCCCGAAGTTTTCAGCCCACCAAGATTCCATTCAATTAGATCCGAGGCTTTTTTCGAGGCTTAAGTCCCTTGAGGAGCAACGCGCAAACGGCGAGATTAGCCTTGACGTTGAGTCAGATTGGCTCCTGACCAAATACCTCGAGGACTTCCGTCACGCAGGTGCTGAGCTCGCAGATGAGCAGCGCAAAAGGGTCGCTGAAATCAATGAGCGACTAGCCGGTCTGGAAGCAGAATTTGACAAGCGACTTCTCGCGGACAGCAACGATCTGGCTATTAATCTTCCCGACTCAAAGCGGCTTGAAGGCCTAAGTGAGACTGAGATTGAAAGCTGCAAGCAGGCGGCCGAAACCCGAAACCAGACCGGCTACACGATTCCGCTGCTGAATTATTCTGGGCACCCAATGCTCGCGACCCTCGAGGATCGCGAGCTTCGCAGGGAGATACTCGAGCGCACCCTCTCTAGGGGATCGAGAGGAAATGACAATGACACCTCAGAGATTGTCCGAGAGGCTTTAGACCTAAGGCGCGAAAAGGCCAAGCTATTCGGTTATGAAAACTACTCGCAGTATGTTACGAGCAAGCAAACGGCGAAGAGCCCGGAGCGCATTCATGAGGTCCTCGGGCGAATAGCTCCAATCGCAAAACGCAATGCTGAAGCTGAGGCTGGAGAACTTCAGAAACTGATGCAGCGCGAGCAGCCAGGAGAAGAGCTCAGGGCTTGGGACTGGGACCGCTATACCGAGCAGCTACGTGCCGAGAAGTATTCAGTGGACACCTCCGTTTTGAAGCCTTACTTCGAGCTCAAGAGAGTGTTAGAGCAAGGGGTCTTCTTTGCAGCTGGCGAGCTCTACGGGCTCAATTTTGAACCGCGGCCAGACCTAACCGGCTACCACCCAGACAACTGGATCTACGAGGTCTTTTTTGAGGATGGTTCTGGGTGTGGGCTCTACATCTTCGATCCCTACGCCAGACCTTCTAAGTCTGGTGGTGCCTGGATGAACAACTTAGTCGACCAGTCAAGGCTTCTTGGAAAGCTGCCAATCGTTGTCAACAACATGAACATCCCTAAGCCTGCAGCTGGAAGTCCAGCGCTCATGACCTTTGATGAGGTGAACACTCTCTTCCATGAGTTTGGGCACACGCTCCATGGACTCCTCTCCAATGTTCAATACCCCAGGTTTAGCGGCACCAACGTTGAGCGCGACTTTGTGGAGTTCCCGTCTCAGGTGAATGAGATGTGGATGCTGTGGCCCGAGGTGCTCGCAAACTATGCCGCTCACTACGAGACTGGCGAAAAGCTCGATCCGATTTGGATTGACAAGATTCAGGCGACTGAGAGTTTCAATCAAGGCTTTGAAACAACGCACTATCTCCAGGCCGCAATTTTGGACCTAGCCCTCCACGAAAGCGAGACGACCCCTGAGGACCTTGTTGAATTCGAACGCGAAGCGATTGCAGCTTATGGACTCGAGTTCCACCCCGTCCCAACCCGCTATCGGACAAACTACTTCGCCCACATATTCGCCGGAGGCTACTCGAGTGGCTACTACGGCTACATCTGGAGCGAGGTGCTGGATGCTGAGAGCGTCAACTGGTTCAAAGAGCGTGGTGGACTAAACAGGGCAAATGGGCAGATCTTTGCAGATGCTCTGCTCTCACGCGGAGGTAGCCACGATTCAATGGATTTGGTGCGCAGCTTCTTGGGTCACGAGCCCACAGTTGAACCGCTAATGAAGCGGAGAGGGCTGCTCGACTAGGCGGTTTTGTCTTTGAGTCTTTGAGGCAGAGGCTGAATCTTAGGAATCGTGTGATTTGCCACGTTATCTGCAGTAATTACAACCAGCCCCTGCTCAGCTGAACCCGGCAGCTCAAACATGATTGGGCTCAATAGCTCCTCGAGAATCGCCCTGAGGCCACGAGCTCCTGTCTCTCGCTCAACAGCCAGGTCGGCAATCATTTCAATTGCTGCTGGTTCAAATTGCAGCTCAAAACCGTCAATTTCGAACATGCGTTGGTACTGCTTGACGAGAGCGTTCTTTGGCTCGGAGAGGATTGAAATCAGGGCTGGCTTGTCTAGTTGATCGACAGTTGCGACCACTGGAAGCCTTCCGATGAACTCTGGGATAAGTCCAAATTTCCTAAGGTCCTCCGGCTGAACCTGGCGGAACACATTCGTCTCGTCGGTCTTCTCTTTTAGCGGAGATCCGAATCCAATGCCCTTCTTTCCGGTTCTCTCGCCGACTATCGTCTCTAGACCCGCAAAGGCCCCTGCAACTATGAACAGAACGTTGGTAGTGTCGATCTGAATGAACTCCTGCTGGGGGTGTTTGCGGCCACCCTGTGGAGGGACGGATGCAACTGTTCCCTCGAGAATCTTTAGAAGCGCCTGCTGAACACCTTCACCCGAAACATCACGTGTGATTGAAGGGTTCTCCGCCTTGCGAGAGATCTTGTCGATCTCATCGATGTAGATGATTCCGGTTTCCGCGCGTTTTGGGTCGTAGTCAGCTGCCTGCAAGAGTTTCAACAGAATGTTCTCAACATCCTCGCCGACATACCCGGCCTCGGTGAGTGCTGTGGCGTCCGCTACCGCAAATGGCACGTTCAGCCGCTTTGCAAGAATTTGAGCCAGATAAGTTTTTCCACAACCGGTTGGGCCGATCATCAAGATATTGCTCTTCGCTATCTCGACATCATCGTGAGGCTTTCCCGCGTTGGTCAACGTCCCAGTGGCACGAATTCTCTTGTAGTGGTTATAGACAGCAACCGAGAGCTGCTTCTTTGCGTCATCTTGGCCAATGACGTATTCATCTAAGAAAGTCTTGATTTCTTTGGGAGTTGGGAGCTCGAGAGACTCGGTGGACTCCGCTACCTGCTGACCGAGCTCTTCCTCGATGATTTCGTTGCACAGCTCAATGCACTCATCGCAGATGTAGACGGAAGGTCCAGCAATTAGCTTGCGGACCTGCTTCTGGCTCTTGCCACAGAACGTGCACTTCAGCAGGTCGCTTGTCTCACTCAAGGTCATGGCTAAAGCCTATATCTAGCCTTGATTGATGCACTTAGGAGCTCTCGGAGTGTTTAACCCTTGCGAGTGGTAAGAACTTGGTCAATCAAGCCGTACTCGACCGCTTCAGTTGCAGTCAGGATCTTGTCCCTGTCGATGTCTTTGTTGACCTGCTCCTTGGGCTTTCCAGAGTGCTTTGCGAGGGTGTCCTCTAGCCACTCACGCATACGCATGATCTCTTTAGCCTGAATCTCGATGTCCGAGGCCTGGCCCTGTCCCCCGCCGCCTGTTGCAGGCTGGTGGATCAGGATTCGCGCATTCGGCAAAGCTAGACGCTTACCCTTTGCGCCTGCCGCTAACAGCACAGCCGCTGCAGAGGCTGCCTGGCCAAGGCAGACAGTTTGAATCTGAGGCTTGATGTATTCCATGGTGTCGTAAATGGCGGTCAGGGCCGTAAACGAGCCACCTGGGGAGTTGATGTACATCGTGATATCTCGATCTGGATCCTGAGACTCCAGCACCAGTAGCTGCGCCATGATGTCGTCAGCTGAAGCGTCATCCACCTGGACCCCAAGGAATACGATGCGGTCCTCAAAGAGCTTCGTGTAGGGGTTGTGGCGCTTGAATCCATAGGAAGTACGCTCTTCAAACTCTGGAAGGATGTAGCGGGCCTCTGGCATCGCGATGCGGCCTGCGCCGGTCTCAATGAAGCTCATTTACTTGCCCTTCCCTACTCCGGTCGATCCTGAAGCAAACTCCTGGATGTGGTCAATAAAGCCATATTCGAGCGCTTCAGCAGCAGTAAACCAGCGGTCTCTGTCACCATCGGCCATGATCTGCTCTACGCTCTTGCCGGTCTGCTCGGCGGTGAGGGTTGCTAGCTGTCGCTTCATGGACATGATCAACTCGGCCTGAGTCTGAATGTCAGATGCGGTGCCGCCGAAGCCGCCTAGGGGCTGGTGCAAAAGAACTCTGGTGTTGGGCGTTGCATAACGCTTTCCCTTGGTTCCGCTCGATAGCAGGAATTGACCCATGGACGCTGCCATGCCGATGCCGACAGTGACGATGTCATTAGGCACATACTGCATCGTGTCGTAGATGGCCATGCCAGCGGTTATCGAGCCACCAGGAGAGTTGATGTAGAAGTAGATGTCCTTTTCGCTGTCCTCAGCTGCCAGCAGCAGGATCTTGGCACAAATCTCGTTGGCGTTCTCGTCGCGAACCTCGCTGCCAAGCCAAACGATGCGGTCTTTTAGCAATCTTTCGAAAACGTTATTGCGCTCTAGTTGTGGCATTGCCATCGAATACTCCTTAGCTATCTAGTAAACGATAGCCACGGGCCATGCTGAATTTGGCCCTTGTTCGCCCCAGGCGTTAGAGCTTGTACTCGACCTTGTTGCCCTTGGTGTCGGTAATCTCTGCGTTGGCGACTAGGAAATCAACGGCCTTGCGCCTGGCCAATTCATTTGCATAGAGCGCAACCTGTCCATTTGATGCAACCTGTTTGATGAAGTCGTTAGGGTCCATGCCGTAGCTTTGAGCGTTCAGAGCTAGATACTCAATGAGTTCCTGGTCCTCAACCTTGATTTCTTCAGCCTCGACGACCTTGTCCAGAATCAATCTTGTCTGGAAATTCTTCTGGGACTCTTCCGTGACCTCTTTGCGGTGAACATCGTCATCTAGACGACCTTCACCCTCCAGGTGATTGTGCACCTCGCGCTCGATGGCAACATCAGACATCGGAATCTTCGCCTTGGAAACAAGCTCGTCAACGATTTTGTCCCTTGCCTGAAGCACCTGCTTGCGACCGAGCTGCTCCGCGACCTTCTTTTCGATGTCGGCCTTTAGCTCGTCTAAGGTGTCGAACTCGCTTGCGAGCTGGGCAAAGTCATCGTCGGCATTTGGTAGCTCACGCTCCTTCACAGCCTTCAGAGTTACTGAGACCTCTGCGTCCTTGCCTGCGTGCTCGCCACCGACCAGCTTGGAGCGGAAGGTTGTGGACTCCCCTGCGGTGAGGGTGTCGAGTGCCTCATCGATGCCATCGAGGAGCTGGTTCGAACCAATCTCGTAAGAAATGTCGCTGGCTGTGTCAATCTCCGCTCCGTCTAGAGAGGCAGTGAGGTCGATGGTTGTGAAGTCGCCCATTTTTGCAGGGCGCTCGACCGTCTTCAGAGTTCCGAAACGAGCCCTTAGGGCATCGAGCTCTGTCTCAATATCCATCTTGGCCACCTTGACTGAGTCAACCTTGACCTTTAGGCCCTTGTAGTCGGGCATCTTGAACTCAGGCTCAACTTCCACCTCGATGTCAACAATGAGCTCCTTCGTCGGCTCTTGAGCGTTTGGAGCTGACTTGATGTCAACCTCCGGGGCTGCGAGCGGGCGAAGCTTCTCGCTCAGGAGAGCCTCGCGGTAAAAGTCGTCAATGCCATCGTTTATCGCCTGGCCAATGATCGCGTCTTTACCAACCCTCTGGTCCAGAACTGGTGCAGGAACCTTGCCTTTGCGGAAGCCAGGGATGTTGACCTGCGCCGCAATGGTCTTGTAGGCCTTGTCCATGGCTGGCTTGAATGCCTGCTCATCAACGGTTACGGTCAGCTTGACGCGCGTGGGATTGATTTTTTCGACTGTGGTTTTCAAGTCCTACTCCAAGGGGTTAGTTGATCGACTGGTCGGGATGACAGGATTTGAACCTGCAACCCCCTGTACCCAAAACAGGTGCGCTACCAAGTTGCGCTACATCCCGGGGATTTCATAACAAGCGTCATGAACCCTGACACTCTATCCCATAGAATGGGGAGTCGTCTAACGATGCGCGAGTGTAGCTCAATGGTAGAGCCTCAGTCTTCCAAACTGATTACGCGGGTTCGATTCCCGTCACTCGCTCCAAGACTTCAAACCACGAGTCATGCCACTTCCAAATCGGCAAAAGACAAGTCCCGCGAATCTGTCTGAGCAACCTCTTGGGCCCTGAGTGCGGGAAGCTAAGGTTTCACCGCAGAAATTTCATCCAGAATCGATTGAGTCCCGCGAAGCCCTTCCGGTGATGGAATCAGGGGATAAACGTGCAGGGCGCCTCTTTCGTAGTGCAGGGACACCGCTACCTTCGCCTCTATAATCCTCTGACTCAAGACCAGCGCATCGGGAAAGAGCAGGTCAAAATCGCCAATGAAAATTGAAGTTTCCGGTAGGCCTGTCATGTCACCCCTGAGCGGACTTACCTCAATCCTTCTTGCATCGCCACGGTTTGACCACACTGTTGCGATGTAGCGAAGCGATTGGGCAAGTAGCCAAGGGTCTCTGCGTTCGTATGTCTCGAAGTTTTCGTAGGCCCACTCTGAGTCGACCCATGGGGCAATGAGAATCAGCCTGGATACTGCTTTTTGCCATGCCGGCTGCTGTGCCAGGGTCAGTGCGAGCCCGCCCCCCGCTGAATCTCCCGCCAGAACGACTGGCAACCCAGTAGCCACCACTTCTTGCCGAACAAGTTCCAAAAAACCCAAGGCGTCATCAACGGTGTATCTGGATGCCAGACCATACCTAGGCACGTAAACAACACTCTGTGTCTCCCGAGCAATCCTTCCTATGAGATCCCAATGTTGTTTTGCGATTGGTTGGACGTAGCCCCCGCCGTGAAGATAGAGGACAGCTCTTGTAGGAGCAGTAGAACTTCTAACCATGTGCATCTGGAAGCCACCCAATTCATGGGTTTCGATTTGCAGGTCCCTAAGTTGGGACTTCGTTGGGCGGGCCGGAGGGCGAGCGGGGCGACCCAGGCGGGTAAGCCCGAGCTTTTTCTTAGCGAGGAAGAAGAGCCAGATAAGTCTCATCACAATGCTCACTGCTGACACCTCGAGCAAAAGTAAAGCTTCCTAGAGGCCATGAGCTCAAGAGTTATTTCATGGCCACATTCTCGACAGGGAAGGCCCTCTCGCTTGTAGACGTAGTAGCGGTCGGCGAGCTTCGGTCGCCCTTTCAGGTAGCCCTCACGTGTGAGCATCAAGCCGGTTCTTACGCCGATTGGCATCAGGCTCAGGCTGTCATTCCAGATTCGGTCGGCCAGCTCCTCTGGGATCTTGTTGCCTGGCGTGTATGGGTTTATGCCAGACCTAAAGAGCAGCTCTGCCCTATAGACGTTTCCGATGCCTGCGATGACGGCCTGATCCATGAGCTGTTGCCCGACGGGGGTCTTACGCGAGGTCAATTTTTGGACGAACCGTTCGCGTTCACTTCCCCTTCGGTCCGGCCGAAGGGGATCAGGACCAAGCCGAGCCTGAACACCCCTGACACCTTGCTGGTCAACAACCTCACATGCCGTCGGGCCCCTCAGGTCTGCAGTCAAGCCTGGAACCTGGAACCTTGCCCTAATCTGCCCCACAACATCCGGTGTTTCGCCTTTTGTAAATCGCCACTTCCCATAGATTCCTAGGTGGATCCGAATTGCTAACTCGTCAAAGTGGAGAAAGAGATGTTTACCCCAGGCCTCTGATTTAGTCAGTGTTCGGCCGCTCAACATAGCGGCATCGGTGAATCGACCTTGGGGAGAGCTGATTTCCAGGCTGGTTCCGGCAAAGTCTTTTTGAAATCGCTTTGCAATCCGATGAACTGTGTGTCCCTCAGGCACGGCTAGTAGAGGACCTCGCCCGTGGCCTCATAGTGTGAAATCTTGCCGATTCGCCGCACATGTCGCTCATCCTCCGAGAAAGGCTCTGCGATGAAGGTCTTCACCAAAGCTAGAACTTCTTCTTGGCTGTGCTGGCGAGCGCCGAGTGCAATCACATTGGCATCGTTGTGTTCTCTCGCGAGCTTGGCTGTGGATTCGTTCCAAGCTAGTGCGGCACGAATGCCTCGGACTTTGTTCGCGGCCATTTGCTCCCCATTGCCACTTCCTCCGAGCACGATACCGAGGGCCTCCACTCCAGACTCGAGGTCTTGAACGACGGCCTTAGCCGCGGCTATGCAGAACCCGGGGTAATCATCCAAGGCATCGTATTCCACCGGACCGTGGTCAATTAGCTCGTGACCTAGGGCCGACAATTCACTAACGAGGTAGGCACTGAGCTCCATACCAGCGTGGTCTGTCGCGATGTGAATTCTCATCTACGCCATCCTCTTTCCGATTTCCCTAAGCTCCTCGTCAGCGCTATCAGTTCTCACGAGCACCGTCTCACCCTTTCGGGTAACAATCTCGATTACCTCACCTGAATTTGGTAGGAACGCAACCTTCTTTCCGGAAACCCTGAGCCCTAATCCACCGAAGGACTTCCAGCTCGCCACAGATCTCCTAGCACTCTCTATTTCGCGGTATTCGACCCGGAACATCGGGATTCCCCTGAGATAGACAGTCAGGCTGTCTCCAATGTCAATCCTTGGCTTGGCCATGAAAAGAATCAAAAGCACTGCCACAGGTGCCAAAACAATAAGTAGTGGGAACTCCAACACTGAATCCCTTGCATCCATTAGGCCTATCTGGGAGTCAATAGCTGCAATCTGAATACCCGCCATAGTCGCAAACGAAACGCCAGTAACCAGCATCAGCACAATCCGAATGGTTGACGGGATCTTTGGATAAAGAAGCACAACGGCCCAAATGGCTCCAGGTATCAAAAAGGCTGCCCCTGCTGCCCAGAGGTGCTCATTCAGGCTTGAAAAGCCGTCAGCCTCTCCACTGGGACCCCAGTGAGTAGCCAGAGGATCTGGAAGTAGCCCAGCTGTCTGGAGCGAGTTGGCCCACCAGTAATACCAGGCAAAAGCCGCTACAGGAATCAATGCCAAAAGGGTTGAGAGTTGTCTTTGCACCCCTCCAGCCTAAAGCCACCCGTAGGCTAGTTGCGGTCAATGGAGCCGGTGCTCAAGATGCACACATTAGACCTATGGAGATGAAAATGCCTGGGGAAAACCTAACTCGTCTAGAGGCCAGCGAGAGAGCCGAGCGACTTGAGGTCGAGAGCTACCTAGTCGAGCTCGATGTCACAACCGACGAGAAGACCTTCCAATCAAAGACCACCGTCAGATTCAGCTGCAATCAGCCTGGCTTCAGTACCTTTATCGACGCCCAGACTGCGAGCGTTGAAAAAATAGTGTTGAACGGCAAAAATCTGGACCCAAAGACCCACAGCGACAACACCCGCATCACCCTCCCGGAACTGGCTGAGCAAAACGATCTCTACATTGAAGCCACTGGTAGGTATTCAAACTCGGGAGAGGGTCTCCACCGTTTTGTTGACCCTGTCGACAACGAGGTTTACCTCTATACCCAGTTTGAGGTTCCTGACTCGAGACGGATGTTCCCGGTTTTTGAGCAGCCTGACCTGAAGGCAACTTTCGAATTTCACGTCACCGCTCCGAGCTATTGGAAGGTCACCTCAAACTCCCCCACACCCGAGCCTGAGGCCGTTGATGACAAAAAGAGCATCTGGAGGTTCGCTCCCACGCCAAGAATCTCGAGCTACATAACAGCGCTTATTGCCGGCCCCTACACAGAGTGGCGGGATTCATTAACCAGTTCCGATGGTAGAGAGGTGCCTCTAGGGGTCTTTTGTCGCGGGTCGCTTGCCGAATACATGGATGCCGACTACATATTTCAAAAGACCAAAGAGGGCTTTGAGTTTTTTGAGAAACTCTTTGACTTTCCATACCCCTTCGAAAAATACGACCAGCTTTGGGTTCCCGACTTCAATGCCGGTGCAATGGAGAATGCAGGTGCGGTCACCTTCACTGAAAACTATGTCTTCCGCTCTGCGGTCACCGACGCCATTAGAGAACGCAGGGTAGTCACTATCCTCCATGAGCTGGCTCACATGTGGTTTGGCGATTTGGTGACCATGAAATGGTGGAACGACCTGTGGCTAAATGAAAGTTTTGCTGAGTACGTTTCAACACTGGCGACCGCAGAGGCGAGCGAGTGGAGCGAGGCATGGACGACGTTTGCAGCTCTTGAGAAGAACTGGGCCTATAGACAAGACCAGCTCCCATCTACCCACCCAATCGTGGCAACCATCAACGACCTAGAGGATGTTCAGGTCAATTTCGATGGCATCACCTATGCCAAGGGGGCATCGGTGCTCAAGCAACTCGTGGCCTGGGTTGGTCGTGACGAGTTTTTCCGCGGAGTTGCCTCTTACTTCAAAAAGCACCAGTGGAAAAACACCGAGCTGAAAGACCTTCTCATCGAGCTCGAAACAGAAAGCGGCCGCGACCTTGGTGAGTGGTCGAAGCTGTGGTTGGAGACAGCCGGCGTCAATACCCTCAAGCCTCAAATAGAAGAGTCAAACGGAAAAATCACCTCATTCGAGGTCCTACAGACCACTCAAGAGGGCCACGACTACCAGAGGCCTCACCGCATGGGCATTGGCTTTTTCTCTCTTGAGGGCGGAAAGCTCAGGCGCACTCATCACCTAGAACTAGATGTAGATGGCCCCCAGACCGTCGTATCGGAACTGCACGGCATGGAGCGGCCTGATCTGGTGCTGCTGAACGATGCCGACCTCGCATACGCCAAGGTGAGGCTTGATGAGCAGTCAAGACAGGTAGCAATGGATAACCTCAGCGGCATCGAGGACTCACTTGCGAGGACACTGGTTTGGACGGCCGCTTGGGATGCAACCCGCGACGGAGAAGCCCCTGCTCGGGACTTCATAAAACTGGTGCTCAGGCATATCGCAACTGAAACCGAGTCCACCACAGTCACAACTCTCCTGAGACAGCTGATCACAACGGGAACACTTTATGTGAGCCCGGCCTCAAGGGAACAGACCCTGACAGAGATTGCAGCCGGACTGATTGACTTGGCCGAGGCTGCAGCTCCTGGTACTGACAACCAGCTGCAGTTTGCGAAGTTTGTTCCGCAGTTTGCGAGAACAGAGGCCCAGTTGGGATGGCTCCGCGAGGTTCTAATTGGAAACAAGGAAATCAGCGGCTTGCAAGTAGACCAAGACCTTCGCTGGGAACTACTCACGGGTCTGGTGGTTGGCGGAGCAGCCAGCGAGGAAGAAATCTCCAGTGAGCTAAAGCGCGATAACACCGCAGGAGGCCAAAAGTTTGCGGCCGCGTGTAGAGCAGCGCTGCCAAGCGCCGAAGCCAAGGCTGAGGCGTGGCGTGTTCTAACTGAGACCGAGGACTATAGCAACACCCTGGTAAACAGCGCCTCGCTGGCTTTTGGTCGAGTGAATGACCTGGGGCTCCTCAGACCATATGCGCAGCGCTACATGGACGTCGCACTTCGAATTTGGAACGAGCGCAGCTACCACATTGCCTCATACCTGCTAACCAACCTCTACCCAATACAACTTGCAAGCGAGGAGCTCCGCGAGCTGACTGAGAAGTTGATCTCCAGCCCAGAGATAGCGGAAAAGCCCGCATTGCGTAGGGTATTAGTAGAAAACTTGGCTGGTCTTGAGCGAGGTCTCAAGGCGCAGCTGGCCGATAAATAGGAGCGACGAAGATGAGTTTCCAAGAATTCCTCTCCCAGTGGTCACTGGCCATCTCGGTCTCCGCGATCATCCTCGGCGCCATTGTGCTCCGCGTCATCGTCCGCGTTGCAACTAAGCGCGCAGTGAAGACGATTGTGGCTGGCGTCAACAGAGTCAAGGAAGACGAGCGCCTCGATGCCGTCATGGCCGAGCAGCGCCTGGCCCAACGAACCAAGACCATTGCGTCGGTGCTGGACAACTTTGCAACCTGGGCCATCACCATCACGGCAGTCGTGATGGTGCTGAGCGAATTCGGTGTGAATGTAGGGGCCCTAATTGCGGTGTCAACGGTCTTGGGTGCAGCAATTGGTTTCGGTTCTCAGTCGCTTGTGAAAGACCTGCTTAGCGGCATCTTCATTGTCTTTGAGGATCAATACGGTGTCGGAGACTGGGTTGACCTCGATGGAGTTTCGGGCGAGGTAGAGCGTGTGGGCCTCCGAGTTACAGAGGTCAGGGATATCCACGGGACACTTTGGTTCGTTCGCAATGGTGAGATTCTCAAGGTCGGGAACTCTTCTCAGGAGTGGGCCGCTTCACTGCTCGACTTCTCGTTCGCCTACGACAATGACGTAGACAAGGTTGAGGCAATCATTCGTGAGACCGCCGAAGCTATGCGCAAGGACCAAGAGTGGGCTGACATTATGACCTCAGATGCCGAGGTCTGGGGCATGCAGCACGTCTCTGGAGAACAGTTCATCCTCCGCACTTCGATTAGGACTCTTCCAAACAAACAGTGGTCAGTATCGAGAGAGCTCAGAAAGCGCTGCAAGGCAGCATTTGATAAGCAGGGCATCACCCTGCTTGAAGCGCAAAAGATCAACCTGGCCAAATAGTTGCAAACGCTCTTTGATCGCGTTGGCGGCAGCGCCACTTTTGACAAGCTTGCCAAAGAGTTCTATCGAGGCGTCGCCTCGGATCCGCTTCTAAAGCCGATGTATCCGGAGCAGGATCTTGGTCCAGCCGAGCGCCGGCTAAACATGTTCCTTCAGCAGTACTGGGGAGGCCCAGACATCTACCAACAGGAGCGCGGTCACCCAAGGCTCAGGATGCGACACGCCCCCTACAAGATCGGCCCTAAGGCCAAAGAAGCCTGGCTTGGCCACATGCGAAATGCAGTCGATTCTCTCGAGCTCTCGCCAGCAGATGAGGCCGAACTCTGGGACTACCTGGAGCGCGCTGCGACCGCGATGCTCAACACCTTTGACGACTAGGCGATTTTAAAGCTTTGCTTTGAGAGCACATGCCCGTGAGCAGAACTTAGTCTGACCCAGCCTTTGGCTGTGTAGACCTTGATCTCCTCGTCTTTTTGCATGAAACCGAGACCGGCCATGGCAAATGCAGCGGCCCCTGGCAGATGAAACTCGAGGCTCACAGTCTTCCCCCAGATTCCGAGCCTCACCCTGGCCGCTATCGAGCTTCCAACAGATGAGGGCAGGGTATTTGCAACTTCTGCAATGCCATCCTTTGCCCACTGACTAATTTGGGCTTGGCTCACAGTTCCCGATTCCTCCCAGTCCTGTCGAGGTGGGGTGACTCCGCTCCAGGCAGCGCGGGTTGATTCTTGAGGCAACTCGAGCTGCATGCCTTCAACTGCCGGCGAGGCAAGTCGTTCTTGAATGGAGGCAATTGTGAAGGTTGCGTCAAGCTCGGCTTTTTCTATCTTCATGGTTCTCAGACCAAGAACCGTAGGTCCATCACCCATAAGAGACCCAGAAAATATAGGTGATACGTAAACGGCCAAAATGTCACCGAATGCTCGAAATTTCACGCAGCCATCATCGTCAAGCTTCCTTGCCCGAGTTAGGTAAGAGCTGAGGTCTGCGATGTCTCGCTGATCCAAAAAACGAATGGTGTTTGTCATGCCGAAACTAAACTAGCGGCTCTGGAGGTTTTCCCATGAGCGACCCAAAGATTCCCTTAGACCCGATTGCGGATCTACTGGATGTCCTAGAGCTCAAGAAGATATCCGAGACTGACTTTGTGGGGAGGTCTCAGTGGATGCCGCAAGGCAGGGTTTTTGGAGGCCAGGTTCTCGCCCAGTCACTTGTCGCCTCAATGAGCACACTCCCCGACACCCGAAGAGTTCATTCGCTTCACAGCTACTTCCTGAGACCAGGTGATGTTGACCAGGAAATTAATTTCGAGGTTGAAGTGCTGCGAGATGGGAGGTCTTTCAGTGCAAGGCGAGTAAAAGCGATCCAATTGGGCAAGCCAATCTTTGTCCTAAGTGCTTCGTTCCAGGATGAGGCCCCGGGACTCACTCACCAAGAGCCAATGCCCGCAGGGCTCCCAGAACCTGAGTCACTGCCGAGTGCAAAGGAGGTACTCGGAGAGAGCGACCACCCAGCTGCAAAATACTGGGCCAACGCTAGACCCTTCGATTTTCGCCACATAACCGAGCCGATCTATCTTCGGCCAGCAAAAGATAAGTCGGCCGACCAAATGATTTGGTTCAAGGCTATTGGCGAAGTGCCAACCGAGGAGAAACTGCACACCGCAGCCCTCGCCTATGCCTCTGACTACACAATTCTTGAGTCAATACTGAGAAACCATGGGCTTTCCTGGGCCTACCCCGGCCTCAACATGGCAAGCCTGGATCATGCGATGTGGTTCCATGGAAAGCCAAATGTCAATGACTGGATGCTTTATGTCCAACACAGCCCATCTGCCTCAGGCGGCAGAGGCCTGGCCTTTGGCTCCATCTATTCCAAAGAAGGCGCGCTGCTCGTGTCGATTGCCCAAGAGGGCATGATCAGGATCCCTACCTATCGCTAGTCGCGAGTTAGTCTCCGGTAGCGGCTGCGATGTGGCTTCGCGGCCTCTGGGCCGAGCCTTTGAATCTTGTTTTCCTCGTAGGCCTCGAAGTTGCCCTCAAACCAGTACCAACGATCCGGCGTCTCGTCGTCTCCCTCGTAGGCGAGGATGTGCGTTGCAACGCGGTCAAGGAACCAGCGATCGTGAGTGATCACCACAGCACAGCCAGGGAACTCCAGTAGCGCATTCTCAAGCGAGGCAAGCGTTTCAACATCCAGGTCGTTGGTGGGCTCGTCGAGCAAAAGAAGATTCCCGCCCTGTTTCAAGGTGAGTGCAAGGTTCAGGCGATTCCGCTCACCACCAGATAGGACCCCAGCCTTCTTTTGCTGATCAGCACCCTTGAAGCCGAAGGCCGCAACATATGCCCTGGAAGGCATCTCAACCTGACCAACCTGAATGTAATCGAGGCCGCCAGATACGACCTCCCAAAGAGACTTTTGAGGATCGATTCCAGCCCTGTTCTGATCCACATAGGAGATCTGAACCGTTTCACCGATCTTGAGCTCTCCACCGTCGATCTGCTCTATTCCCGTGATGCACTTGAACAGCGTCGACTTACCGACACCGTTCGGTCCGATAATTCCGACGATTCCGTTGCGGGGAAGAGTGAAGGAAAGATCGGTAAATAGCTTCCTGTCATCGAAACCCTTGGCAATCTTCTTTGCCTCAATAACCACGTCACCCAATCTGGGGCCGGGTGGAATCTGAATCTCCTCGAAGTCGAGCTTGCGAGTCTTCTCTGCCTCTGCTGCCATCTCTTCGTAGCGAGCTAGACGAGCCTTGCTCTTGGTCTGCTTGGCCTTTGGAGTTGATCGCACCCATTCGAGCTCATCTTTTAGGCGCTTCTGGAGCTTGGCATCTTTCTTACCTGCAACCTCGAGTCGCTCGGCCTTCTTTTCAAGATATGTTGAGTAGTTGCCCTCGTAAGGGTAAGCGCGACCTCTGTCTAGCTCGAGAATCCACTCGGCTACATTGTCAAGGAAGTACCTATCGTGGGTGACCGCTAGCACAGCACCGGGATACTTGGCGAGGTGTTGCTCAAGCCAGAGAACACTCTCTGCGTCGAGGTGGTTAGTTGGCTCGTCCAAGAGCAACAGGTCGGGCTTTTGGAGGAGCAGCTTGCAAAGAGCCACTCTTCTACGCTCACCACCTGAAAGATTGGTGACGGGCAAATCACTCGGAGGACACCTAAGCGCGTCCATTGCCTGCTCCAGCTGATTTTCTAGATCCCAACCATCAGCAGCGTCAATGTCCTCTTGGAGCTTTCCCATCTCCGCGAGCAAGGTGTCGTAGTCCGCATCTGGGTTCGCAAGCTCTGCACTGATCTCATTGAAGCGATCAATCTTGCCCTTGAGTTCCCCAACAGCCTCCTCGACGTTGCCCAGAACTGTTTTCTCCTCGTTAAGTGGAGGCTCTTGAAGCAAAATGCCAACAGAGGCATCTTCTGCAAGTCTCGCTTCTCCATTGGACGGATTGTCTAGGCCGGCCATGATCTTCAAAAGCGATGACTTACCGGCTCCGTTCGGTCCAACCACGCCAATTTTCGCCCCCGGGTAGAAAGCCAGAGTCACATCGTCAAGAATCACCTTGTCGCCATGCGCCTTGCGCGTTTTGATCATTTGATAAATGAATTCAGCCACTTTTACCCAATCGATTTAGACCGAGGAAAAACCCTCTTTGCCACGTGCTCGGGATAGCTTATCCCAGTGAGTCTGGCCTGCGGCCTTGCAAATGCAGTGGCAAAGAGGGCTTTGGGATCCAGTGGGTATTGGGGGCGCATGGATCCCTCGAAAGCTAAGCGGGTTGAAGCTCAGCCTCCGAATCTTCACTATCTTCTTCAGCCGGCTCAGCCCGGCGGAACTCTGTTGTGCCGAAGGTGAGGTCATGTCCGATTGCCTCGGCGTCAAGCTCGACGGAGGTGCCGCTGCGCTCTCCGTTGTCCCAGTCTCGAATCTTTAGCTTGCCGCTAACCAAGACGCGGTCCCCTTTGGCAAGTGAGCTGTGGGAGTTTTCCGCTAGCTTTCTGAAGCTGGAGACACTGAACCAGTTGGTCTGGTCGCTTGTCCACCTGCCTGCCTCAGCATCAAACCTGCGCTGAGGCGCGGCAAGCCTAAAGCTCAGCACGCTCAGGCCTTTATCGGTTTCAATCAGTCTTGGGTCAGTTGCAATCAGTCCACGCACTACAAGGGTCTCTGCCATCGATTTTTCCTATCTCTAAGTTGGGCGCTAGTTTGCCCAGCAACAAAGAGTTAGGAAAGAGAGTTATGGCTAGCTGTGGATAACTTCCCTATTTTGGAGTATGTCTACTTCACGAGGTGTGCGAAGCTCTGGCGAACCTTGCCGACCTTCGGAGCCACGACTGCCACGCAGTACCCCTGAGTGGGGTTCTTTGCGAAGTAGTCCTGGTGGTAATCCTCTGCCGGGTAGAACTTTTCTAGCTTTGAGATCTCTGTTACCACTCTTCCGCCCCAATTCTCGTTTGCCTTCAAGAGAGCATTCTCAAACAAACTTCGCTGCTCCTGGTTCTCATAGAACATGGCCGAACGGTACTGCGTGCCGACATCGTGGCCCTGGCGGTTTAGCTGGGTGGGGTCGTGAACGGTGAAGAAGACATCGAGAACAGTCTCAGGAGAAATCACCTCCGGGTCGAAAGTTATCGAGACAACCTCGGCGTGACCCGTGGTGCCATTGCAGACACTTTCGTAATTCGGATTGGGATCGTGGCCTCCGGCATAGCCACAGGTCACATCTTCAATGCCCTTGAGCTGAATGTATGCGGAGTCAAGGCACCAAAAACATCCGCCGGCGAGAGTGAAAGTTTCCATTGCAGTTCTAAACTTTCCTCTGGTGGCATTTCATTCCACTTCGAAAGGTATGGCGCAGCCTAATTGACCCAGAAAAACCCCACGCTTGGCGTGATTTATGCACTTGTTGCGGCAATTCTTTTTGGCATAAATGCCTCCACAACAAAGGTCATAATCGGCAGCGGCATTACCCCTGAGCAAGTTGTCTTTTTCCGCTCGCTGAGCGCGGGCCTGATTGCGTTGACCTGGGTGCTTTTCACTAACCCCAAGGCCATGAGGGTGCCGGTGAGACTCATTCCAAGGCTGCTGCTTCTTGGGGTTGTGGGTGTTGGCATGCTCCAGTGGACTTACAGCCAGGCTGTTTACTACCTGCCTATAGGAATTGCCCTGCTGATCGAATACACGGCGGTGCTGTGGGTGCCAATCATCGCTCTGTTGATATTCAAAGAGCAGGTTGGCAAGCAGATTTGGCTTGGAGCTGCACTCGTTCTAATTGGGCTAGCGGTAGTGGCAAATATTTGGGAATCCCAGCTCAGTGCACTCGGCATCTTTTTCGGTTTTGCTGCGGCCGCATCACTCACCACTCATTTCTTGACGGGCGAGAGGGTTCAGCGCTACCTCCCCACTAACGTAACCATGGCCTATGGCATGTCGATTGCGACGATTTTCTTTTTGCCGTTCTCTAACCTCGGCTCGCTCAGTCCCGAGATCATCGGCGCAAGCATGGACCTTGGGGGCAATCTCTCCGGTACTTCGGTGCCGCTGTGGGTAGGCCTAGTGTTCATGGGAGTGTTTGGCTCATTTGCGCCAATGGCCCTTATCTACCTGGCACTCAGAAACTTGTCTGCGACGCTGGTTGGAGTCGTTGCAACTGCAGAGACAGTTCTTGCCGCGCTGTTCGCACTGTGGTGGCTTGGGGAGACGATTTCTGGGACTCAGTCCATTGGGGGTATCGTGGTTATTGCAGGAATCGTTCTTGCTCAGACCGCACGCAAACAAAAAGCAGTGAAAGTAGTTGATTAGACATGGCCACGATGGAGCTCACGCTCGAGAATTTTGAAACCACGGTTGCCCAAGATGGCATTACGTTCGTTGACTTTTGGGCAGAGTGGTGCGGCCCCTGCAAGATGTTTGGCCCAATTTTCGAAAAGGCTGCCGAAGACAACCCCGAGATTCGTTTTGGCAAGGTCGACACCGAGGCTCAGCAGCAGCTGAGCGGCATGGCTGGTATCAGCTCCATTCCAACCCTCATGATCTTCCGCGATGGCATTCTGCTTTTCAACCAGGCTGGAGCGCTGCCTGGACCTGCTCTAGAGGAACTAATTGGCAAGGTCAAAGAGTTAGACATGGACGAGGTCCGCGCCGAGATTGCCAAGCAACAGGCTGAGGCTAAGCCAGAGAACTAGTTGATGGGAGGCGCCGTTGCGCAATAACTCCCTTGCAATGCTGGGCACGATTGTCGCGATCGCAATCCTTGCCTGGTGGATTGGCTACTTCGATCCCACGACCTGCACCCCAGATGTCCAGCAAGCAGGCTGGACCTCATGTGAGGAGATAGCCAGAGATCGCAACCTCGCTCTCGCGATTCTCATCGCACTGGTGGTCTTCGTCGTTGGTTTTATAGCAATCAGGTCAAGAAAGAAATAACTACAAAACCTCTTTCGTCTCCACACAATCGAGATCCTCGAAGGCGTGCGCGACAGCGGGGTGGGTCACCTTACCCTCGTGGGTATTGAGTCCGAGAGCCAGGGCCGCATCGTCCCTCAGAGCCTGCTGCCAGCCCTTGTTGGCTAGTGCAATCACATAGGGAAGAGTTGCATTGGTGAGTGCTCTGGTCGAGGTGTTTGGGACCGCCCCAGGCATATTTGCAACGCAGTAGTAGACGCTCTGGTGAACAGGGAACGTGGGCTCATCGTGGGTAGTGGGACGAGAGTGCTCAAAACATCCGCCCTGATCGATCGCTATGTCGACCAAAACTGAGCCTTGCTTCATGCCCTGAACCATCTCGTCGGTTACCAGCTTGGGCGCCTTCTCCCCCGGAATAAGCACAGATCCGATTACAAGGTCTGCATCCCTAAGTTGCTCCGCAATTTCATAAGAGGTTGAGACGCGGGTTTGGACCTCCCCGTTGAACCGCTCTTCAATCTCTCGAAGTCTCGGCAACGATAGGTCGATAACGACCACGTCCGCTCCCATGCCGTTGGCAACGTATGCGGCCTCGGTCCCAGCCACCCCGCCGCCGATAACCACGACTTTTGCTCGGGGAGTGCCCGGCACCCCACCCATGAGCACACCGAGACCACCCTGGGTCTTCATGAGCTGATAAGCCCCTATTTGCGCAGACAGCCTCCCGGCAACCTCACTCATGGGCTGCAATAGCGGTAGCGACCTGCCAACCTGAACGGTTTCGTAGGCGATTGCGGTAGTTCCGGAAGCCAGCAGCGCCTCGGTGCAGGGGCGGGAGGCTGCTAGGTGAAGGTAGGTGAAAAGGACCTGCCCCTTACGCATCAGCTTGTATTCAGGCTCGATTGGCTCCTTGACCTTCACGATCATCTCGGCCTCAGCCCAGACCTGCTTTGCCTCGCCGGCTATGTCTGCGCCCGCCTCGACATAGTCGGTATCCAGGAATCCAGAACCAACACCAGCGTTTTTCTCAATGAGGACCCTGTGGCCGCGCTGAGTTAGCTCGTGAACTCCGGCCGGCGTCATTGCCACCCGGTTTTCGTTGTTCTTTATTTCTTTTGGTACACCTACAAGCATTTGTGCTCCTCAAATTTCTATAATTTTGCAAGATGTTCGAAGAATTTGTGTTTGACCTGTATTTTCTGCGGCAATAAACTCATATTTTGGAGATAAGTCGATGTTTGGAGAAGTTTCTTATGCCTGAACCGAAGAAAATTCAGCCCCAGATTGCACTAGACAAAATTGACCGCGAAATCCTGAGACTGCTCTCCGAAAACGGGCGGCTTTCAAACTCAGATCTCGCGGCCAAAGTTGGTCTAGCACCATCTACCTGCCTAGGCAGGGTCCGAAGGCTTGTCGACGAAGGAGTCATCAAGTCTTTCAGCGCAGAAGTCTCCCCCGAAGCAATTGGACTCGAGCTCCAGGCGTTGATCTCAGTCACCCTCAGAGCCGGGGCAAGAGCAAATCTTGCAACTTTCATGCAGCAGATGCGGGAGCACCCGCAGGTGGTCCAGGTCTTTTTCCTCGGTGGTCAAGAGGACTTCATCGTCCATGTGGCGGTAGAGAACTCGGAGGCGGTGAGGGAGTTCGTGCTTGAGCAACTGAGCAATAATGCGTCTGTGGCAAACACAAGAACAAACATCGTCTTCGACCATCACCACAAGGGCCCAATTAGTTAGAGTTAGGCGAGGTCAAAGGAGACAAATAATTGACTATCGCCATGCACTCTCCCGGAGAAGATAACGGGCTTAGAGAGGCAATCTTTCAATACGCAACAGAGCGGCTGGACTATAACCCCCCTCCTCTGGATGGACCAAAAACCCTGAGCTCATTGGCAGAGTCCGCTGGAGAAACCATCACTGAAGAGGGACTAGGCGGTCAGCAGGCACTCAAACTATTTGCCGACACTCTTGCCCCCGCAACCATTTCCACAGACCACCCCGGCTATCTATCTTTCATTCCGGCGGCACCTACCGAGGCGGCAAGCCTTTTCGACCTCGTCGTGTCCGCAAGCAGTATTTATGGGGGATCCTGGCTCGAGGGTTCTGGAGCTGTGTATGCGGAAAATCAAGTACTCGATTTTCTTGCGGGAGAATGCGGACTGCCAAAAGGCTCAGGCGGCGTTTTCGTCCAAGGTGGAACGCTGGGAAATCTCTCGGCACTTGTGACCGCAAGAGAAGTCGCTAAGGAAAAACTCGGCGACAAAGACTTCACGATTATTTGCTCGACCGAGTCACACAGCTCAGTCAAAGCGGTTGCCAAGGTAATCGGCGTCAAAACCTCTGCTGCCGACTCAGGAGAATCCGGGGCGATCGACTATGCAGCAGCTAAGGGCGCCTATGACTCCGCGTTGGCGGAGGGGCTTACCCCATTTGCAATCGTTGGCACGGCCGGAACGACAAATTTCGGCATTGTTGATGACCTAGAGGGGCTTGCAAAGCTTGCTAGCGAACAGGACCTTTGGTTTCACATCGATGGAGCCTACGGTCTTGCGGGGATTCTGGTGCCAGAGCTCAAGCAGCTCTACAGCGGAATTGAGAATGCCGACTCGCTGATAGTTGATCCCCACAAATGGTTGTTTGCTCCCTTTGATGCTTGTGCGCTGATCTACCGTCAGCCAGCTTTGGCCAAAGCAGTGTTCTCGCAACACGGGGAGTATCTCGAGCCGGTAAATAAAAACAAGGACGAGTGGAATCCTTCTGATTTCGCGATAAACCTCACCAGGCGCGCTCGCGGTCTGCCTCTGTGGTTCTCACTGGCAACCCACGGCATCGGTACCTATCGTGAGGCCATAAGGGACAACGTAAACCTCGCCCACAAGATTGCTCAGGAGATAAGGACCCGAGACTATCTGCAGCTGGTGCGCGATCCCCAGCTATCGGTGGTGGTCTTTGAGCGAATCGGTTGGGAGCAGAAAGACTATGACGCATGGAGCGAGAAGCTGCTCGCCGAGCAGATTGCCCTGGTTTTGCCATCGAGCCTTCGAGGGCGTCCACACACCCGCTTTGCGATAGTGAACCCAATGACAACCTTCGAGCTACTGGTTGAGATTCTGGACACCATGAAATGAAACTGACTATCGCAGAAGCCCCTGGCTCTCCCGCACGAAAGAAGCCGGCAGAACGAGGCAGCGTCAGGGTGGCGCTCGTTCAGCTCAGGTGGCATGAAGATGCCGCTAAGCACGAGGACAACATTTCGAGAGCCGTAGCCCTAGCGGCAGAGAATGGCGCCAGAGTGGTATTTCTTCCCGAGCTCACGCTCAGCCGTTACCCTGCGGACACTCTTCCCGAGGGAACCCCAAGCGAGATTGCGGAGGAGCTGGAGACAGGCCCCACATACGCCCTGCTATCCAAGCTCGCAATGCAGCATGGGATTGCAGTTCACGGATCCCTCTATGAGCGCACGGGATTTGAAGATGGACGAGGTTTGAATTCGGCAATCATCGTCGGGCCAGAGGGCGAGCTGCTCGCAAGAACCCCAAAGCTACACATTCCCGTGACCGAAGGCTATTTCGAGGACAAGTATTTCCAGCCAGGACCTGCAGAGACTCCATACCCCACCTATGAACTGGCTATCGAGGGGGCACCGCGACTCGGGCTCCCAACCTGCTGGGATGAATGGTTTCCAGAGGTTGCAAGGGCGTACGGCCTAGCAGGAGCAGATGTCCTCTGCTACCCAACAGCAATTGGCTCTGAGCCAGATCATCCTGACTTTGACACTGAGCCTCTCTGGCGCCAGACAATCGTCGGGCACGCAATTGCTAATGGGCTTTTCATAGTTGTTCCCAATCGCTACGGCAACGAGGGGCTTGTCACCTTCTACGGCAGCTCCTTCATCGTTGACCCTTACGGCAGGCTGATAGCGCAAGCAGCAAGAGAAGGCGATGAGGTTTTAGTCGCGGATCTAGATCTAGACCAACGAAGAGATTGGCTAGATCTGTTTCCCTTCTTCGCAACAAGGCGGCCTGACACCTATGGGGCGCTCTCAGATGCTGTAGTCAACCCCCGCACCCAAAATGGCGATGGCGAGCACGGCGGAATAGCGGGGCTCAGACCATGAGGCACATGCCTCCAGAGTGGCACCCTCACGAGCGCACATGGGTTGCCTTCCCTCACCACGGCTACACCCTTGGCGAATCCGCCCAAGAGCAAGTGGCCGCCCGGAAGACCTGGGCTGAGGTGGCGAACAAGGCCTCAGACTATGAGCCAGTCACCGTGGTGACCCACCCAGAGGATGCAGCCCTTGCAAGAAAACAGCTCAGCTCACAGGTTGAGATTGCCGAGCTAGAGATTGATGATGCGTGGATAAGAGACAGCGGACCAACCTTTGTAGTTGAAAACGGGGCACTTGCCGCCGTGGATTGGGTATTCAATGGCTGGGGAGCTCAGAGCTGGGCTAAATACGAAAAAGACGCCCTTGTTGCCAGGGAAATCGCAAACCTGGTTGAAACCAAAGTCGTCTCCAGCGACCTGGTTAATGAGGGCGGAGGTATTCACGTCGATGGCGCTGGAAGAGTCCTGCTCACGGAGACCGTTCAGCTCGGCAAGGAGCGTAACCCCGGCCGAAGCAGGCAAGAGGTAGAGGCAGAAATACACGACAAACTCGGCACCACAGAGGCAATCTGGATAAAGCGCGGCCTAACACGCGACTATGACGAGTTCGGAACCAAGGGGCATGTGGACATCGTTGCCTGCTTCACCCCCGATGGCAAGGTGCTGTTTCACGAGCAGAGAAGTGAGAACCATCCGGACTTCCTAGTGTCTAGAGAGGTCAAGGAGACCTTGCAACGTGCAGGTTTAGAAGCCGTTGGAGTTAGCGCCCCAGAGGTGCAAAAGGACGCTCACGGCTATGTCGATTACAGCTACATCAACCACTACGTGCTGAACGATGCGGTGCTTTTGTGCAGCTTCGATGATCCTGAGGACAGGGAAGTAGCAGCCCAGCTGCGAGAGATCTACCCGGGACGAAAAATCGAGCTGATCGATGCCCGGGAACTCTTTGCTCGTGGAGGCGGGATTCACTGCATCACCCAGCAACAACCTAAGGTTTAGAGCAGGAAGAAAGGCGCGCAATGAAGCGAGAAGAAACAGCAATTGACAAGATCGCAAATGACTGGGTGAAGCACCTAGCCAAGAGGTCCCCTTCCTATGCCACCTACCTTGGCTTTCCGGGCGGCGAAAAAGACGTAGATGATTTCTCGCCGGATGCTTTGGAGCAGGACCGGCATGACTATGCGGACCTGATTGCAAGGCTCGAAGCTGAGGAACCGGTTGACGAGGTAGACCGGGTCACCAAAGAGGCAATGATTGCCGATGCCGACCTAAGTGTCCGCACCTACGATTCAGGGCTGCTGTTTAGAAACATGAACAACATCGCATCGCCAGCTCAGGACATTCGAGACATCTTCGATCTCTCGCCAACAGAAACCGCCGAGCATTGGGAAAACCTTGCCAGCCGAATGTCCAAAGTGCCGGAGGCAATCTCCGGCTACATCGCATCCCTCCGCGTCGGCATCCAACGTGGTGATACGCCTGCCAAGCGCCAGGTCGAGGAGATCATTACGCAGGCAGGCCAGATTGATTCTCCTGACGGCTTCTTCAGAGAGTTCGCCAAGGCAGAAGGCAAGGATTTGCCCGATTCGCTTCGCAAGGAACTGGCTGAGGCAGGCGAAAAAGCCACCGAGGGGTATCGCAACTTTGCTGATTTTTTGAAGACCGAACTCTTGCCAGCTGCCAAGCCAGAAGACGCGATTGGTGCGGAGCGCTACGCATTACTGAGCGAGCGGTTTCTGGGCGCAAAGATTGATCCGGACGAAACCTACGAGTGGGGTAAGCAGGAGCTGGCAAGAATAGTCGCCGAGCAAACCGATGTTGCGAACCAGATAAAGCCTGGAGCAACGGTGGAAGAAGCGGTGCAGCACCTCGAAAAGGACCCCAGCACCAAACTCCACGGCACGGATGCTCTCCAGAAGTGGATGCAAAAGCTATCGGATGAGGCAATTGAGAAGCTTGCCGGCACTCACTTTGAGATCGCGGAGCCCCTAAGGAAGCTTGAGTGCATGATTGCGCCCACCAAGCACGGTGGCATTTACTACACCGGGCCAACCGATGACTTCTCGCGTCCAGGGAGGATGTGGTGGTCAGTTCCTGAGGGAGTGAACGAGTTCGATACCTGGCGTGAAACTACGACCGTCTACCACGAAGGCGTTCCCGGTCATCACCTTCAGGTTGCGCAGCAGACCTACGTCAAAGACACCCTGAACGACTGGCGCCGATTGGCGTCGTGGACCTCGGGCCACGGTGAGGGATGGGCCCTCTACGCCGAGCGACTGATGGACGAGCTGGGCTACCTCAGTACACCCGCAGATCGCCTGGGAATGCTGGATGCGCAGAGAATGCGAGCTGCCAGAGTGGTTTTGGACATCGGCGTTCACACCAAGAAAGCAAAGCTGGAAGGCAGCGGCGTGTGGGACTTTGACTACGCGCTTGGGTTCATGGGTAGCAACGTGAACATGTCTAAGGAGTTTGTCCGCTTTGAGGTGACCAGGTACTTTGGCTGGCCCGGTCAGGCACCCTCCTACAAGGTAGGCCAGCGTATCTGGGAACAGATCAGAGATGACTACCGCTCACGCAAGGGTGATTCATTCGACATCAAAGAGTTTCACAAGACTGCCCTGAATCTTGGTGGGCTCGGACTTGACACCCTCAGAAGCGCAATGGCTAGAGCCTAATCCCGGCAAATTCGTTACGCTTTAGCCTGTGTCTAAGGTTCTAAGTTCTCTCCCCACAGGTCAAAAAGTGGGCATCGCCTTCTCGGGCGGGCTCGATACGTCAGTTGCGGTCGCCTGGATGCGCGAGAAAGGTGCAATCCCTTTCGCCTATACCGCGAACCTCGGCCAATACGACGAGGACGACATTGACTCGATCCCAGGCAGGGCAAAAGAGTATGGGGCTGAGGCCGGGCGTCTTGTTGACTGCAGGGAATCGCTCGCAGAGGAAGGCCTCACGGCAATTGCTTGTGGCGCCTTCCACATCCGCACCGGATCGAAGGTTTATTTCAACACCACTCCCCTGGGCCGAGTCGTTACAGGAACGCTTCTGGTTAGGGCCATGAAGGAAGACGGCGTTGACATTTGGGGCGATGGCAGCACCTACAAGGGCAACGATATTGAGCGCTTCTATCGCTATGGCCTGCTCGCTAATCCCGACCTAAAGATATACAAGCCATGGCTGGATAGCGATTTTGTGGCTGAGCTTGGTGGACGCGAAGAGATGTCGGAGTGGCTTCAGGAACGCGGGCTCCCCTACCGCGCAAGCACAGAGAAGGCCTACTCGACCGATGCAAACATGCTCGGTGCCACCCACGAGGCCAAGAGCCTTGAGTTCCTAAACACCTCCATGGAAATAGTTGAGCCAATCATGGGCGTCAAGCACTGGGATCCCGCTGTTGAGATTGCAGACGAAGAGGTGTCGATCGGCTTCGAGCAGGGTAGGCCCGTGAGCATCAATGGCAAGCGCTTTGATTCCTCGGTGGAGCTCATGCTCGAGGCAAACGCCATTGGCGGGCGTCACGGTTTGGGTATGAGCGACCAAATTGAGAACCGCATCATCGAAGCCAAGAGCCGTGGCATCTATGAGGCACCCGGTATGGCGCTGATCCACATTGCCTATGAGCGGTTGGTGTCCGCGATTCACAATGAGGACACGATTGCGGCCTATCACAACGAGGGTCGCAGAATGGGAAGGCTGCTCTACGAGGGTCGCTGGCTAGACCCCCAGACGCTAATGCTCAGAGAGTCGCTGATGCGCTGGGTCGCAGCTGCCGTGAACGGCACTGTCACTCTAAAACTTCGTCGTGGTGATGACTACTCAATCCTTGATACAAAGGGAGAGAACTTCTCTTATCACCCTGAGAAGTTGTCAATGGAGCGCACGGAGGATGCAGCCTTTGGCCCGGAGGACCGAATCGGTCAGCTGACCATGCGAAACCTAGATATTCAAGACACCCGCCAGAAACTGGACCTGTACAGAAAGCAGGGCCAGATTGACGGCGGTCAGTTCGAGCTGACCTAATGAGCATCCACATCGCGGCCAAGCCGGGTGAGATTGCCGACACCATCTTGCTTCCCGGAGATCCCCTCAGGGCAAAATGGATTGCCGAGACGTTTCTTGAAAACGTTGTCCAGTACAACAGTGTCCGAAACATGCTTGGCTTCACGGGCGAGATTG
This sequence comes from Candidatus Aquiluna sp. XM-24bin5, assembly GCA_003149555.1. The sequence goes on from QCWE01000001.1 coordinate 557,522, forward strand.
AAGGAAAAAGAGTTTCAGTGCAGGGCACTGGCATGGGCGCCCCATCCATCGGCATCTACGCCTATGAGCTTTTCAATGATTACGGCGTGCAGAACGCGATTCGTGTTGGTACCAGCGGTGGACTGCCTCCAACAAAATTGCGAGACGTCGTCATCGCAATGACCGCATCCACTGATTCAAACATCAACCAAAGGGCCACCGGAGGCCTGGACTTTGCACCCGCTGCAAACTACGAACTACTAGAGAAGGCAGTTGCCAAGGCAAGAGAGCTTGGCATCGATCACCACGTAGGCATGATCGCCTCGGGCGACCTTTTTTATGACGAGACTGACTCGCTGGAGCAGTGGAAGAAGCTCGGAATCCTGGCCCTCGAGATGGAGACGAATCAGCTCTACACCCTCGCTGCGAGATTCCGCCGAAAGGCGCTGAGCATCGTCACCGTCTCAGACATGATGGACGGGTCGGAGCAGACCAGTAGCGAGGAGCGGGAAACCGGTTTCAAAAACATGGTTACCCTCGCTCTCGCCGCAGCCAACTAGCACTAGATTCTGCCTGTGCCCTCTGCAGCTAACATCCTTGGCTTCACCCTCTTGGCAATAGTCATAATTGTTGTCCCAGGGCCGGGTGTGCTCTTTGCAGTCGGTAGGGCCTTGGTGCTTGGCACCAAGCCAGCACTGCTCTCTGTCTTAGGCAATGCACTGGGTGTTGGGGTTCAGATCGTCGTGGTTGCATTAGGCCTAGGAGTCCTTATCCAGAGCTCGCCGGAAGCTTTTTTTGTAATTCGGCTGGCAGGTGCACTGATGATTGGCTATCTCGGAATTCGAGCCATACTTCACCGGAGACAATCGCTCGAGGATGGGGCAGATAAGCCGCATTCTAGATCCACGATTCTCAAGGAATCGGTGGTTGTTGGGCTAACGAATGCAAAGACTCTCGTATTTTTTCTTGCGGCCCTGCCAAGCTTTGTCTCGGTTGAGGATGGAAGCCCAATAATCCAGATGCTCCTGTTGGGCCTAATTTTTTCAATCATCGGCATCGCCTCTGACTCGGTTTATGCAATTGCAGCCGGAAGGGCACGAGACTGGCTTGCAACATCCGAGCAGCGTCTTGCAACTTTCAGAGGTTTGGGTGGTCTTGCGCTGACCCTGCTAGGTGTTTACATGCTTTATGAGGCAATCGCGCACTAAGAACATAGATAGACAGCTATCTATGTATAGTTGAATTATGAGCGAGTGGAACTACACAAAATGCTCGAAGCCATTCGAGTCCGAGCAGGCTGCCCTTGAATTCATGCACGAGAAGGACTTCGCCGGGCTAGTCCTAAAGCGAGACGAGGGCTATGCGGCTGTTTGCCCCACCTATCCGGATGGCTACTATCCCGATGCAGTGGTTGTTGCTGAGGTTGAAAACTCGAAGCGTGACTTGGCGGCTGAGAGAAAAAGCCTGCCGATTCAAAACTGCTGCTAGAGCGCCCTCGGTAGGAATCGAACCTACGACCAAGAGATTAGAAGGCTCTTGCTCTATCCACTGAGCTACGAGGGCAGACTAAGAATTCTAACTGCCAGTTTCCCCTAGAGTGTTAGTGCTTGTAGTGTGAAACAAGGTGAAAATGGCGCTAAAGACGACGCAAATTCCAACTATCTCCGGGAAACCAGAGCTAGTCGAGGCGTCCATAGCTCTGGTAGATAAGTGGGTCTCAGAGGCCGCCAAACTCAAGGAAAACAAGTCGTCCCAAAGGCTTAGTGGGCTCCTAAAAGATCCAAATGGTTTAGATTTCGCGGTTGGCTTCATCGACGGCGTCATAAGACCAGAGGACATTCGGGTTGCGGCGACAAACCTCTACCAACTAAGAACCCTTACACCACGATTTCTGCCTTGGCCTCTGAGGGCTCTCCTCGGGCTGGGGGCCAATCTTGCGCCTCTACTCCCCTGGCCCGTAATTCCGATCGCAAGGATGGTGCTGCGCTCATTTGTCTCACACCTCGTGATTGATGCATCGCATAGCAAGTTCCGCCGTGCCACAAGGAAACTTCGACTCGACGCGACCCTGAACGTCAATCTCCTTGGCGAGGCTGTCTTGGGTCATGCTGAAGCGGACAAGCGCCTTAGCCACGTGGCAGAGATTCTGTCCCGCCCAGAGACTGAGTATGTCTCGGTGAAGGTATCGGCAATTGTTGCCCCTCACTCCCCCTGGGCTTTTGACCAGACGGTGCAGGAAGTCATTGAGAGGCTCACCCCTCTTTACAAGATTGCTGCCGACTCGCCCAAAAAGAAGTTCATCAATCTGGACATGGAGGAATATCGCGATCTGGACATGACGATTGCGGTCTTCAAGGGACTTTTGGCCAAGCCAGAGTTCAAAGAGCTCAGCGCTGGCATCGTGCTCCAGGCCTACTTGCCAGATGCCCTAAGAGTCATGATTGACCTGCAACAGTGGGCTGCGCTGAGGGTCATTGACGGTGGTGCTCCGATCAAGGTCAGAGTCGTGAAAGGCGCCAACCTTCCGATGGAACGGGTCGATGCTGAAATGCACGACTGGCCGCTTGCAACCGTTCCATCCAAAGCTGAGGCTGATGCCAATTACAAAAGAGTCTTGAACTACGCCCTCACCCCAGAGCGGGTCAAGAACGTAAAGATTGGTGTGGCTGGGCATAACCTCTTTGACCTCGCATTTGCTTGGCTTCTTGCCTCGCAACGCGGCGCACAAGACGGCATGGATGTCGAGATGCTACTTGGTATGGCGCCCAACCAAGCCAGCGTGATCAGCAAGAGCGTTGGCAAGTTGGTGCTCTACACCCCTGTTGTCTACTCTCAGGAATTTGACGTCGCCATCGCCTACCTCATCCGCAGGCTTGAGGAGGGCGCCAGCTCCGAAAACTTCCTCTCAAACGCGTTTGAGCTAACCAGTCAGCAGCCCTACGAGCTTGAGCGCCAGCGCTACATGCACTCACTAGATTTGATGGGCACCGAGGTGCCAGTGCCGAACAGGTTGCAGGATCGCTCGTTGGATGAAGCGCATCTCCCTGTTGGGTTTAGCAATACACCGGACACTGATCCCTCGACAGCAGGAAACCGCAATTGGGCCAAGGGCATCTACCGACGACTTTCGGACACCGAAATCGGGATCGACCTGGTTGAACGTCACACTGTCACCAGTGAGGTCAAGCTCAACGAGTTGATTGTGAGCGCTAAGGCTGCCCAAAATCGCTGGCAATCGCTTGCCCCGGAGGAGCGCGCGAACAAGATTCACGAAGTTGGGGTGGTGCTAGAGCGAAACCGCGAATACCTCGTTGAGGTAGCAATGGCCGAGGCGGGAAAGACTCTAGATCAGGTGGACACCGAGATTTCGGAGGCAATCGACTTTGCCCATTACTACGCCGAGCAGTCTCTAAGGCTTGAGAACCTGCCAGGGGCTAAGCCGGTTCCAAGAAGAATCACCGTTGTGACACCACCTTGGAACTTCCCCATCGCCATTCCTGCAGGTGGGGCGCTTGCTGCTCTCGCGGCTGGCAGCGCGGTGATTTTCAAACCCGCAGGTCCGGCGGCTCGCTGTGGTGCAGTGCTTGCAGAGTTGATCTTGGAGGTCATTGACCCAGAGCTGTTTGTCCCAATCCACATTGGTGAGCGTGAACTGGGCCAAAGACTGATTGGCCATGAGGACGTGGACCAAGTAATCCTCACTGGCGGTTACGAGACTGCCGAGCTCTTTAGAGGCTTCAGGCCCGATCTCAGGCTACTTGCCGAGACGAGCGGGAAAAACGCAATCATTGTCACCCCGCACGCAGATCTGGACTTAGCCGCGAAGGACATTGCCTATTCGGCATTTGGCCACGCAGGGCAGAAGTGTTCCGCAAGCTCGATAGTGATTCTGGTTGGCTCAGTTGCAAAGTCGAAGCGGTTCAGGCGTCAGCTAATGGATGCGGTTTCCTCGCTGAAAGTTGCCCACCCAACAGACCCAACAGCTCAGATGGGCCCGATGATTGCCCCTCCCGAGGGAAAGCTTCTGACCGGGCTCACTAAGTTGGAGCGCGGTGAAAAGTGGCTTATGAAGCCCGAGCAGCTTGATGAGACTGGAAAGCTTTGGTCACCCGGGGTAATCGAACATGTTAGGCCCGGCTCGAGATCTCACCTTGTTGAATACTTCGGCCCAGTGCTTGCCATCATGACCGCGCCAAATCTGAATGCGGCAATAGCGCTTCAAAACAGCGTTGATTATGGCCTGACGGCGGGTATTCACTCTCTCAATAGCCAGGAGATTACGGATTGGCTGGCCCGCGTTCAATCAGGAAACGTCTATGTCAACCGCGGAATCACTGGCGCCATAGTCCAGCGTCAGCCTTTTGGGGGCTGGAAGAAGTCGGCAGTTGGCCCAGGTGCGAAGGCGGGTGGTCCGAATTACCTCTTTGGCCTGACCGACTGGACTACTGAAGAGAACGGCGCCCTAGAGCCTATCGAGACCAAAGAAATGAATGCACTTTTGGCTCAGGCAGCCATGAGTGAACTGAGCGACGATCAAGTTGCGTCGCTGATTCGATGCGCTCAAAGTGACCTGGCTGCGCTGAGGCATTACTTCTCGGGGGTCAAGGATGAGACAGGGCTTGAGGCCGAGTGGAACTACCTCCGCTACTTCCGTTCCGACTGCACAATCCGGGTTCAAGCTGGAGCATCAGATTATGAGACCTGGAGGGTATTGGTCACCGCAACTGCGCTAGGCAACATCGAAATAAGTGCCGAAAGTCTTCCAAGTAATCTCATGGGACTGCTCGGCAGGGTTGGTCTTCGGATCAAGCTTGAGAGCGAAGAAAATTGGCTGGAGAGTCTCAAGCTTCGGCCTCGAAGGGTGAGGGTGGTTGGTGAGCTTCCAGAAGTCACTTCGGATTCACCCCTGGCAAATGTGGACGTGGCAATCTACGACGGCCCCGTGACTGAATCAGGAATCATCGAGGGCTTGGCGTTTTTCAAGGAGCAGGCGGTTTCCGTTACGACCCACCGGTTTGGCAACCCCGCGCGACACGTGCAGATGGTTCGACTCTAAAGCTTTACCCATCAAACTCCCAGAGAGCTATCTGGCGATTATGGGAGTATTCTTCTCAGTTGGCCTGTTTAGGCTATGTAGGTAATCATTCGAGGTTCTTTTGTTCAAACTTTCCAAGCTTTCACTTGCAAATCGCGCCGTTGTGGCACTCATCACCGTCATCGTTGGTGCCTTTGGTTTTATCTCCGTAGGCGGCCTAAAGCAAGAGCTGATTCCCTCGATTGAGATACCGTCAGCCGCAATCGTTACCTCCTACCCTGGGGCCTCTCCTGAGGTTGTCGATGCTCAGGTCTCTCAGGCTATAGAGCAGTCGGTTATCGGGCTTGAGGGGATCGAATCGACGACGGTTACCTCCACGACCGGATTGTCTGTGCTCAGGGTGTCCTTCGAGTTTGGAACTGCGACAGAGGATGTTACCCAGAGGCTCAATGAGGTCATTAGCGATCTCGCGTCCGTTCTGCCTGAGGATGCAACACCGAGTGTCATCTCGGGAAGCTTTGACTCCGTGCCAATCATCGTGCTTGCAGTTAGCGCCGATGACGGTGACAACGAGGCCATCGGCAAGAAGCTCGAGGAGCTTGCTCCCACGCTCTTTCGTCAGGTTGACGGCATCAGGGACATCGCTGTTTCTGGCGCCAAGGAAAAGCGCATCAACCTTGAACTCGATCAGGTGGCTCTGGCCCAGGCTGGCCTAAGTCAGCGAGACATTGTCTCTGCCATTAACGCCAACGGTCTCATCCTCCCAGTCGGTTCCATCGTTGACGATTCTGGCTCGATTGCCATCCAGGTCGGTTCGGCGGTGGACTCAGTTGAGCTATTTGAATCTCTTCCCTTGATTCCTTCGACCCCGGCCCCTGGCCAGTCCCCTTTTACTGTGGGCGATGTTGCTGAGGTCACCTTCGAGGATGCGCCTGTGACATCCATTGCTCGAACCAACGGCAATGAGTCGCTGGCTGTTTCTATCGTGAAAACCCCGGACGGCAACTCCGTCGCTGTATCAAATGGAGTTCAAGACCTGATTCCAGAGCTCGTTGCGGGCCTTGGCGGTGGCGTAAGCGTGGTTACAACGTTTGACCAGGCGCCATTTATTGAAAAATCGATTGAGGACCTTGCTGTTGAAGGTCTCCTCGGCCTCACCATGGCTGTGCTGGTTATTTTGGTGTTCCTCTTGAGCTTCAAGTCGACCATCATTACGGCGATTTCGATACCGACTTCGGTCCTGATCACCTTCATTGGTCTTTCAGTTGCTGATTATTCGCTGAACCTGCTCACGCTTGGTGCCCTGACGATTTCGATTGGTCGCGTTGTAGATGACTCGATTGTTGTTATCGAAAATATCAACCGTCACCTCAGTTATGGCGAGAAGCGAAAGACAGCAATTCTCACAGCGGTCAAGGAGGTTGCTGGAGCAATCACCGCAGCCACTATCACCACGGTTGCTGTGTTCCTACCAATCGCGCTGGTCGATGGCCTAGTGGGCGAGCTGTTCAGACCATTTGCCTTCACAGTCGCGATCGCTCTGCTCGCGTCATTGCTGGTGAGCCTCACGATCGTGCCGGTCTTTGCCTATTGGTTCCTCAGGATGCCGAAGAGGCTCAAGGCAGCTAAAGAGGCCGACCCCAAGAACTTCGAAAAGAAGCAGCGTATTGAGGAAGAGGAACGCGAGAAGAAGCAGATTCTGCAGCGAATCTACATCCCCATTGTCCGCGGCAGCACAAGGCACCCTTGGCTGACACTGACCGCAGCACTGCTGATTCTTGGTTACACCTTCTCGCTGGTGCCATTGCTGAAGACCAACTTCATTGATGGTGGGGGTTCAAACCAGTTCACCGCACGACTCTCGATGCCTGCCAGCACCACTTTTGAGGAGCAGGACGAAGCCGCAAAGAGCCTCGAGGATCAGATTCTCGCCCTTGAGGGCGTCGATGTTGTCCAGTCGACCGTCGGCTCAGCTGCAGATGGTCGCGTGGCATTTGGTGCAGCGGCTAGCGGCATCTCTTTCACCATCATTGCCGACGAAGATGCCGACATTGAGGCTATGCAGTCAAAGGTGCTTCAGCTCAGCGCGCCAGAGGACAGTGAGATTACTACTAGCCAGGGTGGCGGTTTCGGCTCCTCTGAAACCATTGACATCCAGGTGCTGGCAAGCGACAACGAGCTCCTTCAGGAGGCTGTTGATAAGGTGGCGGATGCCATGGAGGGCATTACCGATGTCAGCGCCATTACAACCACACTTGAGGCCGACGAGCGAGTTCTAGAAATCATTGTCGACCGTGAAAAGGCTGCCAGCTACCTTCTAACTGAGACCGCCGTTACCGGAATCGTTGCTTCACAGCTGCGCCCAAGCCCGCTGGGAACAATCAGTGTCGAGGGTAATGACGTTCAGGTGTTTATCGCAGGTGCTCAGGCTCCCGAGTCAATCGAAGAAATCAGAGAGCTCCAGATCCCGACATTCCAGGGGCTGGTTCAGCTAGATCAGATAGCAAGTGTCGATGAGGTTCTCAAGCCAACCTCAATCACTTCAGAGCGTGGCAATAGGACAGCCGAGGTTCAGCTGAGCACAGAGGGCGACAACCTAGGAGCCATTTCCGCAACAGTCACCGAGCGACTTGATGCCCTTGAGCTTCCAGTTGGCGTCACGGCTACCGTTGGAGGAGCGGCTGCTGACCAGGCGGAGAGCTTCCAGCAACTTGGGCTAGCACTGCTAGCTGCCGTGGCGATCGTTTACATCGTCATGGTTGCGACGTTCTCGAGCCTGATTCAGCCGCTATTACTTTTGATCTCGATTCCATTTGCGGCCACCGGTGCCTTGGGGCTTCTTCTCCTTACCGACACCGCGCTGGGTGTCCCTGCGCTTATCGGTATGTTGATGCTGATTGGAATTGTGGTCACCAACGCGATTGTTCTTATCGACCTCGTGAACCAGTATCGAGCCCAGGGCTACAGCGTCCAAAAGTCACTGATGCAGGGTGCGAGACAGCGCCTGAGGCCAATTTTGATGACCTCGCTGGCTACCATTTTTGCCCTCACCCCAATGGCCTTTGGTCTTACGGGAGACTCGGGATTCATCTCGCAGCCTCTTGCAATCGTGGTGATTGGTGGACTGTTCTCATCCACCCTGCTAACTCTGGTGCTAGTGCCAACCCTTTACTGGCTTGTTGAAGGCCGCAAGGAGCGGAAGAAGCTTCGCATCGAGCGCAGAGCAAACAAGAAGGCTCAGCGTCAAGCAAAGAAGTCAGGTGCTGCAACCCCTCAATCAGCTCCGGAGGCTGTAGCCAGTGAGCCCGAGCCCTCAACAGCTGAGGCAAATGTAATGACCATGGTCAAGGAGGAAGATCCAATTGCTGATGCAATGGAGCAATCCTTCACTCCCGCCACCAGTGCCCCGGCTCCAGAGATGCCTTGGTCGGATGATGACATCGCAAACGCACTGGCGGAAGACATGAAGCTGGACGACGAGTCTCAGATGCGTTGGTCAGAAGAGACCAGCGAGGAGCCTCCTGCCAAGGCAGCTGCCGAGAGTGGAATGCCTGATTTCTTGACAAGTGAGATGCCGATTGTTTCCTCTCCGGAGGAAACGATGTCCGCAGAGGAGCGCAGGGAGGCAAAGAAGCAAGCCAAACGCGATGCTAAGGCCCAGCGCAAGGCGGCTAGAGACTCAAGGCACTCGGGCTAGATCCATGTCTGATTACATCGTTTGGATCGACTGCGAGATGACAGGTCTAGATGTCGAAAAAGACGAGCTTTGTGAGATTGCGGTTGTCGTTACCGACCAGGAGCTGGTCGAGCAGGACGAGGGGCTCCAGATAGTCATAAACCCCTCTGAGGGTGCCATGGGAAACATGGGCGAGTTTGTCACAAACATGCACAAAGAATCTGGCCTACTGGCTGCAATCCCTTCTGGCGAGAGCGTTGCGACTGCAGAGGAAAAGGTCCTTGAGTACTTGGGACGCTGGGTAGCAGAACCGAGAACCGCTCCCCTGGCCGGAAACTCCATCGGCACAGATCGGATGTTTCTCAACCGCCAGATGCCAAGGCTCGACTCTTTTTTGCACTACAGAAACATAGATGTCAGCTCGATCAAGGAGCTAACAAGGCGCTGGTACCCGAGGGTCTACTTCCAGCTTCCCAAGAAATCTGGAGGTCACCGGGCGCTTGCGGACATCAAGGAATCCATTCAGGAATTGCGCTACTACCGCAAGACCGTAATGGTTGAGCAGCCAGGGCCAGATTCAGAGGCCGCAAAGAAAGTGGCTGATTCCCTGGACGCTGATACAATCTAAGCGCTCTGGGTTAGCCCAGACATGGTGGGTATAGCTCAGCTGGTAGAGCGCCTGGTTGTGGTCCAGGAGGCCGCGGGTTCAAGTCCCGTTACTCACCCCAATTAGCTTGCGGCTCGCTCCAAAATCAACTCTCTAACCCTTGCGGCATCAACCTGGCCACCCATGGCCTTCATCACGGCACCAATCACGGCACCAGCAGCCTGAACCTTGCCCTCGCGAATCTTCTCGAGAACATCTGGCTGCTCGCTTAGTGCCTTGTCGATTGCGGCAATCAACGCACCTTCGTCAGTGACTACTTTGAGGCCTCGCTTTTCAATTACCTGCTCGGGCTCACCCTCGCCAGCGACAACTCCAGCCACAACCTCACGAGCCATGCGATCGGTTAGCTCTCCGGCATCGATCAGCTTCTGGATGGTGGCGACCTGGGAAGGAGTTATGGCTAGCTCGCTTGGACTTAGGTCTTGGGCATTGGCCTGCCTTGATAGCTCGCCAGTCCACCACTTCCTGGCTGCCTGGGGTGTAGCACCGGCAGCCACGGTTGCCTCAACCTGATCGAGCAGATCTCCGTTAACTACATCCCTAAACTCAAGCTCGCTGAAGCCCCACTCCTGTGCCAAACGCTTGCGGCGCTGCTGGGGGTTTTCTGGCAGAGTCTCACGAATTGACTCAATCCAGCTTGCCTCCGGTTCCACTGGAACCAAGTCTGGCTCTGGGAAGTAGCGGTAGTCATCGGCATCGGACTTTGGTCTGCCCGCTGAGGTGTAGCCGCGATCCTCATGCCAGTGACGGGTTTCCTGAGTGATCGTGCCGCCTGCATCGAGTATGTGAGCCTGGCGCTGAATTTCATAGCGCACGGCATTTTCGACACTTCTAATGGAGTTGACGTTCTTGGTCTCCGTCCTAGTGCCAAGCTTCTCCTGACCCTTGGGCCTGAGGGATACGTTCGCGTCGCACCTAACGTTGCCTCGCTCCATCTTGGCGTCTGAGACATCCATGGCCTTGACAATGTCGCGAATGCTTCTCACGTAGGCACCGGCAAGCTCCGGTGCACTTGCCCCGGCCCCAAAAACGGGCTTGGTGACGATTTCGACGAGAGGAACTCCGGCGCGATTGAAGTCAACCAGGGAGTATTCCGCTCCCTGAATTCGACCGGTTGCCCCTCCGACGTGAGTTAGCTTCCCTGCATCCTCTTCCATGTGCGCCCGCTCGATGAGAACCTCAAATACTTCCCCGCTCGAGATCTCAACATCAAGCTTTCCCTCGAAGGCAATTGGTTCGTCATACTGAGAAGTCTGAAAATTCTTTGCAAGGTCTGGATAGAAGTAGTTTTTCCTTGCAAATCTCCCACTCGGAGCGATCTCGCAGCCGAGGGCTAGTCCAATGGCAATAGAAGACTCGACTGCTTTCTTGTTTACTGCCGGCAAGGCACCAGGAAGCCCAAGGCAGATTGGGCAAACGTTTGTATTTGGCTCGGAACCAAAGACATTTGCGCAGCCACAAAACATCTTGCTTCTCGTGTTGAGCTCGACGTGAACCTCAAGCCCAATGACGACCTCGAATTTCTCAATCGCCTGATCAAAATCCATAAGAGGTTCTTTAGCCACGGCTACTCTCCAATCCTGGAGCCTGAGAGATAAGAGGTGCTCCCCACTGATTCACGTAAAGCATTTCAATCAGTGCAGCAACCTGATACATACGTGCGTCTTGCTTTGCAGGAGCCAGAATTTGAACACCAGATGGGAGTCCGTCTTCTTCTGCCAACCCATTGGGAACTGACATGCCCGGTATGCCGGCAAGATTTGCGGGAATGGTCGCGATGTCGTTTAGATACATCGCCAAAGGGTCATTGACTTTTTCACCAATCTTGAACGCAGTGGTTGGTGCAGTCGGCGTAAGCAAGACATCTACCTTGCTGAAGGCATTCTCGAGATCCTGCTGAATCAAGGTGCGGACCTTTTGAGCGGAGCCGTAGTAGGCGTCGTAGTAGCCGGATGAGAGTGCGTAGGTTCCGAGGATGATTCTTCGCTTTACCTCTGGACCAAAGCCTGCCTCACGCGTTGCCGCCATAACCCGCTCGATAGTCGGATTACCCTCTGGTTCAACTCTCAGTCCAAATCTCACGGAGTCAAACCTCGCAAGGTTGCTGGAGGCCTCAGCAGGGAGAATCAGGTAGTAGGCCGCGACTGAATACTCGAAACTCGGGCAGTCAACCTCAACAACCTCAACACCCTCTGCAGTCAGTTTCGAAATTGTGTCATCAAAACACTTCTTCACGCCGGGCTGGAAACCATCTGAGCTCAGCTGCTTCACAACTCCAACCTTGAGGCCCTTGAAGTCAGCCGCCTTCACAGCATCAGCCATAGAGCCAAGCGACTCTGGAAGTGATGTTGAGTCGTTGGGATCGTGACCAGAAATGACATCCTGCAACAGAGCTGCGTCCAGCACGGTGTTGGTCACGGGTCCAACCTGATCCAGCGAGCTTGCTAGCGCAATCAATCCATATCTAGAAACTGCCCCGTAGGTTGGCTTTGCACCTACAGAGCCTGTGACTGCGGCTGGGAAACGGATTGAGCCTCCGGTGTCGCTTCCAAGAGCCAATGGAGCTAGGTGACCCGAGACTGCCGAGGAAGACCCACCCCCACTTCCTCCGGGGATTCTCTCTAGGTCCCAGGGGTTTCGAGACGGGCCATAGGCCGAATACTCGGTTGAGGAACCCATTGCGAACTCGTCCATGTTGGTCTTGCCCAGAATCGGAAGTCCGGCAGCGCGAATCTTCCTAACAACGGTCGAGTCGTATTGGGGAATCCAGCCCTGGAGGATCTTTGACCCTGCTGTCGTGGGGGCGTCAGTTGTAGTCAGATTATCTTTGACGGCAATTGGAACACCGTGCAGGGCTGAGTGGCGCTTGCCACCGGCGAGATCTCTATCTGCCTGCTTTGCGGCGCTAATCGCGTTATCGCGCTTTAGGTGCAAAAAACTAAGAGTAAGGTCGTTGAGTTTTTCCGCACGGTCAAAAAAGGCCTCAGTCACCTCCAGCGAGGAAACCTCTTTTGACTCGATGAGGGTTGCAAGCTCACTTGCAGACTTGGTTATTAGCTCGCTCAAGTTTTAGTCCTCATCCAAAATCGCTGCAACTTTGAATCTTCCCTCTGCGCTATCCGCAGCGCCAGATAGGGCCTGCTCCTGTGAAAGGGAGGGGGCAACTTCGTCCTCCCGAAACACGTTGCTCATTGGGATTGGGTGACTTGTCGGCACTACATCGCCGCTGACAGCCTTGTTTACAGTGGCAACGGAGTCAACAATTACCCCGAGCTCCCCTGAAAGCTTTTCAACCTCATCCTCAGTCACCAGGATTCTGGACAATGACGCCAGATGGCGGACGAGATCGGGAGTGATTTCAGACATACCTAAGCTCAATTCACTGGTTTGCTTGTCAAAAACCCAAGTCTAGTTTGTGGCGGCGGTCAACTTTGCAATAAATGCGCTCTCGTCGATGACCTCGACTCCCAGTTGCTCCGCCTTCTGGAGCTTTGAGCCTGCCCCAGGTCCCGCCACAACAAAAGAGGTCCTCTTTGACACCGAACTGGCGGCTTTGCCGCCGAGCTCGATGATCTTCGCTTCGGCCTCATCACGGGTCATTTGGCTTAATGTTCCGGTTACGACGATAGACATCCCGCTAAAGGGGCCTTCGCTAATTGCTGACCCTGGGCCCAGATGACCCGGAATGGCGAGCTGAACCCCCGCCTGTCCCCAGCGACTAACTATTTCTTGATGCCAAGGTTCTTCCCACCATTGAGTGATTGAGCTTGCAAGAGTGGGGCCAACCCCTTCGACCTCTGAAAGCTCAGCTTCGGTGGCGGTGAAAATGGCCTCTAGTGAGCCGAAGTGATTGCAGAGCGCCCTGGCAGCCACTGGGCCAACGTGGCGAATGGAGAGCGAAACAAGTATTCGCCAGAGATCTCGGTTCTTAGCCTCCTCAAGGTTGGCAAGAAGCTTGATCGCAACCTCACCTGGCTGACCGTCCTTCTTGCGAAAGAAGTCTGTGACCTTTGGGTTTCCATCAGCGTCGTGCTTGGGAAGGCCAGTATCCGGGTCGAGCACGAAACTCCTAATTGGGAGTAGCTGCTCGATGGTGAGATCGAATAGGTCCGCCTCAGACTTCAGCGGCGGCTCCTTTGGCTCGATTGGTTGAGTCAAAGCCGCCGCACTCACGTAACCAAGTGCCTCGATGTCCATGGCCGCCCGGGAGCCGATGTAAGCAATGCGCTCTCTCAGCTGCGCCGGGCAACTCCGAGCATTCGGGCAACGCAGATCAACATCTCCCTCGACTGCTGGTGCGAGCTCGAATGAGCACTCTGGGCAATGAGAGGGCATTTGAAACTCTCTTTCAGCACCAGTTCTGAGGGCCGAGACGGGACCGAGGATCTCAGGTATGACATCTCCAGCCTTTCGAAGGACAACGGTGTCGCCTATGAGTACACCCTTGGACCGCACCTGATCTTGGTTATGGAGGGTGGCAAACTCAACCTCACTACCCGCCACTTTTACGGGTTCAAGAACCGCGAATGGTGTAGCCCTACCAGTGCGCCCAATGGAAACTCGAATATCGATAAGCTTCGTGTTCACCTGCTCAGGCGGGTACTTATAGGCGATGGCCCAGCGTGGTGCTCTAGATGTTCTACCCAGCTCGCTTTGCCGGGTCAGCTCATCAACTTTGATCACCACACCATCTATTTCGTGCTCAATCGAGTGTCTAGCATTCTCAAGCTGTTCGATGTACTTGTAGGCGTCCGCGGCGTTCTGAACCACTGCGTACTTGTCATTGGTGGGAAGACCCCAGGAGCTCAAGAGCTCATAAACCTCACTCTGATTGGAAACGTCTATACTCCAGGCTCCAAACCCATGCACCAGCATTTGCAGTGGTCTTTGGGCGGTTATGTTGGGGTCCTTTTGTCGAAGCGACCCTGAAGCCGAGTTCCTTGGGTTTGCAAAGGGTTTTCCGCCAGATGCAACGATGCTCTCGTTTAGTGCAGCAAATGCGGCCAGCGGAAAGAACACCTCACCGCGTATTTCAACCTGGTCTGGGTGATTTGTGCCCCTCAAGACATGCGGGATGGTACCTATCGTCTTTATATTGGCCGTGACGTCCTCTCCGACCTCCCCGTCTCCTCTGGTTGCAGCAGAAACCAGCTTTCCCTCTTTGTAGGTAAGGGAGACTGCAAGTCCATCGATCTTTGGCTCGCAAAGGTATGGCCCACCACCTGCCCGCTGGTCCCAGGCAAGAAGCTCCTCAAGAGAAAACGCATTGTCTAGAGAGAGCATTGGCTCAAGATGGCGATGGGGAGCAAAGAGCGAGGTTGCTGCTCCCCCTACCTTCGCCGTTGGCGAGTCCTCCGCAAGCTCAGGGTTGTCTCTTTCGAGATCTCTTAGCTCTCTCTCGAGGGCGTCATACTCGGCATCGGAAACAAGCGACTCGTTTTCTTGGTAGTAGGAGGCTCTGTAGCGCTCGATTAGGGCTGTGAGCTCCTTAGCGCGCTCGGCCTTAGACAACTGCGGCTTCCGCGCTCTTGGTGCTGTCAATGGTGGTTTGACCTAGGACTCGTGTGCCGAGGTAGATGACCGCTGTCTGACCAGGTGCAACTCCGTACAGAGGCTCTTTGAGCCTAATTACCAGCTGCTTGCCAACAACGGCTGCCTCGGCTGGAACGGTGTCACCGTGAGCCCTGACCTGAACCTCGCAATCGAAGAACTCCCCTGAATTCTCGGGGGCCTTCCCGCACCACGAGTAGCGGCTCCCGGATAGCTCTGAAATCTGCAGCGCAGCCTCGGGACCAACCACGACCTCAGAGGTTTTGGGCCTGATCTCGAGGACGTAACGTGGTTTACCATCCGCTGCGGGACGACCAAGCTTGAGGCCCTTGCGCTGACCGATTGTGAAGCCAACATGGCCATCATGTTCTCCGACCACTTCACCCTGCTGGTCCACGATTTGTCCTGGGCTGGATGGCACAAAGTCTCGCAGCCACTCTCTTGTGTCGCCCTCAGGTATGAAGCAGATGTCGTAGCTATCTGGCTTATTTGCGACCGTGAGTCCGCGCTCGGAAGCTTCCTTGCGAACCAAATCCTTTGAAGCAGTCGCGCCCAGCGGGAACATCGCATGGGCCAATTGGTCTTGAGTGAGAACCCCAAGGACATAGCTCTGGTCCTTCGCCATTGCTAAGGACCTGTGCAGCTCCAGATTGCCTTCTGAGTCCTCAGAAATGCTCGCGTAGTGGCCAGTTCCAACCGCATCAAAACCGAGTGCTAGGGCTCTCTCAAGAAGGGCTGCGAACTTGATCCGCTCGTTGCATCGCATGCATGGGTTTGGAGTTCGCCCTGCCTGATATTCCGCAACAAAGTCGTCAACTACATCAATCTTGAATCTCTCTGAGAAGTCCCAAACATAAAAGGGAATTCCGAGCTTCTTTGCCGCCCTCTGGGCATCCATAGAGTCTTCGATTGTGCAGCAGCCCCGGGAGCCAGTGCGCAGAGTCCCCGGCATTCGGGACAGAGCCAGATGAACGCCTACCACCTCGTGACCCTCATCAACCAGGCGCGCAGCAGCAACGGCGGAGTCAACCCCGCCGCTCATGGCTGCTAAAACCTTCACCTGATAAGTCTAATTTGCGCTCTGGGCGCTCTGTGAGGCCACTAAGGCTCCTGGGTGAATCTTGACCATCGCCCTAACAAAGCTTTCTGCATCCTCCTTGGAGGTAGTGTGGCCGAGGGTGACCCTCAGGCAGGCCCCGGCCAGTTCCTCGGAGTAGCCCATGCCTAGAAGCACATGGGAGGGACCCAAAACCCCCGCTTGGCAGGCGCTACCTGCCGAGACACTAACTCCCTCCTGATCAAGGAGGAACAGAAGGTTGTCGCTCTGGGCGCCAGGGAAGATGATGTGCGAATTCTGCTGAACGCGGTCGGAATCCCCTGCTGTGATGATTGCGCTTGGTATCTGGTGAGATATCTCAGCCTCAATCTGATCCCTGAGTTCCTCGAGCCTTGACTGCCTGCTCTGCATCTCGACTACTGCCTCTTCAATGGCAGCACCCAGTGCTGCTGCTAATGGGTAGTTCATGGTGCCAGACCTTAGGCCACGCTCCTGGCCGCCGCCGTGAAGCAGGTTCACCGGCGAAAAGTCTCTCGAGACCACAAGTGCGCCAACCCCAATCGGTGCTCCGAACTTATGGCCTGAAATGCTCATGGCGGTAAGGCCAGACGCCGAAAAGTCGATCGGGACATGCCCAACTGCGGCTATCGCATCGCTGTGAACAGGAATGGCATAGGCCTTTGCGAGGCTGCATACCCTTGGAATGTCGGTGATCACCCCTGTTTCGTTGTTGACCCACATCAAACTAATAAAGGCGATCTCTTCATGCCGTTGGCTAAGGATTAGCTCAAGTGCGTCGAGATCAACCATTCCTGTTGGCAAAACCGGAACATGGACAACCTCAGCACCCTCGTGAGCCACGAGCCAGTCAATTGGGTCGAGCAGGGCATGGTGCTCGGTTGCGGCTGTCACGATCACCTTTCGCTTTGGGTTCTCAGCTCTTGCCCAATAGATTCCCTTGACTGCCTGGTTGTTGGCTTCCGTGCCGCCGGACGTGAAGATGATTTCGCTTCGATTCGCACCAAGTGCCTTTGCGACCTGGTCTCTGGCATCTTCCAAGATGGCCCTGGTGTCCTGCCCGTGGGCGTGGACTGAGGATGGGTTTCCGAGGTGCTGAATAGCCCTGTTTAGCGCCTCCAGTGCAACCTCTCTGCAAGGGGTTGTGGCGGCGTGGTCTAGGAACACGGGCATAACCCAAGTGTATTTGAGGGCTTTGGAAAGCAAAGACCTATAGCCTTTGTTGAAAAGGCAGTATGTTGGCGCAAAAATCTCAAGACCTCGCACCCCTAGGTATGACCCTGCTCGACGGTGGTGGGGTCTTTGGTGTTTGGTCAGAAACTGCGAGCGCCGTAAAGCTTCACATTCTCGACCCGGAAGACACGGGCACAAGCATTCATGAGATACCTCTTGAGCAATCCGATGGTGGGATCTGGACTGCAGGAGATGACCGACTCAAGCGTGGCATCAAATATGTCCTACGAGCTGAGGGACCAGAGGGTCCAAGGCACGCATTCAACCCAGAGCGCAATCTTCTGGACCCCTACGCTCGAGGACTGGTTCGAGAGAGTCACAAGAGCTATCACTGTGTTGCCGTTGACACTTCCTTCGACTGGGAGGGCGTAGAGCAGCCCAATACTGAGCTTGGCAAAACAGTCATCTATGAGGCACACGTCAGAGGACTCTCGAGGGTCAACCCCGCTATCCCAGAGGACATCCGCGGCTCCTACGCAGCGCTTGGACACCCAGCAACCATTGACCACCTAACCTCGTTGGGCATCACAGCGGTAGAGCTACTGCCGATTCAGGCCTTTATTTCAGAGCCAAGGCTTGTGAACCTAGGGCTCATCAATTACTGGGGCTACAACACCATCAATTTCTTTACTCCCCACATGCGGTACGCGTCGGAAGCGAAGCGAGCCCAGGGACCAGAGGCGATGCTCCTAGAGCTAAAGACTGCCATCAGGGAGTTGCACCGCGCAGGCATTGAAGTGATTCTGGATGTGGTCTACAACCACACCGCAGAGGGCGGCCACAAGGGCCTGACCTACTCCTACCGCGGTCTTGATAACTCCAGCTACTACCGCCAGGATGATCAGGGTAACTATCACGACACCACTGGGTGTGGTAACTCGCTAAATTTCGGTCAGCCAATGGTGCAGCGGCTTATGCTCGACAGTCTTCGCTATTGGGTTGAAGAGCTGAAGATTGATGGCTTCCGCTTTGACTTGGCAGCAACTCTGGCCAGGGACGAGAACAATCACTTCAGCCCTGAGCACCCGGTTCTTAGGGCAATGCAGGACGACCCGGTCATAAGCTCCGCAAAGCTAATTGTTGAACCCTGGGACGTTGGGATGGGCGGCTGGCAGACAGGTAACTTCCCTCCCGGATTCCCAGAGTGGAACGACCGCTTTCGCGACTCAGTAAGAAAGTTTTGGCTTCAAGATGTTGCCTCCTACCGCTCCTCTGGCAACCACCACAACGGTGTCCAGGAAATGGCAAGTCGCATTTCGGGCTCCCAAGATGTGGTGAGTGAGGGTTCTCCGCTTGGAACCGTGAACTTCATAACCGCGCACGACGGCTTCACGCTGTGGGACCTGGTCTCCTACAACGTCAAGCAGAACTCAGCTAACGGCGAGGGAAACCGTGACGGCGGCAACAACAACCTCAGCTTCAACCACGGTCACGAAGGAGAGACCACGCAGAGTTCCGTAAATTTCGCAAGGCGAAAGGCAGCCAGAAACCTCATCGGTACGCTGCTGCTGTCATCGGGTGTCCCGATGATCACCGCTGGTGACGAAAGATTGAAGACCCAGGGCGGGAACAATAACGCCTACTGCCAAGACAACGTGATCACCTGGCAGAACTGGGATCAGGATCCTCACAGGCTCGATTTCCAAAAGACTGTCTCGCACCTAATCAAACTTCGCCACGAGATCCCCGCACTGCGATCAAGAGTCTTCACAAAGCTAGATGAGCCAACGAAGGATTACGACCAGATGCTCTGGTTCTCCGTCCGCGGCGATGAGATGACTATTGAGGACTGGCATAACCCGGAGCGCAGGACCATTCAGCGCCTGACCTATCACCTCATGAACGATGGAACCAAGCAGGGGGTGCTGTTGGTGGTAAACGGCACCGAGGCAATCAAGAACGTTGCACTACCAAAGCCCAAGGACGCTGCCGGCTTTGAACTGCTTTGGGATTCGGCACTGGAACTTCCGCCCAAAAGAGACCTCGTTTTGGCCCCTGGGGCTAAGCTCCGCATGGTCGAAACCAGCATGCAGCTATTTCGGGTTATCTAGCTTGGCGGGCCTTTTTCTTTGGTTATCACCGTGGCCCTTAGTAAATTGGGGTGGTGGATAAAGCTGAATACGCGGTTGGGCGCTTCCCAATAGTCGCTACCTGGCCGGTCGTTGACGGTGGCCGATACCCCGTCAAGGCATTTGATGGTGAGGTCCTTGAATTTGGAGCAACCGCATTCAGAGAGGGCCATGACAGGCTTGCAGTGGAGCTTGTGCTCACCTCACCTGCAGGCAAAACCACTCGCCACAGGATGCAACCGGGAAAGCCTGGGCTTGATCAGTGGATCACGAAAATCCAGCTAACCGAGGTTGGAACCTATCGCTACCAGATATCTGCCTGGGACGATGAGTTTGCCTCGTGGGAGCATGCCACCGGGGTAAAACTCGAGGCTGGCGCGGATGAAGAGTTGATGATCCTTGAGGGGAAAAACTTAATCAGCCGAATTGCAGCTGGCAAGGCGAAAACCACCGCTCAAAAGTTTGATGCGGTCATCAAGATTCTTGAAGACAAAAAACTCAAGCCGCAGGAGAAGTTTGAGAAGGCACTCGCCTCAGGGTTATCCGACCTTGCGAACAAGCACCCGCTACGCGAGCGTGAGACTCTCTCCGACGCTGTGTCGATCCTCTGCGAGAGAAAGCTTGCGGGGAGCGGGAGTTGGTATGAGTTCTTCCCGCGCTCAGAGGGTGCAAAGCAGAACCGTGATGGCAGCTGGGTCTCGGGAACATTCAAGAGCGCAACAAAGAGCCTTCAACGGGTTGCGGATATGGGATTTGAGGTTCTCTACCTCCCGCCCATCCACCCAATCGGAACCACCCACCGCAAGGGAAAGAACAACACCCTCGTGGCAGAGAAGGGAGATCCTGGTTCCCCCTGGGCAATCGGGAGCAAAGAGGGTGGCCATGACACCGTTCATCCCGACCTTGGAACCGAAAAGGACTTCGCGGCGTTTGTGAAGGCCGCAGGCAAACTTGGTATCGAAGTTGCGATGGACCTGGCTCTTCAGGCCTCTCCCGACCACCCATGGGTGAAGACAAACCCGGAGTGGTTCACCACCAGGGCCGACGGTACCATCGCATACGCAGAGAATCCTCCAAAGAAATATCAGGACATCTACCCGATCAACTTTGACCAGGACCCACAGGGGATCCACGTCGAGGTCATGAGGGTCTTGGAGAAGTGGATTTCCCTCGGCGTAAAGATCTTCAGGGTCGATAACCCCCACACCAAAACCGTCGAGTTTTGGCAAAAGCTCATCGCCGAGGTCAACGCCAAGCACCCCGATGTAATTTTCCTCGCAGAGGCGTTTACGCGCCCGGCAATGATGCACACGCTCGGAAAAATCGGATTCCAGCAGTCCTACTGCTACTTCGCATGGCGCAATACAAAGAATGAACTAACCGGCTATCTCAACGAACTGGCGCACGAGTCTGCAGATTTCTTTAGGCCAAGTTTCTGGGTGAATACCCCCGATATCCTCACCGAATATTTGCAGTTTGGCGGCAGACCCGCATTCAAGATTCGCGCCACCATCGCAGCCACCGCAGGCCCAAGCTGGGGCATGTATTCAGGCTTTGAGCTTTACGAGGCAGTTGCTCGTCCCGGCAGCGAAGAGAACATTGACAACGAAAAGTATGAATACAAGTCACGAGACTTTGTAGGCAGTGAGGATAGGGGCGTAAGCCTCGCGCCTCGCATCAGGCTGCTAAACAAGATCCGCAAGGAAAACCCAGCACTGGGTCAGCTGAGAAACATCACCACCCACTACAGCGACGATGAGCATATCTTGGTTTACGCAAAGCGGCTGGAACCCGAGTTCAACTCGGGCAAAGACAACACAGTGATTGTGGTTGTGAACACCGACCCGCACTCTGTTCGAGAGACCATGGTGCACCTCGACCTGTTGGCACTTGACCTACCGAACAGCTTCGAAGTTGAGGACCTAATCTCGGGTAAGAAGTTCAGCTGGGGCGAGCACAACTTTGTTCGCCTCGATTCCTTCAGTGAACCTGCCCACGTCCTCAGGGTGGTGCGATGAGGCTCGATGACTCGGTTTATGAGCAGCTTGCGCACGGTTCTCATCACTCGCCGCACGATTTCTTAGGCGTTCACCCAGAGGGTAAAGGCTGGGTGATCCGAGCTCTCAGGCCACTTGCAAAGTCAGTGACTGCAAAGACAAAGACCAAGTCCATCGCTCTCGAGCATGTCCATGCAGGAGTATGGGAAGCGAGGGGAAAGACGAAGGCTCTCGACTACAGGCTGGTTACTGACTACGAGGGCTCTACGTGGGCTACAGCAGACTCATACAGTTTCCTACCCATGATTGGCGAGCTGGACCTACACCTGATTGCGGAGGGGCGTCACGAGGAACTCTGGAGGGTCCTCGGCTCACATGTAATTGAGACGAAGGACGCGATCGGTAAGATTTCTGGCGTCAGCTTCAAGGTCTGGGCACCCAATGCATCTGCAGTCCGGGTGGTTGGTGATTTCAACTCCTGGGACGGGACAGCGCATGCAATGCGTTCGCTTGGCTCGAGCGGTGTTTGGGAGCTGTTTATTCCAGACCTGGGACCAGGAACGCTCTACAAGTATCAGATTCGGACTCGTCATGGTCAGTGGATTACGAAGATTGACCCAATGGCGCGGAGCTTTGAGATTCCTCCAGCAACTTCATCCATAGTTGAGAAATCGAGCTACAGCTGGGGTGACGGGGCTTGGATGAAGCAGCGGGCTAAGCGCGATGCAATGCGCTCCCCCATGTCTACCTACGAGCTGCACCTCGGCTCGTGGCGAGGGGCAAAGAACTATCGTGAGCTGGCGCCAGAGCTAATTGGACACATCAAATACCTTGGTTTCACTCACGTAGAGTTCATGCCTCTTGCGGAGCACCCTTTTGGTGGTAGCTGGGGCTATCAGGTCACCGGCTACTTCGCACCGACCTCTCGATTTGGAACCCCAGATGACTTTAGATATCTGGTTGACCAGCTCCACCAGGCGGGTATCGGGGTCATCATGGACTGGGTCCCTGCGCACTTTCCAAAGGACGATTGGGCCCTAGCTCGGTTTGATGGTGAGCCGCTCTATGAGGATGCGGATCCACGAAGGGGCGATCATCCTGACTGGGGCACTCACGTATTCAATTTCGGCAGAACCGAGGTAAAGAACTTTCTGGTAGCGAATGCCCTTTACTGGCTGGAGGAGTTCCACATCGACGGGCTTCGTGTTGATGCGGTGGCATCGATGCTCTACCTGGATTACTCACGCGAAGATGGCGAGTGGCTACCAAATGTCTTCGGCGGCAGGGAAAACCTCGACGCAATCAGCTTCCTGCAGGAGACAAATGCGACTGCGTATCGCAGAAACCCCGGCATCATGATGATTGCTGAGGAGTCAACCGCTTTCGCGGGCGTGAGCTCCCCCACCGACACAGGTGGTCTGGGCTTTGGGTTCAAATGGAACATGGGCTGGATGCACGATTCCCTGCAGTACATCGAGAGAGACCCGATGTATCGCTCTCACCACCACGGAGAAATAACCTTCTCGATGCTCTACGCCTATGACGAGAAGTTCGTGCTACCGATCAGTCATGACGAGGTAGTCCACGGCAAGGGATCGCTACTGGCCAAGATGCCCGGTGATCACTGGCAGAAACTTGCAAACATGCGCGTCTACCTGGCATTTATGTGGACTCACCCGGGAAAGAAGCTGCTTTTTATGGGCCAGGAATTTGCCCAACCCTCCGAGTGGAGCGAATCTAGGGAGCTTGACTGGTGGCTCACCGACCACGCTCCTCACCGCGGCATCCAGCAACTGGTGGCGGATTTGAATTCCCTTTATGCCAAGCATCCCGAGCTGTGGGAGCTCGACCATGACCCTGCAGGTTTCCGCTGGATCGATGGCGGTGATGCGAACAGAAATCTACTGAGCTTCATCCGAGAGGATTCTTCTGGTAACCAACTAGTGGTTATTGTCAATTTCGCAGGCAACCCTCACCACGACGTCGTCTTGGGTGTGGACAACGCAGGTGACTACCGGGAGCTTCTCAATACCGACGCTGAGACCTACGGGGGCTCCGGGCACGGAAACCTTGGCAAGATTTCAACGAGCCCGATTCAATCGCATGGAAGCCCAAACTCGCTCGTACTTAGCGTGCCGCCGCTTGGCGCCTTGGTTCTCCAGAAGATCTAGAACATTAGCGATGCTAGGCGCCTGCGGGCTGCTAGCACTGCAGGGTGGTCGTTTCCCAAGATCATAAAAAGCTTCAACAGTCTGTCTCTGATTTGATCTCGGTCTTCGATGCGCTCTGCGAAGAGCCCAAGCAGGTGCTCAAAGGCTCCTTCGGCATTGTTTGACGCCAAGAGCTGATCAGCACCAAGCATCGCTGCCTCGAGCTCCGAAAGTTTTTCCTGGCCTTGGAGGCGCATCATCAGCTCGACCTGCGCAAGGCCGGCATGAGCTTCCTGGTCATTTGGATACTCGACCAAAATTTTTTCGTAGGTTGACTTTGCACCCTGGAGGTTCCCCTCCTCGATTAGGGCAAAAGCCGCCTGGTGCTCGGGACTGAGTTCTTTCTCAGGCTCGGGATTAGCTGCGGGCTGGTTGGATACTTTGACAGTGCCAGTTATGTTGTTTTGCTTTGCCAACTGCAACACCTGAGAGAGCACCTGTAAAAACTGCTCCTGAGCGATGTTTCCCTGGAAGAGGGGCGCAGGCTGCCCAGCCAAGATAGCGAGCATCGCTGGCGCCATGCTGACACCGACCGCCTGAGCGAGCTGCGGGGTCTTTGACATGCTGATCTCAATGCCTGCGAAGCGGCCCTCACTCGCCTCAAGGGTCTTTATCAAAAGAGCTCTAACTGATGCCGAGTCGGGGCTTTCATCACTGATGAGGACCAGCACCGGCACCTTTTCACTGAGCTTGAGATAGTCCCTAAGCTTCTGCTCATCTCCGGATACCAACCACGCAGAGACGGTGTTACCGCCGTCTTCATCGGATAATTTGGAAAGATCGAAGGCGTTGCCAAATTCAGTCATTATGACCCTAAGGCTACCGCGGTCAGCAGCTGCTGAGTCGCGCCAAGCAGCCTAACCTGTGCCTCTGAGCCGGTCGCTGGAACATGGAATAGCAGCATTGCTCCGTACCGAGTCTCAATTCCAGTTGCGGAGCCGCTTGTGCCAAGAAGTATCGCCTCATCTCCGGCAATGGCAACTGCATCCCCCGGTTCCTTCGGGATGATTGTGTAGGTATCAATCATGTACAGCCCAACCAGCGCCCCACCATCGAGGGTGGAAAGCAAAACAATGGGATCTTCCGTAAGTTCATGTGCAAAATCCAAGTTTGCATTGCTGAGGGTCTCAGCGAGACCCTGCTGCACTGACGCAACATCCTTGATGTAGTCGTTGTTGGGGTCGACTATGTCCACCCATAGAGAATCAACACCGTTATTCAGCAAGTCCCCAACCGCATCCCCCAACAAACTTGGAGAGACCATCAAGAAACGGTTATCGAGCTTGAGAGCATTCGCGCCAGTTAGCTCAGACGCAACGTCTGGGAACTTTGTTCCTGGCAATAGAGCCATGTACTGAAAGAGCTTGTATTGCTCCCTAGGCCCCTCTTGTCTCAGCACCAACATTTGAAGCTGTTCATCGCCAGTCACAACCATTACGTTTCTTGGCCAGGTGTCAGTAGCAGGTGGCAGAAAGAGTTGAATCGGGCCTTCAAGGACTGGATCGAGAGAGCCCTCTCCATCCTCGAGTCTGGAAACTAGGTTGTAAGCGAAGCGCCTCATCTCTAAGGCGGGGCCGGTAACCCTCGTCTCCAAAGACTCACGGTCGTTGTTCTCATCCGCAACCCTTACGACCTCGGCGATGTCAGCCAGAATGTCGCTCACCTGGGTCTTCGTTAGGGCAGGGGTGAGGACCCCGGGGCTAGCCAGCGGGCTGGGCGACAGCACTGGGCTTTCGTATTCCGCGACGCAACCCGTTAGCAGTGCGCTGCTTAGCCCTAAGGCAATAAAAGCGTCAGGGCGCAATGCCCTACGGCCGCGACGAGGGCTGGTGCCTGCTTGAGAAACAGCTCGCCGTGGCGCTCTCCTTCGCGGTGGCTTTGGACCTCTGCGCCTGGATGAGCGATGTTTATTGGCAAAACCAATTGCAGCCCAGAGGCCAGCAATCGAACCGAGAGCCATAAGCCCGACTCCCACGTATGTGATTGGGGGTATCTCAACCTGCTCATCTGGAATGTCCCACTCGATCGAAATGCTTCGCGGAGCTAGCTCCAGTCCGTTAGAGGCCACAAGTATGGCGGTCTGGTTGTCTGGCTCGATATCCAGAGAAACACGAGAGCGGCCCGCAACCTCCGTGATCCACAGGTCAGACCCTTCCGGGGTAACCAGGTTTCCATTGCCGCTAACCAGCACCTCGGCTAACTCGGCGGTCTCACGCGCGATGTCGATGCTAAGCCGCAGTTCCACATAAGGGCTCCCCTCCAGCCACGACACCAAATCACTCTCGCGAGCGGTAGCGATGAAGATTTCACCACCGCGAACAGTGATTTGAGGACTTGCGCTATAGGCAGTGAGGAGCTTGTTAGGGATTATGACGTAGGTGGTTGGCTGATCCAGCTGCTGGGAGGCGATAATCGTCTCAATTGGGGTGTTTTCAACCTGATTGACAACCCCGATGCTGCCCGCTGTCAGTCCCCCTACGAATAGGACGAGGGCAAGCCAAAAGCGCATGTGATTAGCTCCGAGTAGACTTTGCTAGCTCGCAAAAGTTTAGTCGCACATCGGGGGTTATCTCTTGGCAGCAAATTCTCGCTTTGAGATCGTTCGTCGCGGCTACGACCCTCAGCCTGTCGAGCGTGAGCTCAAATCGCTAAACGCTGAGCTTGTCAGACTCAAAGAGCAGAATTCCGAGCTGCAACAGCAGGTCGCAGACTTGGCGCAAAAGCTAGCTGACGCCGATGTTGAAATAGGCCTCAGAACCCAACCCAGCTATTCAGCTTTGGGCACCAAGGCTTCATCCCTACTCTCCACGGCAGAGCAGGTCGCGCTTGAGCTTGGAGAAAAGGCTCGAGAGGAAGCTCGCGTGCTAGTTGAAACCGCTGAGGCGGAGCTTTTCGCCAAAACTGAAGAAGTCGAGAGGCGATATCAGGAGCAGCTGGATGCTGCTGAGAGGCGCTCGGCAAGGAGAATTTCAGAGGCCACCATCGAGGCCGAGCAGATTGTCGCTAAGGCTGAGCGCACAGCAAACGGTTTGATTGCTACCGCTGAGGCCGAGGCCGGCAGATTACGAGGCCAGGTTGCGACCGAAATTGCGGCGATGCGCACCACAGCAAAGCGCGAGCTCGAGGCACGTGAGCAGGAACTCGAGGCAAAATATGCATCTAAAGAGTTTTTGCTCACCTCGGACATCGACATTGACGACAAGCGCAAGGAAAAACTGCTTGCAGAGCTCGAAGCGCAGATTGCCCAGCGTCGAAAAGATGCAGAGACTGAATACCTGGCAAAGCACAACGAGGCCGTCCGTCAGACCCAGCAGTACTTGGAGTCGGCCCAAAAGGACATCACAGACTTGAAGCAAGCGGCAAAAACCTTGCGACTCGAGGTTGAAACCCTAGAGCTGGAGACTTCTAAGACCCAGGCTCGAATGCTTGCGGAAGCTCGGGAGAAGGCTGAATCTCTGGTCAGATCAGCTGAGCTCGAGGCAGTTGCAATGGGCTCAAAGGCACAGGATGAGGCAGCAAACCTTGTTCGCAATGCACGTGCAGAGCTCGCTGAGCTTGAGAACAAAGTGCTGTCAAGCAAGACTTATCTAGAAAACCTGCGTAGCGTGGTTGCAGAGCTAGAAAAGGACTAGGTAGATGGAGCAGCGGGCAAGGGTAACAAACGCCTTCCAGATGGGCCTGGTGGGTGGTCTTGGCGTTCTCACGGCCATTCTCTTGGGCGCCGCAATCACTCAAACCGCAACAATCCTCACCTACATCGGCATCGCCCTTTTCATCGCCTTGGGAATGGACCCAATCGTGAGGGCTCTAACCAAATGGAAGCTCCCCAGGCCACTGGCGGTAATCATCGTGATCGCAGGCTTTTTGGGGGCTGTAGCGCTTCTTCTCTGGGCAATTATCCCGACTGCGGTCACTGAGGCCGGAAAACTTATCAACCGGATTCCGACGATTGTCACGAACGTAATTTCCAATGATCTAATCGCAACTTGGGATGCGCAACTTGGTGGCAGCATCACAGCAGCAGCAGATGGTGCCCTTGAGTTTGTGACCGATAGTTCTAACTGGCCCACGCTTCTTGGAGGCGTCCTTCAGGTCGGATTTGGTTTGCTAAGCGGAGTTGTTGGTTTCATCATTGTTGTTATCCTCAGTATCTATTTCATGGCTTCCTTGGAGCCAATGAAGGAGTATCTGTCTAGGCTGACAGCCGCATCAAAGCGTGAGCGTTTCAAGAAGCTCACCGACCAGGTCGCTCTCTCTGTGGGTCGTTGGGTGATGGGTCAGACTTCGGTTGCGCTATTACACGCAACCGTGCTGTTCATATTTTTGACCGTTGTTGGATCGCAGTTCTCGCTTCTACTGAGCCTCTCGGCATTCTTGCTGTCGCTAATTCCGCTAGTCGGTCCTGCCTCTGCAGGTCTGCTGGTGGTTGGAGTCAGCTACCTCTCGGGTTCCAGCTATGCGCTCTGGGCACTTATCTACTACCTGATTTACCTGCAGGTTGAGGCCTACCTCATCAGCCCAAGAGTGATGAAGCGTGCGGTGTCGGTACCGGCATCAATCGTTGTGATTGCAGCCCTCATGGGAGGAACACTCATGGGCATTCTTGGTGCGCTAATTGCAATCCCAGTTGCTGCATCAATCCTGCTGATAATCAGAGAAGTCTGGATGCCAACTCAGCAGCTTCGCTAGTAGCTGGTGGGTAGCGTACCCACCTCAGGACTAATTTCCGCAACGATCTGATTTAGCACGCGCCTAGTCGCGCTCTCTCCAACCCACAAATGCTTCTCGCCATCAAATGCAAGAACTTTTGAATGCGGGACAATGGCAAAACGGCTTGCAGCCTCTTCGGGTTTGAGGAACTCATCCAGCTCCGGGACAAACGCAATCAAAGGCCTGGCAAACTCATTCCAGCGGCCTAAATCTTCGGCAGTCGCCCTGTGAAGTGGTGGTGAGAGGAGGATTGCTCCCTCTATGTCGTGGTCTGGGCCGTATTTGATTGCTAGCTCAGTACCAAAAGACCAGCCAATCAGCCAAATGTTTCTAAGGCCCTGGCTCTTTACAAAGTCCACCGCCGCGGCCACATCGTGAGATTCAAGTCCACCGCCATCGAAAGCTCCGGAAGAGGTGCCTCTTGGTGATGATGTGCCTCGGGTGTTGAAGCGCAGGACCGCCATGTTGGCAAGATGTGGAAGTCGATTTGCGGCTTTGCGAAGAATGTGGGAGTCCATGAATCCGCCGTGCGTTGGCAGCGGATGCAGCGTTACCAGGGTTGCTGATGGAGCCGTCGACTCAGGCATCGCAAGCTCTCCAACTAAGGTCTGACCGTCTGCTGTCTGGAGCTCAACGTCCTGGCGGATTGCGGGCAAGACGGTGTTTGAGGTTATTTGGTTCAAGGAAGTATCCCGTCGAATAGCTTCCAGCAATGGTTATGAAAGTGACGTCGCGACTGAACGCCTCTGTGGATGTCCCAGGCGACTGTGTGGACAATTCCTGGTTCGATTATCACGACACATACGGGGCACACCCAGGTCTTACCCTCCTCGGCGTTGCTGCCCATTGTCTGCTGGACCTGAAACTCTCCGCCCCGCTTTTGCTCGGTGTGAGGAATTGACATTCGCAACCTTGTAACGTCGAGCTCCTCGTACTCTCGCTTTGGCGCTCCCCTACGTCGCTTGCCTCTTGCCATCAGTACCAGTTCTGCTCATCAGAGTGCACTAGAGCTGCACACGGAGAGCCGTATCTGCCGTCGATGTAGCCAATTCCCCAGCGCACCTGAGTCTCGGGGTTAGTGCGCCAGTCTGCTCCCGCCTTGGCCATCTTGGTGGCAGGCAAAGACTGTGGGATTCCATAGGCACCAGAGGACTTATTGGTGGCGTTCCAACGCCAGTTGCTCTCTCTTTCCCAGAGCTTGACAAGACAGGAGAACTGGTCGTAGTCCCAGCCTTTTGACTCAACTTGGGCGAGGGCAAATGCCTTGACGCTGCCAGGTTCTGGGGTTGGCGCCCTCTTGACCGTGATGGGCCTTGCCTCTTCGCCTGTGAGAACCTCAAAGCTTCCGCGGGAGTACTCAAGTCCAGAAAGTGGCACGAGCTGCAGCGATTGGTAGGCAACCATCGGCTGGTCGTAGGTGTCCACGGAGTTTGCAGAGGCAATGGTTCCCGAGTAGGGATCTACGGCCGAGACCATGACCAGGGAGGCCACGAAAAAGTAGCCAAGGACGAACAATCCCCGTCCTCGGCCTCTAGATACCTTTGCGTGCTTAGCCATTTGCCTCCAAGGGCATTAAGCCTATTGGCTGTTGGCTATTAGCGCACTAGCTCCTGGCGCTGAATAACGCTCACGACAATCCCGAGAAACTCATTCACTTCAAACCTGGTCGGACCACCGTTTTTTCGGCCGAGCGGGGTCGTCTTTAGCTCAAATGGCTCAGGAGACTGCAAAACGCCCTCCTGCACACTGAGCTTTTGCAACACCTCTCTCACTCTTCTCGGGTGGTAGCCGCTTCTTGCTGGACTGAAGCGCTTGTTTGGCTCCAAGCTCAGCACCTTGACAATGGTTCCAACCATAGTTCGAGTCTCTGTCTTAAACCGCTTCTGGCCGATTCGCTCTAACCTTGCGCTTAGCTCTCGCTTTTCAAAGTCGATTGCCACGTGTGCGAGAGAGTTATCGGTCTGATCTATCCGATAGCCCCCGGGGACGAGCTCAAACTCGACTGCTGCCAGCATAGAAGGTGTCACTATCCGACTCTTTGGGTTCTCGTATTGCCTTCGGATGCGATCCAGTAGCGCATCGACCTGCTCCGAGCTGTAACCGAGGACAGAGTTAGCGACGCGCTCGATTGCCATCAGAACGCGACTTGGGCTAGTAGGTACGCAACGAAAACCGAAGGCAGGAGGGAGTCGATGCGATCCATGAACCCTCCGTGTCCCGGAAGAACGTCCCCCATGTCCTTCACGTTCAAATCTCTCTTGATTAGTGACTCCGAGAGGTCTCCCAAAACGGAGGTCACCAACATGGCTGCCCCAAATAGTAAAGCAAAACTAAGTGAACTGGATGTTAATTGTCCCAGGATGATGCCGCCCAAAGCCGCTCCCACTGCAGAGGCTAGAAATCCTTCCCAGGTTTTCTTCGGGCTGATGCTCGGGATGAGCTTAGTTTTGCCAAAGAATCGACCAACGAGATAACCGAAGCTGTCGATCATCACTACCGCTAGGACTATTCCTAGGACCCAGGCCGTGCCGCTTTCCATGTTGATAAGAAGTGACGCATAGCTAAGTAGTAGCGGAACATAGACAAGCGAAAAAGCTGTCGCACCAAAGTCTCGCAGCGTTTGTTTGGCGCTCTGCTGCTTGCCGATGATCAAGAGTGACACCAACCTCCAAACCACCAGGAGTCCAAGTGACCCCAGCAGGGAGAACCATTGACCTATGGCTCCATAAAAGTATGTGACGAACACGATTGCCGGCGCAGCGAAAGCCGCTCCCGAGGGAACGTGCCAACCAGATACGCGCAGGACGCGCGAAAGCTCATAGGTTGCAATCGCGGAAGCTACAGCGGCAAAAGAAGTGAAGGCAAGGGGGTGAAGCAGTGAGAGAAGAAAGACCCCGCCGAGGCTAAGCCCAACGGCTATTCTCGGCCCAAGAGTTCTTGTTTTAGAGCTATCCAACTAGACCTCTAGAAGCTCCGCTTCTTTGTTCTTCAGTGCTTCGTCGATCTTGTCGACATGGGCCTTGGTAAGGGCTTCGAGCTCTTTTTCTGCTCTATCGACCTCATCCTCGCCGACTGCCCCATCCTTCTTCAGAGCCTCGAGGTCTTCTTTGGCCTTGCGCCTAATGTTCCGAACCGAGACTCTACCGTGTTCGGCTTTATCCCGAGTCAGCTTTACATATTCCTTGCGCCTGTCCTCGGTCAGCTCAGGAAGGTTCACCCGAATTACGTTGCCATCGGAGTTCGGCTGAGCGCCAAGGTTTGGCATGGCCAGCAGCGCCTTCTCGATGTCAGCCAAAGCTGCTTTGTCATAAGGGGTTATGAGAATTGAGCGCGCCTCGGGGTTTTGAATACCGGCCAACTGAGAGAGCGGAGTCGGTGTTCCGTAGTAATCGACCATGATCTTCTGAAACATGGCCGGGTTTGCTCGGCCGGTTCTGACCGACGCGAAGTCGTCCTTGGTGGCCTCTAGGGCCTTGTCCATCTTGTCCTTGGCCTCAGCCATTACGTCCTGAATCATCTTTTGAAGCTCCTCTAAGCCCGAACTCTAGTGCCGATTGACTTGCCAAGGAGTGCCTTGGTGATGTCGTCCATGCCAAACACCCGCATCGGCATCTTGTTGTCCATGCAGAGTGAAAACGCGGTGGCGTCGACTACCTTCAGCCCCTGGACGAGTGCCTCCTGATAGCTGATCTCGCCAAGCTTCTTGGCTCCTGGATCCTTCTTTGGGTCTGCCGAATAGACTCCGTCGACACCATTCTTCGCGACCAGAACCTCATCAGCGTGGATCTCAAGTGCTCTCTGCGCCGCAACGGTGTCGGTTGAAAAGTAAGGCAGGCCCGCACCTGCGCCAAAGATGACTACCCGACCCTTTTCTAGGTGCCTGATGGCCCTCAGGGGCAGGTATGGCTCAGCAACCTGGGCCATGGAGATTGCGGTTTGAACCCTGACATCGGCTCCAGCCTGCTCAATAAAGTCTTGAAGGGCGAGTGCATTCATGACCGTGCCGAGCATTCCCATGTAGTCGGCTCGGCCGCGATCCATGCCTCGGTTTGAGAGCTCCGCGCCTCGGAAGAAGTTGCCACCACCGACAACGATGGCTATTTCAACCTCTTTAGATGCCTTTGCGATTTCCTTGGCGATCTCGGATACCACGTCCGGATTTACTCCCAGCGAACCGCCACCAAAGGCTTCACCGGAGATTTTCAAAAGAACCCTGCGCTTTTTAGCAGCCATGACACCTCCAGTTGTAGCCAAGGACAATACTAGAGCGGAAAAAGCGAAGTGGGCCCGGCATACGCCGAGCCCACCTAGTAAATCGCTTTAGTTATGCACCAACGCGGAAGCGAACGAAACCGGTCAGCTTCAGGCCAGCTGCCTCAGCAACCTTTCCAACGCTCTGCTTGTTGTCCTTGGCAAAGTCCTGGTCAAATAGGCAGGTCTCCTTGAAGAACCCGTTCACGCGCCCCTCAACAATCTTTGGAAGCGCAGCCTCTGGCTTACCTTCGTCGCGTGCTGTGGCCTCTGCAATTTCGCGCTCCTTGGCAACTACGTCTGCTGGGACATCGTCGCGAGTCAGGTACTGAGGGCTGAATGCCGCGATGTGAACCGCAATGTCGTGAGCGGTGTCACTGTCTGAACCCTCGTAGCCAAGAAGAACACCGACCTGAGGAGGTAGGTCTCGACTTGTGCGGTGAAGGTATGCGTCAATGCCGCTCGCCTCTACGACTGCAACCCTGCGAAGTTCTACCTTCTCGCCCATGATGGCGGCCTTGTCCGTGATTGCATCTGCAACTGTGGCACCGCCATGTGGTGCCGCAAGAGCTGAGTCGACATCGGAGGCTCCGGCTGCAACAACTGCGTCTGCGACCTCTTCTGCGAGGGCCACAAAGTTCTCTGCCTTGGCAACGAAGTCGGTCTCGCAAGCAAGCTCGATGAGAGTTCCCTTACCGCCCGCAACCCTGGATACGACCAGGCCGTTAGTGGTGGTTCTTCCCTCACGCTTCGAAACACCTTTTAGGCCCTTGAGGCGGAGTACCTCAAATGCCTTTTCGATGTCGCCATCGGCCTCGTCAAGGGCTCCCTTGCAGTCCATCATTCCGGCGCCGGACTTGTCGCGTAGCGCCTTTACGTCTGCTGCTGTGTAGTTAGCCATTACTTCTCGTCCTTCTTTTCTGCAGTCTTAGCTGGTGCCTTTTTGGCAGGAGCTTTTTTCTCGGCTGCTGGCTTAGCTGCAGCCTTTGCAGGCGCCTTGGCAGCTGGCTTCTCCTCGGTCTTTGCTGCTGGCTTCTTGGCAGGTGCCTTCTTCTCGGCTGCTGGCTTGGCAGCAGGCTTCTTAGCGGCCTTTGCGGCAGGTTGAGTTGCCTTTGCAGCTGCTGGAGCTTCGCCGGCCTTTGGCTCATCCTTCTGGCCCTCGAGCAGCTCGCGCTCCCACTCGGCTAGAGGCTCTGCCTCGGCGTCGGTCTTGGTGTGACGGGCAATCATGCCGTCGGCAGCTGCATCTGCAATCACCTTGGTTAGAAGTTCGATTGAACGAATTGCGTCGTCATTACCTGGGATGCCGATCTCAACATCATCTGGGTCGCAGTTGGTGTCGAGGATTGCGATAACAGGGATTCCAAGCTTCTTGGCCTCGGTTACAGCGAGGTGCTCTTTATTGGTGTCAACGATCCAAAGTGCGCTTGGGGTCTTGGTTACGTTGCGAATGCCGCCGAGCGACTTCTCCAACTTGTCCTTCTCGCGCTTGAGCATGAGAAGTTCCTTCTTAGTAAGCCCAGACTTAGCAGGATCCTCGAAGTCAATTGCCTCGAGCTCCTTCATGCGGGAGATTCGCTTGGCTACGGTTGAAAAGTTTGTTAGCAGTCCGCCCAACCAACGCTGGTTGATGAACGGCTGGCCCACTCGCAGAGCTTCCGAGGCAATGGCCTCCTGGGCCTGCTTCTTCGTGCCGACGAACATGATGGATCCGCCATTAGCAACGAGATCACGAACGAAGTTATAAGCCTGGTCGATGTACTCGACTGACTGCTGAAGGTCGATGATGTAGATGCCCGAACGATCGGTCAGAATGTGACGCTTCATCTTTGGGTTCCACCTACGGGTCTGGTGACCGAAGTGGACGCCAGCGTCGAGCAGCTGGCGCATGGTTACGCTTGCCATAAGGCACTCCTTTGGGCACAAATGTGCCCCTCAGTTTTTCGAAATGAGCGGTTGCCCATCTCCCTGGCATTCCAATCCCCTAGAACCCCGAAGGGACCGAGCTAGCGAATTTTTGTTGGAACGCGCGAATTCACATCAAAAGATGTGTGCTGTAAGCATACCGCCAGAATGGCGGCTTTTCCACTGCTTTTCCTCGGGCTGCAAAGGAGGTTCTCACAGAGAGATTTCATGGGCCTCATGATTAAACTCTTCTTCACGATAAAGGCCTTCCTTGGGCTCATTTTGAGCCCAATTCCTGCGCCTGAAATTTGGGCCGAGCCCGTTCCTTACTTCTTAGACAAACAGCTCGGTAATTTCGTTGCTCCGCTCTCGGATCGTGGTCCCGGCCACAGAGGGATCGATGTCGTAGTCGACGATGAGCCTCTCCACTCACCTGTCACCGGCGTCATCTCGTTCAATGGCTTGGTAGTAGACCGGCAGGTGTTGACCATAACAACCGGCGGCCGCCAAATTAGCGTCGAGCCGATTTGCAGTGAGCTTGAAGTTGGCAAGGTGATTGTCACTGGCGAGTTGCTTGGAAGAGCCTGCACAGGGCAAGAGGGTTATACCCAGCACTGCGACGGTTGCATTCACCTTTCAGTGCGAACAAGTCGCGGCTATGTGAATCCACTTTTGTTCTATGGAAAGTTGCGGCCAAGTGAGGTAATTGGCTAAGCCCTCGGGTGAGCCTGGTCAAAAGACTTTCTGAGGCGGTCGACCGAAACGTGGGTATAGATCTGTGTGGTCGCTAGTGATGCGTGGCCCAGAATCTCTTGAACCGCTCTAAGGTCTGCACCATGGTCCAACAGGTGAGTTGCCGCTGAGTGGCGGAGCGTATGGGGTCCGGCCTTGCCTGTCGGGGTTTGGGCAAGTTGCTGTGCAACCAGGGAGTAAAGCTGCCTGACTCCCACGCGTTTACCGCGTGATGTTAAGAGGAGTGCGCTCGGGGACGAGTCAGTCCGGTATTGCTCCCTGCCGTCTCTCACCCACGCCTCGATCGCCCTATGCGCGCTATGTCCAAACGGCAGCATTCGCTGCTTATTTCCCTTTCCCGTTACTCGAACAAGGGCCCTTGAGTAATCCACGTCCTCAAGATCAACTCCTGCGAGCTCGCTAACTCTCATGCCCGTTGCATAAAGCAGCTCGAAAGCGCAGAGATCTCTCATACCCGCCGGGTTATCCGTGGTCGCAAGAAACTGAAGGCGATTGAAGATTTCGTCAAGGCTCTTTTCAGTGGCAACCTTGGGAAGGCCCCTATCCAGTTTCGGTGCCTTGAGCCTCAATCCTGGGTCTGACTCGATTTTCTCGCGCTCAAATAGGAAGTTGGTAAATGCCTTAGCGCTCGAGGTCTTCCTTGCCAGAGTGGTCTTTGTCGCTCCCGCCTCACTAAGCGCCCACATCCAGTCGCGAAGCGATTCCAGGTCTAGCTGTCGTTTTTTGTCATCTAGGAATGCAGTTAGGTCTCTAAGGTCCGCGAGATAGGCCTTTTGGGTGTTGCTGCTGGTTCCGCGCGAGGCAAGGTGCGCGACGAATCCCGTCAACTCCGCCTCAAGGTCCATAAATCAACCCTAGGTGAGAGTTGCGGCAATCTGAGGTAGCTATGAAGTCCTGAGCTCATCTATCACTGCAGCAAGACTCAGCCCCGATTCGGCGGCTATCTCATCCGGATATTGCGCCCCCGCCCGCATCGCGTCTTGAATTCTCTTCTGGTTCATGCTCAGCTCGGCAACCGCCGAGCCGAACGGGTAAGGCTTAGCAATGCCCTCTGCAATCATTGCGTTCGCTCCTCTCGCTGGAGCAAACGCCCATGGCCCGGGAATGGCGAAGACTTCTCTGCCGATGACCCGAGCGTGGTTTGC
Organism: Candidatus Aquiluna sp. XM-24bin5; assembly: GCA_003149555.1. The sequence continues at coordinate 593,777 of QCWE01000001.1, forward strand.
AGTGTTTCGAGTGCCCGAGCGATAGCCGGCCTCAACGATATAGGTCGCGTTGCCTGCTGCAGCAATTAGGCGATTGCGCTGAAGAAATCGAAACCTTGACGGGGTAGTGCCTGGAGCAACCTCACTCGCGAGTGCGCCACCAGCGCGAACCAAATCATGGAAGAGCTCCCAGTTTGCCTGCGGGTATGCCTTATCGATGCCCCCGGCCATGAATGCGATGGTTGGGAGGCCCGACTCGACTGCGGCTGAATGGGCTTGCGCATCAATCCCGACCGCCCCACCAGAGACAACAGGCCTTCCAAGCTCCCGAACCAGTCTCTTTGCGTTTGCAAGTCCAGTAGAAGAAGGCGAACGGGTCCCAACTATCGAGACCGACTCCCCCGCCAATATCTCTGGATCGCCCGCAACCCAGAGCAAATAAGGGCGGTGTGGTCCGAGGGCTGACAGACCTCGGAACAGCCGAGGATGTTGATCTTCAAAATAGACTCGCGCATTCCAGCGAATACCCCGCTCGATGCGGTCTATGAGGTTTATCCTTGGAAGCCGAAGTGAAACTCTCTCAATGAGCTCGCCGACCTGGCCCCGATACTCCTCAGAGACTATTTCCGACCAGACATCGCGGGCACATCCGGATCTAAAGTCCTCCAAGGCCTTCGGACCACGAGCCTCAAATATCTCTCGTGCCAGCGAGTCACCGGGCTCATGAAGCATTGACCAAAGAATGGTCTTTTCTTGGTCGTTTGTTAGTTGCATGGCTGCCTCCTTGGAGGCAGTCTGCTTTAGCTAGGAGTAGGGGATGCTGACGCAGCCATAAGCTGTGAAAAACTAGGGCTGATCGCCGACTGCTAATTCCTCGGGGATTTCTAGTTCTTGACTTCCGATTTCCTCGACATTCACGTCTTTGAATGTCATGACTTTCACTTGTTTGACGAACCTGTCAGTTCGATAGATGTCCCAAACCCAGACATCTTGCATGTTCAGCTCGAAGTAGAAATCGGTCTCTGTATCTATGCGCTTTAGCTCAACGTCGTTGCACAGGTAGAAGCGTCGCTCTGTCTCAACGACGTAGCGAAACATCTTCACTACGTCGCGGTATTCGCGGTAGAGGCTGAGCTCGGCGTCGCGGTCGTAGTCTTCGAAGTCGTTTTCGTCCATTTCTCTTTCAGTCTAAGCCCAGATAACCGCACAAAATTTCCCAGCGGCTAACAAGTGACGGCTGGCGGTTTTCGAGGTGCTCAAGGTGCTTTAGGCTATTGAAATCAAAGAGAGGGATTGCGTTTTGACTTCTGCTGAAACCCAAAAGGTTGTAATCAGAGTTGGTGAAAAAGAAGCAGAGCTTCCGGTTGTTAGGGCAACCGATGGTGCCAGCGGTATTGACATCAAGGGCCTCATGGCCACAACTGGCATGAGCACCTACGACCAAGGATTCGTAAACACCTCGTCAACTACCTCTGCAATCACCTACATAGACGGTGAAGCTGGGATTCTCCGCTATCGCGGCTACCCCATTGAAGAGCTCGCAGCAAATAAGTCTTTCTTGGATGTTGCTCACCTGCTTATCTACGGTGAGCTACCAAACAAGGATGAGTTTGCAAAATTCGATGACACAATCCGCAAGCACACCCTGCTTCACGAGAACCTGAAGGACTTCTTCCGGGCCTTTCCTCCAAGCGCCCACCCGATGGCGATAATCTCGGCTGCTGTCTCGGCCCTCAGCACTTTTTATCCAGATTCTCTGGACCCCAAGGACCCTCAGCAGGTCGAGATCTCAACCATCAGGCTTCTTGCAAAGATGCCAGTGATTGCTGCCTATGCACACAAGACCTCGGTAGGCCAGGCGCTGATGTACCCAGATAACTCGCTTTCCATGGTTGAAAACTTCCTCATGATGACCTTTGGCACCAGGGCTGAGAAGTACACCCAGAACCCCGTTGTAACAAAAGCTCTGGATACCCTCCTCCTCCTGCATGCAGATCACGAACAGAACTGCAGCACCTCCACGGTCAGGCTCGTGGGATCTTCAAACGCAAATCTTTTTGCTTCGGTCTCTGCAGGTGTAAACGCACTGTTTGGACCCCTTCATGGTGGTGCGAATGAGGCTGTGCTCGACATGCTCGAATTCATCCAGGACTCTGGGGAGTCGGTCGAGAAGTATGTTGAGCGCGTGAAGAACAAAGAGGACGGCATCAGGCTCATGGGCTTTGGCCATCGCGTCTACAAGTCATTTGACCCAAGAGCAAAGATCGTCAAAGCAACCGCAGATCAGGTGCTTGACGAGCTCGGAATCGACGACCCAATGCTCGAGATTGCAAAGGAACTAGAGGCCGCTGCTTTGAGGGATGACTACTTTGTGGAGAGAAAGCTCTATCCAAACGTGGACTTCTATACGGGAGTTATTTACAAAGCCATGGGCTTCACTCCAAAGATGTTCACCCCGCTATTTGCAATCGGTAGGTTGCCAGGCTGGATCGCCCACTGGCGCGAGATGATGGCTGACGACAGCACTCGTATTGGCCGCCCGCAGCAGGTTTACATCGGGGCTACTGCTCGCTCCGTCTAAAGATCATCAACTTCGTATCTCCGTAGGTCTTTTCGCTCTCAAGCTCCAGGGATCCCTCGCGCTGAGGAGTATCCGACTTGCTTGATAGCTCAAGAACAAAACGCCCCTGGGGCCTTAGAACCGGCCCCACCAAGGACAGCAGCTTGGCGCTCAGGTCTTTGTCGTAGGGAGGGTCTGCAAAAACCAGGTCAAACTCCTTGGTTGTCCCCGCAAGGTAAGCGAGCGCATCAGAGAGCTTTATCTCCATGGGTGGTCTCACTCCCGCGGCCGACAACGCGCTGCCAACACTCGCTGCGTTTTTTAGGCAAACATTCAGGGCGGGCCTGGCAGCCTCAACGGCGGTAAGGCTCCGGGCTCCCCTGGACAGTGCTTCGAGCCCAAGAGCCCCGGATCCAGCGAAGAGGTCCAAGACATCCGCTGAATCAATTGCATCCTTTGTTTCCAGGGTGGCAAAGAGGCTCTCTTTGACCCGGTCAGAGGTTGGTCTCGTGCCAGAAGGAGCGGGTGAGAGCCTGATTGAGCCGGCTAAACCGCTGATAATCCTGCTCATAAGGTGAGCCTAGCCAAATTGTTTGAGTGAAGGCTCCAAGATTGTTCTGTGCTGGATAAAGGCAGGAAACTGAGCGATCTTCTCGGCGAGAAGACCGCAAAGGCTTTTGCCCGCCATCTTGGACTCACTTTTGAGGGTGAGCTGTTGGAGCACTACCCCCGAAGATACGCAAAGCGGGGGCAACTAACCGACATTTCCTCGCTGCCGGTGGGAGAAATTGCCACAGTTGTTGGAGAGGTAGTCAAGACCTCCTCCCGCTACACCAAGGGAAGAGCGGGAAGCATTCTTGAGGTCGTGATTACTGACGGCAGTTCCCTGATGACACTTGCTTTTTTCAACCAGGCCTGGCGCAAGGATCAACTCAAGGAGGGAAAGCGAGGCTTCTTTTCAGGCAAGGTTGGACTCTTCTCTGGCAAGCTCCAGCTCACCCACCCAGACTATGAAATCTTTGAAGAGATCGATGATCAGCAAGCCAAGGCTTGGGCTGAACTTCCGATCCCCATTTACCCCGCGAGCGGCAGCATCCCAAGCTGGAAGATCCAAAAGGTAGTTGCTCAGATCATTAACTCTTCTGAGATTACTGAGCTCTTGGAAGATAGCCTGCTCTCAAGCCGGGGTCTTAGCTCGCTATCGGATTCAATAAGGAACATCCACCTCCCACAGCGGGACAGCGACTACCTTGCGGCAAGAGAAAGCCTGAAGTTTCACGAGGCACTGCTTTTGCAACTGGGGCTTTTGCAATCGAGGGCGACAAAGGAGTCGGACTCTGCTCTAGTTTTTGATCAATCGAAGTTGGCGATGCAATTTGATAAGCAGCTCGATTTTGAATACACCTCGGGACAGAAAGAGGTGATTGCGGAGATAGCCGCCGACCTAGTTTCCGGACACCCGATGCACAGATTGTTGCAGGGAGAAGTCGGATCCGGAAAGACCGTAATTGCCCTTAGGACAGTGCTGGAAGCCGCAGCTCAAGGCCACCAGGCGGCCCTGTTGGCCCCCACAGAAGTGCTTGCCGAGCAGCACTACACATCGACCCTGAAGACTTTGGGTCCCGAGTTGGCGGATCAGCTTGGGGTGAGACTGTTGAAGGGTTCTCTCCCAGCCTCGGAGCGAAAGAAGGCGCTTTTAGACATCGCCAGCGGTAAGTGCCTCCTGGCTATTGGCACACATGCTCTCATTGCCGAGAAGGTTACCTTCGCGGATCTTGGACTTGTGATCATCGATGAGCAACACAGGTTTGGCGTTGGGCAGCGAGAGCTATTGAGATCCAAGGCCAAGCAGCCTCCTCACGTGCTGACCATGACGGCCACCCCTATTCCTAGGACCGTGGCCATTACAACCTTTGGAGATTTGGACATCTCGACGCTTACAGAGCTTCCTGCAGGTAGGCAAGAGATTGAAACATTTGTGGTTCCCGTTGGCAATCCTGCACTCGTATCTCGAGTCTGGGCGAGAGTGGCGGAGGAACTGGATGCTGGGCGCCAAGCGTTTGTCGTCTGCCCAAGAATTGCAGGTAGCGAATATGACGGCAACATCGAGGGGGAATCGGATGTCCCACCAGCCGCAGCTGAGGAGGTGTTCGAAAGCCTCGGCAGAAACCCCTCACTGGCCGGCCACACCCTTGGCCTTCTGCATGGGCAACTTTCGAGCGAGGAAAAGTCTGATGTAATGCAGGCATTTTCGGCGGGCGAAGTCGATGTCTTAGTTTCCACAACCGTGATCGAGGTCGGCGTTAACGTCCCAAACGCTACTGCAATGGTTATTCTCGATGCAGACAGGTTCGGCATCTCCCAGCTTCACCAGCTCCGAGGCAGGGTCGGCAGAGGCCAACATAAAGGAATATGTCTGCTTGTTTCAGCGGCGGAAGAAGGCACATTAGCCGCCAAGCGCCTTGCGGCCTTGGCTGAGACGCTAGATGGCTTCAAGTTGAGCGAGTTGGACCTTGAACTAAGAGGCGAGGGAGATGTCCTTGGCAATAACCAGTCCGGAAGACGAAGTCAGTTGAAACTGCTCAGAGTCACCAAAGATGCTGATCTCATCCGCGAGACCAGAGCACTCGCCCAGGACCTGCTCAGCGCAGGACTTGGGGAGCGACTGAGCTCCAAGCTCACAGAGCTAGAGGCACAGGCGCTGGAACGCAGCTAAAAAAGACCCAGGTCTTTACTAAGAATCTTTTCGAGCCAGCTGGTCCTGTGGTGCGGCGATGGCCCTAGCGATTGAATCGCAGCTATGTGCGAGGGTGAGCTGTAGCCCTTGTTCGAATCCCAACCGTATTCAGGAAAGTCCTTTGCGAGCTCCGTCATGATGGCGTCTCGTTCCACCTTGGCGACAATCGATGCTGCAGCAACACTGCCGCAGTCTCTGTCCGCTTTGGTTTTCACAACCACCCGCATCCCAACATTTCCGAGCCAGTTGTGTGACCCGTCTAGGAGGACAATTGCATCTTCAAATTTGAGCTTGTCTAGAGCCTGTAAAGCTGCATGTCTGAGTGCAAAGTTGATACCTTTTTCCTCGATCACTGATACATCTGACAGTCCGATGGCGCTGACACCCCAAGCCCTAACCTCGTCTGCCGCTTCCATGCGCTTTGCTTCGGCAATAAGTTTTGAGTCTCTAACCGTTTCAGGTTGAGAATCCAAGAGGTCTGGGGTTAGAAGGAAGGCTCCAACCCCAACTGGACCTGCTAGTGCTCCCCTGCCAACCTCATCGATGCCAATAATGGCCAAGCTGTCATCGAGCAGCGACCGCTCAAAGTCAAGGGTTGGGTACGTCAATGAAAGTCTCTGGGTGGTTTGTCAAGAGCTCCCAGTTTTCAACTGGCCAGCTCACTACAAAAGCTCTTCCTACAACAACCTCGATAGGAACAAAGCCTTTTGTGGGGAGGTCTTGGTGATACCTCGAATCCGTGGAATTTGGTCTGTTGTCGCCCATGACCCAGAAGTGGCCTTCCGGAACAACCACATCAAACTCGAGCTCCGATGCAGCTGCATCACCTCGAATGTAGGGCTCGTCAATCGATACGCCATTGATGCTGAGCCTTCCATCCGCGTCGCAACAAACCACTCGATCACCCGGCAGACCTATCACTCTTTTCACGAGGTGCTCTGCGGAGTCTGGAGCCGTTATGCCAAAGGTCCCGAGAACGAAGTCGGTGATTTCGGTCAGTGTGTCCTTCTCTTGGGTAGGAATAGCTCCGAGCCAGCCACCAGGGTCTCTAAAAACCGCTACGTCACCTCTTTCGAGGGGCATAACCTCAGGCGCGAGGACATTCACAATGATTCGGTCGTTTATCTCAAGCGTGTCGAGCATTGACCCAGAGGGTATGAAAAAGCTTCGAATTAGAAACGCCTTGATGACTACAGAGAGGACGAGTGCAGTTCCAACAATGACCGTGAAGTCAATCAGGAAGCTCAGAAAAGCGTTCTTGCGGGCTCGCCGAAATGATCTGCGCCAACGCGCGGATAGTGAATTACTGCGGGGTCTGCGACTCCCGGATAACGACATAGCGCCTAGTTTACTTAGGCGTTCTCTCGCTTCTCACGAATCTTTGCAGCCTTACCGCGGAGGTCGCGAAGGTAGTAGAGCTTTGCCCTGCGGACATCTCCCTTAGTTACAACCTCGATCTTTTCGATGACTGGGCTGTGAACTGGGAAGGTACGCTCCACGCCCACCTGGAATGAAATCTTGCGAACGGTGAAGGTCTCACGAACTCCATGGCCGCTTCTGGAGATTACGACTCCCTGGAAGACCTGGACACGGCTGCGGTTACCCTCAACGATGTTGACGTGAACCTTTACGTTATCTCCGGCACGGAATTCTGGAATGTCGCTCCTGAGGCTCTTGGCATCAACTGAGTCGAGAATGTGCATTTTCTGCTCTTTCCTTTAGCGCGCAGGTCTAAATGGCTAATTAGTTCCTAGGTTTGTGCTCTTTGCTCCCCTGCGGCAGAACCTCCGGGCACAGCGTCAAATTCTGCCACAGTCAGGCTCTAACGGCAACTAGTTATCGAGTAAGTCCGGCCGATTCTCTTTGGTTCTCTCGAGCGATTGCGCCTTGCGCCACTTGTCGATCTCTGCATGGTGACCAGAAAGGAGCACTTCCGGAACCTCTAGGCCCCTCCAGGATTGCGGTTTGGTATAGCTGGGTGCCTCAAGCAGCCCAGCGTTGTGCGACTCCTCCGAAAGTGATTCGTTGTTGCCGATCACTCCAGGAATCAGCCTCGTAATCGCCTCGATCATTGCCACGGCGGCAACTTCACCACCATTGAGAACATAATCGCCGATAGAGATCTCATGAGCCTCCCCTATCGTGCCCGCATACTCAACTACTCTCTGATCAATGCCCTCGTAACGACCGCAGGCAAAGACCAAGTGTTCTCGCGATGCGAAGTCCTCGGCCAGCGCTTGCGTAAATGGCCGGCCTGCCGGAGAGGTAAAAATCACGACTGGGTTCTTATCGCCGACGACATCGTCCAAGGCCTCACCCCAAGGCTCGGGTTTCATAAGCATCCCCGCTCCCCCGCCATAGGGGGTATCGTCCACAGTCTTGTGCCTGTCGTGGGTCCAAGACCTCAGGTTATGAGCCTGGAACGAAATCAGGCCTGCTTCTCTAGCCTTCCCAAGCAGAGAGATCTCCAGAACGTCAAAGAATTCGGGAAATATGCTGATCGCATCAATCTTCATGGCCGTCAGCTAACTCTTCGAACAAGCCTCCAGGGGGCGTGATGACAATCTTTGACTCTTCGACATTCACCTCGGGCACGAATGCCTTCACAAAAGGCAGGAGTACTTCTTTGTCACCAGAGGTTATTGCCAACAAATCCTGGGCTGGCATGTGATCCACCCTCGAAATCTCGCCGACAATCTGGCCATCTCGTTCAACTCTTAGGCCGACCAGCTGCTGGTCATACCATGCTTCAGGTTCTGCAGGAGTTGCCGACAGATCCGCTTCCACCAGCAAGATTGCCCGAATCAAACTCTCTGCTTGTGTCCTATCGCTCACTCCCTCAAGAAATAGCACGGGCATGGTGTTGTACCAACGAAGTTCACTGACGGTAACGTGCTTGCCGTGCCAAGGAGACTCTTTTGGAACTTGCAGTTCAAGAACGGTGCCTGGCTTAAATCGCTCGTTTGGAGAGTCGGTATAGAGCTCTAGCTTGATAGCTCCTTTGAGGCCGTGCGCTTTTAGCAGGCGGCCAACCCGAAGCTTGGTGGTGCTAGTAATCGGTGTCCACCACGTCAACTCGAATGCGCTTACCTCCCGCAAGAGCATTCACAATTGTTCTTAGCGCATTAGCTGTTCTGCCGCCCTTGCCGATGACCCTACCTAGGTCGTCAGGGTGCACGCGGACCTCCAGTAACTCGCTCTTAGCGATAGTGCGCAGCTCAACAGTCGCATCCTCAGGATTGTCGACAATTGCTCGCACAAGATGCTGGAGGGTCGCCTGCAACATAATTACTCGCTCTTTGGCTCTTTTGCTGCCTCAGCAGCAGGTGCCTCTTCGGCTGGTGCTTCCTCTGCCGGTGCTTCTGCAGCAGGAGCTTCCTCAGCTGGTGCTTCCTCTGCCGGTACTTCTGCAACAGGAGTTTCATCAGCAGGGGCCTCATCGGCAGGGGCCTCTGCGGCAGGTACTTCTTCAGCTGGGGTTTCTGCGGCCGCTTCAGCTGGTGTCTCAGTGGCAGCCTCTTCGGCAGGAGCTTCAGCTACTGGAGTCTCTACTGCTGGTGCATCAGCCGCAGGTGCTTCAGCTGCTGAGGCCTCTTCCTTGACAGGCTCTGGCTTCTTCTCTTCCTTTGGAAGGATTACGGACTTCTTCTTAGTGTCCGCGGTGAAAGCTTCTTTTGTCGCCTGAGGCTTTACGGTGTTCTTCTTCTCACCCTTTTCGTTGGCGAGGTCGCCAGTCAGCTTCAGGATTGCAACAGCTGGCTCGGTTGGCTGCGCACCAACTGAGAGCCAGTACTGAGCTCGTTCAGAATTAACCTCGATGATTGAGGGGTCGGTGGTTGGCACGTAGCGGCCAATCTCCTCTATGACTCTTCCGTCACGGTGTGTTTTTGAATCGGCTACCACGATGCGGTAGTGGGGGTTGCGCTTCTTACCAATGCGCTTTAGGCGGATCTTTACAGCCACAATTCTCCTGTGAGTTTAGGGGCGAGGCTCCACCGTGAGCGTGGGGGCACACTCGGAGGCTTCTCAGGGTTTTTCGTACGTCTTGATAGAGGGTCGAGACGATCGAACAGAGAAGAAGTCTGCCAGAAAAAACCTTATTTGGCTAGTTTTACAAGCCGAAAGAGCTGCCCTTTGAGCCATCTGATCCATAGGTTAGCCCAGCATTTTCGGCAGCCCGCTTGGCTGGATTCCCACTCTTAGAGCCCTTTTTCTTCTTGTCTTTCTTTTTGCCGCCAATGTAGCCGCCGCCTTTTGCGCCGCCCATCATGACCGGGTTAGTTCCGGGAAGGTTTGGGGCACCTCCCTTAGACATTGTTTTCATCATCTTGGCGGCCTGTTCAAAACGCTGCATCAGCTGATTTACATCAGTGACTGTAGTGCCCGAGCCTTTCGCGATCCTCATTCTCCTGGAGCCATTCAGCAACCTTGGCTGCTGTCTCTCCTTGGGGGTCATGGAGCGGATTATTGCCTCAGTTCGATCAATCATCTTCTCGTCGAACTCCTCGAGATTCTGCTTCATTTGTCCAGCTCCGGGAAGCATGGACATGATCCCCTTCATGCTTCCGAGCTTTCGCAGCTGCTGCATCTGATCCAGAAAGTCCTGGAGCGTAAACTGGTCCTGCGCAATCTTCTGAGCAAGCTTCTCGCTTTCCTCTTCATCAAAAGCCTTCTGGGCCTGCTCGATAAGCGTGAGAATGTCGCCCATGTCGAGAATCCTGCTCGCCATGCGATCCGGGTAGAAGGGTTCGAAAGCCTCAAGGCCCTCTCCGGTCGAGCTAAACAAAATGGGTGCGCCAGTGATGGTTGCAACGGATAACGCTGCGCCACCTCTTGCGTCTCCATCCAGCTTGGTAAGCACAACTCCAGTGACTCCAACGCCCTCCTTGAAGGCCGTAGCCACATTCACCGCGTCCTGTCCGAGCATGGAGTCAATGACAAAAAGTAGCTCGTCTGGCTCGGTCGCCTCGCGAATTTCTCTTGCCTGCTGCATCATCTCTTCATCGATGCCAGTTCGACCTGCGGTGTCGATAATGACAACCGAGTGCTGGTCTTTCTTGGCCTTTTCTACTCCCTTTTTCGCCACCACGACAGGATCACCCTGGCCGTTTCCCGTCTCAGGCGCGAATACAGGGACGCCAACTTTCTCGCCTAGGACCTCCAGCTGTGTTACAGCGTTGGGGCGCTGAAGATCACAGGCCACAAGCAGAGGTGTCTGATTCTGGTCTTTAAGCCATTTGGCTAACTTCCCAGCCAAGGTTGTTTTTCCCGACCCCTGGAGGCCGGCAAGCATCAGGACCGTAGGTGGCGTCTTGGAGAATGAAAGCTTTTTGGCCTCTCCACCCAAAATGGAAATCAACTCATCTTGAACAATTTGAACCACTTGCTGGGCCGGGTTGAGAGCCTTTGATACCTCGTCACCCAAAGCGCGATCGCGAATTTTGGCAATGAAGTCCTTGACTACATCTAGGGCGACATCTGCCTCAAGCAACGCCCTGCGAATGTCCCTCAGGGTCTCATCAATGTCCGCGGCTGAGAGTTTGCCCTTGCCTTTTAGGCTCTTGAAGGTTCCGCTTAGGCGATCCGAAAGATTGTCAAACAACCTGTGACTCCTTTTGTTACCGCCAAAGCCTAATCTAGAGCGCTGGCAATAGTCTTGACAGGTGGGCAAAGATGGAAAGCTGGGGCAGCTCCTGAGGGGGGTTGTTGCGGCACTAGTTTTTTCAATTCTGGGAACCGTTTTTCATCAAACCGTTGTCTCGGGTCTACCGCTGGGGCTCGTGATTGCACTGTCCTCTCTGTTTATTTACTCCCTCTCAATTCGGTCGCTTCCAATGCAATCCTGGGCCTTTGCCATTGCGGTATCGGCCTTGGTTTTTGTTTTCTCGCAAGATGTTGGCCAAGACGTTCTCATCCCCGCGACGACAACCGGATTTGTTTGGTCATATGGAGCAATTGCCACTGCTTTGTTTGTTGCGATGTTTCCCAGACTCCGAAAGGGTGACTAGCGCCGTTGGCACCGAGGGCAGAAATAGGAAGAGCGATTAGCCCAGGCCTCTCGCTTGATTAGGCTGCCGCAACGCTCGCAAGGTAGACCCGCTCTGCTGTAAGCGTTGAGGTCCTGAGAGAAGTAGCCGGACTCGCCATTTACGTTTTTGTACTGCTCATCAAAGCTTGTGCCGCCGCGCCTCACAGCTTCCTTGAGGACATCGGACGCGTTTTCCAATAACTCATCTAGTTTTTTTGTGGATATCGAGCTTGCTGGCTTATCGAAGTGGAGTCTGGTTCTCCATAGGCTTTCGTCAGCATAAATGTTTCCGATCCCACTTAGAAGGTTTTGATCTAGTAGCACGCGCTTGATCCCTGAATTGCGCCTTCGCATCTTTGAAATCACTAGGCCCTTATCAAATTTGGAATCCAAGAGATCGCGCGCGATGTGTGCAACGGAGGCAGGAATCAAAGGCATAGGCTCCACTTCCGGGGAATACCCGCCGGGCAACCCGCCTTCAACTTGAACCAGGTCATCAACTTGCATGCCACCGAAAAGTCGTTGATCAACAAAACGCATCTCAATTTGATCTCCCGAGGGCTTTTCTAGAGAAATCACAATTCTGGTCAGGTTGTCCGCGGTATAGCCCTTGGATCTGACAAGAACCTGACCACTCATACCTAGATGGCAAACAAGTGCTCTCTCCTGAGAAACCGGCAGCCACAAAAACTTGCCCCTGCGCACTACTCCCCCAAGTTCAGCGTCCATTAGTTCAGATGTGAACCCAGCTGGCCCAGAAAAATTACGCTTTAGGCTTCGAGTGTCGTGAACCTCAATTGCAGTGACTCTTGCGCTTATGACATGAGCTGCAAGTCCAGCGCGCACTGTCTCGACTTCTGGAAGCTCAGGCACTAGCGCTCCGCTAGATTGCGCAAGGCTGCTAGGGCTGCATCGGTTTCGGCCTTGCGCTTTGTTCGTCCGCTTCCAGCACCTAACTTCTCCTCACCGGAAAAACAAATTGCGGAGTAAATCCGGTCGTGCTCTGGTCCCGTCTCTGTGAGTTCATAGCTGGGTTCGACTCTTCCTAACTTCTTCAGCTTTACGCCTAGGGAAGTCTTTGGATCGGCAAACTCCCGAAGAGCGTCAGAGTCTTCGAGCAGCGGAAGAATGTGCCGCGTGATTATTTTGAGTGCATTATCCAAGCCGCCGTGCACGTAGGCAGCACCAATCAGGGCCTCAAAGGCATCGGCCAAGATATTTTCTTTCTTTCGGCCCTCGGTCTGCTCCTCTCCCTTACCCAGAAATAGGAACTGGCCGACATCCATCCTGTTTGCAGCCACTGCCAAAGCCTGAGCCGAAACAACAGCGTTTTTTAGCTTTGTCAGTTCACCCTCTGAGAGCTCGGGGTGAGCCGAAAAAATGTGCGAAGCAACGAGGTAGCCCAATATCGAGTCACCCAAAAACTCAAGTCTTTCGTTATTAGCTCCGCCATTCTCATAGGCGAAGGAGGAGTGAGTCAGGGCGAGCTTGAGAAGCTCGGGAGAAATATCAGCCCCAAGCCGCGCGAGCAGCTCGTCAGACATTTTGGTTAGCTGTCAGCTACTTTGCGGCCCTTGTACTCCATGTAGAGCTCAGTTCCGACGGAGTCGGTGACGACCTTGGCCCTGTGAGGCAGGCTGTAAACTGTCTCGCCATTCTCGACGGTCTTTACCAGGGTGACTGGCTGCGCCTTCCACTGCGAACGACGTGCGTGAGTGTTGGCACGAGACTTACGCCTTTTTGGTACTGGCATTGTTGTAGCTCCTCATTTGGCCCGCTCAAACCGATGAGTGGGAAAAAACTTGTTGGGTTCGAATGACTGGCATCTTAGAAACCTCAGAAAGCTTACTTGAAAACTCCCGGCATTCCAAGAAAAACCTCTAAGCCCCACTCCCCTAGTTGTTGGGAGGCAAGGCTGCAACGAGGGGATGGTCACCTGGGATGGGGCCAGTTTTAGCTGCGCCGCCAGGGGAGCCAACCTCGTTGAAAAAATCTACGTTTACGGAGTAGTAATCGCTCCACTCTCCAGGCAAATCGTCTTCGTAGTAGATGGCCTCCACGGGGCAGACTGGCTCGCATGCACCGCAATCTACACACTCGTCCGGGTGAATGTAGAGCATTCGATCGCCCTCGTAGATGCAGTCAACAGGACACTCGTCGATGCAAGCCTTATCCTTCAAATCCACGCAGGGAAGGGCTATAACGTAGGTCAACTGTCTACTCCTCGAAAACTCTCATAGTCTAAATCAGAGCGCTTTGAAATTTAGTCCCGTCAGGCATTCTTGGACGATTTTCTCGCAACCAATCCCTTCGCAAACTCCTCGGCGGAGAAAAAAGCGAAATCATTGATTCCCTCACCCACGCCAACGAGCTTTACGGGCAGGTTTAGCTGCTGCTGAATGGTGTACAAAATTCCGCCTTTTGCAGTGCCATCGAGCTTTGTCATTGTTATACCCGTCACATCGGCTACTTCTGTGAAAGCCTTCGCCTGGGAGAGTGCGTTTTGGCCAGTAGTGGCATCGATTACGAGCATTACCTCGTTAATTTGGGCAAGCTTCTCGACCGCGCGACGAATCTTTCCCAGCTCATCCATAAGGTCTTTCTTGTTCTGAAGGCGTCCGGCAGTATCAATAATTGCGATGTCGGCGTCTTTTTTGATTGCCAGTTCAACGGTCTGATATGCGACAGACGCCGGATCTTGGCCCTCTCGCTCAGGCTTAACTATTTCAACTCCCGAACGATTTGCCCAAGTTGCTAACTGGTCAACCGCCGCAGCTCGGAACGTATCAGCCGCCCCCAAAACAACTTCCCACTCACCATCGCTAAGCCATTTGGCCAGCTTCCCAATCGTGGTTGTTTTGCCAGCCCCATTGACTCCAACGACCAAAAAAACGTAGGGAAGCTTGCCATCGGCAAGATTCAGCTGGGCATCGTCCCTCTCCAGCCTTGCGACTAAGAGATCCTTCAGCAAGAGCCTTAGCTCAGCATCAGAGGTTGCTCCGCTCTTATTTGCCTTCTTTCTCAAATCCTCAGTTATCTCGACAGAAGCCTCTACCCCAAAATCCGCCAGCAAAAGGATGTCCTCGAGCTCGTCAATATCAAGATTCGATGAGAAAAGCGACCTAATTCCATCGCCTAGAGAGCGTTTGGGGAGTTCAACCTCTTCAATTGGCTCTTCTTTTGCAACGGGAACAGTTGGAGCTTCAGGCTGCTCTTCTTTGACAGGCTTCGGCTTGTCCTTCGGAGTTGTAAGCGGCTGTGCGGGGATTTCTGGCTCAGCATCGATTCCCACATGCTGGGGTTCAGGATCTTTTGTAAGGTCCGGGGCAGCGACGACTGCTTCGGGGGTTGCGGGTGCAGCAACCTCCGTGGTGACTTCGTCCTGGACCTTGGTTGAGTCCTCTTTTTTGGAACGAAGACGCTTGAGAAACTTGAACATTAGCCGACCCGCTCGAGCCTCTCACCAACAACTTGGGTGACGCCGTCTTTGCCCATGCTTACTCCATAAAGCGCATCGGCTATCTCCATGGTTCGCTTCTGGTGAGTCACGATTATCAACTGCGAAGAGTCTCTGAGCTCTTCCAGAACCGCTAGGAGCCTCCCTAAGTTCGTATCATCTAACGCGGCCTCAACCTCATCCAAAACATAAAAGGGGCTTGGTCGCGCCTTGAAAATGGCAACCAGCAATGCGAGGGCCGCAAGCGATCGCTCTCCACCGGATAGCAGACTCATTCTCTCGATTCGCTTTCCCGCAGGCTTCACTGAAACTTCAACGCCGAGTTCCTGACCTTCATCCCCAACAAGAGTGAGCGACCCTTGACCCCCCGGGAAGAGAATTGGGAACACTCGCTCAAAGCTCTTCTTGGTGTCCTCAAATGCGGCTGCAAAAGTGCTTTGCATCTTCTCGTTGAGGTCAGAGATGATCGAAAGTAGGTCTTTCTTCGCGTCGCTCAGGTCTGCAAACTGTTCCGAAAGATACTTATGTCTCTCTTCCAAAGCTGCAAACTCCTCGAGAGCAAGAGGATTAATCGAGCCGAGCTGAGAAAGTCGCGACTCGGCTTTGCGCAAAGCCCTTTCAAGATCTTCAATCGAGTTCTCCTGATCAGGATGCCCCACGTCTTGAATTAGCTCATCAGAACTCAAGCCCAAGTCGGCGGAAATACGCTCGCCGAGGGTACTCAGTTGAAGCCTTAGCTCATACGAGCGCATCTCAGAGTCCTGGACCCCCTGACCCAGTGTCAAATGACGCTCATCCAGCTCAGTGACCGAAGCACGTAGCTCGGCTAGACGGTTTGTCTTCTGTGTGCGGGCATCCTGAAGCTCACGCAAATCAATTCGCGTAGCAGACAAAAGAGAGTCGATTGTCGGAAGTAGTCTCTCAATGGCTGCCATGACAACCTGCGCCCTAGCCACCCTGTCTCTGCCAGCGGCCTCAGCTGCAAAACGTTCGTTGCGCAATTTCTCCGCCCTCTCGAGGCGAGCTCGAATCGCTTCTGCCTCGCGCTTCAGGCCCGCCTTGCGCTCAACAAGGGCTCCAAGCTCAACTCGAAAATCTGTCTCCGCCTGGCGACTGCGCTCCAAGCCTGCAACGAGCCCGGATCGCTTCTCGCTGTCGATTGTGAACTCGCCAACTGGCACCTCTGCCAAGGACTGCTCGAGCGCTTCAATTGCACTTTCTCGATTTGCAAGTTCCGCGTCTTTTTCTTCGAGCTCGGCTCCGAGCCTGATCCTCTCTTGTTTTGCACCCTCGAGTTGACCCATGAGTCGACCTAGCGACTCTGCTTTAGCAGCCAGCTCTGCGTCGTGCGACTGCAACGCAGCCAGCTTCTTCTGGACGTCCTCGGTGGCGTCATTTAGGTTCTGCCGCTGGTTGGCATAGGAGCTTGCGGCTGCCTGAATCTCACCCTCAAGTCCACTAATTTTGGCCAGCGTTTCTGCTCGTTGAGCCGCGAGTTCAAGCTTGGACGGAGCCCTTTTACCACCACCCGCAATCAAGGTTTGAGAAAAATAATCTCCTTCTTTGGTGATCATGATTTTCGATCCAGCCTCGGCCGCCTCCAGGAGCTTACGAGCCTCATTTATGTCTTCGACAATCCAAATATCTGAAAGCAGCGTAATTACAGGTGCAGGCCCTTCAACCACCGAGGATGCCGAAACGGCTCCCTCAGGAGCTGATTGCCCCCCTCGAGTTGCCGGACCAGATGCCACCAAGAAATCAGCACGACCCAACTCTTGAGACTTCAGGTAGTCAAGGTTTGCCAACGCGGATTCTCGGTCTTCAGCGAGAAGCGAGTTTGCAAGAGGTCCAAGCGCAACTGCTACTGCTGTCTCATATCCCTTGTCTATGGACATGCTGTCCGCAAGCAGCCCCAACACTCCCGGAATCTTTGCCTTTAGGGCGTCAGAAACTCCATCACCCTGGTCTAGCGTCAAACCCAGTGCCGCGTGTTTTGCCTCAAGGGAGTCTTTCTGGCGCTCCAACTCGTGGAGTTTTGCCTGGCTGTCTTCCAGTTCCTTTCGAAGCTGAATCTCTGTTTCGGCGGCACGCTGATAAGCTGCCCGAAGACCCTCATCTGAAACTGAACCTTCTGGGGACTTCTCCGCCACCTCACTCTCCATGCGAGAGATTCTCGAATCGAGATCTGACGCTGCATCCCGAAGTGACGCCCGCTTTTCTTGCTCAAGGGAGATTTGATTCTTCAATTGCTCCAAAGACGCAACCCGCCCGAGGTGTTCATTGACTACTCGATCGTGCTCAGTCTTTTGCCGCGAGGTTTCTGACTCGAACTCCTCCAGAGCGTTTGCTGCCTGAACCCTGCTTTCGACCAGCAGCTGGAGATTTGACTCTCGTTCACTAACCTCACCTGCAATCTCATCAAGCAGCTGTTGGGTAGAGGCAAGCTCACTCTCAAGCGCCTGGCTTGAGCTGATGTCAGCCTCTGTGCTCTCCTGTTGCATCTGGGTCTGCTGTCTTGCCAAGTTGCTAACCGAACGAACGCGCGTTTCTAGGTTTTCAAGAGCAAATTGCCTATCCCGGGCCGTGTCAAATTGGGAAGAAGTCAGGGAGCTTTCAATCTCTGCGATTGCCCTCTTCGCAGCAGTAAGTTGCTCCGAGACTAATGAGGCTTCCGCTTTGCGCTTCGATTCGTCTTGAGACACGAGCTCCAAGTCTTCTCGAAGCTTGCGAACTTGAATCGCAAAAATTTGACTCTTGAGCTCCCTCGCCTCAGCTGCAATCTCTTTCGCTTGTTGAGCTACCTCAGCCTGACGACCCAGCGGTCTAAGGCTGCGCTTTACCTCCGAGATAAGGTCGCTAAGCCGAGTCAGATTTGTCTGCATGGACTCAAGCTTCCGCTCGGTCTTTTCCTTGCGGCGGCGGTATTTCAATACACCCGAGGCTTCCTCAATTAGAGCCCTGCGCTCCAATGGATTGGCCCTGAGCACGCCGTCTAATTGGCCCTGGCCAACGATTGAGTGCATCTCGCGGCCCAGGCCCGAATCACTGAGTAACTCCTGGACATCAAGCAACCTACAAGCCTCACCGTTGATTGCATATTCGCTGGTCCCATTCCTGTAGAGGGTCCTTGAAATGGTGACCTCTGAATACTCAATTGGCAGGATGCCGGATGAGTTGTCAATTGAAAGTTTTACCTCGGCTCTGCCAAGCGGCGATCGATTGGCTGTACCGGCAAAAATTACGTCTTCCATCTTGCCGCCACGGAGACTCTTGGTTCCCTGCTCGCCCATGACCCAAGCCAGCGCATCTACAACGTTTGACTTGCCTGAGCCATTTGGCCCAACAACGCAGGTTATGCCTTTCTCGAAGGAAAGGTTGGTCGCTCCAGCAAAGGACTTAAACCCTTGAAGAGTGATTTGTTTGAGATGCACGCTACCTACCTAGTCCCCCTCGAGCCTACTGAATGTTGGTTGCCACTCCGGGCGGGCCTGCCGTCGAACTCTGCGATTTTCGGTGCGAGAGATTACTGTTTCCGCCTTAGTGGGTCAGGAATTGGCACAGCTTGGATTAGGCGCCGAGTGTAGTCAACAGCTGGATTCCTAAGAATTTGGTCTTTATCCCCTTGCTCAACGATCTCTCCGAGACGCATCACAGCGATACGGTCACTGAGGAGGTCCACTACCGCTAGGTCATGAGAAATGAACAGCGTTGCGAACTGTTGTTCTCGTTGAATCTCCTGAAGCAGCTCAAGCACTCGAGCTTGAACTGAAACATCAAGTGCACTGGTGGGCTCATCTGCAACTAAGAGCTTCGGGCTTAGCGCAAGTGCTCTGGCGATTCCAACGCGTTGGCGCTGGCCTCCCGAAAGTTCATGAGGATAACGGTTTCGGTAGCTCCTGGGGAGCTCCACCAGGTCAAGCAGCTCACTCACCCGATTAGTTCTGGCAGGTGAGTCCCAACCGGCAAGCAGCAGCGGTTCAGCAATCGACTGGCCGATGGGCCAACGGGGGTTCAAAGAGCTTCCCGGGTCCTGGAAAACAATGCCGATGTTGCGACGGACATCAATCAGCTGCTGCTTCGAAACCCCCACCATCGCCTGACCGTCAACCGAGAGCTCGCCACTCTTAATTGGAAGAAGGCCAACAACCGCCCTACCTATGGTGGTCTTTCCAGAACCAGACTCCCCCACCAGGCCAAGGACTTCACCTGGGTAGATATCCAAGTCGGCATCCTTGACGGCCAAAAACGCAGGAACTTTGCCCCGTTTGGGGTATTCGATGTTGAGTCCCCGCATGCGAAGCACAGGCTGTTCAGACTCTTTGCGCTCAACAACAGGCTTGGTCTCCGCGGCACCCAATTTGGGAACGGCAGCCAGTAGGTCCTTGGTGTATTGATGCTTGGGGGTCTTGAAAACGTCGAAGGTGGTGCCAGTCTCAACAACTACACCGTCCTTCATGACAATCATGAAGTCACTCAGTTCAGCAACAACACCCATGTCATGGGTAATGAGAATCACCGCAGAATTTAGGCGCTTGTTGAGGTCTCGCATGAGGTTCAAAATTTCGGCTTGCACTGTGACATCTAGAGCCGTAGTCGGTTCATCTGCGATGAGCAGCTGCGGGTCACAGGAGATGCTCTGAGCAATCATGGCTCGTTGGCGCTGACCACCAGAAAGCTCGTGAGGGTAGGAGTTGAAGGCCTTTTCTGGATCTGGAAGTTCAACCATCTTCAATAGCTCCAGAGCCCTTACTTTGCCCTGGGCTTTGGTCATCGACTTGAAGTGGACCTGCAAAGCCTCAACAATCTGGAAACCAACGGTGTAAACGGGGTTTAACGCCGTCATCGGCTCTTGGAAGATGACGGCTATCTCCTTACCCCGAATCTCGCGAAGCCGCTTCTTGTCTGCTCCAATTAGCTCCTCACCCTGCAGCTTCACAGAACCCGAAGCCCTTCCGTTGACCGGCAGAAGGCCCAAAAGACTCATCGCGGATGTCGACTTACCGGAGCCAGATTCACCCACTATTGCAAGCACATCCCCCGGCTTCACACTGAAGTTGACGCCGCTGGCGGCAACCACCCATTCGCCATCAACCCAGAAATCAACTGATAGTTCGCTGGCCTGAATTATTGGCCTTGAGTTTTCCATTAGCTCAAAACCTCCCTTGGCCGTGAAAGACTTCTAGGGTGCAGGTGTTCAGATCCCGTTCCGGCAGGGCCATAGCGATGGCGACTGCGGTAATCATGATCACCGCTTTGGGCGTGATATTCGTAAGCGAAGGAATCGCTGCAGCGCTTCTCTCGCTTCCGGCAGCCGCCTTGATAATCGCCATAGCTCTGCTTTTGTTCTGGTTTCCAAGGGTCGAAGTGAGTGACGGCGGAGTCAAGATCGTCAACGTTTTCCGAGAGCACATGATTGGCTGGGGAGCGATTCGACTCATTGACACCCGTTGGGCTCTTGCAATCACCACTGACAAGGGCAAAATTACTGCCTGGGGAGCGCCTGCCCCGGGGCGACACAGCAGCATCTTCGCCTCCCGCGACCAGGGCCAACATCTCCCCGAGAGCACCTACATTGCCGGAACCGTTAGACCGGGTGATTTGGTTACCAGTGATTCGGGAGCCGCTGCCGCACATATCAGAAGAATCTGGGAGCAAAACAGAGATGGCGAGGCTCAGGTGGCGAGTAAGTGGAACGTCGGCAAGGTTGTGGTGCTTGCCGTTGTCCTCATAGTTTCGGGGCTTAGTTTCTAGCATTAGCCCTCCCGACGCCTAGCAAGCAACTGCCTTAGCTCAGCGATGGCTCCACCGGACTTTGGAAGCCTTCTTTGACGCGGATCAAAAGCATCTCGTAATCCGTCACCGATGAAGTTGATGCAAAGTGCAATCACAACAATGAACAAGCCCGGATACCAGAACAGCCACGGCCTGGTCCTAAATGCCTCGTTGTATTCACTAATTATCTGGCCAAGAGAAATATCAGGAGCCACAATTCCGAAACCGAGGAAGCTCAGTGACGTCTCAATTAAGATCGCGGCAGCCATCAACAGCGTGGCATTCACCACAATTACGCCGATGGTGTTCGGCAGGATGTGCTTAAAGATGATTCTTGAGTTCTTTGCCCCAGCAACTCGAGCCGCGTCTACAAACTCTCGCTCCCTGAGGGCCAAGAACTCGGCCCTCACAAGCCTCGCAAGACCGGTCCAAGCCAGTGCACCAAGTAACAGCGCAAGACTCACAGCGTCCCCTCCGAAGTTGCGGCTCAGCACAGCACCTACAACCAAAATTGGGAGAATGATTACAACATCGGTGGCACGCATCAAAAGCGTGTCAAGCCAGCCGCGGAAGTAGCCAGCGAGAGCGCCAACAATAGTTCCGATGACAGTTGAAAGCAGCCCAACGATAAACACCACGATCAGGGACTGCTGAATACCGCGCATGACCCGGGCGAAGATGTCCTTACCGAGGGTGTCCTGACCGAACGGGTGCTGGCCGGGATCAAAGGGCCACATGGTCAGCGTGGGAGTGCCGCCAGGGTTATAGATGTCATAGTTCTCATACCAGTTCAGTGGCCACCAACCTGGAATCCTGAACCCGTCGATTGCCAGCTTGCCAGTGTTGGGGTCAGTGACCAGGTTCCCCGAGCCACCTACAACCGTTCCCACTGATGTGAAGGCAAGCAGCGTAATCGCTCCCAAAATCACCATCGAGATAACAGCAGCCTTGTGCCTAAAGAACCGGCGTCGAACGATAGTCCCGAGTGATAGACCCTCTGTCTCGCGCTGCTCAATGGTGATCTCGCGATTCAGCTGAGTCTCGTCAACCGGTCTCTTCTTGGCCATTAGCTAATCCTGATTCTCGGGTCGAGGGCTGAATATAGAAGGTCAGCAATCACGTTACCGATTACCGCCATAAGCCCAACGATCATGACGTAGCCCATGACAAGGTTCACATCAACTGCATTCAAGCCTCGTATAAACAGCGCACCCATACCCGCCCAAGCAAAGACCTGTTCGGTAATGACGGCGCCACCGATCAATGCTGTGATGTCCACGGGCACGATGGTCGCAATTGGAAGTAGGGCATTGCGCATGGCGTGACGAACCACAACCGTGCGCTCGTTGAGGCCCTTAGCCCTAGCGGTTCGCACGTAATCCTGGTTCATCACATCAAGAAGCGAGGCCCTCGAGTAACGGGTGTAGCCGGCAACGGAAATAATCAACAGCGCGGCCGTAGGAAGAATCAGATGAGCGTAAGAGTCGATGAGGCTTAGCCACATGTTCTCCTGACGCTTGATGGCAGGAGTAACCGCACCAATGGTCGAGATGTAGCCATTGTTTAGAGGGATAAGGCTTAGGTATTCAGACCAGTACTGCAGGGCCTCGTCGATTGCCATAATCACACCTGCAAGGGCCCCGGTGACACCTGCCGCGCGAGCAATCTCCTTGCGGCCATCTCCTCCGAATAGCAGTGCCAACAAAACTCCAAGCGCCGCCATTATTAGGACAATAAGCAAGATTCCCAGCGGGCCCTGGACATAGAAGAAGAGGTACTGGCCAGGGAGCCACATCGCACCAGCAACCAAAGCCATTCCCAGGACAATGATCAGCCCACGACGTTGATTGAAGCCAATTGACAACACCAGTACAACGCTCGCAACAAGCAGGGTCATCATGATGATGCCTGGAACGCCTAGCGCTGGGTACTTGAGCCACTGGGTGACGTTGAGGAAAATCATCACAACGACAGACAGAACCACTCCCCCGATAAAGCTTTGTACGCGCGATCTGAGTCCACCGCCCACGATCCCACTCACGGCAATACCGAGAAGCAGCGCAATTACCGTCATGGCCCCAGGGGGAATGTATGGCTCCTCCAAGAACCTATTGAACTGAATGGCTCCAAACTCCTTGAGCAGAACGGCAACCCAGAAGATTGGAAGCGAGTAAAAAATGAATGCAAAGAATGTGACGGTGTAGTCGTAGCCGGAGTACTGCCTTAGAGCAGTGGTCATACCAATTGCAACACCGATGATGATCGAAAGAATCGTGGCCAGCGTGATTAGCTGAACCGTCGAGGCAATTGCTCCCGAGAGGGCCTCAGTGACTGGGATCTCGCCACGAGATATGGAAATACCTAAGTCGCACTGGCCTATTAGGCAACCCGCCGCGCCACCAAGCCAGTAGAAGTAGCGAATAAATGGTGGAATATCGAGCTGAAGAATCTCGGTGAGGTATTGAATCTTGAATTGAATGTCGGGATCCCGCGAGCCTCTGAGCTCAAGCAATGGATCTCCAGATATGGCAGTCAGCTGGTAAACAATGAACGAAGCGACAAGCAACACCATCAAGGTTGCCGCAGCCCTGCGCACAATGAAACTCAGCATCTTTGCCCTTTATCCACAGCAGAGTACGGGGGCCACCACCGGAATGGTGATGACCCCCGGACTGCTAGCTAACTAGATTAGCCCGCGGTTGGGGTCCAATCCCAGAAGTTCCAGAAGTAGTAAGGAACTAGCAGGGATGGGTCCACGCCCGTGACTGAGTTGTCCCACCAGGTCAGACCCGGGAACTGGAAGATAGTGATGTTGTACGCGTCCTTAGCGAGGTTTTCCTCAATTGCCAGACGGATACGCAACTGGTCTTCCTTGTTCACGGCTACGTTGAGCTCTTCTAGAAGAGCGTCAACCTCTGGGTTGTCGTAACCGGTCCAGTTGGATGGTCCACCCAAGGTCAGGTACTGGTCGTCACCGGACACTGCCAGTGAGGTTGCAGCCCAAGCAAAGATGGTTGCATCGTGTGGGTTTACCTCTGGGTATACCTTGCCGGTGAACTCCCAGTTTGGCTCGTCGTCCTGGATGACGTTGAAGCCTACCGAGTCAGCCGAGGTCTTGATGAGCTCGAACTCGTTGGTACGACGAACGTTTCCAGTTGGGAACCAGAACTTCACATCGATAGGAGTGGACACGCCAGCCTCTGCAAGCAGCTGCTTTGCCATCTCGCGGTTCTCGTCATCGGTGCCGAGGTACATCGAGTAGTAGCTCTCCGCGGTGTCATAGCCCTCAGAACCAGGAACGAACAGTACCGAGGTACGGAGCTTCGCGGTTGGGTTCAGTGGCTTGATGATCTTCTCGATGATCTCGTTACGTGGTACCGAGAGCAGGAATGCCTGACGAACCTTCAGAGCGGTCTCCTCGTCGCCACCGTAGCTGGCAGGGTCGAATGGACCACCGTTGTTCTGGGACAGGTCAACGTGCTCGTATGCAGCCTCTTCAGAAGATGCGTAGCTTGCGTTGGCTAGACCCTGAACGAGCTGCAGCACGTCAGCGGTTGGCTGGCCGGATGCAATCTGAACCTCACCGTTGTCAACAGCCTGGATAGCGGCGGTTGAGTCAGCGATCTGACGGATGGTGATGCGCTCGTACTTTGGCTTTGGACCCCAGTTGTAGAGCGGGTTCACAACGTGGGTTGAGTACTGCTCCTCCACGAGCTCCTCAAGGACGTATGGTCCAGATGAGAGGTAGACAAGTGGGTTGTCAGGGGTGTTAGGGAACTGGTAACCGTTGTTCCAGACATCAGCAACGGCTGCAACGAACTCGTCGTCACCGTTGTAAACGGCGTCGATCAGAGCCTGCTTAGCAGCGGCTGGGTCGGTGATGTCGGAATGGGCCATCATTACAGTTCCGTGGGCTGCAACGCCAACGCCAAACTGTAGCTCCCAGTCAACGTACTGAACGTCGTACTCGAAGGTGATGGAGTTTCCGTCAATCTCCGGAAGCTTTGATGCGAGGGTGTCCTTTGGTGCAGCGTGCGAGAACATGTAGCTGCCATCTTCGTTCTTGTAGTAACCGAAGGTGGAGATCCATGCAAGCAGCATGTCGGCGCCGTCAATCTGGGTGCCATCTGACCAAACAACACCGTCATTGATGGTGTACTTCACGGTCAGTGGGTCTTCAACCACAATCTCGTATGTACCAAAATCGGTGTTCTGAACCAGTGCGGGATCGTTGTTGTAGTAGCTGAAGCCCGAGCCGGTTAGGTAGGCGGTTAGCGAGTTGGCAACGTTGTTACCAGCTGCAGTTGAACCGTTGAAGTGATCAACGATGTCGTTCCAACCTACGGTGATTTGTGGAGCGAGGTCCTCGTACCACTCAAGAGTGGTCTCAGGGTCGCTCGTTGCGCTCTGGGTTGGGGTTAGCTCCTCAGGCGCAGCACATCCAGAGATGGTTAACGCGAAAGCAGCAGCACCCGCAACAAGAGCGGATCCGCGGAATTTCTTCATGTTTCTCCTTGACTATTGGAGTCGCACGCGGAGCTAGCCCCGCGCAGACGGGCTTAACTCTAGATTGAACTTTTGGTAAATAAAATTTGCTGAGTTTCGGTTTTGTAACACTTTGTTTCATTATGTTCGTTTGAAGCTAAACAGCGGTCTGAAAGCTGGGCTGTTTCGGCTCTAGTATTTGCGAGTGCGAAGCGATTTTGCAGCCTTGGCTGCCGTTGTCATGTGGGCATCGCTCGCCACACTTGCTTCAATCCTGAGTCACATTCCCCCACTGCTGCTTACGGGGCTGGGGCTACTAGTCGGTTCAGCAATCTCGCTCCCGCTCTCGGGATTGAACCTCAAAAAAATCTGGCCAGAGCCCAAGGTCTTGCTACTTGGGGTCTATGGACTCTTTGGCTACCACGCAGCCCTGTTTGCAGGCCTACAAAATGCGCCAGAGGTCCAGGCAAACCTTGTCAACTACCTTTGGCCACTGCTGATAGTCATCTTGGCGCCGCTGATTGTGAAGGGCACAACACTGCGGCCTCGGCACATCATTGCAGCAGTCACGGGATTTGCCGGTGCTGCCATGGCAATTGTCTCCGGGAACCAGCTGACCGAAGGTTTCGAGATTGGCTACGTATTTGCCCTGCTCGCAGCCCTAATTTGGTCGACCTACTCTCTGGGCATAAGGGCAGTCGGAAGCTTTGATGTGTCGGCTGTCGGTGCCTTTGGCCTGGTCGCAGGTGCGCTGGCGATAGGCGCCCATTTGCTCTTTGAATCTCGAGTAGAACTCACCACATCAGACCTCGTGCCACTAGCACTCTTAGGGCTTGGAGCTCTTGGAGCATCGTTTTATTTCTGGGCATATGCTCTACAAAATGGCGAACCTCAGAGGATCGGGCTAATTGCATTTCTGACTCCAGTGCTCTCAACGGTGATGCTGATTCTCTGGACGGGAAGTGCGCTCTCTCCACTACTCCTGCTCTCAGCAACTCTGATCTTTGTTGCGGCTTGGTTTGGCGGTAGGGGCGATAATTAGCGGGGTGAGTGGCGAACGGTTTCGAAAGCGTGGCCTTGCCGCACCCGTTTACCTGCCATCACTACTGATAACGGCCGCCGAGGGCGCTCTGCTTCCCATCCTTCCCGTCACTGCGGTTGGCTACGGCTATTCACTGGCCGAAGCAGCGGTTGTCACTACGGTGCTGATGGTAGGAACCATGGTCTTTGAGATACCTGCGTCCTGGATAACCACCCGAATTGGCGAGCGCCGCTCGATGCTATTGGGGACTGCCCTGGGCGCGCTCAGCACGCTACTTGCTTTTTTGCACCTTGGCTACTTCAGCCTGATTATCGCCGCTCTTGGGTTTGGTGCCGCTCACTCGCTCTTTGGCCTCGCACGGCACTCACTATTGGCGGAGCTTGTTCCGCCAGAGCATCGCCCGAAGTCAATGTCACTGCTCGGTGGCATGTTTCGTGGTGGCATGGCAATCGGTCCTGTTATTGGAAGCGCGTTCATCGCTCTCTACGGCGTTGAGTTTGGATATCTGGCAGCGGGTGTCATGTGCCTAGCGGCTGGAGCCGCG
This sequence comes from Candidatus Aquiluna sp. XM-24bin5, assembly GCA_003149555.1. The sequence continues at coordinate 620,381 of QCWE01000001.1, forward strand.
GTGTTCTCAGTGCCGACAACCCGGCTTAGCACCACTCCATCAGGCCAAGCAGGAAATGTTTGGGTGGTCGCAAAGCGCGAAGCACCCAAGCTTCTAACCCTCGGAACCGCATCGGCCATAATTAGCGCCGGCAGAACCATAAGACTCATTGGACTTCCGCTGCTGGCAATCCAACTTCAAATAGACCCCGCAGAGACCTCATTCATTTTTGGCATTACCGGGTTCATTGACTTTTCGCTCTTCTACCTATCCGGCATCATCATGTCCCGCTATGGGAAGTTTTGGTCTTCAGTGCCAACATTGTTAGCGCTGGGTGCGACCTACCTCTTCTCCTTCATGGTCACCGACGTCGCCACATTCTGGATAATGGCGTCGGTAACTGCGCTGGCAAATGCGGTCTCAGCAGGGATCAACATGATTCTTGGAGCCGATCTCGCGCCCCCTGGCGCAAGGAGCGAGTTCCTAGCCTCATTCCGCATGCTCACATCTGGTGGGGTAGCAATCGCGCCAGCAATGATCTCTGTCCTAACAGCGGGTATCGGTCTTGCTGGGGCCCTGGCCGCCACAGGCCTTCTGAACTTTGTTGGTGCTTTCTTATTTTGGCGGTACCTGCCCATTTACGCCCCTGATCAGAAATCGAAAACTTAGGGAACGACAAAACTTTGGGCCCTGGAGCTCTTACAAATTAGATAACTGTCCAGTCCAAAGAGAACATCTCGATACCGGGCGCATAATCTCAGCTCACTTATCTCGCCCACAGCGGTAACGTCTGCCACCTCAATTTTCAAACTCTTGGCCGAGGGGGCAACTCTCAAAAACTCCTGCAACTCTCTTCTCAGGTCAGTCAGGTTAGGAATACCTGCGGTCACGGACCTGTCGTGAGCATAAAGGACGGCAAAATCTGCTACCCCTTGGACTCGATGGCTAGCGATTATCCCGGCCCCCACCGCAATAGCTCCAAAGGACGCCAGCAGAATCAGCGCTAGATACCCTGCAATTAGGGGAGCTATCGAACCGCGTTCGTTCAATTTGGCTCCAAGCCCGCAGCCTGCAGGGCGGCGGCACTCCCCACGACCACCTCCAATGCCGCAAGTCCCCCGGGTTCGCATGCACCGCAGCTGAACCGATGCTGGGCATCTTTATCCCAGCCAGCCGACAGCTGATCTACGGAGGCCTCGATTGCGCCTGAAATATCTGACGCTCCCCCTGCCTCCAGGATGCCGCTTCGAAGGGCATGCCTTGCGATGGACTCTGCTGCCATGGCATCAGAAAGGTGTGCAAATAGCATCAGCACTGGCCCAATTGGCACCAGCAAGATGGCTAACAGCGCAACAGTTTCAATTGGTGATGAGCCACGGGTATTCATTAGCCGAGTGCCTCCCTGGCACCAAGCACGACCGCCTGCTGACTCGTTCCTCCCAACATTCCAAGACCGGGGAGCTGAGCACTTGCTTTGAGAAAGAGGAATCTTCCGCTAGAACCTTGCTCAACATCAAAACTCGCAAGATGAGGAAGATTGGTTTCAAGAAGTCTCATGAGATAAGGCTGCTGGCTAGGTGCCTCGCTCAGCACGGCCTTGGATGCCGCCTCAACAACTGCATTCCTGATCAGGAGTGTGTTGTGAGCACTGAGGATCAGTGCCAAAACACTAAGGGTTATCAGGGTTGCCAGAGTGATGTTCGCAACTGCAGCAACGACTGCGCTGCCCCTGTCATTCAAAATGACACCACTCGATCCATGGCCTCATCAAAAACCCCTTGCAGGGCCGGCGCGGCAAATGCCCAGATAACTACAACTAGTCCCGCAGTCATGAGGGTTATCAACACCCAGCCTGGAACATCACCCTTATCACTTTGCAAAATAGTCCTCACAATTACTCCTTTCAGATTCCCGAGCCCAGCAGGCTCATTGATGGATAGATAGCGAAAAGCACCGTCACGGGCAGTATCAGAAAGATGGTTGGAATCAGCATCTTGGTCTCGCTTGACCCGGCTTTAGCGAGGAGGTTCGCTGCTAACTCCGCTCGAGCCGTCTCGACCAAGCTCTCCAGAGAATCTGCCAGGGGCGTACCCCGGTCCATGGACAGCTTGAGATTTTGAACCAATTCCAAAAGCAATCGGTCGGGGCACTCCGACGCCCAGCTCTCAATAAGCTCTCCCAAATCGGCGCCGAGGTCTAAATCAGCCGTAATCTGTGACAACTTTTGGCCCAGTGGCGGCGCACATCGAGATGACAGCCAAGCTATTGCAACCGCTGGCGGCACGCTGTTTCTAGCCAGCAGGGCCATCATGCGGACCAGGTCAATCAGCTGAAAATCGACTCGGGAACGAGAGCGCCTCGGCCTAACAAAAAGTCTCAAAAACCTGAAACTCGGGTTATTGGGCCTTGAGACATGTTGAGCCAGCAGCCTCTCAGCCAACATTGAAGACCCTCTCCGGAAGCCTAATTCGGCCCAGCACGTTGGTGAGGAAGTAGGCAAAAAGACTCAACAGAAGCCCCATGACCAGGACCAGCGACCCTTGGTAGGTGGAGAAGGCCATGCGGTTCTGCTCCAGATTCAAAAGCAGTAGGCAGATTAGCCAGGGTGCTAGCAGGGCGATCTTTGCGCTTCCGAGAACCCAACCTTGCTTGGCTCTAACTTGCGCAATGACAGCCTGCTCCTGCCTCATATCCCTTGCTGCTTGCTCCCAATTGTCTGCCTCTCCCCTGCCGCCGACCTCTTCAACCAGCAACAGAACTATGGCTAGGAAGTCAGCACTACGGCTCCCTATCCGATTCTTGAAATGCCCAAGAGCCAACTCGGTATCATCGCCACGCTCAATCTCTTTCAAGAGCAAACCAAACTGCTCGCGAAGCTCCTCTGGACCCTCCAGAGCTAAATACTCGAGTTGTTCTCCAATTGGCATGCCTGACTGAGCACCGGAGCGAAGAGAATCGAACACCACCGGCCAGATACTGTCCAGACGGCGCTGTCTACGGGATGCAGCAGCCCTGAGAACCTCCAACCAAACCACCATGCTCATAACCGTGAGGCACAGAGCTAGCCCAGGTATTCGAGTCCCTATAAAAACCGCCGTGCCGACCAAAAGGGCCGAGCCGAGAGCAATAGTTACCAGCTCGGCAGACCTATGTGCGAGGCCTGAAGATTCAAGGAGATTTCTAATCAATTGCACTCTTGACCTCCAAGATCTCGCTTACCACTCGCTTGCCACTAGCGAGTTGCTTGCATTGAATGACCAGGTCCAGGCTCGTTAGGACTGTGGGCCGGAGGAAGCTCTCCGTGATGTTCTCTCCTGCGAGAAGTGGCAAAGTGAGAAGCTTTTCAATGGCTGCGCGGGCACTATTGGCATGAATTGTGCAGGCGCCCGGTATCCCCGAATTCAGGGCCACAAGCAAGTCCAGGGCCTCAGCACCCCTGACCTCGCCTATCACAAGTCGATCTGGCCTCATCCGCAGAGCCTGCCGAACAAGTTCCCGCAGTCCTATCTCGCGATCACCTTCTGGGCTTGCAGGCCTTGTGCGCATTGCAACCCAGTCACGGTGATGAAGCGAGAGCTCGAAGGTGTCCTCGCAGCTAACTATGCGCGTCTGGTTATCGAGCTCGGAGAGCAAAGCTCTCAGCATGGTTGTTTTGCCTGAGTGCGTTGCTCCCGAAACCAAGATGCTCTTGCGCTCAAAGATTGCACTGCGCAATCTCTCGGAGTCCTCAACAGATAGTGAGCTGCCAGCAACCAGATCACTGAGCGACAACTGGTTGCTGGCGAATTTTCGGATGTTCAGAGACCAGTGCTTGCGCGTGATGTCAGGTATGACGACGTGCAGCCTTGAGCCATCTGGAAGATCCGCGTCAACGTAGGGTGTGAGCCTGTCAAGTCGTCTGCCGGAGTGCCTCAGCATCCTCAGTACAAGTGCTCGCAATTGACCCGCAGTAAGGTCCACTTCCACAACCTGATGTCCAGACGCGTTTGCAAAGTGGAGCTCGCCAGGCCTATTGATCCAAAGCTCCTCAATCGACGGGTCATCCAGAAAAGGCTGAAGAACCCCATACCCAGTCAGCTCAAGGGTTGCCCGTGCCAACAAAGCTTCCTCGTCCACCGAGTCGACGTGGTTCTCGGCCAACTCGTCAACGGCCTTCTCGGCCGCTGCCAGAGGTTCTATGCCTCGCTTTCGGACCAATTCGCGAGAGCGGTCCAGCACCTGGTTCACATCCATGGCAGAACAATGACACCGCGGATCCAAATCTGCTGCCGGTTTTCCACAGCCTGAGAAACCGACTAGGCTGTTGTGGTCCCAGCGGGTGTGGCGAAATTGGCAGACGCACCAGATTTAGGTTCTGGCGCCGCAAGGCGTGGGGGTTCAAGTCCCTTCACCCGCACGAGAAGTCTCTTCTTACTTCATGTCCCTGTAGAAATTCTCGTGTGGACCCAACGATTCCAAATAGACCAACTTCACCTCTGTCTCGAGCGAATACCCAAGAAGCAGCTGCTGCCCTAGGCATGTGAACTTGTGAACCCTGAGGTGCTTTAAGTCTCCCTTTTTGGGCTGTCCCAAAAAGGGGTCTGCAGCGACCGCCTCAATGGCTCGATTCACCTCTGACAGCTGATTCGCATGGAGCTTTTTGTAGACGCGGAAAAACCTTCGGGTCTGCCGAATTCGCCAACTCACACTGATCGGGGCTCAAAAGGCAAGGCTTCGGAATGAGGCTCGGCCAAGGACGCAAGGGACTCTGCAACAAAGTCGATTGGCAGGTCCGGATTCTCAAGGCCCGCCTTGCCTACACGTGCCCAGAACTCAAGCTGACCCTGTAGCGTGCGGTGCTCGATCTTTGCAGCAAGTCTGGCGGCATCCAAAAGATCCCGGCTAATTCGCACGGAGGAAGTATCCATAGTGGCCTCCAAAATGAAGTTACCACAATTGTAGTAAGTACTAACCATACTTTCAATCTAGCCAAACCGCCCCGTAGGTGGGCACGTCCGATGCCCCAGTTGTGAATAAGTGAAATTGGGTTATCTAACGATTGGCGCCAAAGTAGGCTCCCAGCGTCGAACGCTTAGTTTGAAAGACTCACCCTGTTTGCCTTGTGATCGATCTCGAAAGTGAATGGGCCGCGGCGCACCACCTCGGTCGATCCCCCACCTTCACTTCGGATTCCAAGTGACGTAGTGATTTCTCCCAGGAACTTTTTCTGGCTTGCCAGAGAGAGCTCCGTGCCCTGGTACCAGACCTTGGCACCTGAGTGATCCCGAACCGTTAGCGCAGGAGATCCGTCTACGTCGGTGGACTGGAAGGTTGCTATGACCTCTGCACCCTCAGCCCGAGACAGTTCGCTCCAGAGCTCGATCTCGTACCCGTTGGACAGCTTCCCCTGGCCCTCGCGCAGCGGGTAGAACTCTTCAACCCGAACGCCTGCCAGGTCCCTAACCAGTTGGCCTCCATAGCCTCCAAGCTTCACCCTCAGGGTCCTGTCAGCGATGTTGCTGAAATAGGAGACCAGAATGTTTCCACCCTGAGCGACATAGTCGTGGAAGACCTGCTCCTCGGCCTCAGAAAGCATGTGAACCATTGGCAGGACAACTAGCTTGTAACTCTTTAGGGTCTCCAGGTCAACATCTCCTGGGACGAAGTCCACCCGCGTACCGTTCTCCCAGAATGACCGGTAGAAGTTGGCAACGGTCTCCGGATAGCTCAAGTCCTGAGTTGGCAAGTTGGCTTGCATCAGCGCCCAGAACTGCTCGTAGTCATAGACCATCGCAACCTCGGCCTGGTCAGTGGGGTGCTCTGCAACGCCAGGGTTCTCTGAGAGCCACTGACCCAGCTCACTCACTTCACGGAAAACTCTGGTGTCCTCTCCAGCGTGAGGAACCAGGGCACTGTGGAAGCGCTCCGAGCCTGCCTGAGACTGTCGCCACTGGAAATACATCACGCCCTGGCTGCCCCTGGCAACAAAGCTCGCGCTGTTGCGCTTCTCCTGCCCTGGAGTCTTGGCATAGTTTCTGGGTTGCCAGTTAACCGCGCTGGTGCTGTGCTCCATGAGAAGCCACTGCTTACCATTTGCAAAGCCCCTAGTAAGGTCTGCCTGCTGTGCAAGGTCGATGTGATTGTCAGGATCGTGCTGAGCGAGGTAGTGGTCGGTTGAAACGAAGTCCATCTCCCGCGCCCACTTCCAGTAGTCCATTGCGTAGGTGAACTTCATTGACATGAAGTTGGTAGTGATCGGGTTCACCGTGTCGTACTTGCGGATGATGTCCCGCTCCATTTTGTAGAGATCTAGCGTCACATCAGAGGTAAAGCGCTTGAAGTCAATCTGCTGACCGGGGTTCGGATGGGTACCATCTGGGGTTCGCTTAGGTACCACCAGCTCGTCCCAGTCGTAGTAGCGCTGTGACCAGAAGTCCGTGCCCCATGAAGCATTTAATTCATCAAGAGAGCTGTAGCGCTGTTGCAACCAACTAATGAATGCCTTTCGGCTGTTTTCGCAGTAGCAATAGGGGGTGTGGCACCCGTATTCGTTGTTGATGTGCCACATCACCACCGCTGGATGCTTCGCATAGCGCGACGCGATCTGGTCAACCAGCTGCGAGGCCTTCCCGCGATACACATCGCTAGCAGCACAGTAATTCTGCCTTCCTCCGTGTGCGAGCTGAACTCCGTCGAAGTTGACCGCTCGCATCTCAGGATTCGCCCGTGAAAGCCAGGCCGGTGGCGATGCAGTTGCGGTGGCCATGTCCACCGAAATACCACCCTCATGGAGCATCTCAATCGCCTCGTCCAGCCAGTCGAAGTGATAGTCGCCATCGCTTCGCTCGATCTTGGCCCAAGAGAAAATGCCCAGCGAGACCAGGTTTACCCCCGCCTTCTGCATCAGCTCAATGTCTTCTTTCCAGACATCCTTTGGCCATTGCTCTGGGTTGTAGTCCCCTCCGAAGTGAAGCTTGCCTAGGTTCAGCATCAGATCTCCTCGATCTCAATCAGTAGTGCATTTTCTGGATTCATGATTGGGCTTCTAACGCCCACGGTTCTAAGGGCTTCACCGGTCATCTCCACACCAGCAAACCACTCGACGTTGGTTCGTTGCGTAAAAGCCGGTTCGCCCGCTGGAAAGACTGCCTTAGCGCCATAGCTCTTGGAGGGATCTAGGCCCTCGAAGCAGATGGCACTTGGCCTCGAGCCAGCCTGACCGGCGAGTGTGACTAGCGCAAAGATGGCGCGCTTCCTGTCTTGAGAAACGACCCCGTGCACGAAGCTTGCGTCATCCTGCTGTTCGACCCGCACCATTTTTCCGCTGTGCAGCAGGTCCCTGTTCGCCTTGTAGTAGGCACTCCAAGACGAGAGCGTCTTGCGCTCCTCTGGAGTCGTCTTTGTCACATCCCACTCCAGTCCGGCATGTCCGAAGAGCGCGGTAATCGCGCGGAAGTTGAGGTTGTGAACCCGACCGGTAGTGTGCGACTGCGTTGGCCCTATGTGGCTTCCCAACATCTCTGGCGGGATAGCTATCTGTGTATAGCGCTGGATGTACTGCCGCTCGAGGGCATCGTTGCAATCCGATGTCCAGAACCTGTCAGCGACCTGGGCCATCCCCAGGTCGATTCGACCACCGCCAGAGGAACAAGACTCGATTTCTAGTCCCGGGTGGCGCTTTTTTAGCTCACCAAAGAGCTCGTAGATTGCCAAGGTCTGTTTGTGAACGACGGGGCGCCCAGCGCTTGCCGGTTCTAGCAAGAACTTGTTGTGATCCCATTTGATGTAGGCGATGTCGTAATCGCTTAGCACTTTGTCTATCGACTCAAGGATGAAGCTGTAGGCCTCCGGGTTGGTCAGGTCAACCACGTGCTGCCTGCGACCCTCAAGGGGAACCCTGTCTCCAACCTGCAAAATCCAGTCGGGATGTGCTCGGTAGATATCGCTGTCAGGGTTGAGCATCTCTCCCTCAAACCAAAGACCAAACTCCATGCCTGAAGACTTGACCTTCTCAATCAGGGCACCGAGCCCCTCCGGCCAAACTTCACCGGACACCTGCCAGTCGCCAAGACCCTTGGTGTCATCGCGCCGCGAGCCAAACCAACCATCGTCCAGCACAAACCGCTCGACCCCGATCTCCTGGGCTACATCGGCAAGCTCTGAGAGTTTTTCAAGGTTGTGATCGAAGTAGACGGCCTCCCAAACATTCAGTGTCAGCGGTCGAGGTCGAACCTTCGATGGATGATCAGCTCTTCCCCTCAGCCAGCTATAGCTGCGATGGGAGATGCCATCAATGCCCTCGTCTGAGTAAATTGCATAGACCGCAGGTGCTGCGTGGGATTCACCTGAACCCAAAATGATCTCTCCTGGCAGCAAAAGCTCTCCGGCACTTATGAAAGTCCTGCCGGACTGGTGCCGCTCAATTGAGTGTCGAGAGTTGCCGGAGAAGCCAACCCCCATGGACCAGACCTCACCGATTTGGTAGCCAGCACCTTGCGTCATAGCAAGCTGCAAAATGGTGTAGTCATGACTGGAGCGACCCTCGCGCTCCTCACGCACCCAGGCTCCAGGCTGAATCGCTCTGCGGTGTGGCTGCCGCTCTTTCACCCAGCGACCCGCAAAGTCCATGGACTCGGCAACTGAGTCTGGGAGCGGCATGAAAACCTCAAGAGCGTCAATGACAAAGTCCTCTGAGCCGATGTTCTTTACCTCTTGCGAGATCTCCAAAACCCCAGAGCCGACGAACGCAAAACTGACCCTGACCTCAAGGCCCGCCTGCTTGTCGATGCTGGTGGCAACCATGGAGGTCGCTGTCAGCGACACATCGCTTAGCGCAAATAGCTGCGAGAAGTCTTGCCCGGCGCGATGCCCCAGAAGTGCTGGACGGGAGATAAAACCACGCGCATTCTCACGCCACACGCCCTCGAAGTAGTGCGCATCGAGCTCAGCATGGGCAGCAGGTTGAACGCTTGCAAGCCTGAGATCCTCGGCCGCCTGGGTTCCAAGGTCTTTACCCCAGTGAAGAATTTGAGGTGTTCCACTCGAGAAGTCAAAAATGACTTGGGTACCAGCTTGGGCAATGCTTGCGGATTTGGGGAGACTCAATTACCTACCTCGAAACATTTCTTGTCTCTAGTTTGAATGCGTTACTGGGCGGAGTAAAGACCCCGCCCAGTAACTACTCAATTGCTATTCAATTTTCAGCGCCCCACCTAGGCCAGGCGCCTGTCCGCTCGCCCAAACCTAGACACTGAACTTGAGCCCACTGCTGAACCCAAATGATTAGGTGTGAACGAACTTAGGCAATAATCCCAAACTTTTCGAAATAAAAACGACAAAAGTAATCATTCTGTTAGTAACAAACCGCTCAAATTCGCAAAAAGCTAGCTATCTTTTTTACTCAGGAGGCAACAAGAATGCTCGCAGCGCAGCGAAAAGCCAGGATTCTGGAAGAGGTTGGCACGTCTGGTGCCAGGCGAATCTCGGACCTGGCGGCTGCCCTAGATGTATCCGAGGTGACAATCCGCCGGGACGTGGAGTCCCTTGCTGCCCAGGGTCTCGTTGACAAGGTGCACGGCGGGGTAACTGCAAATGCCCTCTCCTCCACCGTCGAACCACCATTTGCAGCTAACTCCATGAAGGAACAGGCTGCAAAGGACGCGATGGCAGCCCTAGCCGCAGAGATGGTCCGCCCAGCAATGGCGGTCGCGCTCATGGGAGGAAGCTCGGTCTACGCACTTGCAAAAAGACTTCGCGACATACCTTCGCTCACCATCGTTACAAACTCCGTCCCAATCTCAGACATGTTTGCTCAAAAGCCGAGGGCAGATCAGACTGTCGTGCTCACAGGCGGAGTTAGGACACCAACGGATTCACTCGTGGGGAACATTGCGGGCGAGGTCTTTTCAAGATTTAACCTTGACATTGTCTTCATGGGCACCCACGGCATGGACCCGGAGTTCGGCTTCAGCTCACCAAACCTTGTTGAGGCCGAGACAAACCGAGAGGTCATCAGGCGCAGTGCCAAGTTTGTGGTTCTAGCCGACCACTCGAAGTGGGGGGTCAAAGGCTTCAGCTCTTTTGCCGGCTTCGACACTGCCGACGTTGTCATCACCTCCCAAGGGCTTGGGGCCAAGCAGTTGCAACTGCTGCGCTCGAAGGTCAAAGAGGTCTTGGTAGCGGGCTAGAGCTTCAGCGAATACAGGTAACTGCCAATTGGCTTTCCAAACCTGACGGCAACATCGGCAAGGTGCCCCTGCTCGACAAAGCCGTGCTTCTTATGAAGCGCAATCGAGGCGTGGGCTCCCCGGTCGGCAATGACAGCAATGATTTCGCGAATACCACCTTGCCGGCAGCGCTCAATGAGCTCAAGAAACAACCGACTACCCAGCTTCTTGCCGGTTGCCGCAGCCGCTAGGTAGATCGAATTCTCGACGATTTTGAGATAGCTGGTCTTTTGCCTCCAAGGTGCGACATAGGCAAAACCTAGGACCTGCTCGCCTCTCGACAAGACTATGAATGGCAGTGAGTTCTTTGTCAGCAGCTGAAATAGGTCCTGCCAGTAGCCAAGCTCGAGAGGCTTGTCGTCAAAGGTGATCACGGTGTTCTGGATGAAGAAGTTGTAGATGTCTCGAACCTGAGGCAGATCCCGCTCACTCGCGTCTCTTATCTTGATCTCTTGCTCTGGCTCCTCTGGCCTTTGCCGGAGCTTGCGGACAAGCCGCCACCTGGTTTCGGAATCAACCACTAGCTGCTCCAATCAATCGGCTCTAGACCCAACTCTAGAAGTGCTTTGTTACAAACAGAGAAGGGTTTTGAGCCAAAGAAGCCGCGGTAGGACGAGAGCGGGGATGGATGCGGCGAGCTAATTATCGTCGCTCCACCTAGTTGCGGCTCGAGCTCTCGAGCTTTGGCTCCCCACAAAATAGCCACTAGGGCCCCCTGCCGAGATTCAGCCAGGTAGCGGCAGGCAGCATTGGTGAATTGGTCCCAACCAAGTGATAGATGAGCGGCTGTCTGATTCTCTAGCGTGCTTAGGTGCCGATTTAGGAGCATGACCCCCGAGTGCGCCCAGCTCTCAATCGAAGTACTTCGAGAGATGCCAAGGTCATCATTTAGCTCCCTAAGGATGTTCCTAAGTGTGGGTGGCAAAGGCGAGGTTCCCTCTGGAACTGCGAAAGCAAGTCCGGTGGCATGGAGCGGGTTTGGATACGGGTCCTGACCAACAATAAGAACGCGGTAGTTATCAACTGCAATTTCAAAGGCTCGAAATAGTTTCTCTCTGGAGGGTGTGATGCCCCCATCAGGGAGCGAGCTCAGGATGTTCGCTAGCTGCTCAGACTGCTGATCAAAAAGCGGCAGCCAAGACGGGTGAACAGAATCAAACATGAGCCAATAGTAAAAGTGCGAAGATAAGTGAAGAGCCAAAGGAGCGAAGATGCTGGATTCGAAGGCGCTACTCAGCGAGGCCGCTACTCATGCAGAGACCCTCGTTGGCATCAGGCGTGAACTTCACCAGATTCCTGAGTTTGCCCTGGACCTACCTCAAACCCAGGCAAGAATCCTCAAGTCGATAGAGGGGCTTGGTGAGATTACCCTCGGTAGGGATCTGACATCTATTGCACTGGTTATTCGAGGCGGCAAGCCAGGCCCAACCGTCTTGCTTCGCGCTGACATGGATGCGCTCAAGGTCGAAGAGGAGACTGGACTCGACTATGCCTCCACGAACGGCTACATGCATGCCTGCGGACACGATCTTCACATGGCGGGAGCTATTGGGGCTGCCCACCTACTTGCGACCCACAAAGCAGAGCTAAATGGCGATGTTCTGATTTGGTTCCAGCCTGGAGAAGAGGGTCATCACGGTGCTGACGTGATGATCGAGGAGGGAATGTTGGAGCTAACTGGGAACCATCCAGTTGCCGCATACGGCCTCCATGTCTTCACATCATTGCCACTAGGGGCGATTGCCTGCAAACCAGGTCCCCTCATGGCCTCAGCGGGAGATATGCATGTCACCTTCCGCGGCTCTGGAGGCCACGGTTCCATGCCTTGGCTTAGCAAAGACCCGGTTACGCCAATGATCGAATCAATCGCCGCGTTGCAAAACCTCATCAACAAGCAGTTTGACCAGTTTGACCCTGTAATTCTCAATGTTGGTTGGATTAGAGCCGGAGATGATGCGACCACAAATGTCATAGCGGACAGCGCGAGCTTTGGCGCCACCGTTAGGACCTTCTCCGAGGTAAACACAAAGAAACTTCACGAGCTCGCACCAAAACTGATTCACTCCATTGCAGAGGGTTTTGGGGTCACTGCGGAGGTCGAGTTTGGTCGAGCGACCAAGGTGCTCATGAACGACCCCTCGGCAGTTTCGCGAGTTGAGGAGGTTGCAAAGGAGCTAGTCGGCGACGCGGGATACGTTCCGATGGAGAATCCGATTGCAGGTGGTGAAGATTTTGCCTCGATAGTTGCAGCGGTTCCCGGGGCCTTTGTCTTCGTTGGGGCATGCCCACCAGACATCGACTACCAGAGTGCTCCTACTAACCATTCATCCAAGGCGACCTTCGACGACTCAGTTCTTCCGCTCTGCTCGGCACTCCTTGCCTCTTTAGCGCTAAAGCACCTCGGCTAAAGTTACTTCTTGTTACCTACGGGATTGCCCAGTGCAGCGCAATCACACATAGTTTTACTGACCACTTCTTTTACCAAGGAAAGAGCCAATGACTGACGCAGCTAACTGGGGATTCGAAACCCAGCAGATTCACGCCGGAGCAGAGAGCGACCCAGCCACCAATGCCCGTGCAGTTCCTATCTATAAAACTACTGCCTACACATTCAACTCAGCCGAGCACGCTCGTAACCTGTTTGGCCTAGCCGAGTTTGGCAACATCTACACCCGCATCATGAACCCAACCCAGGACGTTGCTGAGAAGCGCATCGCAGCCTTGGAGGGTGGAACCGCAGCTTTGCTCCTATCCAGTGGCCAGGCAGCTGAAACCTTTGCAGTTCTGAACATCGCGCAGGCGGGCGACCACATCGTCTCTTCATCGACTTTGTATGGAGGCACCTACAACCTCTTTAAGTACACGCTTGCCAAGCTAGGCATTGAGGTCACATTCGTCGAGGACCAGGACGATGAGAATGAGTGGCAGCAGGCTGTGAAGCCAAACACCAAACTCTTCTTCGCAGAAACAATTGGTAACCCCAAGGTCTCTATTCTCGACATCCGCAAAGTTGCCGGCGTTGCCCACAAGAACGGTCTGCCTCTCATCGTCGACAACACTGTTGCCACTCCCTACCTAATCAAGCCCTTGGAGCACGGCGCTGACATCGTTGTGCACTCCGCAACCAAGTTCCTAGGTGGGCATGGAACGGTAGTGGCCGGAGCAATTGTTGACGGCGGCAAGTTCGAGTGGTCAAAGTCGGACAAGTTCCCAGGCCTTACCCAGCCGGACCCCAGCTACCACGGCGTTGTCTACACCGAGGCCCTTGGAGATGGCATCGCCTACATCATCAAGGCGAGGGTTCAGCTGCTTCGCGACATCGGTGCAGCGGTTTCGCCTGACACTGCCTTCTCCCTGATTCAGGGCATCGAGACGCTCAGCCTGAGAATGGAGCGCCACGTTGAGAACGCAACCAAGGTTGCCCAGTGGCTCGAGGCTCAACCTCAGGTAAAGAGCGTGAACTACGCGGGACTGAGTAGCTCTCCTTATCACCAGGCTCACAAAACATACGCACCAAAGGGGGCTGGTGCAATTGTTTCCTTCGAGATCGAAGGAGGCGTGGACTCCGGTGTGAGATTTGTTGACGGACTTGAGCTACACAGCCACGTCGCCAACATTGGAGATGTCCGCTCTCTAGTTATCCACCCGGCTTCAACAACCCACTCGCAGCTAAGCGAGGAAGACCTCGCCACCACCGGTGTGACACCAGGTCTAGTGAGACTGTCGGTCGGACTTGAGAGCTACGAGGACATTGTGGCTGATTTGCAGAAAGGCTTTGCAGCCGCAAAATAAATGGATTTCCAGATATCTGAAGACTCTGCGCCCTCGGAGTTCATCTCCGAGGAGCAGCGTCGCCAGTTAGTTGGAAGACCTCCTGCAACCGGCGCCTGGCTTATAGGAGACCCGGTTGGAGACCGTAAGTTCTCCGAAATCTTTGACCTAGGGCTCGAGTCGGGTCAACGCCTTGAAGGAGCCCGCCTCGCCTACGAAACTTGGGGGGAGCTAAACGCAGATCGCTCGAATGCGATTCTGGTGCTGCATGCCCTCACCGGCGATAGCCACACCTCGGGCGATGCCGGAAACGGACACCCAACCGCGGGCTGGTGGAATGGGCTGATTGGCCCGGGGCTCGCACTCGATACTGACAAATACTTCGTAATTACACCTAATGTTCTAGGTGGCTGCCAAGGTTCAACAGGTCCAAGCTCTCTCGACAAAAACGGCCGCGAGTATGGGCCCTCCTTTCCCCAGCTCACTATCCGCGACCAAGCGCGGAGCTTTGAGATTCTCGCCGATGAGTTGGGTATCGCAACTTGGCACACCGTTATCGGTGGCTCCATGGCTGGCATGCACGCGCTAGAGATGGCAATTGAAAACCCAGGCAGCATTGCAAGGCTTGCAGTCCTTGCCGCACCACCCTTCTCAACCAGTGATCAGATTGCACTGAACACGGTCCAGCTAGAGGCAATCAGATCGGATAGCAACTTCGCCGCGGGTTGGTACTACGACGCAAAACCTGGCTTTGGTCCCCACAAGGGTCTTGCGTTGGCAAGGCGCATGGCGCTTTTGAATTACCGTTCCCCTGCCGAGCTAAATGACCGGTTTGGCAGAACCTGGCAGTCTCAGGTGAGTCCACTTACAGAGCGCGGGAAGTTTGCAGTTGAGAGTTATCTAGATTTTCATGGCAACAAATTTGTTCGTCGCTTTGACGCCAACAGCTACATCACACTCGTAAACGCCATGAACTCGCACGATGTCGGAAGAGATCGAGACGGCGTAGAGGCGGCCCTTTCCAAAATAACTTGCAAGACGCTCGTGCTGGGTCTTGATAGCGACCGGCTCTTCCCAGTCTCTGGGCAGGAGATTATTGCTCGGCACATCTCTGGAGAGCTTTACGGCGGTGAGCTACAGGTCGTGAAGAGCGAATATGGCCACGATGGTTTCCTGATCGAAATAGAACAGGTTGGAAGCAGGCTCAAGGGGCTGATTGAGTCATAGAGTGGAGCCTGTGAATCTGCTCCGTTCCAAAATTGCCGTCTCATTTTTCTTCCTCTCCGGGGGTTCGGCTTTAGCACTTTGGGCGGTGCACATTCCGCTTATTGAAAAGACCGTTGGAATTGACTACTCGGTTCTTGGAGCCCTGCTAATGTTCAGCGGCCTGGGCGGCTTCGTGGCAATGCAGGTCTTTGGCTGGATGATCGACCACATCGGAAGTAAATCTGCAACGCGAATCGGTGGAGTTGCAGTGGGGCTCTCACTACTCGGACCGGCCTATGCGCAGGATGCGTTTTCCCTTGGGCTTGCAATCCTGCTTCTCGGCTTTGGAATCGCAGGGGTTGATGTGGGGATGAACGGTGCCGCTCTGCAGGTAGAAAAAGAAAACAAGCGGCCGATATTCACGTTTTTCCACCTGTTTTGGTCCGTAGGGGGTTTGGCTGGAGCGGCTTTAGGGTTTGCCACTATCTCTGCAGGTTTTTCTCAAGCTCAGACGCTCCCGGTGGTGGGAATCACGCTAAGCATCGTTGGGCTACTGATGGCAGGCTGGCTTCTGCCTGATAAGGCAAATGTTGACCGCACCCAAGAAAAGAGTGTCTCTAAAGCCTCAACCAAGGCAAACCGAAGTGTTCTGGGCTTTGTAATACTGGCGGGTCTCATGAGTGCCTCTGGGGCAATCATTGAGGGAGTTGCCCACGATTGGTCTGCCCTATATCTCCGAGACATCCAGCTGGTTACTGCATCCAGTGCGGCCTGGGGACTGGCTGCCTTCAACGTTGGAATGATCCTGGGTCGGATTTTTATTGACCGCATCGTGGAGGCTCGAGGTCGAGGCTTCGTGATTGTCTGGGGATCGCTCGCAGCAGCCGTCGCAATTGGCCTGCAGTCCATTGCCCCCAACTACTCGCTCTCGCTCTTCTTCTGGTTCCTCCTCGGCCTAGGTATCTCGGGAGTTGTACCGCAGCTATTCGCAGCTGGTGGCGAGATTGGTGAGGCAACGCACTCAGGGCGCAACATGGCGAGGGTTGTTGGAATTACATACATTGGCGGTCTGGCCGGTCCTTCAATCATTGGACTTCTAACTCTCGCTGTTCCGTTGAACATCGCAATTGGCTGGGGCTCCCTGCTTGGACTGTTTATAGTTTTGGCCTGGCCTCAGCTTGGAAAGCTAAATAAATGAGTTTGCTGTTCACCCCGATAACGATCCGCTCCCTAGAGATCAAGAACCGGCTGTGGGTCTCGCCGATGTGCATGTATTCGTGCGAAAACCAAGACGGCGTTGTCGGTGACTGGCACCTCGTCCATCTCGGTTCGAGAGCTATCGGTGGTGCAGGTCTAGTCATGGCAGAGGCAACCGCGGTGAACCCCGAGGGAAGAATCTCTCCATGGTGTCCCGGCATTTGGAGCGATGAGCAGATCCCTGGCTGGAAAAAAGTTACCGACTTCATCCGCAGCGCAGGTTCGGTAAGCGCGCTCCAGCTAGCGCATGCCGGCCGCAAGGCGAGCACCTACCGAGCCTGGTCCGGGTCGGGCACCGTGCCCATTTCTGATGGGGGCTGGCAGAGCTACTCCGCAACCCATGTTGCCTTTGAGGGCTACAGCGCGCCAAGGATGCTAGGGACCGAAGAGGTGAGGGAGCTCGTCGGAGATTTTCGAGCTGCCGCTCGTAGGTCCGTGGCGGCAGGATTTGATGCTCTGGAGATTCATGCCGCTCACGGCTACCTAATTCACCAGTTCCTCTCCCCCATCACCAACCAAAGAACAGACGAGTTTGGCGGGGACCTGGAAAACAGAGCCCGCCTGCTGCTCGAGATTGTCAGTGCGGTGCGTGAGGAGATAGGCGAGGACATGCCACTTATGGTCAGATTCAGCGCGACCGACTACGTGGACGGCGGCTGGGACCAGGAGCAAACCAACCAGGTTGCAATCTGGGCGCGAGAGGCCGGTGCAGACCTATTCGACATCAGCTCAGGTGGCCTGGTGACAGGCGTAAAGATTCCATCTGGCCCTGGTTACCAAGTGAAGTTCAGCCAGTCAGCTCACGAGGCAACAGGATCTAATGTCTCTGCCGTTGGGCAGATAACCACAGCCAGGCAGGCCGAGGAAATTCTCCAATCGGGTCAGGTCGATGTGATCATGGCGGCCAGGCAGTTTCTCAGAGATCCCTACTTCCCACTTAGAGCAGCCCACGAGCTTGGAGATGAAGTTTCTTGGCCCGTGCAATACGAGCGGGGCAAGTTCCCTAGCGCCTAGCGGTAGCGTCCTTAATCTCCCCGACCAGAACCTCGATGATGTCCTCGAGGAAAAGGCAGCCGGTGATTTTGCCGTCAGACGAGAAGCTTCTTGCGATGTGAGCTCCTGACTTTCGCATCTGTGCAAGTGCATCCTCGAGCTCGGCGCTGTCGGGGATAGAAATCATGGTTCGAAGCTTCTTGGTGGCGAGCGGTGTCGTGAACTTCTTTTCATCGTCCGTGAGCGCATCTTTGATGTGCCAATATCCGATCAGGTCACCGTACTCGTTCTTTACGGGGTAGCGACTAAAGCCATGCTCGGCAACTGCTTCCTGCAGCTGCGCGGGAGAGGCGTCAGGTGCCAAAGTCACCAGCTCGGCAAGAGGGTGAGTGACATCACCCACGATTTTTTCCGTGAACTCAAATGTGTTCGAGATTGTCGCTGAGGCATCATCCAAGGTGCCGTGACGCCGTGATTCCGAGACGATGTCCTCAACCTGATCAAGTGTGAAAGCGGTATTTGCCTCATCCCTGGGTTCAAACCTAAACAGGCGCAAGATGCCGTTTGAGACTTGGTTTAGTAGCCAGACAACCGGCTTCACAACCTGTGCGACTCCATATAGCAGCGGTGCTAGCACCAGGGCCGCAGAGGTTGGGATTGAGATTGCGATGTTCTTCGGGAGCATCTCCCCCAGCACCACGTGCAAATAGGTGACCAGCAGCAGCGCAACTACAAAGCTGACCACATAGGTGGTCTGGTAGTCGAGTCCCAGTGCTCCGAGCGGAATCTCGAGCAGGTGGTGAATGGCAGGCTCGGCGATTACTAGAAGTAGCAACGCAGCAATCGTGATACCAAGCTGAGCGGTCGCGAGCATCAGGGATACCTGCTCCATAGCCTTGAGGGTTATCTTTGCAAGCCTGTTTCCCTCGTCAGCCTTTGGCTCAATCTGGGCCCTGCGCGCAGAAATTACAGCGAATTCGCTTCCCACAAAGAATGCGCTCATGGCCAAAAGCACTACCAGCCAGACAAGGCCAATCAGATCACTCGCCACCGGTCACCTC
Source organism: Candidatus Aquiluna sp. XM-24bin5 (assembly GCA_003149555.1). The sequence goes on from QCWE01000001.1 coordinate 638,853, forward strand.
CGGCGAATACTTGATGCGATCAACACGCCTGCCGTCCATGCGAATGACCCTGAGCTGCCCGGTTGGTAGCTCCACGAGATCGCCCTCTTGGGGTATCTTGCCAAGCTCCGCCATGACGAACCCGGCCATGGTGTCGTAATCCTCATCGTCCGCAATCTCGAGGCCTACCTCACGAAGCTCTGAGGGTCTGGCCAAACCACTGAAGGTCACAGACCCATCTGCTGCGGTCAAAATGGGCGCCTTGGCTCTGTCGTGCTCATCTGCGAGCTCACCGACAAGCTCCTCAACGGCATCCTCCAGTGTGACGATGCCGGCTGTGCCGCCATATTCGTCAACCACAACACCAAATTGCAGGCCGCGGTTGCGAAGGTGAAGAATCAGGTTGTCAAGTGGCATGGTCTCTGGAACCCGGACCGGCTCCACCATGACTGCCGTCACCGGAACGTTGCTTCTTCGGCCCAGGGGAATCGCGACGGCCTGTTTGACGTGAGCGACACCAATGATGTCGTCCGCATCCTCTCCGAGAATTGGGAAGCGCGAGTGCCCTGACTCCCGTGACAGAGTTACAAGGTCGGCACTACTTTGCTCCCTCTCGAGCGAGTGCATCTTTGGCCGCGGGGTCATGATGTCGCTCGCGGTAAGAGTGCTCATGCTCAGGGTCTTCTCGAGAAGCTTTGCGGTGTCTGACTCCAGCGAACCCAGGGTTGCTGACCTGCGGACTAGAGAGGCAAGCTCCTCGGCAGTTCTTGCGGCCGAAAGCTCCTCTTTCGGCTCAATGCCAAACCGTCTAACGAACCAGTTGCCGTTGTTGTTCAAAAAGACAATGAGCGGCTTGAAGATGAAAGTGAATCCCAGTTGGAAGGCCGCAACAAGTTTGAGAACCTTTCGTGGGGCACTGAGCGCCATGTTCTTTGGCACCAATTCGCCGATAAGGAAGCTTGCGACCGTCGCGATGGTCATTGCCAGCACCACGGATAGCGCGGAGATTGTTCCATCGTCTAAACCGAGAGAGTTCAGCCATGGGCTCAAAAGTCTAGACAACGCCGGCTCGGCAACGAATCCAGTGAGAAGGGTGGTTAGGGTAATGCCCAGCTGTGCGGAAGAGAGCTGGGTGGCAGTTGTAGCAACCGCCTTGATTGGAAGATCTAGGCCCTTTTCACCCTCGGCCTTGCGAGACTCCAGGTCGACTCGATCGACATTGATGATTGCGAATTCGCTGGCGACAAATAGGCCGGTGCCGAGCACCAAAAGCACACCGAAAACTAAGAGCAGGTAATCGCTCAAGCGATCACCCGCGACCTATGTCTGTCAAGCTCCATTTCAGGAAACACTATAACCGCCTAATTGGCTAGACTTGTCTGAGTTTCGCAAGCTTTCTAACAAGAGGGGAACCCTTGTCCTCCAGCGATAATGGCAATTCTGGGGCTGATTTCGGGGCAAACGAGTGGCTCGTTGCCGAGATGTATGCCAAATGGCAAGAAAACCCAGACTCTGTAGACAAATCTTGGATTCCAATTCTTGAGCGCTACCAGCTCTCCGGGGGATCTCCGGTGGCCAGCGCGAACAAAGAGGAATCAGATCCCACAACAGGCTCTATCACCGTGATCGATACCGACTCGACGGTGGTGAGCAAGTTCGACCCCGCAGCACCTGCTCCGGCAACCGAGGCAATCACCGTGCCGGTGGCAAAGACCATTGATGACGCCCCCGCGACCGCTCCCGTTCCAGCTGACCTTCCAGCAACAGGTTCGATTCCTATCCCAACCGTTGAGGAGGAAGAGGCTCAGCCTGATATAACAATTCTCAAGGGCATGTCCAAGGCTTTGGCCTCGAACATGGATGCTTCGCTCAGCGTCCCTACCGCAACCAGCGTCCGTCAGGTCCCTGCCAAAGTGCTAATCGACAACCGCATCGTTGTGAACTCACACCTGAAGCGCACTCGTGGTGGCAAAGTTTCATTCACCCACATCATTGGCTACGCGGTAATTCAGGCGCTGAAAGAGCTTCCCGGCCAGAACGTCTTCTACGACGAGATTGATGGCAAGCCCGCTTCCGTTGTGCCACCGCACGTTAACTTTGGTCTGGCCATCGATGTCCCAAAGCCCGACGGCACCAGAGCCCTCCTGGTTCCAAACATCAAGCGAGCGCAAAAGCTCAACTTTGCAGAATTTGTCTCCGCGTACGAGGACATCGTCCGTAGGGCGAGAGACAACAAGCTAACTGCCGAGGACTACCAGGGAACGACCATTTCGTTGACCAACCCGGGAGGCATTGGAACGGTTCACTCCGTGCCAAGGCTCACCAAGGGTCAGGGCTCGATCATCGGAGTCGGGGCCCTGGAGTATCCGGCCCAGTTCAAGGGCATGAGCGAGGATCAGCTCGCGGAACAGGGTGTTGGAAAAGTCCTCACCCTGACATCAACCTACGATCACAGGGTCATCCAGGGTGCTGGATCTGGCGAGTTCCTCAAGATTGTCGAGGAGCTTCTGCTTGGTGAGCGCAGCTTCTATGACCAAATCTTCGCAGACATGCGTATCCCATACACCCCTGTGGTTTGGGTCAGCGACTTCCACTGGGACCTGGCTGACCAGTCCGGTAAGAACACTCGGATCCAGGAGTACATCAACGCTTTCCGAGTTCGCGGACACCTCATTGCAGACATAGACCCTCTCGAGTATGTCCAGCGCTGGCACCCCGACCTTGACATTCGAAATTACGGCCTAAGTCTTTGGGACCTAGACCGGACCTTCAAAACCGGTGGCTTCGGCGGCAGGGTAAAGGCAAAGTTCCGCAACATCCTCGGCATCCTGCGTGACACCTACTGCCGCACCATCGGCGTTGAGTACATGCACATCCAGGACCCGCAAGAACGCCGCTGGTTCCAGGAGCAACTTGAGCAGCCCTACAAAAAGCCATCCAAGGAAGAGCAGTTCAGAATCCTGAACAAGCTCAACGAGGCTGAAGCCTTCGAGACCTTCCTGCAGACCAAATTTGTCGGCCAGAAGCGGTTCTCCCTCGAAGGTAGTGAGTCCCTTATTCCAGCGCTTGACCAAATTCTTCAGGCTGCTGCCGATGCTGAGCTCGAGGAGGCGGCAATCGGCATGGCACACCGCGGCAGGCTGAACGTGCTCACCAACATCGCCGGAAAGACCTACTCCCAGGTGTTCCGTGAGTTCGAGGGCTCAACTGACCCTAGAAGCGTCCAGGGTTCTGGAGATGTGAAGTATCACCTCGGAACAGAGGGCGTGTTCACCTCCGGTCACGGCACACAGATCAAGGTGTCTCTAGCCGCTAACCCATCGCACCTAGAGGCTGTTAACCCCGTGCTCGAGGGTATTGTTCGTGCCAAGCAGGACAGGCTTGGAAACCCTGAGAGCTATCCAGTGCTGCCAATTTTGGTGCACGGAGATGCCGCCTTTGCAGGACAGGGTGTGGTCCCAGAGACCATGCAGCTTTCTCAACTAGATGGCTTCAAGACTGGCGGAACCATCCACGTGGTTGTGAACAACCAGGTTGGCTTCACCACTTTGCCAAAAGACTCCCGAAGCTCCATCTACTGCACCGACTTTGCAAAGGGCATCCAGGCCCCAATCTTCCACGTGAATGGGGACGACCCAGAGGCGGTTGTAAGAGTCGCTCAGCTTGCCTTTGAGTACCGCCAGCAGTTTAAGAAGGATGTCGTAATCGACATTGTCTGCTACAGGCGCCGCGGTCACAACGAGGGTGATGACCCTTCGATGACCCAGCCGATGATGTACAACCTGATCGAGGCCAAGCGAAGCGTTCGCACCCTGTACATGGACAACCTCATTGGCAGAGGCGACATCACCCAGGAAGAGTTCGATGAGGCCAATGCCAGGTTCCAGGCGTCGCTGGAAAATGCCTTTGTCGAGGTCCACGAGGCCATGAGCCAGCCCGTTGCTCTACCAGAGCGGCCAGTGGGAATTGGCACGACTGCCAGCGAAAAGCAGGAGCTTGTCCGGTCAACCGCTATCACGAAAGAAGTTGTCGAGGCTATTGGAAATGCCCACGCCAACACCCCTGACGGATTCACCGTGCATCCAAAGCTCGCTCAGCTTTTGCAGAAGCGAATAGAGATGAGCCGAGAGGGCGGCATCGACTGGGGCTTTGGAGAGCTCATCGCATTTGGTTCACTCCTACTCGAGGGCATCAACGTAAGGCTCACGGGACAGGATTCAGGCCGTGGAACTTTCGTTCAGCGCCACGCGAGCTTCTTTGATCGCGAAACGGGCAAGGAGTGGATGCCTCTGAGCTATGTCTCTGAGCAGCAGGCTCGGTTCCAGGTCTACAACTCGCTGCTGAGTGAGTTCGCAGCGCTTGGGTTTGAGTATGGCTACTCGGTAGAGGAGCCAGACTCGCTAACGCTTTGGGAAGCCCAATTTGGTGACTTCGTAAACGGAGCCCAGACGATCACCGACGAATTCATCTCTTCTGGAGACCAGAAGTGGATGCAGCAGTCCTCACTTGTGATGCTGCTGCCTCACGGTTATGAGGGGCAAGGACCAGATCACTCCTCGGCAAGAATTGAGAGATTCCTCCAGCTTTGCGCCGAGAACAACATGACGGTCGCGCAACCTTCTACCCCGGCAAGTCACTTCCACCTCCTCAGGCGTCAGGCCTACACCAAGCCAAAGCGTCCGCTGGTGGTCTTCTCCCCCAAGTCGATGCTCAGGCTAAAGGCAGCTTCCTCAGCGGTTGAGGACTTCACAACTGGTAGCTTCCTACCACTGATCAACGACCAACAGGGTCTCGAGCCTCAGAATGTGAAGCGCATCCTGTTCTGCTCCGGCAAGGTCTATTGGGATCTTTTGGCCGAGAGCCAGAAGCGCGCAACGGGCGACACAGCAATTGTCCGCCTGGAGCAGCTCTACCCAACACCGGTTGAAGAGATGAAGAAGGCAATAGAGCAGTTCCCAGGCGCGGAGCTGCGTTGGGTTCAGGATGAGCCTGCGAACCAGGGCCCATGGAGCTACATGGGTCTATTCATGCCTCGCTACGGAATCAACTTCAAGGTCATCTCAAGGCCAGCATCAGCATCCCCAGCAACCGGTTCGGCAAAGCGCCACGCGGCCGAGCAAGCAGACCTCATTGCAAGGGCCTTTGGGGACTAAGAATTGCGCTCGATAAGGGTTGTCATCCTCGGAGACGAGCTTCTAACCGGAGCCGGTGACCCTAAGGGGCTGGGCTGGCTAGGCCGGGTTCAGGCGAGACTTCCAAAGGGTGAGAACGTCGCGTTTTTCCCACTCGCCATGGTCGACGAGAATACCGGCGATCTCCTTGAGCGATGGAAGTCAGAGGCGCTAAAGCGCTTCTCGCCAGAGAGCGAGAACTACCTAGTTGTCGCGCTCTCCTCCAAAGACATTGAGGCCGGCACTACTATCTCGCGCTCCAGACTGAACCTCGCTTCGCTACTAGATGATGCCCAGCGAGAGGGCGTGAAGACGTTTGTGGTGGGGCCGACTCCGCTGGGTAATCCTGAATACGACGCCGAGGTTGAACACCTAAACGCCGGCTTCTACGACGTTGTTAAGCGCAGGCAGATTCGCTATGTCGACTGCTTCAGCCCTCTCAAGGATCACGAAGGCTGGCTTGGAGAGGTCACAGCCAGCGAGAGAAATCTTCCCGGTCAGGTCGGCTACGGCCTTATTGCCTGGCTCGTGCTGAATCGTGGCTGGTTTGAGTGGCTGGGTATGACTGAGGAAGATCAGTCGTGATCTTGCGCCTCGCGCAGGCGCTGCATGACTCGCTCGGCTAGCTCCTCGGTTGGAGCCTCATCGCAAGAGCGCTGAATTACCTGATTGAAGACAACTTCAATGTCATAGTGCTGCTCGCAGGAGTCGCAGTTTGCAATGTGAGCGGTAATGACCTCTAGCTCGGTTTCGTGCATGGCCGAGTGGAGGTATTCGTGAACGTTGCGCTTGACGTCTTCGCAATCAACTTGCTTCACGACTCCTCCTTTTCATTGACGTCGTAACCTTCTTGCTTTGCGTAATCTTGCAACAAAGTTCTCAGCAATTTCTTCCCGCGGTGAAGTCGCGACATGACCGTTCCAACCGGAGTGTCCATAACCTCCGCAATTTCGGCATAGGGCAGACCCTCAACCACGGCGTAGTAGACCACCATTCGGAACTCATCCGGGATCTGATCCATGGCGTCACGGATGACCTTGGCTGGCAGGTTATCGAGAGCCTCGAGCTCAGCGCTGCGATTAGTGCTGGAGGTAATGGACTCGCCTGAGCCGACTTGCCAGTCCTCTAGGTCATCCAGAGCAGTTTTTGCCTGATCCTTGTTGCGCTTGTTATAGAGGTTGATGTGGGTGTTGGTCATGATTCTGAAGAGCCATGCCTTCAGGTTTGTGCCCTGCTGGAACTTATCCCAGGCCGCATAAGCTTTGGCGAATGTCTCTTGGACCAAATCCTCAGCGTCTGAAGGATTCCTTGTCCAGCGCAGGGCGGCTCCGTAGAGCTGCGGCATAAGGGGAAGAGCTTGCTGCTCGAATGAAACTAGTTTTTCGCTCTTATCGCCGCTCATTACTGGTAATTCTACCCGCACACCTCTGACCCAACCTGCGGGCTAGCTAGGAAACTCGAGAGCATTTGATTGAGCTAAAAGGTATCTTTGTGAGGTGCCAGATTCCTCAAGCGCCTACGCTGCTCCCCAGTCAGCTGGGTTTAGTGCGACCCTAGAACTTCCTGGCAGCAAGTCACTTACAAACCGAGAACTCGTTCTTTCCGCGCTAGCGGAGGGTCCTTCAGAGCTTGTTGATCCGCTGATATCCCGCGATACAAAGCTGATGATGGCGGCCCTCGAGAAGCTTGGGGCCCGGTTTGAGCAAAGTGGAAATAGGCTCTTGGTTACCCCCGGCACCTCCGATGAGGACAGCAGTATTGACTGCGGCCTCGCCGGGACGGTAATGCGATTCGTCCCTCCCCTAGCGGCACTTTCAAAAGGCCGCATCGAATTTGACGGAGACGCTGCGGCAAGACGCAGGCCAATGATCACCACCATCGACTCGCTTGAGAAGCTAGGCGTTAGCGTCGAGTATGAGCGCAAAGCTCTTCCCTTCACCGTTTTAGGAAGTGGCGAGGTACCTGGTGGAGAACTGGAGATTGATGCCTCGGCATCCTCCCAATTTGTATCGGGGCTGCTTCTATGCGCTGCTCGTTTTCAAAATGGTCTGATCTTGACGCACTCTGGCGCTCACCTTCCCTCCATGCCCCACATCGAAATGACGGTCGAGACTCTCAGGAACCGTGGTGTGGAAGTTGACCAGATTTCCGAGGCAACTTGGAGGGTAAAGCCAGGTGAAATTTCAGGCTCCGAGGTTCAAATCGAGCCCGATCTATCGAACGCGGGCCCCTTTTTGGCCGCGGCTCTGGTAGCGAATGGAACCGTGAGCATCCCCAACTGGCCTGAGAGGACCACGCAGGTGGGATCGCAGTTTGTTGACCTACTAGCTCGCATGGGAGCAGAGGTAAGTCTTTCGGGAGGAATACTCACTGTCTCGGGAACAGGAACCATCAGCGGAATCGATGTAGACCTCAGCGAGGCTGGGGAACTGACGCCAACCATCGCCGCCCTAGCTGCTCTTGCAAGCACTCACAGCAGGCTGACAGGCATCGCTCATCTTCGAGGTCACGAAACCGACCGAATAGCCGCGCTAGTGGCTGAGATAAATGGCCTGGGGGGTGTTGCAAGCGAGCTGGAGGATGGCATTGCCATCAGCCCGGCCGACCTAACTGGTGGGCTCTGGCACTCATACGAGGACCACCGGATGGCAACAGCAGGGGCCATCATTGGCTTGAGGGTTGCGGGCGTAGAGATCGATGACATTGCAACAACCTCGAAAACCCTTCCCGACTTTGCCGGGATGTGGGAGAAGATGCTGGGACTCAAGTGAGCTGGCTTTACGAACCAGAGGGCGGCCACGATCTCGACGAGGACGACGTTCGAATTAGGCCGAACCCCAAAGGATCTCGGCCTAGAACAAAACGAAGACCCAGCTTTGAAAATGCTCCGAGGGGCATGGTCACGCAAGTCCACCTAGCCCGCTACAAAGTAATCACCGACAGCGGTGTTGAGGTGACTGCAACCCTTGCAAAGGAGCTTCGAAAGGATGGTTGCGTAACCTGCGACCGGGTTGCCCTTGATGGTGACGTCACGGGTGAAAAAGGGTCCCTCGCTCGGATAGTAAAGATTGAAGAGCGTTCCAGCGTGCTAACCAGGGCAGCTGAAGATGGCGAGGAAATCGAGCAGACGATAGTCGCAAATGCCGATCAGCTTGTGATCGTAATGGCAGCTGCCAACCCGGAACCTCGCCCAAGGCTTGTAGATAGATACTTAGTTGCCGCATACAACGCAGGTCTTAGGCCAATCCTCGTCGTGACAAAGTGCGACGTGGCTGACCCGAGTGAATTTATTGCAGGGTTTGCCGGTGTGGACTTAGAAATAATTCAAACTAGGAGCGACAAAGACCTGCCATCGAGCCTGCTAGCGGCCCTGGAGGGCCACACCTCAGTGTTTGTTGGCCACTCTGGAGTGGGAAAGTCAACCCTTATCAACAAACTCGCTCCCGACACCGACAGGTCAACCGGAAATGTTAATCAGCTAACTGGAAAGGGGAAGCACACCTCTTCTTCCGCAGTTGCAATACAGGTCGCAGGTGGCTGGATTGTGGATACTCCGGGCATCAGAAGCTTCGGACTCAGCGGCATCTCCGCCGGGCAGATCTTGCGAGGGTTCAGTGACCTAAGCCAGGCAGCAGAGGCCTGCCCGAGAGACTGCTCCCACATGCCACCAGCAACTGACTGCGCGTTAGATGAGGCACTTAGGGAAGGGAAGCTAGCCGAGCTGAGGTTGGATTCTTTTCGAAGGCTTGTGGCCGGGCTTACCTCGGTAGATTGGCAGTGATGAGCAAAGATCTCGAATTCGCACTCGAACTGGCAGCGAGCGCCGATGCAATCTCGCTCTCTCGATTTCGGGCACTTGACCTCAGAGTTGAGACCAAACCCGACAGAACGCCCGTTACCGATGCCGATCGGGCGGTTGAGGAAGCCCTGAGGAACCTCATCGCTGACTACAGCCCTGAAGACACCGTTATTGGCGAGGAGTTCGGCAGCCAGCACGGCAGGCGGGAGTGGATCATCGACCCGATCGATGGCACAGCCAATTTTCTTAGGGGGCTTCCTATTTGGGCGACACTGATTGCCCTGCGTATTGATGGAGAACTGAGACTGTCAGTTGTGTCGGCTCCAGCTCTTGGCCGCAGATGGTGGGCAGAGGCGGGGGCAGGTAGCCACACCACCGACATCGATGGCAGTCAGAGGCCCATCAGGGTCTCATCGGTTGCAAAGCTGGAAGACGCTTTTTTTTCCTTCAACTCAATCTCGCAGTGGGACTCGATTGGCTCCGCTGAAAAGCTGACCGAGCTTTCAAGAAAAGTATGGAAGGACAGGGCCTTCGGAGACTTCCTGAGCTACATGTATGTCGCTGAGGGTCTTATTGAAATGGCAGCCGAGCCAGATCTAAAGATTCACGACATCGCAGCGCTTGTTCCCATCGTGCGTGAGGCAGGTGGTCGATTCACCGCTTTAGATGGTGAACTAAACGAGGACACAAGTGTCGTACTAGCCAGCAACGGCATCCTCCATGAGGCCTTCCGAGAGCTTCTCGCCTGAGATGCAGCTGAGAACCCAAAAGATTCTTGCGCTGGCAGCCATCGTGCTGCTCGCGCTGAACCTCAGAACGGCCGTCGGATCACTGTCTCCGGTCGTCAATTACATCCAGCAGGACATAGCCCTTCCAATAGTGACAATAGGGCTGTTGGGCATTGCTGCACCCTTGGCATTTGCTATCTCCACCTCGCTTGCCTACCGTCCAGCCAGACGCTATGGCGTGGAGATAACTCTTGTGATTACCGTGCTTGCCATTGTTGCTGGACATCTATTTAGGGCACTGGCCTGGGACTCGACCTCTCTTTTTGTCGGCAGCATGCTCTCCATGCTCGGGATGGGTGTTGGCAACGTGCTTTTACCCGTGCTCGTTAGAAAGTACTTTGCAAACCGTATCGGGCAGGTCTCCTCGCTGTACATCACAATGACTGCGCTGTCCGCTTCCAGCGGTTCCTTCTTTGCGGTCCCTGTCGCTGAGGCTGCTGGTTGGAGGCTGTCGCTGGGCCAATGGGCGCTGCTTGCTGCTCTCACCCTGCTTCCGCTGTTAGCTATTCGCTCAAACTCCACAAAGGAGATAAGAGAGCCAAAGCCCGGAGGCCAAAAGGCCATCTGGCGCTCCCCCACCGCAATCGCAATAGGTGTCGTGCAAGGCATGACGAGCATCTTTGGTTACGTCTCGTTTGCCTGGCTCCCCATCTTGCTCATAGAGCACAGCGGTGTCACGGAGTTTCAGGGCGGCTCGCTCCTGGCACTGTTTGCCATCATGGGGCTTCCGGTTTCGCTGATCGTGCCTGTGTTGGCAGATCGCTACCAAAAGTCCCATCCGTTGATTGTCTATTTCTCCGCGGCCATGGGTTCTATCGGCGCTCTAGGGCTGCTCTTTGGTCCCACCTCAGCCACCTGGATATTTGTAGCCTGCCTCGGCCTGGGACCTACGATGTTCCCTCTGGCACTCACGCTCTTCAACCTCAGGTCAAGAACCCGCGGGACCGTATTAGCAGTTAGCGCGTTCGGGCAGGGAGTCAGCTACACAATCGCGACCATCATGGTGTTTCTCGTTGGAATCTTCCGCGAATTCTCCGGTGGGTGGGAACTGACTCTTTGGTTGTTATTTGTTGTGGCGGCAGGCAGCAGCATCGCAGGTCTGCAGCTTGCAAAGAATCACTACGTGGACGACGAGCTTGGCTAGTCGAGCGTTACCCCAACACCCTCACAGCGCTGGGTAATTGCACCTAGCGCACTGTCGATCCTGGCCTGCGCATCCTGAGCACCGTCGGACTGGGCGAGTGCATCACCAAGCTCTCCGATCTCGGCTGCAAACTCAGTAGACAGCAGAAGATCGACCTGATCCCCAACCAGCTCGTCAATGCGCTCCAGTACCCCGGAGTCGACCAGGCCATCTCGATAGGCCTTGGAGACTGTCTCCAGCGTCCCCTCCAGCGCTGTGCAGGCTGCGGCATCTGCTCCGCTTTGAACCACGGCGTTGAAGCTGCAACCCGCCAGCAGCAATAGAGCTGAAGCGCCAGCAGTTGAAACTAAAAGCAATCTCATCGCCAAAGAGGCTAGCTAGCCAAACCCCAAATTAGCTGTGAACACAGCGGCAGGCCTGTAATTGTTTGTAATGCAGGAACAAACAGGGGGCCACCTAGTTACACTTCCATGGACTGTAATTCTGGAGAAACCTTTGCGCGTATACGACAACATCACCGAGGTATTCGGCAACACCCCGTTGGTTCGGCTCAACAAGATCACCGATGGTGCGAACGCGCAGGTGTTTGCCAAGCTCGAGTTCTATAACCCATCCAGCTCGGTAAAGGATCGCCTGGGCATCGCAATGATCAACGAGGCTGAGAAGTCCGGCGAGCTCAAGCCTGGCGGCACGATTATCGAGGCAACGAGCGGCAACACCGGTATCTCGCTGGCAATGGTGGGAGCTGCCAGGGGTTACCGCACCATCATCGTCATGCCAGATTCAATGAGCCTGGAGCGCAAGATTCTGATCCGTGCCTACGGTGCTGAATTGATTCTGACGCCGGCTGCAGAGGGCATGAAGGGTTCTGTTGCCAAAGCCGAAGAGCTAGGCAAGACAATTGAGGGTGCTGTATTGGTGAGGCAGTTTGAAAACCCGGCAGGTCCAATGATCCACCGCGAGACAACAGCCGAGGAGATCTGGCGTGACACCGACGGCAAGATCGGTGCCTTTGTCGCAGGCAGCGGCACCGGAGGCACCATTACCGGCACCAGCCTGAGGCTCAAGGAGCTAAATCCAGACATCAAGTGCTACGCAGTTCAGCCCGCAGCCTCTCCACTGCTGACCGGTGGTGAGGCCGCTGGACACCCCCTTGCTGGAATCGGACCAAACTTCATACCCCCGATTCTTGACACCTCAAGCTATGACGAGGTGCTCAGCGCGCCAAACCAGGTTGCATTCGAGTTCGCTCGCAGGGCATCTGCGGAAGAGGGCATTCTCGCGGGTATCTCCTCAGGGGCTGCGCTTTGGGCGGCTAGGGAGGTTGCCAACCGCAAGGAGCACGAAGGTCAGATCATTGTCGTCATAGTTCCGTCGTTTGGCGAGAGGTATGTTTCCTCCACTCTCTATCGCGACCTTCAAGAGGAATACCAGACGAAAAGTTGAGCATTCGCGAAGACATCAAGGCCGGCCTAGAGCGTGACCCTGCAACCAGGAGTGCTCTGGAGCTAATCCTTACCTCTCCAGGCCTGCATGCGATCTGGACCTACCGAATTGCCCACCGGCTCTGGAAGCTCAGGCTCCGGATCCTCGCTCGCATGCTCTCGAACTGGGCCAAACTTTGGACCTCCATTGAGATCCACCCTGGAGCAGAAATCGGAAAACGCTTTGTGATTGACCACGGTGTCGGGGTTGTAATAGGAGAAACGGCGGTTATCGGCAATGACGTCCTGGTTTATCACGGCGTCACGCTTGGCGGTAAGACGTTGGATCCCGTGAAGCGACACCCGACTGTCGGCGACAGGGTGATCATTGGTGCAGGAGCAAAGCTAATTGGCGCAATCACCATTGGCGATGACTGTGCAATTGGTGCCAACGCAGTGGTCACGAAGGACATGCCAAAGGGAACGGTTGCCGTGGGTGTAAACGCGCGGCTGCTAAATCTAACCGGAGACGATTTCTACATAATCTGATTTACCGGAGTTCTTGAAATACATGCAGCTCCAGTTTTTATCTATACCGACCTGACGGGTTCCTTGCATGCCTGCTACCTTCATGAGCTTCCAGGTCTTGTCACGAGACAAGTCCGTCTGCAGGTGAGGGGCCTTTGGGTAAAAAAGCCAGAAGCTGACCTTTTGCTCCCAAAGCTTGGCAAGCTTTGCCGATTTTTTCTCAAGCTGCTTGGAGTTTTCTACAAAATAAAAAAGCGATGGCGCGGAACCCTCTGCAACCATCTTCTGAGCCGTCTCGAGATCTGCGGCCCACGGATGAATATCCCCTAGATCAACATCTGCTGCCAAGTTCACGCATGGCACCTGAACACCCTGCGGCACATACATCTTGCTCGAAAGTGACACGGAGAAATTCTAGGTAACAGGCGCAGTTCACCCAAAGTTCAGCTAGAAAAATTCACTTATCAAACAGCTAGTCAATAAGTGGGGCTAGGTAGTAACCATCCAGGGTGCTAGCTGGCCTTGCCTGACCGCCGTGCCGAGAGGAAAAACTGGCTGTTCCATCGGTGCCACAGAGGCTCAGGATCGCCCCGCTCCCTCCCGGATGGGACCGGATCCAATCTGTGAGGTCATAGACTCCCCCATCAATTGCGACCCAGCACTCCGCAGCCGAGTCCCTTTCAGAGACTTCGGCAAGGGTATAGCCCTGGAATGTCTCCTCAGCAGTGGGGCTTGGCTCCGGCTCTGGGGATTGCTCTTGGGTTGGCTCTTGAGAGGGTTCTGGATCCTGGGTTGGCTCTGCATCTTGCGTCTCTCGAGGTTCATCCTCTGACACTGTTTCTGACTCTGCTTCTGACTCTGCTTCGCTCTCTCGCTCAGACTCATCTTCGTCATTTCGCTCTTCGTCAGAATCCTCGGTGCCCTCTGAATTTGCAGGCTCTGAGTCTCTAGAACCCTCTTCCTCCGAAGACTCGGCCTCCACATCCATTGAGGAGTCATCTTCGGCCTGCTGGGAGACCTGGGCACTCGGTGCAGCGGTTTCGGCAGGGTCGGCGGCACAACCGCTAAGTACAAGAAGTGAGGCAACTAATAGTGCGAGGCGCATGCAGAGAAAAACCGAGAGCGGTCGCCTGTATTCCTAGCCGGCCTTTGAAAGCTCTGGTTCGCGCTCTCTGCCGCCCGCAAGAATGAGCCCGATGGTGATTAGCGGTATTCCTACGACCAAACCAATGGTGATCTGCTCCCCCAAAAAGATGATGCCGAGCGACAGGGCAACAGCGGTATTGACGTATGTAATCAGCGTCGCCTTTGCAGGCCCAACCTCTTTGATGAGCATGAAGAAAATAACGAATGCTGCCGCAGAGCAAACCAGGCCAAGCACCACAACAGCCATGATGCTCACCCCACTTGCACCCATAAGCTCGGCGGGAAGCTTTGGAAGCGAAAACGGTGAATAAACGATCGCGACAAACGCCATGCTTACCCCGATTACACCGGCAGAGGGAACATCGTGCAGTTTGATGTTTGCAACTATCGGCGCAATTGAATACCCAACTGCAGCCAAAACAACCATCAGCACATAAAGCGGGTTTACGGCTCCCGTCACCGAGTCAATCCCTACGAGCGTGAACACCCCGATGAATCCGATGATCATTCCCGATAAGGGCTTCGCCCTAAGGGCCTTGCGATCTTTCAGAAAGATTGCCAAGACGGCAACGGCAAAAAATGGCACTGTCGCAATCAGCAGACCCGCCAACCCAGAGGAGATGTGTTTTTCCGCCTCTGTGATTAGGAACCAGGGCCCAACCATCTCAACGGCCCCAAACACCAGGACATAGGGCCATGCCCTGAGGGCAGGCTTTAGGCCTCCAGTCATGGCGGCATAAGGAATAAGCACCACGGCGCCGAGAAAGGTTCTGAGGAACACGATCGATGGGGTGGAGAAGCTCTCAAGTGCGAGAGCGATAAAGAAGTATGGGAGCCCCCAAAACACCCCTGCCAGGGAAAACAGAACGATGCCTTTTTGACTCACCACGCAATCGTAGTAGCAGTGGCAGTCCAGAATGTGCCCACCAGCTTGCATTTTTGTCTAGTACCCCTAGACTTATTTGCATGACCAACTCAATCGTCCACAAACCTGCAAACACCACCGCCCAGCTCCACCCCCTAGTCGCCGACCGCTGGAGCCCAAGAATCTACGATCCTGCCCACAGCGTTTCTAAGGGCGAGCTTGAGAGCATAGGTGAGGCATTCCGCTGGGCACCCTCATCTTCCAACCAACAGCCTTGGAAGCTTGCACTGCTAACAAGAGGCGGAGAGCTATTTGATGCGGTTGCAAAGAGCGGTCTCACCGGCTTCAACCAGACCTGGGCCCCTAATGCCTCAGTGCTGGCAGTGGTTATGGCAGCAAAGACTTTCGAGGGCAAAGCGAGAGACATGTCAGCCACCTACTTTGACGTCGGACTTGCTGCGAGCCAGCTGGTAACCCAAGCCGAGAGCATGGGGCTCAAGTCCCACTACATGGGTGGAATCGTCCCAGAGGCCATTGTCGAAACACTAAATGTTCAAGACCATGAGGTGGTCTGCGTGATTGCAATCGGCAAGCAGGGCTCCACTGAGGGCCAAGACCAGGCAATTGTTGACAGAGAGAATCTCGAAAGAACCCGCATCAGTCCAGGTGATGTCTACCTGATCGACAGAGCCCTTTAGCTCTCGCTTGCGCGCTTCCTGGCGGAGGCGGCTCTGGCCCTCACGTGAGGATCTAGCTCCACCTTGCGAATGCGGATTGCGTCAATAGTCACCTCAACGCACTCGTCCTCGCGAGCAAACTCCAAACTCTCTTCCAAGGAAAGCTTGCGCGGCGGCGTGAGCCCCTGGAAGCTATCAGCGGAGGACGCCCTCATGTTGGTGAGCTGCTTCTCCTTGGTGATGTTCACATCCATGTCCTCGGAACGAGAGTTTTCTCCCACCACCATGCCGGTGTAGACCTCGGTGCCCGGCTCGACAAAGAAGCTGCCTCGCTCCTGAAGGGCGATCATTGCGTAGGGGGTGGCAGCTCCTGCCCTGTCGGCGACCATCGATCCCGACTTTCGAGTGACTATCTCGCCAAACCAGGGCTCGTAGCCCGCGCTGAGTGCGTTTGCAATACCGGAACCCTTGGTGATGGTCAAGAACTCAGTTCTAAAGCCGATGAGGCCTCTCGATGGCACCTTAAACTCGACCCTTACCCAGCCAGTGCCGTTGTTGGTCATGTGAAGCATGCGACCCTTGCGAGCTGCCAAGAGCTGGGTCACTGCACCCATGAACTCCTCTGGGACATCAACCGTCAGTTCCTCGACGGGCTCGTGCAGCTTGCCGTCGATCTTCTTGGTGACAACCTGAGGCTTACCAACGGTTAGCTCGTAGTTCTCCCTACGCATCTGCTCAACAAGGATGGCGAGGGCCAGCTCTCCCCTGCCCTGGACCTCCCAAGCGTCTGGCCGCTCTGTGGGCAGAACTCTAATAGAAACGTTTCCGATGAGTTCCCTGTCAAGGCGGTCTTTGACAAGCCTTGCGGTAATCTTTGCCCCTTTTGAGCGACCTGCCATTGGGGAGGTGTTGATTCCTATGGTCATCGAGATCGCAGGCTCGTCCACGCTGATGCCTGGCAGCGGCCTGACATCCTCTGGGTCGCAGAGCGAGTCGCCAATTGTGATGTCTTCAATACCAGCTACGGCAACAATGTCTCCGGCGCTAGCGCTTTCGATGCTGAACCTCTCGAGTGCCTTTGTTCCCAGTAGCTCAGTGATCTTGACAAGCTGCTGGCTGCCGTCTTGCCTTACCCAGGCAACTTGCTGAGCCTTGCGGATGGTGCCGTTGTGGACGCGTAGAAGCGCCAGTCGTCCAAGAAATGGGGACGCGTCCAGGTTTGTCACGTGCGCCTGCAAAGGGGCACCCTCTTCAAACTTTGGGGATGGAATGTAGTTCAGGATCGCCTCAAATAGCGGCTCAAGGTCTTCGTTGTCCGGTAGCTCACCGTTGGCAGGCTTGTTCAGCGACGCCCTGCCGGCACGCCCAGATGCGTAGATAACTGGCAAATTGAGAATCGCATCTACATCTAGGTCAGGAACACTCTCGTGAAGATCTGAGGCGAGACCGAGCAGCAAATCATGACTCTCGTCCACGACCTCATCAATTCTCGCGTCGCTCCGGTCGGTCTTGTTCACCAACAAAATGACGGGTAACGAAGCCTCAAGGGCTTTCCTAAGGACAAATCTTGTCTGGGGCAAGGGCCCCTCCGAGGCATCCACGAGCAAAACAACGCCGTCGACCATTGACAGGCCTCGTTCCACCTCGCCACCAAAGTCGGCGTGGCCAGGGGTGTCAATTACATTGAGTGTTACTGCCTGGCCTTTTGCCGCTGGACCTGCGTAGGTGACCGCAGTGTTCTTAGCAAGGATTGTGATGCCCTTTTCTTTTTCAAGGTCTCCTGAGTCCATGACTCGCTCATCCACGGCAGCATGTGCGGCGAAGGAGCCGGTCTGGCGCAACATGGCATCGACCAGTGTGGTCTTTCCATGGTCGACGTGGGCAACTATGGCCAAGTTTCTTAGGGCCTGATTCGATTGGGTCATCTATTACCTAGGTTTGGGGAGCCCGTTTCAGGCCCGGCTTAGTTTATTGGCTGCCGCTCAAATAGTCCCCAAATTAGACTCAACGGGTTATGGCAACTGACTTTACGCAGGGACTCGAGCAGGCCTCAGAACGTCTTGCGGAACTCGCCGGCAACCTCCCAACACCTGTTGTGTTGATTGACGGGAGAGCGGGCTCTGGAAAGTCACTATTTGCCTCCAGGCTTGGAGATTCATATTTTCAAACTAGCCGTCAGGCAGCAAGGATTGTTCGCCTCGACGATCTCTACCCTGGTTGGGAAGGACTTATCGCGGGAAGCCTCTACCTCAGAGAGAAAATTCTTGAGCCCTTGGCAAGCGGAAGGCCTGCCAGTTGGCAAATCTGGAACTGGGAGCTGGGCGGGCGCGGAGCCCCCAGCGAACCAGGCAATGGCTTCCGCGAATTTGGCGGCGGAACTCCCCTAATCGTTGAGGGGTGCGGAGCACTATCCAAGGCTGCCGTTGAAAACGCCAATCTCACAGTCTGGATCGAGGCAGACACTGCGGAGCGACGCAAGCGGTTCAGCGAACGTGACGGCGGAGCATTCGATGAGTTTTGGGGGGTCTGGGCAGCCCAAGAAGATGAGTTCTATCTGGCAGAAAACTCAAGTGAGCTAGCCGAGCTCGTTATTCAGAACTAGTTCTGTTCGCCCGCCAGGTTCTAACCCCAGCGATAACGCTCAGGGTTATCACGACAAGGGCAATTGCGTAGGTGGCATTTCTCACAAACGGAATCGAGTAGGTGAAGTAGCCCGCCAGAGTAAGGCCACAACCCCACAGCATGGCTCCAACAGCATTTGCGCTGAAGAACTTGTAGTAGTTCATTTTCGAAATGCCCGCGAGCGCCGGAATGATTACCCGTCCCCATGGCACAAACCTTGCCACGATGATTGACCACCAGCCGTAGCGAACGTAAAAGACTTCGGATTTCTCTATGGCGTTCTTCAGCCACTTGCCTTTGCGTTTATCCAAGTAGGGCCGGCCGTAGTGCCTACCTAGGGTGTACCCAACCTGATCTCCAAGCCAGGCGGCAATTCCAACGCCAATCACCATCACAACTATGTTGATGCTGTCCTGGTTGGCTGCTGCCACCAATCCAGCTGCAAAAACCAACGAATCCCCGGTAATGAAAGGAATGAAGGCCCCGACGAAGAGTCCGGTACCCGCAAAAACTAGGCCGAATACAGCTGCATAAAACAGGTAGGGGCCAGTCTGGTCGAACCATCCAACGATGTCATCGGTCACAGAAAGACGGATGAGATTGGAGGGCATTTCATAAGTCTAAGCGCTCCAGGGGGCTACAAAATTCCTAGACGTTGAAGCGGAACTCGACCACATCGCCGTCTTGCATGATGTAGTCCTTACCTTCCATGCGAACCTTGCCCTGAGCCTTTGCCTCGGCCATTGAGCCAGCGGAATCCAGATCCTCAAAGGAGACGATCTCTGCCTTGATAAAGCCCTTTTCGAAGTCAGTGTGAATTACACCGGCGGCCTGAGGAGCTTTCCAGCCCTTGCGAATTGTCCAGGCCCTCGACTCCTTTGGGCCAGCAGTTAGGTAGGTCTGCAAACCCAGCGTTTGGAAACCAATCCTGGCCAATTGGTCAAGTCCGCTCTCGCTCTGACCTAGAGAGGCTAAGAGCTCACTGGCGTCCTCCGGGTTTAGGTCAATCAACTCACTCTCCACCTTGGCATCCAGAAAGACAGCCTCCGCAGGTGCAACCAGGGCTGCCAACTCGGCCAGCTTCGACTTGTCGGTTAGCACTGCCTCGTCCACATTGAAAACAAAGAGGATGGGCTTTGCCGTCAGGAGTCCAAGGTCCTTGATGTGGCTCATGTCAACAGAGCTCAGAGAAAGCGGCTTGCCGCCGTTCAGAGCCTCAATCGCCTCATCGATTGCCGCTAAGACCTGCGGATCATTCCGCTTTGTCCTAACTTCTTTTTCGATCCTTGGCCTTGCTTTCTCAAGGGTCTGCAGATCAGCCAGGATGAGCTCGGTATTGATGGTCTCGATGTCGCTTGCAGCATCGACCTTGCCGTCAACGTGAACTACATCGCTATCAGAAAAACCCCTAACCACCTGCGCAATTGCGTCTGCCTCACGAATATTCGCTAGGAATTGGTTTCCCAGACCTTCACCTTCGGATGCACCCCGGACAATGCCCGCAATGTCAACAAATGAAACCGGTGCAGGCACAATCTTCTCCGAGGAGAAGATCTGGCTCAGTCTCTCAAGCCTGCTATCGGGAAGGTTTACTACTCCAATGTTTGGCTCGATAGTTGCAAAAGGATAGTTTGCCGCGAGCACAGAGTTCTTAGTGAGTGCATTGAACAGGGTCGACTTGCCAACGTTGGGCAGTCCTACGATTCCGATAGTTAGGGCCACCGCGAAAGTCTATTGCCCGATAATTGGCTTGTGGCTTTGGACTTCGTAGCAATCGACTTTGAGACCGCCAACGCCTCCCCTGCCTCGCCCTGTGCCGTTGGGCTGGTGAAAGTGCAAGAGGGGGAGATTAGAGAGTCCCTCTCGATGCTGTTTAAGCCTCCCTACCCGAACAACTGGTTTCACGAGGGAAACATTGCGGTCCACGGCATTAGACCAGATGACATTCTGGATGCCCCGGATTGGCTAGATGCCCTCCCGGAGCTTCTCTTCTTCACCGATGGGTTACCGCTCATCGCTCACAACGCCAGTTTTGATATGTCTGTGCTCAAGGCCTCTGCGGCGGCGGCTAGCTTTGACCTTCCAAATCTCAGCTACGGCTGCAGCCTCAAAATGGCTCGGAAAACCTACAGCCTCGATAGCTATCGGCTGAATGCCGTTGCCTATGCCATAGGACACGAGGAGTTTCGGCATCACGACGCGCTCGCGGACTCCGATGCCTGCGCCAGAATCGTGTTGCACATGGCAGACCGGCATGGTGTCGAGGACCTAGAAGGGTTGCTCCGTAGCACCAACCAGCGTTTGCAAACCTTAGTTGTCTGACCCCACTGCAATACTGGCGGTTATGGATCTAACTCTGCTTTTTGTCCTAAATGGCCTGGGGCTCGGGCTCGTTGTGGGCGGCCTTCTTGGCTACAGATATGCCAGGCGCAAAGCCTCCGGATCAGACCCTGCGGTACTTGCCAAGCTTGCGGCCCTAGAGGCCACCGAGCAAGAGCTCAGAAACCAGCTGGCAAAGGCTGATGAGGCCGCTAAGGAGGCTCAGGGGCAGAAGGATCAGGAAAACAAGGTCCTGGTTCAGCTTGCTCCGGTGAAGGAGCAACTGGAGCAGATGCAGACGGTCGTGCAGCGTATGGAGCGCGAGCGCGTAGAGCAGTTCAGCTCCATCTCCGAGCAGCTCAAGAGTGCCATCGAGACAGACGAGAGTCTGAGGAAACAAACTCAGCAGCTCTCCCAAGCACTCAGCTCCAACTCCCTCCGGGGAGTATGGGGTGAGGCTCAGCTCAGGAAACTCGTTGAGCTAGCAGGCTTGATCAAGCACGCCGACTTTGCCGAGCAGGCAACTATTTCAACAGGAGATAAGTCGGGCAGGGCCGACATGGTTATCAACCTTCCAGGCGGCAAGGCCCTGGCGATTGACTCAAAAGTGCCATTCGATAAGTACCAGGAGGCGAGCACCATCAGCGAGCTCGCCAGCGGTGAGGAGCTCGATAGGCGAAAGAAGCTGCTTGCTGAGCACGTCAAGGCCATGAAGGGCCACATTGACGAGCTAGCTGGCAGAGCGTACTGGGAGGGCCTCGAGAGCTCTCCTGACTTCGTAATTTGCTTCGTGCCCAGTGAGTCCCTACTTTCTGGAGCCCTGGAGCAGGACCCAGCACTAATGGAGTACGCCTTCAAGAAAAATGTTGCGCTCGCCTCTCCGGTATCGCTCTTTTCGGTTCTGAAGACGATCAACTACATCTGGCGCCAAAATGCTGATGAGTCACAGGTTCGCTCGATGATCAAGCTCGGTCGTGAGCTCTATGAGCGGGTTGGAAAGGTGGCAGCCCTGGCTGCCGACCTCGGTAACAAGCTCACCAGCACCGTCAAGAGCTACAACGGCTTTGTGTCCTCTCTTGAGACCAGAATGCTGGTGACTGCCCGCAAGCTGAACGACCTTGACGAGAACGAGCTGGGGACCGACTCGATCGAGAGCCCAAAACTCATCGAACAGGGGCCAAATGCCATCACCGCCAAAGAGCTAGACGAGAGCGAAGATAAGTAGTTATTTGGCTATAGTGGGCTGTGCGCCTACAACGATGTGAGTGTTTCTTTTTTTACTCACATCCAAGGAGTCTTGATGGCTGACCAGAAATCACCTGTTGTAACTCTCACGCCCTCACCGACCCTGGATCGCACGTACTTTGTAAAGAACCTTGTCGAGGGCGGCGTAAACCGCGCCTACGAAGTCGGTGAGGAGCTCGCAGGTAAGGGAATCAACGTAGCTCGCGGACTCCAGCTAGCAAACATCCCAGCCCCGGGCGTTGTTCCCATCGGCAATGCTGACCCAGCCGTTTTAAAGCGCACCGGCTCCTCGAGCTTTCTGGTTCCACTCTGGGTTGATGGAACCCTTCGGGTTTCAACCACGGTTGTCGAATACGACGGCCCAACAACAAAGATCAACGAGCACCCCCGCCCCCTTCATCAAAAGGACTGGGACGCGGTAATCGCGCTAACAGAAAAGACGCTCGTAGAGACCTCCGCGAATTGGCTCGTGGTTGCGGGAGCGCACCCAGAGATAATCGAGACTGACAAAGTCATAGATTTGGACCCGCTCTTTGAGGTGACAAGCCGTCTTGGGGTCAAGGTAATTCTCGATACCTCGGGTGACCCGCTTCGCTACTGGGCACAAAAGGGCAGCGCGACAGTGATGAAGCCGAACGCTCACGAGCTCGCAGAGTGTGTTGGTAAAGACCTTGGCACTGTCGGAGACGTTGTAGACGCCGCAAGAACACTCAACGACTGGGGTGTGGACTTGATCTTGGCCTCAATGGGTGTAGACGGGATCATTGCCGTTACAAAGACCCACGCGATCCACGCCTTCACGCCAGCCGTGAAAGTAATTAACACCGTAGGCGCCGGCGACTCAACCATTGCCGGATTCCTCTCAGCAGTCAGTAAAAATGACACTGACCCCGATGCCTATGGCGTCGGCTTCGATGTCGCTGGTGGTATTGCAGCGGCAGTGCAGTGGGGTGCCGCGAAAGTGCAGCAGCCAACCAGTGGGCTTAAGTCAATCGACAATCTCGTTGAGGCGACAGTTGACCTCGACCCCGACCGCGACCGCCCCTTGGGCGAACCAGCCCAAGCCTAAGGAGGCAAAAATGGCCGTAGTTTCATCAGCCGAATACGCGGAGATGCTTGACCGCGCAAAGGCAAAAGGTTTTGCCTACCCTGCAATAAACGTTTCGAGCTCTCAGACCCTAAATGCTGCGCTCGCGGGTCTCCAAGAGGCAGGCAGCGATGGCATCCTGCAGGTGTCAACTGGCGGCGCAGATTATTGGAGCGGCCCAACCGTCAAGAACAGGGTTTCAGGTGCTCTGGCGTTCGCGGCATTTGCTCGTGAGGTTGCAAAGAACTTTGATATCAAGGTTGCTCTTCACACCGACCACTGCGCAGAGGACCAGCTCGATGGCTTTGTGCGTCCCCTGCTGGAAATCTCTGCTGAGCAGGTCAAAGCAGGAGGCGAGGCAGTATTCAATTCCCACATGTGGGACGGCAGCGCTATTGCCCTGGATAAGAACCTAGAGATAGCTAAAGAACTTCTTGCCAAGTCCAAGAACGTGGGCTCAATTCTTGAGATAGAGGTGGGTGCAGTAGGTGGTGAAGAGGACGGCATCGATGGCGGCATGGGTGATCACCTTTACACCACAGTTGCCGATGGTATGCAGACTGTCGAGGCTCTTGGCCTTGGAGAAAACGGCCGCTACATGGCAGCTCTCACATTTGGTAACGTGCACGGCGTTTACAAGCCAGGAAACGTAAAGCTAAAGCCAGAGTTGCTGGATGAGATTCAGCGCGAGGTTGGTGCCAAGTATGGCAAAGATGCTCCGTTCGACCTCGTATTCCACGGAGGCTCCGGTTCAACTGAAAAAGAGATTGCAGACGCAGTTAGCTTTGGTGTGATCAAGATGAACATCGATACCGACACCCAATACGCCTTCACCAGGCCCATCGTGGACCACATGTTCAAAAACTATGACGGTGTCCTCAAGGTTGACGGAGAGGTCGGCAACAAAAAGACCTACGACCCAAGAAACTGGGGCAAGGCCGCAGAGGCTGGCATGTCGGCTCGTGTTGTAGAGGCTGCAAAGCAGCTTGGGTCAGCCGGTCAATCCAGCTGGTAGCGAGCTAGGGCTGGAGCCGCTGCGGCTCCCACTGGTCTGAGGATTCGTCCCTAGAAAAGGCAATCCTGTCGTGCATTCTGTTTGAACGCCCCTTCCAGAACTCGATTCGATTGGGAACTATTCGGTAGCCTCCCCAGTATTCAGGCTTGGGGACAACCTCTCCATCAAATTTAGCCAGCGCCTCGGAGAACTGTTCGTCCAGTTTTTCTCGCGATTGAATTGGCTGCGACTGCCGAGATGACCACGCCGCAACCTGAGATTCATGGGGCCTGGAATGGAAGTACTTCTCTGAATCAACGTCTGAAATTCGCTCGACTTGGCCCTCTATCAATACCTGCCGATAGATCGAATACCAGCCAAACACCGCGCTTACAAAGGGGTTATTCTCTATCGCCTGGCCCTTTCGGGACTCAAAGTTCGTGAAGAAGACAAAGCAGCCATCCTCGACACCTTTGAGAAGCACTGTCCGAGAACTAGGCTTGTTGCCTTTGGCGATGGTGCTCAGGACAAAAGCGTTGGGCTCGAAGATTTCAGCCTTTTCGGCCTCAATTAGCCAGTCCTTGAATTGCTCAATGGGGTCTTCAAGGAGCTGACTCTCGCTCAGCGCCTCTTGCCCGTAATCTTCGTGCCTGCCCAGGGAGTCCATTGTGTTGGGTTCTAACTGCCGCTTGCTTTTAGGTCTTTGCGAAGCTCTTTTGGCAGTGAGAACTGGATGTCTTCCTCCGCTGTGGTTACGGTCTCAACGTTGCCAAAACCCTTAGCGTCTAGGTATTCAATAACCTCTTCGACCAGATCCTCTGGCACCGAGGCACCTGAGGTAACACCAACACTTTGAACTCCCTCAAACCATTCGTCTTTGATCTCTGAGGTGTCATCAACTCGGTATGCGGCTTTGGCTCCAGCGTCCAGAGCAACCTCCACCAGCCTTACTGTGTTAGACGAATTAGCGGAACCAACGACAATGACTAGGTCTGACTCTGCGCCAACTTTTTTTATAGCCACCTGTCGGTTTTGGGTGGCATAACAAATGTCATCACTCGGAGGGTTCTGCATCTGCGGGAACCGCTCTCTCAGCTTCACAACTGTCTCCATAGTCTCATCAACAGAGAGAGTGGTCTGCGATAGCCATATGACTTTCTCGGGATCTTTGACCTTTGCGTTTTGGATATCCTCGTCGCCATCAATCAGCTGAACAGCGTGTGGGGCCTCGCCGGCCGTTCCCTCAACTTCCTCATGGCCGTCGTGACCAACGAGCAAAATGTCAAAACCCTCTTTTTCAAACCTGAGCACTTCTTTGTGGACCTTGGTCACGAGAGGGCAGGTCGCGTCAATGGTGTGCTGGTTTCGGGCCTTTGCCGCCTCCACCACCGCGGGTGAAACTCCATGCGCCGAAAAAACCATTACGCAGCCCTCTGGAGCCTCGTCCACCTCGTCAACAAATACCGCACCCCGTCTTTCAAGGTTGCGGACCACGTGCTTGTTGTGAACGATCTGCTTCCTGACATAGACGGGAGCCCCGTAGTGATCGAGTGCTTTCTCAACCGCTATTACCGCCCTGTCCACCCCTGCGCAGTAACCCCTAGGGGACGCCAGGAGAACCTTCTTTCCCGAATTGGTGTCGGGATGGGCGTTATTGTTGATTAGGGTCACCACTCAATTCTACGAACCGTTACCGGAGGCTATTGCATGAATCAGCCAACGGCTCACGATGTTGAATCAAAAGTCTCAACTGAACATTCCCCCTGGCAGGTCTCCCAGCTCTCTAAAAGCCTCAAGGACTGGATTGAGAAGCTGGGCCGTGTCTGGGTCGAGGGGGAGCTGCAGCAGCTTCAGCTTCGAGGTAGCAACATCTTCGGCTCCCTGAGAGACCTTGACGTTGAAAATTCCATCGAGATTCACGCCTTCGATGCCTCAAGCGCTGACATCGAGGTCGGACTAAATCAGGGTGACCGAGTAGTTGCTCTATTGCAACCTCAGTTTTGGGCCAAGAACGGCAAGCTCACGATGCGGGTTCTCAAGATGCACAAAGTGGGCCTCGGTGAGCTACTTGAAAGAATCGAGAAGCTTCGCCAGCAGCTCATTGCAGAGGGGCTAACCGCACCGGAGCGAAAGAAGCCACTGCCATTTCTCCCCGGAAAGATTGGCCTTATCACCGGGGCAAAGTCAGACGCCGAAAAAGACATCCTCCAAAATGCCAGGCTGCGTTGGCCTGAGGTGCAGTTTGAGGTAATAAACACCCTGGTTCAAGGCGACAAGGCTCCCGCGGAGATCATTTTGGCCATGCAGCAGCTCGACCAAATGCCTGATGTTGAAATCATCATCATCGCAAGGGGTGGTGGAAGTTTCCAAGATCTACTCCCTTTCAGTGACGAGCGGCTGGTTAGGGCTGCAGCTGCGCTTTCCAAGCCCGTCGTCTCAGCCATTGGGCACGAAAATGACTCGCCGCTGCTGGATCTGGTAGCAGACCTCAGGGCCTCCACCCCAACCGACGCCGCCAAGCGAGTTGTTCCAGACGTGGTTGAGGAGCGTAAAGCACTTTCCCAACTCAGGGACAGACTTGCCTTTCGAGTTGCAAGTTACATCGACAGCCAGTTGCAACTCATTGAATCCATCACCTCGCGCCCGGTGCTCAAGAGCCCCTACGGATTCATTGAGTATCAAGAAGAACAGGTTGGTCAGCTGGCTAGGCGCCTTACTGAGATCCTGAGCTTCCGAGTGGATCGTGCGGAAAGTGAAAACACTCAACTAACGGCGAGAGTTCGTTCGCTCTCTCCACAACTGACTATGGAGCGTGGCTATGCGGTAGTGACGGGAGCTGATGGCAAACAGGCCACCAGCGTCAAAAAGGGCCAACAGCTAAAAATTCAAACTGCAAAACAGGAAATTTCAGCAACTGCCGATGAGGTTAGAGAGAAGTAATGGCAAAAGAGGACAAGGCAATCAGTTACGAGCAGGCTCGTGACGAGCTCCAACAGGTAGTCACCAAGCTTGAGGGACAGAACGTGAGCCTGGAGGAATCAATGGCTCTTTGGGAGCGCGGTGAGGAACTCGCAAAGATTTGCGAGGAGTGGCTAAGCGGCGCCAGAAAGAAGCTCGATGCAGCTCAAAAGCAGCGTGAGGCTAAGTGAGCGCAGCCGCTGAGCGAAGAGCCAAGCAGACTGTTCGCAACCTCATCTTCTCCATGGTCGCTACCCTCGGCCTCGTGATTTTGCTCGTCCTGGGAGTGCCACGCGACGACAGCAACCGAATCGCTGCGGTTGACTACGTGCAGATCGCGGAAGAGGCGGAAGCCTCCTTGGGATTCGAGGTGCTGACACCACAAGTTCCAGACTCTTGGTGGTCAAATGCCGCGAGGCTGGAAAATGACCTCGGGGTCCAAAGCTGGTACATCGGATTTGTGACTGAAGACAACCAGTTCATTGGTCTTAGCCAGGGCTTTGAAGTGAATCCCAGCTGGACAGCCCTGACTCTTCAGGGCAACTGGCTTGAAGACGAGACTGAAATTGCTGGCAGAACCTGGGAGATTTGGCCCACCCTCACGCCGAGCAATCCTCCAGGAACCAAGGAATACGCCATGCTTCACAGCTTTGGAGACTCCGCGGTTGTAATCTATGGGACAGCCGGCAAAGAGGATTTCAACATTCTCGCGGAGCTGCTCTCACTGGAAATTGAGGACATTGCGACCAACTAACGCATCAGAAGCCTGGGCATCCCTAGTCCAAGGCAACAAAAACTTCGTCGCTGGCACTCCCGCCCATCCAAGACAGGATGCTGAGCTAAGGAAGTCTGTTGCAAAGTCTCAAGAACCCTTTGCAGCTTTGTTTGGATGCTCTGACTCGAGGCTAGGGGCGGAGATGATCTTTGATGTGGGGCTTGGGGATCTATTTGTGGTTCGAAATGTTGGGCAGATTATTGCAAGAACAATCGTCGGATCGCTGGAGTTTGCCGTTGAAGTACTCAAAGTTCCCTTGATACTTGTGCTCGGTCACGATAGCTGCGGTGCAGTGAGAGCCTCTATGGACTCCGTGGACGGGAAGCTGCAAGTTGGTGGCGAATACATCGAGAATCTAGTTGAACGAATCTCCTCAACTGTAAAGGCCTCAAGGTCTGAGGGGATTGAGGACATCGATCTCATAAACAGAAACCACATCAGCGACACCATCGATGAGCTCTTGGAAATGTCCACACTCATCCGCGAGCGGGTGGAAAGTGGCAAACTAGCAGTGGTTGGAGCGCAGTACAGGCTTTCCGAGGGTCTGGTAGAGCTCACCACCTCAAGAGGTCAGCTGGAGAGTTAGGGAATCATGGAATATCGCATCGAAAAAGACACGATGGGCGAGGTTCAAGTCCCCAAGGATGCTCTATACCGCGCTCAGACCCAGCGAGCAGTGGAGAACTTTCCCATCAGCGGCACTCCCCTCGAAAAAGAGCACATCATTGCCCTTGCACGAATCAAAAAGGCCGCAGCAGCAGCCAATGCGAGCCTTGGTCGCCTGGACAAAGAGATCTCAGATGCGATCCAGGCATCGGCCGAGGAGATCATTGCAGGCAATCACCACGAACACTTCCCTGTCGATGTCTTCCAGACAGGCTCCGGCACCAGCTCAAACATGAACATGAACGAGGTGCTAGCCACCTTGGCGACCGCCAAGCTGGGAAGTGAAGTTCACCCAAATGACCATGTAAACATGAGTCAGTCCTCGAACGACGTCTTTCCCACTTCAGTCCATGTTGCCGTAACCAGCGCTTTGGTAAATGACCTATTGCCGGCCCTTGATTACCTCGCCAAGGCTTTTGAAGACAAGGCTGGTAAGTGGGCGGACAAGGTGAAACCTGGGCGTACGCACCTAATGGATGCCACGCCAGTAACCTTCGGCCAAGAGTTTGCAGGCTATGCCGCTCAGATTCGCTATGGCATCGAAAGGGTAAACGCTGCGCTCCATAGGGTTGCTGAGGTGCCGCAGGGCGGCACAGCGACTGGAACTGGCATCAACACCCCGGCGGGCTTCCCACAGCAGGTAATCGCCATGCTTGCGAAGGAGACGGGCCTTCCAATCACCGAGGCCAGAGACCATTTTGAGGCTCAAGGAGCCCGTGATGGCCTCGTTGAGGCCTCAGGAGCATTGAAGGTCATCGCCGTTAGCCTCACCAAAATAAACAATGACCTCAGGTGGATGGGCTCTGGGCCAAACACAGGTCTAGCCGAGCTTCACATTCCAGACTTACAGCCGGGAAGTTCCATAATGCCTGGCAAGGTCAATCCAGTTATCCCCGAGGCGGTCCTTATGGTCTGCTCAAAAGTAATTGGAAACGACGCAACCATCACCTGGGCAGGCGCATCAGGAAACTTCGAGCTAAACGTTGCAATTCCTGTGATGGGCAACTCGCTCCTCGAGTCAATTCGACTGCTTTCAAGCTCCATGCGAGTTTTGGCCGACAAAACTGTATCGGGCCTCGAGATCAACGAAGATCGTGCCCGCCAGATGGCTGGCTCAAGTCCATCTATCGTCACACCACTAAACAAGTACATCGGCTACGAAGCCGCTGCCAAGATTGCAAAGCACGCGGTAGCGATGTCAATGACCGTTCGTGAGGCAACTATTGAGCTTGGTTACGTTGACGGCGAGAAGCTCACAATGGAGCAGCTCGACGAGGCACTTGACGTTCTACCTATGACAAGGCCACCGCAGTAATTTCAGCCGCTGGTAGCCCAACAAACATGAAAAAACCCGCAAGTAAATAGGGGCCCATGGCAACCGGGGATTGCCAAGAGATTTTCCTCGAAAGTAGCCCTAACAAGCTGACGAGACTGGCTAGGACAAAGCTGGCGGTCAGTGCAAATAGAACGAGCCAGGGCGAAAACCAAGCAAGCAGGTGGTTGGTGGCAGTGATTAGCTTCACATCACCCATACCGACGCTCGCATACTTTGCCAGCAGGTAGCCGATGCCAAAGGTGGCGGTGGAGCTGAGGTGAGAAGAAATTAGCTCAAGATAGGCGCCCTGACTCAAGGCAGCAAATCCGGTCCCCACAAACGCAAGCAGGATCGCTGGATAGGTGAAGCGATTTGGAAGCCGGTGCTCTCTTATGTCAGTTACAACAAGCGGAACGCTCGCTAAAAGCAGATAGCCGATTGGAATCAAGAGGATCAGCTCGGCCACAAGGCAAAGCTAGACCCACCGGCCCAACCGTGATTTGGGTTATCCCCAGGTGAGTCAGTCGAGGAGATCAGTTACGAGAGCTGCTATCTCGCTTCTCTCAGAGCGAGTCAGAGTGATGTGACTAAAGAGCGGCTGGCCTTTTAGAGTCTCGACCACTGAAGCAATTCCATCGTGGCGTCCAACTCGAAGGTTATCCCGCTGCGCGACATCGTGAGTAAGGATGACGCGAGACTTCTGTCCAATTCTCGAAAGCATCGTCAGCAGCACATTCCTCTCAAGCGACTGTGCCTCATCAACAATCACAAACGAGTCGTGGAGGGAGCGGCCCCTGATGTGAGTCAGGGGAAGCACCTCAAGGATCCCCCTATTTACGACCTCTTCGACCACCTCTTTGGACACCAGCGCACCAAGAGTGTCAAAGACAGCCTGTGCCCAAGGGTTCATCTTCTCACCCTCGGTTCCAGGTAGGTAGCCAAGCTCTTGGCCACCAACCGCATATAGCGGTCTAAAGATCATGATCTTCTTGTGCTGACGCCGCTCCAGCACGGCTTCAAGACCCGCACAGAGAGCCAGAGCACTCTTGCCTGTTCCTGCCCTACCGCCGAGAGAAACGATTCCGACCTCTTGGTCCAGGAGGACGTCGATCGCGAGCCTCTGCTCTGCTGAGCGTCCGTGAACGCCGAATACTTCGCGGTCTCCCCTTACCAGCTTTACTGTCTTGCTCTCAGTGACGCGACCGAGGGCGCTGCCACGCTCAGAGTGGATGATCAAACCTGTGTTGATTGGCATCTCTTTTGCGTCCTGGTGGCTGATCTCCTCTGAGTCATAGAGGTTTGCCATCTCGTTGGCTGATAGGTGTAGCTCGGAAATACCGCTCCACTCATCCGTTGCAAGCTCGTGCAAATACTCCTCAGCCCTGAGGCCAATAGACGAGGCCTTAACGCGCATCGGCAGGTCCTTTGACACCACCGTCACCTCGAAGCCTTCGTTCTTCAGGTTTGCCGCAACGGCAAGAATCCTTGAGTCGTTGTCCCCGAGCTGGAAACCTGCCGGAAGAATCGTCTGATCTATGTGGTTGAGCTCAACCCTGAGAGTTCCCCCCTCCCCCACCTCAACCGGGAAGTCTAGGCGCTCGTGGCGCTGACGAAGCTCATCTAGATTTCTCAGGACTTTGCGAGCAAAGTAGCCAATCTCGAGATCGTTTCGCTTTTTCTCAAGCTCGTTGATGACCACGATTGGTATCACGACCTCGTGTTCGGCAAACCTAAACAGAGCTTTGGGGTCCGAGAGTAGAACCGAGGTGTCGAGCACGAAAGTGCGGACCTGGGTCTCTGGCTTTGACTTAGAAGCGGGCTTACTCACCACCTCAGGACTGGACTTTGTTTTTGTTGCTGCCTTGGACCTGGGGTTTGAGGTATTTGCCACCTGCGCTCCTTTGGGGTGCGATTGGCATCAATCTACGCCTGAGGTTTAAGGTTGCCTGCGATAAACACGCCCAAAAGAAAATCGTTTACCTAAACGAAATTAGGCTCCAAAACGCCTGTGTCTGCGCTGAAAATCTCGAATCGCCCGGAGGAAATCTACCCTTCTAAAATCTGGCCAGAGGGCCTCTGCAAAATAGAACTCGCTGTTGGCGCTCTGCCAGAGCAAAAAGCCGCTCAGTCGCTGCTCACCAGATGTTCTAATTAGTAAATCTGGATCAGGCTGCCCACCCGTGTAGAGATTCTCGGCAATAAGCTCCGGGGTCAATAGTTCGGCGAGCTCCTCTATAGAGTTCCCGCTCGAGGCGTGCTTGCGAAGAATCTGGCGCATTGCATCTGCGATCTCTTTTCTGCCTCCGTAGGCAATAGCTAGATTCACATGGGACCCAGGTTTATCACGAGTCTTTTTCTCTACGTTGCGAAGCCGCTCTGCAGCGCTATCACCAAGAGCCTCCAAGTCCCCAACGACCTGCAGACGCCATCTCCCAAGCTCTGCAAGGTGCTCAGCAAGTCCGGTGATTATGTTTATTAGATCATCTAGCTCTTCCTGGTTGCGGCCGGAAAGATTGTCAGTGGAGAGCAAGTAGAGAGTCACGTGATCGATACCAAGCTCAGAGCACCATCCGACAAAGTCGACAATCCGCTTTGCGCCCGCGGTGTGACCCAGAGAACGGTCGAAGCCTTGCTCTTTTGCCCAGCGACGGTTCCCGTCGACCATGACGCCAATATGTTTCGGCATGTCACTGGGTCTGAGCCCCGACTCGATTTGCTTCTCATAGAAGCGGTAGAGCACGTTTCGCACCCCCAAAGGCTAGTCGAAACCGAAAGTTCACATTTGTGGCCTAGCCTTTGAGCATGCAGCAGCCAGATCCCCTTCACGTTCCGCTCTCTGAGCTAAAGGGTTCTATTCACGAGGATGAGCCACGGCCAAGCTGGCGTGGCTGGATTCACACGGGCGTACTGCCCTTCGTGGTGGCAGCAGGAATACTGCTAATTGTTTTCTCCGAAGGGTTGGTCGCCAAAACGGCCGCGGCGATTTACTTTGCAAGCTCAGTTCTTCTTTTCGGAAACTCAGCTCTCTACCACCGGTTCCGCTGGCGCCCATTCATGAAGATGCTGCTCAAGCGAATTGACCACGCGAACATCTTCTTGCTGATCGCCGGGACCTACACTCCAATGGCGGTTAGCGCGCTTGGTAGCGAAAAGGGTGTTGCTCTCCTCGTTGCGGTCTGGGCAATAGCGGCCCTAGGAATTGGCTTCAGGGTCTTCTGGATCAATGCTCCGAGGTGGTTGTATGTGCCCATTTACCTGGCCATGGGTTGGATCGCAGCGTTCTATGTGGTGGACCTGTGGGCCGCCAATTGGGTGATGATGCTACTAGTGGCGATCGGTGGGTTGCTCTACACCGTGGGTGCAATCTTCTACGGAGCGAAGTGGCCCGGGAAAAATGCTCGACACTTTGGTTTCCACGAGATTTTTCACGCTCTCACAGTCGCGGCATTTTTCTGCCATTGGACTGCGGCTTTACTTATTGGTCTGGATCCGATTCCGGGCTCTCTCGGCGGGGCTTAGAAGGCGGAGCGGGGCGGTCAGGCTTTTTTAGCTCGATGTTCCCAAGCTCTTCCTCGGCCAGCTTTTCCCTGATCTCCTGGCGGTAACGGCTTTTGCGGATTCTACGGTTCATGTCAAAGAAGAGAAGCACTGCAATTGCGGCCACCGCGAATGTGACGATGAAGCCAATTGTTCCCGGAGAGTTGTAGTTGTCATCGACGACCAAAGGGGTTGAGTCGACAATGGCAAGCAGGGTGGCTACAAAGCTCATGCGACAAGTATTCCATCAAGGACGTAGCCTTGTTACATGCAAGATAGGCAAGCCGAGATTCTCCAGGAGCGCTATGGCGTTTCAAAAGGGGTGGGTAGGACCCGAAACAGGGTCCTAGGCTGGTCTGCCGTTGCACTCGCAACGATAACCGCTGGGCTTTTTGGCTATCTCAATTGGAGCCCAATTGGGACTACGGACATCAGCTTTAGAGTCATCAGCCCCTGGCAAACCGAGGTTGAGTTTGAAATTGAGATGCCTGCCGGTTCAGTTGCGGTTTGTGGCATCGAGGCACTGAACAACTCCTTCACCCAAGTTGGGTATGTGGAGCTGGAGCTGGGGCCCTTTGAGGCAACTACCACCCGTCACACCGTGAGCTTGAACACCTATCAAGAGGCCGTGACCGGCTTGGTTGATGAGTGCCAACTGAGGTAACATTTTTCTAGCTCGCTATGCGAGCTTTTTCAATTCCCGGAAGTGACAGATGACTGACAACATTCTGCTGACTCAAGCAGCATATGACCGGCTCAAAGATGAGCTCGAGCAGCTAATACTCGTCGAGCGTGGCGAGATCGCTAAGAAGATCCAGGAGGCTCGGGAAGAAGGCGACCTCAAGGAAAATGGCGGTTACCACGCGGCAAAGGAGGAGCAGGGAAAGCTTGAGGCCCGAATCAACCGCCTCGAGGAAATGCTCGCAAATGCTGAGATTGGTTCTGCCGACAGTTCTGACGGAATTGTGAAGCAGGGCCTCATGGTCACCTGCCTGCTAAACGGCAACGAGACCGAGTTTTTCCTAGGCAGCCACGAGATCTTTGAGGGAACCAAGTTTGAACAGCAGGTAGAGGATGGCGACCTTGACGTTTTCAGCCCAGACTCCCCAATTGGAAAAGCCATCCTGGGCAAAAAGATAGGCGAAGAGGTGGGCTACACCGCTCCTAACGGAAAGACCATTACGGTCAAGTTGGTGAAGCTAGCGAACTTCGAGTTCTAGTCTTCGAACAGCCTGGGTTTTAGCCCAGCCCTCTTCAAAGACTCAATCACCTCATCGCGGTGTTCCTTACCTCGGGTTTCAACGCTGAGGTCCAGCTCCACCTCTGAAATCTGCAGTCCATTGCCGTGACGAGTGTGAAGCACCTCAACCACATTTGCACCCGCAGTGGCGACCGCTTCCGCAGTTCTAACCAGCTGTCCTGGCCTATCGGGCAACATGACTGCGATGTTGGTGTAGCGATCAGAAGCTGCGAGTCCGTGGCGGATTACCCGCTGAAGCAGCAGCGGATCGATGTTTCCTCCGGAGAGGATTACGGCCGTTGTCCCCTTGAGCTTGAGCTTCCTCGCGGCGAGTGCCGCAGCCCCAACTGCACCGCCTGCCTCAACCACCATCTTGGAACGTTCCATCACGCCGAGCATTGCCTTGGCTATCTCGTCTTCCGTGACGGTCACTACCTTGTCAACGTAGTTCTTGATGATTTCGAAAGGCACCTTGCCGGGTTTGGCAACAGCAATACCGTCTGCAATCGTCGGGTTGATCTTGGTCTCCAACGGCTTCCCGGCCTTCAAAGAAGGAGGGTAAGCGGCAGCCTCGGCGGCCTGGACCGCATAAACCTTTATCTTCTTGCCCAATTGCTTGGCCTTGAGCTTTGCAGCTAGCGCAACACCCGCGGCCAGCCCTCCGCCACCAAGGCAGACAACTATGTTCTCGACATCCGGAAGTTGCTCCATGATTTCTAGTCCGACGGTGCCCTGACCACGAACAATATCGATATGGTCGAAGGGCGGAATGAACACCGCACCGGTTTGCGAAGTAAAGTCCTGGGCTGCAGCAAGCGTCTCATCGAATATTGCTCCGGTGAGAACCACGTTGGCGCCGTAGTCAATCGTGGCCTGGTACTTAGGAAGCGAAGCTCCAACCGGCATGAAAATTGTTGCCTTGATACCAAGCAGCTTTGCTGCGAGGGCAACTCCTTGGGCGTGGTTACCAGCCGATGCCGCAACTACTCCGCGCTTCCTTTCGTCGGCACTTAGCTGACTCATCAGGTTGTATGCGCCACGAACCTTGTAGGCACCAGTGCGCTGAAGGTTCTCACATTTGAAGAAGACGGGATGTCCGGTTAGCTCAGTGAGCCAGTGGCTTTCGAGCATGGGAGTAGCAGAAATTTGGCCACCCACGCGCTCGGCAGCCTGGTAAAACTCATCCAGAGACGGGAGTTTGGTTGGAGCCATCAAAAACCTTCAATCAAAGAATGAGAGAAAGTCTAGCGATTAGAAGCCGCGCCCGATTTGGGAAAGTCTCTCAACTCGCTTGGGGATTGGTGGGTGAGTGGAGAAAAGACGCTCCACCAAACCTGGCTTGAGAGGGTCGTTGATGTACATGTGAGCCATCGCGGTATTTGCCCTCTTCATTGGCTTTCCATACTCACCAAGTTTCTGCAGAGCTGAGGCCAGTCCGTCTGGATACCTCGTCATTTCGGCACCTGAGGCGTCTGCGAGATACTCGCGCTGCCTCGAAACTGCTGCCGATACCATGGGGCCAATTAGCCAGGCGATGATCCAACCCACAAGCCCAATCACGACCAAGAAGGCCATCATTTGGCCGTTATTGCGATTGCGATTGAAAGACGAGTACCACGCCATCCGGATAGCGATGTCGGCCAAGATTCCAATCGCGGAAACCAGCCCAAAGACAATGGTCGAGACCCTGATGTCGTAATTCTTCACGTGACCGAGCTCGTGAGCCATGACCCCCTCCAGCTCGTTGTCGTCCATGATCTCGAGAAGGCCAGTTGTTGCAGCGACTATCGCATTTTCGGGATTTCTACCGGTAGCAAAAGCATTGGGAGCGGGGTCATTGATGATGTAGACCTTGGGCATCGGCATGCCCTGCGAGATGGCAAGGTTCTCAACTGTGTTCCAGAGCCGCGGATTATCCCTCTTTTCAATTTGCTTAGCGCCACTCATCGCAACAGCCAGCCTTGAGGCCGCGAAGTACTGGAAGATCGTGTATCCGAGAACAAACAGCACAATCAAAATGGCACTGGAGCCGTTTCCCGAATACTGCCCCCACCAAACAGCCAGTGCGGTAAGCAGGCCAACAAACAGGCCAATGATGATTACCGTGTTGCGCTTATTGGCCGCAATTGCCCGATACAAGCTCTACCCCTAGAAGTTGACCGTTGGGGGCTCTTGGATGCTTGCCGCATCCTCTACCTCAAAGAATTCTCTTTCGGTGAAACCAAGGCCTCCGGCGAAAATGTTGTTTGGGAATTGCACGATCTTTGTGTTGAGCTCCCGGACTCCGCCGTTGAAGAAACGACGAGAAGCCATGATCTTGTCCTCGGTGTCTGTCAGCTCGCGCTGCAGCTCCAGGAAGTTAGTTGAGGCAACCAACTGCGGATACGCCTCTGATACGGCGAAGAGGCTCTTCAGGGCACCCTGCAGCATTCCCTCCGCCTGCGCTGCCTTGGCTGGGTGCTCGAGCGACTCTGGGGAAACTGTTGCTGCTCTAGCTTTGGTTACGTTCTCAAAGACTTCGCGCTCGTGAGAGGCGTAGCCCCGAACGGTTTCGATAAGGTTCGGGATTAGATCAGCCCTGCGCTTTAGCTGGACTGTGATGTCGCTCCACGCCTCATCAACTCTTATCTTGAGGGCCACCAACGCGTTATAGGTGATCCAGAGGTAGATGCCAATAACGGCAGCAATACCTAGGGCAATAAGCAGAATTTCCATGTCGCTCCTTTAGGGCCGTCTAACAGACTAAGCGAAAAAACTGCGCGTTTGCTGAACAAAAGCAGTGCCCCGAGTGGGACTCGAACCCACACTGTGGCGATTTTAAGTCGCCTGCCTCTGCCATTGGGCTATCGGGGCAAAAACAAAAGGCCCGGGAAGACCCGGGCCCAATGCTGATAAAACTACTTACCAGGCTTGGTGGCCCAGGTCTCAAAGAATAATCGTGGCGAACGAACTGCCTCAATCGTCACCATGTCTCTACCGAGAATGGCGTTCCAAATCCAGCCAGCGACAACCCTGATCTTGCGCTCCCAAGTCGGCATAGCAAGACCGTGGTAGCCGCGGTGGGCAATCCACGGGAGGAAGCCGGTCATTCCGAAGTTGCCGACCTTGATGGCACCTACACCGATTCCAAGCCCTGCAACCGCACCAATCGTCTTCCAGCGGTACTCGCGAATCTCCTCGCCGCGAATTGACGCAACGATGTTTTTGGCCAAAAGCTTTGCCTGGCGAACGGCGTGTTGGGCGTTGGGCACGCAGTAACCGCCGACGCCGCCACCAGTTAGGTCGGGAACAGCGGAGACATCCCCAGCAGTCCAGGCACCATCGATGGGCTTGTCGTTCTCAAGAATCTGGAGCTTTGCGTTTGCAATGACTCGGAATCGCTCGTCTAGCGGGAAGCTGCAGTTCTTGGCAACGGGAGCCGCGGCAACACCAGCGGTCCAAATGATTAGGTTCGACTCCATGCTCTCACCACTTGAGAGCTTTACCACGCCGTTTTCCGCCGAGACCACCTGGGTGTTCAGGTGAACATAGCCAGCTCGACTGTTCAGGTTATTTACTACCCAGTTGGCTGTCTTCTCGTTCACCTCGGGCATGATGCGTCCCATGGCCTCGATGAGGTGGAACTGAACATCATCAAAATCAATCTCGGGGTAATAGCGCAGCAAGTGTGTGGCTGCGCTGCGAAGCTCTGCGAATGCCTCGATGCCGGCAAATCCACCACCGACAACTATTACAGTCAGCAGTCGCTGCCTGAGCTTTGAATTTTTTGGAAGTGCGGCTGCGCGCTCGAAATTACCAATCAGACGGTTTCGAACCTCAACGGCTTCCTCGATGGTCTTCAGGCCAATCGCCTGCTCGGCGATTCCCTTGATCGGGAAGGTTCTTGTAACAGCACCGGCCGTCATGACAATCTGGTCGTATTCGAGGACTAGGTCTTTACCACCATCAACGGCAATCGTTGCCTTTTGCGCCTTGTGGTTGACCTTTTTCAGCTTTCCAGAGACCATGCGAGTCTTCTTGAGGTGCTGCCTGTGAGAAACAACCACGTGCCTCGGCTCGATTGAACCCGCAGCAACCTCCGGCAGAAATGGCTGGTAGGTCATGTATGGCAAAGGGTCGACCATGGTGACCTCTGCCTCACCGCGACGAAGGGTCTTCTCCAGTTTCCATGCAGTGTAGAAGCCGGCGTAGCCACCTCCAATGATGAGGATCCGCTGAGGCGGCTTGGGGTTTGTAACCTCTTGCACGATTGCTGGTGGGGTCTTTGACTTTGTGGTCGCGACGGTCATGAGCCTTCTTTTATAGTTCTTGCTTTTGCCTTATTACCGCGTCTCAAACTGTTGATTATGAGAACTACTAGCAACAGCGCTATGGGTAACAAAAGATAGGTTAGCGGATTCACAGGGGGGTCTGCCTGAGGAATCTCTGTGGTGACTTCAGATTCCTCCCGCTCACCCTCAACTCCGGGCAGTGTCGGGATAATTAACTCGGCGCTGTCTTCCTGGACCTCCGACCCGCGATAAAGCTCAATCCAGCGAGCCAAAGAGCCAAGTGGATTGCTGGATGCCACCTCACTCGAGTCAACAGCTGCGACGGGATCGATTAGCCCAAAGCCATAGGTCGCATCGAAGCCTGGCTCTCCTAGATCAATGGCGGTGGAGATGACCCGCTGAATAATGTCGTTTGCGCTGGCGACTGGATCTGCTTGGCGCATAAGAGCGACCATCCCGGTCACTATGGGAGCGGCAGCAGAAGAGCCCTCCCACATCTTGATCTCACCACCTGGATAACTCCCGAGCATCTCTACCCCAGGTGCCGCAACCGCTACGCCAATGCCACTTGCTCCCGCCGTCGAGTTGACATTGCCGCCTCTGTCAACCGCAGTCACCGAGAGGACACCGGGTATTGTCGCCGGTGCAGTAGCGCCTGTTTGAGACTCACGATTGCCACTGGCGGCAACGATCACCACATCGTTTTCAAAGGCATACAAAAACGCCTCATCCCAGCTCTCAGGCCAGCGCTCTGAGTTGCGAGAAAGAGAGAGGTTTATAACACTTGCCCCATTGTCCACCGCCCAGATAATCGCCTGGGCCACTTGCGCGTCGGTGTCAGCTCCCCCAACGCCCAAACCAACCGAAATAGCCAATAGCTCGACACCAGGTGCGATACCAATTACCCCGCCTGTAGCTCTCCCCTGCCCCGCTATGAGTGAGCTCACCATTGTCCCGTGAAACCCACCAGGCCCAACCGGCTGGGTGCCATCGGGTGTACCGATGCCCGAGAAGTCTGCACCTGCTATCACCATGCCTGCAAGATCGGGGTGGTCATCGTCAATGCCGGTATCGATAACCGCAACACGCACCCCACTCCCATCAAGTGCAATCTCGTTGAAACCACGATCATCGAGCCACCAGTGCTCACTGGCAGAGGCCGTGGTGGTCAGCAAAACTGCGCTCAGGGCAAGGGCTATCAGGCGCAAGTGCACACTCCCTGCGACCAAGAAAGCTCCTTGAGCGCCATGTCTCCAATTGGGTTGACACCGCTCCCCTTGGCGAGGGAATGGGCCACGAGCGAATGCAGGCACTTAACTCTGGTAGGCATGCCTCCTGCCGAAATACCTGCAATCTCATCCACCTCGGCAATCTGTTCGCGCTCAGCCAGATACTGCTGGTGGGCCGAGTGATACCTGGCGCTCAGCTCCGTATCTTCCTCGAGCAGCTGTTGAACCCGGGCCATGTAACCGGAGGCCTCAAGGGTTGAGACAGCGGCAGTCGCGGAGGGCTGGGTCAGGTAGTAAAGAGTGGGAAATGGTGTTCCGTCCTCAAGCCTCGGCTCAGTCTTCACCACCACCGGCCTACCGCATACGCACCTGGCTGAGACCTCGACAATGTTTCTTGCGGGCCTACCCAGTTGCCTCGATACCTCTTCGATATCTTCGGCAGAGATGCTCACTCTTCCTCCGGCTGTTCGAGCGCAGACCTTAGAAAGCTCTCCAAGAGAGAGTCCACCCAGTTATCCTCCGCGGCCGAGACCTCGGCACTTATCTCATCTGCGCTCCGTCGTTCGGAGAGCATTGCTCCGACGGTGCCAGAGGTATCAGAAAAGTCCATGCCTTCAGAGTCCATCACCAAATACGAAACCTCTCCGGGGAGGACGTAGTAGAGGCGGTCCCGGGCCTGCGAGCGTATGTAGACCGGGTCCTGCCAGCGATCTCGCTCGGCCTGCATCTCCTCAACAGCGGCCTCCGCCTGCGCAATGCTCTCTTCCATCTCAACGATTTCTCGCCGTTGATCGAGGTAGGTCTGAACATCTTGAGAGACGATAAATGTCCCCAGCACAATGACTGAAATCAGGCTCACCCAGCTGCTATTGAGCCTGAGCATGCGCAGCATCAACTTGCCCTGGGTCAGGGCAACTGGAACCTTAGGTTCTTTCTTGGGTGACTGCGCCATATTCCAAAAAGTTTAGGAGCAGCCGCCTAAGTTGCTGCTATTTGCCAGCGGTGAATCTTGGGAAGGCCGAGGTCCCTGCGTAGACGGCAGCGTCGGCAAGCTCCTCTTCAATCCTCAGAAGCTGGTTGTATTTCGCAACCCTTTCGCTTCTCGCCGGAGCACCAGTCTTGATCTGACCTGCGTTTGTGGCAACAGCTAGATCAGCGATGAAGGTGTCCTCGGTCTCACCGGAGCGGTGAGAGATGATGGCCTTCATGCCGTGTCGCTGAGCGAGTGATACCGCATCCATAGTCTCGGTTAGGGTTCCGATTTGATTCACCTTCACCAGAATCGCATTACCTGCGGCCTCGTCAATACCCTTCTGCAGACGCTCTGGGTTTGTGACGTAGAGATCGTCTCCGACCAGCTGAACCTTGCTTCCCAGCTCAGAGGTGATCTTGGTCCAACCGGCCCAGTCATCCTCGGCTAGCGGGTCCTCAATTGAAACTAGTGGGTAGGCAGCAATCAACTCCGCATAGTAGGCAATCATGTCTTCTGCACTTCGCTTCGAACCCTCGAAGTTATAGCTGCCACTCTTTTCGTCAAAGAATTCGGTTGATGCAACGTCTAACGCAAGAGCAATCTCCTCGCCGAGCTTGTAGCCGGCAAGTTTTATTGCCTCAGCAATCAGATCTAGTGCAGCCCTGTTATTAGGCAGGTCTGGAGCAAAACCACCCTCGTCGCCTAGGCCGGTTGCTAGACCGCGCTCAGAGAGCAGTTTCTTTAGGTGGTGGTAGACCTCAGCTCCCCAACGTAGGGCCTCGGAAAAGGTCTCGGCGCCGTGAGGGACGATCATGAACTCCTGGATGTCAACGCCGTTGTCTGCGTGGGCACCACCATTGATGATGTTCATTAGTGGAACCGGCAAAACAAAAGCGTTTGACCCTCCGAGGTATCGATAGAGGGGAAGGTTAGAGGCGTCCGCAGCGGCTCTTGCGTTTGCGAGGGAGACACCAAGAATTGCGTTTGCACCGAGCTTCTTTTTGTTGCTGGTGCCATCGACGGCCATGAGAGCTGCATCAACAAGGCGCTGGTCCGTCGCATCAAAGTCAACAAGCGCCTCGTCAATAACCTCAACGACTGCTGCCACGGCTTTCTGGACGCCCTTCCCTAGGTAGTAGTCCTTGTCGCCATCACGAGACTCGTGGGCCTCGAAAGCGCCGGTCGATGCTCCAGATGGAACGGCGGCACGGCCAAATGAATCATCCGAGAGCAGGACCTCAACCTCTACGGTTGGGTTGCCCCTCGAGTCAAGAATCTCGCGAGCGCCGATTGCAGTGATGGTGGACAAGGGAATCTCCTTATTGGTTTCAAATTTCTGGAGAAAACGTCGTTGGCTTCCTCCGAAAGTCTAGCGTTTAGCTAAGTGGCTTGATTTCTAGGGCTTGTCTCTCTGCCATGAAGGCAAAGGACTCGAAGCCGCTGGCCGATAGCTCCTCAAGTTGAGCCTTTAGGTTTTTTGCCTTCTTCTCTAGCCTCACGGTGTAGCCCTCGGCGATCAGTTGCGCTTGAAGGCTAAGCGCAGCGGAGACGTCTTCGTCGATTAGGACTACGAGTGACCTTGCAGAGCCCTG
This sequence comes from Candidatus Aquiluna sp. XM-24bin5, assembly GCA_003149555.1. The sequence continues at coordinate 681,197 of QCWE01000001.1, forward strand.
CTCGAGTGAGGCAATGTCGATTATTCGCTCTATGCCCAAAGAAATGCCGGCTGCGGGCGTGTTGGTGCCTGCCCACCTACCAACCATCTCGTCATAGCGACCGCCGCCACCAATAGAGGAATCCGCGCCTGGATATTCGATCTCAAAGATTGCTCCGGTGTAGTAGCCCATGCCACGAACCAGACTCGGGTCATAGCGAAGCCGCTCGGCACTGTTGCCAAGTTTTGCAACCCAGCTGAGCTCCTCGGGCCATGAATCCTCTGTGACTGACAGCCAAGAGCTGACATTGCTTGCAACCTCGGCGCCCCAGCCGCTCTCAATCTCCTTGGCAACTCCCTCCAAACCAATCTTGTCCAGCTTGTCTATGGCAATCATCGCTGCCTCTTGGTTGTCCATTACGCCCGCGGCATCGAGTGCCTTCTTCAGCAGCCTGCGGTCGTTGATCCTTATGGTTGCTTTAGTCAGGCCAATAGCATCTAGTGCAGCCAGGGATGCAGAAATCAGCTCGAGCTCGGCTAGCTCGCTTGCCTCCCCCAGAATGTCAATGTCACACTGCAAAAACTGACGATAGCGACCCTTCTGCGGCCTCTCTGCTCGCCATACCGGACCAATTTGGATGGCCTTCAGTACCCTGGGAAGACTACCCCGGTTGCTGGCGAAGTACCTCGTCAGCGGCACAGTTAGGTCAAAGCGCAATCCCAGGTCTGAAAGCTCTGACTTCTCAGCCATTGCCTTTTCGAGTTCTTCGCCACGCCTAAGAACCTTGAAGACGAGCTTTTCGTTGTCGCCTCCCTGGCCAGAGGTGAGCCTCTCAATGGCCTCTACGGCCGGGGTCTCAATCTCCTGGAATCCCCTGGCGGCGTAGGTATCGCGGATAATCGAAATCAACTGCTCACGCTTTTGTTTTTCTGCGGGCAGCAAATCTCTCATTCCACGAGGGGGATTGACACTTGGCACCTGACCAGTTTGTCACAGCAACAAAAATTCCCGCTGATTACAAGTGGCCAAGCCACTTTGCGCGCAGATGAGTAGTCTTTGACCCATGACATCGGTTGCAAAGCGTGGCAGGGGCAGACCTGTAACGACTGACCCGAGCGCGGTTGGACTAACCGCGCTCAGGCTATTTGCCGAGCGAGGCATAGAGAACGTAACCATGGACGAGGTCGCAGAGGCCGCGGGTATTTCTCGGTCGAACCTCTTTAGGCTCTTCCCATCTAAGTCAGCGGTTGTCTGGGGCGGAATGCACCAGTTCAATGCGGAACTGAGGAGCAAGCTCGAGGCAAATCCAGAGACCGACATCGTCAAGCTGCTCCACACCTCATGGGTTGAGGCAATGCACGTCCTTGATGACTCTCTGGAGACCGTGAGGCTCCGCCTGAAACTAATCGCCAGCTCTCCCGAGATCTACGGCTGGGGCCACGGCCAGCTTGAGGAATCTAGGGAGGTCATTGAGGATGCCGTTCGCAAGCTAAGCAGCGATCCCATGCGCCCGAGGGTTATCTCAGCGGCAATGATCTCTGTGTCGATGGCGATCTTGGTCTGGTGGGCACAAACAGACGATCCAAGAACCCCATCCGAGGTTCTCGATGCCGGGTTCAGCGACTTTGAGGCCGTTTTCGCCTAGGTCTACTTCCTAGCTGTCGGCTAGGCCAATAACCCCGGCATCGGTGGCTTCTGCCAGCTCACTGGATCTGATCTCAACCTGCAGCTCTCTTGTTGCCTGCCTGAGGGCACGCTCTGGATCCAGCCCAACTGCTCGAGAGCTGGCCACGATGGCCAGTAGAAGTCTTCCAAGATCTTCCTCGGTTTCCATGGGCACCACCGGTTCGCTTTGCTTTTCTAAGATGCCTGCCTTCTCCGCCTTACCCATGACCTTGCTCGCAAGCGCAAGCGCAGGCATCGACTGCGGAACACCGTCAAGAATCGATGTCCTTCCGGGTTTTTCCTTTTTCTTATGGGCATCCCAGTTCTGCATCACATCGTCTCCGGTTTCAGCCGCAAACTTCTGAAGCTCCTCGTCGGTTCCGAAGACGTGAGGGTGGCGCGAGCGCATCTTCTGCTCCATGAACTCAGCAACGTCCTCCAGGTCAAAAGGCTCACCCAGGGTTCCCTCGGAAGCGAGGTCGGAGTGAAAAATCACCTGGTAGAGCACGTCCCCGAGCTCCTCAAGGACCTCTTCACGGCTTCCAGCCTCGATTGCCTCGATGAGCTCGTGGGTCTCTTCGAGCAAGTATTGAATGAGCGATTGGTGGGTTTGCTCCGCATCCCAGGGGCAACCTCCCGGAGCCCTAAGCTGGTGCGCTGTTTGAATCAGACTTGTTAGCTTCTCCATAAACCTCTGCCAATCGCTCAAAAAGGTGCTCAACCCAGTCAATCACCTCTTGGTCGCGAATTGGCTCCCCCTGGCTGTTTTGCGGTATTGCGATACTGAGAACACCCGCGGACTTGAGATACTTTGCGCTCGGAAAATGGTGTGACAGGGCAACCAACGAGGAGTCCTCAAGTGTTACTCCCGAGAGCTTGGCCTGAATGCCAAGAAGGTTCACGTCAGTAAGTCCAAGTCGGTTAGCGCTCTGACGAAGTCTGGTAACCGCAATTAGGTTCCTCACCGGCTCCGGCGGCTTGCCAAAACGATCAGTGAGCTCCGCAAGGATATCCTCAAGGGCCTTTTCTGTGGCCTTAGCTCCAGATTCACTCGAAAGCCTGTGGTAGGCCTCAAGCCTCAGCCGCTCACTGTCTACGTATTCGATCGGAATTCGAGCGTCCACGGGCAACTCGAGCTTTAGCTCCGCAGGCGAGGTCGGTGTCTCGCCTCTGAACTCACTTACGGCCTCTGCAATCATTCGCAGGTAGAGGTCGAACCCAACGCCTGCGATGTGGCCAGACTGTTCTCCGCCTAGGAGGTTTCCCGCACCCCTGATTTCAAGATCCTTCATGGCAACCTGCATGCCGCTGCCGAGTTCGTTATTGGTGGCAATAGTTGCGAGCCTGTCGTGGGCGGTCTCACTCAGTGGCTGGCTCGGATCATAGAAAAAGTACGCATAGGCACGCTCTCTGGACCTTCCGACTCGGCCCCTAATTTGATGGAGCTGGCTGAGGCCAAATCTCTCGGCTCGGTCAACTATGAGGGTGTTGGCATTTGGGATATCGATTCCGGTTTCGATGATTGTTGTCGAAACCAGAACATCAAACTTTCGCTCCCAGAAGTCCATCACGACCTGCTCCAACTGGTGCTCGGGCATCTGACCGTGAGCGACAGCAATTCTTGCCTCCGGCACGAGCTTGGCAATTTGTGATGCCGCGGAGTCTATGGTTGCAACCCTGTTGTGGACAAAGAAGACCTGTCCTTCGCGAATTAGCTCCCTGCGGATTGCTGCCGCGACTTGCTGCTCGCTATAGCCGCCGATGAAGGTGAGGATGGGTTGGCGCTCCTCTGGCGGGGTTGCAAGGGTGGACATCTCGCGGATTCCCGTGACTGCCATCTCCAGGGTTCTGGGTATCGGGGTGGCGCTCATCGCGAGCACATCGACGTTGTGCTTTAGATCCTTAATCTTCTCCTTGTGCTCGACACCAAAGCGCTGCTCCTCGTCAATGATTAGTAGCCCAAGATCTCTGAACTTCACATTTGATGAGAGCAGCCGATGGGTTCCAATGACCATGTCCAGTGCGCCAGACTCTAACCCCGCAATAACCTTCTTTGCCGCTGAGGCGGTTTGAAAACGGGAGAGCGCTCCCAGGTGAACTGGGAAGCCTGAGAACCTCGCTTTGAAAGTCTCGAGATGCTGGGACACAAGCAATGTCGTTGGTACCAGCATCGCAACCTGCTTACCCTCCTGAATTGCCTTGAACGCTGCCCTGAGTGCCACCTCCGTCTTGCCGTATCCGACATCTCCGGCGAGCAGTCGATCCATCGGGATTTCCCGCTCCATATCCCGCTTAACCTCATCGATTGTCGTGAGCTGGTCGGGAGTCTCCTGGAACTCGAAAGCGTCTTCGAGCTCTTTTTGCCAAAGAGTATCTGGACCGAAAGCATGGCCCTTGCTTTTCATGCGAGCCGAATAAAGCTTCACCAGATCGATGGCAATCTTTCTGACCGCTTTGCGAGCGTTGCCCTTTGCTCTAGCCCAGTCGGTGCCACCCATCTTTGACAGCACTGGAGCCTCAGCACCCACATAGCGAGAAAGCAAATCGAGCTGATCAGTTGGAACGAAAAGGGTATCTGCGGGATAGCCACGCTTTGGCGGTGCATAGTCAATAACCAGATACTCCCTGACCTGCCCTCGGTTATCCCGTTGCACGAGCCTGTTGAAGCGCCCAACGCCGTGAATCTCGTGAACCACGTAGTCACCGGCCTTGAGCTCCAGCGGATCGACTTGCTGACCCCGCCGAGGAGCCAGCTTGCGCTGAGTCGGGCTTAGATAGTTCGGCGATACTCCAAAAAACTCCTGCTCGGTAATTACAATCAGCGACTGCTCCGCCAGAACAAAACCGTGAGGGAGTGAGGAGATCGTGACGGTGACTTGCCCCGGGGCAACCGCCGACACCACCTCGCTAAAGGAAACTGGAACCTGAGCCTCGGTGAGGATTTCAACGAGCCTGTCGGCCGTGCCATGGCCTTTAGCTGTAATCACAACGCTTTGCCTGCTACCAGTTTGATCCAGCACCCAATCGATGGCAGCGTCCCCAGCAAGAGCGGGGATCTCCCTAAGGCCAAGATCCTCGCTTGATGCGGATGCCAGCGAGTCAAGCTTGATCAGTGGGTGCCTAGGTGCAACGAGGTCAATAAAGTCGCTGAGCTCATAGAAGCCTCCCCCGGAGAGATCAATCGGAGCGCTGCTCCCCTCAATTGCGGCATCCCAGGCGGCATGCAGAAACTCTTGGTTTGTCTCAACCAGGTTCTTGGCCCCGAGGCTGAGTCGCTCTGGATCGAGCAGCACAACCGGAGAGTCTGGATTTAGATACTCGGTCACCGGCCCCATGCCGCTTGCCAGAACCGGTGCCAGGGACTCCATGCCACTAACCGGAATCGCATTTGAAATCTTGTCCAACATCTCTGTGAGCTGCGGGAACTCAGCCGCCATTTCTCTCGCCTTCGAGGCGACCTGAGGGGTAATTAGAAGCTCTCTAGCGGGATAAATCTCAATCTCAGAGAGCTTTGTTTGCAAGGAGCGCTGATCCGCAACCTGGAACTCACGTATTTCCTCAAGCTCATCACCAAAAAACTCCAGCCTGACAGCATGCTCTGCGGTGGTGGGGAAGACATCCAAGATTCCACCCCTGATCAAGAACTCCCCCCTTCGAGTCACCAGATCAACCCGCTCGTAGGCGATTTCGATTAGCTTCAGCGTCAGCTCGGGAAGCAGGTAATTCTCGCCACTGGCAATTTTGAGTGGCGGATGCTCGCTGAGCCCACCAACCACTGGTTGCAGGGCGGCTCTAACCGAAAGCGAAAGAAGGACCGGGTGCTTTGGAGCCTCTTTGCTGAACTCGCTCAGGCGATGAAGGGCCCGCATTCGCTGCCCCACAACCTGAGGTGATGGCGAGAGCCGCTCGTGAGGCAGGGTCTCCCATGATGGAAACTCGATGATCTCTAGGCCCTCAACTAGATCCCGGAGCGCTTCTGCAGTTTCCCCGGCTGTCCTTCCCGAAGCCGACACAACAACCAGCGGAGTCTTAGTCGCTGAGAGCATTGCTGCCAAAGCGACCAGCTGGGTCTTGGTTGGGGAAAACAAATCGCCCGACTTGAGCGCGCGCGCAGGCGCCAGCGAACGCGCGGACGCGGCCGCAGAAATCAGTGAGCGGATGGTCACACAGGAAGTCTAGGACTCAACCAGCTGGGCGACTTTTTCGCAGGCCTCATCGATCAAGGCACCAAGCTCTTTACGCTCAGAGGCTGAGAAGTCCTTTAGGACGTAATCTGCAACTGGCATCTGGCCCGGAGGGCGGCCGATGCCAAAGCGAACCCTGTGGTAGTTGGTGCCAACCTTCGCGGATATGTCCCGCAGTCCGTTGTGCCCGGCGTGGCCGCCATCAAACTTCACGCGAATATCCGTGAAATCAATATCTAGCTCATCGTGAATCACAACAAGACTCGTTGGATCAAGGGAGTAAAACTTCAGAAGTTTTGAGACGGGATTACCCGAGAGGTTCATGAAGGATGTGCTCTTGGCCAGCACTATCTTGCCGCCGCCAACCATTTTGTATTCGGCAACCAGTGAGCCCGACTTGTGTGAGCGGAAGCTGCTGCCAAACTTCTTTGCCAGCTCGTCCACAACCATCTGGCCGATGTTGTGGCGATTGTTTTGATAGCCGGGCCCAGGATTACCGAGCCCGACTACCAACCAAGTGTCGTTACTCTGCAGACTCTGATTCTTCTGCGGCTGCTGGCTCTTCGCCCTCAGCGGCTTCAGTCTCTGCAGCAGGCTCTTCATCAGCAACTCCGGCTCTGGTCTCAACAACCGAAGCTACCAGCTCATCACTTGCAAGTTCCATAAGGACGCCCTGTGGGACGTTTAGGTCGGCCACGGTGTAGTGGTGACCTGCTGCGTTCTCCTTGGAGATTTCCAGCTCAATGAACTGCGGGATGTGGGTGGCCTCTGCCTCAACCTTTACGGTCTTGTGCTCAAGGTCAACAACCGTTCCACCCATTGGCTCACCAACAACGTGGACTGGAACCTCAACGTGGACCTTCTCGCCCTTCTTGACCTCTACTAGGTCAACGTGCTCGATGACCTGGGTAACTGGGTCCTTCGCTGCACTCTTTACGAGAACCAGCTCCTCCTTGCCAGCAATCTTGAGCTCAAGCAGTGCATTCTTGACGCGCAGTGCTAGGGCAACCTCGTGTGCTGGTAGGTGGATGTGGCGGGTGGCGTTTCCGTGACCGTAAATTACGGCTGGGGTGCGCTGTGCGGCGCGAAGCTTGCGAGCAGCGCCTTTACCGAAGCTCTCGCGAACTTCTGCTTCAATCTTGGTCTCTGACATCTTTTCCTCTAATCACATGGCGAGGAAAAGGACCCCGTCGATTACGGACACTTTCGTATCCCTCGCCGCTGAACAGCTTGAAGACTAACGGATTAGCGCAGGGCTCTCAAGCCCCAGCGCAAAATCAGCGCAGCGGTAAGTGAGGTTACTCCAACCACAAGCCCACCGAAAGGAACGCTAAGCGCGACCAGAACGCAAAGACCCATGCCGGCTAAGTTCAGCCATTTGGGTCTGGTGGTCTCCGAGCGAGGTTGGCGGTAAGCAGCAAGATTTGCAATCGCGTAATAACTCAAAACCGCAAACGACGAGATGCCTATAGTCAGCACCACGCTCCCAGTTGCCACCAGCACGATAACGAGAGACGCAATGATCACCTCCGCAAGTGCGGGTGTTCCGTTCTTTAGCTTCCTGGATAGCGCCCTGGGAAGTTCTCCATCGAGTGCCATCTCGGACGCCGTGCGACTCATGCCAGCCAATAGCGCGAGCAAAGAACCCAGGGTGGCAACCGCCGCAAAAACCGCCACAATTTCAGCTTCAACCCCGAGCGACTGCCCGGCTAGATCTGCCAGTGGGGTCAGCGAACCTGCCAGTGAGGGTCCCAACTTGAGTGTAAGAACCAGGGCCAAAGCTAGATAGAGCGCTAGCACGATGGCCAGCGAGGTCCTTATCGCACTTGGCACGTTCTGTTCAGGATCTTTGACCTCACCCCCCAGCGTGGCAACGCGCGCATAGCCGGCAAAGGCAAAGAAGAACATCGAGGCAGCGGTCAGCACGCCAGGAAAGCTTGGCTGTGCAATGGACCCGGTTGCGGGCTCCGCAAACAGCGATGCCAAGATCAGGGCGAGCAAAAAGGCGAGAGTGATTCCAGCCAGAATCTTCGACCCCAGTGCCGTGCGGTTAATACCCGCGATATTTATCGCCGCCATCACCACTACGGCTAAAACTGCAGTCACAGTCTCGAGGCCGGGAGTGAGATAAGTGGCAAAGACGAGCGCAATGGCGGCTGCAGAGCCTATCTTCCCAACCAAGAAGCTTGCACCAGCAAGAAAACCCCAAGCGTTGTTCAGGTAGTGCCGGGCGTAGGCGTATGCACCACCTGACCGGGTAACGACCCTGGCAAGCTGGGAGATGCTGGCGGCATTTAGGTAGGCGACAAGGGCAGCCAAAAGAATGGAAACAAAGATCAGCGAGCCAGCAAGCTCACTGGCGGGTCCAAAAACTACAAATGCTCCAGCACCCAGCATCGCGGCCAAGCCAATGAATACCGCATCTAGGCGGCCAAGCAGTTTCACGGGGTGATTTTAGGCGTGGCCTGGAAACAACGAGTTAACTGAGTCGTCGTAGAAGACCGCTGCAATCGCTTTGGCAATAAGTGGCGCGATCGATAGCACGTGCAGGTTCTCAAATTCCTTGTCAGGGGTAATTGGCAGGGTATTGGTAACAACCACAGCATCTATTGCTGGATCGCTGAGACGCTCTGAAGCTGGAGCTGAGAAAACGGCGTGAGTTGCGGCAACGATGACCCTAGCCGCGCCGTTTTCCTTCAGCGCCTTGGCGGCAGCCAGGATTGTGCCACCGGTGTCGATCATGTCGTCAACAATCAGGCAGTCCCTACCCTCAACCTGGCCAACAATTTCATTTACCTGCACCTGATTTGGCTTATCTGGATCCCTGCGCTTGTGGACAATGGCAAGCGGAGTCGCAAGCCGGTCTGCCCAGATATCAGCAACCCGAACTCGACCAGAGTCTGGAGAGACCACCGTGAGGTTTTCGGTGCCCCACTTGTCGGCAACGTAGTCGGCGAGAATTGGCAGCGCCCACAGGTGGTCCACCGGTCCGTCAAAAAAGCCCTGAATCTGGGGTGAGTGGAGATCAACGGACATGAGCCTGTCCGCACCTGCTGTGCGATAGAGGTCGGTAACTAGTCGCGCGGAGATAGGCTCGCGGCCCTTGTGCTTCTTGTCCTGGCGCGCATAGGGGAAAAACGGTGCTACAACGGTAATTCGCTTGGCACTGGCTCGTTTCATGGCATCCACCATCAACAGGTGCTCCATGGTCCAGTGGTTGATTGGGTTTGGGTGGGCCTGAATTATGAAGGCGTCGACGCCGCGAACGCTTCTTTCGTATCTCACGAAGGTCTCGCCATTTGCAAAGTCGTACGCGGTGACCGGTACTAGCTCGGTCTTGAGGATCTCGGCAACCTCCTGGGCCAGTGACTGGTGCGCTCTTCCCGAAGCAATCACCATTTGCTTACTCGCTGGCTTTTCAATTGCCATTGACTACTCCGTCTCCTCGCTTGCTGCCTTCGCCGAGTCCGAACCCGGCCTCTTTTCTAGTACCCACCCCGCCAGGTTTTTTTGCGGTGTCGTATTTAATGCTAGTGCCCCAGCCTCTACATCTCTGCGGATAGTTGAACCGGCGGCGGTGTAGGCACCAGCTCCAATGTTTACCGGCGCCACAAAAACATTTCCGCTTCCCGTCTTAGCATGCCTACCAACTATGCTGCGGTGCTTTTTCTCTCCGTCGTAGTTGGCAAAGATCGTCCCGGCGCCGATGTTTGCCCCCTCGCCAATCTCGGCATCTCCCACATAGCTGAGGTGTGGCACCTTGGCACCCGACCCAATCTTCGCGTTCTTCGTTTCCACGAAAGCGCCGATCTTTCCATCCGCTCCCAGTTCAGTTCCGGGCCTGAGGTAGGAAAACGGTCCGACGTTGGCTCTGTCGCCAACCTTTGCGCCCTCGGCTTGGGTTCTGACAACCTTTGCTCCGCTTCCAACCTCGGTGTCGAGCAGCGATGTGTCGGGTCCAATGGTGCTTCCTGCACCGACACGCGTGAGTCCATGCAGCCTGGTGGAGGGTTTCAATAGGACGTCTTGACCAAGCTGAACCGTTACGTCGATTAGCGTCGTTGCCGGCTCTAGCACGGTGACGCCAGCGAGCTGCCAAGCTCGCACAATTCTGCGATTTAGCTCCGCAGCGACTTCGCTGAGCTGAACCCTGTCGTTGATGCCAGCAACCAACCAGTGGTCGGAAATGACGTGAGCCTCAACCTTTTGCCCAGAACCGAGCATGATTGCCGCAACGTCTGTGAGGTACTTCTCGTTTTGGGCGTTATTTGTGTCCACCTTGCCCAGGGCTTCGACAAGTGCCTCCGCCTCGAAGCAGTAAACACCGGCGTTTACCTCATTGATTGCAAGCTGCTCATCGGAGGCGTCTTTTTGCTCGACTATCTCTTTTAGCTCTCCCCCAGATCGGACGACACGTCCGTAGCCATTTGGATTCTCGAGCTCACAGCTGATCAAGGTAGCGCTGTTCGCACCTTCACGGTGTCTTACAACGAGCTCCCCAATTGACTGGGTGTCCAGAAGCGGCACGTCCCCTGAGAGCACAACAACTTCACCTTCGAAACCTTTTGGCAGAGCCGAGAGCGCTGCCTCGACTGCCCTGCCAGTTCCCGGAATATCATCCTGCTCCGCAATCAGAGTCTGAGGAAAGTGCTCAGAAATATAGCTCTCGATGTCGGCCTTTTTGTGCCGAAGGACTGCAACTACGTGCGCGGCAGAGAGTGAGTGAGCGGTGGCAAGTACATGTCCAATTATTGGAAGGCCGGCCATCTGGTGAAGAACTTTGGGGGTAGCGCTTTTCATGCGGGTGCCTTCGCCAGCGGCTAGCACCACCACTGCTAGTTGTCGCACTCAGCCTCCCGATCGCTTCCTGCTCCGCCCCTAGGATTCGAACCTAGACCGGACGCCTCCAAAGGGCGCCGTGCTGCCATTACACCAGAGCGGAACGAGGTAACCCTCGAGTGCAAGTCTGCCAGAGAATTGCTACTGCTGTAGTTTCTGAGCAACCTCAAGCCACGTTTGCTCAGCCTTGTCGATTTCAGACCTGAGATCCCGCTCCTTAACAGAGAGCTCACTCAGTACCTCATAGTCGCTCTGGTCGGCCTCCGCCATCTCAAGTTGAAGCTGCGTCAATTCGGTTTCTGTCTTCGCAATCAGCCTCTCTAGCCTTGCTGATTCCTTCTCGAGGTTGCGCCTCTCGGCTCCGGTTAGTTCTTGGCTTCGAACTTGCTTTGATTGAGCCTGCATTTTAGGCACTTTGAGCTGAAGGTACTGATCTACTCCTCCCGGAAGATGCCTGAGATTGGTATCTCCCAGCAACCCGTATTGATTGTCAGTTACTCGCTCGAGAAGGTAGCGGTCGTGGGAAACAACGATCAGAGTTCCAGGCCAAATATCTAAAAGATCCTCGATGGCAGCCAGCATGTCAGTGTCAAGATCGTTGGTTGGCTCGTCAAGAATTAGGACATTCGGCTCGGTAAACATAAGCCGCAAGAGTTGAAAACGCCTGCGCTGACCGCCTGAAAGGTCCTTGATTGGTGTTTGTAGCTCTTCGGATCTGAAGCCAAGTTGCTCCACAAGTTGGCCCGTGGGAATCTCTTTCTTTCCAACCACAAACGTTGTCTTCTCACGCTTGATCATGTTGAAAATGCGGTCATCCGCATGCTCATTTAGCTCGGCAACATCCTGGGACAGCTGCGCAAACCTAACAGTCTTCCCAATTTTTACCTTGCCGGTCGTTGGAGTTAGCGCCCCAGTTAGGAGCCCTATCAGTGTCGTCTTACCGGCACCGTTTGCACCAACCAGTCCGATCCTGTCAGCGGGACCCAGTCGAAAAGTTAGGTTTTCAAAGATTGTCTTGCCGTCAGGTGTTTGGTAGCTCACATCTTCGAGATCGACCACGTCCTTACCGAGCCTTGCCGTGGATAGTTTCGCCAGTTCAATCGAGTCTCTAGGTGGGGGCTCGTTGCCAATAAGTTCAAGTGCGGCATCGATTCGAAACTTTGGTTTCGATGTTCGGGCCGGAGCTCCGCGGCCGAGCCATGCGAGCTCCTTGCGGAGAATGTTTTGGCGTCGCGCCTCGATTGCCGCCTGCTGGCGGGCTCTCTCAGCACGCTGCTGCACATAGGCTGCATAGCCTCCGGAGAAAGGCTCTATGCGTCCACCGACGACCTCCCAGGTCGTATTGCAGACAGCATCTAGGAACCAGCGGTCGTGGGTGATAACCAGTAGACCTCCGGATGATTGGCTCCAACGGGTTTTGAGGTGGTTGGCAAGCCAATTGACGCCATCCACATCGAGGTGATTGGTCGGCTCGTCAAGCATGATGACCTCGTGGTCGCCAGCGAGCAGCCGAGCCAGGGCTACCCTCCTTAGCTGCCCACCAGAAAGGGTTCCAACACTCTGGTTCCAGTCAAGATCGGCAACCAAGCCACCCAAGACATCTCTAATCTTTGGGTCTGCCGCCCACTCATACTCAGGGCCGTCGCCAACTACAACTTTCGTAACCGGGAGATCAGGATCGAATGTGTCGGTCTGGGTGAGGAATCCAACTCGAAGGCCTCCACGATAGGTAACGGTTCCCGAGTCCGGAACCAGTTGCCGCGAGAGAATCTTGATAAGGGTTGATTTGCCATCGCCGTTTCGACCGACAACACCGATGCGGTCACCCTCTGAGATTCCAACGGTTACCGAGTTGAAGACCTCGCGATTGGGGAAGCTGTGGGAGATGCTCTGAGCACCTAGTAGGTGTGCCACTAGTCCAGCCTCGCCCCGAACTGATCAGTCTGGGTCACAATCGTAAAGTGGCCACTTGCCCCAAGCTCCTCCGAAATAGCAATTGCATGGTCTTTCGAGTCAGCCACAAAGTAAAGCGTTGGCCCAGATCCTGTGAGGAAACCCCGCTGACCAGAAATTAGGTTGGCAAAGTCTTCAAGCTCGGGCCTTAGCTTGACTGCAGGCCTCCAAAGAGCGTTCTTACCAATTTCGAGCTCTGATGCAGCGAGGGCAGCGGCCGCTGCATCCGGTTCCATTGACATGTCGCCCTCAGGAAAGAGCTTGTCGAAAACCCCAAACACTTCCTTGGTCCCAAGCCCGTGAGGACTAACCAAGAGGACCAAATACTTGGTATCGAGCGGAGCCAGGGGCTTGAGTTCAATCCCGGTGTCAACGCCGAGAGCTGTGCCACCTAGAAGAGAGAACGGCACGTCAGAGCCAACTTTGGCTGCAACATCTATCAGTGCCGAAGGGCCCAGTCCCAGACCCCAAAACACATTCAGCGCCAAGAGTGCAGCTGCGGCATCAGCGCTTCCCCCTGCGAGCCCGGCAGCAACGGGGACCTGCTTGAAAGTTTCAAATCGCATTGGCACAGCTGGAATACCGGCGTACTCTGCGAGTTTCTTCGCTGCAACTACCACCAGGTTGTCTTCTCCCGTTGGCACTAAATCAAGCTGCTCGGCGGGAAGGTCTCCCGTGGTAGTGACCAACCAGCTGTCATTCTCCGCGACGCCAACCCGCTGCCTGATTGCTAGCGACTGGTAGATACTCGTCACACTGTGGTAGCCGTCTGAGCGCAGCGGACCCACCTCAAAGAAGAGGTTTATCTTTCCGGGGGCCGAGGCGTAGATCACTTGCTAGAGGCTACCCTGATGAATTCATCGATGCCCAGCTCCTCGCCACGAGCACTTGGTGAGATGCCTGCAGCCACGAGTAACTCTTCGGCTCGCTGTGCACTGCCTGCCCAGCCGGCAAGCGCCTGCCGCAATGTCTTTCGGCGCTGAGCAAAGGCGGCATCAATAACCTCAAAGACCTCTGACTGCCCATCCCGCGCCTCGCCGCGCTCAAAGAAAACAAGCGCGGAATCGACCCCTGGCACTGGCCAAAATATGCTGCGGCCAACATTTCCCGCAAGGCGTGCATTTCCAAACCACTCCAGCTTCACACTCGGCGCCCCATACTCCTTACCACCGGGCTTTGCTGCAAGCCGATGAGCTACCTCTGCCTGGACCATAACAAGTGCCTTTTGGATACTTGGAAAGGTCTCCAAGAAGTGGAGCAAGACTGGCACGGAGATGTTGTAGGGAAGGTTGGCCACGAGCGCCGTTGGTTCTGCGGGGAGCTCAGTCACCCTCAGGGCATCAGCCTCAATCAGCTGAAGACTTTTGGAGCCCAAGTGTGGCTCAACGGTTCGCGGAAGAATCGATGCCAGCTTTGGATCCACTTCAACCGCAATCACCGAGTCGGCAACCTCGAGGATTCCAAGTGTCAGCGATCCAAGCCCCGGCCCAATCTCAACCACAACGTCGTCGTTTTTCAGGTGCGCCTGCGAGACGATTCTGCGAATAGTGTTCGGGTCGATTACGAAGTTCTGGCCAAGCTTCTTGGTTGGTCGCAGATCCAACTCCGCAGCCAGCCTCCTAATGTCGGCAGCGCCGAGCACTACAGGTCCTCTGACCAAGAACCGTAGACCGCCTCGGTATTTTTGTTGATCTGCTCTGCGAGCTTCTCAGGATTTTGACCAAGCACGTCCGCCATGTACCTGAGGGTGTGAGGCACGAGATATGGAGCATTTGGCCGGCCACGCATCGGCTCTGGAGTTAGGAATGGAGCGTCGGTCTCAATAAGGATCTGCCAGGGTTCGCAAGAGAGCAGGGCATCTCGAAGGTATTGATTTTTCTTGAAGGAAACATTTCCTGCAAACGAGATGTACCAGCCATTGGTCTTGGCAATCTCGACGAGCTCGGTATCGCCCGAGAAGCAGTGGAACACCGTGCGATCTGGAGCGCCCACTCTTGCCAGGGTGCTGACAACTTCCGCGTGAGCCTCACGATCATGGATCTGCATCGCAATCGAGTTTTCTTTGGCAATCTCAATATGCTTCTCAAACGAGTAGAGCTGCAGCTCCAAGGCTTCTTCTCCCTCGGTTCTGAAGAAGTCCAATCCGGTCTCCCCGATGGCCCGAACCCTTGGCCTAGTCGCCAACTCTGCGATCTCGGCAATCGCTTCATCGAGCTTTTCTTTTGTCTCATAGAGCGGTGCCTCATTTGGATGAAGTGCGACCGCCGCCAGGAGCATTGGCTCATTGGAGGCCTGCTCTGCCGACCACTTCGAACTTTCGAGCGTCACACCAACCTGGACTGCTCCCAACATGCCCACCTGCCTCATGCGCTCAAGCTGGTCACTCACGCTCAGAGGTGAATCGCTGTCCGCAATCTCGAGGTGTGTGTGATTGTCGTAGGTGCCAACCTCGAGAGGTTCTGGCAAATCCGGATAGCGCTGCGGCCTGTTCTCGTTGCCGTCATAGCTGACGCGAGTTCTTATTGGCTCGGTCATTTCTCTTCTACGCGAGGGAAGAGTGCCTCAAGCTCAGATATTTGGGCTCCCGCTGCAAGCTGACCCCAATTGCCCGCAGAGCTAACTGACTGACTGGAGAGGTTCCCGAGAGATGCACCAATTGCATCCCAGAGTTTTTCACAGGCCTTGGGCATCACCGGAGCTAGCAGAACCGCTAGAACTCTCAAGCCCTCGATAGCGGTGTAGAGGACAGTTCCTAGCCGCTCCCTGGTGGATTCGTCTTTTGCCAAGACCCAAGGCTCCTGTGTGGTGATGTAGTTATTTAGCTCGTCCACCAACTTCCAGGTGCTGGCAATTGCCTCATGAATAGCCACACGGTCCATCGCAGACTCGGCACCTGACACTGCCTCGGATGCGACCCTCTGCACCTGCTTGTCTGCCGTTTCCTCGCCTGAGGCAGCCGGAATCTCGCCGTCAAAATACCTCCAGATCATGGCAACGGTTCTAGAGGCTAGGTTTCCAAAACCGTTCGCAAGTTCGGCGGTGTAGCGGGCCGAGAGATCCTCCCAGCTGAATGAACCATCAGAGCCAAAACCGATTGCCTTCATGAAGTAATACCTGAATGCATCAGATCCGAAGACATCCGTGATTTCATTTGGAGCAATACCGGTTAGCTTTGACTTCGACATCTTCTCGCCACCAACCAACAGCCAGCCGTGGCCAAACACCTGCTTTGGCGGCTCCATGCCAGCGGCCATAAGCATCGCAGGCCAAATCACTGCATGGAAGCGGAGTATGTCCTTACCCACCACCTGGACATCGGCGGGCCATAGTGATCTAAGTTTTTCCTCGTCCGATCCATAACCGATCGCGGTTATGTAATTGAGGAGGGCATCAAACCACACGTAGGTGATGTGTGAGGTGTCCCAGGGAATATCAATCCCCCAGTCGAACCTTTCCTTGGACCTGGAAATCGAAAGGTCGCTGAGGCCCGAACGGACAAACGAGACAACTTCGTTTCTTGCAGACTCGGGCTGAACAAACTTTGGGTTCGCCTCGTAGTGATCCAGCAGTCGCTGTTGGAAATCAGAGAGCTTGAAGAAGTAGTTGTTCTCGTTTAGCTGCTCAACAGGCTTTGAATGAATCGCACAGACTTTTTGACCCTCGAACTCCCCGTCTCCAGGAATCAGGTCTGACTCGTTCTTGTATTCCTCGCAGCCCACGCAGTAGTTGCCCTCAAAAGAGCCTTGGTAGATATGACCGGCGTCAAATAGCTGCTGCAAAAACTTTTGAACGGCAACCTTGTGGCGGTCCTCGGTGGTGCGGATGAAGTCCTGATTTGAAACATCGATCGTCTCAAGCAGCGGAAGCCAGGAGTCTTTGACCAAGCGATCGGTCCAGGACTTGGGGTCGGTGTTGTTTCCCAGGGCTGTCCTTAGGACCTTCTCACCGTGCTCATCAGTTCCAGTGAGCAAGAAGGATGACTCCCCGCGCTGCCGGTGCCAGCGAGTGATGACATCCGCTGCAACCTCTGTGTAGGCGTGGCCAATGTGAGGCGCATCATTCACATAGAAGATGGGGGTTGTCACATAAAACGACTTGGGCACCGTGATATCTTAGGCTTTCAGCCGCAGGGCATGCTCGTAGATTACGCTCTTAGACGCGCCGGTTGCCTCCGCCACCTCTGCAGCGGCAGCCTTCATCCCAAGGCCATCACCCGCTAACTCAAGCGCTTTCTTTGCAAGATCGTCGTAGTCAAACTGGTCGGGCTTGGCTCCCGCAATAACCAAGACCATTTCTCCCTTAGGTGCACCCTTAGCCCACTTGATCAGCTCCGAAAGGGTTCCACGTTCGACATGCTCAAACTTCTTGGTGAGTTCACGTGCCACGGAAGCCTGCCTATCCGGACCTAGAACTGCCTGGGCATCCTCGAGGGCATCCAGAATGCGATGTGGAGCCTCAAAGAAGACCATGGTTCGCAATTCGCGCTCAAGGTTTTGAAAGAGCCTTCTGCGCTCACCGCTTTTCCTGGGGAGGAAACCCTCAAAGCTAAATCGGTCTGTTGCCAGTCCCGAGACCGCAAGCGCCGAGATAACCGCAGACGGTCCAGGAATGACACTGACCTCCAGGCCCGCTTCCGCGCACTCACGAACAATGTTGTATCCAGGGTCAGAGATGGTTGGCATGCCGGCATCGCTCACCAGCAGTACCCGTTGCTCTTTTGCCAGCTCAACGATACGAGCGGCGCTCTCGCGCTCATTGTGGTCATGAAGGCTCAACAGCTTCCCCTTCAAGGTCACCCCTAGGGCCTTGGCTAGGTGGCTCAAGGTTCTGGTGTCCTCGCAGGCGATGACCTCACTTTCGGCCAGCGCCGCAAGCAACCTCGGCGAGGCATCCGAAAGGTTTCCGATTGGGGTTGCGGCAAGAACTAGCACGCTTAGCAAACTAGCATCTAAGCGTGAATTCAGCTCTAGGTCGTCTTGCAGTGCGGATGCACTCATCCCGCGGCTACATGCTGCTCGCAAGCCTTGCCATAACGGCCCTCGGAGCTCTTCTAAGGTTTGGGAACATCGCAAACCCAGCCGCTCTGGTTTTTGACGAAACCTACTACGTAAAAGACGCCTACACCCTCGGTCTTTTTGGCTCGGAGCGAGTCTGGCCAGAGGATGCAAACCTAGATTTTGAGGCTGGAAACACCGAAGTTTTCGAATCCGCAGGCTCCTATGTCGTGCACCCTCCCTTTGGGAAGTGGCTCATATTTTTTGGCATCCAACTCTTTGGTCCAGACAGCCCAGTCGGGTGGAGATTCTCTGCAGCTCTACTGGGCACCCTGGTCATCCCGCTGGTTATCTTTATTGCCGCAAAGCTAATTGGTTCAAGACCCTTCGCACTCGCAGCAGGACTGTTCATAGCCCTAGAGGGGCAATCAATAGTGATGTCGCGAACCGCAATTCTCGACGGCATCCTCACCTTCATGGTTGTGCTCGGACTGGCCGTCCTGGTCGTCGCAGACGCCTCCTGGCGGAGGCGGGTTGTTGACAGTGGCAAAGCCGGACTCACTGTTCAACCCTGGCTCGTGCTGCTAGGAGTTGTAATGGGCTTAGCAAGCTCGGTGAAATGGTCTGGTCTTTACTTCCTTGCTTTTTTTGGCATCTACACCTTCCTCGCTGACCTAAGGCTCAGAAGGCACCTAGGCCTGCCAGCAATTGGTGCCTGGTTTCAAGGCGTTATAAATGCCGCGACGCTATTGAGTTTTGGCATAGTCACCTACGTAGCAACCTGGCTGGGCTGGATCCAGGGAACCGACGGCTGGGGTAGGCAGGCACAGCCAACCTGGTGGGAATCACTTTGGGCCTATCACCAAAACGCCTACTCTTTCCACACCTCCCTGGAGAGCGAGCACCCCTACCAGGCCAACGCCTTTGAATGGCTCTTGGCGCTCAGGCCAACGGCGTTCTACTTCGAACGATTCGAGGATGCTGAGATTTGTGGGGCACTTGGCGACTGCACGGTTGCGATCACGGCCATCCCGAACCTGGTTGTTTTCTTTGGCGGCCTATTGGCGATCCTTTGGCTCATGCCAAGAATCTTCAAGAGTAGAACCGCTCTGCTACTGGTTCTCGGTTTCCTTGCTGGTTGGCTTCCCTGGGTCATCTACTTAGATCGAACTGTCTTCCAGTTCTACACCGTCGTGCTGATGCCGTTTTTTGCAATAGCTCTTGCATACGCCCTCCACCACTACCTTCGCATCGGGATAGTCAGGGGCTGGAGGTCAAAGCGGGAGCGCCGAGTTGGGTTCTTGCTAGGCGGAACAGCTCTGGTGGCGATCTACTTCACAAGCATCTGGATGGGCCTTGCCACTCCCGACTGGGTGTGGCGGATTCAGATGCTGCTTCCGATTTGGATCTAGCTTTTCTTCTCGCGGTTCTTTGAGGTCGCAGCCAGTGACCAAATGGTCGTAATCAGCAGAGTGATAAGGATCACAAACAGCGAGAGCTCGGTGCCGATCTCTGGGATGAGAGTTACCTTGTCTCCCCCGTTGATGAAAGGTAATTCGTTTTTGTGGAGAGCGTGAACGACAAGCTTGATACCGATCCAGCCCAGAATGATGCTCAGACCAATTCCTAGGTACTTGAGCCTCTCCATGAGGCCTCCAAGGAGGAAGTAGAGCTGCCTAAGTCCAAGCAAGGCGAACACATTGGCAACAAATACGATGTAGGGAACATCGGTGAGCCCATAGATTGCCGGAATACTATCTAGGGCGAAAAGCAGGTCAGTAAACCCAATCGCAATCATCACCATCAACAGCGGAGTTGCGAGGCGCTTGCCCGAAATTCTCACGAACCACTTATTTCCGTGGTACTCATCGGTAGATGGAATCACCTTTTGAATGGCGGCAATTAGCTTGCCGCCCGAGTATTCACTATGGCCATCATCTTTGAGACCGTCGTAGGTGTCTTTGAGAATTTTGAGAGCCGTGAACAGCAGGAAGGCGCCAAAGATGTAGAAGGCCCAGCTGAAGTTTTCGATAAAGGCAGCGCCCAACAGAATGAACACAAAGCGCAGCACCAGCGCCAGACCAACACCAATCAGAAGCGCCTGACTCCTCAGCTCCCGCGGAACTGCGAACTGGGTGAAGATCACCAAAAAGACGAATACGTTGTCGACCGAGAGCGACTTCTCGGTGATATAGCCCGCGAAGTACTCCTGGGCGAACTGCGGGCCCCAAATACCGCCTACGACGAAAGTGAAGAGCAGCGCCAAGATGATGTAGATGGCTGACTGAATTGCTGACTCTCGAAAGGTTGGCTCGTGAGGGTGTCTCACCTGATAAATAAAATCAACGGCCAAGACGGTAACTAGAACCACGATGGTCGCGATCCAGACCCAAATATCTACGTTCATTGCTCCCTTGGATTGGGCTTGGAATAAACCCTCTCCACCCATTGTAGATAGTGTTATCTCCCCTAAAGAGAGCGTTGATGAAAGTACTCGTATCTGGTTCCAGTGGACTCATTGGAACAGAGCTCATAAAGCAGCTTGAGGCCTCGGGCCACCAGCCAATTCGCCTCGTTAGGCGTGCTCCAAAGAATCCAAATGAATTGCAGTGGTCACCGGATCAGGGGGTTATACCCGCGGATGTAATGGAGCAGGTGGATGCCGTGGTGAATCTAAATGGCGCGACAACATCCAAGATTCCTTGGACTCCTGGGTATGTGAAGAAGCTCATCAGCTCCAGGATTGACTCGACGCGACTATTGGTGGAAACCATAAATAACTCCAAGAAGCCGCCGAAGGTCTTCGTCTCCGGCTCGGCCGAGGGCTTCTACGGAAATGGCGGGGACAAGGTTCTGACTGAGGACAGCCCCCTTGGCACCGGCTTCATGGCAGAGCTCTCAAACGCTTGGGAGCAAGAAGCCAAAAAAGCAAAAATCCGCACGGTCTTGCTCCGCACCACCCTTGCAATGAGCAAAAATGCAATCGCGCTCAAGCTAATCAAACTGATGATCAGCCTGCTATTCGTGAAATCCCTAGGCAGCGGCAAGCAGTGGTGGGCATGGATAACCGTCGAGGATCACGCCAGAGCAATCGTCCACCTCATCGAAAATGAAAAGGCAGAAGGCCCCTATAACCTCACCGCTCCTGAACCGGCCACCTGCGAAGAAATCTTCGCAGCCCTCGGCAAGGAGCTGAGGAGACCAAACCTAATTCGAATCCCCGCCTGGGCAATGCGGCTCACTGCAGGAGCCGCAGCCGATCAGATTCTTCTGACCTCACACAGGATGAGTGCGGAGAAACTGCTTGCGACAGGATTCGAGTTCAACCACCCAACTTTGAAGCAGGCGGCTAGCTACACCGTCCGCTAACTACTTAGCGGCTGGCTTCTTAGCTGCTGGCTTTTTGGCTGCTGGCTTCTGAGCTGCGGGCTTGGCAGCAGTCTTCTTCGCTGGAGCTGCCTTGGTGGCAGTCTTGGCAGCTGGCTTCTTAGCTACTGGCTTCTTGGCTGCAGGCTTCTTGGCTGGTGCCGCTGGCTTTGCAGGTGAAGCGGCCTTCTTGGCCTTGCTAGCCTCGCTCGCTACCTTCTTAGCACCCTTCTCGACCTCGGTGAGTGCATCGTTTGCGAGGTCCTTTGCAGCAACCTTCACTTCAGCTGCAGACTGGCCAACAGCCTTAGCTGTGCGGCCGAAAAACTTTCTAATTGAATCGCCTAGACCCATTGTTGATTATCTCCATTCGAACAAACGAGTGAAGCTTATGTCAGTAGGGACTAGATAGCCCTGCGGCGTGCCAGGATTTCGTCGATGTCCTTGCTCGCAAGCACTCGCCTTGGCTTTGAGATGTCAATTACCTCGGCAACCGGCTCCTGGCTAACAGGTGCTGATCTCTTGGCAAGTGGCTCAGGCAGTGGGTTTGGGCTCCACTCCCTGGTCTTTGCCCTGGCCCTTGCGGCATTTGACCTCACGTCTTGACGAGATTTGTGAAGCTTCTTTGCAATGCCCCTTGCCTGATTTGCTGCCGCCCTAGAAATGAACAGGCTCGACAGCGACAGGACACCCAGCAAGCCACCCAAGAACCAGAATGTTGAGTCGACAGCAGCCGAAACTGCCGCAGCAATTGAGCCAAGCAGAAATAAAGCGAAAAGTATCGAGAAGCCGCGCTGGGTGGCAAGGAGCCTGGCGAGCCTGTCATGCTCGGTCAGCACACGATTTCTATTAACTTCTCGAGCCTCTTTGCGCATCAGGCTGGTAGTTGCCTTGAGCTGAGCTCTCTGGGTGTAGCCGGGAACAAAAATGATGAGCCAAACGATTGCGGCTATTACGAGAGTGATACCACCTAAGCCAACCGGAGAACCCATGGCTATAAAGATATGGGTAGAGCAGGAATTCTCTCGCTATTGGTCAAGCGTGTTATCGAGTCTGCCGAGCATTGAGCCCTTGCGCTCCTCTGAGGTGATGGCAAACACCCTGTGATCCCGCCATTGCCCGTCGATGTGGATGAAGCGCTCTTTGAGCCCTTCCTCGCGAAGTTTGAGCTTCTCGACAACACGGAGACTCGCTTCATTCTCAGGTCTGATGTCAATCTCTACACGGTGAAGCCCAAGCTCGTCGAAGAGATAGTCGATGGTGAGGGCAACAGCTATTGGCATAGCCCCTCTCCCTGCGAAGTCCTTGCCTATCCAGTAGCCGACCGTTGCAGATGAGACTGAGCCGTAAAGGATGTTTGCCACGTTTATCTGCCCTGCAAGCGTCCCATCTACCTCGATGATGAATGCAAGCCCCGTACCCTTGCGCTGTTGATAGAGCAGATTTCGAACCAGGTCCCTCGCGTCAACCGGATAGCGGATGCCGGGAGTCGTTGCCTCCCAAGGAGATAACCAGGCTCGGTCTTTGATTAGCAGCGCCTGCAGTTTTCTTGCATCGCTTTTCTTCAGTTGCCTCAGCTCGACAAGGTCAAACTTCAACGCGCCATCTCTCACGCTGGCAAGATTACCCCTATGGATAGCAACGAGAAGCAGCTGCTGCGCAGACAATTGTCCGCCTCCAGGCCGCAACCCTCTGCGGGCCTCACTGAGCAACTTGTTGCGTTAGTCACCCAGCATGCTGCGAAGACAGTAGCTAGCTATTCGCCTCTGCCCTCGGAGCCAGACGTTACCGAGTTCAACAGCTGGGCGGCTGAGAACCTAAACCTCGTGCTTCCAAGGGTTAGTGGCCACCACCTCGAATTTGCAGCCGGAAAGTTGCGCGAGGGAGCACTTGGGATAGCGGAGCCTCAAGGTACAGCCGTGCCAATTGCAGAAATCGACCTTATGATCGTGCCTGCGCTTGCGGCAGATATGACGGGCAACCGACTCGGTAAAGGCAGGGGCTTCTATGACCGGGTGCTGGCAAATTACTCCGGAAAGCGCATTGCGGTCATTTTCGACAGCGAGCTTATTGACAGCGTTCCCAGTGAGCCCCACGACCAGCAAGTTCAGATAATCGTTACCCCTCTAAGAACCGTTGTTGTTGGCTAAACTTCTCTGGCTATGCCTACCTACGCCTACTCCTGCAAGAGTTGCAATCACTCCTTTGAGATGCAGCTCAGCTTCAGCGACAAGGACCCCGCGAGCTGCCCAGAGTGCGGTGGAGATATCAAGAAGCTCTTTGGCAATCTAGGTGTGAGCTTCAAAGGCTCTGGCTTCTACAGAACAGATTCGGCAAGCAGTTCTTCAACGAAGAGCGAGTCTGCTCCGAGCAGCGACTAACCCCAGTGCGGGGGCTTGTCATCCCGGAGCCGATCGTCATTCGAGTCATCACCATCGCCCCAGGCCTCTGGTGTGTCCTCAAATGCAGGCTCATCAAACAACGGCTCTACTCTGCCTCTGAGATCTACCCCCAGCCTCATCGCAATTCGGTTGGCAACCTCTTGAGGCTGGGCAAAGATCTCAAAGGCGTGGACGCGGTGGTAGAGCCAGCCCATTGCTCTGAGTAGGCCGGGTCTAAGTCGCAACTTCTCCTCCCAGCTCTCGCCAGCTAGCGACCAGTCTGCGTCAATCACAATCGCACTCTTACCCCTCGACGCCACTAGCGCGATTCTGCCCGCAAAGTTCAGATTCACCTTCAGGCCAAGCTTTTCTAGACGCTTTGCAAGATCAGCTAGCAGCGGGTCCGGATCACCGTCCAGGACATCCGAGAGGAAGCTCGGAGCAATTAGGTCCTTGAGCCACTTTTGGTTCTCAGGAAGCGAGCCCCCGGCGAAATCTTCGAAGTTGTAGCAGGAGACCACCGTTAGCCGTTTTCTAGCGGAGACAATTTGATTGACCATCCAGCGTCCGGCATTTTCAGAGTTGAAATCACCAAGGGTTCCCGAGATGCGGCCCTCTGGTGTGCGGCCAAAGCCAACGGAGAAAATTACGCGATCTGCCAGTCGATGGGTAAGTTCGCTCATCGTGACCGCCTCAAAACGCTCCCTGCCGTGGGCATCAAAGAACTCGGCAATCGCTGGCTGCTCGCGAACGGCCTCCGAAACCCTCTGGTCAATCCTCTCGGCGTGAGATCTGGAGGCTGTTACAACCATCAGGGAGTCCTCTGGATGCCAGCGGGCGTGGGAGACCACAAGCTCCACAACCTTGTCAACCTCGGCATCCATCGACTCGGTTGAACCCTCAATGGTCGATTCAGTCGTCGCACCCTCGGTGATTTCGATGTGCTCAAAGTTGTGCTCACCAAATAGCTGGCCCACGGTTGGCTCCAGAATGATCTCTTCGTCATAGAAGTTCTGGTTCAGATACCGCCCGAGCACCTGCCCATTCATCCGGTAGCTACGGTTTATGACCTCGTGGCCGAAACGGGACTCGACGAGCTCGTAGACAGAGGGCCTGTCGGACTCATGGCTGTCCTGGTTGGCTCTTGCCACGGTGTCAAAATTCTCTGGAGCCGCAATTGCAGGATCCCCAAAGGCAATCACCTGGTCCGCCTTGGTGAGAGCAAAGATGGTCTCAGCGGCACCCGCAGAGGCTGCGTCCAAGACCAATACCGTGTCGAAGTGATCGCTGGAGGCAAGCTCCCAGAGCCTGTAAGGGGAGAGCATGACAGCTGGCACTAATTGCTGCCATAGGTTGCCCCCAAGCAGTAGGCCATCCTTGAGGGTAATTGCGCGTTTTCTGAGCTGCTCCCGAAGCTTGTCGGCCGAGGCTGGCTGCTTCTGGATTCCGCTCTTCCAGCGCTCTGCCAGTGTGGCCCGAACCGTATTTGCGCCCTCTGCAACTACTTTTTGACCCGAGCTTTCAAATGCCTCCTCGAGGGCTGCTAAATGCTCTGCGTCATATTCCAGAATCTCTGGATTGCGCTGCACGATTGCCTCAAGTGCCGACTGCCACCAAGCAAGCTCGAACTCAAGCTGGACCTGAGCGCTGGATGGGTTTATCAGCGACAGTTCCCTAGCAAGATGTCCAAGGCCTGCCCCCTCCAGTTCTTGCGAAATTGGCTTGCGGGCAAGGTAGTGATCGAGATACTCAGTCTCTTTGGCAAGGGACTCCAGTCGCGCACCAAAATCATCAAAACTCATGCGGGTCATCAGCGGCTGATCTGGATTAGGGTCCAGATGCTTTTCTAGCAGGGAGATTGTGTTGCTGATGGTCTCAAACTTTGCCTGGGTCTCAGCAAGTCCTAGCGGAACAGAAGGTGGGGCCTGGGTGGTGTTGTGCTTATCCCAGAGCTCACGCTGCTCCTGTGCATCTTTCAGGGCCTGGTGAAGATTGCTCACCGAGGTTCCAGGCCGTACAAATTCTTTTGCGAGCTTCTTGAACCTCCTTCGCTGAGCCCCCGAGAGATCATTGCGTTCGTTGCGACCAGCCGTGGCTCTAATGAGATCGTGGAGGGGCCTGTCGAAGATACTTGGTAGGAACTTATCTAGGGTGTAGCGAATGCCGAGGAGCAGTCTGAGCTGCTCAGCCCACTGCTCGACGTTTTGACACTTTGCCAGCTCCAAGTCAGAGAGGTAGCGGTTGATTTGATAGCTGAGGGTTCGCCAGTTTTCTCCAGCCAGCTCTCGGACAGCCGCAAGTGCTTTTGAGATTTCCTCCTGATTTTCAAACCTCGCCCCATACCAAGGAGAGCTCTCTGGCCCATGCTGAAAAAGTCCTGCCTCGTGGGCCTTAGACAAAAGCTCGGGAGCGGTGGAACGTATGCTCGGCAAAAGCTCTGGCTTGATCCTCGCCGCATTAACCGGAGGATTATTCTCTCCCGCAAGCTTCGCAAGCTGCTCCAAAGCCTCGATCAAGGAGATGCTCAGCACCGAGTCGCTGGTTCCAACAGCAGCAAAGTAGTGCTCTATGGACTCCTGCGCCTTGCGGTGCTCTGCCTTCGCCTCTAAAAGTGCTCCAGTGCTTGCCTTCTCATTTCTGGAGATTGCAGCAACAACATCGCTCCAGGCATCATTTGCTCTGACCGCTAGGCCGCCGAGCTTGTGGCTCGAAAGGCGCTCTGCAAGCTCGTCGAGGGTCTGCTCTCTCGGGGCGACGATGAGAGTCCTTCGTCCCTCGAGAGCATTGTTGGCGAGGACATTCACCACTGTTTGCAAGTAGCCACAGCCGGGCAGGGTTCGAACCGCAAACGA
Organism: Candidatus Aquiluna sp. XM-24bin5; assembly: GCA_003149555.1. The sequence goes on from QCWE01000001.1 coordinate 707,410, forward strand.
CTCTCCCTCATGGGCTCTTCGAAGAACGAGTCTTTGCGAGGTGTCTGCCTCCGCAACTAGGGTCACCGGGGAATCGGAAACTACCGGTGGCTTCCCCTCCTCACCCAGCAGGGAGGCAAGGGACTTAAGGTCCTCTGGCAGCTTGAGCTGAGATAGCCTGATTAGGTCGGGCACGAAGTTCCCGAGAACCAAAAGCTTTTCGATGTCCGCATCCGTATTCTGCAAATACTGCGAGACAAGAGCCAACGCCCCAACTGGAATCAAATCTGATTGCCCGGTAGCGACGGCAATCAGGTCAGTCTCCTTGAAGTCAGGGCGGTGTTTAGAAATCAACTCTGTGACAGCCGGATTCAGCTGCGGCGTTTCGCTGATGCGCAGCTCGTAATCATCGCCACGTGAAATAAGGTTTGCCCGCCAGAGCAAGATTGGAAGCTTCTTCGACTCATAGCTGATGAGACCGCCAGCAACAAAGAGTGCCTCCGCGCCAAAGGTGCCCTCGATGCGCTGAGCTTTTCTGAGGATCCTTCTTGTTGCGCTCTGGGCCCTTGCAAGCGCAACTCCGTCTCTAACAAGATTGCCAATGGTGGTGTTGCGAGCTGAAACTAACTGGGCAAGACCGCCTGGATGCGACCGCGCCAGATCCACTTGGCCAAAGCTGGAGGCTTCAAAGCTAATGAGTGGATTGGTGCCACCAATGGAAGCAAACTGCTCTCTCCAGAGCGCTAGCTGCTGCGAATGGTCCACTGCCCAAGCCTAAAACTCTCGGCGCTTTTCTCCCCTTAGCCTTGGCCGAGGAGAAACAGATCAAACTCCGCTAATCTAGAAGCTCTTTTGGCCTCGTAGCTCAGTGGATAGAGCAACGGTTTCCTAAACCGTGTGTCGGAAGTTCGATTCTTCTCGGGGCCACCAGGACACACCAACTCGTCAATGGGTTAGGTTTGTTTTGTCCAGGGCTCGTAGTCGTGCCAAATCACCCTAATGAAATCCGGCACGGAGCCAATTTGTTTTTATCTAAGATTCGTTCAATTTTTACCTCTTCGGACCCCCGCTACAAACCAAGACCATCGGTCCGTGAGGCGCTTACTGACCCCAAGCTACTTCTTAGAGAATCTCTGGCCGGATTGGTCGTTGCAATCGCCCTCATACCCGAGGCGATTGCCTTTTCTATCCTCGCTGGAGTAGATCCGAGGGTGGGGCTCTTCGCGAGCTTTGTAATGGCGATCACAACAGCGGTCCTAGGTGGGCGGCCCGCGATGATTTCTGCGGCAACCGGTGCAGTCGCTCTGGTAATCGCCCCGGTCGCCAGGGACTACGGCATTGACTACTTCCTGGCGACCGTAATTCTCGCGGGTGTGTTTCAGCTCGTGCTGGGTGTCGCTGGAGCTGCGAAGTTGATGCGGTTTATCCCGCGCAGCGTGATGATTGGGTTTGTAAACTCCCTGGCAATCTTGATTTTCATAGCTCAGCTGCCCCACCTCATTGATGTGCCATTCGCGGTTTACCCATTGGTAGCACTGGGGCTGGTTGTGATGGTTGTTCTTCCCCGCTTCACCAAAGTCATTCCGGCCCCACTAGTTGCAATCGTCCTTGTGATGGGAACTGTTTTGGTCATGGGCCTGAAGGTCCCAACCGTTGGCGACGAGGGTGAGTTGCCCCAATCCCTTCCGGAGCTGCTAACCCCAAACGTCCCGCTAACGATTGAAACTTTCAACATAATTGCTCCGTTCGCTCTTGCCATGGCGCTGGTTGGTCTCCTGGAGTCGCTGCTTACAGCAAAGCTGGTTGACGAGATAACCGACACTCACTCACAAAAGACCCGTGAGACACTCGCTCAAGGCGTTGGAAATATCATCAGCGGCTTCCTCGGCGGAATGGGAGGTTGCGCGATGATCGGCCAGACCATGATCAACGTCAAAGCCAGCGGCGCGCGAACACGAATCTCGACCTTTTTAGCCGGTGTCTTTCTACTGCTCCTCGTTGTCGCGCTTGGTGAGTTTGTGCAAGCGATTCCTATGGCGGCGCTGGTGGCAGTGATGATCATGGTCAGCATTAGTACCTTCAATTTCCACTCCGTTGCTCTGGCAACCCTCAAGCGCATGCCCAAAAGCGAGACTCTAGTGATGGTCTCAACTGCTGCGGTCGTCGTCTGGACGCATAACCTTGCAATCGGAGTCATAGCGGGTGTCCTGGTGGCGATGGTGGCCTTCGCAAGGAGGGTGGCTCACTTCGCAAATGTGAAGCGGTCAGTTGGAGGAGATGATGAAATTCAAGCAGCTCTATACACCGTAGAAGGAGAGCTCTTCTTCGCCAGCAGTAACGATCTAACGACCCTGTTTGAATACACCGACGATCCTCACTATGTGGTCATCGACGTTTCGGCTTCACACATCTGGGACGCCTCGACTGTCGCCGCACTTGATTCGATTGTTACAAAGTACGAGTCTCTAGGGAAAGAGGTCTACATCAAAGGCATGAACCAGGCCAGCGAAACACTGCATGCGAGGCTGGCCGGAAACTTTGGTGACAACATCTAGGCAGCTTGCTGCTGCAAAGCCAAGAACTCCTGCCACTGCGGCATAGGTTTTTCCGCTCCCCTAACACTCCAGACCATACCCGTTGGCATCTTGGGTGTTACCCGGAGCTCCCAACCCATTTCTTGCGGCGTCTTGTCGCTCTTTGCGTTGTTGCACCTCAGGCAACAGGCAACCAGGTTCTCCCAGCTGTCCTGTCCGCCCCTAGATTTGGGGATCACGTGGTCAATGGTGTTCGCGCTCTTGCCGCAGTAGCCACAGCGGTGACCATCTCTGCGCAGCACGCCTCGTCTAGAGACCGGAACCCTCCGTGAATTTGGAATCCGAACGTAGCGCTGGAGCAAAATGACCGCGGGCATGTCGAACTCTTGGCTTGCGCTACGCACCACCTCGCCTCCGGTTCCGGCTAGCACGGTTGCTTTTTGATTGAGGACCAATACGAGTGCCCTCTTGAAGGAAACGACCGCCAGCGGTTCGTAGCCTGCATTCAGTACGAGTGTGCGCAAGATGTTCTCCTATCGAATTCGCCCACACGGCTTGTGAGTATTCGGTATCGACCCCGGGAACAAAAAACGCGCCGCAAAAATGCGACGCGCGGTTTTCTCCGGCATGGGTATGCAGGGGTGTTGGTGGAGATGGATCCAGTTGCCATGCCTGGCTTGCATGTCTAGTGGCACTTCACCGCCCCTTCCCATGAAGGTCAATACTTGTAAAAGAGATTAAGTGGGTAAAAGCGAAACCCGCGTTAGAAACGCGGGCCTTATTAGGTGAACTTTTGGGGTTAGTTTTGGATGTCAGCAAGCTTCACGATGTGGAAACGATCGGTGAAGATTGGCGCTAGCTTCACTCGGTCTCCCGGCTGTGGAGCGTGATAGAAATTGCCGTTACCCGCATAGATCCCGTTGTGGCTGTAGTCGTTGAATACGACAATGTCACCGGGGACCGCCTCCTCGATTGGCACCCGCTCGGCGTACCTTGCCTGCTGGTAAACGCTGTGTGGAAGCTCGATTCCAAACTGTGCGTAGACGAAAAGCACAAGCCCGGAGCAGTCAATGCCATTTGGAGTCTGGCCACCAAAGACGTATGGAGTCCCGACCACCTCTGCAGTTGCCTTCATGATGTTGGCACTGGTGATCTCGGAGAATCTTGGGCTCTCTAGATAGTCCTTGGCCAGAGGTCCGCGGTAGCGCTGAGAAGAGCGCTTCACCTCAAACTCTGAGGCATCGGCCGGCTGGTACTCACCCCTGGTAAAGGAAACCGCCCTCACCGTAGCGACTGAGAGTCCCTGGGATGGGGCGGAGAGCTGGACCATTTCATTAGAGGTTGTAAGTCCCGAGATGGCGGTCGCCTCTGGAGAAAAACCGTAAGAGGGCAGCGCAAAGGTTGCCATCAGACCAGTTGCGGAAATCATGGTCCAGAAAGAGCGCAAGGTGCGACGAGCCGAGACCATGCTCTGGGCGCGCTCTGCTTTTCTTATCTCTTTGCGAGATGGCCTTGCATCAGCTGAAGCTGAACTCAAAAGGAATCCTCCGAGAAGTTTTTCCGAACTTCTAACCAAAAAAGTATAACTAGATAGTGCCCTGTTCACACAAAAACAGATGCTGCCCTATCGAGTCGTCAACCAGCAGCCCTTCTTGACGCCCGGCGGCTGTCAGAAGCTTTTCCCCCGATCGAATTACCAGGCTCGTTGCCACCTTCGGCAACAGACCCAACTGCCTAAGCTGACCCAGAATACTGGGGTCTAGCTGAAGCGGCTCTCCAATGCGGCAAAGCTCGTACTCGCCTCCTGTTAGCTCGCTCAGCGGCCGGCAGCCCTTGACCTCGGGTGCTGGGAGACCAAGTAGCTCAAGGCCGGGAATCGGCATGCCAAAGGGCGAGTGTGTTGGGTTATCGAGAATCTCTAGCAACCTGCGCTCAACGGCTTCGCTCATCACGTGCTCCCAGCGGCAGGCCTCCTCATGCACAGACTCCCAGTCGAGGCCAATAACCTCAACGAGCAGCAGCTCAGCAAGTCGATGCTTGCGCATTACCTCAATCGCTGTGAGGCGGCCCTCATCTGTGAAGTGGAGTTGGCGGTCCTGCTCGACTCTAAGGAGCCCATCGCGCTCCATCCGCGCAACTGTTTGGGAGACTGTGGGCCCGGAGTGGTCGAGGCGCTCGGCAATGCGAGCGCGCATGGGAGTGATGCCCTCCTCCTCAAGCTCCAAGATCGCCTTGAGATACATCTCGGTTGTGTCGATTAGGTCAGTCATCTAATTTCCTGTGGCTATAGAAGAACACTAATAAAGCCGGAGGCTAAACTTACCGCCATGGCCCAGATTGTGATCCCAGAGAACCTAAAACCAAAGGACGGCAGGTTTGGCTGTGGTCCATCAAAGATGCGCCCCGAGCAGCTCAATAGCTTTGTGAAGTTTGCTGGCGAGCACATGGGCACCTCTCACCGCCAGATGCCGATTCGCAACCTGGTGGGCGAGCTCAAGGGCGGCCTTGTTGAACTATTTAGAGCTCCTGATGGCTATGAGGTGATCCTGGGTAACGGAGGAGCTTCCGCATTCTGGGATGCCGCCACCTACTCACTCGCGGAGCGCAAGGGTCAGGCCCTGGTGCACGGCGAGTTTGGAAGTAAGTTTGCAAAGATTCTTGGAGCTCCCTGGCTAGACAGCCCGACTGTGGTTTCGGCCGAACCCGGCACCCGAGGAGAACTGGTTGCTGAGGCGGGGGTTGACATCTATGCCTACCCCCACAACGAAACTTCGGCGGGAGTCGTTGCTCCCGTGAAGCGGGTGGTTGGCGCGGACGAGGATGCCCTGATGCTGACTGACGCAACCAGTGCCGCTGGTGGTATTGACTTTGAGCTCAGTGAAACCGATGCCTATTACTTCGCCCCGCAGAAGAACTTCGCCTCAGACGGCGGGCTCTGGTTGGCAATGGTCTCGCCTAAGGCGATTGCTCGAATCGAGAAAGTTGCCGCCTCAGACAGGTACGTCCCCAACATCCTCAGCTTGAAGCTTGCACTTGATAATTCGCGCGATAACTACACGCTCAACACCCCAGCGCTAGCGACCATCTTCTTCATGAACGAGCAGGTGAAGTGGATCAACCAAAACGGAGGGCTCAGGTGGGCGGACGCAAGGACCAAGCAGAGCTCCCAGCTGCTCTTTGATTGGGCCGAGCGCACAGAGATAACTCATGCCTTTGTCGAGAATCCCGAGCACCGTTCTCAGGTAGTGGCGACAATCAACTTTGATAAAAGCGTCGATGCCCTAGAGGTCGCAGGGATTCTCAGAGAAAACGGCATCGTTGACACCGAGCCATATCGAAAGCTCGGGAAGAACCAGCTAAGAATCGCAACCTTTGTCTCAATCGAGCCGTCAGATATCGAGGCGCTTATCGAGTGCATAGATTACGTGCTGGAGAGAATGTGAAGCTTTTCGTCCGCCACGTGGAGCGCAAACCCGATCCTGAGCCGGTAAACGTAAATCAGAAACTAGTCGTTTTTGTCGGAACTGGCGTCTGGGTCGTCGTTCTTATCGTCCTGCTCGCGTTTTACCAGTCGCTTGCGGACGCGGGTCTTCTTTGGTGGCTCCACACCGCCATCGTTGGCATCCTGCTCGGCGGTGTCGCCTACCTCATGGTCAGAAACAACTGAGCCCATCTCGCTAATCAAGGCATCAGCCTCTGCATCAGTCTTTGCTCTGCCTTCTTCGCGGAGCTGGCGCCTGAATTCCTTCAGCCGCTCCGACCAGGGCACCCACTCGGGAGCGAGCTTGGCGTCGGGACCGGCGACCATATTGATCTCGGAGATGGTTGCGGCCTTGCGCTTGTCGGGCTGAGTGAGAGTAACGACCCAATGCCATCCTGAGTAGCCCTTGGCGGTCGATTCGAAGTGGAGCTCCACGACACCTTTGACTTCCTCACTCTGCGAGAGGAACTTCCCAAAGCTGCCCTCGGAAAAGTCATTCAGGGCAGACGTTGCCAGAGTTACTAGCTTGTTATCCTTCGAGCTCATCTGCCACTCGTCTCAGTAGCTGCGCTACCTTGCGTCCGTGGGTTTCCTCTGGATATTTGCCACGCTTTAGGTTTCCACCAACTTGATCCAACAGCCGGATCAGATCTTCAGTGATCACCGCGAGATCCTCAGCTGGCTTGCGGCTAGCCGAGGAAAGGGTTGGGACCTCAAGAATTCTCAGGGAGAGCGCCTGCGCCCCTTTGCGGCCATCGACAATGCCGTACTCGACCCTCGTGCCGGGCCTGATGGTTGCGCTTCCCTGAGGAAGTGCGGAGGCATGCAGGAATACCTCGGTGCCATCATCGCCCGCAATGAAACCGAAGCCCTTGTCGTCGTCAAAAAACTTGACCTTGCCTGTTGGCATTTTTCCCACTTTCAACTGAACCGAGGCAAGTGTAGCCGAAAGGCTTAGGCTTGTCTGATGGCCAAAAACAACAATCCACGCCGCCTCGAGCAGGTGCTCGGCGCTATGGCCGTTGGTGTCATTGGCCTGTCAGTCATCTCAATTCTCACCACCCTGCTGATGGTTTTCTTTGGAGCCGAAAATCTGCCCGTGATTCTGGCTCAGCTGCCGCTCATTGGTTTGCCAGTTGGATTTCTCATAATCATTGCGATGCTCGTGGCAGCAATCATTCGGCGCTCGCGTGAGGCCAGGGACTAATTGAGTTCAATACTCAGCCTCGCCGGCAAACTCAGGGAGCTCTCGCCGAGCGATCTCCAACAGGTCCTTGCAGACATGGTTGGTAACTCAGCAGGTTGTAAGGACCTCTTTGATCTCTCCCGCCTTCTGCTGACAGGCCGTGAGCTGGAATCTCGCATCCGGAAACTGCCTGCCAAAGACCTAGAACTTCTTGCAGCAGGCAAGAGTTCAAAGAACCTTCAAGCTAGCTATCTCGCAGACAGCAAGCCATTCCCAGAGACCATCGAAGCGCTGGAGCGAATCGAGCCCGGGAAGAGGCCGAGACTGGATGTTGCAGGTGGCAACCTGTCCGCCTACGAAACCATGCTCTGTCTCACAGAAATTCACTACGCGCTCGAGCAACATTGGTTCGATGTAATGAAGACAGGTCTGCGGGCGCAGGATGCCAAGTTAGTCGCCGAGAAGCTCAAATGGCAAAGCAAGGATGTCCAGCTGCGATTCCGCCTTGGGATGCGCGCTGGCCACTTTGCCGAGCACCTTGGACGCTGGGTAACCACCGAGGTGGGTCAAAAGTGGCTAACCAAAACCAGGGAGCAGGCGCTCAGCCAGCTGATCGAGAGTATTTGGGATCTGCCTCCCGTCAAAATCTCTGAAGGCCCAATCATCGATCAACTCCTGGGGGCATTTCCGCTCATGGTTACGAGCAACCTTGCTGTCTTGGATTTCGGACCCACCCTAGGACTGCTTGATGGCCAGGTCGCCCTCAAGCCAATGACACTGGGCTCGAAGGGGGCAGCAAAAGAGATTGCCGAGAATCTGCCAGTAGCAGAGGATCGGCTGATTGTTCAGGGAGACCTTTCCATTGTTTGCCCGTCCCCACTCACCGCCAAGCTCCATAAGCAGCTCGACTCCTTTGCCGATAGTGAGGACCTCGGGCTGGCGTCTAGGTTCCGGCTCAGTGCGCTTTCCCTCTCGCACCACCTAGAGACAGGAGGCAGCCTAAAAGATGTTCGCAAGACACTGGCTGACCTAAGTGGCAAAAGCCTCCCTCAACCGGTTGAGTATCTGCTCAGCGAGGTCGAGGCCAAGTTCGGAAGGCTAACCATAGCCAGAAGCGCCGAGACGACAATTGTCAGCTCGACCGATGAGATCCTGCTGACCCAGATCAAGAACGAACGAGCGCTCAACCACCTAAGCCTCGCTGGTTCCTCAGGTGCTCTTCGTAGCCCTAGCTCAGTTGAGCTTTGCTATTTTTCACTTCGCGATGCCGGTTACGCAGCGGTAATGCTTGATGAAAATAAACGAATTGTCTCCCCCAGGTTCACAGCATCATTAGCCCACGAGGTTCAAAGCGACGATGAACTAGCAGCCCGGGCAAAGGGCCTGCTCAGCAGTGAGAAGACTGCAGCTGACCCATCGGATGTGCTGAGGCAACTGGAGTTTGCTCTAAAGAACAAGCTAAAAGTTCAGCTCAAGATTGAACTACCAAATGGCATTGAAGAGGAATTCCTGCTGACTCCGCTTGGGCTTGGTGCAGGAAGGCTCAGAGGGCGAGACGAGGAGCGTCAGGCAGAGCGGACGCTACCGGTCTCAAGAATCAAATCAGTCGTGCTCAGTTAGGCTTAATCGATGTCTCCAGGCCCCCTAATTGTCCAGTCCGATAGGACCGTGCTGCTTGAGACGGACCATCCAAATGCCGCTGATGCCAGGCACGAGCTTGCGATATTTGCTGAGCTGGAACGGGCACCTGAGCACATTCACACCTACAGAATCACCAGGCTCGGCCTATGGAACGCCAGAGCCGCTGGCCACGATGCAGACTTCATAATCGATTCACTAACTCGCTGGTCAAAGTTTGAGCTTCCCCAGGGAGTAGTGAACGAGATCCGTTCGACCATTGAGCGCTTTGGCAAGCTTGTGATCACTCGCGATGACGAGGGTCTGTTACTGGTAACTGATTCGCAGGCAGTGATGGCTGAGGTGAGCAGCAATAGAAAGGTCTCGGAGCTATTGACCGAGCGAGTGGAATCTGGCTTTCGGATTCAACCCTGGGCTAGGGGTCAGCTCAAGCAGCAGCTTCTAAAGCTTGGTTGGCCGGCCGAGGACACCGCCGGCTTCACCCCAGGCACGCCCTATGAAATCAGTCTTGCTGAATCAGATTGGGAGCTTAGGGATTATCAAAAACAGGCGGTTGAGAAGTTCCAAGCTGGAGGCTCTGGCGTGGTGGTTCTGCCCTGTGGGGCGGGGAAGACTCTAGTTGGTGCTGCAACCATGGCCGAGCTCAAGAGAAACACTCTGATTCTTGTAACCAACACTGTCGCAGCAAGGCAGTGGCGTGACGAGCTACTCGCCAGAACCACCCTCACTGAGCAGGACATTGCTGAATACTCGGGGTCCTCTAAAGAGCTCGCACCGGTAACGATTGCTACCTACCAAATTCTCACCACGAAGCGAAAAGGGGAGTTTGCCCACCTCGTGCTCTTGGATGCCCGTGACTGGGGCCTCATTATCTATGACGAGGTGCACCTGCTCCCCGCACCTATTTTCAAGATGACCGCTGATCTTCAGGCAAGACGAAGGCTTGGTCTCACTGCCACTCTGGTTCGAGAGGATGGTAGGGAATCTGATGTCTTCTCACTCATTGGTCCGAAGCGCTTCGACGCTCCCTGGAAAGAAATTGAGGCCCAGGGTTACATAGCTCCGGCCGAGTGCTTTGAGGTTAGGGTCGAGCTGCCGGACGAGGAGCGAATGGAATATGCGATAGCCGACGGAGACAACCGCTTCCGAATTGCGGCAACCGCAAAGGCCAAGATTCCTCTCATGAAAAAAATCTTGGAAAAACACGCTGGAGAGCCAACGCTAATCATTGGTCAGTATCTCGACCAGATAGATGAGGTTGCAGAGCTGCTTTCCATCCCCAAGCTAACTGGTCAAACACCGGTCGACGAGCGTGAGCAGCTCTACAAAGACTTCCGGACGGGAAAGCTCAGTGCGCTGATTGTGAGCAAGGTTGCCAACTTTTCCGTAGACCTGCCAGAGGCTTCAGTTGCTATACAAATCTCAGGAGCATTTGGCTCAAGGCAAGAGGAGGCGCAGCGGCTGGGGAGGCTCCTCAGGCCAAAGCAAGATGGCAGAACTGCACAGTTCTACACATTGATTTCCAGGGACACCCTGGAGCAGGACTTTGCGCAAAACCGCCAGCGTTTTCTCGCGGAGCAGGGCTACTCCTATGAGATTCTGGACAGCAGCTCGATTTAGTCCAGACAACTCTCAGAAAACTTCCAGCTAACAGGATAAGAATTCTCAGTATGGAAAATCTCAGGGTATTAGTAGTAGATGACGAGCCAAACATTAGAGACCTGCTCTCGGCCAGTTTGAGATTTGCAGGGCACCAGGTTGCGACGAGCCCAAACGGTACCGACGCAATCACCAAGATCGTTGACACCCAACCGGACATTGTTCTGCTGGACGTGATGCTTCCTGACATCTCTGGCTTCGGTGTCACCAAGAAGATTCGAGGCATGGGGATTGACGTGCCAATACTGTTCTTGACCGCGAGAGACGACACCGAGGACAAGATTGCCGGGCTCACGGTCGGCGGTGACGACTATGTAACCAAACCATTCAGCCTCGACGAGATAATGGCTCGGATTAGCGCAATCATGCGCAGAACGGGGAAGGACGGCTCAAGCCCATCTCACATCCAGGTCGGCGAGCTTGAGATAAACGAGGACGCGCACGAGGTAACCGTGAACGGGACGCCAGTGGAGCTCTCCCCCACGGAGTATCAGCTGCTGCGCTACCTAGCTACCAACCCAAATCGCGTTCTAACTAAGGCTCAGATTCTTGACCATGTTTGGGAGTATGACTTCAATGGAGAGATGGGCATCGTCGAAAGCTACGTCTCTTACCTTCGAAAGAAGCTCGATCCCATTTCAACCGAGCCGCTCATCATCACCAAGCGTGGCGTTGGCTACATGATTCGAAGCCCCAAGGCGTAGGCATTTGAAGAATCGACTCTTAGCAGCCTGGGAGCGCATCTCCCTCAGGGCCAAGCTCACCACCCTGAGTGTTGGGCTCATCGGCCTGCTGCTAAGCGTCTCTTCCGCCGGAACTGTGGCGCTACTTAGCACCTATCTCCAGCAGAACACCGACAACCTGCTCATTGCCACCGCCAACCAGCTTCGCGAGGAAAACCCGCTTCGTATCGAAATCCGGGTTGCAACCGGCGATCTCACGCTTCCGGCGCTGCCGAGCGATTACTACATCGCCATCCTGGACGCCGATGGCCAACAGTTCTTGGGGCTGGTGTCTTCTACGGGTGGTAACCGCACGGTGCCAAATCTCACGAGCCTCGACATTGAGGCCGTACTTGAAACCGGAGGAGTCCCCTTCGATGCCGAGGTGGAGGATCCCAACGGTCGCGACCGCGACTGGCGAATGATTGCACAGCCGCTACTTCGAGCAAACGGCTCTGTCGTCGTAGCGCTACCAACTAACACCAACCGTCAGATCATCGCGGAGTATGGAGTGATTGGCGGCAGGTTTGGAATCTTCCTGCTGGTCCTGTCTGGACTCAGTATTTGGCTGACAATCACCGGAGCACTTCGTCCACTAAAGGAAGTGGAGAGGACCGCTGAGTCAGTGCAGAGCGGTAAGTTCTCCTCGCGTCTTGTGCAGCGCCATGGGAAGACCGAGATTGGCAGGCTCAATAAAGCTCTCAACCTGATGCTCGACTCGATTGAGGGAGCAGTGAAGGGTAAAGACAAAACACTTGAGCAGATGCGCAGGTTTGTCTCCGATGCCAGCCACGAGCTCAGGACCCCTCTCGTCACCGTTCGCGGCTATGCCGAGCTTTATCGCATGGGAGCCATCAAAAACAAAAAAGACCTCGCTGAGGCCATGAGCCGCATAGAGAGCGAAGCTGTCCGAATGTCCGGTCTTGTCGAGTCGCTGCTAACGCTGACTCGCATGGACGAACTGGAAAATCTCAAGCGCAAAGATTGCGACCTTATCGAGATTGCCAGACAAAGCATCAAAGATGTCTCTGTTACCAACCAGAAAGTCAGCTTCCGCCTGGCAACCACTGAAGATGAGCTAATCCACTCCCTGGATGAAGACCGCATCAAGCAGGTGCTGACAAATCTCCTTGCCAACGCCTCCCGCTTTGCCCCGGATTCCACAGAGGTCACTCTAGAAATTTCCAAGGGTGACGCCATAACCGTCAAGGTCATTGACAGGGGTGAAGGCATCGATGATTCCCTCAAAGAGAAGGTATTCGACCGCTTTTACCGTGCTGACAACTCTCGCAACCGGGAGACCGGAGGCTCGGGTCTTGGGCTTGCGATTGCTAAGTCAATTGTCGAAGCTCACGATGGCAAGATCTGGGTTGAAGACACCCCGGGTGGTGGCGCAACATTCGTCGTTGAGCTAGGTAGCTAGGCCAGAAATAAGAAACGGGGTGGCAATTGCCACCCCGCATCTTTTTTTGAACTTTTAAAAGTCCATGCCTGCACTTGGGTCAGCAGGCATTGGAGCTGCTGGCTCTGGCTTCTCAGCAACAACAGCCTCAGTGGTTAGGAACAGACCTGCAATTGAGGCTGCATTCTGCAGCGCACTGCGGGTCACCTTAACTGGGTCGTTGATGCCGGCCTTGAGCATGTTTACATACTCGCCAGTTGCAGCGTTCAGGCCCTCGCCGTCAGGAAGGTTAGCAACCTTCTCTGCAACAACGCCTGGCTCGAGGCCTGCGTTGATGGCAATCTGCTTCAGCGGGGCTGAGATTGATGCGGACACGATCTGAGCACCAGTTGCCTCATCGCCCTTGAGCTTGAGACCTGCGAATGCAACCTTGCCAGCCTGGAGGAGAGCAACACCACCACCGGCGACGATGCCTTCCTCAACTGCAGCCTTTGCGTTGCGGACTGCGTCCTCAATGCGGTGCTTGCGCTCCTTGAGCTCAACCTCTGTTGCAGCACCAGCCTTGATAACTGCAACACCGCCAGCCAGCTTGGCTAGACGCTCCTGCAGCTTCTCACGGTCGTAGTCGCTGTCGGTGTTCTCAATCTCGCGACGGATCTGCTCGACGCGGCCCTTGATCTGCTCTGCTTCGCCCGCGCCCTCAACGATGGTGGTCTCGTCCTTGGTAATTACTACCTTGCGAGCCTTACCCAGCATTGCGAGCTCGGTGTTCTCTAGCTTTAGGCCAACCTCCTCGGCGATTACCTGACCGCCGGTGAGGATTGCGATGTCCTGAAGCATTGCCTTGCGACGGTCACCAAAGCCTGGTGCCTTGACGGCGACTGACTTGAAGATTCCGCGGATCTTGTTCACAACCAAAGTTGCGAGGGCCTCGCCCTCGATGTCCTCGGCGATGATGAGAAGTGGCTTGCCAGCCTGCATGACCTTGTCGACAACAGGCAGAAGGTCCTTCATGTTGGAGATCTTGCTGTTGGCGATTAGGACGTAGGCGTCCTCGAGAACTGCTTCCTGACGGTCTGGGTCGGTCACCATGTATGCGGAGACGTATCCCTTGTCGAAGCGCATACCCTCGGTCAGCTCTAGCTGGATGCCGAAGGTGTTGGACTCCTCAACGGTTACAACGCCCTCTTTGCCGACCTTGTCGATGGCCTCGGCGATGATCTCACCGATTGCACTGTCACCAGCCGAGATGGATGCGGTTGCAGCGATCTGGTCCTTGGTCTCAACCGGCACTGCCATCTTCAGCAGGGCCTGAGTAACGGCCTCGGAGGCCTTGTCGATACCGCGCTTGAGGCTGATTGGGTCAGCACCTGCGGCTACGTTTCGGAGACCTTCCTTGACTAGCGCCTGGGCTAGGACGGTTGCGGTGGTGGTTCCATCACCTGCAACGTCGTCGGTCTTCTTTGCTACCTCTTTGACGAGCTCTGCACCAATCTTCTCGAATGGGTCGGAGAGCTCAATCTCCTTGGCGATGGAAACTCCGTCGTTGGTGATGGTGGGTGCGCCCCACTTCTTCTCGAGTACCACATTGCGACCGCGAGGTCCAAGGGTTACCTTGACGGTGTCGGCCAGAATGTTGAGGCCGTTCTCGAGACCACGACGTGCCTCTTCATCGAAGTGAATAAGTTTTGCCATTTGGGTTTCTCCCGTTTGCACTAAGACTTGATTTAGCACTCACGATGTGAGAGTGCTAACTAAAGTTTTAGCACTCTCGGGCTCAGAGTGCAAGCGGAAGAAAGGCGTGTTTTTGTGCGCCTATAGCCAAAGGGGCTTAGATGACTGTTACGTTCTCAGCCTGGAGGCCCTTGTCACCGGTCTTCACCTCAAACTCAACGCGCTGTTCCTCTTTGAGTTCGCGGTATCCGTCGGTCTGAATAGCTGAGAAGTGGACGAAGACGTCTGGTCCGTCGTCCTGAGTGATGAAACCAAAACCCTTCTCAGAGTTGAACCACTTAACGGTTCCTTGTGCCATTGTTGCTCCTGATGCTCATTCCACAGATGTAAGTCACCCGTGCATCGGGCTCAACCTTGGTTAAGTCTCGACACGCACAGCCTAACTGGGAAGTGCTTCGCAATGAAAGTAGTTATTCGAAGGTTATAGATTGCATGGAGAGCGGAAAGATGAAGTACGAAGTATTCAAAACCGACGAGCAGTGGCGCCAGGAACTGAGTGACTTCGAATATCACGTGCTCCGAATGGCCGGCACGGAGCGCGCCTTTACCGGTGAGCTGCTCGAAGAAAAGCGCACCGGTAGCTACCACTGCCGCGGCTGCGATGCATTTTTATTTGAATCCGACACCAAGTTTGATTCGCACTGCGGCTGGCCAAGTTTTTATAAGCCGCAGGGAAATGAGGCTATCGAGTACATTGAGGACCGCTCACACGGCATGGTTCGCACAGAGGTGCGCTGCTCTAAGTGTGGCTCCCACCTAGGACACGTTTTCGATGATGCCCCACAGACCCCCACCGGAGATCGCTACTGCATCAACTCCGTGAGCATCACCTTCAAGCCGGCCAGCTAGCGCCCGAGTCCTTTTCTCCAAGCCGTGAAGCTCCTTACAGTTCCAGCCTGCGGAATGGCAAGCCATGGATAGGGATGGACTTGTGCGAGCTTGCGGAACTTCCTAAAGGAAGGCACCGGTGCATAGGTAACCGCAACCTCATGTGCCTCGGTGAACTCAACCGGGTCGCCGATGTACACCTTCAAGTCTCGTCGCCGGCTCAGATCCGCAAGTGTCTCTAGGTAGAAACCGATTCGACGAGAGCTCAGCTGGAGTTTTTTGAGCGCAGGCTCATTGAAGACGAATGCAACTGGCAGGTCAGGGTTTGCTGTCATGGCGGGGTCCGCGTCTCCAAGGGAGTCAATAGTCAAAAGCACCACCTCTGGCTTCCGAAGCTCGACGGGGGTAAGCGGGCCGGCAGTTCGCCTTGGATCTGGATCACGATTCAAAAGCGGATTGGCTTCTAGCTGCCTGGGAAAGGTCTCCTCAGGAAACTCTTGAATTGGACATGCGGTTCTGAGCTGGCATCCAGAGCAAAGACCAGGTGCTCGCTTTTCGACCTGCCATCGGGCAAAGCCGTATGGCTTTCCCGTTCCAGCCCCAACGGTCCACTGCCAACCGAGAAGATTTGCGGCTCTTGAGCCGTCAATTAGTTCACGGTGCATGCGCTCCTGGCCACTGAGCCAGCCCTGTCCGTTTCTCACGGTCCAGTGCGAAGCCAGCCACATTCTCGTTTGGTTTACCAGCCAGCCATCTGTTTCAAGCTCACTCACAACATGATCGACACATGCCATGTCGCGGTTCCAGCCATCCCCCTCAGACTTCCACTCCGCCTCGAAGCGGAGATTTTGAAAGAGCTCGGTCCCTACCCGGGCGTATAGGTGGCGAGCGTATTCCTGCCAGTAGAGCTCGTCCCTGAACTTCTCGCGGTCCTTATAAGGGGCCTTAGAAACACGGTCATAGGCCTCAGCCAGAGTTATCAGGTTGTGGCGGATGTATGGCGAGAGGACAGTTGCACCCCTTGCAGCCCTGGGAAGAACTTCTGACCTATTCGCTGCGTAGCCGGAAATATCGAGACTCTGTAGAGCCTCATTTGCAGCGGTTTGACCACCGCGAATACTGCTTAGACCAAGCTCTCCTGAGTACAGTCCAGAGAATTCGGACTTGATTGTTTGCTGAATGTCTTCCGAGATCGCAATTTCGCGCATTGCTTGCTCAACCAAAGTCAGCGGTGAGGTGTTCCTAGAGAGCCGACTACGGGACTCGAACCCGTAACCCCCGCTTTACAAGAGCGGGCCTTCATGCCCCAAGTCGCCTGACCCCTACCACTGCAATCTTGGTATATCCCAGTATTTACGGGGGTTTCTGCGAGCGCCGCAGCTAAGTCTCGTTGTTTAGTTTTGCTCAAGATTAATCGCCGCTAGGGACAATTTGCTACCTATTTGCTACCAGGTAGGTGGACCTAATCGTCAATTTGAATTAGGTTCCTAGTTGAAGGGGGGGTCGTGAGACGATTAATCGGATTTCTGGCATCACTAGTTTTGGTAGTTACGTTCGCAACGCCTGCCCAGTCCGCTGGGGCAAAGTACACCGTCTACCAGAAAACCCTCGCCAGCTTCTCTTCAACCGCAACCGCCCTCACATCCCAGCAAAAGGCTCAGGTCAAGGCTGCAGTTGATGCAAACCCAACTGCTGAAAAATTCATCTGCACGGGTATCAGGTATTTCTCACAACCAATGAGCGTGAACATCAAGGTTAGAAAGCGTGCGAAGGCAGCTTGTGAGTATGCAAAGCAGCTAAACCCTGAGCTTTCTACCTGGTATCAAAACAAGCCGACTCAGGCTAGAAGTTATGCGGGCAAGGTGTTATTGACTATAAAGAGCCCTTTGGATTTTCAGGAGCCTGAAGTGGATCCAATCGAAATACCCCCTCTGGTTTGGACCCAGGGTGCAGAGTATGGGTGGTCAAACCTAGTTGCGGGAGATATGGCATGGTTTACGATCGCACCTTTGCCTGCTGGATGGGAAATTGTTAGCACAGAATTCTTGGCCTGCGACACGCAGTCAATAGACGATACTTGTCTTTCACTCACATCGAATTTCTACGATGGGGCACTTCTGCCGATGGGCCTCATTGGTATGAAGCCTGTAGCCAGATTGAAGTTGAGATATGCGGGTCTGGAATATTCAGATAGATATTGGACCCACACGGGTATCAAGATACAAAACGCACCATTATGGGGTCGACTTCCGAAGCTTGTGGGAAGCAGGATTGTTGGCCAGCAAGTATCAATGGACGTTGATTTCTCGCCCCAAGATTACGAAGTATCCAAGGAATCGTCGATTTGGGCCTGTTTTGCAGGTTCAGCTGAGGCCGCTATTTCCGAATTTGCTACGCTCTTGACCTCTGGTCAGTGCGAATGGTTGGGAAACTTAGTGAGCCAGCCCGTAACTATTGTTGAGTCTGCGGTGGGGAAGTATTTGGTTGGGAATGTGAGGCTCAAGAGCAACTTCACGGGCCTCGAATACGATCAAACTACTTGGATGGCGTGGTCAGTAATTCCATCCCAAATTAGTAGCCCCGAACCTCCGCCCAGCGCTGGGCCAACGCCAACACCTGCGCCCTCGCCTACGCCTACGCCTACGCCTACGCCTACGCCCGAGCCTGTGCTGCGATATCAAACCGTACAATTTGCATCAGGCTCAGGGTCTTGCAACAGCGTCGGGGACAACTCGGAGTTCGTCTCGGGCGCTGCAGTAATCCCCGCCCCAGACTGGCGAGGTTTAGCAACTTGGGTTTATTCGTCAGATTTTCGGCAAAGCGGTAATGGAGGTTACTCGGTGAACGGATCTAAGCAGTTCTGGGCACGAGAGACCTTCTTCTCATCGTGGAGAAATGTGACTTATGACTGGTATTTTGTCAATTCATTGGCTTGGAAAGCGTCTGTTGAAATCACTTGTCGATGGTACGAGTAGAACCGTTAATTGACTAAGCGAACTTCATTATCGTCTGCCATGCAGAGGTGCGAGTGGGTCAGTTGTCTTTCAAGGGTGGCTTGAAACCTCAATTCGCCAATTGCTGCAAAATCTTTTGGCGCCTGTATTAGCCAGGACATGTGTGGGCGCCGAAGCTAAGCCCAACTTCGCGATTGAGATTGGTTGATGGCTGATCGCCTCGAGTGACAATCTCTCCCTAATGTCTAGTAAGCGTGGTTTGCCTGGCTCGTCGGAAAGGTCTAGTCTGATGAAGAGGTCCTGGGGGTGCAAGATGAGAAGGCTCGCGTCGATTTTGGCGTCACTAGTAATCGTCCTTGGATTTGCCGCACCTTCGAGCGCAGAACTGTATAACGTTCAAAGCGTCTACGACAACAATGATTTCGGCTACATTTACTCAGGCGCCGACATCGAATATTTCTCAGTTTTTGAGTCAACTGACTTCCCTGGGGACCTTTTCGTGGTCACATACTTCAATGGTTGGGTTGGAAGCTCACGCGGCATGGGCAGTGACTACATGTTTGTCTACTTCGACATCGATGGCGACGGGACTGAAGATTACTATCTGATTTCGCCAGATGCCTACCTGCCTGCAGGTGGCGAGGATGCTCTAATGTATAGGGCGTCGGACTATTCAATAGTTGCTGGTTGCGAGGCAATAGCGTTTGTATCGGGCGGTTTCTCGAGCTACGACGACAATTACTACGGATTTTACTTCCAAAAAGACTGTCTACCGTTTAGCTCTTCAACAAACATTCAAGTTCTCTCAAACTATCTCGGCGATTTCGACTACACCCAGTATGGAACTTTCGAAACAGGGGCTTCACAGCAGCTAGCAGCAAACTTTGACAAGCCCTCAGCAAAACCACTCTTGGCCTTCAATACTGTCTCACCAGCAAAGGAGCCTGCTGACCTGGTCGCTCTTTCCCCCCAACTTCTTAAGTCTGTCGTTCAGGTTTACTGTGCAAACGGAGTTGGCTCGGGTTGGGTGGCGGACGTCTCAATGCCAGCCTCCGCTGAAAATTCGGGGTATAAGTCCGCGATAATTACAAATCATCATGTGGTGGAAGATTGTC
This sequence comes from Candidatus Aquiluna sp. XM-24bin5, assembly GCA_003149555.1. Next base: position 726,642 of record QCWE01000001.1, read on the forward strand.
TCAGGAGCGGCGCTGTTTCCGTTGTGGACAGTGAAGGCACGACACACGCTGGCGTGGTTTTCGCAAGTGACTCACAAAATGACCTTGCAGGCGTATTCATTCAAAATCCGCTGCCGAGCCTAAGGTGGCAGGGCGAAGAGCCTGCCCAAGGTTGGTGGGCTGGGGTGCTTGGATCACCCTCACAAATCAGCGGATATCTAACAACTGGGATTATTGGGCTCGTCGAGAGATCCTCGGGGTTAATTAGTGTGACTGCCCCTATACGGCCTGGAAACTCGGGGGGTCCAGTATTCGACAGGGAGGGACGCGTTGTTGGAGTGGCAACGGCCTACCTGCCTGGTTACGAAAACATAAATGTCGCTGGCGGTGTGCACCTTCTCTGCGAGGAAATAATCTCCTGCTCGAGTTCCAACATGGTTTGGAGCAAGTCCCTGCAAGACGCCCCAGCTGAGGAAGCTTCCGTCGATGCGCCTCCAGCGGAGCTTGGAGACGAAACAGTTGATGGCGGAGTCCTTGTGCAGAGGGCGGGTAGCCAGGTTTTCATCACAAGTGCTGACCTCCAAGGTGATTTTGAGATTTATGAGGATGGGGAGCTAATTGACAGCTTTACCTTTGATGGTGTAGCCCAGGCATACATCGTCGAACAACGTGTGACTGGAGGCATACAAATCCGTCAGATTATCAACGGGGTGGCCTCGTTGGTAGCTTATGACTTCACGAAGACTTTGCTCTGGTTTCAAAATGTAAACCTCGGCTCATTCTCTGAGACCGACCTCGGCTCGAGTGCCCGAGACAAGGTTTCTAACCTCGTCAACCACCGTTACTCAGACTCAGGCAATTGGAAACAGAGAGATTCTGAAGTTACAAAATTTATTTGCACTGGCATCTATCGAGAAGGCGGTTCTGCAGCCGAGAAGTTAAGCGCCCGAAAGAAAGCGAAGCTTGCCTGTGAGAGCGCAAAGGTTTTGGACAACGACCCAAATTCGCAAGTGTCTTTCTTTTACCAAACTAAGCCGACTAAAGCTGCGTCCTACGTAGGGAAGGTTCTCGTCACCGTTAAAGGCATAGAGCCTTTTGTGGCATCAAGAATCAACTAGCGACTACTGCAATTCCTGCAAGTCTCTGCAATTACGGAAGAGCCTGAAAGCACCTCAGCTGAGTCTCGTTGTTCTGTTTTGCTAAAGATATTTCGTTCCTAGGGACCATTTGCTACCTATTTGCTGACCAATTGTTACCTCCCGAGTGCTTTCGCGGGTTGCGTTGCGTGGGACAGTCACACTAATCTCAAAGTTAGTTAGAGCTATTGGGGGGCCGACATGTCGCAACCGTTAATTAATCCGAATCAAAAGCAGCCCAAGGAAAAGAAGGCTGATTCTCGACAGTGGTATCAAAAGAAACGCTGGATGCTTCCAATTGGTTTTTTTGTCTTTGCGTCGCTGATGTCTGCAATCACGGGTGGTGGCGACTCCGACTCTGCTTCGACAGAATCTGCTTCTCCCAGTGAAACTGCCTCCGAAACAGCTTCACCCACTGAAGAGGCAAGCGAAGAAGTGGAAATTGAAATTGTTTCGTTGGTCGTGCCTGACCTCGTGGGACAAAACGCTGCAGACGCTTCGGAAGAACTAGAAGCGATGGGCTTTCTCGAGGTAAACGTTCAGGATGCCACCCGAGAGGAGCGCATTCCGTTTTTGTACAGCAACTGGTTCGTCTGTGAGATGAGACCTGGCAGCGGCCAAACGCTAGATTCCGATAAAACAATTGTTCTCTTGTCTGTAAAGAATTCTGAGAGCTGCCCTGTGCCAGGGTCTTCAACGGAGGCTTCGCAGGGCTCGGATAGTTCTGCTGGCGGGAATTCATCGGCAGAAATCTCTGCAGGCACATACGTTGTCGGGACTGAAGTCGAGCCAGGTTTGTACCGCTCCTCAAGGTATTGGAGCCGCCTAGATGCAAACCAGGAAATAATCGACAATGATTTGGTCTGGGGAAATGGCTGGTCCCTGGTGCAGATTCAGGATTCGGACAAATTTATTGAATTCTCTGGTGTTGCTTATGCTCTGGAAGACATGCCTCTTCTTGACCCAATTGCCGAGGGCTTCACGGAAGGCACCTATCTTGTTGGAGTTGACATCCAGCCAGGCACATACCGTGTCAACGCTGAAGGTGATTCGATGGCTTATGGCTCGAGACTCGCGTGCGACCGAGACATTCTGGACAATGACCTCAACTCGGGCAGCGTTATCTTGACTGTGAAGTCAAGTGACTGCATGTTTGAATTCCGAGGGATTTTGGAAAAACTCGACTAAGAACACCTTTGGCCAATGTTCATTCCACAGAGCAAGCTGTACAAACCAAACACCGCTGCGATTCCTAGCATTTTAGAGAATGGCGAGGTTGCACTCGCCATGTTCCCAGTGGGACTAAATAACAAGGTGCTTACTAACAGGCGACTGCTCTTCATGGACGCACTTGATTCAAAAGTCAAGGAGTTTATCTCGCTTGAAAATGTTGAGAGTTTCAGCTTCGGAAGTTTCGCTGGCGCACCTCGAATAGACGCTGTGATGAAAGATGGAACAACGATAAAGATTGGCTCGGTCGACCAAAAGTGGCTTCCCGATATCCAGCGAATACTGGATTCAGTCCTAGCTGGCGACCTTGACGAAGGTGTCGGACGAACCGCAGAGGATAATGCCGCGAGCGCTGAGGCTAGCGAAACATCGAACTCCGACGGTCCCTTACCTCCAATGGTGCGAACGAACGCCCAAAAGGCGTTTCCGAAATGGCTACAAAAGTCAATCCATGAACACAAGCGGTCAGATGAAGAGTTACTCATGTTGATAACAGAGCCCTACACAAACCACCAAGGTGCTCTGCTAGTTTTTGAAGACCGCTGCATGATCGTTAAGGGTGGATTCATCGGCGGATTTATGGCTGGCTCACTCGGTGGGGAGCGCGCCTCAACCTTCTATTTCAATCAAATAACTGGCATTGAATACAACAGCGGTTTTGTCAACGGTGTCCTAGAGATTCTCACTCCGTCCTACCAGGGAACCGCAAATAAGGACTTCTGGCGAGGAACCACCAAGTCGCGAAATGCCGATAGTAATGACCCATGGACCCTGAGTAATTGCCTACCGCTAACAAAAGATGGCTACAACTCAGCCAGAGACCTGATTGATGAATTGAAGCGAATGATTGCTAATTTCGGTAGGCCGAGTCAAAACTCCCAAGCAGGGTCATTCGACTTGGCGACTGAAATTGCAAAACTTTCGGACTTGCACGACAAAGGCATACTCAGTGAGGCTGAGTTTTCTCAGGCAAAATCCAAGCTTCTTGGCTGAGGCAGCATTTGTTCCCAATCAGACTTGGCGTAGAGCCCAAAATCTGAGACCTCAAGGCTAAACATGTCAGTCTTTTTTCACTACATATCTACCACCTAGCCTCTTGGCGGTTCTGCTCCTCTTCCCTAGTCCCTATCGATGAAATAGTAAAACGTCTATAACACTCACTGATAGGGGGAGATCCCCCTAAGACCCCCCAAATCAAAGGGCTAGTTGCCCTCACAAGGCCCTGCCAAATTTACCAACGTCCCCCCCCAGCAATCCTGCAAAACTCTCTTGCCGTCTAGGCCGTGCTGAGAGCCTATGAGGGGTGCGTCTCGCCCGCTCTACCAAGGACTAAATAGCCCAATATCTCGAAGCCCTCAGATTCCTGTGTGCGGCCCGACAGTGGTGTGCTGATTTGTGGGCTACTGCCTCACTATTACCTACTAACTGCGCCTGACACCAGCCCAACAGCCCCGTATTTGCGGGCAAACTGATACCTACCCCTTTCCACTTTCAAGCTCACTGTTATTAGAAGCAGCCTGCAAACTTCCATGAAATTGGCCCCTGTGAGCTCCACTCTTATCAGATACCAAGCTTCTGAGGTCATCTACCTGGGGGTGGACATAGGTCGCCAGCGTATAGGCAGGTGACGAGTGCCCCAGCAACATCTGAACGGCCTTCGGATTAGCGCCACATGCCATCAAATGAGTTGCAACTGAGTGTCTTGCCGAATGCAAAGGCAAATAGCGAACACCGCTTGCTGCAACAAGTGCTCGCCAGCGCCTTTGGTCAACTGTGGCATCAATCGGCATGTGACCAGCCTCGGCATATAACCATCCGCAGGTTTTGCTCATCTGACTAAGGAGCTGTATGACTTGCGAATCAATTGGCAGTTTGCGAGTGGAGTGCTTGGACTTGGTTGGCAGCGAAACTACCCCTTTTCCTGGCAATGAGTTGACTGTGCGGGAAATCCTCAGGGTTTTTTCAAATAGGTCAAAATCCTCGAATCTAAGCCCTAAAACCTCCCCCTGACGCATTCCATATCTGAGCGCAAATAACCACCTCAGATGCTCTCCTGGGGCCTTATAGGCCGAATTCTGCAGCAGTATCTGCATCTCCTGATAGCTATAGACCTCAGGGGGTTTTGGGGAGTACTTTGGCGGCTTGATTTTGGACATTGGATTGTGGGCAATTACGCCCTGCGCATGTGCCAATTCGAATGCGCTCACCAGTAGCGAATGCACCTTCCGAACCGTGCCTGAAGATAAACCCAGCTCCTTTTGCAGATAGCTGTATAGGTCCTGAATCTGAAAAGCCGCAATGGCATCGAGTTTCTGATTCCCAAGAAGCGGAACTAGATAGTTATTAATGTGCGACTGAAAGCCCCAGGAGGTTGTTGGGCTTACTTCTAGCTGTTTCTTATCCAGCCAATAACCAAGCCAGCTTGAAAACTCAGGGGTTTCCTTGCTGGGTAGGTTCAAAAACCCCTGCTGCTGCCTGGCATGAATCTCGGCGAGCAATATGTGTGCCTGTTTGTAGCTTTCTGCGGTCTTGGTTCTGGTTCTGCCGAAAGAATCCAGGTATTGAATGCGAAATTTGCCCCTGTAGGGAAATACGCTTGCGCTTTTTCTTGGCATCTTCGTCCTCTCATTTCGAGAGACTTAGCTGCTGGCAGAAGGCAATAAGGGCAAATGTGGCCAAGGCTTATAGGGCTTCTAGGGCTAACCCTGAAACGCCCCTGCAACCTGGCTTATGGGGAGCCTTGCTAGCGCCGAGCTACCAATTTGCTACCAATTAGCCTTTTTGCCTGCCGCTTTGCCGCATCGCAATTTACGTGCATGTCGGGGAACCAAAGTCAGCGGTGAGGTGTTCCTAGAGAGCCGACTACGGGACTCGAACCCGTAACCCCCGCTTTACAAGAGCGGTGCGCTACCAATTGCGCCAAGTCGGCTGGCGGCATAAAGCCTAGCGGCTACTCTGCAGTAGCCACCTGAACGAACTGGGCAAAGCGCTCAGCCGAGACCAGCTCCTCGCCAGTAGCCCAGGTGTACTGAAGGCCGTTGACGAGAATGGTTGGTGTTCCAGTGACGCTAACGCCATCCTGTGGATTGTTCAGAACCTCTTGAGTGTGCTGAGCAACATAGTCTCCAAAGCTCTTTGCCTGGATGCAGCCCTTGATCTCCTCTGAGCCGGCTCCTGCCTCCTCGGCAAAGGCAAAGATTGCATTGTCATCGTGACCGTCACCACCCTCGCTTGACTGATTGAGCATCATGATTTCGTGGAAATCATAGAAAGCATCTGGCTCAAAGTTGGCGACACAGAATGCGGCATTAGCAACCCTTGAGGAGTACTGGTTGAGAGATGCTCTGTCGAGAAAGGAAATGGGCCTAATCTCAACAGTTGCTGCACCGGTGTCAACCCAAGAGCGGATCTGAGCTGAGTTCGGAACATCAAATGCCTGACAGATTGGGCACTGGTAGTCAACGTAGACAACAATCTCGGGCACATCCCCAGCTGCATCTGCGGTTGGGGTCTTGGTGTCAGTGAAAGCTTGCAGTCCAACACCAACCTTCAGGCCACCAAGCTCGGTTAGGTTGTTAGGAACCTCATCGACAACCGGGGCATCCGCACGGTTGGCGGCTTCGATTGCAATAACACCCGCAACACCTCCAACGATGCCGAGCGCGACAAGTACCACCGAAAGCTGAATGATGAGCTTGTTGCGCTTTTCCTTCTTGGCGCTTTTCTCCCTCAGTTCTCGGGCTTTGTTTCTTGCGGCCTCGCGCTGCTCGGACCTGGTTGGCTTGGGATTTGACAAGGTTGGTTCCTTTTCATCTCAGTTGGGTAAAACCGTCCCCCATTCTAAGTTGAAGATGCGATACTTATGAAGCCTCAAACGGGGCACTCGTCACAACGGATCGTCCGGCACGTACCTGCCGGTGAAGGAGTAAGAAATGGCATCAGTATCTTTTAAGGGTGCAACCCGCCTCTATCCAGGCGGAACCAAGCCAGCTGTAGACAAGCTGGATCTCGAGGTAAAAGACGGAGAATTCCTAGTTCTCGTCGGACCCTCTGGTTGCGGTAAGTCAACCTCTCTCAGAATGCTCGCTGGCCTCGAAGAGGTAAACGAGGGTGGCATCTACATTGGCGACAGGGACGTCACCGATGTTCCACCAAAGGACAGGGACATCGCCATGGTGTTCCAGAACTACGCTCTCTACCCTCACATGACCGTGGCTGAGAACATGGGCTTTGCCCTCAAGATTGCGGGCGTAAGCAAGGAAGAGCGTGCGGAGCGAGTTTTGGAAGCAGCGAAGCTTCTCGACCTCGAGCCTTACCTAAACCGCAAGCCAAAAGCTCTCTCTGGTGGACAGCGTCAGCGTGTTGCCATGGGCCGCGCCATCGTGCGTAAGCCGCAGGTGTTCTTGATGGATGAGCCACTGTCGAACCTGGATGCGAAGCTTCGTGTTCAGACTCGTACCCAGATTGCCTCGCTGCAGCGCAGGTTGGGGGTAACCACCGTTTACGTTACCCACGACCAGGTTGAGGCCATGACAATGGGTGACAGGGTTGCCGTTTTGAAGGACGGCCTCCTCCAGCAGGTCGACTCACCTCGCAACCTCTACGACAAGCCACAGAACGTCTTCGTTGCTGGCTTCATTGGCTCCCCAGCCATGAACCTCGTGCAGCTTGAGATTGTCGAAGGCGGTGTCCAGTTTGGTGATGAGGTTCTTCCTGTCGACAAGGCGGTTCTTGCAAAGGCAACTGGCAAGAAGGTCGTCGTCGGTGTTCGTCCAGAGAAGCTAAGCCCAGCCCCACACGGCCTTGAGTGCCACATCGATGTTGTCGAGGAGCTTGGAAGCGATGGCTACCTCTACGGTCGTGTTCAGCTTGATGGCACAGAGCAGAACGTAGTTGTTCGCGTCGACCCCATCGACCACCCCAAGGCTGGCGAGAAGATTCACCTGCACGCAGACAAGGACGCAGTCCACGTCTTCGATGCAGAGACTGGCGAGCGTCTGAACTAATAGATGCCCTCCAGCCTCAGTATTACGGCTGCCACGGCAGAACCAGCACTCCTGGATCTGCCGTGGCATTTGCCGTTAGAGGCATGGCCGCAAGAGACAATCGCGGCTCTTCCCAAGGGTCTATCTCGCCACACGGTCCGCTTCGCACACCTTGGCGACCACGTCATAGCCATCAAAGAAACTTTGCTTGACCTCGCAAAGCGCGAGTATGAAGTTCTAAAGAGGCTAGAAAAACTAGACGTGCCTTGCGTAGAGCCATTTGCAATCATCTCTAACCGCAAGGACTTAGAGGGCAATGATCTTCCCGCGGTGCTCATCACGCGGCATCTAAAGTTTTCGCTTCCCTACAGAGCAATGTGGTCGCAGGGACTCAGAGATCAAACTGCAAACAGACTGGTGGATGCTCTCGCGCTGCTGTTAGTCAGACTCCACCTCGCCGGCTTTTTCTGGGGAGATGTGTCTTTATCAAACACGCTGTTTAGACGAGATGCAGGGCGCTTTGCCGCCTATCTAGTCGATGCGGAAACGGGCCAGCTATTTGAGGGTCGGCTCTCAAATGGCCAGCGGGAAAATGACCTCGAGATAGCGCGGGTGAACATCGCAGGAGAGCTAATGGACCTGCTTGCCTCAGGCAAGGCAACCGATATTGAGCCAAATGCGGTGAGCCAGCGAATCGTCGACAAGTACCACGAGCTCTGGAAGGAGTTAACGGCAACCGAGGTATTCGACGAGTCTGAGCGTTGGCGGATTTCCAAACGCGTCAAGAAGCTCAACGAGCTTGGCTTCGATATTGAGGAGCTGAGCATAGTCAAAGATGACGAGGGCCACACCGTCAAGATTCAACCCAAGGTGGTTGACGCCGGTCACCACGCAAGACGCCTACTGCTACTAACTGGCTTGGATGTTGAAGAGAACCAGGCTCGAAGGCTTCTAAACGACATCGATCAATACCGGCTAGCAAACGCCAGGCCAGGCGCAGACGAGGAGGTCATGGCTCACGAGTGGCTCTCAAACGTCTACGAACCTGTGATTGGTTCGATTCCGACCGAGTTCACGGGGCGCCTAGAACCCGCTGAACTATTTCACGAGGTGCTGGAGCACCGCTGGTACATCTCGGAGGAAAAGGGAGCCGATGTGCCGCTTGTTGAGGCTGTGAGGAGCTATGTGTCGGAGGTGCTCTCGAAGCGTCGCGATGAGGCCACCTACCTTGGCACCACAACCTTGACTGAGGATCTCAACCTTATTGAACCAGTCCCCACGGGACTGATAGTTGTAGCCGACGATGATGAAGAAGGCGACTGGCGCGACAAGGTCTAAGAGTTATCTATTTGCAGCAATCTGATAAAGCGCAACCGAGGCTGCAATTCCAGCATTGAGTGACTCGGTGTCACTTGAGATTGGGATGCTCACAACCTGGTCGCAGTTCTCCTGGACCAATCTCGACAGCCCTTTGCCCTCGGATCCGACAATAACGAGAAGCGGCTTATCGTTTAGGTCAAAGTCCGGAAGCATCACATCGCCATCGGCGTCGAGCCCGACCACAAACAATCCTCTGCGCTGATACTCCTTGATTACTTGGTTCAAATTTGAAGCAAGAGCCACTGGAATCCTCGCGGCTGCTCCCGCGGATGTTTTCCAGGCCGAAGCCGTCACTCCAACACTTCTTCGCTGCGGCAGCACAATCCCGTGGGCGCCGAAGGCCGCGACAGAACGAATGATTGCCCCTAGGTTTCGCGGATCGGTAATGCCATCGAGCGCTACCAAGAGCGGCAGCTGGCTCTTCGACAGAGCCCGATCCAGTAGCTCATTTGGATCCACGTATTTATAAGGCGGGACCTGGAGCGCGATGCCTTGGTGAACAAAGTCACCTCCGGTCATCCTGTCTATCTCCGCCCTCGTGACTTCACTGACTGCGATCCCTCGGTGGTTTGCAAGGGCAATGGCCTCGCGCATGCGATCGTCCATTTCAACTCGCTGAGCAACATAAAGTGCGGTTGCCGGAATACGAGCTCTCAGTGCCTCAACCACCGCGTTGCGGCCCGAGAGGACTTCAGCTCCCCCGGCTTTTGCGGTTCCCCTCGAGCTCGCTACAAACTTCCCCTTTTTAGGCTTGGTGTTTTTCTCTGCGGCCTTGGCTGCGCGATAGGCCTTGTGATATGGGCGGTCCTCAGCCTTTGGCGTTGGGCCCCTTCCCTCCAGTGCCTTGCGGCCGTGTCCGCCGGTTCCCTTAGTTGGGCCCTTTTTCCCCTTAGCCGCTCCCGGCCTGCCCTGTTTTGCCATTAGCTCAGGCTCCAGTGGGTTCCGCTTGTGCCGTCAGAGAGCTCGATGCCTGCCTTATCAAGCTGATCCCTAATCTCATCGGCGGCCTCGTAGTCCTTGTTCTCTCTCGCCTGATCGCGACGAGCAATGAGGGCTGCAATCAACTTGTCGAGGGCAACATGCTCCTCGGACGCTCCGCTTGACCACTGGCTTGGCGCTAGGCCGAGAAGCTCTAGCATCTTGGCAACCTGGTCGCGGTGCTTGGCAGCCTCGCGAAGCTGCTGTTCATCAAGCTCGGTATTGCCGCTTGTTACCGCGTCGTGGATTACCGCGAGCGCCGCCGGGATATTGAGATCGTCATTCATCTCATCCACAAACTCGCTGGGTAGCTCAGGACTCTCATCGAGCTGAGCAAACTGAGTCTCCCCCAGCTCCCGCTCGCAGCGCTCTAGAAAGCCGTGAAGCCGCTCCAGGGCACTTTCAGCTTCCTCTAGCACTGATGGCTGGAAGTCAAGAACGGAGCGATAGTGAGCGGTGCTGAGGTAGTAACGGATGACCACCGGCTCAGCCATCTCGAACAGATCCTTTGAGTAGACGGAGTTGCCCAATGACTTTGACATCTTCTGGCCAGCCACGTTTACAAGCCCATTGTGGATCCAGTAGTTGGCGAAACCGTCTCCAGCTGCGAGCGATTGTGCCAATTCGTTCTCATGGTGTGGGAAGCGCAGGTCTAGACCACCACCGTGAATGTCAAATTTGCTTCCCAAGAAGTGCGTGGACATTGCCGAGCACTCAATGTGCCAACCGGGTCTTCCTTTGCCCCATGGGGAATCCCAACTTGCTGAAGCCGGCTCATCTGACTTAGTTGCCTTCCAGAGCGCAAAGTCCTGGGTGTTTCTCTTATCACCCTTGTCACCCTCTGACTCCATGTCATCTGGGGATTGGTGGGTCAGTTCTCCGTAGGTGGGCCAGCTGAGAGTATCGAAATACACGTTTGCAGAACCCTCTGCCTGGTAGGCATGGCCCGACTCTATGAGCTTTGAGATAAGGCTTATCATCTGCGGAATGTGCCCGGTGGCTCTGGGCTCGCCAGAGGGCAACCTTATGGCCAAGGCCCGGTAGTCTGCCGCGAAGATGTTCTCATTTGCGTGAGCCAACTCCCACCAGTTCACACCGGTCTCTGCTGCCTTTTCCAGGACCTTGTCGTCGATGTCAGTGACGTTTCTGATCAACGTGACCTTATTGCCGAGGTGCTCTAGCCACCTAGTCAGCAGGTCATAAACCAGGGCGGAGCGCAGGTGTCCGATGTGAGGCTCGGACTGTACCGTTGGCCCGCACACGTATATACCGACCTCGCCCTTTGTGATTGGGACAAAGTCTCTAAGCTCAGCAGCTTTGGTGTCATAGAGCTTCATTGTCAAAAGCCTAGCTACGGCTTTGAACCAGGGCCGTTGCCACGGCCGCAACGCCACGAGAATCCGAGAGGAAGCCAAGGCCGTCTGTGGTTGTGGCGAGAACCGAAACTGGAGCTCCAACAACCTCTGTCAGATGATGCTCGAGCTCGTGCCGGCGAGGACCAATCTTTGGCTCTTCCGCAACGATTTGGACGGCAACATTGGCAGGCTCATAGCCAGCATTTGCCAGCATCTTCAGAGTCTCTCCAATAAACAGCTCTCCCGAAGCCCCCGCATACTCCTGACGGCTGGTACCAAAGTTTGAACCGATGTCACCCAATGCCGCGGCGGATAGCAGTGCATCGACAATTGCGTGTGCTACCGAGTCTCCGTCCGAATGTCCGGCAAGCGCTGGGTAGCCCTCCCACTCCATGCAGCCGAGCATGAGCTTTCCACCCTCACCGAATTGGTGGGCGTCAACGCCAATACCGCTTCTGACGTCGGTGAAGATTGCTCTAGCCCGCTCCAGATCGCTTGGGGTTGTGACCTTGAAGCCATGCTCATGACCCAAAACAATTGCGGTTTTGATTCCCTGGGACTCCAGGAGTCCTGCTTCATCGGTGAAGTCACCGGTTGCGTTCTCGAAACCTTTGCGAAGGGTGTCTACGCGGAATCCCTGCGGGGTCTGCACCATGCGCAGTGTGCTGCGATCGATGGTTCGCTCTACCCAGTCGCTCGAGACCTGCTTCACCGTATCGGCTGGGTTCATTGCCGGCACAACGCACTCTGCAAAGCCGAGGGCTGCATGCACCCGGTCAAAGACCTCTTTAGGGGTAAATGCACGAGCTGCATCGTGAACCAGTACCAGGTCCGTCTTCACCTCTGCCATGCCATGCGACACCGACTGCTGCCTGGTCTCGCCGCCAACCACTACTTTGAACTCATCAAAGAACTTGGCCGTCAGCCTGGTGAACTCCCCAAGCAGCTCCTCGGGAGCGACAACGACAAGCTGGTCGGGCTTGAACTCAGAGATGTGCATGAGCGAGAGCTCGAGCAAAGACTTTCCGGCAACGTTGATTGCCGCTTTTGGCTGGCCGGCTCCGAGTCTCTTACCCTTACCGGCGGCGACCAGCACCACCGCAACAGACATGGCTAGCTAGCCAGAACCTTGTCTAGCTCGGCCGAGGCTTTCTCCTCATCGACTTTTCTCGCTAGCGCAAGCTCGGAGATGAGAATCTGCCTTGCCTTGGCAAGCATGCGCTTTTCACCTGCGGAGAGACCGCGATCCTGGTCCCTGCGCCAGAGATCGCGAACGACCTCGGAAACCTTGACAACATCGCCGGAGGCCAACTTCTCAAGGTTTGCCTTGTAACGACGTGACCAGTTGGTTGGCTCCTCGACAAACTCAGCCCTCAGCACGTCAAACACCTGCTTGACTCCCTTGCGGTCGATGACGTCGCGAACACCCACCATCTCAACGTTTGCAGCAGGAACCTGAATGATCAGGTCTCCTTGTGCGACACGGAGTTTTAGGTACTTCTGCTTCTCACCACGAATCTTCTTATCAGAAACCTCGATGATTTCTGCGGCTCCGTGGTGGGGATAGACGACAGTTTCGCCAACTTCAAACTTCATAAACAGCTTTCGGCTCTCAAAACTCCGATTTTACCACAGTTAGCCCAGTTTCCCTAGGGTAAACTGGGGTGGTTTAGGGGCCTGGAGGACCATTGAAAGCCAAGAAATCTATTGCACTCATTGCCGCGATCGCAACCGTATTCGCCCTTGCTGGCTGCTCGCTGAGCCGAGAGGTTGCATCTTTAGATCCCTATGCCCCAAGCGATGGCGTTCAGATAGACACCGATGAGCTGAAGGCTCGAAACGTCATGTTCGTCGTCGATGAAGAGGGTAATGCGGTGCTGATCGGCTCCTTCATCAACCCCGGCCAGAGTGCTGTGTCTGCGACGCTGGAAACCATGGATTCAAACGGCACGGTAATCATGACCGAGATGACCGTTGATGCTGGAGCGAAGTTTGACCTCGGCTACAACGGCACCGAGGGTAAGTATCTTTACCTGACCGAAACCCCAGGCTCAATGCACCCTGTCTACATGCGGGTTACCGGTGACCCAACGAGGATGCTGGTTCCAATCCTGGACGGCTCCCTAGAGGAATACCGCGGCTTTATCGACTAGACCTCGAACTTGTAGCCAAGTCCTCGAACAGTCAGAAGATGTCTCGGGCGCGAAGGGTCATCCTCAATCTTTGACCTGACCCTCTTCACATGGACATCAAGTGTCTTAGTGTCGCCGAAGTAGTTTGAGCCCCAGACCCTGTCAATGATTTGGCCCCTGGTCAGAACACGATTGACGTTTTCCATCAAGAGCTCAAGAAGCTCGAACTCCTTCAGGGGCATTTGAATCTTCTCGCCGTGGACGCTGACGGTGTGGCGATCGAGGTCCATAACCACAGGACCCGCTTTCAAGACTCCACTGTCACCCTGCACCGGCTCTGCGCCACGACGCAGCACCGCCTTCATTCGGGCTAGCAGCTCGCGGGTGGAATAGGGCTTGGTCACGTAGTCATCTGCACCTATTTCTAGACCAACCACCTTGTCTATCTCGGTGTCCTTGGCGGTCAACATGATTATCGGTACCTGGCTCTCTGCTCGAATCACCCTGCACACCTCGTTGCCCGATAGACCGGGAAGCATGAGATCCAAGAGGATTAGGTCCGCACCAAGAGAATTGAAGTTCTCGATCGCGCTATTGCCATCTTCCGCCTCAATCACGTCGTAGCCCTCTTTTTGGAGGAGGTATACGAGAGGTTCGCGAAGGTTCTTCTCATCCTCGACAACTAGGACTCGGGTCATTAGCTCTCCTGCTGGTCAATCGGTAGTCGAAGCGTGAAGGTCGAGCCTGTCCCGACCTTTGAAAACAGCTTGACCTCGCCACGGTGGTTGTAGGCGGCGTGCTTGACGATGGCAAGCCCGAGGCCGGTGCCGCCGGTCTCGCGAGAGCGAGAGGGGTCAACCCGATAAAAGCGCTCGAAGATGCGCTCCTGCTCGCTCTCGGGGATGCCAATTCCGGAGTCTGTAACGGCGATCTCGGCTACGGAGTCGACCACGCGAAGCCCAACACCAACCTGGCCCCCAGGCTCTGAGTAGACAATTGCGTTTTCGACCAGGTTCTTCACGGCCGTTGTGAGCATTTCGTAGTCGCCGAACATTTTCACCGGTCCGACCGCGCTGGATGCGAGCTTGATGGAGTGCTGCTCAGCGAGCACCATGTTTCTATCAACGGCGTCAGCAATAACGGTTGCTAGGTCAAGATCGCCGCTTGTTTCAGAGAGCTTTGCGCCCTGAACCCTGGAGAGCTCGATGAGCTCCTGAACGATGTTTGCAAGCCGCTGCGACTCTCGCTGCAAAGACTCCGCAAACTTCTGAATGGTTTCTGGGTCGTCCGTGGCACCTGAGATGGCCTCGGTGAGCAGGCTTATCGCCCCGATCGGTGTCTTGAGTTCGTGGGAAACGTTGGCTACAAAGTCGCGTCTGGTTTCCTCAAGCTTTCGGGAGTCGGTGCGGTCGTCCACCAAAAGCATTACGTAGCGCTCGCCAAACTTTGCGGCCCTGGCGTGAACCCAAACGGCATCTCGCCTGAGTCCAGTCTCTAGCTCAATGTCCAACGACACAGCGCCCGATGCCTTCTTGGCATCCTCGGCTAGCTGAACGAGGGCGGCGTGGATGAGCCTTCGATTCTGAACCAAGCCAAATTGAACTGCACCGGGCGAAGCCCTGACAACCTGATTTTGCTGATCTAAGACAACGCCAGCAGTGGCAATTACGTCCACAACCTGAGCCGCCACAACCTCGAATGCGTCAAACTCAGTTTCGGCATTGCGCTCTGCACGCTTGGATGCCAAAAAGCCCAATTTTGCTCCCTGTCTGGCGTAGTTCACTAGGTAAACAACTACTTGTTACAAGGTTAGGAGTAAATTGGGGTCATCATCGGTCAGTTTTCCGCTGGTTTGAATGGAATTAAGCCAATGTTTCATTGGTGCTGGTTGGCTTTGAGCCACGAGGCAAGGAGATTTATTTGATGCGCGTAGTTTTCCAACAGGAGCTTTCCGAGGTTCAATCGAGGCTCGTCGAGCTCGCCGGTGGCGCAAAGACCATCATGCAGAAGGCCTCTGGAGCCTTTCTAAACTCTGATGTCTCTTTAGCAGACGAGGCTCTTGCTCTTGCCGACAGCCACGAGGAGAAGGCCCTCGACCTGGACGAGCTCGTAATCAAGATTCTTGCCACCCAGTCGCCAGTCGCTAAGGATTTGAGGATTGTGGTTTCAGCTCTGCGCATGAGCGCAAGCCTGGAGCGCATGGGATCTCTTGCCTCTCACATCGCGGCCATTGCCCGCTACCGCTACCCGGGAACAGCAATTCCTGAGGCACTGCGCGGAACCTTTGAGGAAATGAGCAAGCTGGATGTCGAGCTAGCCGAAAAGGCAGTGGAGCTACTCAAGAACACCGACTTGGACCTCGCGAGAGAGATTCAGGCTCAGGACGAAGCGGTTGACCTTCTTCACCGAAGAGTCTTCGACACAGTACTGGCACCCGACTGGTCAGAGAATGCCATGTTCACAGTTGATGTGACTTTGGCCTCGCGCTACTTCGAGCGCTTCGCAGATCACGTCGTGGACATCAGCGCCAAGGTCAGCTTTTTGCAGACCGGCGAGTGGTAAAAGCTACTTCTTACCCTGGCTAGCAACCGCTGCAGCACCAGCGGCAGCTGCCTCCGGATCTAGATACTCTCCACCCTTGACAATTGGCTTGAGATTCGCATCTAGCTTGTAGTGGAGCGGAATTCCGGTTGGTATGTTTAGCTCGGCGATCTCGTCATCGCCAATGTCGTCAAGGTGCTTCACAAGAGCCCTAAGCGAATTGCCGTGAGCCGTGATCAAAACTGTCTTCTCCGCTCTGAGCTCCTCCGAGATGTCGCTGTGCCAGTAGGGCAACATGCGAACCAGCACGTCCTTTAGGCACTCGGTTCTAGGAAGTGCGCTTCCAAGCCCCGCGTATCGCTCATCGCTCGCCTGCGAATACTCAGCGTCATCGGCAATCTCGGGTGGCGGGGTGTCATAGCTGCGCCTCCAGATTTGGAACTGCTCTGGACCAAACTTTTCAAGCGTCTCGGCCTTGTCTAGGCCCTGCAGGGCGCCGTAGTGGCGTTCGTTGAGTCTCCAGGAGCGCTTCGTGGGAATCCAGTTGCGGTCAATCTGGTCCAGTGCGATGTGGGCGGTGTTGATGGCCCGCTTCAGCACTGAAGTGAATAGTACGTCCGGCTTCAGGCCAGAAGAGCCGAGCAGCTCTCCCGCGCGCTTCGCCTCCTCTCGTCCCTGGTCGCTGAGGTCGACATCGACCCAACCGGTGAAGAGGTTCTTTTGGTTCCAGAGAGAGTTGCCGTGACGAAGAAGTACGAGATTGAACATGTCAGAGAGCTTACTTGCCAGAGAGTTTGAAGGCTGATGGCCTCGGGAGATTTGCAGCCTTGCCGGCATCTGCCGGCACCAACACCTGCTGCGAGGCGGCATAGACACTTTCTCCCGAGTGAACCGAGAGATCCAGGTATGGCGTATTTCGGTTCAGCAGCACCAGCGCAATTGAGCCAAGTTCAAAATGCAGTGCGCCGGAAATGACCTTGCCGACTTTCTTGTCTTGGTAGTAGATCTCGTCATCTTTTCCACAATGAGCATCTCCGTGCTCGAGGTGCAAAATTGCAAGGCGCCTTGGCGGGTGCCCGAGGTTGTGTACCTTGGCAACGCTCTCCTGTCCCCGGTAGCAACCCTTAGTCAGGTGCACTGCAGAGGCGAGCCAGTCAAACTCGTGAGGCAGTGATCTCTCGTCAACATCAAGTATCTCTGGCCTGCCGGCTGCTATCCGAAGAGCTTGATAGGCCATCAGTCCAGCTTCCTCAAGTGCCGGAGGCTCATCAGCAATAATCTCTCGATAGGGAAAATCTGCGCGAGTATCTGCGTAACTAACAGAGCTCTTCGGCTCGAAAGAAAAACCATCCACCCAGACTGTGCCCGCAGCCTCAGAAAAGACTCCGAAGACCTTTAGCTCGGTTTCTGCAACCTCAACCTTTGCTCGGAAACGCATCTTGCTCAGCCAATCAACGAGTCCAGCCGAGCGTTCCCTGTTGGTTATTACCAGCAGCTTGTCACCTGCGTTGATGACCTTGAGCTGGTGCTCAATGTGGCCTTGGGGGTTCAAGAGCAGTGCCTCGGTGCTGGCGGCCTCAGCGAGGTTCATAATGTCTTGCGACACAAGTGCATGGAGCCAGCTCGCTCGCTCCTCGCCAGCAATAGATAGCACCACCTCATCGGTGCGCTCGACAAAAGCTTCGCCCGCTAGAAGCCTCCGTTGCTCCAGAAGCGGATTGCCAAAGTGCTCAGGCATCGACTCTTTCCAGCCTTGCTGAGGCATGAGACTTGAGCGGGCTGCCAAGCGCCGCCATGTCCCAGGCCCAGAGCAGCGCCCCATCAACCAGTCCAAGCATGCGGTGAGCGGAGGAATACTCCTTTGCGTTTGGTGAGCGGAGCACGGCATCGGTTGCAATATCTACCCTCGCGCCTTTGATTTGGCCGAAGTAGAGCTCCGCAACACCTCCCGGGTGGATAATCAGGGCCTCAATGTCGAAACCACCTGACTTGTTTCGCCAGAGCTCTAGATCTTCGCGCACGGTTATGGCGCTCTCTCCGGTTGCAGGTAGGAGGCCTGGTCCGGCATCAGACTCATTCGAGGGTCTCGAGATCATCCAGTAGCCGCGCTCTGATGAAATCTCCTTGCCGGACTCATCTCTAACTACAGCCGAATACTCGAGCCTACCGGTGGTGAGAGGGGTGAAACTCAGCTCCTGAAAAAACTCAATCTCTTTTGGCTCGGCCTCGCCAACAGGGTAGGAAACTACGCCCGAACCCTTCCAAGAGCCGATGAGAAAGGCAAATGGAGTTAGCTCGATTGGGAGATCATCCGGAAGGACGAACAAACTAGCGCTGCCCCTTGAAGAGTTTGTAAAGAACAAGTGCCGAAATACCGGCAATCGCAATAGCGGCGAGGATCAGAAGCCCGGTAAAGACAAGTTCAATTGCAAGCAGCATGGGGCAATTCTAACTTGCCAGAGTTGCGATGGTGAAAAGCCCGAGGATAAGCAGGGTTCCCGCCGACACATAGACCTGTTGCCTCACGGTGTTTTTACTCTTCGACGATATCAAGTGCTCGAGGCTCACCAGGGCAATTGAGGCGGCGGCGATGGCGCTGAAGGCCGTGTAGCGGGAGTCGCCAGAAAGAAAGACCATTGAGAGCGCTGCTCCAAAGATGACTAAAACCCAGATAGTCACTATCTGAAACCACTGCCTGCTCACACCAAGCACTCTAGCCAACAGGCAGGTAAAGCTGGGTATCATTTGCTAAGGCGGGAGGCAGTTCTATGGCAAACATTCTCTGCATCTCCCCCACGCCTGAAAACCCCCTGCCACCCCTAGAGGTGCTGGGCCACACCATTCACTTAGTTGACTTCGAACCGCAGTCCCTTGCGACCGCCCCAAGGCACGACATCGCAGTCCTGGACTGCCGGAACAACCTGGTGGCAGCCAAGGCTGTGACGAGAATCATCGGAGCTGCCGGCTGGCAAAAGCCGATGTTGATGGTGGTGACCGAGTCTGGCTTGCCGGCTGTGAGCCCGGAATGGCAAGCGAGTGACTTCATTCTCGATGGCGCATCCCTCGGAGAGGTCGATGCGAGGATTCGAATGCTGCTCGACAGCAAACCAAAGGCACAGGTCATTGATAACTCAACTGGACTCGTTATTGATCTGGGTACTTTTACGGCAAAGATCAATGGCCGCGCGTTGGATCTAACCTTCAAAGAGTTTGAGCTCTTGAGGTATCTCAACGACAACCCCTCACAGGTCTTCTCCAGAGAGCAGCTGCTCAGCGAAGTCTGGGGCTATGACTACTTTGGTGGTACAAGAACCGTCGATGTACACATCAGGCGCCTCAGAGCAAAACTCGGCGAGCACGAGGGTCTCATTGGCACCGTGCGAAACGTCGGCTACCGGCTTGACCCAAGCGGCAGTTCAACGGATTAACTGTTTATTGCTCGTTCACCAATAAGTGCAAAGATATCCCCTATGTCAGAAGAGACCACGGCCATTTTCATTCCTCCAAGTGAGCATGAATTACCGGCCGACCGCTTCTTAGAGCGCGAGCTCAGCTGGCTAGATTTCAACCAGCGAGTGCTCGAGCTTGCAGAAGACGAGAGCATCCCGCTTCTCGAGCGCGTTAACTACCTCTCGATCTTTGCCTCGAATCTGGATGAGTTCTTCATGGTTCGCGTGGCCTCGCTCAAGCGCAGGATTGCAACCGGCATTGCGGTGCCCTCACCGTCGGGGCTAAGTCCGCAAGAGGTGCTTCAGCAGATTGCGGATCGCACCAGGGAACTCCAGACCCGTCACGCAGAACTCTTTGCCGGCAAGGTCTCTAAGGAGCTTGCGCAGCACGACATTCAAATAGTTCACTGGTCGACTCTTACCGCTGAGGAGCAGCAGGAGCTCCACTCATACTTCACATCGCAGGTTTTTCCTGTCTTGACTCCGCTAGCGGTCGACCCGGCACACCCCTTCCCCTACATATCAGGTCTTTCGCTAAACCTTGCGGTGGTGCTTCGCAACCCGAAAACTCAGGCGGAGCACTTTGCGAGAGTAAAGGTTCCTCCGCTTTTGCCAAGGTTCGTCGTTGTCCCAGGATCAGCGTCAAGGTACGTGCCGCTAGAAGATGTGATGGGCGAGTTCATAGGCGAGCTTTTTCCAGGCATGGAGGTCCTCAAGCACCACACCTTTAGGGTGACCAGAAATGAAGACTTAGAGGTCGACGAGGACGAAGGTGAAAACCTGCTGGTCCAGCTGGAGAAAGAGCTCCTTCGCAGACGCTTTGGTCCTCCTGTGAGGCTTGAGGTTGCAGAGGATATTGACCCTCAAGTGCTCTCGCTGTTGCAGCGTGAGCTCGACATGAACGAGCAGGATGTTTTCCCGCTTCCAGAGCCACTGGACCTAAAGAGCCTGAGCGCCTTCGCCTTCTTGCCAATTCCAGAGCTTCACTTTGACAAACATCAAATAACGACCAACCGCTACCTCGAAGCCGACGAGGACGAGGCGGCAGACATCTTTGCCTCCCTTCGTGAGCGGGAGGTATTGGTCCACCACCCCTACGAGTCTTTTGCCACGAGCGTGCAGGCGTTTCTGGAGCAGGCGGCCGATGACCCTCAGGTTTTGGCAATCAAGCAGACGCTATATCGAACCTCAGGTGACTCCCCGATCGTTGACGCCCTAATCGATGCCGCAGCAGCCGGCAAGCAGGTGCTGGCCCTGGTTGAGATCAAGGCAAGGTTCGATGAGCAGAACAACATTGGCTGGGCCAGAAAGTTAGAGAGTGCCGGTGTGCACGTGGTCTACGGATTGGTGGGCCTAAAGACCCACTGCAAGCTCTCGCTGGTGATTCGCCAGGAGGGTGACCAGCTACGCCGCTACTGCCACGTTGGCACCGGAAACTACAACCCAAAAACTGCAAGGTATTACGAGGACCTTGGGCTCCTCACTGCACGCCCTCAGGTTGGAGAGGATCTGACTCAGCTCTTTAACCTGCTCTCAGGTTATGCAAGCGAGCCGACCTACAAATCCCTCCTCACCTCCCCAGTTGGAGTGAGGGAGGGCCTCACCATGCGCATCAGGCGAGAGGCACAACTGTTTAGTGAGGGAAAGCCGGCTCGCATTGCCCTCAAACTGAACTCCCTGGTTGACGAGCAAATCATTGATGAGCTGTACCTGGCCGCGAAGTCGGGCGTGCCCATCGACATCCTGGTAAGGGGTATGTGTGCTCTAAAGCCAGGCGTTCCAGGTCTGAGTGAAAGCATTCGAGTGCACTCGGTGCTAGGGCGCTACCTCGAGCACTCACGGATCTTCTACTTCGAAAACGACGGGGACCCGGATGTCTTCATTGGCTCTGCCGACATGATGCATCGCAACCTGGACAGGCGAGTCGAGACTCTGGTGAAACTTGTACAGACCGACCACATCAAAGACCTCAAGGACATCCTCGACCTTGGAATGAGCGAGCAGGTCGCAACTTGGGTCCTAGGACCCAAGGGCGATTGGCACCGCAGGTCCACGAATGACGAGGGCAACCACCTACCCGACATGCAGGATGAGCTGATGCAGCTAACGCTCAACAAAAAGAGGATTCGTTAGTGACCGTCCACGCAGCGGGTGTAGTTTGCTGGCGCGAAGCAGGTAGCGACATCGAGATTCTCCTGGTTCATCGCGAGCAATACGACGACTGGGGTTTTGCCAAGGGGAAACAGGACAAGGGAGAGCTGCTGCAGGAAACTGCGGTCCGAGAGGTCGAAGAAGAAGCGGGCATCAGAGTTCGCCTGGGTCGAAAGCTCGATGTCATTCACTACAAAGTCGGCAAAGGCGAGGACAAGTACGTCAGCTATTGGGCAAGCAAGGTGCCGCATAAGGTCTACTCAAAGTCTCGTTTCAAGCCGAACAAAGAAATCGCACGGGTTGAATGGCATCCCGTTGAGACCGCCATGCGGATGCTCAGTTACGGCCACGATAGAGAAGTCCTCGAGAAGCTAATTGAATTTCATAAGCTCGGCCAGCTCGAAACCAGGTCGCTAATTGTGCTTCGCCATGCAAAGGCCACACCTCGAAGTGACTGGACAGACGGCGAGGCAACTAGGCCATTGCTACCAGAGGGTGAAGTACAGGCAAAGCGCTTAGTAAAGCTCCTCAAGAGCTACGGACCAAAACGGCTTGTTACTTCGCCGTGGCGCAGATGTCTAGACACGGTCAAGCCCTACTCGAAGAGTTGCAAGCGAAAGCTTGTGAAGCGCTCGCAGATCACAGAGTTCAAAAGCAAAAAGAATCCCAAGCAGGCAAGGCAACTTGTTGAGGACGTCTTCAAGGACACTAAGAATGCTCTCGTCTGCACGCACCGTCCCGCTCTGCCGGAAGTCCTTGAAGCTGTGTCGCAGCATGCCACAGGCGAGATGGCCGAACCGATTCGACAGGCTGCTGCTCTAGCCCCCTCAGACTTCTTGGTGGTGCGATTGAGCATGGCCAGTAAGCCAAAGGTTCTGGACTACGAGATGGTCAGCCTCAGCGAAGCAAAGTAAAAACTCATATTTGTTTTCCATTTGTTTACCCAATTAATACTGGGCTTTCAATCAACCTAAACAGACTTGCGACCGAGGCAGGCCCGCTGTCTTCCAAACAAAGTCTCAAGGAGAATCAACTTGAAGAAAAAGCTACTTTCGCTTGCCGCAATCACTTCGGCATCCGCGCTAGTGCTTGCTGGTTGCGCAACCAACGAAGCCGACCCAGCAGCTACCGTTACCGTTACCGAGTCTGCAGGTGGATCGACCACCGAGGAGTCAGCGGTTGTACTAGAGGGAACCCTTGACGGTTCCGGTGCTTCCTCAATGGCCGCTGGCCAGGAGGCATGGGTTGCAGGCTTCCAGCAGCTGAACCCGGGAGTGACTGTCAACTACAACCCAACCGGTTCTGGAACTGGTCGTGACCAGTTCGAGCAGGGTCTTACCTTCTTCACCGGTTCGGACTCAGCTCTGAAGGATGAGGAGATCGCAACTCCACACCCAAACTGCTCCCCTGCTGACGGCCCAATGTTCGAGTTCCCAATCTGGATCTCGCCAATCGCCATCATCTTCAACCTCGACGGCATCAAGTCTCTCAACATGACTCCTGACACCGTTGCACAAATCTTCACTGGCGAGATCACCAACTGGAGTGACTCCAGAATCGCTGCTGACAACCCAGGTGTTGACCTGCCAGATCTAGCTATCACCGCAGTTCACCGCTCTGACGAGTCAGGAACCACCGGAAACTTCACCGACACCATGGCAAAGGCTGCGCCTAACACCTGGTTGCTGAACGGTGAGAACGCCGGTGACTTCGAAGAGTGGCCAGCTGAGTGGGGCGGCGAGGGCGGCCAGGGTACCTCTGGTGTTATCGCTGCTATTGCTGCCGGTAACGGAACCATTGGTTACGCTGACGCATCCCGCGCAGGTGACTTCGGCACCGTAGCCTTCGGTGTAGGCGACGAGTTCGTCCCTTACTCCGCTGAGGCTGCTGCAAAGATCGTGGACGTTTCGCCTCTGAAGTCTGGACGCCCAGACACCATGCTGACCTACGACCTAGACCGCGACACCACTGAGTCAGGCGTTTACCCAGTAGTTCTAATCTCCTACCTACAGGGCTGCATGGACTACGCAGACGACGCAAAGGCTGAGCTTGTCAAGGCCTACGCCTCCTACATGCTCTCAGCTGAGGGTCAGGAGTACGCAGCTGCAGCTGCAGGTAACGCACCGATCTCCGACGAGCTTCGCAGGAAGGCACAGGCGATCATCGACCAGGTGAAGTAAACATCTGGAAAACTAATTAGATTGGCCCGGGCTCGGCCACCCGAGCTCGGGCTAATCTATTTCCCAACTCAAGCAACCGGCCGGGAGTTCTAGTGAGCGAACAAAGCATCAAAGGGAAAGGCAAGGTCCGCCTAGGTGACCTGGTTTTCTCTAGGGCCGCCACATTCGCAGGAGCAGGCATTCTGGCCATCCTCGCTGCCGTTGCAGTCTTTCTCTTTATTCAGGCGCTACCTGCTCTCAGTCCGAATGCAGACTTCGACGGGAAAGCAGAGGATCCCCTCAGCTATGTTGCGCCCTACATCTTTGGAACCCTCTACGGTTCAGTTATAGCCCTCCTCATCGCGACCCCACTGGCGGTCGGAATCGCCCTATACATTTCTCACTTCGCGAGCCGCAGGTTCTCACAAGTGTTGGGCTACGTCATGGACCTACTCGCTGCCATCCCGTCGGTGGTTTATGGCTTATGGGGCATCTTGGTGCTAGCGCCATTTTTGAACCCCACCTACGTTTGGCTCAACGAGAACTTCGGTTGGATACCACTCTTCGAGGGGCAAGTTTCGGCGACCGGTAGAACCATGCTCACTGTTGGCATCGTTCTCGCCATCATGGTGCTGCCGATCATGGCGGCTCTAATCCGTGAGGTCTTCTTGCAAACCCCAAGACTTCACGAGGAGGCTGCTCTGGCGCTGGGTGCCACAAGGTGGGAAATGATCAAGATGGCCGTTATTCCTTTCGGTAGGCCAGGAATCATTTCTTCCATGATGCTCGGTCTTGGTAGGGCACTTGGCGAGACCATGGCCGTTGCACTTGTTCTCTCTCCAGCTTCGATTATCAACTTCGCACTGCTCACCTCACAGAACTCAAACACAATTGCAGCGAACATCGCGCTCGACTTCCCAGAGTCAGGAGGAGATCACAGATCCCTGTTGATAGCGACGGGTTTGATGCTGTTTTTCATCACCATGGTGATTAACCTCTTCGCGCGCTACATCATCAGCCGCCGAGCGGAATTCTCAGGAGCCAACTAATGTCCGCCACCACCTCTGCTCTCAAGGCCTCGGCATCACTGCCGAGGTGGTACTCACCTGCGGCTCTGCTGATCGCGTTCTCCCTGGCACTGTCTTCATTGACCCTTTCCGGTCTTACAAATGAAGACGGCGCACCGAATCTGATTGCGGTAGGTGTACTCGGTTTTACCCTCTACATGGTTGTTACTTATCTGATCTCCAGGAGCGTTGAAGGGCGACGCAAGGCTACAGACCGCATGGTCACAGGTTGGGTTACAGCCGCATTCTCGCTAGCGGTGATTCCGCTCGTGTCGTTGACCTGGACTGTGGTGGAAAAGGGTCTCAATAGGCTCGATGCTGACTTCTTCAGCCAGTCCATGAGAAACGTTGTTGGAGCCGGTGGTGGGGCGCTACACGCAATCGTCGGAACCTTGGAGCTCACTGGAATTGCAACTGTGATCTCAGTGCCCCTTGGCATTATGACAGCCATCTACCTCGTGGAATACGGTCGAGGAAAGCTCGCGAGAGCAGTCACGTTCTTCGTAGATGTTATGACGGGTATTCCATCCATCGTTGCTGGCCTCTTTGCCTTCTCACTGTTCTTGATCATTCTCGGGCCAGCCAGCGCCATCAACGGCTTTGCGGGAGCAATCTCGCTAGCAGTTCTAATGACTCCGGTCGTGGTAAGGGCCACCGAGGAAATGTTGAAGATTGTTCCAAATGAGCTTCGCGAGGCTTCTTATGCTCTCGGTGTTCCGAAGTGGCTGACTATTTTGAAGGTAGTGATTCCAACCGCTCTGGCCGGAATTGCGACGGGTGTCATCATCGCCATCGCTCGAATCATCGGCGAGACGGCTCCTCTACTTCTTGCGGCCGGCTTCACCACCTCCATGAACTACAACCCGTTCGCAGAAAAGATGATGACTCTTCCGGTCTTCGTCTACACCTCATACGCAATTCAGGGAACCGACTTCCAGTCCTACATTGACAGGGCCTGGGCAGGTGCTCTAACCCTGATGATCATCGTGATGGTTTTGAACCTGATTGCCCGAATCATTTCCAAGATTTTCTCACCGAAGGGATAGCCGTTGTCTAAGAGAATCGAACTCAACTCACTGAACGTCTACTACGGCAGCTTTCTAGCTGTCGAAGACATCAACATGGTCATTGAGCCGAAGGCAATCACGGCCTTCATCGGTCCATCGGGTTGTGGAAAGTCAACTCTGATCAGGACCCTGAATCGCATGCACGAGGTAATCCCGGGGGCATATGTGACCGGGTCCATGAAGATGGACGGTGAGGACATTTACGCCCCAGATGTTGACCCTGTAAAGGTGAGGCGTCAGGTCGGCATGGTCTTCCAGAGGCCAAACCCATTCCCAACGATGTCAATTAGAGACAACGTCCTTTCTGGCTACAAGCTGAACAACTCCCGAATGACCAAGTCGGAAGGTGACGAACTAGCGGAGAAGGCATTAGTAGGAGCGAACCTCTGGAATGAGGTTAAAGACCGTCTGAACCTCCCTGGTTCATCTCTGTCCGGTGGCCAGCAGCAGCGCCTTTGCATCGCAAGAGCAATTGCGGTGGAGCCGGATGTGATTTTGATGGACGAGCCAACCTCAGCTCTCGACCCCATTTCTACGGCCGCCATTGAGGACCTTGCGGTAGAGCTAAAAGAGAAGTTCACGGTGGTTATCGTTACTCACAACATGCAGCAGGCATCTCGTATCTCTGACATGACAGCGTTTTTCAACATTGCAGGGACCGGAATGCCTGGCAAGCTCATCGAATACGACAAGACCGAAAAGATTTTCTCCAATCCAACCGAGAAGCAGACTGAGGACTACGTCTCAGGTCGATTCGGCTAGAAACAAAACCGTCTAGTTCTCGGTTAGCCCTCTCATGATTGAGACGGTGACCTCAGATCTCAAAACTCTGAAGTCAAAGGATAAGAAGCCAGCCAGGGTGTTGGTCACCGGTGCCACGGGTTACGTCGGAGGCAGGCTGGTCAGGGAGCTGCTCGCCCACAATTACCGCGTGCGGGTCTTGGTAAGGGATGCTCATAGGCTCCAGGACTATCCCTGGCGCGATCAGGTAGAGATCATCGAGGGTGATGCCCTAAATCCCGAGTCTTTGAATCTTGCGCTACAGGAGATTGACCTCGCCTACTACATGCTTCACGCGCTGATGGTCTCAAAGAACTTCGAGCAAATGGAAGAAGACCTGGCCCGCTCCTTTGGAAAGCTTGCAAAGCAAAATGGGGTCAGGAGAATCGTTTACCTAGGCGGTATCACCTCGTCAGACGATTCGCTCTCTCCCCACATGTCAGCGCGGGCAAAGACTGGAGAGATTCTTCGATCTAGCGGTGTGCCGACCATTGAGCTGAGGGCTGGGGTGGTGATTGGTTCTGGCTCGGCGTCCTTTGAAATGCTCCGCCACCTAACCGAGCGACTTCCAATCATGGTCACTCCGAAATGGCTCAAAAACCGCATCCAGCCAATTGCAGTCCGAGACGTGCTGCGTTTTCTCGTTGGCTCGGCAACCATTGACCCGAAGATCAATGACGTCTTCGACATTGGCGGGCCAGATGTCTTCACTTACATGGAGATGATGCAGATCTATGCGGAGGTGGCGGGCCTAAGACGACGAATAATTCTCCCCTTGCCCGTGCTCACCCCAAGGCTCGCCTCGGGCTGGATCGGTCTGGTCACCCCGGTACCAGTAACCCTCGCAAAGCGGCTGGTTGCCTCATTGAAGCACGAGGTGGTGGCCAGGGATGACCGAATTCGTGAGCTGGTCACGGATCACAAGGATGGGCTCACAGACTTCCGTAAAGCGGTATCGCTTGCGCTAACCCGCATCAAAGAGCTCGATGTTGAGACCCGTTGGTCTAACGCGATGACGCCTGGTACGCACTCCGAACCACTGCCCACAGACCCAGACTGGGCAGGTGGTTCGCTCTATGTCGATCTTCGGCAGTATGAGTCGGAGGACGAGCAGTCTGAGATCTGGAAGAGAATCGAATCAATTGGAGGAGCTAATGGCTACTCCACGGCAACCTGGGCCTGGGAGCTAAGGGGGCTAATGGACCGCTTCGTAGGTGGTGTGGGTTTACGACGAGGAAGGCGCGATCCAAACAAGCTGCGTGAAGGAGAGGCACTGGACTTTTGGAGAGTGGAGCAGCTTCAAAGGCCAAAGCTTCTGAGGCTTCGAGCTGAGATGAAACTGCCCGGGCTTGCCTGGTTGGAATTTAGAGTCAGCCAAACCCCCGAGGGGAAGTCGCTCGTGACACAGCGGGCGCTGTATCACCCGAGGGGACTGTTTGGGCACCTCTACTGGTGGATGGTCCTCCCGATGCACGGCATCGTGTTTCCATCCATGGCAACAAAAATGGCTGGTGCGAGTGCCAAAAAATACGCTAAACACTAGTCTTTCTCAGTGACCAAAACCCGCCTGGCTGTCTTTGCGCTGCTGGGCGTTGGTTTTGTCTGGGGGGCGGCTTTTGTTCTGATGAAGGACGCTATAGTCCAGCAGCCCTACATGGACTTTCTGGCAACCAGATTTTCAATCGCAGCCATCGCCATGGTGCTGCTTAGGCCAAGGGTTGCCCTAAATTTCAAAACTGGCGATTTCCGGTTTGGCGGGCTAATCGGGGTCGTGCTGGCATTTGGCTACATCACTCAGACAATCGGCCTAGAGCTCACCACGGCAGCAACCAGCGGCTTCCTGACCGGCCTCTATGTGATCCTCACACCGCTAATTGCATGGTTATTTGTGAGGCAGAGAGTGAGCAAGCGGGTAGTTCTCGGGCTAACCATGGCAATGGTTGGGCTCGGCATTTTCTCGGGGGCCGCAACCAACATCGAGTTTCAGGTCGGCCAGATTTGGCTTGTGGTATGCGCGGTCTTGTATGCGGTTCACATCCTGCTTCTTGGCCACTACGGCAAGGGAAGGTCTTCCTACCGCTTTGCGATGCTACAGATCGCCTTTGCCGCGATTGTGACCTGGGGATTTGCGCTCCTGGATGGCTACCAACCTCCCCCAAATGCTGAGGTGTGGTTCGCAATTCTGTTTACGGCATTGCTTTCAACCGTTCTGGCGTTCTGGGTTCAAACCTGGGCACAGACCTTGATTGAACCTTCCAGGGTTGCGCTGCTGATCACCAGTGAGGTTATCTTCACGGCCATCATTGCCGTCTTTGTCGGGCAGGAGCCCCTCACCTACGCAATCATCTTTGGTGGTGGGTTGCTGTTCGCTGCAATGCTGGTGGTCGAGTGGCCCTCGAAACGTCCAGAGACGCCTCTAGAGGCCCAGCTCCACGAGTAGTTTCTGGAGCTTTTTATTTGCAGCCAGCTCCTTCTCTCCCCTAGCCATCATCACAGGAAGCCTTCTGCGCAAAAGATCCTCACGAGTGGTCACATCCTCGTTCTCGGCGACATACCTAAGCTCCTGAGCGGTGATTCCGAGTCCGTCAAAGAGATCCTCAAGTTTTTCCTTGCCAATGACATCGAAGGCTCTGTGGCCATGGCGACGCCACAGCCCCTCGGCAATCAGATCGGCATTGCCCTTGGTCTGTGAGGCGACCTTGGCGTAGAACTCGGTCTTGCGCTCTTGCGAACCCTCCCCGAACCAGGTGCCGGGATCATCAAGCTTCACGCCAAAGCCCTTTAGTTCGTCGATTACTTCCTCGCCCACATTTAGACAGTCCGTGAGTTTGCCTCCGAGAATTGTCACCACTCTTTTGTCTCTGTTGGCTTCGATTGCGTGCTTTCGACTTAGTGCATGCCAATCCTGATTGTTGCCACTCTCACCGTTCTCGACAACCAATGGCCTCACGCCAGAACGATTCGAAACGATCTGGTCTTCTGTGATGGGCTCTGCAAGCTCGAGCTGAGCATTTATCTGTCGCAGCACAAAGTCGATATCGTCCTTATTGGTTTGTGTCTCTGGCTTCTCAACCCTGGTGTCGGTGGTTCCGATCATGGATCGGTCACCCATGGGAAGAACGTAGAAAAGCCTGCCCTCCTCATCCCAAAATGCCAACACCTGATACTTCTCGGTGAGCTTGCGGTTGAGGATTAGGTGTATGCCCTTGGAGAAAACAAGGCCGGCCTTGGTCTTTGAACCAAGTAGCTTCGAGACATTCTGCGCATAGGGCCCAGCGGCATTGATGACGCTCTTCGCGGTAACGTTTGTGGTCTTTCTGCCTGCCTTCAAAGTCAGTGACCAGTCGCCCTTGAAACTTGCCTCAGTCAGTTCTGTGTAGTTGCGGACGTCAGCCCCACGGGCCTTGGCATGACGAATGAAGTCATATACGAATCGGCTGTCGTTATCGGGCAGCTGAGCATCGAAGTATTTGACGGCCTTGCGACCGGTAATCAGGTTTGGCTCGAGCTCCTTTGCCTTCTTCGCGGAGAAGGTCGAGGGAGGGGTTGTTCCAAAGAGACCGATGAACCAGTAAAACAGGGTTCCAAAAGCACCCAGCACCCTTCCGAAGGGGGCCGTTGGCCCGAGCGAGGCCAAGAAACCGATCTCTTTGATTTGGTTTGGATACGCCTTCATCAGCTTGTTTCTTGCGAGGCAGAGCTTGAACACCAGCCAAAACTCATAGGTCTGGAGGTATTTGATACCGCCCCAGACAAGGTTTGAAGACTCTTGTGAGGTGAAGCCCGCAAAGTCGCCCTTGTCGACAAGTAGAACCTTCTGGCCGGCAGCACTCAGCGCCGCTGCCGCTACCGCTCCGTTGATTCCGGCGCCGATAATGGCAACGTCAAACTGTTCGATTTTGTTCGATTTGGTTTGATTTTGTTTGGCCACAGTGAAAGCATAAACGCCAAAGATTTAGTTTTTGTTCCGCACACATTTCAAGGAGGAAATAGATGTCGATTCTTTCCATAGATGCGGGCACCACCGGCGTCACAGCCCTAATCATTTCCCCCAGTGGCGAGATACTCTCTCGTGGCTACACAGAATTTGAACAGCACTTCCCAGAGCCTGGCTGGGTCGAGCACGACCCAGAGCAGATTTGGCAGGCGACTCTCAGCTCAGTGAAGAGCGCTGTCCAGGGCCACAGCGAAAAACCGACCTGCATCGGCATCACCAACCAGCGCGAGACAGCTGTGATCTGGGACCGCGAGAACCTGAGCTCCCCAACCAAAGCCATCGTCTGGCAAGACCGCAGAACTTCTGTTTTCACCGAGGAGCTCCAAGAGAAAAACAAAGGCGACTGGATAAGAAAGCGCACCGGACTCAACATTGACCCCTATTTCACCGCCAGTAAGTTTTTGTGGTGGCAGAGAAAGCATCCAGAGATTTGGTCGGGAGTTGAAGCGGGCAAGTATGCCCTCGGAACCATTGACAGCTACCTAGTGGCTCGCATCTCGGGTGGCAAGCGTCACATCACCGATGCCTCGAACGCTTCGAGGACTCAGCTAATGAGCCTGCAAACTGGCGACTGGGACGAAGAGCTACTTTCAACCTTTGGTATTCCGAGGTCTGCACTGCCTGAAATCACCCCTTGCTGGGGAGAGCTAGCGCAGAGTAGCCCTGATCACTTTCTTGGTCTCGATCTCCCGATCACCGGCATGGCTGGAGATCAACAGGCGGCGCTCTTTGGTCAGACCGGCTTTGACCTTGGGGCATCAAAATGCACCTACGGAACCGGTGCCTTCATCCTGACCAACACAGAGGACGAGATTGTCATTAGTGACCACGGACTTCTTGCAACCGTAGCCTGGATGAGTCCCGAAAGAAAGATCACCTACGCCTCAGAGGGCTCGGTGTTCGTTGCGGGTGCTGCTGTTCAGTGGCTCAGAGACAAGCTACGGATCATAGATAGCGCCCCCGCTGTTGAGGACCTAGCAAAGAAGGCAGGCAGCAGCGACGGCGTGGTATTCGTTCCGGCTCTTACCGGCCTAGGCGCACCCTTTTGGAACGCAGATGTTCGCGGCAGCCTGCTAGGTATCACACGAGGCTCGACCGATGCCAACCTGGCCTATGCCACCCTTGAGGCGATTGCTTTTCAGGTGAAGGCCGTGGTCGACGCGATGGCTGAGGATGCAGGAAAGAGCGTCGCAGAGCTTAGGGTCGATGGCGGTGCGGCGGCAAATGACACCATGATGCAAATCCAGGCTGACCTTATTGGGGCAAAGGTTGTGAGAGCGAAGAACCTTGAGTCAACCGGATTTGGTGCAGGGCTCCTCGCCGGTTTAGGTTCTGGCATCTGGGGATCAATGGATGAGCTCCGCCAGCTCAATCCTGCAAGGCAAGAATTCGCCCCTGCAACTAACCGCAGCGCATCCTTTGAGCGTTGGCTCGAAGCGGTTGAGGTGACCACCAAGTTCTAAGCTGGTCTCATGTATGACCCGGAGTCAAAGCTTGCCGCTCAATCCCTGAGTGCTGGCTATTCGGCGGATGCGGTCATCAAGAACCTTGACCTCGAATTGCCTGGTGGTTCAATCACGGCGGTCGTCGGCGCTAATGGAGCAGGTAAGAGCTCGCTGCTAAAGGCGCTGGCCAGAAAGATCAAGGCAAAGAGCGGAGCGGTCCTGCTGGATGGAGTATCAATCAGCTCCCTAACGAAGGCCCAGATCGAGGGCAACATTGGTTTCCTGGGCACGATTCCGGCGACGAAGAATAATGAGAGCGTTTTTGACCTGATTGCCAGGAGCGCGATGCTGGCCAATCAAATCTCTAGGGTGAGCCCCCGGGTAAAAGGAGAGATTGACCAGATTCTGGAGAGAACCTCGCTAACACCTCACTCAAAGAAAAAGATTGGTGAGCTCTCCTCCGGATGGAGGCAGGTCGCGGTGATTGCAGCGGCCCTAGTCAAGAATCCCCAGGTTTTGCTGTTGGACGAACCAACCAACTCGCTTGACTACTCCCATCAGCTTCAGGTGATAAACCTGCTGTCCTCGCTGAAGCGTGAGCGAGGCATGACGATCGTCGCAGTCATCCACGACCTTAATCTTGCAGCCCGCTTTGCAGACCAAATAGTGGTGCTGAGAGACGGAGAGATAATCGCCCAGGGAGCCCCAAACGATGTCATTAACCCAAATAATCTTGCGGCTGCCTTCAATATCCTGGCCAGAGTTATAGAAGATCCAGTTGCAAAGACGCCGGTCGTGGTGCCGATAAGACAACTTGGCTAGTAGGCATTTCCGGGGTTTGGGGTAATAATAAGAACGTAGTTCACTAAGTGAAGGCGCAGTTACTAGCAGTGACGCCAAAGAGGCTTGCGCCTACTTGTGAATGAGGGCAAGGACTGGGCCCGCTATCAAAATCGGTCAACTCGTTTGGTTGTGAAACTAATGCGTATCTTGCTCATTGGAGCAGGCGGGGTTGGCGATGCAATCGTCAAAATCGCCTCTGAACGTAACTTCTTTGAAAAGCTAATCGTCTCCGACTACGAGCTCGCAAGAGCTCAGCGGAGCGTTGACTGGGTTGCCCAGTGGCACCCAGATCTTCCGGTGGACAAGTTTGAAGCGGCACAGATTGACGCCTCAGACTCTGCCCAAGTTGCAGCTCTCGCGAAAGCGCACGGCGCAACTCACATTGTCAATGCCGTAGAACCAAGGTTCGTGCAGAGCATCTTCCAGGGTGCCCTCGATGCCGGGGCCAACTACATGGACATGGCTATGAGTCTCTCTCATCCTGACAAAGACGACCCCTTTACCAAGCCCGCGGAGAAACTCGGGGACTGGCAGTATGCCAAGCACGAAGAGTTTGAAAAGGCAGGTCTTCTCGCACTTGTTGGTACTGGTGCGGAGCCAGGCATTTCCAACATATTTGCCCGCTACGCAGCAGACCACCTATTCAGTGAGATAGATGAGATCACAATTTTGGATGGTGGAAACCTCGTGGTTGAAAACGACGAGGGTGAAGAAATCTTTGCCCCCTCGTTCTCAATCTGGACCGTCATTGAGGAATGCCTAAACCCTCCGCTGATTTGGGAAAAGGATCGCGGCTGGTTTACCACCAAGCCATTCTCGGAGCCTGAACTATTTGAGTTCCCGGGCGGTATTGGGCCGATTAAATGCGTAAACGTGGAACACGAGGAAGTAAACATGCTTCCGAGGACCATGGAGGCCAAGAGGGTCAACTTCAAATATGGCCTAGGTTCCGAGTTCATAAACGTGCTCAAGACCCTGCATGCCCTTGGGCTAGACAAGGTGAATCCCATTTGGGTGCGATCGAAGTCGGGTCGCGCTCAAGTCGCGCCACGTGATTTGGTAGCAGCTGTGCTGCCGGACCCCGCATCACTGGTTGAGCGCATGACCGGAAAGACCTGCGCGGGAACCCTCGTTACCGGTAAGGACAAAGAGGGTAAGCCACGTGCCTCTTACCTCTACCACATCGCTGACACCGAGTGGACGGCTGAGGAGTTTGATGCTCAGGCCGTGGTGTGGCAGACGGCATTGGTGCCCGTAATTGC
The DNA here is from genome assembly GCA_003149555.1 of Candidatus Aquiluna sp. XM-24bin5. The sequence continues at coordinate 760,578 of QCWE01000001.1, forward strand.
CTTGGAGCTTCTAGAGCGAGGCGACTGGCAGGCGACAGGCGTTCGCGGTCCAGAGGAGTTCGATGCCAAGGTTTTCCTTGACACCATGGCGACTGAATACAAACAGGGCTGGGAGATTCAGGACAGAAACCCTGAGAACCCGAGCGTCATAGACGACGACTGGGAATAGGAGTCTGATCCCCAGGGTTTTATGGGATAAAATGTCATAAATAACCCTGGGGATGACTCTCAGCCAATATTCAGTTGTATTTCTTAGGGTTAGAGCTCTAAGAAGGAGAACTAAATGAAGCTTTCGAAGCGTTGGATGCCAGCCGTTGTGACTCCCGCGGTGATCGCGGCGATTTCGCTGGTGCCGCTTCAGGCGAATGCGGTCGACCTCCCAGACATGAGCGCAGAAGAGCTCATGGTCATGATGATGGACGCCCAGCCAACTGAGTTCTCCGGCACAATCTTGAAAACCAGCAATCTCGGCCTCCCAGCTCTCGAGCTGAGCTCGATGGTGTCCGAGGAGGACGCCGAGCGCATGCGCGAGAAGATGCCCGAAGAGTTTGCTGACTTTGCTCCTGAGGTTATCGAGCAAAACCTCTTAACTGAGGCCATGGAACTAGTCACCGGCGAGCACAGGGTAAGGGTCTATGTTGGCGAAACCGGCATGCGTGCACAGATTTTGGACATGATGGCGCAGCGCGACCTGATTGTCTCGGGTAACACGGTTTGGACCTATGACTCACGCGAGCAGGTGGCAATGTACGGCGAGCTTGACGAAGAGAAGCTGGCCGAGGGCAAGGTTGAGGCAGAAGCTGAGATCAGTGCATACATTGCTGAGATTGGGCTTGATCTGACAGACCCACAGGCAGTTGCCGAATACCTATTGAGCCAGGTGGGCGATAGCTCAGAGGTGACCGTTGGTACCGACCACTACCACGCTGGCCGCACTGCCTACCAGCTGATTGTGACCCCAAACAGCGAGGTCTCGCTGGTCGACTCGATTGTTGTATCGGTGGACTCCGAGACCGGAATGCCTCTGGCTCTAAGCGTTTACTCAACCGAGCAGGCTGAGCCAGCCATGGAGGTCGGCTACGAGTCCATCAGCTTTGGCGACCAGGACGAGAGCATGTTCAGCTTCACTCCCCCAGCCGGAACACAGATCGTTGACCTAAAGGAGCTAGAGGCTCAGAAGGAAAAGGTCGACCTCGAAATGTGGATGGACATGGAAGAGATGGAGTCTTTGGAAGAGAAGCCAGAGCCAGTAATGATCGGTGAGGGTTGGGACACAATCGTGCTCATGCCAGCTGGCGACAAGGCACTGGCCGAGATGGGTGGCGAGCTAATCGAGTCGCTTATGACTCCGGTTGCTGGTGGAATGCTCTTCAGCACTCCTCTGATGAATGTGTTTATGACTGACTCTGGTGATGTCTACGCCGGTGCAGTCAGTGTGCAGCACCTGCTAGACACCGCAAAGTAGCCCCAATGCCGACAGAGCTGGCAATCGAGACCAGCGGACTAACGAAGCGCTTTGGCGATCAGAAGGCCGTGAATTCGATCAGCCTTGAGGTTCCAAAGGGTTCGGTGTTTGGGTTCCTAGGTCCAAACGGCTCTGGAAAAACTACTTCCATCCGAATGCTGCTTGGACTTGCCGAGGCATCTGAGGGCGAGATCAAAGTTCTTGGAACCGAGATTCCAAAGGGACTCGAAGAGGCACTGCCTAAAGTTGGCGCACTCGTCGAGGGGCCGGCTTTCTACCCATTCATGTCCGGCAGGAACAACCTACTCAGAATTGATGCGGCTGACCGTTTCAGCGACGCGAGCACAAGAATTCAAAGGGTCGATGCCGCCCTCGATCGAGTGGGCCTCAAGAACGCGGCTTCCAAAAAGGTTCATGCCTACTCGCTAGGTATGAAGCAGCGACTAGGGCTTGCCAATGCACTTCTAAAACCGCGCGAGCTTCTCGTTTTGGACGAGCCAACAAACGGCCTAGACCCTCAGGGAACTAGAGAGGTTAGGAACCTGATTCGCTCCCTGTCCTCAGAAGGCATCACGATCTTCCTCTCCTCACACCTCTTGAGCGAAATTGAAATGCTATGTAGCCACGTTGCCGTAATGAGCGCGGGGAAAATTGTGGCTCAGGGTCTAATCGAGGACCTGAGAAACGAAGAGCCGACAAGGCTGATTCTCCGAACCGAGGACGTCGACCTGGCCGTTGAGGTACTTAAAGCCAATGGTGTTGGCAAGGCAAAGATTCTCGGCGACCAAATAACCTGCGAGGTTTCCCCAGAGCTAGATGTTGCTGCCATCAATGCGAAGCTCGTGAGGAAGAAGGTAGCCGTCAAGGAGATTCGGCTGGAGCGCTCAAGCCTCGAGGAAAAGTTTGTGAAGCTTACGGGAGAGGGGTTCGAAGTTGTTCGCTAAGGCAATGGGAATCAGGCTCTTTCTATCGGAGCTCAAGGTCATGTTTACCCGTCGTCGCACCTGGGCCATGCTTGCAGCAATTGCTCTGATTCCGATTCTGCTTGCAATTGCCGTTGCCCTCTCCTCAGAGCGACTGGCTCCGGGAGAGGGACCGCCTTTTTTGGCCCAGGTCACCCAGAACGGGCTTTTCACTGGCTTTACAGCAATGCTCTTGGCTCTGCCGCTGTTTCTCCCGCTCACGGTTGCTGTGGTCTCGGGTGACACAATCGCAGGGGAGGCCGGTCTTGGCACCCTGCGTTATCTGCTGATTTCCCCTGTGGGGAGGGCGAGGCTATTGGTCGTGAAATACCTTGCCTCATTGGTTTTCATTCTTGCCGGCACATTCACCCTGATGATCGCGGGTGCTGCAATCGGAGCAATCCTTTTCCCTGTTGGTCCGGTGACGCTCTTGTCTGGCTTCACAATAAGCATTTTTGAGGCTTTCGGCAGGATGGCTTTGGTCGCGCTCTACACAACAGTTTCCCTCTCGGGTATGGCAGCGGTTGGTCTCTTTATCTCAACATTGACCACGGTGCCGGTCGGTGCAATGACAGCCACGCTTGTCACCAGTGGGGTGAGCAACATCCTGGGAAACATTCCGCAGCTTGAGTGGATGCACTCCTGGCTCTTCACCTACTACTGGCTGGATTTTGCGGATTTGCTTCGAGCACCGATTGAGTGGGGCTCGATGCTCAACAACATTGTCCTGCAGCTGGGTTGGATCGCCGTCTTTGGCTCGCTGGCCTATGGCCGCTTTACGACCAAGGACATCCTGAGCTAGCGCTGTTAGACTTTGTGGCCGTAGGGGCCTCTAGCTCAGTTGGTAGAGCAACGGACTTTTAATCCGTGGGTCGTGGGTTCGAGCCCCACGGGGCCTACCAAATCAAGCGCCCTCCCCAACAACCTGCAGGTTGCTCGCTCCGTCAACGCGCCAGACATCATCAACCTGCACCATCAAATACCTAAGCCCATAGACCGAGTTGCCGGACTCAATAAACCTCACGTCTATCACCGCAATAGTCTCGGAACTGTCAATCATGCAGTCACGGTAGGCGAGCTCGGAGGAGCCGATCAGTGGCCCATAACTACCCGAAATGATCTCAACGAAACCCTCTAGAGTCACACTCTCTTGAAAGCTCGGCGAAGCAATCGCATAAGCGGCTTCGAATTCACCCAAGCCAAAAGCTGCGGTTTGGTTGTCTATTGATTCCTCTATTCGCATTTGAGTGCTCGGCAGGCAGTCCTGGGGTCCTGCAGGCTCAGCCTCTTGGGTGACCTCAGGCTCAGTCTCAGTCTCTGGTTGAGTCTCTTTAGTCTCAATCTCGCTGGCGGAAGGAGTTGGTTCTTCGATAGTGCCTTGGCAGCCCGCAAGCACAAGGACAGCAAAGATTACAGCTGCTCTACTGAGCTTCACTTTTCTTCCTTGTGCTGAGAAGCCGCTTGATCAAGCCAACAGATTCACACGACCAAAGAGCCCAGACGACGAGCAGTGGCTGGAAGAAGAGCCGGGTGAAGCGAGCCTCGTCCGTATCGAGACCGAAGGCGTCAATCCCCTCAACGTATTGATTGATGTTGCCGGGGAAGATTGCGATGAAGAATAAGCCAGTGACTAGCCCAGCCCATGGCACAGCCCTGCCGACTGACAAAAGAGAAAGGCCAAGGATGATCTCAACAACGCCAGATGCGACCACAACGAAGTCTGGATCTAGCGGCAGCCAAACCGGAACCTGTGCCTGGAACTCTTGCCTGGCATCGGTTAGGTGAGCAAAACCAGCCATCATTAGCGCACCGCCCAGCAGCAGTCTCGCGATGATCTTTATTACCCTCACCATTGAAGGCCTAACCCCCACTCTCAATTCTTTGTTCCTCGACAGATTGGAAGCTGTTTGCCACTTGGTTGGTTTGAAATGAAATGCAGAATCAAGGCAAGAGGCTAATCGGCGTTTATAAGGCCGACGGCGGACTGTTTGGAGAGATCAGGTACTTCCTCGGCCACCTGGTTGGAATCAAAGAATGCAGCCTTTGCGACATCACCCACTCGCAGGTGATGAAAAAACGTGCCTTCAAAGAGTTCGAGTCAAGCCTTCAAGAGAAACATGGACTCGAAATGCGCCTTGTCCACATGAACGAGCGGTCCGAGGCCGAGCTTGCGGCATCGAAGGGCAGGGAGCCTTGCGTGCTCCTGGAATATCAAGATGGCTCCATATCTATGTTCCTGGATTATGAGGAGCTGAGGGCTGCTGGTGGCAAGGTGAGCTCGTTCGAGAAGCTGGTTGAATCCAGGCTCAGTATTTACCTGTAGCGCCTTGCGGGCGACGCTGGTGCAGCCATTGTGCCCAAATTGCAAAGGTAAGCCAAACCACCTGCATCACCACAATTGTCCGCTGGGCAAGACCGGTATAGGTCCTGTCGGGGTCTAGCCAGGTGAGCAGGAAGACGAGCGTTGCAATTGTCATTACTGCAGTTGCCGTGATCGCTCCAGGTGGCCTGATAGCCCAGTGATAACGCCTATCAAAACGCATTGCGAGTAGTGGCCAGGCGGAGAACAGAACGAAGGCAGAGGTGGCAAAGAAAAGGTGCTCGGGTGAATTGGACCTCTGATCTGGAACCGCAAAGATAGCGACCCCGTAAGAGCTCAGCCCAGCCAACATGAGAGTTATACGGCCAGGCATTGAGAACGACCTAGCACTCCAAGCTCCGATCAAAGTCAGGGTTGAACCAAAAATAAAGAAACTGGTCTGAACCCACTTCACAGGAGAATCATCCGCCGCTAGATCGGAGATGGTCTGCCTGATTGGGTCATATCCCGGCCACAAAAGTGCCGACAGTGTCCACCCGGTGATGTTCTGTATGGGGCCAAGCGTTGCAGCCACGACTGCCCAGATTCCTATCAACTGCATGGTCGAACACTTCTTCCCGTGTCTAAACAAAACCTAAGGTTTTTGCAGGGCGGAGATTCCCTAAGTTAAGCTATCTAGAGCGCAGGCCTGCGAATTCCCCCAGAACATGGAGATAAGTTGTTGCTGCACGAATTCAAGAAGGTCGAGCTGACCCCAAGGGCAAGCTCCCTACTGGATGCGCTCGCATCGAGAGTGGTTGTGGCAGACGGTGCCATGGGCACGATGCTCCAGGACCGAAAGCCCTCACTTGAAGACTTTGAAGGGCATGAGGGCTGTAACGAGATCCTGAATGTCACTCGACCGGACATTGTCCTTGACGTCCATAATGCCTACTTCGAAATTGGCATCGACTGCGTGGAGACCAACACGTTTGGTGCCAACTGGTCAAACCTCTCCGATTACGGGATTGATGAGCGAATTGCAGAGCTTGCGGAGGCCGGGGCCAGGCTCGCCCGGCAATCTGCCGATCAGTTCACGGCACAAGACTCCAGGGAGCGCTGGGTTCTGGGCTCAATGGGACCGGGTACCAAGCTCCCCTCTCTCGGCCACACAACCTACGACTTTTTGAAGGAAACTTTCGCCCGCCAGGCAAAGGGCCTGATTGCAGGGGGTAGCGATGCCTTCATGGTTGAGACCAGTCAGGACCTGCTCCAAACCAAGGCCGCCATCAACGGTTGCAAGCAGGCCGTCGTTGAGACTGGAATCAGGCTGCCAATCTTTGTTGAGGTAACCGTCGAAACAACTGGCACGATGCTCATGGGAAGCGAGATCGGTGCCGCGCTGACGGCCCTTGAGCCCCTCGGTATTGACATGATCGGCCTAAACTGCGCCACCGGTCCCGCCGAGATGAGTGAGCACCTCAGGCAGCTAAGCCAGCACTCACAAATTCCTGTAATGGTCATGCCAAATGCCGGCTTGCCAATTCTGCAGGGTGATGGTGCCGTATATCCCCTCACCCCCAGCGAACTTGCAACCGCTCACGAGCAGTTCATCAAGGAATTTGGGCTCTCGCTCGTAGGTGGCTGCTGTGGCACCACCCCAGAACACCTCAAGGCAGTGGTTGAGAGGGTAGGCGGGGTAAAGTCCCTGGAGCGGAGGATTGAGATCGAGCCCGGAGTGGCTTCTTTGTACCAACACGTTCCGCTGGATCAGGACAACACCTATCTAGCAATTGGTGAGAGAACCAATGCCAACGGCTCAAAGGCTTTCCGAGAGGCAATGCTCGAGGAGCGCTGGGACGACTGCGTTGAAATAGCCAAGCGTCAGGTTAGAGACGGTGCCCACCTCCTAGATGTCAGCGTTGACTATGTTGGCCGCGATGGAGTCAGGGACATGCAGGAGATTGTCTCCAGGTTTGCCTCTGCTTCGACCCTGCCGCTGGTTATCGACTCGACGGAGCCTGAGGTTATGAAGGCTGGCCTTGAGCTCATTGGGGGCAGGCCAGTAATCAACTCCGTGAACTTTGAGGATGGCGATGGTCCCAATTCGCGATTCCAGAAGGCCATGCCGCTGGTGAAGGAGCACGGGGCCGCGGTAATTGCCCTCACCATTGACGAGCAGGGTCAGGCGAGAACCAAAGAGGACAAAGTTCGAATCGCCTCCAGGCTCATCGACACTCTCGTTGATGACTGGGGAATGCGCGTTAGCGACATCATTATGGACTGCCTCACATTTCCCATTGCAACCGGACAGGAGGAAACGAGAAGGGATGCCATCGAAACAATCGAGGCAATTCGCGAGGTGAACAGGCTTTACCCCGGCGTTCACACAACCCTTGGCGTCTCCAACGTCTCCTTTGGCCTGAACCCGGTCTCCAGGTCGGTTTTGAATTCGGTTTTCCTCCATGAGGCTTACGAGGCTGGACTTGACACTGCAATCATCGACGCCGCAAAGATAACCCCGCTTGCGTCAATCCCCGAGGATCAGAAGAAGGTCGCATTAGACCTGATCTATGACCGCCGTGAATACGATGCGGATGGAAACGTCACCTATGACCCGCTACAGGCAATGCTCGAGCTATTTGCTGGGGTGAATAGCTCAGCGCTTAGAGACGCGCGGGCCGCTGAACTAGCCGCTCTAAGTATCACTGAGCGCCTAGAGCGCAGGATTATTGACGGCGAGGCTAAGGGGCTTGAGGCGGACCTTGACCATGCCAGAGCCGATGGCTACAAGCCGCTGGACATTATAAATGACCACCTGCTTGAGGGCATGAAGGTAGTGGGTGAGCGCTTTGGCAAGGGAGAAATGCAACTTCCCTTCGTTTTGCAGTCCGCCGAGGTAATGAAGAGTGCTGTCGCACTACTTGAGCCACACATGGAAAAGACCAACGAGGGCGGCAAGGGCACCATCGTTCTCGCAACCGTTCGAGGCGATGTCCACGACATTGGGAAAAACCTTGTTGACATCATCCTCACCAACAACGGCTACAACGTCATCAATATCGGCATCAAGCAGCCGATAAACGACATAATTGCCGCCGCCGAGGAGCACAACGCCGACGTCATCGGCATGAGCGGTCTGCTGGTGAAGTCCACGCTCGTGATGAAGGAAAACCTCGAGGAGCTGGCATCCAGAGGCTTTGGTACCAAGTGGCCGGTAATACTCGGTGGTGCCGCCTTGACTCGGGCCTTTGTTGAGGATGACCTGGCTGGCCAGTTTGAGGGGGTCGTCCGCTACGCCAAGGATGCCTTCGAGGGGTTAGATCTAATGGGGCCGCTTGTGAAGATTGCCAGGGGTGCCGACCCGGACAGCGTCGGATTACCGCCTCTTAAGAAGCGCATTCACGCAAAAGCCCAGCTCACCCTCACGGAGGAGGCTGACCTACCAGAGCGCTCAGATGTCGCCTCAGATAACAAGGTTCCTACCCCTCCTTTCTGGGGCACTAGGCTCGTCAAGGGCATCAAGCTCGCCGACTATTCGGACTTCTTGGACGAGCGAGCAACGTTTATGGGCCAATGGGGACTCAAACCCTCAAGAAATGACGGGCCAGGCTACGAAGAATTGGTTGAAACCGAAGGAAAGCCACGGCTTCGCTACTGGCTGGACAGGATTCTGGCCGAGGGCATGTTTGATGCGAAGGTCGCCTATGGCTACTTCCCAGTAGTCTCAGTCGGCAACGAGGTAATAGTCCTTGGCCATGGAGATGATCCAGCAGGCAAGCTGGGACACAAGGGGCTGCTTGCCCCAGATGGCGGAGCCGGTGAGCTGGGTAAAGAGCGACTTCGCTTTAGCTTCCCACGACAGCGCAGGGACCGTCACCTCTGTCTAGCCGACTTCATAAAAAGCCAAGACTCTGGCCAAGTTGACGTGCTGCCTATCCAATTGGTAACTGTTGGTTCGACCGTCGACACCTTCACCCAAAAGCTCTTTGCAGAGAATGCCTACCGCGAATACATGGAGCTCAATGGCCTAGCCATGCAGCTAACTGAGGCTCTCGCAGAGTATTGGCACACTCGCGTCCGCGCAGAGCTCGGGTTTGATGGTGAGGACCCCAAAGAAATAGGCGACTTCTTTGACCTCAAGTATCGAGGGGCTAGATTCTCACTTGGCTACCCAGCCTGCCCGGAGATGGAAGATCGCAAGAAAGTGGTGGAGCTTCTAAAGCCAGAGCGGCTCGGCATTGAACTCAGCGAAGAGCTGCAGTTACACCCCGAGCAGTCAACCGATGCTTTCGTCTTCCACCACCCAGAGGCAAAGTACTTCTCCGTCTAGAGTTTCGCCCGCTCCAAGGTTCTGATCAGTGGCCTACCAAATACAAGCAGACAGGCTGCAATGCTCACAGCCCGAACGGTGTCCCAAGTGAGCGTTGAGCTAACAAGGCTGTAGGTGAGGAAACTCGTCAAATTCTCTGTCACACTTGCGCCCGCAACATAGGAAATGGAGGTCGTTGGACCGACGGCAAATGGCCAGAACCAGAGATTCATGATCAGACCAAATGCATAGCTGGCCATCACTCCATAGGCTGCGAGGGCAGGTATTCGCCATTTGCCGAGGGTGCGGCCGACGAGACCGGCCCCAGCACCTACCCAAGCGGTAGCGAAGATTTGGAATGCGGTCCACGGACCAAAGCCCCCGAAGAAGGTCGATGACACCAGGATCGTCATAGCGCCAAGCAAGAATCCAAAGCGTGGGCCCAGGGCAGCTCCTCCAACTATCACCACCAAAAACACCAGCTCAAAGCCGCCGGTGCCGCCGGTTGCAACTCGCAAGGCAGCACCGAGCGCTGCCAAAAGACCCAGAATCGCAAGCTGCTTTGGGCCAACTAGTTGGCCGTCAAAAACTACAAGCGTGGCAGCGACAATGACAATTGCCGCAACGATCGCCAGTGTTCCTGCCAAAGACTGCTCAATGCCAGAGGCATCAAACCAGAGTGGCCAGAGGAAGACGGCGAGCGCCGCCAGTGACAAACCAGTGAGCATCAAGGACCGAACCGCACTCATGCGAGAACCTCCCTAGCTTCCTGAAGTTCTTTGTTGGCAATTTCAAGCACTCGACCCGTGAGCCTGCGAGCAAAACCTAAGTCGTGGGTGGCAAGAATTACCGCACACCCCGTCTCTTGGACACAGCGAATTGTCTCCGCCATAAGCTCCCTAGACTGCGGGTCAAGACCCTGGACGGGCTCGTCTAGCAGCAGCAGCTGGGGTTTGTGAGAAAGCTGCATGGCAACACTCAAAGCCAGCTGGGTTCCAACCGAGAGATCCAGTGGGTGCGCGTTCAGATTCGGCAGCTTTCCAAGAATGCTCTCAAGGCTTATTGCAGTCAGCCCAGGTTTAGCACCCGCAATCTTGTCTGCTCTCGCAAGCTCGCTGCCGAGCGAATCGCAAACAAAAAACTGGGAGGGGCGATCTGGCACCAGCGCGACTTTTCTGGGATCGGAACCAACCAGCTCCACACCGTAAATAGCCAGCCCTCCCCCGGCAGGCTGTGCAAGTTGCCTAAGCAGGGTTGACTTGCCTGTTCCGTTTGCTCCGGTGATTGCCAGGCACTCAGCCTGACGCAAGCCGAGATCTACATCTCGGATGAGCACTCCCTGACCCACCCTCGTCATCTTTATCCGAGCTACCAGCTCACTCCCAACAACAACCTTGCGAAGGGCGGGGGGCTCAACTTCTCTGGAGTGAGGTTTGGTGAACTTGCCCTCGAATATCTCAAGAGCTTTGGCATTAGGAAGCTCAATTAGCTCAGGTCTGTGATCTGCAATGAGCACAGTTGTCCCCTCGCTCGAGAGTTTGCTAACAAGCCGTGCGAGCTCACCTAAACCAGCTGAATCCAATGCTGCGGTCGGTTCATCAACCAGAAGCACCGCCGGCTTCCTGAGCACTGCCCGGGCAACTGCAACTCGATAGGCCTCTCCATGTGAGAGCAGGTGTGTGGCTTGGCAGGCAAGCTTTGCAACGCCCATCAGGTCATCAGCTATTGCCTGAGCACCCAGCTCCTCTTCCACGGTGCCGGCTATAAAACTCTGCTGGGGAAGCTGGGGAACCAAAGCCACAAACTTTGATGCTGCAAGCGAATCCAGCGGCTCTTCACCCAGAAGGATGCTCCCCTCGAATGACCTGCCCTGGTGTTCAGCAAGCTCACCTGCAATTGCCTGCAAAAACGTGGACTTTCCCGATCCCGTTGGGCCGCCCAAAAGGAGCACATCCCCAGGAGCAAACTCCGCCGAAATCGGACCTAGCCCAGCGGCTTTGAAGCCGCTAACCACCAAAGTTTTGCTCTCTGCTTCTACCGGCACAGATTTAGCAAGCTCAAGTCCCAGCGCAGTTGCACGCTGAACCATGCGCTCCAAGATCGGCACCAAAACCGAAAGCCGTGTTTCTCCCCTGAGCCTTCGTGCCCAGTTGGCTTCTTTTGCTGCTGAAATGACTCCAGGAATCGCAGCGAGGGCAATAGCCAAAGCAGTTAGCAGGTTGCGAAGCGGCCTGAATCTCCTCGCTGCAAGCCTCACCCGCTCAGGGGTAACAACGGTAGCCAGTAACCCAAACGCAACAATCGACAGGGCGAATGGGAGTGCGAGCTCGATATTTCTAAGGATTCCCTCTGCGCTGACATCGCCGAAAAGAGTTATGTGCCTGAAGGGACCAGCAAGCTGAAGCTCTGGGAGGGAGAGCAGCACTTGATCACCGGAGAGTCCGGAAAAGACAAAGGCATAGACGAGCCGAAGGGCCACAAAGCCAGCAGCCAGAAGTGCCGCAAGCTTTACTCGACCCTTATACGAAGTCACTAGGGTGTTGGCGCCTCACCGCCGAGGGAAAACGCCAGCCCCACTGACTGCCCCTTTGTGAGCTGCAGGGAGGATACGCCCTCCATTGCATAGCCCCACTCAGCCTGAGCAGACTCTTTGACCCAGAGGCCCCAGTAGGCAAATGCGGCTGGCATGTCCTCGCAGGTCTCGAGATAAGGCTCTTCGCCTTCAACCAAGAGCTCTTCGTCGGACGATGGCACATTGTTCACCCTGCACACAACCGCATCGCCAAAGGCTTTGGTGCCCTCCACGCTCACGCCAGCAGCGGCAAGGACGTTCTTTGCAGTCTCGCTGTTGCCACCAATGACGACGCATCGCTCGATGTTCTCAGCCTGTCCGGAGAAATTAACCACGACTGCAACCCCGTCGCAGCTTCCATCGCCAGCAAAGTCAGTGGTGCTGGAACAACTGGTTAGGGCAACTAGTCCCGCTACGAGCAGGGCAAAACGAGTTTTCAAAAGATCTCCTGGGGCTAAGCCGATATTGTAATCGCGAAATAACCAAGGTGCTGCGCGGGTTGTTAGCGCAATGGATCTAACAGGTAAGAAGTTTTTGGTCGTTGGCGCATCTGGAGTCCTTGGTGCTGAGATAACCCGGCAGCTGCAGGACAAAGGTGCCACGGTTCTCGGCACAGCCAGAGTCAATGAGACGGCTGGAAACATTCCGGGCAAGGTGGAAATCAGGCTGCTACTCGACTACGAAAGCCCCGATAGCGTCAAGACCCTCACGGATTACCTAGTCGCATCTGCGGAGCTCGATGGGGTCATCAACGCCTCAGGACTTGTTGCCTTCGGTGAAGCTGCCTCGCTGGAGAGTGAGACTATTTCGCGCCTCATGGCAGTAAATGCCGCGGGACCAATGCAACTTCTCTCGGCCCTGCAGCCTGTCCTGGCGAAGAAGGAGGAGAGCGTGGTCGTAAACCTCACGGGAGTGGTTGCAGAGACCCCGCTTCCTGGAATCGCCGCCTACTCCGCTAGTAAGTGCGCCATTGACGGCTTCCTAACCGGCGTTGCAAGAGAGTGGCGCCGATCCGGCACCAGAGTCATCTCAGCTCGCCCTGGACACACAGAGACAGGGCTCGCTGGCAGAGCAATTGCAGGTGAATCTCCGAAGTTTCCAGAGGGTATGACCGCGCAGCACGTTGCAGCACGTATCATCACGGCAATTGAGACGGACGAGAAAGAGCTTCCAGCTAGCGAGTTCTAATTCTGAAGCTGTAGGTTCGCGCCTCTAACGGCTCTAGAAGATGCTTTTGGATTTCTGAGGCAAAGGCATTGGCCGGCGCGCTCATTGGCTCGATAGCCAACATCGAATCCCCCTGATCCTTGCCTGGGCGGTAGAACATCATGTGGTCGAGGTTTTCCTCTAGTTCAACGACCAACTCGTGAGTGCTGGTCTTCAAAGTTGCCTCTTTAGAACCCAGGTAGCAGGCATCTATCTCACCGCCAGTAAAGCTGAGCCCATGAATCGATCTGGACGCTTTTGGCAACATCCGAGAGTCCGTATCTATGACGGTTGTGAAATCTCCCGAGAGCTCAAAGGGCTCGGCTGCCAAGAAGTAGGGGTGGAAACCGATAGCAAAAGGTGCTGGAGATTCACCCTTGTTGGTCGCCTCCGCTGACACGCGCAGAAAAGTGTCTCCAAGTTCGAAGCGAATTTCTAGTCTGACGCTGAATGGATACCCAGCATCGCTGCCGAACTGGTAGCCGAGAGTGATTTCCGTCTCCCCGGCAGTGATGAGCTCAAAATCTCTATCAAAAACGAGTCCGTGGTTGGCATTGGAATCTGCATCGAGCTTTCCGGCCACTAATTCTCGGCCTCCAAGCTCGTAAGTCCCGCCAGCGAGGCGATTTGGCCAGGGCGCAAGGACAGAGCCAAAGAAGATTTCACCCGGATTGTTAGCCGCATTGTGGTCAATTAGTTGCTTGCCACCAAGAGTTAGAGCTTCAAGTGCTGCGCCAGTTTTGGAAATAAGTGCCATACTGGTACCACTCTCGGTAGCCCGAGACATACTCAGTTGCTTTTCAGGGTCGCTTTGGCGCACCCAACAATGTTAGTGAGAACGAGTAGTTAGGCACCTGAGTTGAAGCCAAGAATCGATGCCAAGCTCTTTGATGAGCGCGACATCTTCTTTTTCGATGATGCTGGCTCCAGCCTGCCGCCAACGCGCTCCGCAGATCAGCGCGAAAAGGCTGAGCGTCCCCAAACCGCCCAGCTTCGCTTTGATCCGCTTAGTAGCGAGTGGATTACTGTCGCTTCTCACAGGCAATCCAGGGCCTTCCTACCTCCGGCCCACGTCTGTCCGCTCTGCCCAACCACCAAAGACAACCTGAGTGAGCTGCCCGACATGTTTGATGTCGCTGTATTCGAAAACAAGGGGCCTGCCTTTGGTCCTGGTGTTGGTCAGATCGATCAGCCCAATGGACAAAGATTTGGCTTTGCAACGAATTCTTTTGGCCGCTGCGAGGTGGTTGTGTTCTCACCCGAGCACGAGGGCAGCCTCGGTGCAATGCCAACAGAGCGCATCAGGACAGTAATCGGCGCATGGATGAACCGAACTGCAGAGCTCCAAGAGCTGGATGGTGTGGTTCAAGTCTTCCCGTTTGAAAATCGCGGCCAGGAAATTGGTGTGACTCTGCACCACCCTCACGGCCAAATCTATGCTTATCCATTTGTGACCCCGGTTACGAAGAAGCTCCTCAACGCGGTTTCTAGCTACTCGGGTGACTTTTTTGCAGATTTACTTGAATTCGAAACCGGTGGTGAGCGGGTGGTGCTGGAGAGCGAGAGTTTCACAGCGTATGTGCCATATGCTGCAAAGTGGCCTATCGAGCTTCACCTAATGCCAAAACAAGGCATCCCGGATCTCTCTCAACTAAGTGGAGATGAGGCCGACGAGCTGGCCGATGTCTACAAGAGAATTCTTTTTGGTCTCGACAAGCTCTACTCGGGGCCCACTCCCTACATCTCCGCCTGGCACCAGGCGCCGATGATTGAAAACCGCGAGCGCATCAGGCTGATGCTGCAGATTACCTCTCCGAGAAGGGCAGAGGATAAGCTGAAGTACCTGGCAGGTTCCGAAAGCGCTATGGGTGCTTTCGTTGGAGACCTGGCACCAGAGGACACAGCAAACAGGTTGCGCGAGGTTATTTCTTGAGTCTTGAGAAAGCAAAGAGCGGTTTTCTAGAAGCTTTCGGGTATCAGCCAGAGGGCGTCTGGTCCGCCCCCGGTAGGGCAAACCTCATTGGCGAACACACCGACTACAACAACGGCTTTGTCTTCCCATTTGGCATCGACCGCAGGACCTATGTGGCATTATCTCCTCGCAAGGACATGCTCTGCAGGGTTAGCTCAGAGCTTGATTCCAAGACCTACGAATACGTAATCTCCAAAAAGATGCCTAAGAACCTAGATTGGGCACTTTATCCTCTAGGCGTCGCCTGGGTTATGAGCGAGGGTGCCAAGAGTGGCTTCGATGCCTTCATTGTCTCGGATGTTCCGGTGGGAGCGGGGTTATCTTCATCTGCGGCCATCGAGTGCTCGGTGGGAACTGCACTAAATGAGATTTGGAATGCCGGTAAGACTAGGCAAGAGTTAGCTCTAATTGGCCAACGTGCTGAGAACGAGGTTGTGGGAGCCCCAACGGGAATCATGGACCAGACCGCCTCGATGCTGGCGCAGAAGGATGCGGCGGTCATGATTGACTGCCAGAGCCTGGAGACGGAGCTGGTGAACCTCGGGCTTTCCAGCCAGGGACTAACCGTTGCGGTTATCGACACCAGAGTTGCTCACCGTCACTCAGATGGCGGCTACCGCTCAAGGCGTGATGCCTGTGAGAAAGGCGCCAAGAGGATGGGCGTTTCCTCGCTGAGAGAGCTCACCGAGCAGGACCTTCCAGCGATGGAAGAGAAGCTTGACGATGTCACCTATAGACGCTGCAAGCACGTCGTAACCGAAAACCGTAGGGTTCTCGATGCAGTTGAGGCGCTAAAAAAGGGTGATCTGGCAAGGCTTGGAGAACTGCTGCTGCAGTCTCACGCCTCAATGCGGGACGACTTTGAAATCTCAGTTGTAGAGCTCGACACCGCAGTGGAGCTAGCAATGGAAGTTGGCGCAGTTGGCTCAAGAATGACCGGTGGTGGATTCGGTGGTGCTGCAATCGCGATCATCGACGAGAGCAAGATGGAGCTACTCAGGGAGCACTGCAAGGCAATCTTTGCAAAGAAGGGTTTTGCCGAGCCAAATGTGTTTTCAGTAGCGCCGAGTGATGGGGCAAGAAGAGACGCCTAGGGCGTAGCCAAAATCTCGACCCCGGCATCAGCCATGTCGTCGATTGCGGCTTCGGTGCTGTCAGGTGCAACCCCTGCGGTGAGCGAGGTGATCACCTTCACTGCAAGCCCCTCTGAAACCGCATCCAGCGAGGAAGCCCTAACGCAGTAGTCGGTTGCTATTCCCACGACATCCACCTCGTCAATCTCTAACCTCTTCAAGAGGTCGGTGAGAGCCTCGCCCTGGTCGGTTATCCCCTCAAAGATTGAGTAGCCGTGAGCCCCCTGCCCCTTCTTGATGTGGACATCGATGATTGAACTGTCGAGGTTCGGGTGGTAATCCGCCCCCTCGTCTCCTGCTAGGCAGTGCAGTGGCCAGGTGTTCACGAAGTCTGGCTCCTGACCCTCTGGGGGAAAGTGACCACCGTTTTCCTCGCCGGGGGTGTGCCAGTCCCTCGAGGCAATGACAAAGTCGTAGCGATTTGGATTTTCGTTTACGTAGCTCGTGATCTTGCTAGCAACCGCAGCTCCACCTGAACATGCGAGAGCCCCGCCCTCGCAGAAATCGTTCTGGACGTCAATGATGAATAGTGCGTTTGCCATAGCTACCTGTTTACCAGATTCACTCCGCAGTCATAGAAACCCATAACCAGCGCATCCATGGCCTCGCGGTGTTTGATTTGGACATCACCAAGGTTGTAGACCGTAAAGATGAGTTTGTCCTGGTCGTCGGGCTCCAGGTAACCTGCGAGCGAGTAGCCGGTCCGAATCCAGCCGGTCTTTGCAACTATGTTTCCAACCGCATCCTCAAACCTGTAGCTAAGAGATCCCGGCGTTCCCGCGACCGGCATGCCAGCTCGAATTACCTCGAAGTCTCCGTAGCCCGCATCAATCAGTTGCAGCAGTTGATTCACAGTTGCTGGCGCAATTTGGTTGTAGCGCGACAGCCCCGATCCGTCTTCTACGACGAGCCCACTCAGATCTAATCCGGTGTCCCTGAGTGCGCGCTGGTATGCCTGTGTTAGTGAGCTGAATGAGCCGTTCAAACCCACGTCCAACGAGACAAGTCTCGAGATGGCCTCGGCTAGAGAGTTGTCGCTCACAACCAACATGTAATCAATCCAGGTGGACATCCTGGCCGAGCGAACGCTGGCAATCTCGACTGCATCCGGCGGCGTTACGCCTTTTTCAATTACAGAGTCAGTCGCGCTTTCACCAAGGGCCTCCTTAAACCATTCACCCGCTCGTGTCACCGGATCGGTTGAGCGTGGAGAGTCCTTTGCCTGAGGATTATCGCGATCGCCATCCACCTGAAGCGCGGAAACTGGAGACATGTAGCCGTTGGTGAGCCCGCGCTGATCCCAAACGCTTTGATACTCGCCATCGGCTGAGCCGTAAATCGTGCTGTCTAGGACAATCTGACTAAAAGTCTGGGAACTGTCCCAACTAGAAATCTGATTTGCAAGGTCTGCAAGGTCTGGGGCGTTGTCATAAACGGAGTCGATACCAATCCCGGTTCTCGAGAGCGTTATGTCTCCCGCACCCACCAGATAGATGATGCTTGGGTCGAGCGCATCAACGTAGACCCTTGTTGTCACCCGATAGTTAGGACCGAGGGTTTCCAGGGCAGCCGCTGCTGTGAAGAGCTTCATGATGGATGCAGAACGTGCAGGGGTTGCGCTGCCCCTGTCGAAGAGCACCTCACCCGTCGCGGCGTTGATCACCTGCGCTTGAAGATCCAAAATGTCCTCGGCATCCTCCAGCTCACTCACCGAGCACTCAATGACCTCGGGCTCGGGCTCAACCGTCTCTGACTCTGTGGGCTCGGGCTGGGCCTCAAGGGTCGCCTCGGGCTGCGCGGTCTGGGTCTGCGTGGCTACAGGTGATGGACTCGCATCAAGCGACCAGGGTCCGTTGAACAGTGCTAGCAGGATTACCAGGCCTGCAGCAAGGCCACTGCTGACGCCAATAAAGATGTGTTTCATCTCACCTGCCTAGACTTTCAACAATGAAGCATAAACTCTGGGCTTTGCTGATGGCCCTGCTCGTGGCCTTTCCGCTACCAGCGAAGGCACACGACCAACTCGTCGATCAATCGCCTGCTGAGGGTGAGAGCGTTGCCGCAGGTGTTGTGAATCTCAGGCTCACCTTCAATAACGAGCTGCTTGAAATCGAAACGGGTAACGAGATTGTTGTGACCTCGCCATCGGGAGCTGTGGTCTATGCCGGTTGCCTTCCAACTCAGGGGCGAGATGGTGTGCTGCCACTAGATCTCGACGAGGCGGGAGACTACGAAGTTTCCTGGCGAGTGGTCTCCCAAGATGGTCATCCCATCTCGGACAGCTTTGAGTTTTCTCTCGTGAATGTCAGTGGCTATGTCTCAAACAAGGACTTTGCCTACCCGGATTGTGCTGGGGAAGTGGCCGTTGACGAGGAGCAGCCCGAAATCGGCTACTGGGTGCTTTGGTTATCGCTTGGAGTTGTTGCCGCCGGAGTTTTTTTCTTCCTTAGGCCTAAGAACAGACCATAGGTAGCCAAGCGCGGTCAGAACCAGACCTCCAACAACGCTCTCAACGCCGAGCGCAAACCTGCCACCTGCGGGCGCTGCGAGCAGGCTGTAGAAGACGTTCAATGCCGTTGCGTTCATCAGTCCCGCCACCACCGAGAGCATCGCGAGCCGCCCGATCCACCACTTTTCATTGATCACCTTTGAAGAGGACCAGATAATGAGAACCGTAAGTCCCATGCCCACAACACCCTGAGCGATCATCAGCTCCAGCTGAGGGTGGTACAGGTAGCTCAGGGTGGCGATGATGCCAAAGGCAAGTGGCCAAAATGGTGATTTCATTTCCTCATCTTCCTCGCGCTGCCTCGGACTTCGAGATAACGCGAAACATACTCTTCAACCGTAACCTGCCCGAGGGCTCTCTGGATGACATCAAGCGGAGCAGAGTCAAGGTCTTTGAATCTGATACACGCCTTGCCAACATTCAGCTTTTTACCGCTTGCTTTCCAGTCGGCTTCAAACTTTTCCCTTGCCTCGTCAAAGGCGTAGATCGACATTAGGTAAAGCGAGATGTATTGCTTCTGCGAGGCAATGGCCGCATAAAGAAGCGGCTGGTTGTTGTAGGTGTTCTCCACTGTGGAGAAAGGTACCTGGTAAGAGATCATGCCCCAGTTCATGGCCTCCTCCAGCCCTTGCGGCAAGTGCTTCAGACAAAGCTCTCGCAGCGTCGCTACGTCTTTCGAGCGCTCAGGTTCTAGCTCAGCGAGATAGCTCTCTACGCTGCTAGCGCTCGATGAGACCACTAGGCCAGCTTGCAGAATTCGTTCAGTGGGTCTACCTGGCCGGCAACAACGATCTGGTTCCCCTCGTTCAAAACTGTCTCAGGGAATGCAGGGGTGTAATTGCCATCGCCTGTGGTGACAGCAACAACCGTCACGCCGTAGGTGGAACGAATCTTTAGATCGGCGAGAGTCTGGCCATCGAAGCTTGCAGGAACCTCGCTCTTAACCATGACGAAGTCGTTGTCGATTGGCACGTAGTCCAAGGTCTCACCAGAGACCATGTGAGCCACCCTCTTACCCATTTCATACTCGGGGAAGATGACGTGGTGGCAGCCGAGCTGGTCAAGAATCAAACCGTGGGAGGTGGAGTTGGCCTTGGCCCAGACATTTGGAACCCCCAGCTGCAGCAGCAGCGCGGTTGTCAGGATGCTGGCTTCGAGGTCAGCACCAATTGCTACCACCGCAGAGTCGAACTCGGTAATGCCAAGCTCCTTCAAAGTGGTCTCGTCGGTGGTGTCGGCCTTTACGGTCTGCGTTAGCTCCTGAGACATGTTCTGCACGATGCGCTCATCGGTGTCAACGCCAAGAACCTCGTGGCCCGTCTTCATAAGCTCTCTGGCGAGCGATGAGCCGAACCGACCAAGACCAATCACGATGACGTTGGAGTGAATGATCCGCTTCTTTGTCTTTTCCTTAGCCAATTAGGGGCCTTTCCTTTGGTAATTCATAGTGCCTTCTTGTGACCCTGAGGGCAAGCGCGGACGCGATCACCACAGGGCCCAAGCGGCCGACGAACATCAGTATCGATAGCCAGAGCTTCGCAAAGTCTGGAAGATCAGGGGTTATCCCAGTTGAAAGTCCAACAGTTGCAGCCGCCGAGATCACATCGAACAGCAACTCGTCGAGGCTGAAGTCAGTTGTGGCTGCAAGGAACATGGTGCTGAAGATGATCAGCATGGCGTAGAGGGAAACCAGAGTCAGCGCCTGGCGCTGAATTGACCTCGGTAGCCTGCGGTTACCGACATTCACCGCGGTTTCTCCGCGAACCTCGGTGTAGATGATGAAGAACAGGATGGCGATGGTCGTCACCTTGATTCCTCCTGCTGTCGAGGCACTTCCTCCACCGATAAACATCATGAAATCAAGTCCCAGCCAGGTGGCGGGGTCCATATCCCCAACTTCAACGCTGCTAAATCCTCCAGAGCGAGGCATCGCAGACATAAAGGCCGCGTTCCACAGCTTCTCCAAAATGTTCATGCCGCCCAGAGTCTTTGGGTTGTTCCACTCCATCACACCGATGAACATCGAACCAAGGGTCAAGAGCACAACCGTGGCGGCAAGGGTCACCCTGGTGTGAAGGGAGAAGCGCTTCGGCTTCCCATTCTGCTGTTTGTTCAGCCCCCAGATGCGCTCGTGCAGTTCAATCAAGACCGGAAAGCCGAGGCCACCGACAACCACCGCAACCGCAACTGGGGCAACTACAAAGAGATCCTGGGAGAAAGAGGCCATGCTGTCCGAATACAGCGAGAACCCGCCGTTATTGAAAGCGGATACTGCGTGGAAGAAGCCGTTCCAAATGGCATCTCCCATGGACTCCTCATAGGTGATTCGCAGCCTGGCAATCAAGTAGATCGCTAGCGCAACCTCGAAACCAAAGTAAACAAGCAGGATGGTACGAAGTAGGGCTGGAACATTATCAATGCCGACGATCTTTGCCTCAGACAGAGTGTTCAGGCGATCGCGCAGCGAGATGCGACCAGAGATCAAAAGCCCCACGAGCGTCGCAAACGAAACGATTCCTAGGCCACCGAGCTGAATCAAAAACAGGATCACGACCTGGCCAAAACCAGACCAGTGAGTGCCGGTGTCAACAACGGTTAGCCCCGTGATGCAGACCGCGGACACGGCGGTAAAAAGCGCTGTTACGAAGTCGGTGGAGTTTCCAGGGGCGGTCGAGAAAGGAAACAGCAGGAAGATGGTGCCAGCCACTACCGCTGCACCGAATGCCATGACCACTATCTGGGTCGGGTGCAGGGTCTTCTTGCGACCGTCTTGGCTCACTATTTCAGACTACGCCTCCACTGCCCTGAAATTGGGCAACCTCCCCACGATACACCCGAGTTAGGCTTGTAAACAATGGATACACGGCTCTTTATCTTCGACGGCGACTGCGCGTTCTGCTCTTCAGCAGCTCGCACCTTCCGGAAGATGATCAAGGAGAGGGTTCCCATTCGTCCCTACCAAAAGCTGGATCTTCCCTCCCTGGGACTTAGCGAAGAGCTCACCTCGAGGGCCGTTTACTACGTGCGTGACGGTAAGTATTTCGTGGCTGCAGAGGCCATTGCCCAGCTCTTCATTGACTCCAAGACCGTATGGGCTATCGCCGGAGTGCTCCTAAGAATCCCCGGGATTAACTTCCTGGCAGAGCGTGTGTACTACTGGATTGCGAAGAATCGCCACCGCCTTCCAGGTGGCACTCCCGAGTGCTCAATGTAATTCGTGCTCACGCGCCTACCTGGAGGGCAAAATCACTAGAGTTATGCCTAGTTTTGTAAACGATTACATACAGGCAGGTAGTGAATTTGGCTGGCGCAAGCATCCTCGTCTATGCGGAGAGGCTCGGTGGCTCGCTTGAGCACATCGAGAAGCTACTTTCCAGCCAACTCGCAGACTTTTCGGGCGTCCACGTGCTGCCGTTTTTCCACCCCTACGATGGCGACGATGCGGGCTTTGATCCAATTGATCACACCATCGTGGACCCCAGGCTCGGCACCTGGGAAGACTTCCAAAGAATTGCCGCCACCCACGAGCTAACCGCCGACCTGATTATTAATCACGCCTCAAACCTCAGCCCAGAGTTTTTGGACTGGCAGGAAAAGGGTGAGAAGAGTGAATACGCCGGAATGTTCCTCACCTTCGACACCGTATTCCCCGAAGGCGGCACCGAGGAAACAATCACAAGTTTTTATAGGCCCAGACCTGGACTGCCATTCACCGCATACAACGTTGCCGGCAAGAGAAGGCTCGTCTGGACAAGCTTCATGCCGTCACAGGTGGACATCGATGTCCGCCACCCAGCCGGCGAGGCATACATCGACAGGGTCTTGGATGCGTTGCAGTCCGGTGGCGTAAAAGTAGTTCGGTTGGATGCCGTCGGTTATGCAATCAAGACCCCTGGCACAGATTCATTTATGACTTCCGAGACCCTCGAGTACGTAGCAGAGCTAACTGAGAAAATTCGAGCTCGAGGCATGCGGGTTCTGGTTGAGGTGCACGCTCACTACACCCAGCAGCTGGAGATTGCACCGCTTGTGGATCTCATTTACGACTTCCAGACAGCACCGCTCCTGCTCCACTCACTATTCACCTCAAACGTCGATGCTCTTGCCAGGTGGTTTGAGCTCAGACCAGCAAACTGCCTAAACGTGCTCGACACCCACGATGGCTATGGCGTCATCGACGCAGGCCCCATTGGTGGCAGAGACGGGCTAATCAGCCAAGCTGACATGGCCCATATCTTTGAGGTAGCGGCAAAGAACACCGGTGGCCACTCCGCGAAAGCTTCGGTGGTTCCTCAGTGGTTCGACCTTCCGCACCAGATCAACGCAACCCTGCCAGCAATCATTGCCGACGACAGCGCCTACGTCCTAGCCCGCGCTGTGCAGTTCCTGCTCCCTGGTGAGCCTCAGGTCTACTACGTAGGGCTGTTGAACGGCATGGACGACAAGGCTCTCTTCGCAGAAACTGGCAACGGCCGGGATGTAAACCGCCACAACTACACCCCTGAAGAAATTCAGAATTCGCTTAGCTCAGATGTCACGAAAGCCATCCTTGGCTTGGCCCGCTTGAGAAAACATGAGGTCTTTGGTGGCAGTTTTGAATTCAAGCAGCTCAGCTCCAACTCAATGAGCCTCAACTGGACAAACGAGAACTATGCGCTCACTCTCGAGTTCAGCTTCACGGGTGGAAAGAGTTCGTTCGAGCTGAGACTCGTTGAAGGTAGTCAAGAGCGAGTTTTCAACTCGATAGCTGATCTAGCAAACCTTTAGCTGCAGTAGCGGGGGTAGAGCTTGGTTAGCTCGAGCAGGTAAGCCTCGCCACTGAGGGCATCAGATTCAATCTTTGGCTCTTCTCCAAGGGCAATAGCGGTTGCCGTCTCCCCCATTCTTTGCAGCCAGTTGTGCTCGAGGCCTGAGGCAGACCAAGAATGCTTGCCCGGGGTATAGCGCTCACTCATCGCGGTCCACTTCTCGCCAACTGCCTCGAGCTCCGAGATGCCTCGCTCCTTGTCAGAAGAGAGCGACTGCAGCGCATACCTGGTTTCCTTCACGAGCACCTGTGCGCTCTGACAGTCGGTCTGGGTCATCCCCACCGCTATGTCGCCGGAAGTAACCACCCTGACTAAGACCACCAGCGCCACGAAAGAAACTGACAAGGTGTTCGTTAGAAACCAAAGCTTGGATCTTCTCGCCTCTTCCTTGGCGCTCTTGGTGTCACAAAGAGGGCATGCGGAAAGCTCGGGATGATAGACAATCCCGCACCGCGCGCATTTGGACATGCTGGGTATAACCGCGAATTGGTGGCGGCTTATTTCTTCCAATAGTGTTTACAGATGCCCGATAAGCCAAAGCCAGACCTAGAGAAACTATGGAAGCGAGTTGGTCTGGCGCTATTCGTTTTGGCGATCATTGTCGTGGCCGGGCCGCAAATCATTGATCTTTTCTTCCCCGACTTCAGGTAGCGCATGAACAAGATAGAAATCGCCGCGCCATACCTTGTCTTTCTTGGCTCGGAAACTAACCCGTCTTATGCCAAGACAGGCTTTGGCATTGCTGACTGGCAGCGCGAAAAATGCATTGGGCAGTTCCACCTGGCAGGTGGAACTGTGGATCTTGGTCTCGAAGAGTTGTCGCTCCAAGAAGCATCTGACATTGGCGCAAAGACCCTGGTTATCGGCACCGCGACCGTTGGTGGCGGTATCCCCGATGACTGGCAGGATGCACTGGTTGCGGCAATAGAGGCGGGGCTAGACATCGCAGCCGGAGTCCACACGAGGCTTTCCGACCAGCCGAGACTTGTTGAGGCGGCTAAGCAGCATGGGCGGAGGCTAATCGACGTGCGTGTGCCTCCAAAAGGAATCCCCGTAGGGACTGGCAAGAAGCGCTCCGGTAAAAGGGTGCTCACCATCGGCACTGACTGCGCCCTCGGCAAGAAATACACAGCGCTGCAGCTAACAAAAGAACTCAAAGCCGCAGGCGTGGATGCAACCTTCAGGGCCACAGGCCAAACCGGCATCATGATCGCCGGAGAGGGCATGCCAATTGATGCCGTGGTGGTCGACTTTGTCTCGGGTGCTGCGGAGATTCTCTCCCCTGACAACAGCGACAGCCACTGGGATGTCATCGAGGGTCAAGGAAGCCTGCACCACCCCGGCTATGCGGCTGTAAGCGTGGGACTACTGCTCGGCAGCCAGCCCGATGCCTTTATCGTCTGCACGGAGGCCGGCAGGACCCACGTTGTGGGTTGGCCAGATTTTGAATTGCCAACTATCGGCGAAGTAATCGATAGGGCTATCGAGATCGGCAAGCGGACTAACCCGAGTATTCATTGCATCGGCATCAGCGCTAACACCTCAAAACTCTCAGAGCCTGAGGCAAAGCAATACCTCGAGAATCTAGAGAAGGAGTTTGGTGTTCCCGCCGTCGACCCCATGCGATTTGGGATGGCGGGTATTACAAACTCGATCAAGGGCAGCTAAATGAAGTTGAACTTTGAGCCGGTCACCCGTCCACTAGAGCATCCCTTTTCAATTACCGGCTACACCTTCCTAAACCTTGAGGCCGTTTGGGTAACCCTGGCGCAGGATGGCCTCGAGGGCCGCGGCGAGGGAGTCGGCGTCTACTACCTAGGTGACAATCAAAAGGCCATGCTCTCCGAGCTTGAAAGTGTAAAGACGCGGGTTGAGGCAGGCGAGGATCCCCTTGACGTTGCGAAGACACTCAAATCAAAGGGTGCTGCCAACGCACTCGATTGCGCCTGGTGGGATCTGAAGTGCAAGCTGGAGAACAAAAGCATCTGGCAGCTGCTAGAGCTCACCCCAAAGAACCTTCACACGGTCGCAACTATCGGCATTGGCTCCGATGAGTTCATGGCTCAGCGGGCTCACGACTTCGCGGACTGCCAAAACTTGAAGATCAAGCTAGATGCCGAGAGGCCCGTTGAGCGAGTTAGGGCTGTCAGAGAAGCACGACCCGATGCCGACCTGGTGATTGATGCCAACCAGGCCTGGACCAAAGAGATGCTGGATGATCTGCTTCCCTCGCTTGCAGAGCTCGGAGTAAAGATGGTGGAGCAGCCTTTGGGGCGCGGCAGTGATGCAGACCTTGCTGGACTCGAATCTCCCATACCCATTGGCGTTGACGAGGGCTGCATGAATCTTGCCGAGTACCAAGAGGTGGCACAGTACTACGACGTTGTGAACATCAAGCTCGATAAGTGTGGCGGTCTCACCCCTGCACTTGAGATTGCAAAGGCAGCAACTCGGGATGGCAAGCGCCTAATGGTTGGAAACATGACCGGCACATCTTTGTCAATGGCTCCGGCGTTTGTGATCGGCCAGTATTGCGAATTTGTAGACATCGATGGTCCGCTGCTTCTAGAGAGCGATATCGACAATGGCCTTGAGTTCTTAGCAGGTGGCGAGGTAACACCACCGAGTAGCTTGCTTTGGGGCTAGGAAACAGCCTTTTTTACAAGTCGAACGATCTCTTTTTCAACAGCTGGAGTGAGCTTCATGAGGGCAAATGCCGTCGGGAAGAAATCGCCGTCGTCTACATTGGCGTGCTCGCTAAAGCCGAAGGTGCAGAAGCGAACCTTGAACTTGCTTGCTGACTGAAAGAAGCAGATGAGTTTGCCGTCTTTACCTGGCTTGGCGTAGGCAGGCATCCCATACCAAGTCTTAGGTTGCAGTTCCGGTACGGCTCCAAGAACAATCTCGTGGACCCTTAGAGCCATCGACTTATCCGGCTCGGGCATCTCGTTGATCTTTGACATCAGGTCGCCAACGGGATCCTGCTTTGCCTTGCTGCGAGCTGCGCGGTATTCGCGGGCCCGCTCCTTCATCGCGGCTCTTTCTTCCTCCGAAAAACCGTCTTGGGACTTTGCCATCTTGCACTCCTTTGGAGCTAAGGCTAGTGATTTCAAAAGTTGCTGGAAGGCATTTGCTACAAGGCGGGTTTTGGTTCTTATGAAGAACCGGCTGATTCTCTTTGCTTATCTGGCGATGTTCTTTGGGCTCGTTAGTTCCTATGACCTCTACAGCGAGAACGTCTACCTGGTTGCGTTAGCTGGTGCGCTGATACTTGTTGGCGGTCTGATTGCCTGGCTGGTTTCGATTAGAGGTTCGGCGAAGTAACAAGCTGATACATCTCCACGGCTTCTTATCTACACTTTCCTCTGAGCCTTTCTTTTTGTCAGGCAAAGGAGCCCGATAACAATGTCGATGAAAGTGACAAATCCAGCTACAGGGGAAGTAGTTGCTGAATATCCTTTTGACACCCCCGAGCAGGTTGAGGGCAAGTTAGCCCTAGCTCAGGGTGCTCACGAAAAGCTGAAAAGCATGAGCTTCGCAGAGCGCGGCGGGCTAATGCATGCTGCAGCAGACCTTCTCGAGGCTGAAGTTGAGGAGACAGCTGCAATGGTCACCCGAGAGATGGGTAAACCAATTGCGCAAAGCCGTGCCGAGGTTTTGAAGTGCGCAAAGAATCTCCGCTACTACGCAGATCACGCAGAGGCGATGCTTGCTGGTTCAAGCCTTGAAGACCCTGCAAAGGTTGGGGCAAGCGAGGCGGGTAGCATTTGGCAGCCCCTGGGCGTGGTTCTGGCTGTCATGCCCTGGAACTACCCGCTTTGGCAGGTGATGCGCTTTGCTGCTCCCGCCCTGATGGCAGGTAATACAGGGGTTCTCAAGCATGCTTCGAACGTGCCCGAGTCTGCGCTCTATCTCCACGAGCTTTTCACCAGAGCAGGGTTTCCTGAGGGTGCCTTTGGCACTTTGATGATTGGTGCATCTGATGTTGCAAAGGTCATCGACGACTGGAGGATCCGAGCAACCACGCTGACAGGGTCAGAACCAGCCGGTCGGGCCGTCGCAGAGCGAAGCGGCAAAATGCTCAAGCCCTCCGTTCAGGAGCTCGGTGGCAGCGACCCGTTCATAGTCACCCCAAGCGCAGATCTTGAAAAAGCGGTGGAAGTAGCGGTCACCGCGCGCATTAACAACAACGGGCAGTCATGTATCGCCGGCAAGAGATTCCTTGTCTTTGATGAGGTCTACGAAGAGTTTCTTGAGCAGTTCGTGACCAAAATGGGTGACCTGGTCATGGGAGATCCTATGGAGGAGGGAACCCAGTTAGGCCCTTTGGCGACGGCCAACGGACTGAGAGACATCAGCGAGCTGGTTGAGGATGCCAAAGCAAAGGGTGCGCGGGTTCTGCTAGGCGGCGAGGCTCCTACAGGGCAGGGCTACTTCTACCCCGCAACCGTAATCGACAACATCACGCCTGAGATGCGCCTAACCATGGAAGAGACTTTTGGCCCGGTCGCCAGCGTCTACAGGGTCTCCTCGCGCGAGCAGGCCGTCGAAATTGCAAACCAGACCACATTTGGACTGTCGAGTGTGGTTTGGACTCAAGACAAAGCGGATGAGGCCTTCTATGTCAAGGAGTTAGAGGCGGGAGCAGTGTTTATCAACGGCATGACAATCAGTTACCCGGAGCTCCCTTTCGGAGGCATCAAAGACTCAGGGTTTGGTCGCGAGCTGTCTGATGCAGGCATCAAGGAGTTCTGTAACCTCAAGACCGTTTGGAAGGCCTAGAGGAAGCTGGGCAGTGTTCTATATGTCCCGCTGAGGGTTGTCGGTGTCCATGACAGTTTGAATGCGTGACTCAGCCTGGCCTCTATCTCCGCGAATGAAGAAGGTCAGAAGAGTTGCGCCCGTTGCACCCAGCAACAGAAGTGCTAGTAATACCTCAAGAAGCATTTGGATCTCCTTTTCCTTTGCGGGCTAGAACAACCCTTATCGTGGAAAAAGTCCCCCGTTATTTCTTCCTGGCGCGGATCCTCAGCACTGCGCCCCACATCGCAAAGAAGATTGCGGCAAACATGAAGAGCCAAGCCGAACCCAAAGCCCAGAACTCTTCGACTAGAACACCGTCTTCATTGATGGACTGTCCAGAGGCTACGTAGTACACGCCTAGGCCAAAAGTTGCCAGGAGAGACAGGGTCCCAAGGGTGTCAACGAGTTTATGCAGCTTGGATTTCACAGCCCACAAAGCTACTTGCTAACCACGATTACACGGCTATTGAAGCTTTGGTGTTTGGTCACCTTTGTCTGATACCAATAGCTGAGGTCAGGCCTCAGCGACTTCGCGTATTCACAAACCAACTTTGCTCGCATTCGAACCGCCAGATTCATGCGGTAGGGGTTGTCTGCGACCCGAGCGCCAGTGCAGATGAACTTGGTGTTCCCATCAAGTCTTTCGAGGACTGCCCTGATTTCGGCTTTCTGAGTCTCGGTAACTTCCCGAACCCTACCTGGGTAGTCAGTTAGCGACTTCACTATCACCGGAGCGGTTCTAACCTGGGTAGTTTCTGGCCTCTCCGTCTCTGTAGATGCAGCACTTAGCGGGACAGCTACCAGCGCTGCAGCCAAAGCGATTGATAGAAGCGACTTCATGGGATCCTTTCGAGCTTGCCTAGTCCAACAAACTCTGACCCGCGAAATCTTCCTGAAGAGCCACCTGCCAGAATCGAACTGGCGACCTGCTCTTTGCGAGGGAGTCCTACACCCCTGAGAGCAACGTGTTTTCGCCACCAGTAAAAATAGTCCTTTTGTCCTGATGTCTCAGCGTGTGTCAGGTCCTATCACCAAAATTGCTTGAGTTTTTGCTTCACTATCAAACGAGATTCTGAGTTAGTTTCCGCGCTTTCGAATGTCCCTAACCAGCCACCAAATGACGGATGCGAGTCCTAACACAAATGCCGCAGGAAGACTAAAAAAGAGCAGCCAGAGCCAAGCCCCTCCTCCTGTCCCCTCATTCCACATGTCTCCCTCTGTGAACAACGAGGTTACGAATGCGAGGACGAAAGGAAGAAGTACAAGTGACAGAGCGAAAAACGCCAGGTGCCTTGGCCGAAAACGTTTCACGACTCCATTGTCCAAGAAAACAGCTCTTCAGGACTGCCTTATTTCAAAACCTCACCTACGAGAGCCACCTGCCAGAATCGAACTGGCGACCTGCTCTTTACGAGGGAGCTGCTCTACCGACTGAGCTAAGGTGGCGAAACATCCAAAATCCTAGCCCAAAGCAAAAAGGGCACCTATTGCCGAGGTGCCCTTTTTATTTAGGAGGGCCAAGTGAAAACTTGGGGACCCATGGTCCGAGTAAGAAAACTGTTCGCTCTACGAAATCATTCCCAGTCTGGTTAAACGTGCGATTGCTGCATCCTCAATTGGCGAATCTGGCCCAATAGACACTCTTCCAAGGCGCAAAAGGGTGGTCGTAATCGGCCTGAGAACCCAAAGCGGAAAGCCCCGGATGCCAATCATCTTCCGCAGGTCTTCAGGGAGTGTGGCCAGAGCAGAGTGAAATAAGAGTTTGTAGATCGGCTTGGCGGCAGTTGGAAGCGGCGCTTTTCTGATCCAGCTGATTACAGCTTTTGCGTCATCGTCCGCTCGAAGCTGCGGGCGATAGCTATCTAGGACCTGCTCGAGCTCTGCCTCTGTCATTGGGCAGTCATCGAGCCCCAGTGGACCTACAGACCTTGACCATTGGGAGACATAAGCATCGGCTCCTCCTGGTATTGGTGCCTTTGAGTAGTTCTGGTGGGTTCTAAGAAATGAGTCCATAAAAGCGATGTGAACCCAAAGCAGCAGATCCTTATCGGCTGCCTTGTAGGCAGTCTTCTCCCCGGAATTCTTCTTGTATTCACCGGCCACGCGGTCGTGCATTCTGTTGACCCTGGCTGCCTCATTCTTGATTGCGGTCATGGAACCGAAGGTGGTCACGGTTAGCCAGCGAATGGTGCCCGAAAGCCTGCCCAAGGGATCTTCCTCATACCTCGAGTGCTGCGCCACTCCCCCAAGTGCTCCTGGATGCAATGCCTGCAAAAGAAGTGCCCTAACCCCACCAACCAGGGTGGCAAAGTCTCTGTGAACAACCCAGGGAGCATCGCCCGGCAGAAAGAAGCCCCCCTCATCACCATCGGCAACAGCTGATAGCCAAGGTGGTTTTCCATCGGTAGATCCGGATAGCAGCTTCACGAACCTACGCGCTAAGCGCTGTTGAAGTGCGTTGGAAGCCAATGTTGCCTAACCTAGTAATCAAGGACCAAGAAGGAGCAACCATGACTGAGGCAGAACTAATCCGAGAGTTCCAAACAAACAGGCTTCATGTGGTCTTGGCGCAGGTTGCTCCAACTGGCCTGTTGGCCTTTGCCGCAATCGCGACGCCAGCAATTGCAGAAAACGGCGGCTCGACCGTCCACGCATTCGCCCTGATTCTCTTGGCCTCTGGAATCCTTGGCGCACTGGCCGAGTACTCGGCAGCCAGTCAGGCTCAGGCTGTTATTGACGACCTCAAGGGATTACCTGGAGAGTCTGCGCTAAGGAGACGGGTAATTAGCTTCAGGCCATGGTTCGAGGTTGTGAAGTATGTAACGCCTGCGATTTTTGTTGCAATCTTCGCGGCAATACTCGCCGCCCTGTATCTCTAGAAACAGGTGAGGTTTCCATCTCCAAGGTCTTGACCCTCGAGGTAGGCATCGACCAGTGAGTTGATGCAAGTGTTGTCTCCGTAGGCCGTGTGGCCTTCACCCTCAAGGGTAAGGAGCTTGGCTCCATCCAAGATCTCTGCAAGTGATACAGCCTGGTGATATGGAGTTGCAGGGTCTCCGGTGGTGCCAATCACAATGGGCCCATTCGCTAGTGGAACTGAAAAGTCCAGCTCTTCCATGCCAATGCCCTCTGGCCAACCAAGGCAGGAAATGTCAGGCCCTGAGAAGTAGCGACCAAAAACCACACTGGCACTGCGTATCTCCTCGTCAAGGTCTGGGCCTTCCTCTGTCACCGCGTCGTCGGCACAGTTGATGGCGTAGTTGGCCTCGTTGATATTTGAGATGTAGCCGCCGTCCGGATCACGGTCGTTATAGAAGTCAGCCAAGTAGACAAAGAAGGTGCCATCGCCGTTGAAGGCCTCATCAAAGGCTTGGGATAGGTATATCCAAGAGTCTTGCGAATAGAGGGTGACGATCATGCCCGAGAGTGCGGCAGAAATACCCAGCTCTCTATCGATCGTCGTTTCAAGTGGTCTAACCTCCCTTGCTTGCAAGAATCCTGCGATTCTGGACATTGCCGAATCAACATCTCCCTCAAATGGGCAATACAGAGGGGTATCCAGACAAGCTGTCAGATATGCACGAAGCGCGGCATCAAAACCTTGAATCTGCCCAAGAAGTTTTGTTGATGAATCCATGGTTGGGTCGACTGCACCATCTAGAACAAACTTCCCCACCCTGTCTGGAAACAATGCCGCATAGGTTGCCCCAAGCTCGGTGCCATAGCTGAAGCCCAGGTAGTTGAGCTCCTCCATTCCCAACAGTTCACGAATTAGCTCCATGTCACGAGCAGTCTGCTGGGTGTTGAAGTAGGAGGTTGAGGGCCCTGTTTCTTGGCAGCTCTGGGCAAATGCGAGCATCAAGTTCTCTGAAAAGGCAATGTCCTCATCAGACCCGTATTCAAATCCGCTATTTGAATAAAGCAGCTGGTCCTTCAGATCTTCGTCTGAACACCTAATGGGAGTCGACCTCCCAACACCCCTGGGGTCAAAGGCAATTACCTGAAAGTTTTCCCTGAACCAACTGGAGCCGATGTTCTCGTAGCCGTCGCGCATCCAGTTACTCGCCGATGATCCTGGCCCTCCGGGGTTTATCAGAATCGGCTCTCTGTCACCTGTCCCCTGATAGCGCATCAGACTTAGCGAGATGGTCTCGTCGTTTTCTGAGGTCCAATCAAGTGGTGCGGCGATGTATGCACACTCAAAGACCTCGTTGCACTCTTCCCAACTGAGCGCTTGTTCCTGAGGCTCCTGACCAGGCTCCAACTCGGCAACCGGCTCGGGGGCCGTGCAGGCTGTTAGAAAAAGAAGTGGAAGAAGTAGGAGAGCTCTAAGCCGCAACTTGTCTCCTCAAGATGAGAGTTGTGCAGAGGGCCTCTAGAACTAGCAGGTCCCTGACGTTTGACTCGAGCCGAACTCTTGCCTGTTTGATTGCATCGAGAATCTCGACACTCTGGTTGGCGCTGGTCAGCAGTGCTCGCTGGTTCAATACCTCAAGCAGATCCTGGTTTATCAGATCCGAATAGGTGCCCAGTTGAATGCTTAGGACGTCTCTAATGAAAGACTCCGCGTCAGTGAAGACTCGATCTATGCCATCTCGCAGGGCCCGGGTGTTCCTGCGCTTTTGATTGTCTTCCAGCTCTTTTATTTGGCTCCTGATAGCAGGCGGCACCTTGTCCTCCGGTGATAATCCAAAGGCTGAAAGAAGCTTTTCTTTCTCCTGTCCATCTCGCTCGAGTGAGACGGCCTCAGCGTCTCGCTTGGCAACATTTAGCAGATGTTCTGCAGCCGCCATTGCTCCACTGAGGTTGGTGATTGAGGCAAGTTCCCGCATGGTCTCCTGGCGCCTTGCCCTTGCATCCTGGCTAAGTGCGAGCCTGCGTGCCATGCCAACATGCTGCTGAGCCTGTCGAGCACTCTTGATTGCCAAATCTTCACTGACACCATCGCGCTGCATAAGAAGCTGAGCAACCTCTTGGTTGCTTGGGAGCCTGAGGCTCACGTTTCTAGTTCGCGACCTTATGGTTGGCAAGAGGTCAGCTGCCGACGGAGCACAGAGCATCCAGATGGTCTTCTCCTGGGGCTCCTCTAAGGCCTTTAGCAAAACGTTTGAGGTTCTCTCGCTCATGCGATCCGCATCCTCAATCACGACAATTCGATACTCGCCCACCGTCGACGCCATAGCCGCAAACTGAACCAGTTCTCGGACCTCGTCAATTGAAATGATGACCTTGTCAGTTGCCAAAATCCTGACGTCTGGATGCGCTCCCGCGAGCACCAGAGAGCATTGCTGGCAGCTCCCACAACCGTCTTTTTCGCACTGCAGGCTCGCAGAAAAAGCCTTTGCAATTGTCGACCTGCCGCTCCCGGCGGGTCCGGTAAACAGCCAGCTGTGCTGGAAGCCTTCATCTTTGCCTGCTACAACCCGACTCAGCTGCTCGATGGCCTCCGGTTGGCCAAGCAGCTCATCCCAGACCCCAGCCATCTAACTGAGCTTCGCTACTCGCTGGAGAATCTGAGCGTGTATTTCCTCAGGCGAAAGGGTTGCATCAATAACCAGGAACCTTGGCTCTTCTGCCATTCTCAGGTATTCCTCTCTCGCCCGCTCAAAAAACTCAACCTGCTCTCTTTCGAGCCTGTCGGGCTCGGTGCCCTTGTTGCCGCGGCGCTCAATTGCCGCTGAGGCATCTAGATCAAGCAGGACTGTGAGGTCGGGCAAGAGCCGATCAATAGCCCATAGGGAAATCTCCCTGACCTCATTCACGTCCAACTCCCTTGCTGCGCCTTGATAGGCGACCGAGGAATCAAAGTAGCGGTCGGATAGGACAACTTTGCCGCTTGCGAGCGCCGGCTTGATCTTGGTCTCCACATGATGAGCGCGATCCGCGGCATACAACAGCGCCTCTGATCTTGGAGCAACGTCTCCTTTGCGGTGAAGCAGAAGGTGCCTTATTTCTTGACCCAGCTCGGTGCCACCTGGCTCCAAGGTCCTAACGACCTCTCTGCCGCTTTCGACGAGGTGCTTCTCGAGCATGTCGAGCTGAGTTGACTTGCCTACCCCGTCTATGCCCTCGAAGGTGATGAACATCTCAGCGCTTTTTCCTCTTGCTGGTCTTGGGAGCCTCTCCCGGCTCAACCCCTAGCTTCTCACGACGAATTGCCAAAAGCTCAAAGGCACGGTCAGGAGCAAGCTCGTCCAAAGGCTCATCCTTAGGGATGGTCGCGTTGATAACGCCGTCAGTCACGTAGTCTCCAAACTGACCGGTCTTTGCAACAACATTGAGCTTCGAGGCTGGATCCTCCCCGAACTCCTTGAGCGGAGTTGCCGCTGTCCTGCGGCCGCCATACTTCGGCTGCTTATAGATCTCGATTGCCTCCTCTAGCGTCAGGGAGAAGATCTGCTCCTCGCTGGCAAGTGATCTGGAGTCCGAGCCCTTCTTTAGGTACGGGCCATACTTTCCGTTCTGAGCAGTGATCATGTTTCCACTCTCGGGGTCCAGGCCGATCTCTCTTGGGAGTGAGAGCAACTGAACTGCCTCTTCGTAGCTCACCTCAGCTGGAGACATTGACTTGAAAAGCGAAGCTGTCTTTGGCTTTGGATTTCCCTCATCAACCAGAGTCACATAGGGGCCGTAACGGCCGTCCTTCACGATGATGTCCAGGCCACTCTCTGGATCTTTACCCAATACCCGGTTCTCGACAGGGGGTGCGGATGCAAGCTCGACCGCCTTTTCATGGGTTAGCTGGTCGGGGGTCAGGCCCTCGGGGATGTTGACGATTCTTCGCTCGTCGTCTTCCATGAGTTCTAGGTAGGGGCCGTATTTTCCGGTGCGTAGTGTTATGCCACCACCGATGTCGAAGCTGTTGATGCTTCTTGGGTCGCTATCACCGAGGCTCTCGACCGTGGCTTTCAGGCCATCGTCGCCGAAATAGAAACTCTTTAGCCAACTCGAGCGTTCGAGCTCCCCAAGGGCAATCTTGTCGAGGTCTCCCTCCATCTTTGCGGTGAACTCGTAGTCCACCAGGTGGTCAAAGTTCTGCTCAAGGAACCTCGTGACCGTAAAGGCAATCCACTCTGGCACCAGCGCAGAGCCCTGCTTGACTACATAACCCTTGGCAATGATTGTGGAGATGATTGCGGCATAAGTGGAAGGCCTGCCGATTCCCTTCTCCTCAAGCGCCTTTACTAGCGAGGCCTCGGTGTAACGAGCCGGCGGCTGAGTCTGGTGTGACTTGGCAACGACCTCCTGAGTCGGAACATCCTGACCCTCAGTAAGGGTTGGGAGTTTCGCTTGCTCTTCGTCGCCGTCCTCCTTAGCCACCTCATAAACGGCCATGAAGCCCTTGAAGCTAACAACAGTTCCGCTTGCGCTGAACTCAAGCTGCTTGCCGTCCGCGGAGCAAGAGAACTTTGCGGTGGTGGTCGATAGCTTGGCATCCGCCATCTGAGAGGCAAGCGTTCGTCTCCAGATCAGCTCATAGAGGGCAAGGGCCTTTGCGCCAAGCGAGCCAGAGAGCTCTTTAGGTTCTTTGAACGAGTCTCCCGAGGGCCGAATGGCTTCGTGAGCCTCTTGAGCATTCTTACTCTTTGCCCCATACACCCGCGGAGAATCTGCGACCATCTCTTGGCCGTATAGCTGGGCAGCCTGAGATCTTGCGGCTGTGATTGCCTGCTGAGAAAGCGACGGAGAGTCGGTCCTCATATAAGTAATGTGACCCTCTTGATAGAGCTGCTGGGCCAGGTCCATCGTCTGCTTCGCGCTCAGGGAGAGCTTTTTTGATGCCTCCTGCTGCAAAGTTGAGGTAGTGAAAGGTGCGTAAGGCTTGCGAGTCGAGGGTTTGGCCTCAATGCTCGTGACCTTGAGCTGTGATCCCTGCAGGCTTGCTGCCAGCGCCTCTGCGGCCTCTGGATCCAGCACCAAAACATCTGCTGTGAGAACACCCTCCTCGCTGAAGCTCTTTGAGCCGGCAAGCCGCTTGCCATCAATGCTGAGGAGCTTTGCCTCGAAACTGATTGAGGACTCTTCCAAGGTTGCGGTAACGGAGCTATAGCCAGCAGAAACGAAAGCCATGCGTTCCCGCTCGCGCTCCACAATCATGCGCATCGCTGGGGATTGGACGCGGCCAGCTGAAAGTCCCCGATTTATCTTCCGCCAAAGAACTGGGGAAATCTCATAGCCAACAAGTCGATCGACCACGCGCCTTGTTTCCTGTGCCTCCACCAGATTGTCATTTATCTCTCTGGTGTTCTTGCTTGCCTCTTGGATGGCATCCTTGGTGATCTCGTTAAAGACCATCCTGCGAACCGGGACCTTTGGCTTTAGCACCTCGAGCAGGTGCCAGGCAATTGCCTCACCCTCGCGGTCCTCATCGGTTGCGAGGTAGAGCTCATCGCAACTCTTGAGAGCGCTCTTGAGCTCCGACACCGTCTTGGACTTACCAGGAGAGATTGAGTAGTAGGGCTCAAAGTCGTTGTCGACGTCGATTGAGAACTTGGCGAGCGATGGACGCTCTTTCTTTTTCTCAGCCGCAATCTCTTTCGGCTCCGCTAGGTCTCTGATGTGGCCAACTGAGGCGAGAACCTCATAGTCATCCCCGAGATATTTGGAGATTGTCTTCGCCTTAGCGGGTGACTCAACGATCACCAGTTTCTTTGCCAAGCTCTCTCCTACATAGAACCCATTGCCCTCGCATCCGCGCTGGCAACTACCTCAAACACGAGGTGCTCTTTGCCAACCCTAACGCTGACAACTTGACTGACAATACGACAAGATTCCAAACTTGCGCCATTACCAAGAGCAATTTCTCTTGCGTTTTCACATGGAACCCCAGCGATGATGCCAGTCATGGCGTCGGCTGCTGCCAAGGCGGCAAGGTCAGCAACCAACTGTGTCCTGACCTCTAGGTGTAACCAGGAATGGGCCAATGAGATGCCCGAAACAAAAAGCGAAACAGCTGCGATGATCCCGGCGAGAACCAGCCCAACGGAGCCTGAATCTAGGTGCCGATTGGAAAAAGACACCACTCGCTCCTAAATTGCAGCGGCAGCCCGGAGGCCACCTCGACGCAGCTGAGGTCTCCTTGGCTACTCTCTTCGAACTCGAAGCCAGTGGGCTCAAGTCCATAGAAATAGCTACGCGCAAACTGAAAGGCTTCAAATTCAAATTTGACTCGCTCAAGGGCGAGGTTGAAAAAGCCCAGAAGGAGCGTCACCGCCAGAATCGCAGCTGGCATTAGCAGCATGAACTCGGCGGTGACTGCACCTTTCTCGTTATCCAACGCCCAGTGCCCTCGCAACGAGTCCGAATAGCAGCGAGCGAACTTCCTCGCTGCGCATCACAAGCAGCATCAGTCCGGCAAATGCCACCCCTGCCAAAGTTGCGATTGCGTACTCAGCTGTGATTGCTCCGCGATCTGAATGAATCAGTGTCATTTTTTCTCTCCTTTTATTTGTTGGTTATGCCGATGAATATCGGCGGGATTGTGAAAAGTAGAAATGCAGGCAAGGTTGTTAGCCCAAGAGGAATCAGCAGTCTGACCGAGAGCTCCCTGAGCTCGGTAACCAAAGCCGCGCTGGATTTTTGAATCTCCTGCTGGATTGAAGACTGAACCAGGTTCATAAGTGAGCAGCCAGTCTTCTTTGAAATCATTACCAGTTCATTGACCTTGGGCTCTGAGCTGAGGTGCGGGTAGCGCCTGAGAATCTGGCTGAGGCCAAGACCCGAGGCAATTGCGACACCAAAAAGCTGCAATGCGCCGATTACGCCAGAGTCGATCTTTGGCTCAATGAGCATTGAGTTTGTAAGCCTCCGGCCAATGAGGATCAAGACGGTGCCGAGCGCGATCGAGACAAGTGAGATCGGATTGAGTAGCGCCGAGAGGGAGCTCAGTCCAATAAGCTGCGAAAAAACCAGTGCGAAGGCCGGTAACCACATCAGGAGCGCCCTGGTTGCCTTCGGCACCGCAAGCGCCTGACTCAGCTCTCCCTCTGCTCTGCCGAGTTCAATTTCTATTTCACCGAGCTGTTTTAGAACCCGATTCAGTGGTGCACCTAGCCTGATCGCCTCGATAGCCAGAGGGCTGAGAGCTGAAGTTTCTGAGTGCTCAAGGGCGAGCTTTAAAGGAACTCCGCTCACAAGCAGGCTCTCAAGACGCTGGGCACTCATGGCAGCCTCGCTATTTCTAGGCCGGAACTGGCAAGCCTTGGAACACCAATTTGAAACTCAATGCTCCCCCTCGAAAGCTGCACGATGTAATCAATTGAATTTGTAACGAGCATGGATGTCAGCTCTGCGCTAAGTCCTGAAAGCTGTCCAAGAATCAAAAGCCTGTCTGCGACGCGAGACAAAGAGGTGGCATGGAGGGTTGTCATGGAACCCGGGTGGCCATTTGAAATGGCCTGCAGTAGCGCTCCAAACTCTGTGGATCTGACCTCACCAATTACCAGGCGGTCTGGGCGCATCCGAAGGCTATGAGTTACAAGCTCGCTCAGAGAAACTGAACCAACGCCCTCCTGATTTGCCTCTCGAGAAAAAAGCTGAACTGCAGGTGGTGGCAACCTAAGCTCTGCAGTTTGCTCTATTGAGATAATCCGGTCTGTTGATTCCAAGAGCAGCGCCCGCAGAAGGGTTGTCTTTCCAGATCCGGTAGCACCGGAGAAAACTATGGTTTTCCTCTCCTCGAGCGCGGCACGGAGCCAGTCAACGGAGCGCTCGCTCAGACCCGACTCTTGAAGGTCACCTAGTCTGAGAGGCTTATCCGGATGCACCCTCAGGCTGAGGTGAGGCGTGGTCGAGATTCCATAGGGCAGCACAGCATGAATGCGATAGCGACCCAAGGCAATGTCCGCGGCGGGATTAGCAATGTCACACCTAACCCCTGTCTCAAAAGCCAACTGCCTTAGCTCGCCCTCAAGCTCCTCTGGAGTAAAAGGGTTTTCAATCTCGAAGATGCCAAACCCTCGGTCAACCCCGCAGTGTTCGCCGGAAATAACTACATCGCGAACGCCCGGTTCCTCAACCAGTTCTTTGAGCTTGCCCGGCAATTTCATGGCCAAATCCTGCATCCGTCAGGAAGGGGATTGTTGGCCGGAGAAAAAGCTGTGGAAAAGAAAGGGGCGGCAGCTTTGGGGGAAAAGCTGCCGCCAGGTGCCGAGAGCTATGGGGGGATGCCCCCGACACAAACTGACCGAGGTCAGTACACAAGAGTCTAAGAGGAAGAGAGGGATTTTTGTTCCCCATCTGGGGGACTTTTTGAAAGCTTTCTCACAGCCCGCGACGCCCCCTGAAGTTCTCTGGCATGATGAAATAGCAACTCTGGAGGACAAAGATGTCAGTTGAAAACGAAATTGCGAACCTGCTCAGCGAAAGCCGAAGGTTTCCACCAAGCGATGAATTCGCCAGCCAAGCAATTGCAGGCAAGGAGCTCTACGAAGCAGCTCAAAGCGACCGCCTCGGATTCTGGGCCAAGCAGGCACAGAACCTGCACTGGCACAAGCCTTTTACTAAGACACTCGACTGGTCTCAGTCGCCCTTTGCCAAGTGGTTTGAGGATGGTGAGCTGAATGTCAGCTACAACTGCCTAGATAGACACGTCCTCGCCGGTAACGGAGACCGGGTCGCCATCCACTTCGAAGGCGAGCCTGGAGACACTTCTACTTTCACCTACTCAGAGCTACTCTCCGAAGTGAAGAGAGCAGCAAATGTCCTAACTGATTTGGGCATCAAGTCAGGCGACAGGGTGGCAATTTACATGCCACTGATTCCTGAAGCTTTAGTTGCGATGCAGGCCGTGGTTCGTATCGGTGCAGTTCACTCAGTTGTTTTTGGCGGTTTCTCTGCAGACTCCCTGGCAGCAAGAATTCAAGATGCCGGAGCGAAGCTCGTAATCACCGCAGACGGTGGTTATCGCAAGGGGAAAGCCAGCGCACTAAAGCCAGCGGTGGACGAGGCGCTGAGTGGGGAGAAGTGCCCAAGCGTCGAAAACGTCTTGGTGGTAAAGCGGTGTGGCAATGATGTCAGCTGGGATGACAACTGCGATCTCTGGTGGCACGAGCAGCTTGCAGCCGCGGATTCGGAGCATGAGGCTCAAGGGTTCAACGCAGAGCACCCACTCTTCATCCTCTACACCTCAGGAACCACGGGGAAACCCAAGGGCATTCTGCACACCACCGGTGGCTACCTGACTCAGGCCTCCTATACGCACAAGAACGTTTTTGATATTCACGAAGACAAAGACGTCTATTGGTGCACGGCAGACATCGGCTGGATCACTGGCCATTCCTACGTTGCCTACGGACCTATGGCAAATGGTTCTACTCAGGTGATTTACGAGGGCACACCTGACACCCCCGACTGGGGAAGATGGTGGCAGATTATTGAGAAGTACAAGGTCAACATCTTCTACACCGCTCCCACGGCCATTCGTTCCTTTATGAAGCTCGGCTCGGAGCTGGTCAAGAAGCACGACCTAAGCTCACTGAGATTGCTCGGCAGCGTCGGTGAACCAATCAACCCCGAGGCCTGGATGTGGTACCGAGAGGTCGTTGGCTCAGGCAAGACTCCGATTGTGGACACCTGGTGGCAGACAGAAACGGGCGCAATCATGATCTCTCCCCTTCCGGGAGTTACCGAAGCCAAGCCGGGAAGTGCGATGTTGCCCCTCCCCGGTATCGCTATGGAGGTAGTCGATGACGAGGGCGTCGCTGTCGGCAATGGCCACGGCGGCCTACTGACAATTACGGAGCCATGGCCATCCATGCTCCGTGGCATCTGGGGAGATCCAGAGAGATTCAAGGAGACGTACTGGTCTCGATTTGAAGGCCGCTACTTTGCCGGAGATGGTGCAAAGCTCGACGACGATGGAGACCTCTGGCTACTGGGCCGAGTGGACGATGTCATGAACGTCTCCGGACACCGACTCTCCACCACTGAGATCGAGTCAGCTCTCGTGTCTCACCCCTATGTTGCCGAAGCAGCAGTGGTTGGAGCTAAGGATGAGACCACCGGTCAAGCGGTAGTAGCGTTTGTCATCCTCAGAAGCGGAGAAGCGCCTAAGGACGATGAGACAAGCATTTCGAAGACTCTGCGTGATCACGTTGCTAAAGAAATTGGGCCGATCGCCAAGCCAAGAACGATCTTTGTCGTGGCGGAGCTCCCCAAGACTCGCTCGGGCAAGATCATGCGGCGGCTCCTCAGGGACGTTGCAGAGGACAGGCCCGTAGGGGATGTAACGACACTTGCCGACACCACCGTCATGGACACCATTTCCTCGCGAATAAGTTCGGGGGCTAGCGACTAATGGCCTCGGTGCGCAGAGCAATAGCTACCGACCAGGAAGCGGTGCTTGAGCTCATGCGCGGATACTGCCAAGAGGTTCAAACCCCGCTCAGCGACGAACATCTGCTGGAGGCCTTGGTGCCACTGATTGACAATGAGCAGCTTGGAGACCTGCTGGTTGCAGAGCAGGGTGAAGAGCTGGCCGGCTACCTCGTGATTACCTGGGGTTGGGGCATCGAGTCTGGTGGCGCCGAGGCACTGATAGACGAGATGTATGTGTCCCCTGCCTATAGGAACCAGGGTGTTGGGACTCTGCTGATGACGGAGGCTCAGTCGAGAGCTAGCTCCAAAGATGTAAAGGTAATTTTCCTCGAGACCGAGCAAAATAACCCAGAGTCAAGGGAGCTTTACGACCGCCTAGGTTTTGAGATCGAGAGCTCGATCTGGATGTCGAAGCGGATCTAGTTACTCGAACTCAACGATTAGCTCTACCTCAACGGGGCTGTTGAGCGGAAGCACTGCAACTCCAACGGCACTGCGGGCGTGAATGCCCCTGTCTCCGAAGGCCGCCTGCAAAAGCTCACTAGCGCCATTTACAACACCGGGCTGAGCTGTGAAGTCGGGAGTAGAGGCAACAAAGCCAACCACCTTGACCACCTTCTTGACTCGCTCCAGATCCCCGAGCACGCTCTTTACGGCAGCGATTGCGTTTAGAGCACAGCGCTGGGCAATCTCCTTGCCCGCCTCTGCGCTGATCTCAGCACCAAGTCGACCCTCCGCCATGAGCTTGCCGTCGACCAGTGGGATCTGGCCGGCGGTAAAAACGAGATTGCCACTAATGACCGCAGGCACGTATGC
Organism: Candidatus Aquiluna sp. XM-24bin5; assembly: GCA_003149555.1. The sequence goes on from QCWE01000001.1 coordinate 802,752, forward strand.
ACCAGCTGGCGTTGCAACCTCGGGAAGCACTAAACCAAGCTCTGCTAGGCGGTCTTCGACGCTCACTCTGCGGCTCGCTTAAAGAATGCGATTAGGCCTCCCTGAGGCCCGGTGATCACCTGCACAAGCTCCCAGCCCTTGCTGCCCCAGGTGTTGAGAATCTCAGTCTCTTTGTGCAGCAAAAGAGGGGTTGTTACATACTCCCACTTGGTCATTTCACAGCTCCGTTTCAGGTATCGAGAGGTAACCTAGAGTCTATGTCGGGTAAGTCAGTTCTCTCGGCGCTAGGAAACCTATTCAAATTTGGTGTGCTTAGCGCGGTTGCGGGCCTTTTGGCCGTGGCTCTTTTGGCTCCCGCAGTTGCCGTAGCTGGAGTCGCAGCCTCAACCGGAGTCGCCATGTTCGAGGGGCTACCGGTTTATGTAAGGCCGATTAATGCCTCTCAGGCCTCAAATGTCTATGCACTTCGCGATGACAAGCCAGAACTAATTGCCACCTTCTATCACGAGAACCGAGTTGAGGTTCCGTTCGAAGAAATGTCGCCAAATCTCATTCATGCCGTTGTAGCGGTTGAGGACCCCAGATTCTATGAGCACGGCGGCATGGACATCATCTCGCTTATAAGGGCAACCCTGACAAACCTCGCCACCTTTGGAGAGGGCCCGGGTGCTTCCACGATCACCATGCAGTATGTGCGCCAGTCTTTGGTGGAGGCGGCAAATCTCTCCGGTGATGAGGATGCGATCCGCGATGCCACTGAGGTGACAGTCGATAGAAAGCTCCGAGAGATCAGGCTGGCAATTGCGCTCGAAAAAGAGGTCTCGAAAAAGGACATCCTCGCCGGGTATCTAAACCTCGTGTTCCTAGGCAACCAAATCAACGGAGTTGAGACTGCGAGCCAGTACTACTTCGGAATCCCGGCCAGCAGGCTCAACATCCCACAGGCTGCCTACCTTGCCGGCATGCTCAAGAGCCCCAACGACTACAAGCCAGACGAGGCAGACAACCTAGACCGTGGTCTTGGAAGGCGTAACTACGTGCTGCAGCGGATGGCGGACGAGGGTTACCTGACTCAGGAGCAAGCTGACACCTATAAAGCCTCTCCAATCCAGACTCGCATTACCCCTGTGCAGTCCGGCTGTGAGGTAAACCAGACCACCGCGTTCTTCTGCGACTTCACCGTTTGGACCATCAGAAACTCACCAGAATTTGGTGTCACCTCAGAAGAGCGAGAGATGCTCCTGAGGCGAGGCGGCATGGAGATCTACACCACCTTGGACCTCGACATCCAAGAGGTTGCATGGGATGCCGTGATGACCAACCTTCCTCCAGACAACGAGTGGGGCTTTGGAACCGCATCGGTTTCAATTGAGACGGGCACGGGACGCATTGTCGCAATGGCTCAAAATCGAACTTTTGACCAGAGCGAGAACCCTCCGCCCGGGTCAACCTCTGTGAACTACAACACCGACCGCGACTACGGAGGCTCCTCGGGCTTCCAGCCTGGATCTACGTACAAGGTATTCACCCTCGCCGAGTGGTTGGAGAAGGGCTACAGCCTCGGTGACCACGTTGACGGTCGCGTTTACACGGGCGAGGACATTGACCTAGACGGTGAGCCTGACGAGGTAAAGATTTGGAACGTTGCCGAGGACTTCCAGGCAACCTGCGGTGGTGTGGTTGGCCTCTGGGAGGTTAAGAACTCTGGTACCGACCAGGAAAACACCATCGACGATATCAGTGTGCAACAGGCGGTAATCACCTCCCAGAACACCGCTTTCGCAGCCATGGCGTCTCAGCTCGACCTGTGCGGCATCAGGGATGTTGCTGAGGACTTCGGTGTCCACCGTGCAGACGGTGAAGAGCTACTGTTCGTGCCTTCCTCGATTCTTGGAACGAACGAGATTGCTCCGCTCACCATGGCAGCTGCCTATGCGGGTATTGCGAACGGCGGTGTCTACTGCTCGCCGGTAGCTATCGACAGGGTAGTAATCCGCAAGACTGCCGAGGAGCTGACGGTGCCCGAGAGCCTCTGCTCCCAGGCCGTGGCACCGGAGATTGCCAACGCCATGGTTCACGCCATGAAGGGCGTGGTCGCCTATGGAACCGGTGCTGCCGCGAATCCAAATGACGGAACTCCGTTGGCTGGCAAGACCGGAACAACTGACCAGCAGCTCCACACCTGGATGACCGGATTCTCTTCGGAGGTGGCAACCGCAACCTGGGTTGGCAACGTAGTTGGCCTCACACCGCAAAAGGGCAAGAGCGTCAATGGTCGCGCAGTTTCAACCATTCGCCACGCCGTCTGGCGTCAGGTCATGACCGAGGTCAACAAGCACTACGAGGGTCAGGACTTTGCCAAGGCAGAGCCTAGATACGTTGAGCCAAACATGGTCCTGGTTCCCAACGTCCAAGGCTTCGACCCAGAGACGGCCAAGGTCCAAATGATCTCCTCTGATTTGAACATTCAAATAGTTGAGGAAGAGGTAGCTTCGCCGCTGCCGGTTGGCATGATTGCCTACTCTGAACCCGAATTTGGTAACTCGGTCCCGCGAGGGTCTCTAATCAAGGTCTACATCTCAGGCGGTGGTCAGCTGGTGGTCCCAGATGTAACCGGATTCACCTTGGCCGAGGCCTTTGCCGCTTTGGAGGGCGCGGGCTTGTTCCCAAGCTTCCCCCAGCCCTCACAGGGCTTCTTGCTTGACGAGTGTGAACCCACCTTGGAAAACGAGCTCGTCCACTCAACCATCCCGGCAGCGGGAGAGGCAGTAATTGAAGCCTCCGCCGTGATTGTGCTGCCCAACAGATGTCGCTAGCGACAAACGCGGGACCCTTCAAGCTATTTGAGCTTGAGATCACGGGGCTTGGGGTGAAGCCAACACGGTTTCTGCACATCTCCGACATCCACTTTGCTCCCGGGCAGAACAAGAAAGCCGGCTTCCTCAAGGAGCTTGCAGAGCTGAAACCAGATGTTGTTGTGAATACCGGTGACAACCTTGGTCACAAGGACTCTGTAAGCCCGCTGCTGATTGCAATTGAGCCCCTTCTTGAGTTTCCCGGCGTATTCGTAAATGGCAGCAACGACTACCGATCACCAAGACCAAAGAATCCCCTTAGCTACCTAACAGGTCCCTCAAAGGTCACTACCGACCGCAATGATCTTGACACGTCAAGGATGGTGAGCGAATTCGAGGGTGCTGGTTGGCTAAACCTCAACAATGCATCAGGCTCACTAAATGTCGCAGGTAACAAGTTCGATTTTGTAGGAGTGGATGACCCTCACGAAAACCTTGACGACTTATCAGCACTGGAAAAGGCCGCTGGCTTTGCAATTGGAGTTGCTCACGCTCCATACCGCAGGGTGATCGACGGTTTCCTTGGGATAGGGACTGGGCTTATGTTTGCGGGCCACACCCATGGCGGGCAGGTCTGCCTTCCGGGATCTCAGGCGATCATCACCAACTGTGATCTACCAAGAGCGTTTGCCCAGGGAATCTCAGCTTGGTCGCTGGGTTCCCAAAACGCCTACCTCCACGTCTCAGGTGGGATTGGGGCAAGCATCTACTCGCCGATTAGGGTCTTCTGCCCCCCGAGTGCAACGCTTTTGACTGTTAGCTAGGCAAGCTCCTGAGCAACCAGCTCAGCGATCTCATAGGTATTGAGGGCAGCACCCTTGCGCAGGTTGTCCCCCACCACAAATAGCTCGAGAGTATTTGGGAAGTCCATTGACTGACGCAGACGGCCAACAAAGGTTGGGTCCTGACCTGCAACAAACGAAGGAGTGGGGAAAACATTGTTTTCAGGGTCATCCATGACTACCACTGTCGGCTGCTGCTCGAGCTCTGCTCTCGCATCTGCGACACTAATGTCGCTGGCGAACTTGGCGTGAACGGCAAGTGAGTGACTCACCTGAACCGGCACCCTCACACAGGTTGCGGAAACCTTGAGGTCCTTGATACCAAGAATCTTTCTGGACTCATTGCGGACCTTCAGCTCCTCCGAGGAGTGGCCGCCGTCCTTCACCGAACCAGCAAGCGGAATCACGTTCAGCGCGATTGGGACTGGCCAGATCGATGACGACTGAGCGAGCCCCTCGCCCTCAAGGGTCTTTGAGACACTGTCGGAACTCAAGCCCGCCTCGGGATTCTTCGCCACGGCTGCGGTCTCGGCTGTCAGCTGGTCGATTCCAGCTGCGCCAGCTCCAGATACTGCCTGATAGCTAGCCAAAACTAGCTCGGTTAGCTGCCACTTGCGATGGAGGGCGCCAAGAGCGGCCATCATGGTCAGCGTCGTGCAGTTGGGGTTCGCAATAATGCCCAGGGGCCGGCTCTTTGCCATCTCTGGGTTCACCTCAGGCACCACAAGTGGCACCTCAGGGTTCATGCGAAATGCAGCCGAGTTATCAACGACAACAACACCCTGAGCGGCCGCGATTGGGCCCCACTCAGCGGAGACCTCGTCCGGAACGTCAAAAAGCGCGATGTCGATGCCCTTGAATGCCTCTTCTGAGAGCTCGACAACGGTGACCATCTCACCGTGAATCTCAATCTGCTTCCCAGCAGAGCGGGCAGAGGCAATAAGTCTTATTTCGCCCCAAATGTTTTCGCGGCTGTTGATGATGTCCACCATGACTGTGCCGACGGCACCGGTTGCGCCAACAAGAGCAAGATTCGGTCCAGCCATTTTCCCTACCTACCCGAACCTGCATAGATGACTGCAGTCTCTGCAGCATCTAGCTCAAAGGCGGTGTGGACAATGCGAGTTGCCTCCTTGAGCTGATCCGCTCTGGTTACAACCGAAATCCTGATCTCGGAGGTCGAGATCATCTCAATGTTGATGCCAGCCTTGGCCAAGGATCCGAAGAGCTTCGCCGAAACACCAGAGGAGGTCTTCATACCCGCACCGACAATTGACAGCTTTCCAATCTCATCGTCGTAGCTGATTGACTCAAAACCAACCTCGGCCTGCTTGGCCTTCAAGGCCTCGACAACCTTGTGACGATCGCTGTGGGGAAGGGTGAAGGAGATGTCGCTCAGGTGATTCTCGGTGGTGGACACGTTCTGAACGATCATGTCGATGTTGGCGCCTGCCTCGGCAACTACCTGGAAGACCTCAGCCGCCTTACCTGGCCTGTCAGGCAGACCGATGACGGTGATCTTTGACTGGGTGTTGTCGGTTGCAACGCCGGAGACTACTGGCTCTTCCATTTCTTCTCCATCCTTACTGCTGTATACGAGGGTGCCGGGGTCGGCACTAAAAGTTGATCTGACCCGCAGCGGAACTCGGTGCCTACGAGCAAACTCCACGGCTCTGATGTACAAAATCTTTGCCCCAGAGGAGGACAGCTCGAGCATTGAGTCGAGGTCGATCTGGGCTAGCTTGTGGGCCCTAGGAACGATTCTCGGATCTGCGGTGTAGACCCCGTCGACGTCGGAGTAGATTTCGCAGACATCCGCCTTTAGGGCGGCAGCGAGCGCGACAGCTGTGGTGTCGCTTCCTCCCCTACCTAGGGTGGTGGTGTCACCATTTTCAAAGCTAAAGCCCTGAAATCCGGCCACCACGACAATGTGGCCCTCATCAAGTGCCTCACGGATTCTGGTTGGGTCAATCTTCCAAATTCTTGCGCTGCCATGCTCGGAGTCGGTTGAAATCCCGGCCTGGTAGCCGGTAAAGCTCATGGCCTTGCCGCCCTGCTCCTTGATTGCCATGGCGAGAAGAGACATTGAAATGCGCTCTCCTGCGGTGAGCAGGATGTCGAGCTCCCTGTTGCCAGCAGTCTCCGTCGTCACGCTGCTGGCAAGGTCTAGCAGCTCATCGGTTGTGTCGCCCATGGCCGAAACCACGACCAAGACCTCGTTACCAGCGGCTTGAGACTCAAGGGCGCGCGCAGCCACATGCTTGATCTTGTCGGCATCTGAAACCGAAGATCCGCCATACTTCTGGACGATAAGCGGCAACTAGCTCTCCTTGTTGGGGAATGGGCGACAGCGCTAGAGCAGTCTAGTTCACTCGCCTACGGCCCTCAAAGGCCCTGCCCAGCGTCATATCGTCGGCATATTCAAGATCCCCGCCAACCGGAAGGCCACTTGCAAGCTTGCTCACCGTTATCTCTAGCGAACTCAGTAGGCGGATTAGGTAGGTGGCGGTGGCCTCCCCCTCGAGGTTTGGATTGGTTGCGATGATTACCTCCTTAACCTCAGGGTTAGCAAGTCGCTTCATCAAATCTTGGATTCTGAGCTGATCTGGACCAATGCCTGCAATTGGAGAAATGGCCCCGCCAAGCACGTGGTAGAGACCGCGGAATTCTCTCGTACGCTCAATAGCCCCAATGTCCTTTGAGTCTTCAACCACGCAGATAAGACCCTGGTCCCGCTTAGCATCTGCACAGATCGCACACTGCTCGCTTTCACAAACATTGCCGCAGGTTATGCAGAACCGCACCTTCTCCTTTACCTCTTTCAGGACATCTGCAAGCTTGTGAGCCACCTCAGGATCAGCATCGATGAGGTGAAAGGCGATTCGCTGGGCACTTTTGGGGCCTACCCCTGGAAGCCTGCCAAGCTCGTCAATTAGCTCCTGAACGACTCCGTCGTACATTTACTTTTCACCCTTGAGCTTTTGAGCCCCGAGTACCTCACGAAGCATGAACTCACCGGTTGGTGCAGGGTCCGACTCCGTGCTGTCAGTCTGGGGCAGCTGCACCGTCTGAGGATCTTCCTCGTGTTCTTCAGGGTCTGTGAATTCGTCAGGATCGTTTGGCTCAATCTTGGGTGCAGTCGGTGGAGCTTTCTCGCTCTCGGCAATCTTGGCGCGGTACTTAACGGTGACTTGGGTTAGATCCCTGATTACCTGGCGCAGAACCTCGGCAGCTCCGCCCGAGTTCTTGAATGCATCAACGTCATTCTGGGAGGGGAAGAGCAGGGTGAGAACCTCATTGTCGTAGTCAACAACCTTGGAAGTGAAGGCAACGGCCCATGCAGAGCGTGACTGGGTGGCGAGCTTGTCCAGAATCAATTGCCAGTTACTTCTAAAAAACGCCGTTGAAACCTCTGCTGGTGCGGCAACAGGCTCGCTGGCCTTCTTTGTCTCCTGCTGCGGTTTAGGAGCAGCTTTAGTGGGCTCAGCAGGCTTATCAGCCCTGGGCACTTCGGGTGCAGGCTTCGCAGCGGCAGGCTTCGCTTCGGCAACTGGCTCCTTAGCCTCAGCAGGCTGAGGCTTAGCAGTGGTGGCAGGGGCCAGAATGCGAGCACACAGAAGCTCAAGTTGCAGCCTCGGGTTAGATGCTGCGGAAGTATCGCTGAGAGCCTTGGCTGTTGCCTCGGCACTTGCAGTTAGCTGTCCGAGTCCAAACCTTGCAGCTTGTATTTCAAGCTGATCAAACTGCTCGGGCCCAATGCCCCTGAGAATGGCCTGGGCATCCTTGCCTAGTGAGCTCACGAGCATGAGGTCCCTGATGCGCTCAAGGAGATCCTCTAAGAACCTCCTGGCATCCTGACCTGACTGAACCACTTTGTCTACCGATGCGAACGCCTTCGCGGCATCCAACTCGGCGAATGCGTCGATAACCTCTGCCATGAGATTGTCGTGGGTGAAGCCAAGGAGATTAATCGACCGCTCATACTCGATCTTCTTGCCATCGCTTCCAGCGATGAGCTGATCCAGAAGTGAAAGTGCGTCTCTCACTGAGCCTCCGGATGCCCTAACAACAAGCGGCATAACACCCTCTGCAGCTTCGAAGCCCTCGGATGAGAGCACCTGGGCAAGGTATTCCAAAAGCTCCGCAGGTGGCACGAGCCTAAATGGATAGTGGTGGGTCCTGGAACGAATCGTTCCAATCACCTTGTCAGGCTCAGTGGTGGCGAAGATGAACTTGATGTGCTCTGGCGGTTCCTCAACGATCTTTAGAAGCGCATTGAACCCCTGAGGGGTAACCATGTGGGCCTCATCAAGGATGAAGATCTTGTAGCGATCGCGAGACGGGGCAAAGATGGCCCTCTCCCTCAGATCTCTTGCATCGTCAACACCGTTGTGGCTGGCCGCATCGATCTCTACGACATCCAGTGAACCAGGTCCCCCGGTTGCCAGCTCAACACAGCTTTCACACTTGCCACAGGGATTATCGGTTGGGCCCTTCTCGCAATTTAGGCAGCGAGCGAGAATCCTTGCGCTGGTTGTCTTGCCGCAACCTCTCGGACCAGAAAACAAATATGCGTGGTGAACACGGTCAGAATTGAGGGCTGCCTTTAGCGGCTCTGTGACCTGAGACTGCCCAATCAGATCAGCGAAGCTGTCCGGTCGATATCTGCGGTAGAGGGCGTAGGTCACCTTGCAAGCCTAATCCTGGGTGAGATTTTTTTTGAGCGACTTTCCAGCGAGGCTGTATACGGCCTGGCTTAGTCGTCCTCGTAGCGGTCTTCGCCGTCTTCGTAGTTGTTGTCATAGTCATCTTCATAAACGAAGATCTCTGACTTTCCACCCCAAGTCGCCTCAGCTCCCGAGTGGCCAACGACGAATGTCATCGCGCTCGCTCCAATTGCCGCTGAGACCATGAAGAAGCCAAGTGCTTGGGACAACAGCTTGGGCCAGTTGTATTTGACAGAGAGCCAAACAGCGACCGCGATAGCCAGGGTTCCGAGTGCTATGGGCATCATCATCTCGCCATACTCGGAGTGAGGTTCTGGCTCGTAGTAGACCTCTTCCAACGCCTCGCCAGACTGCTGAGCAATAAACACAAATGGGATAGTCAAAGCAAGCGCAATCACGCTTGCGCCCAAGTACCTTGATCGAAGCTTTGCAAAAGCAGTTACGACAGCCACCAATATCGCCGTTATGGGGAACAGAGTCACCGCAAAGTGGACGGCGAGAGGGTGGAGCGGGAGACCCGCGACCATCAAGAAAAGCTCTTCCAACTACTTATCCATCTTGTAGCTCGGAAACTTCTCGGTGATCTTTTCTTCCTTGTACTCAGGAAAAAGCATTCCCGTGGGGCAGTAACCCATCGCGGCAGTGAAGATCATGAAAACTCCAAACGGGGCAAGCAGCCAGTACCACTCGCCCATCGTGACAGCGCTGACAATCAGCGCGACGCCTAGCAGGCCACGAACGACCCTTCCAAGGTTTGATGACATGAACTCGATGAACTCTCTGGATTGTGGCGTTAGCTTCATTTGTGCCTCCTCCTTCAAGCTAGCAGCTAGATACTGCACACTGTCTCAAAAAAGACTTACGGTTGGCTGAAAATTAGGGACCCCTCGCGCACCCGTCAGAGCTTCGCTACCCTTGCTATCTTTCGATCCTGGGGGATTCACCAAGGTGACGCCACGCGAGGAGTCACCAACGATTCTATTGCCGACTAGTTCTGTGGGAAACCCAGATTCAATCCGCCATGGGACGGATCTAGCCAGCGAGAGGTAACAACCTTGGTTTGGGTGAAGAACCTAAAGCCTTCTTCGCCGTGCGCCCGGCTATCACCAAACAGCGAGTGCTTCCAACCTCCAAAGGAGAAGTAGGCCACCGGCACGGGGATTGGGACATTGATCCCAATCATCCCGACCTCGACCTCGTGCTGGAACCGTCTTGCGGCTCCGCCGTCATTTGTAAAAATGGCAGTTCCGTTGCCAAAGGCTCCTGAGTTGATTAGCTGCAGACCCTCTTCGTAGCTTGCGACCCTGACGACAGAGAGCACCGGCCCAAAAATCTCCTCCCTGTAGACCTTGGAAGTAGTCGGCACTTTATCTAGGAGCGTTGGTCCAAGCCAATAGCCACCAGCATCCCCGTCTGGATTTACCTCACGGCCATCAACTACAACGGCTGCGCCATCGGAAGCGGCTATGTCGATATAGCTCTCAACCTTGTCGCGATGCTGCTTTGTGACAAGTGGTCCCATATCGCAAGACCTGCGGCCATCACCAACCTTGATCTGCTTCATGCGCTGAGAAATCCTTGGTATCAAATCATCGGCCACAGGCTCTACCGCAACGACAACCGAGATTGCCATGCAGCGCTCGCCGGCCGAGCCAAACCCCGCATTGACTGCGGAGTCAGCAACCAAGTCCAGATCTGCATCCGGAAGCACGAGCATGTGATTCTTGGCTCCGCCAAGAGCTTGGACTCGCTTGCCGTGCTTTGCCGATGTCTCATAGACGTACTGTGCGATTGGCGTTGAGCCAACAAAAGATATTGACCTCACCTCAGGATGCTCAAGCAGTCCATCAACGGCGACCTTGTCGCCGTGTAGAACATTGAATACTCCGTCGGGCAGTCCCGCCTCAGTAAGTAACTTCGCAATCCACATCGCACTCGATGGATCCTTTTCGCTGGGCTTTAGAACCACAGTGTTTCCCGCTGCAATCGCCACCGGAAAGAACCACATCGGAACCATCGCCGGAAAGTTAAACGGGCTAATGATGCCGACAACCCCGAGCGGCTGCTTCATTGAATAGACATCTATAGAGGTTGAGGCATTCTCTGAGTACTCACCTTTTAGAAGGTGTGGCAGGCCACAGGCAAAGTCAACAACTTCCAGACCTCTATTGATCTCACCCAGGGCATCAGACACGACCTTGCCGTGCTCCTCAGTAATGATCTCGGCAAGCTCAGACTTCTTGCTCTCCAGCAACTCTCGAAAGCGGAACATTATGGCGCTGCGCTTTGCAAGCGAGGTGTCTCGCCATTCCGGGAAGGCGCTGCTCGCAGCTGCTACGGCAGCCTCAATGTCGCCCTTGTCGGCAAAAGCGACCTCTTTGGTCTGTATCCCTTTGGCTGGATCAAATACCTGACCCCTGCCAGAGCCATTGCCTTGAAATTCTTTACCGGCAACCCAGTGAGTAACCAACTTCATCGTCTACCTCGCTTCACCAAAGAAGACTACCTTTATCAAAGGTGCCCCAGCAGGAGAGAAAGTGGCTGATATAAACAAAGAAATAGAGGAGCTAATCGCCTCCCTTCCGCCCAGTCAGGCAAGGGTGTTATTTGCTCTTCGCGAGCTGATCAAAGAGCTTGCTCCCGGTGCCACTGAGCGCATCTCATACGCAATGCCCACCTTTGAAATCTCAGGGCAGATTCTCATTCACTACCAAGGCTTCAAGGATCACAACAGCCTCTTTCTGGGCGCGGAGGTGCCAATCAGATTGGCGGATGAACTTGGGGACATGGTCACCTCTAAAGGGACCATTCAGTTAGATAAAGAAAAGGTCCCTAAAAAGAGTCTCGTGAAAAAGCTGCTCACGACGAGGATAAACATCATCAACGAGAGTTTCCCCAAGAAAAACGGCGAATACCTCTCTTTCTATGACAACGGCTACCTCAAGTCGAAAGGCAGATATAAGGAGGGCCAAATGCACGGCTACTGGCACTTCTACCGCAAGGACGGATCGCTAATGCGCGAGGGCAAGCTAAACATGGGTGAACCACGGGGCGAATGGATCACCCACGTTCGAGACTGAGGTTGGTCGTTGGCAAGAGATGCAACTAAACTCTTGCGGGTACCAAGGAGAATTCGCCTAGTGGCCTATGGCGCACGCTTGGAAAGCGTGTTGGGTGCAAGCCCTCGGGGGTTCGAATCCCCCATTCTCCGCCAAGTCTTCCCGACTGATTTGTGGATTAATTCGACAGCGTCAAAAGCTGCAGCTGCTAACTCACCGCAGCTCTCAGCGCAGCCAGGAGCCCCTCGACATCATCTTCTGTGGTGTCCCAGGAGCACATCCACCTAACCTGACCGGTTGCCTGGTCCCAGATATAAAAGCGGAACTCATCCTGCAGCTTTGCAGTCACCTCTGCAGGCAGGATTGGGAAGACAGCGTTGGCATCCGCAGGATTTGGGACAGTGACCCCTGGGGATTCACTCGAGATTTCTAACACGCCCGAGTAGAGCTTGGCCGCCATTGAGTTTGCAATGCGTGCGTTTTCAAGTGCCACCTTTGCACCATCAGCAAAGAGAGCGTTAAGTTGCGCCGAAACAAAGCGCATCTTTGATGGCAGCTGCATTGAGGTTTTTCTCAAATACGGCATTGCCTCAGCCAACCTTGCACCATGCTCCGACTGAGTGTTAGTCACCACCACAGCCTCGGCTGCGAGGGCGCCAATCTTGGTGCCACCCAGGGATACCAGATCAACACCCACATCCGTCGTGAACTCCTTGAAGCTCTTGCCAAGAGCCGCTGCGGCATTGGAGAGTCTGGCGCCATCTAAGTGCAACAGGAGGCCGTGCTCGTGAGCAACATCTGCGAGCGCCGAAATCTCCTCGGGCTGGTAGACGGTGCCCATCTCGGTGGTCTGAGTGATGCTTACAACACCTGGTTGCGCACGATGAACAAAACCAAAGTCGAATAACTGGGAGTTGAGCCCCTCAACCGAGAGCTTCCCATCAGATGATGGCACCGTCCAGAGCTTTAGGCCCCCCATCTTTTCTGGAGCGCCGCCCTCGTCCATATGTATGTGCGCTGACTCGACACAGACAACAGCTTCCCAGCGCTTCACAGCAGACTGCAGGGCAATGACATTTGCTCCGGTGCCATTGAAGACTGGAAAACCCTCGGCAGTAGCGCCAAAGAGTTCCCTAACTACCTCTTGGAATCTAGCTGTCTCGCTGTCGTCTCCATAGGCAACCTGGTGACCGTGGTTGACCTCCGCCATGCGAGCCATTACCGCCGGGTGCACGCCAGCGTAGTTATCGCTTGCGAATCCGCGCTGGTTAGCCATGAGACTCCTAAGTTAGGCGCCCTAGAAGATTACCGCTAGAAACTACAGCGACTTCAGGATGTCTCCGACCTTCTCCTTGGCATCACCGAAGAGCATCTTGGTGTTTGCCTTGTAGAAGAGCGGGTTTGCAACACCTGCATAACCGGACGCCATCGAGCGCTTGAAGACGATCACATTCTCAGCCTCCCAGACCTTGAGAACGGGCATGCCGGCAATCGGGCTTCCGGGGTTCTCAGCAGCTGCAGGATTCACTGTGTCATTGGCTCCGATAACCAGTACCACCTGGGTCTCTGGGAAGTCATCGTTGATCTCGTCCATCTCCAAGACAATGTCGTAAGGGACCTTGGCCTCGGCCAGCAGCACGTTCATGTGACCGGGGAGCCTTCCGGCAACCGGGTGAATGCCAAAGCGAACCTCGACACCCTTTTCCTTAAGTCTCTTAGCCAGCTCTGCAACCGGGTACTGTGCCTGGGCAACGGCCATGCCGTATCCGGGAGTAATGACAACGCTCTTAGCGCTAGAGAGCAGCTCGGCAACCTGAGCGGCATCGATCTCAGTGTGCTCTCCGGTCTCCTCTTCGCCCTCAGTTGGAGCTTCGATGCCGTAGCCTCCGAAAATCACCGAGATAAACGAGCGGTTCATCGCGCGGCACATGATGTAAGACAGGTAAGCACCCGAGGAACCAACCAGGGCGCCGGTAACAATGAGCAGATCGTTACTCAGCAGGAAGCCTGTGGCCGCAGCTGCCCAACCCGAGTAGCTGTTTAGCATTGACACCACTACCGGCATATCTCCACCACCGATGGAGGCAACCAGGTGCCAACCAAGTGCCAACGCCAAGATGGTGACCGAAATCAACAGCCCCATGGCAGGGGTGATTACATACGCAACAGTGAGGCCGATAAAGCCAACCAAAGCTGAGAGATTCAGCATGTTTCTTCCGGGAAGAATCAGCGGCTTCGACGATATCTTGGCCGAGAGCTTTAGGTAGGCGACGATCGAGCCGGTGAAGGTCACAGCACCAATAAAGATGCCTATGAATACCTCAGCTCTGTGAACTCCTACAAGCTCCGGAGCAAGGTCTCCGGAGTGGAGAGCCCCATTCCAGCCCACCAGAACCGCAGTGAGACCAACGAAGCTGTGGAAAAGTGCGATTAGTTCTGGCATGCCCGTCATGGCAACGACCTTGGCCCGCCAGAGTCCGATTACAGCTCCTGCACCAAGCGCCACTAGCAAAAGCACGAAGCCGGTAGAGGTAGCTTCGTTCCACTCTCCCGCGAAGGTAAGCCAGATGGTCGCCGACATCGCAATCGTCATTCCCGCGATGCCGTAGCGAATACCGGTCCTACCGGTCTCATGCTTGCTGAGGCCGGCAAGGCTCATGATGAACAGCAGGGCTGCCGCAACGTAAGCGGCGTTAGCAACGGCTAGAGCAGTCATTACTGGTCTCCCTTCGTGAACATCTTGAGCATTCGACGGGTGACGGCAAAGCCACCAAAGACGTTGATGCTCGCGATCATCACCCCGATGAAGGCAAGAATTTGAACCAGCAGTATCGAGTCGGTGAGCTGCAGAATCGCAGCAACCACCACGATGCCTGAAATCGCATTAGTAACACTCATCAAAGGGGTGTGGAGAGCGTGATGGACCTTACCGATCACGTAGAACCCAACCACCACCGAGAGCGTGAGCACCAGGAAGTGCTGCGGCAATGGCGGTGGAGCGAGCGCCACCACACCAAACAGCGCAGCCAGTCCTGCGGCGATTAGCCCGCCCTTAGTGCGCGCTGACATCTTCTTTTTCTCCGGCATTTCCTGAGGCTCGGCAGGTGCCTGAACCGGAGCTGCTGAGACTTGCACCGGAGGTGGAGGCCAGGTGATCTCGCCGCTCTTCACAACAGTCACTGCCCGCTGCACGACATCCTCAAAGTCCAGCTCGAGCTTGCCCTTCTTCTTTGGAGTTAGAAGCTTGAGAAGGTTCACAAGGTTCGTGCCATAGAGCTGGGATGACTGAGCTGGCAGGCGAGATGGCAGGTCGGTGTAGCCGAGAATGATGACGCCGTTCTTAGTAACAATGCGCTTTCCCGCTACCGAACCTGCGACATTTCCGCCCTGCGCCGCAGCCATGTCAACAATCACGCTGCCCGGCTTCATCAGCGAGACATCCTTGGCAGTAATCAACTTTGGAGCCGGCTTGCCCGGAATCAAGGCGGTCGTAATGATGATGTCGACGTCCTTAGCCTGCTCCGTGTAGATCTCAGCAGCGCGCTTGTCGTAAGCCTTGCTGGTCTGCTTGGCATAGCCGTCGGAGGACTCCATCTGCTCTTCAATTTCAACCGGCAGATACTCGCCACCAATGGACTTGACCTGATCCGCGACCTCTGGACGTGGGTCTGTGGCCCTAACAATTGCTCCGAGACTCGATGCCGCACCAATGGCTGCCAGTCCGGCAACTCCGGCCCCGGCGACCAGAACCTTGGCTGGGGCAACCTTGCCCGCCGCCGTTACCTGGCCAGTGAAGAATCGTCCAAACTCATGAGCTGACTCAACAACTGCTCGGTAACCGGCAATGTTTGCCATTGAGCTCAGCACGTCCATGGACTGGGCTCTGGAGATTCTTGGAACCGCGTCCATAGCTAGCGCGGTGACTCCCTGCTTGGCAAGGTTCTTCAGAAGATTGGGGTTGAGGGCCGGGCTGAGTATGCCAACCAGAATTGCGCCCTTCTTGAGGCGCTTTATCTCAGTGGGGGTCGGCGCATTGACCTTGAGGACAATGTCTGCCTTCCAGGTTGCGGCCATGGTGCCGACCTTGGCACCGGCTGCGACGTAGGCGCTGTCTGGGAAAGAGGCCTTCGCACCCGCACCCTTCTCAACTAAAACTTGGTAGCCAAGCGCTCTAATGGCTTTCACGGTCTCAGGGGTGGCACTAACCCTGGACTCCGCCTGCGGCTCTAAAACAACACCGATGGTAGACACGTATTCTCCTTAGGCAATCTCAGTTATCAACTAGATTTGCCGGCTTTCGCTTCCGAGTAACGCTATCGCTTATCTACTGCTGGTTCTGATCTCCGGACTTCCGCTTGGCAAAAAAGGCCTTCACCTTCGCCACAATACGCTCCAGGCCTTGCATGCCCTGCTGGTTTAGCTCCCTCGCCCACTTGATCTCAAGGGCGAGGATTGAGGTGCCAAAGAACAAAAACAGCAGCCCTGGCCCTGGCGTCACGAGCATCACTAGGCCCAATCCCACGAGGAAAAAGCCAACGACCATGACCAATACCCAGCGAACCGGGTGCGGGAGGTTGTTTAGAAATGTCTTTAGCTTTTCCATACTGCTCTTAGTCTGACTAGGCCTTGATTATGGCAGTGCCAGCTGAAACTCTGCTGACAACTTCACAATTGTTCAGCTCGATTTCAACCAACTACCTATGTGCTCGCAATCGCCGGGATGATCGCGCCCGAGAACACCTGCCACGCCAGCACCGACTTAGCAACCAGACTCAAGGTGATATAGGTTGCCTCGCCGTAGAGGTAGTTCTTCCAAGGTCCAATCTTCTTGTATTGGAAGGCCTGGTTGAAGGCAAAGGTATTGAAGAACAAAAACAGCGCAACGATGATGCCGTAAACGAATCCTGGAATCTCGGCAGCACTCTCGCTGCCGGGCTGGATTGTGTAGACGATCAATATGAGCCACGGCACGATGCCCGTGATTGAGCCCATGATGAAAGGCAGCCCTTGGCCATTTCCCGGCTCTTCATACTTCTCCTGCAGCGCACCAAAGAAAATCATCGAGGCGTTCACTGCGAAGATCGCGGTCAAAGCGGCAAATCCCGAGACACCGGTTAGCTGCGCAATAAGCCAAATCATCACCGAGGACGAGAGCGAGTACTCAACCCAGCGGAAATAGTTGCGGTTGAGCTTCAGCCCGCCTTTGTACCTGGAGAAGAACCACGGCGATGAAATCAAGAAGTGGAAGAAGGCGGATAGCAGCAAGAAGCCAATTACGCCGGCACCAATGTTGATGTCAAAGAGCTCAACGCGCTCGGGCGGCAGCGGCACCCCGGGAGGGCCGGTCGGGTAATCAATGGTCACCGGGAAGAGAATCTGGCTATCCAGCAGCGTGAGCACAAAGCTTAGACCGGCAGCTTGGGCGAGGTGAAGGAATCCCGCTACAACGTTGTAGCCGCGAAGCCGTGCAATGTATTCATCTTGGGTTCTTTGTTTCTTAGCCAACTTGGCCCCCTTAATTCTTTCTCAGGCTACGCCCTAATTCAAATAAGGGAAACAATCAATCAGCTGGGCTATAGCCACCTCGACGCTTGGTACTCGGCAAATACCTTGCGCACTGTTCCTGACTTACCTCGCACGACAATTGATTCGGCGAAGATTGTGGCGCCTCTCTTACGAACACCTGAGACAAGCGGCCCGTCGGTGACACCAGTCGCAACAAAGAATGTGTTGTCAGAGGCGACCATGTCTCGCATTTGATAAACATGGTCAAACTTGAGACCCGCTGCAGTTCCCCTCTCGCGCTCGGCCGCATCTGAAGGATGAAGAATCCCCTGCATCTGACCACCTAGCGCGCTTACCCCTGCTGCGGTAATCACGCCCTCAGGAGAGCCCCCGACACCCATCGCCATATCGATGCGCGACTCAGACCTGGCGGCCTGGATACCCGCGGCAACGTCCCCATCGCGCAATAGCCTCGTTGCAGCTCCAGCACTTCGTACCTGCTCGATAACGTCCATGTTGTATTCGCGATCCAAAACCGCCACCAGCACTTCATCAGCCGACTTACCTGCACTCTTCGCATACTCGACGATGTTCTCTTTGATGCTCATCGAAATATCACAGACTCCAACTCCAGCGCTGCCCACCACAAGTTTGTTCATCTTGAATACTGACGAGGCGTCGAGCATGGTGCCTCTGTCCGAAACTGCAATAACAGAAATCGCGTTCATCCGACCGGCTGCAGTGAGTGAAGTACCATCGATTGGGTCGACTGCGATGTCAACCTTGGGACCATTACCAGTGCCAAGGATCTCGCCGTTGAACAGCATTGGGGCATTATCTTTTTCCCCTTCGCCAATGACTACCTTGCCCTCAAAGTGAACCGTCCCAAGAAATGCCCTCATGGCATCGACTGCCGCCCCATCGGCGCCATTTTTGTCACCGCGCCCAATAAAGGGAAATGACCTTATTGCTGCGGCCTCTGTGGCCCTGACGAGCTCCATGGCAAGGTTTCTGTCTGGCTGGAAATCAAGGCTCATGGGCCAAGACTACCGTTTGCACTGAGCCCTGCCTTTGGGCGTAATCTTGAGGCAACAGACTCGAAGGTGAGTTATGCGCATAGAGCACGACCTAATAGGTGATTACGAGCTCCCCGAATCTTCCCTCTGGGGCGTCCACACAGCACGTGCTGTTGACAACTTCCCAATCTCCGGTGTCCCCATCGGCCACTACCGCAACCTCATCAGGGCTCTGGGCCTTACAAAGGCAGCTGCTGCCAGAGTGAATGCGGCAATTGGTGGACTCGAAAAAGAAAAGGCACACTTCATCGAGCTTGCCTGCATGGAGGTGGCGGAGGGCAAGCTAGACAAATACTTTGTGGTCGATGCCATCCAGGGCGGTGCCGGGACCAGCACCAACATGAACGCGAATGAGGTAATCGCCAACAGGGCACTTGAGCTCATGGGTAAAGCCCCGGGCGACTATCAGCACATTCACCCACTCAACGACGTCAATCGATCTCAGTCAACTAATGACGTCTATCCGACGGCCTTAAGGCTTGCGCTGATATTCGAGATAGAGCTCCTTGATCAATCGCTAACCGAGCTCAAAGAGTCTTACGAGCGCAAGGCAAAGGAGTTCTCGGACATCCTGAAGATGGCAAGGACTCAGCTCCAGGATGCTGTCCCCATCACACTCGGCCAGGAGTTTCAAGCATTTGCAGTTTCAACCTCTAAAGATATTGAGCGGCTCCATGAGCTACTGCCACTGCTTGCGGAGGTGAACCTAGGTGGTACTGCCGTCGGCACCGAGCTGAACACTCCCCGCGGCTACACCAAGAAAGTTGTCGCGGAGCTCAGCAAGCTGTCTGGGGTCAAGCTGACGTCCGCAAAGGATCTCGTAGAAGCCACGCAGTCTTCCGGTGTGCTGGTCACATTTAGCTCAGTCCTCAAGCGCATTGCTGTGAAGCAGTCAAAGATTGCTAGCGACCTCAGACTCCTCAGCTCCGGGCCAAGGGCAGGGCTAAACGAGATAAACCTCCCGGAAAAACAAGCTGGCTCTTCGATCATGCCGGGGAAGGTTAATCCAGTTGTCCCCGAGGTCATAAACCAGATTGCCTTCACGGTGATTGGCAATGACCTTACTGTGACCATGGCTGCCGAGTCAGGCCAGCTCCAGCTCAACGCATTTGAGCCGATTATGGCCAGGTCAATCCTCATGAGCATCACCTACCTGCGAAACGGCTTTGCGACCTTCACCAAGAACTGCGTGGATGGCATCGAGCCGAATGTGGACCTACTCAAGTCGGCTGTAGAGAACTCAATTGGCCTTGTTACGGTCCTCAGCCCAAAGTTGGGTTATGAGAATGCCACCAAGGTTGCCCGCTATGCCAAGAAGAATGACTGCTCAGTTAGGCAGGCTGTCACGGAACTGACTCTCATGACAGAAGCCGAATTCGATGCCGCTCTCGGCGACCTCGTCTCGATCGCGAAGCGAGCTCAGTAATTAGTTGCGCAGCGCCTTCGCCAGCTCCCTAAAGGAATCAACCAGCTTGTCCATGTCGGCTTGCTTGTGGGCAAGAGAGACAAGCCACTGCTCATCAAGTCCTGGAGGGGTTAGCACGCCTCTGTTGACACCCCAGAGCCATGAAAGCTCCGCAACCTCGAAGTCTGTTGCCTTGAAATCACGGTAGTTGCGAACTGGAGTCTCGGACCAGATGACAGCTCCCTTCACACCGAAACCAATGGTGTGGGCTGGTAGCTCGTACTCGGCAATCACCGCGTCAAGCTTCTTGAGGGTAGAAATGTTTATTGCCTCTGCCTTGCCTACCGCTGCCTCGGTTGCAACCTCATCGACCGCAATCGCAGCTGCCATGACAAGTGGATTGCCGTTATAGGTCCCAAAGTGAGCCATGCGGCCGTCAACAACCGCGTCCATGTACTTCTGCTTACCGCCAAAGGCAGCGAGGGGGAAGCCGCCACCAATGCTCTTGGCAAGGCAGATGATGTCTGGCTCAACACCAAGCTTCTTGGCAGCTCCTGCAACACCAGCGGTCAATCCGGTCTTCACCTCATCAAAGATCAAGGCAATGCCGTACTTATCGCAAAGCTCTCTCACACCCTTTAGATAGCCGGCGTCAGGCATGATGATGGAAAGGTTCTCAACCACTGGCTCGACAACGAAGCATGCGATGCGATCGCCGTGTTCGATGAAGATTTCCTGAAGCCTCTCGAGGTTGTTGAAGGGAACCGTGAAGACCTCTCCGGGCTCAACGTCGAATGGGACCTGCGGGGTTGGCGCATGAGCGTCGCCGATGTCCTCGAGGGCAGGCTTGACCGAGACTTGCAGCGGGTCATAACCACCGTGATAACCACCCTCGACCTTAACAATGGCCTTCTTGCCGGTGACAGCTCTTGCGGTCCTGATTGCATACATCGTTGACTCGGTGCCGGAGTTGGTGAACCTGATCATGTCAAGGCCAAAACGCCTCTTAAAACGCTCGGCTGCCTCCGTAGCGATTGGGGCAGGGGTAACGAAAAGAGTGCCCACACTTCGCATTGCCTTCTTGGCAGCTGCAATGACCTTAGGGTGCAGGTGACCCACCAGCATTGCCCCGAATCCCATCGAAAGATCTAGGAGCTTCCTACCGTCAATGTCCTTTACGTATGCACCCTTGGCGGAGACGATTGAAATTGGGTAGGGGTCCCAGTGCTGAAAACTTGAAGTGACGCCAAGTGGCAGGGTCTTCTTCGCTTGAGCGTTGTGGCTCCCTGAACCGGAGGTGGTCTTTTCGAATCTTTCCCACTCGCTAGCAAGTAGCTTTTCAACCTTGGCTCTATCGATTGGCTTTGAGGATGCTGGGACGTTTCTCCAGCCCGCAGGATCATGTTGCAGATTAATCTCTGTTTTCACTTTGTACTCCTTTGTCCTGCCATTGTCACCTAAGCGGAACTTTATAGCGAACTTAGAAGCCTATTTAGACTGAATCAGTTGAGGATTACTCGCTTTTTTGCGAAATCAGCAGTTTTTAGTCAAACCATTCAGTTGGCGGTCCGAGGAACAAAAGAAAGGCAAAGATTGCTGGCAGCACCAAAACAATGAGCAGAATCAACAGCACAGGCCTTGCGATAAACCACCTAAACAGCCTGTCTATAAAGCCCTTGTCCCTGGGGTCATCACTGGGCACTGTGCGCCAGGTGCCCTCGAGGGCATTTTGTCTTAGGAGCCGCCTGTCGAAAGGAACCGTTGCAAAGGGAACTATGGCGAGTGCCACAGCACCCGCGATCCTTCCAAAAGCCCAACGTTGATTTATGCCCACCAAAACTGCAACCACGCAGTAGCTGAGAAACATAGCTCCGTGGATGCTTCCGGCAATCGTCACGGCATGCGGAATCAAATCACCCAGTGCTCTGGAAACGAGTGCTGAAATTAGCAGCCCCCAGGTGATGGCCTCCCCAGTTGCAAAAAACTTGTAGATCGATTTTGGGCTGGTTCTCAAGGTCTCTCCTAACAGCTAAAAGCCTAAGTCACTCCCCTAGGCTCGTAGCTGTGAAGCCAGCTCCGACCCGCCAATTAGCAATCCTTGCTGTGGTGGTGGCAGGTGGCTTCATGGCGGTCCAAGCAAGGGTCAACT
Organism: Candidatus Aquiluna sp. XM-24bin5; assembly: GCA_003149555.1. Next base: position 824,310 of record QCWE01000001.1, read on the forward strand.
CTGGTTTGGCAGCTGAGGTTGAAAGCGGCTTTCTGGCTGCGCTAATTTCTTTCTCGATTGGGCTCGTTCTCATCTCTGCAGTCTCCCTACCTCGTAAGGACTTCCGGACTGCTCTTAGAGACTCTCTCGGCGCAATTCGCGCGGGCAAACTTAAAGTCTGGATGCTGTTCGCAGGAGCTTTGGGCGGCTTCTTTGTTCTGACCCAGGGATTAGTTGCGGGCATCACCGGTATTGCGCTTTTTTCCTTGGGGGTTGTTACGGGCCAAACACTCTCAGCCTTATTGATTGATGGCAAAGGGCTCTTGGGTCTTGCAAGACGCAAACTCACCGGCAATCGCCTGTTCGGCTCGGCAGTCGCGATTGCTGGTCTAGTTCTTGCCTCCAGTCCAACTGTTGCGGGCTTTGACATCGCCATTTTGGTTCCCGTGGTGGCCGGGATAGGAATCGGGCTTCAGGATGCCATCAACTCTCAGGTTGGCCGCGAAAGCGGTTCTGCCTCGGTAGCCACGTTTTTCAATTTCCTTGCAGGAACGCTGTTTCTGCTCTTGATGTTTCTATTGAGCCCAGTACAAGCCGGATCAGTCGACCTGGCCACCATTAACCCGGTTCTCTTCTTGGGAGGACTAGTTGGCGTCGGCTTTATCCTCATCCGGGTTGTGGTGCTGCCAGTGATTGGTTCGCTTGCAACTGGGCTATCGCTACTTGCGGGTCAGCTACTGGTTTCCCTGGTGCTTGATTTCTTAGCTCCGGTTGCAATCAGGGATATCACAGTCTGGACGCTCGCGGGGCTGCTGCTTGTGTTCGCAGGCGCCTCTTTTGCGATGCTCCGCCGCTAGAGCTTCTCGATCAGAACATCGGGGTGGTTGTCGAATCGATAACCCTTGCCGCGTGCTGTTCTAACAATGTCCTCATAGAGCCCGAGCTTCGAGCGGAGTCTCCGAACGTGTACGTCAATGGTCCTAAAGTTCGGTGTGGCCTCGCCGCAGCGCTCAGAGATTGACGCGATCGTCTCGCGGGTCACAGTCTCGCCTTCGTTTTCGATAAGAAGTGCGAGCAGCTCATACTCCTTGCAGGTCAGCGGGGCGTGAGTGCCATCGACAAAGACCTTCTTGCGGCTGAGGTCAACAACAACGCCCCTGGCTGCCTCGACCTCTTCGGGCTCTGGCTTCGCAGCTCGCACTGCCCTTGGTTCTCCTAGGGCAAGCCTGGTTATGTCGATTGCCCTTCCGCTTGCGTCCTCAGGCGCAATCGCTAGAGCTGCGTAGGTGTCATTTGCTGCTGCCGGGACTAGCTCTGCGAGTTTCCCCTTGAGGGCAGATGCGATATCCGCGAGGGTAAGGCCCGCTTGCTGGGCCTGCTGCTCAGTTATGCCTACATAGAGTGCGAAGCCCTTGGCCTCGGTCTGCTTTTTGGTTGCTGTTGTCATTTTTATGAGTCCTTTGTGAGTGCATGGAAATTGGGTGCACGAATCACGTGCGTTTGTTGGGGTGCTGGTGCCTATTTGCTAATCAGTAAGCAAGGTTGATTAGCGGCACATGCGCATGCACATGCACATTGCCATCGAGCAGGAGAACGCGGCGCCCGTGGCGCTCATCTCGACTGATCGACTACTCATTGCTGTAAATAATGGGCCAACAGCCCTGCGTGTGTCAAATTCTTACGCTTTGTTACGGATCTCTTAGACCCTGGCTAGAAGCCACTCGAAGAGGTCCTCTTCAACCTCGCTCTTGCAAAGATCATTGAGTAGCTCGTGGTGTCCGCCGGGGTAGATCTTGAGCTCCTTGTCCGGACTCGCAATTGCCTGGTGAAGGCCCATGGAGTTTAGGTGCGAGGTTGAGGTGTCTTTGTTTCCGTGGATGATCAGCGTAGGCGCCTTCCAGTTATCGGTTGCGGCCCAAACCTGATCCGAGACCTCAAGCACCGTCTTTGCAACTAGGTTCTTTGCCTTGCCCTCGTAGAACAGCTCGTCTTTTTGAACCTCTGCCAAAAAGGCCTTGTCTCTTGAAAGAGCCTCGATGCCTGGCCTCGGAAGGGGCATTGGAGCACCGGGTGCAACTCTGGTCGAGACTGATGCCAGGATTCGCTCCCAGCGCTTCGAAGGAGTCTGCATGGCAGCGGAGCTGATCACGGCAGCTGAGATGTTGCCGCGTTCGCGAACTATGCTGGCGGCAGTAATAAGCCCGCCAAGGGAGTGTCCATAGAGAACGGTTGGAAGTCCGACAGGTAGACGGGAGCGAGCCTGCAGGTGGAGAGCAACGCCCTGATTGACATCAACCAGTCCACGCTCACCGGCAGTCCGACCGTGTCCGGGAAGATCAAAGGCATAGACATCGATACCCTGCTGGTTGAGCTTTGGGATTAGTTCGCTGTAGAAAGAGAGATATCGCTCTGAATACTCCCCAAGACCGTGCATCAATAAAAGCTGCGCCCTTGGGCTTGCCGACTTCCAAGTGAAAGCCGCTACCGGAGCGCCGATGTCCCATGTAGCCATGAGTAAAGGCTAGAACAACCTCATGCCAAACTCGCAGCTGGCTCTCCGAAATGGTGCAGCAGATAGCTAGTAAATAATTCTGAGGCTGTCTGGTGGGCTAACCTATAGGTACCTATGCGCCCAGCGTCGCGCGAGCTACTTCTTTAGCTAAGGACTAGAACCAATGAGTGAAAAAGCAAACATCGGTGTCGTTGGGCTGGCCGTGATGGGATCAAACCTTGCGCGCAACCTCGCCTCTAGAGAGGGCAACAGGGTTGCCATCTACAACCGCAGTGTTGAAAAGACCAACCAGCTAACAAGTGAGCACCCAGAGGCGAACTTTGTTGCTAGTGAGACCATCGATGACTTTGTGGCATCGCTCGCAAAGCCAAGGACCGCAATCATCATGGTCCAGGCAGGGGCTGGCACCGACGCCGTAATCAGCCAGCTCACGGAAAGATTTGAGAAGGGCGACATCATTGTCGATGGCGGGAATGCCCTTTACACAGACACCATGAGACGCGAGAAAGAGGTCTCGGCCAAAGGAATTCACTTTGTTGGTGCAGGTATCTCAGGTGGCGAAGAAGGTGCCCTAAGAGGACCATCGATTATGCCCGGAGGAACCAAGGAGGCCTACGCAACCCTGGGCCCAATTCTTGAGTCCATTGCCGCGGTCGCAGAGGGAGAGCCATGTGTTACGCACGTTGGTACCGATGGCGCAGGGCACTTTGTGAAGATGATCCACAACGGCATCGAATACGCCGACATGCAGCTGATCGCAGAGGCCTACGACATGCTCCGCCAAGCAGGAGGTTTCTCGCCGGAAGAAATTGCAGACATTTTCTCTGAGTGGAACAAGGGTGAGCTCGAGAGCTACCTAATTGAAATCACAGCTGAGGTTCTCAAGCAGAAGGACGAAAAGACCGGCAAGCCACTTGTTGATGTCATCCTGGATGCCGCAGGCAGCAAGGGCACGGGTGTCTGGACAGTGCAGACAGCTCTAGATCTTGGAACCCCGGTCTCGGGAATTGCAGAGGCCGTTTTTGCTCGCTCGCTTTCCGCGCAGTCAGCTCAGCGGGCGGGAAAGCCAGAGTTACCCGCCGCCAACCAGGTATGGGCGGTCGAAGACAAGCCAGCTTTTGTTGAGGCAGTTCGCAGGGCTCTCTACGCTTCCAAGATCGTCGCCTACGCCCAAGGCTTTGACGCAATCAGGGCAGGTGCCAAGGAATTCGACTGGGAGATCAATCTCGGAGAGGTTGCAAGAATCTGGCGCGGAGGCTGCATCATCAGGGCGCAGTTTTTGAACCGCATAACTGAGGCTTACCGCAAGGACGAGAATCTCTTGTCGCTGCTCTTTGATGAGTACTTCGTTGCGGCTATTGCAGGAACCGTTGCGTCTTGGCGAGAGATTGTTGCCATGGCAGCACTGACTGGTGTGCCATCGCCTGCGTTTGCATCATCGCTGAGCTACTACGACGGACTAAGGGCAGAGAGGCTCCCTGCCGCGCTGGTGCAGGGACAGCGAGATTTCTTCGGAGCTCACACCTACAAGCGAGTCGACGCCGAGGGCAGCTACCACACAATGTGGTCTGGCGATCGCTCAGAAATAAAGACCGACTAATTGCTCAGCCACTGGGTATTCAAGTTCATCCCAATGGCCCTGATTTGGGGCTCTAGCTTTCTATTTATCGAGCTGTCGCTCGAGCTCACCACCGCGCTCGGTGTCGCATTCTGGCGAACCGCGCTCGGTGCTGCGGCGATGCTGACAATTGGCTTTTTGCTCAAGATTCAGCTGCCAAAAAGGCTGAAGCAATGGGGGCATTTGTGGGTGGCTGGTTTTTTGATGTCGGCATTTCCATTCACGATGTATGCATTCGCCCAGCAGTACACAACGAGCATCTTGGCCGCGATCCTGAATGCCACCACGCCGATCTTCACACTCCTTGCAATCCTCGCGATCTTTCGCGGCCAGAAGCAGTCATCAACCGCAATCATTGGACTATTGATCGGAATTGTTGGAGTGGGCATCACCCTCGGGGTCTGGCAAGGATTCGGAGACAATGACCAACTTGCGATTCTGGCGCTTGTTCTCGCAAGCATCTCCTACGGAATCGGGACGCCCTATATTCGCCGCCACATCACGCCCATGGCCCTCCCACCCACCTCCACTGCTGCGGTGCAGGTGCTAACAAGTTCACTAACGTTGCTCCCCTTCTATGTCCTCACCGGCCCACTGTTTGTGGCCGAACCAAGGCTTGAGACCGTTGGTGCGCTGCTGCTGCTTGGGGTTCTGGGCAGCGGAGTTGCCTACTGGCTCTTCCACCAGATTGTTGCCCAGGCAGGCAGTGCGGTCGCGGCAACTGTGACCTATACCAACCCGGTGATCGCAACCTTCTGGGGAGTATTGCTCCTTGGTGAGACCCTGCACTGGTACGAACCGGTTGGTGCGATCCTAGTTATCACCGGCGCCTACCTCACCCAGGGAAGAGGGCTAAAGCTGTTCGGAGTCAGAAAAAGCTAGCCAGATGTTCATCGGCCTAAAGCCGGCCTTTTCATAGAGCGCAACGGCACCAGTGGCATTTCCGGTGTCGACACCGAGTGCAACATCTTTGAAACCTCTCGCCACCGAGTAGGCGCAGCCCCAACGTAATAGGAGCTCTCCGTAGCCTTTGCCGCGGTGAGACTTGAGGACACCGATCTTGTCAATAAAACCACCCTGGTTCTCTTGGCGATGGTTGGTGCAGACCAAAAGCCCCACCGGCTCACCCTCCTCCTCTAGAAAGAACACCCCGTCTGGATCCTGCAGCACCTGTTCACGCTGCTTCTTCTCCCACTCGGCAAAGTCCTTCTGTTTGAACCCGTAATGCTCAGCGAAGGAGTCCATCAACAGCCGGTGCCAGGTAGCGCGCTCAGTATCAAACCCTGCTTGTCGAATCACGACTCCCTTGGGGAGTTTTGGGAAAGACTTGTCTGGCTGGTGGTTTCGCATGGTCCAGTACTTGCGGACCAAGTAGAAACCCAATGCCTCGATTGCCGCTTTGAGCTCCAAGTCCTTCGAGTTACACATTGCCCTCAGCTCAAACTCCGGGAAGTTCTCCTTTGACCACTCAAGCGCTCGGGCAAATGACCGTGCGTAGTCGTGTTTAGCCGGCAACCCAAAGACATCAATCTCAACGCGCTTTCGCTTTTTATCAACCTGCGCTGTGACGAGGTCTGTAATTACGCCATCGTCCTCGAAGACCTCGGCCTTCACCTCGTCATAGAAACCAGTTAGCTCTTCTCTGATCTCCTCAACGCTCGAGTCTTCAAACTCGGGATCGATAGCGCTGTCATGGGCATTGCAAAGAGCCACCAATTGGCCCAGGTCTTCCTCGCACCAGGGTCTAAACATCTGCCTTCCTCAGGTCCGGCAGCTCCCAGGGTCTTGAGATAAATATCAAGGTCACAAACGACCCACCAAAGAGCAGGCCGATGAGCACTCCAAGGTCCGCCGTGACGGTGCTATCGAGCATGAAGTAGATGCCTGAGATGAGGCTAGCGAGAGTGAAATTGAAAACTCCCAAGAGCGATGATGCCGTCCCGGCCTCGGAACCGTGGTTGTAGAGAGCAATGGTTGGAATCACCGTCAACCCGGCTCCAAAGATAAACAGCTCGATAAAGAAGAAGGTCTCCGCCCAGAAGAAGGATGTCCCAGAAGTCAGCACCAGCCCAACACCTACCCCAACACCAATGATGCTGTAGGCGGCGAGCAGCCAGTGGCCCTGGATGAACTTTGCAAGGTATGCACCAACCTGTACGCCAACATAAGAGGCTGCGCCATTGATGGCCATCCAGACCCCGAAGTCCGTGGGGCTAACACCAAAGCCGTCCTGGAAGATAAACGGCACGAAGTTGAGATAGCTGAAGAGCGCACTCAATTGGAATGCGGCGTAGAACATAAGTCCAATAAAGACCCTGTCTTTCAGCACATTCACATAGCCCCTCGCAAGACCCAGAGGTGAACTGCTGCGCCTTGCAGCAACAGGTAGCGTCTCGATCAAGAAGACATTCGCAAAGAGCAGCAGCACCAAGGTCACAAGCGCAAAAAACAAAAAGACGCCCTGCCACGCCACCAGCTCAGTCAGCTGGGAACCCAGGATCGGGCCCAGAATCGGGGCCAGCGATTGAACCAGAAACACCCTGGCCAGCATTTGCCGCATTGGCTGACCCCGGAACAGATCCCGAATCACGGCCCTGGCAACTACATCGCCACCCGCTGCAAAAAAGCCCATGAAGAATCTCAGGGCTATGAAGGTCTCAATGTTTGGGGCGAAGAAGGCGAGCGCCGTGGAGATTAAGTAGCCGCTCATTGTTAGAAGCAGCAGCGGCCTCCGCCCAAATGCGTCTGACAGCGGGCCAATTAACAGCTGCCCCAAGGCAATACCAACGGTGACCCCAGTGAAGGACGCCTGCACCACTCCGTTGGCAACCCCAAAGAACTGACCTATCGCAGGAAAGGCGGGTAGGTAGGGGTCAATCGTGAATGGAATAAGGCTCATCGACAGAGCCAGAATGAAGATGTAGACCACTAGCAGCTTTTTGCTTAGCTGGTCGCCGGAATCTATGACCCTGCCCTTTGCGCTGGGAATCTTGGGTAAGGGCACGCTAAGAGAATAGTGCTTCGGCGAGCAGCTCAGACTCCCCAGCTCCGCGCGCAATTGCGTAGACACCAGACCCAATTGGCACGGTCCACTTATTCAGAAGATCCAGCTGGTCGAGCCGGCGCTGAATCGGCAAGTACTGCTTTGAGATATCCCTTTGGTAGGCGGTCCAAAGTAGCCCCACATCCATGGAGCCCTGCTCGTTCATTCCGTTGTCATAGCTAAACGGCCTGCGGAAGATTCGCTCGCCCTCGGCCCCTGGTGCAGCTCGCCTAATGTGAGCAAATTCTGGAATCACCAGCAGCCCGTTTGGGTGCCTTGCACCTAAGTCCGGAATGTCAGTCTCGTTTTCTCCCGTGAGGGGTGCTCCGTTTGAAAGCTTTCGGCCTATGACCTCTTCTTTGCTCGGCGTGCCAAGCTGGTCCCAGGTATCAAGCTGCATTGCAATACGCCTGAAAACTAGAAGCGTTCCGCCCCTAATCCACTCAGGACCTTCATCAATCCAAACCACAGAGTCAAAGTCGCTTGAACCAAGCTCGGGGTTGGCGGTGCCATCAACCTGGCCCATGAGATTTCTATGGGTCAAGCCGGCAGGAATCATCCCTGGTGAGTGTGCGAAGCCTGGCTGCACCCATCGAACACTTGCAAACGGCATCGAGTCACGAACGAGCCCTCGGGTTCCATGAGCCAGGACGATGGGATCATCAGCGGCGATGTGAATCAGCACATCGCCACCTGAGTAGCGCTCTTCCAACCTGTCGACATCGAAGGCAGGCAGTTCCTCAAATCCAGTTGGAAGCTCTGACTCGAGCCCGAGCTTTGCAAACAAACTGGGTCCGAACCCCACATAAGCGGTAAACCGCGCTGGCCCAACTGCCAGCTCGGGAGCTGGATCCGCGAGCACCGGCTCTCCTCGCATCAGCCTAGAAATGTCATCGGTGAGAAGCCTCATCCAGCGCAGCATGTCGGCCTTGGTAACGCTGTCTTTGATATCCAGCGCGACCATGTTGGTGACGGCCTGGATCTCGAGCTCAATGCCGGGTTGGTTCTTGCCGTAGAAATCTGCGCTGCGCCCGGCGGCAAAGGTGTCGAGGTTCTGCTCCGCAGCGATAGAGGCTCCCGCGGCACCGACCGCAATACCCGCGGCACCAGATGCCGCGGCGGCAGCACTACCTGCTAGAAAGCCCCTGCGCGAAACCAATTAGTTGTCCATCTCCGTATCGCTGTGGTACTCCTCGTCGCCGCCCTCTGCGGGCTTTGCGACGATGCCATCAATTGTCAGATCCTCGGCACCATCAAAGTCAAAGGTAACTGAGATTTCTTCCCCTGCCTCCAGGTCGTCAGTAAGCATCATCAGCATTAGGTGGTTTCCGCCCGGCTCGAGGACTATCGACTTCCCGGCAGGGATTACTAGGCCACCGTCTATCTCCTGCATCATCATCTCGCCACCGATCATGCTCATCTCGTGGACCTCGACAACTCCAGCAATCTCAGTGGCACCGCCTACCAGCACCACATCTTGTGATGAGTTGTTAGTGAGCGTTCCATAGACCGCGGTCATGCCTCCGCGGGTGCTCATCTCGGAAGATTTCACCCAGAGATCTTTAGCCACGACATCGCCCGAGGAAGCACAACCTGCAAGAAATATTGGAATTGAGAGAAAAAGTAAGAGGGTCTTCCGCATTTCTTTCCTTAGATGTCGGTACTCAGGCGCATAATTTGTGAGCCTCAGATGCTAATTCTACACCTTGTAGAAACAGAGTTTTAGGAATTTAGGTAAACATGTCCCGACACGCGGGAGTTGTTACCGCCTTAAAGTTCAAGTTGTGGGTTAATGTTGGGGAAAATAACTAAATAAGTGAATTTTTTCGCATTTCACTACTAGATGTAGTGGTTTGGTGCTAATGTTTGAAGTCTGAAATTTGCGAGAAATTTCACAAGAATTTGCCGAAAATGAGGCCAAAAGGCCAAAGAAATGGGGAGGGAACCAATGGCGGTGACCGTTTACACATTGCCAGCTTGCGTTCAGTGCGACAGCACTAAGCGCATGCTGCAGCGCAACCAGGTCGAATACAACGAGGTAGACATGAGTCAGGACCCAGTTGCGCTTGAGATGGTAAAGACCATGGGGTACACAGCAGCACCAGTAGTCGTCGCAGACGAAGAGCACTGGTCAGGCTTCCGCATGGACAAGATCCAGGCTCTTTCGGCTTAGCTGAGGTATGAGATGTTCGATGTTGTTTACTTCTCGAGCGTCTCGGAAAACACTAAGCGCTTCGTTGACAAGCTAGAGGCCAAAGCCGTTCGGATTCCGATCCGGACCGAGGAAGCCGCAGAGTTTGTTCACGACAGGGACAGCGTTTTGGTTCTCCCCACCTACGGTGGCGGGAACGACAACTCGACTGTCCCAAAGCAGGTAATCAAATTTTTGAATAACCCTGACAACCGGAAACACATCAAGGCAGTAATTGCCGGAGGAAACACCAATTTTGGTTCTCACTTCGGCAAGGCCGGCGACATCGTCGCCGACAAGCTGGGAGTGCCAGTGCTTTATCGCTTTGAAATCACTGGCACACCAGAGGACGTAGTAGAGGTCAAGGAAAGGCTGGCACAGTTTTGGCAAATTCAGTCGTAGAGATTGCAGACGACAACGGCAACGTTGTGGGCACACAGGGAGTAGACAGCGCACTTAGCTATCAGGACCTCAATGCCATGATCAACCTGTGGGGTCAGGATCAGAAGCTGCAGCTAGAAAAGGACAAGCTGGCCGTCAGGAAGTACTTCCTCGAGCACGTCAACCAGAACACCGTCTTCTTCCACAGCCTGAAGGAGCGCCTGGACTACCTGGTTGAGAACGAGTACTACGAGAAGGAGATCCTTGACCAGTACTCCTTCGAGTTCATCACCAAGCTCAACGACCTCGCCTACTCCAAGAAGTTCCGCTTCGAGGCATTTATGGGTGCCTTCAAGTTCTACACCGGCTACGCACTAAAGACCTTTGACGGACAGCGCTACCTCGAGCGCTTCGAGGACCGCGTGGTCATGGTTGCCCTCACTCTCGCAGAGGGCAAGGAGGAGACCGCCATTCACCTGGTCGAGGAGATCATCTCCGGCCGCTTCCAGCCAGCAACCCCAACCTTCCTAAACTGCGGCAAGAAGCAGCGTGGGGAGTTCGTCTCCTGCTTTCTGCTTCGTATCGAAGACAACATGGAGTCCATCTCTCGCGGCATCAACTCTGCCCTGCAGCTCTCAAAGCGCGGTGGCGGTGTGGCGCTGAGTCTCTCAAACATTCGTGAGTACGGCGCTCCAATCAAGAAGATCGAGGGTCAGTCCTCCGGCATCATCCCCGTGATGAAGCTTCTGGAGGACAGCTTCTCCTACGCCAACCAGCTGGGTGCTCGTCAGGGTGCAGGTGCCGTTTACCTAAACGCCCACCACCCAGACATCATGAGGTTCCTAGACACCAAGCGTGAGAATGCCGACGAGAAGATCAGAATCAAGACTCTCTCCATCGGCGTAGTGATGCCCGACATCACCATGATGCTCGCCAAGGACAACGAGGACATGTACCTGTTCTCCCCATACGACGTAGAGAAGGTCTATGGAGTGCCATTTGGAGACATCTCCGTAACTGAGAAGTACTACGAAATGGTCGATGACCCTCGCATCCGCAAGTCCAAGATCAAGGCTCGTGATCTGCTCCAGAAGATCGCAGAGCTCCAGTTTGAGTCTGGTTACCCGTACGTGATGTATGAGGACACCGTAAACAATGCAAACCCCATCCAGGGCCGCATCAACATGTCCAACCTCTGCTCCGAGATTTTGCAGGTAAACACCCCAACCACCTACAACGCAGACCTCTCCTACGACCAGATTGGTAAGGACATCTCCTGCAACCTTGGCTCGCTGAACATTGCAATGACCATGGACGGCCCAGACTTCGGCATGACCATTGAGACCGCGATCAGGGGCCTCACCGCTGTTAGTGACCAGTCGAACATCGAGAGCGTGAGAAGCGTCTCAGATGGTAACCACAAGAGCCACGCCATCGGTCTGGGCCAGATGAACCTCCACGGTTACCTGGCTCGCGAGCAGATCCACTACGGCTCCGAAGAGGGTCTGGACTTCACCAACATGTACTTCTACACGGTGAATTTCCACGCCATCTCGGCATCAAACAAGATTGCCAAGGAGCGCAAGCAGGCCTTCGACAACTTTGAGAATTCAAAGTATGCGTCCGGTGAATACTTCGACAAGTACACAGAGCAGGTCTGGGCTCCCGCTACTCCGAAGGTAAAGGAGCTATTCGCCAAGGCTGGCATCAGCATCCCTACCCAGGAGGACTGGGCAGAGCTCAAGAAGTCGGTAATGAAGCACGGCATCTACAACCAGAACCTGCAGGCCGTCCCCCCAACCGGCTCGATCTCTTACATCAACAACTCCACCAGCTCCATCCACCCAATTGCATCCCGCATTGAGGTTCGTAAGGAAGGAAAGCTGGGACGTGTTTACTACCCAGCACCATTCCTCAGCGAGGAGACCTGGGACTACTACGAGGATGCCTACGAGGTTGGTCCAGAGAAGATCATCGACACCTACGCTGTTGCCACCCAGCACGTCGACCAGGGTCTATCTCTGACACTATTCTTCAAGGACACCGCCACAACTCGTGATGTCAACCGCGCACAGATTTATGCTTGGCGCAAGGGCATCAAGACCATCTACTACATCAGGATCCGCCAGGCAGCTCTGGAGGGCACCGAGGTAGAAAACTGCGTCAGCTGCATGCTCTAGGCCAAAGAAGGAAACGATTATGGAAAAGACAAAGCTAACTACTCGTCCTGTCAACTGGAACAAGATTGAGGACTCGGTTGATCTGGATGTCTGGAATCGTCTGACCCAGAACTTCTGGCTGCCAGAGAAGGTCCCACTATCAAACGACGTGCAGTCCTGGGGAACCCTGCGCCCACACGAGCAGAAGCTCACCATGCACGTCTTCACCGGCCTGACCATGCTCGACACCATTCAGGGCACCGTAGGTGCGATGAGCCTGATGCCAGACGCGAGAACACAGCACGAAGAGGCAGTGATTACCAACATTGCGTTTATGGAGTCGGTTCACGCCAAGAGCTACTCCAGCGTCTTCTCAACCCTCTGCTCCACAACTGAGATTGAAGAGGCGTTCCGCTGGTCAGAGGACAACCCTTACCTGCAGAAGAAGGCCGAGATTGTTCTCAGCTACTACAACGGCGATGACCCGCTAAAGCGCAAGGTTGCCTCCACTCTGTTGGAGTCCTTCCTGTTCTACAGCGGCTTCTACCTGCCTATGTACTGGTCATCCAGGGCAAAGCTAACCAACACTGCCGACCTGATTCGCCTCATCATTCGTGACGAGGCCATCCACGGCTACTACATCGGTTACAAGTTCCAGCTCGGCTACAACGAGGCAAGCAAGGAGCGCCAAGAAGAGCTTCGCAGCTACACCTACGACCTACTTCTCGAGCTTTACGAGAACGAGGTCAAGTACACCGCCGACCTCTATGACGAGATTGGACTTACTCACGACGTGAAGCAGTTCCTTCACTACAACGGCAACAAGGCGCTGATGAACCTTGGGTTTGACCCACTGTTCCCGAAGGATGACGCAGAGGTCTCCCCTGCAATCCTGAGCGCCCTAAGCCCAGCCAGCGACGAGAACCACGACTTCTTCTCTGGCTCTGGATCGTCTTACGTCATTGGTAAGCACGAGGCCACAACCGACGACGACTGGGACTTCTAAGGAGGGAACATGGACTGCAACTGCGGTAAGGATTCTTGCAACTGCGGCAAGCACTAAATCAAACCAAAGCTGCCGGGTGACCAATTGGTTACCCGGCTTCTTTGTCTCTAGAGTGAAGGAATGAACATGGACAGCGCGCTACTTCTGGCATTCGCTGTCACCCTGGGCGCTGGCCTGGCAACCGGAATTGGTTCAACAATTGCCTTTTTTGCAAAGACAACCAACAAGAGCTTCTTTGCAGTCTCGATGGGATTCTCAGCTGGCGTGATGATTTATCTCAGCTTCGCTGAGATCCTCCCCAAAGCAACGCAGTATGTCGAGGAGTATGTAACCGCCACTGAGGCTGCCGGCATTGCAGCTGGTGCTCTGATCGCAGGGCTTGTCTTGATGGCGGTAATCGATGCTCTGGTTCCCTCTGGAGCAAACCCCCACGAGAACACAGATGTTGAGCTCCTGGGGAGCTCTGACACACCCCTGCAAGGTGTCGATGAAGTAAGGAACAAGGCCCTCCTGAGGATGGGAGTGTTTGTAGCCCTGGCAATTGCCATCCACAACTTCCCCGAGGGTCTCGCCACATTCTTGCTGGTGCTCGATGACCCACAGATTGGAATTGCGCTTGCAATTGCGGTTGCCATGCACAACATCCCTGAGGGCATTGCGGTCTCAGTGCCGGTTTATTACGCCACCAAGTCAAGACTCAAGGCTTTCAGGCTTAGCTTCCTCTCAGGTCTGGCCGAGCCCGCAGGAGCCGTCATTGGCTACCTAATCCTCGCCCAGTTCCTAAACCACTTCGTACTGGGCATCATCTTTGCAATGGTGGCCGGAGTCATGGTCTTTCTCGCCATAGACACCCTGTTGCCTACGGCTAGGAACTCAGCCAGGGGTCACCTAACCGTTTATGGTGTGATTGCAGGCATGGCGGTGATGGCTGCCAGCTTGGTGCTGCTTCGGCTTTAGCGAGTTCGGGTCGTAGTCCGAATGTAGAACTGTCGGTTGATATAAACATCAACGATGATGTCGTATCCGGCTCCAGTGAAGCGGACTATTCGTGAGTAGGTGAAACGTTTATAAGGACTGATCGGGTCTTGGACCAGCCACTTCCCTGCGACCTTGGCACTGAGCCTTTGGCCATCGAGATCTGCGGTGTAGATGGCAATGTAGCCCTTGAATGTTCCAACCGTCACCTTGCCCTTCACGATGACAGGTATTGACATGGTCACGAGCTGTCCCTGAGCGTTCAAAGTTCCAATCTGAAGCGTGTGCTCACCAGGCAGCAAATCACTTGGCAGCGGCAGCTCTGATGCAAATGCGCCGAGGGCGTCAATTTCTACGGTGCCAAGGTATTTAGGCGTTGAGAATATCCAAACCTCCACATAGCTGTTTGGTTTCAGCCCTTTCCCGCTCACCTTTGCCTTAGAGGCTATCTGGAGCTCTAGAGTCAGACTCTCGGTTACCTGAGAGACGGTCTCCTCACTCCTCACAGCACCGACGGAGACCTCCCAGTCAGTTCCCTTTGCAACCAGATTCTTTTCGGTGGTATCCGGAGTAAAGATCACCTTCTCGGTATCACCACTCTCGTCGCCAACCGGACCCGAATCCTTTGCAGGCGTCGATGGTGGAGTTGGTATAAAGCCGATCTTTGTTGGTGGAGCATCTTCGGGTGGAGTCACCACTGGTGGCGTTGGAACAACAGGTACTACGGGTGCTGGCTGGGGGTTGTTCGACACCGCGGTCCAAAGTGCATAGAGAGTCACATTGTTGTCTATACCCGGGTCATAAGGGAATGTGACCTTTGTGGAGACGTCGTTCAAAGTTGTTGACCAACCACTGAAGGTGAAACCGGATCTTGACGGCGATGCGGGTTGAGCTATGGTGCCACCGGCGATGAAGCTACCGCTTGCAACCGCCGAGCCGCTGTTGGAGTTGAAGGTCACAGCGTAGTTCGCAAGCGCTGGGGTGACTGCGGTAGAGGCTGTACTTGCTACCGAGTCACCGACGACGTTGGTCGCTTTCACGCTGAATGTGTAGGAAGTTCCATTAGTCAGGCCAGCCACGGTGCAGGAAGTAGTTGCAGTGGTGCAGGTTTGGCCGCCAGAGGAGGTGACTGTGTAGCCAGTGATGGCGGAACCTCCGTCGGAGGTTGGTGCCGTCCAACTAACTACTGCCTCTTCGCTGGCAGCAGTTGCGGATACTCCAGTCGGCTTATCCGGAACCGTCGAGGCAACAACAATCTCTGGGTCCTCGGTGAGCTCAACCGTGATGGTGCCGTCCGCGGTTGCTCGACCAAGCTCAGTGATCTCCGTTCCAATGACCTGGTAGATCAGCTGGCCCTTCTTGATTGCAGCTGAATTCAATGTGACTGAGATGGCCTTACCGGCATCTGTATTCGGAACGGTTGCGGTTTTTCCTGAGCCATTAATCCAGGAAACAAGCAAAGAGAAGATGAAGTTATTGTCGCCGGGGATCAATGACTCCTGCCGCTCAGTGTCCTTGAAGTATTGTGCGGTAACCACCGTGTTGGCTGGCAAGGCAGCGTCCGGCACACTTACCGTTGCACTAGCACCCGTTGCAGCATGGTTTCGGGTAATGTCTCCTCCGCTTCGCCCAGCATCATTTCCAACTGTTAGAACTGCTGCGGTCTCCAAAGCAGATGGGTCAACACCGTACAGCGACTTCTGCACCCAGCGGGCATACATCTTCTTGGACTTGTTTGGCGTGTGGCTCTGACCGCCATTTCCAATCTTGTTGCCACCTGTCTCGGAGTCGTACCAACCGGTAAAGACAAAGCCGGGTCGCACGGGAGTGGGAAGAGTAATTGCAGATCCTCTGCCGACCGAGCCAGCTCCTCCCGCACCTGTTGTCGCGCCATAGCCGTCGTAGGTCAAGGTGTAAGAGCCGTCATCCCATAGTGCGTAGAGGATGCCGTCTGCGGTTGGACTGTGGGTGGTCAAGGCAGCGCCACCTGGAACTGTCGACCAGCCTGCAAACTCGTAACCGTCTCGGAAGTATGTCGTGCCATTAGGCAGGCTCATATTTCCAGTACCAACGGTGTAACTGTCAGAGACCTTGGCATTCTCGCCAACCTTGACTTGACCCCCTTGCCAGTCATAGGTAACCGTGTAGATGTTTGGAGTCCAGTTAGCAACAAAAGACACGTTCGAGGAGCCAACGACAAAATTGGCACCGGCAGGATAGTTATTCGACCCGTCTGACCAGTGCGAGAAGGTGTAGCCAGCCTTGTTGCCGGCAGATGGCAGTGTCAGAGTCTGACCGATTGTCCGACCCAGAGGGCTGTTGATTACTGCATCTCCACCGTCAGTGTCAAAGTTCAGGTTGTAGGTAGTTGCAGTCCACTGTGCATAGAAAACTGTATTCGCACTTGGTGTGTACGTACTCAGCTCACCTACCGCGTTCTGAGCAGCGTCATACCTGTCGCTAGTTCCTGCCGCGTCGGTTGTCCAGTGAGAGAAGGTGTAGCCGGTTCGCGCTATGTCTCCCTTTGAGCGAATCGAATATGCCTGTCCGACAGTCGCTGTGTCGTAACCACTCGTTGCGCTGAGATCAGGTCCGCCCGTGCCACCGTTTGCGTTATAGGAAATCCTGTACTGATTTGGGACCCAAACTGCATAGAGCGTTTCGCCACCTATTGGGATGGTCACCGTGCTGCCCGGTGCGTAGCTGTTTCCAGACCCATCGCTCTCGGTGCTCCACCCAGCGAACCAGTGGTTTGCCTTTGCCACATCCCCGCCAACATTCGAGACAACCACGGTGTTCTCGATGTTTTCGCTCTGCGCTGTCGGGATGGTGCCGCCACCTCCATTCAGGTTATAGGTGAAGGTGTAGTCGACCGGTGTCCAAATTGCATAGAGCGTGACGTCCTGAGTAGGTGCAAGGGTGGCACCAATGTCACCCCCGGCTCCCGAGGGAGAAGTGTTCCAGCCGTCGAAGGTGTACCCAGCCTTAACCATGGTTCCGCGTCCAGGAAGCGTGACACTGGTTCCTGGTGAAGTCGTGTAGTTGTCGGATGCCTTGGCAAGCGACCCCGAGGTTGCACCATTGCTTGAGTAGGTGATTGTGAAGGTGCCGGCTGTCCACTTTGGATAAAGATTTAGGTTTGCAGCAGAACTGAACTGGATGGTCTCGCCTGCGTTTTTGGCGGTTCCGCTGCCATCGGCGTTCGTTACCCAGCCGGAGAATACATAGCCCGTTCTGGTCAAACCACCACTGTTCGCCTTGATAGTTGCGGAGCTCAAGTAGGTATAGGTGGAGCCATCAACCGGAACAGATCCGGAGGTCTTATTTGTGCCGTTATATGTAAGTGTGAAGGGGTCTGCACTCCATTTGGCATTCAATGTCACGTTCACCGATGGGGTGTAGGCGTCGCCCGCACCGCCAACTCGGGCCAGATAATCGCCCACATACCAACCCTCAAATGTGTAGCCGGTTCGAGTTGGTGTCGGCAGGGTAATCGCGGCTCCGCCTGTTTGGTAGGACTTAGAAGCATCGTTATCTCCACCATCAGCTCCGTGGTAATCAAAACCAACGGTGTAAGTGTTGGCAGTCCACTGGGCATAGAGGATGTCGTCGGCAGCGAGATTAATGTCCGCCTCGTCCGCGTAGTCAGTGCCCGAGCCATCAGCTGCAGTATCCCAACCGGCAAAAGAATATCCGGTCCGGGTAAAGGTGTTTTCTCTAAGTGCTGTCGCCGTGCTTACCGGCACTCGCTGGGTTACGTCTCCAGCTCCACCAACATAGTTGGACTTAAAGGTGACGGTAGGGTTCGAGAGATACTTGGCATACAGGGTCAGAGACCTCGCGGTGCTGTAGTTAGAGCCCGGAGCAACATCGGTTCCATTGCCGTCAGCCTGCGTGTTCCAGCCGCTGATGTACTTATTCTCCGGAGGAGTGATGCCGGTGGTTGCCTCGATCTGATAGACAGAGCCGCCCTGCTCATAAGTTCCAGAGCTTGGCAGCGTGCCGGAACCTCCGTTTATGTCGTAGGCGATGGTGTATTCATAGCCACTTCCAGCCAGAGCAAGTGATGGTCCTGGATAGGTTGCGTTCTCTGAAGAGGCCAGAGTTAGGTTTGCCTGGCTGTCCGTATCGCTCCGGCGCATGTAGATCGTTACTGCGCCATCTGCATCGCCATTTAGGAAATTGTCCAGAGCAGCGGTTGCTAACGCGTATTTCTTGCCAACCGTTGAATTACTCGTTGGAATCGAGATTGTGCCCAGATAGGTTGCGCTCTTGGGGTTCCATGGCCAGCTGTTTGCTGTATCAAGACCCCATCCCTGTCCAGTTGTCCGTGCCTCTGTGAAGTCGAGCGAATTTTCGTCCCAAGAAGCGTCAGATGCGCCATAAACGTCAATGTTGAAGCTCGTGTAGGTGCGGTTGTAGCCGTTATTCCTGCTGCCGTCAGAGTTGCCGGTTACATAAACCTCTAGTGCAGCACCTGACCAATTGAACGCGGGGTCATAAGAAAACTCCGCATAGGAGACTCGGTTGTAGCTGTTCCCAATCGAGCTGGAGGCGTTCTTGAAGAGAAGGTCTGTACGGGCGCCAAATACAGTATTGGCACTAGAGCCTGACTGGACCCAGGTGTCGCCGAGAGCCTCAATAGAAGTTGACTCCCAAACTGGGTAGAGAGTGATGTCAGCCTCAGTTGTGTATGCAGCACCTAGGGCATGGTCGGTAGTTGACCCATCGCTGTTGACAGACCAGCCTGCGATTTGATGGTTCGCCCGAGTGAACCAACCCTCTGCCGTTGCCTTGTTGGCTAGAGTCAGGTCAACTCCATGAGTCTTTGTGGCAGTTTGACTGGAGCCCGCACCACTATCCCCGGACTGATAGGTAACGGTGTAGGAGTTTGGGGTCCACTTTGCATAAAGGGTTAGCCCTGAATCGGTCGAGTAATTGGCGCTTTCTGCATAGTCAGTACCTTCTCCGTCAGCCTGGGTGTTCCATCCTGCGAATGTGTACCCCGTCTTTGCCAAGGTCCCACTGTTGGAAGCTAGCTGTAAGGCAACTCCTTCAATCTTGACCTGACTCGAGGGAACGCTTCCTGAGTTAGAACCATTGTCGTTGTAGGTCACGGTATGGGAAGACAGCGTGGTGACACTTGCCTTTGCTGATTCACTGCTCGTGACATAATTCCCCGTGCCTACGGCAGTCAGGGAGATCTGGTACTGCGTGGCATCCGCTATATTTTCGAAACTTCCGGCAGCGGCGCTAATCGTGTAGCTTGTCAGCCCGCTCGCAAGAGAAATAGTGTCCAGCAATGAGGTTCCGGCCGAGTCATAAATCTTTAGAGTGTACGAAGATGCGTTGGCAACTGCTGTCCAAGAGACATCGATTGACTTCAAGGTTTGTGCAGTAGTCGCCACCGTAGGGGTCCCAACGTTGGTCAGATTGATCGTTGGAACCGTAATCGTAAAGTTAGAGGTAGTCTCTGCCGTGCCTGCTTGATCAGTTGCCGTTACAGCCAATGAATAGCTTCCCGCCGTAGTTGGAGTTCCGCTAATTGCCCCGCTAGATGCGGATATGCTCAACCCGGGGGGCAGGCTGCCTGAACTTACTGAAAAGGTCTTGCTTCCTTTACCACCTGGTGCAAATCCTGGAAGGTTGTAAGCAGCTCCAAGAGTCGCCGACAGACCAGATGATGGTGCCCGAATACCAAGATCGAAATCTGCATAGGACACGGCTGTTCCGGTGCCATTTTCGGACAGGTCTTTTGAACCAACAGAGTCCTCGCCTCTATTGGAGGAGTTGTCAAAGGTGTACAGGTGTTCGAGGTTGCTCACACCTCCGCTACTTGCGCTATGCATCGAGGTTTGCACCTCGGACAGAGTCAAGGGCTTTGACCAAACTTTGACTTGGTCCACGTAGCCAAAGAAGACGTGGCGTGGGGTCCCGGCTTGGTAGTAGGAATTCTCGCCGACAAAGAAATTGCCGTTTTGGCTTGAGCCAGAAATTGACCCGGACTCAGCCAATACACCATCAATAAAGAGCTCATAGTTCCCATTGTCGAATGCATATGCAAAGTGGTGCCATGCACTTTGAGCCAAAGGAATTGATGTTGTGATCCAGTCTCCATCGACCACGTAAAGCTCTCGATTTGCCCCATCATTCGCAACCATTACTGTGAAGCCACTTCCATCCGATGACCCATCCGTGCCTTGGGACAGAATTGGATTTTGGTTGCCAGCGTGATTCTTCTCGTAGAACCAGGCCTCAATGGACCAGCTTGACCTGTCATCAGGCAATACAGTGCCCGTTCTCTTTAGAGACTTCCCGGTTGTAGCACCGCTACCAGGGCTGGCACTTGTGAAGTTTGCATAGTTGTTTAGCAGGTTCTGCTGCCAAACCGGGTACAAAGTCAGGTTTGCATCCGTTGAGTAATTAGCCCCCAACGCATGAGTCTCAGCACCGCCGTCAGTCGTGGACCAGCCAGTGACCGTGTAGCCGGCACGGGTGAAGTAGGAGTTCGCGGTTGCAGAATTTGGGAGACTGAAAGTGTCTCCGTCATATTTAAACCCTGTAACCGTTGCTCCGGTGCCATTTGTTCCGGCCTTGAACTCGATATTTGCCAAACCATAGGTTGCAGCTTTTGCCTTGAAACCGGTTTGTATTTCAGTTGAGGTTAGGGCCTTGTTGTAGATGCGGAACTCGCTCATCTTGCCGAAAAAGCCGATGTTGTTCCGGCCATCTCCCAGCCACAAGTAAGGGTTAGTGCTTGCGGTTCGATTCACTCCAGTGATCGGATCGCCATCAGGAGATCCATTCACGTAGAACTGCAATTTGCCAGACGCGTCTAATGTGAAGCCGACGAGATACCAATCGGTTGACGAATTAGCAGCGGTCCCGATTTCAAAAACATACGACCCATAAAGATTGTTACCAGTTGGGCTGATCGTAGAACCATTCTCAGAGGTGAAGACGTTGAGGCGAGCGTTATTCACACCTTCTCTTCTGATCGCGAAATGCCAGTCTGGCGAGGACGCCCCGCCCGAGTTCGTAAACCACTGGGTGGCGAGGATGTTCCAACCGTCTCGAAGAGATGTTGGCTGAACCCACGCCTCGACAGTGATTGCCCCGCTGACTGCAGTCTCACTGCCGGAGAACTGGATTGCATCGCCACTTCCATCAAACGTAAAACCCTCAATGTTGCCATCTGATCCAAAGTACGCCGCATTTCCTAGGGCCGTTCCTTGGGCATTAGATGCTCCAGGCAGCACGCTAGTCCAGGTGTTGCCACTGTTAGCAAGGCTGTCACCGTTAGCGCCATCGAGATTAATGAACAGGTTGGTCCAGCGAGCGTAAAGGTTCCCGTTTGCAGAGGGAGAGTAAGAGTCTCCGGCATAACCCACAAAAGTAGTCAGTCCATTGTCGGAGTACCATCCGCCAAATAGTCTTCCGTCCGAGATGGTTGGCGTTGGGAGTGTAATTGCCAGGCCGCCAACTGTGTAATCGGCATCGACAGGTCTCGTCCCACCGTCAGCACCGTTGTAGTTGTAAGTGATTGTGTAGGACGCAGTGCTCGTGACACTGACCTTGCTGGATTCACTGCTTGTGACGTAATTGCCGCTTCCAACCGCAGTCAAAGAAATCTGATATTGAGTTCCGTCTGCGATGTTTTCGAAGCTTCCAACAGCATCTGTAACCGTGTAGCTAGTTAGGTTGTTTGCAAGAGAAATTGTGTCCAAGAGAGTTGTGCCGGCAGCGTCATAAATCTTTAGAGCATAGGAGGAGGCATTCGCTACCGCAGACCAGGACACATCAATTGACTTCAAAGTGCCCGCCGTGGCCCCAACTGTGGGGGCACCAATATTGGAAAGCGTTGCTGCCGCCACAGAAATGGTGAAGGTTCCTGTTGTTGCTGTTGCTGCTGAGCTGTCCGTAACTGAAACAGTTATTGCCGAGTCACCAGCCGTGGTTGGAGTGCCCGCAATAACACCAGTGGATCCGTTTAGGGAAAGGCCAGCTGGCAAACTGCCCGAGGTGACGGCATAGCTAAAGCCACCAGCGCCAGAAGCCGAAAGCGACAGCGAGTAGGCCGAATCAACCGTTGCAGCCAGTCCAGAAGTTGGGGTGGTTATGGAAATTGGCGTGAGGTAACGGATTGCGACCAAGCCGGAGCCACCTGCACCACCGGATGCGCAGCCTGAGCTTCCACCACCACCGCCGCCGCCGCGATTGGCAACTCCAGGTGAGCCAACGGCGCCGTCGGACCCTGCACCAGCTCCAGCTCCTGAGCCTCCAGATGCCGCCGCAGCTGTTCCCCAAGATCCACCGCCACCACCGGAGCCATAAATCACAGCGGAGCCGAAGAAGTTGATGCTGTAGCCTGCTGCTCCAGACGAGCCCGCTTGGCCGCTGCCGGTCGCTAGAGCAGCACCTCCTGAGGCTCCCTGACCTCCGGCATCCGATCCAGCTGAAATAGTTCCGCCTGATGTTGCGACGCTAACAGCGGGTGAGCCGGGTGAAGCACAAATATTGTCTGACCAATGCGTCTGACCACCCGTGCCGCCGTTAGCAAAATAATTCAAGCCGCTTATGTCGATCGTGGAACTTCCTCCAGCACCGCCGTCTCTCGCGGCGTCAACAACGGTGGAGTTGCCAGCACTTTTTCCCGCTCGTCCGCCTGAACCTACTGAAACAATTACGCCGTCGGCCGAGCTAACGTCAACACCGGATTTATAGAACACGCCACCACCGGCACCACCGGCACCAACGTTTTCACCGCCACCGCCACCACCGCCGACGACTAGGGTGTCAATGCTGGAAACCCCGGAAGGTAGAGCTACTGCACAGTCACTCCCGCTGAGCACAGAAATTGAGTTGTAGTTGTTGCCTGAAGCAGTGAAACTGCCTGTTTGTGTCGTGCACGGCTCGTACCATATCGCGTGCAGGGTGGAAGCGGCTGTTGCTGGCGACGAATACGGCCAGCTCTCAATGCGATTACCGATATCACCCTGATCGCCGGAGGTATCAGTGGTAGACCACCCAACAAAAACTTTGCCGGACTTGGTTGGACTTACGGGCTTTGCGATAGTGCCACCGGTTGTGAAGCTGGAGTCGCTGACAGCCGAGCCCCCATTTGAATCCCATGTCACCGTATTTGATGTCGCAGACCAGAGCGCATAGACGGTGTCAGGTGAGCTTGAAGGGGTAATCGATCCCCCAAGGTCCGCTCCCTCGCTAGATTCAGCCCAGCCTGCGAAAGTGTAGCCAGCCTTGGTTGGACCGGAGCCTGGCAAAGCAAGCGTTCCGCTTGTGACCAGCGAACTCGGGGTTGAATTCAAACTTCCGCCGTCGGCATTTAAGTTGACGGTTGTGTAGGTTAGGTCGCCGGCGTTGTAAGCATCAATCTCTGCCGGCGTAAGAGGCGAAGAAAAAATTCTTAGTGAGCGAATCTTGCCCTCTTGCCAGGTATCTGCGGTCCAGTTTGAACGACCTATGTAAAGGTTTTCCCATTCGGCAGCTGCGGGTGGTAGCGCCGTCATTGACGTGTCATTAGTTACCCGAGTTTCATCAACCCATATCTGACATGAGCTTCCGTCGAGCCTTACCGTATAGCGCTTTAGTGTGCCATCGAGCGCATTTGGAGCGACACAATCGTCGTCAAGGACCGCACCGCTGTAAATCTGAAAAATCAAATCATTCGTGTTTCCAGAACGCGAGAGAAGTAGATTGCTTCTTCCGTCAGCCCACTCCCCATCATTCGCATCTCCAAAGTCAAAAATTCGATCCCAAACATGCGAATCGTCTAGATCCTGGGGCAGAGCAGCGTAGGTGTCGATTGTGATGCCAGAGCTGAACTGGCTGGCTGACATAGTGCCGGCAACATCGATGAAGGCACCATCGTTTCCGGTCGGGAAATCGAAAGCTTGATCTACAACTGACACAGAGGCCGCCGACGGCGCTCGAGTAGTTAACGTCCCATTTCCGACATGAGAGCCATGATTTGTAATCGAAGAGCCCGAACTAAATGAGTTGGTGTCTGTTGCATCTAGGGCTAATACGAGGGTTGACTCCCATACCGGATAAAAAGTCTCGGCTGCGTTAGTTGAGTAGGTTGCACCAAAGGCATGGGTAACAGAACCACCGTCTGTCGTTGACCAGCCCACTACTCGATAGCCCGTTCGAGAAAACCAGCCGTTTGAAGTAGCTGAAGACGGCAGTAAGTAGTCCGAACCTTGACCTTTGAACTGGGTCTGATTTGCAGAGGCGCTCTGGCCTCCCGAATCCAGTGTTATCAAGTACTGGGTCTGGTAGCGAACAACAATTACTCCGGAGCCCCCCGGGGCCCCATAGTTGGCTAACCCGAGATAGCTCCCTCCTCCACCGCCTGAACCTGTATTAGGTGCACCTCCTGATGCATCCGAGGCTCCGACACCACCTTTGCCGCCGATTGAATTTGTCGAAATCTGGCTAGTTGAGTTTGGGTATGAACTATTTCCATAGCCGCCGGAACCGCCGGCCGCGTACCATAGCGCGGATCCCGTAATGTCATTTTGGACTCCAGCGCCGCCTGCTCGATCAGTTGCTGCCGATCCGGCACCGCCGCCGCCACCGCCGACCGATCCGCTACCAGAAGCACCCCCGCTTCCCTGTCCTACGGTTCCGGTGCCAGCACTGCCTGACAAGTTCTCTCCCGCACCACCGCCGCCGGAGCCACCAGAATGCCCATTTTTTACGGTGCCAGAATTTGTAGCGTCGCCACCGCCGCCACCGCCAATTGGGGCTAGCCGATCACCCGACCCATCCCCAAATGTTGAATCTTGCCCGTCCCCCGATTGATAACCCTGGGTCGATGCGTCAACAGCGTAGCCGCCTATACCGCCCTGACCGACCACAACCGACTCAACTCCAGAAACAGCTAGCGAGGTTGAAGTGAGGTAGCCTCCGGCACCGCCACCTCCACCCTCGTCCGCACCACCACCTCCACCGCCTGCAACTGCGAGAGCTCGAACGGTGAAAACATCGCCGGGAACGGTCCAACCCCCCACTCCAGGTAAATAAGTTCTCGGGAAGGTGAGAATTGTGTCGGAACCCGAGGTTTGTGAATTCTTCACATCCTCATGAGCCACTGTGCCGACAGATGTGAGGTCGGCAGAGCCAACCCTGTCGTATGCGGTACCAGACGCTGAGTTAAAGTCATAAACAGCTCGCAAGCTAGGAGAGCCCGAAGCCCCTCCCGCAAGGAGGTGCATGCTCTCGCTAACCTGGCTTTGATTGAGCGCAGTGTCCCAGATTTTGAGCTGATCAATTTCGCCGTCAAACGCTCTGTCCTCAGACGCGGAGAAATAACCTACATATAAATCGTCATAAAGGTTTTGGAAACTTACCCCCGTCATGACGTGACTCTCCACAAGTTGCCCGTTTTTGTAAGAGTTAAGCGTGTAGGTTGAGCCGCTTATAGAAACAGCAACTGCAATGTGGGTCCATTCGCCAATAGGTGCCGTGAGTCCTGCGGGCTTTCTGTTTGAAGCCTTTGAGGTGTCGCTAGTTCGGGGGGCATAGACAACCTGAACTTGATCAGATCCAATGACTCCTCCGCCTATGTTTATATCGAATCTTCCATAGTTTGAGCCACCTCTGTTGTGTACGATCTGATTCCACTTATTGGTCAAGCTATCTGGCTTGACCCATACCTCCACCGTGAAGGATGTTCTTTGCGGAATCGACTGGTGACCCTCAAGAACGAAGCCTTGTTGGTTACTTCCGCCTGAGAGAGATAGGGCGTAGTCAACAGTCGAACCTGCCCCTGGATCGGACGCAGCTGCCGGAGCAGCACCGAAAGACGTTAGTGAAATCAGAGCCAGAGAAATGGAGGTGGCAGCGGCAGCAAGGCGCCTGAGTGAGCGCTTAGCCAAGGCGAAGCTGGCCGAAAGCGGTGCGCCTTTGTTACTGCACACTGGAGGCCGCCATTGTTTCATGTTTAGTGCATTGCTTTATTCGATAGACAAAAGTGGTGTAAGGATAACGAGCCTGCACTGAGCCAAGCCGAATAAAGTGTGGATACCCGAACATAAACAAACCCCCGAGAGTCTTGCTCTCGGGGGTCTATCTTTTTGAAGCTAATTACTTGAGGGTAACCTTGCCGCCGGCAGCCTCGATCTTTGCCTTGGCCTCTTCAGCTGCTTCCTTCTTTGCACCCTCTAGCAGGGTTGAAGGAGCACCATCAACGAGTGCCTTAGCCTCACCCAGTCCTAGACCGGTGATGCCACGCACCTCCTTGATGACCTGAATCTTCTGGTCGCCAGCTGCATCAAGAACGACGTCGTACTCGTCCTTCTCCTCAGCTGCCTCAGCTGCGCCGCCTGCTGCGCCGCCTGCTGCTGCAACAGCTACTGGAGCTGCAGCGGTTACGTCGAACTCCTCCTCGAACTTCTTGACGAAGTCAGATAGCTCGATAAGGGATAGCTCCTTGAAAGCCTCAATGAGCTGGTCGGCAGTCATCTTTGCCATTGTTTTCTCCTAGTTTTTACGTTTAGTTGGACTCTTGCTTTTGACGCAGCGCGTCGACAACGCGAACCGCCTTGGAAGGCAGTGCGTTGAAGGTGTAGGCAGCCTTGAACAGCGAAGCCTTGAAGGCGCCTGCGGCCTTGCCGAGCAGCACCTCCCTGGTGTCGAGATCTGCGAGCTGCTTGACCTCTGCATCGGTAAGTGCAGTGCCGTCCATGAGGCCGGACTTCACAACGAGCAGTGGCTGTGCCTTTGCGAACTCCTTCAGAGCCTTTGCAGCGTTTACCGGGTCGCCGTGAACAAAGGTCATGGCGGTTGGACCAGCAAGCTGACCATCGAAGGCGGTTACTCCGGCTTCTTTGGCTGCAATGGTTAGAAGGGTGTTCTTTGCAACGACGTAAGTTGCGTCATTAGCCATTGAGCGACGGAGCTCCTTGAGCTCAGTCACGGTGAGTCCGCGGTATTCAGTCAGGTAGATTGCGCTTGAGTCAGCAAATAGCTGCTTCAGCTCTGCAACCTTCTCCTTCTTGTCTGCCATGGCACTCCTTTAGTTGGTGCCGGCCTGAAGAATCAAAAAAGCTCCGGCGCAAATGAACACCGGAGCTCAAGCTCTAATACTCACCTGCGCGGGCCGTCTTTTCAGACTCTTCGTAGGCCAGGCGAATCTAGAGAGAAGTTCTTTTGATTACCTGGACCTAGACCGGCGGTCTTTGGCTGCGTATAGCTTATTTGGGCGGTGCTTGGCCCGCAAGTCCTTTTTGACCTTGTTCTTATTTGGGGCATCAAACCGTGAGTCTCCAAAGTCCAAGGAGTCGACAACAGGTGGCGGGGCAATAGGTCCTGCAAGCTCCTCAATCAACTTGTCGCCTGGGAAGACCTGGTGGAAGATCGCTTCGCGATCTGCCATCTTCATGATGGTCTCGACCTTTCTAGTTCTGCCAACCGGAACAATCGACACCACGCTGCCGCTTCGGCCAGCGCGGCCGGTTCTTCCGGCTCTGTGGAGGTAAGTCTTGTAGTCCTCGGGGAGATCAAGCTGCACAACCAACTTCACGTCATCGACGTGAATACCTCTGGCGGCAACGTCTGTTGCAATCATGACCCTTGCCGCTCCCTTAGTGAAGCGCTCAAGGTTTCGGGTTCGCTGGGCTTGATTCAGGTCTCCATGCAGCCTTGCCGTTGGAACCCCAGCGTCATTTAGTGACTGGGCAAGAGCCTCTGCAGTCTGCTTGGTGCGGACAAAGACAATGCTCTTGCCTGAGCCCTGGACTAGACGGTGGAAAACCTTCGAGCGGTGACCAGGCTCGATGACCAAAACAATGTGGTCGATGTCCGAGGTCTCTTGGACCTCTCCTGGCACCTCATAGACAAAAGGCGACGGCATGAACTTGCGCACAAGTGCCGATACCTCTTTATCCAGGGTTGCAGAGAACAGTAGCTTCTGGCTCTCGCCGGTCTGCTCCAAGATTCGGGTCACTGGCTCAATAAAACCAAGGTCGCACATGTGGTCGGCCTCATCAACTACCACCTGGGTGCAGTCGGAGAGATCTACCAGCCCCTGGCGAATAAGGTCTTCTAGCCTGCCGGGAGTGGCAATGGCAATGTCGACTCCGCGCTTGAGCGCCTGCTCCTGCTTGAACTGAGAGACGCCGCCATAAATAGTGGTCGTAAAGAAACCAACCGACTTGGCAATCGGGCCAAGGGTCTTGTTGATCTGCTCAGCGAGTTCTCTGGTTGGTGCAAGAACCAGCGCCCTCGGCTTACCCGGTACTCGGGTTTGGTTGCCGCCTGCTGCAAGCTTCACAACAAGTGGAACACCAAAGGCAATGGTCTTGCCGCTACCGGTCTTACCCCTACCTAGAACATGCTTGCCTTCGATTGCGGCGGGGATGGTTGCGGCTTGGATTGGGAACGGACTTACTGCTCCCTGTTTTGCAAGCTCTTGGGTGATGCGCTCTGGCAGCTCCATATCTTGAAAAGTTGCAAAGCTAGCGTGCTGAGTGGTTGATTCAAACCGCTCCTGCTTTTCAAAAGTTGGCTTTGCGGTCCTTGCCTTCGGGCTTTGACCCTGAGGCTTAGAGGCCTTGTGGCGAGGTTTGTAGTCGCCACGCTTTGAGGCGTAGCCTCTGCGGCCATTGGTTTTCGTAGGCGCGGCAGAAAATGATTTGTTTGACATCTTTGGGGGGTTATCTCTCTTTGGTGAAACCGGAGAGCCCGACATCACATGTCTCAAGCCTAGGGGCTTTGCCCCCAAAAGGATAGTGCTAGCTGATTAGGCCGCGAACCTTCAGCTCTGCGTGGAGTATGGCATCAGAAGGCTCCACCAGGTGCGTGCCGTCCTTGAACCTGATCACTGGAATGTTGGTTCTGCCTGAAATCTCTTGCGCCTTGTCGGCATTCTCCTTGCTCTGCTCAACATCAAACTCGTCGTACTGAACCTCAAGGGTGTCAAGGAGTGACTTCGAACGGCGGCAATCGCCACACCACTGTGCTCCGTAGTACTCAACCTCAGCCATGGTTACCTCAATCTGTTGCTATCTGGTATTTCTAATTCGCCAGTTGAAAATCTAATTCCTTCAAGCGAAGACACAACAACGTTTGCCTCTGTCTCCATGGCAGCATGGCCAACGCCCATCACTGCAAATGCTCCCGCTGCAATGCCTGCTCTGATACCAGAGGGCGCATCTTCAAAGACCACGCACTCAGCAATTGGGATTCCTAGATTCTGAGCCCCTTTTAGATACGGCTCTGGGTTTGGCTTGCCGCTGGTGACATCGTCGGCGCTAACTAGCTCAGCCGGAACAGGCAGGCCAGCAGCTTGCAGCCTTCCCTCTCCAAGCTGTCTCCCTGCAGAGGTGACAACGGTCCAGGTTCCAGGCTGCAGTTGGGCTAGGAGCTCGCGAGCGCCGGGCATGGGTTTGGTGGTTTTCGTTAGCTCTAGCTCAAGCCTGTTGATTTCATCAAGTGCTTCCTGGAAGAGCTCCTCTGTCACCAGATCTCTCACAATTTCGCTGGCTGGTCTGCCGTGGTGCGCGTAGGTCAACTTGAACTCGGGTGCGTAAGTTTTTGCCCACTCTCCCCAGGAGCCATCTACCGAACCCATTGAATCGACCAGCACTCCGTCGTTATCGAAGAGTAGGCCGGAAGCCTGAAAAATCATCTAGTTCGTCTTAGCTTCCTCGTTGCGAATAACGATGGTGCGGTAGATGCCCCACTCAGCAAGAAGCAGCAAAAGTATCGGTGGCAACATGTCCTCAATTAGCCAACCGATGGAGGGCGCAACGAGCGTTCTCTCAAAGTTGTAGACCTCTTTGCCATCAACCATGTCCATGCGGTCGGTGTATTCAATCAGGCTATCTACCCCGGCAAAGCCTAGAGAGAAAGCCATGATCAACACCACAACCCCGAAAACAATAGAAAGAACGAAGTTGAGGTTCACCGCTGCCACACCACTCTTGCGCTCTCTCGGTGGCAGCGCCCTTGCCGACTTAGCCCGAGCGGCGAAGGTGGTGCCGAGAATTATCGAGATCCCGATGATGGCCTGAATTATGACCCAGATCCATGCGTCCAAAGAGGTCTTCGTGATGTCGTAAACCGTGAGCCCAAAGATGATTGCAATTGCGGTGCCGATAACTGGAACCGCATATGCAAGGCCAACGGCCCTCTGCAGCTTTGCCCGGTCTTCGTCTTTTTCGCCCTCTGGGATATCGGGTGCATTTTTTCTAAAAACAAAGGCAGATAGCAGGGTATAAACAACCAAAGCCGTTGCCAGAACAATGGGCAGATATACGTTTACAAGCCTCATCCAAATAGGTTCGTCGCGCATGTCGTAGCTGTTCCAAGCACCAAGGAAGTTGCCGACCCCAAAGACAGCTCCCGCGACCAACGAGAGAATCACGGCGAGGTTTGTAAACCTGTGGGCAGATTTTGATAGCGGGTGCTCCCAGCTGACTCGGAGGCTCACCGCACTATGCAAAGACCTCAGCGCCACCAGCGCGAACACTGTTATCCCGGCAAGAAAGATGTAGATCTGCCACTGGATTGAAGCGTCTGGATAGATTGGTCCATCCTCTGCCCATTGGGTGTCGGGGGCAACCATGTCAACATAGCTGCCGGCCATAAACAGGACCCAGGTGAGGATTAGTGCAAGGAGAGGGTTGCGTATTGAACGCTTCGCAGTTGCGATTTGAGCCATACCTAAAGCCTAGACTTGCGGCATGATTTTGGTAATTGGCGAGGCACTGATTGACCTAATTGGCGAAGAAGGCTCAGGTGGCCATTACACCGCAGTAGTTGGCGGAGCCAATGCCAATGTCGCGCTTGCTCTTGCCCTTAGAGGCGAGGGGCAACGCTTCTTGGGTCGAATCTCAAAAGATGGCTTCGGAAGGCAGATTGCCAATCACCTCTCATCGCAGGGCGTGGATCTATCGCTTTCAATAGATGCGGAGGAACAAACCACTCTTGCGGTTGCAACCATTGATACCGCCGGCGTTGCCTCCTACTCCTTCTATACAAAAGACACTGCCGACTGGGGCTGGACTCCCAGTGAGCTACCCGATTTGGATTTGGTTACCTCTTTGAATACCCAAGCCATTCAATACGGCTGCCTTGGTATGGCTATTGGCCCGGGAAACCTAGTAATTGAGGCCTGGCTGAGGGAGTTTTTTGACAAGGACCTGCTAACGCTCTCGCATGATCTAAACATTCGTCCGGCCCTTGGCTTCGAAAGAGAAGCTGAGCTGGCGCGAGTCCTGAGAGTCAATGGCCAAAGTCACATCATCAAGGCCTCGGATGCTGACATCGAGTGGCTATATGGTCTAGAGCCAGGCGCCGAATTAGGTGAAATTGCCGCTGGATGGTCTAAGGGGAAGCTCGTTGTAGTAACCAAGGGGCCAGATGGGGTAAGCCTCTACCGAGACGGTGTGCGACTCGATGCACCTGGACACAAGGTGAACCTTGTCGACACCGTTGGTGCAGGAGATACGTTTATGGCCAACTTCTTGGGAGAGCTTAGGCTCCTCGACGCTCTTGGCGGCAATCCCCTGTCACGGCTTTCGCGACTGAGTGATCAAGACCTAATCCAAGCCGCACTGACTGCTAACGCAGCAGCGGCGATTGTTTGTGAGAGGCAAGGCTGCCAGCCACCTACCCTGCAGGAGACTCGCTCACGAGCTCTAGAGTCGTTGTGATTTCGGCCGTGAGCAGCACACCGTCATCGACATTCTCGAGCTTGTGCCACGCGCTCAACTGATCAAGGAGCTTCTTCCCCGCGGCCTCGCTCAGGTTAGCTAATGGTGTCCCGTTATTCCAGACCGAAAGCTGCAGGCCCAGCTCAGAAGCGTTGACTTGAAGCCTTACTAAAGTTGCCTCGCCGTGCTTCACCGCATTGGTGACCGCCTCGCGCAAAACCTCAAACACGCACCTAGCGATGCCCTCGTCCTTTTCGAGAAGTGATCTCGCCTTGCTCCCGATTTCGACCTCTATCTCAAGGGTTCCCTCCCAAAGAACTTGGAGGTCATCAACAAGCTTCTCAAAAGAGGAGCCGTCCAGGTAGTCGGACTGATCGAGCCGATTCAAGCTCTCTCTAATTTCAACAATTAGTTCGGTTATCTTCTCCGAGTCCCCCGCTCCCATTTTCGAGATGGTCTTTGAAAGGGCCGTAAGTTTTGACTGGATTGAGCCGTGGAGCTCAAGGGCCAAGTTTCGTTGCCTGAGCCATATCTGCTGACGCAGCCGAGCATTTACAGTGCCAAGTTCGGTCAAAACTATGGCTAGCTCATCCAGCGTTTTGTTCCAGCCGGCATTCAGAAGGCTGAATGCGTATGTCAGCTGTGAGGCAAGGAACACGTAGGAAGATGCCTGCCAGACCAACGCGTCTGTTGCAGCAAGGCCGAGAGTGACTGCCAGCCAGCCGCCAAAGGCACCCATCACAAGGCCGTGAACACCGTGGAATATTGCAAGCTGAATCGAGCCAAGCTGCAAGTGTGCAAACTGGCGAATCATTGTGAGGGTGATAAGAACTGGCCCCGCGGCCGCTGCGACAGTGAGCACGCCTTGGGAAAGATTTGAGGCAACTATCTGGGCATTGAGGCTGACCGTCAAAAGGATGATCGCAAAGAACCAAATCCTGAAACTTTCTGCAACCGCGATCTTGTCCGGAAAGGACAGGCGGCTTCTTGATGTGAAGGGCGCTCTCTCAACTTGGCTGAGCGACTGCGTCTGAACGAGCTCTTGAGAAACGGGCCGAACGACGTCGTTGGTAATGCCTTCCAGCCTGATAAGCGCCTGACGATACTCAACCTGGCTTGGTGATTTCTCAAAAAGCTTTTGCAGCTCCCACATCGCAGGAGTCAACAACTGAGTCACTCGATCCCGCTGACGCTGGGTCGCTGCGTTCACTCTTTCTCTGTAGCCGGCGCGAAGCTGGGCTAGCTCCATTCGCTCTTGTTCAAGCTCTCTAAGTTTTCTTCTAAATTCCAGGTAGCTCTCCACCACCGCATTGGAGGAGAAATATGCCGAGATTACAAATACTGGACCGCCAACAAGCCGAAAAAACACCTCGGAACCCTCCAGTGAAAAAAGCCCTAGGGCTGACCCCAGCAGCAAAATGGTTAGCCCTCTAAGAAACCCCGCGATTCCAAGGATTCCGATGGCAGCCGGCCAACGTCTGGACTTCTGTCCTCTGTAGAGCCTCGCGGCCAACTCGATTGTTACTGCAGTGGTGGCATATCCGAGAGTGCCAACCCAGAACCAGAGAAGCGGATCCCCGCCAAAACGCTCCTGTTCAAAGAGCGCCGCCGTCAAATACGCCGGGATTGCAAACACCAGATGGTTTCGCCAATTGAAGACGGTTTCCGACTCTAGGGAGGAGGAAGGCCTGGCGAGTTCAGTCAAGGCTAACCGGCCGAGAGCTTGTGGAACTTGCTCGATGCCTCAACCCTTGCGTTGCTCCCCTTGGGGTCAATCCCGAGAACCTCAAATATTCGCGAAAGCATTGACTCCACAGCCCTAGTTGAGGTGCCACGGATATCGGCAATCTGCTGATTCGTCTTTCCCTCGGCAACGAGCCTGAGGGTGGCAATCTGACGCTGAGAGAGGTTGGCGAAGGGGCGATTTGAGGAGAGGTCGTGGCGGTATTGCTTAGTGACCCTGTCCCGAAGTACTGCCTCTAGGGCCTCCAGGAGCTCCGCTGTTGACTCAATAGCGCCCTTGCGAATGTAGGCCTGGTTCTTGGTTACCTTCCGCGGCTCGCCTTGGCCAAATCTCGGGTCGGGGAGATTAGTCAAAAAGACAACCCCAATGTCTGGCCTCTGACGCGAGATGACCTCGGCTAAATCGAGACCACTAGGTCCCGGGCCAAGCTCGATGTCAACAACTAGGGCATCTGGGTCAACGGATTTGATCGCGCGCTTTGCATCGGTCGCGTTTGCTGCGGTCGTGACTACGAAGCCGCTAGCTTCGATGGATTTAGCAATTAGGTCGCGAAGCAGCGGCTCGTCCTCGACAAGCAGAACATGCCGGGTTGCGATACCTACCTCTTTTGAGCCCACAGGTTCAGTCTGGACTGCCAAAAACATAGCTTGAGCATAGTATTCGGATATCCGAAGATTTTCGCGAGGCCGCAATCACGCAAATTGTCTCCCTCTCGTGAAAGCCTTTAGGGGTGAAAAAGCGTGGTAGCCACTGGAGCTTCGACTCAAGAGACCTAATGAGGGCAAAATGCTCACATTGCGTCCGTCTGGCCACCGCAAGAGAGCTTGATGTCTCAGGAGTGAGGGAGCTCACCGACCAATTCAAGGTTCAGCCAGACAACTTGGCTATTCGCTACGGCATGAGGTTTGAAGAGGATCTTGAAAATGAGCTAATCGCCAATCTCGGTGACAAAGTGCAAATGCCCGCAGATAGAAACCTTGATTCGACTCTCGAGCTTATGAATGAGGGTGTGCCGGTCATCTACCAGGGCGTTCTTCAAGGTGGCTCTGGCTCCATGGCATTTTCGGGAAGACCTGACTTCTTGCTCCGAAGTGACTACCGCTTTGAATTCACCTCTTCTGGTTTGAGCGCAAAGCAGGTAGATGGTTGGTCTGGCGGTTATACCGCATGGGATGCCAAGCTCTCTAGCTCACCCAAGCCCGAGTATCAGAACCAGGTGGGGCTGTATGCGGACGTACTAAAAGAGCTTGGTTACCTGGCCGAAAACAACCACGGTCTCATCCTGGGTTCCAGAGAGCTCGCAACCTTTGGAGCCGATGCGCTCATTTCTCAGATGATTGGCGATCGCAATGCCTATCTGAAGAAGGTCTTTGCGTTCATAGACGAAGACCCACAGCGAGTAGAGGACATTGGGGCTCTAATTTGCGACGCCTCCAGCTACTGCGATATTTGCGAGTATCCGGATCTATGTCAGCACCAAAGAGTTGAGACCAATCACCTGCAGCTTGTTGCCGGGATCACTAGGCCTCAGATCGAATCGCTCAACAGGGCAGGCACCAAGACAGTTCGCCAGCTAGCAGAAAGAAGCGAACCGACGGACAAGCTCTCTAAAGAGACAGTTGCCAAGCTCGCAATGCAAGCACGTCTGCAGCAGCACACCTACGACATCGGCGAGCACATTGTTGAGGTGGTGCATCCGGAGGAGCTCCAGAAGCTTCCCCCTGAGAACGAAGGGGACATATTTTTTGACCTTGAGGGCTTTACGTTCTTTGCCGAACCGGGAGGCCTCGAATACCTCTTTGGCTACACATCAATTGATGGTGGTGAGAGGTTTCATGCCGACTGGGCCGATACCCGAGAAGAGGAAAAAGAGATCTTCGAAAAGTTCATGCACGATCTGATGAACAGGCTGCAGTCTTATCCCGATGCCAAGGTCTATCACTACGCCAACTATGAACAGGCCGCCCTCAAGAAACTCGCCGAGCGCCACGGCTCTTATGAAGCCGAGGTCGCTGAAGTTCTCAACGGCGGGGTCTTCATAGATCTCTACAAACTCGTCAAGGCCTCGATCATGATTTCCCAAGAGAGCTACAGCATCAAAAAACTCGAGAACTACTACAGCTTCGACAGGGCCTCAGAGGTCAAGGAGGCCATGGGGTCGATGGAGTACTACGACCAATACCTAAGTGCTCTCGCAGAGGATAAAGACGCGGCAGAAAACCTAAAGCGCCAGGTGATTGCATACAACCAAGATGATTGTGCAAGCACGCTGGCGCTTACTAGGTGGCTTAGGTCTTTAGTAAACCGAGACGTCTAGCGGGATGCCTGGACCAAAAGTGGTCGATACGGCACCCTTCTGAATGTACTTTCCCTTTGAGGTTGCAGGCTTGAGCCTTACTACCTCCTCGATGGCAGCATTCAGGTTGTCCTTCAGCTGGTCCGCAGAAAAGCTTGCCTTGCCCACAATGAAGTGAAGGTTTGACTGCTTGTCGATACGGAACTCGATCTTTCCGCCCTTGATGTCCTGGACTGCCTTTGCGGTGTCCATGGTGACGGTTCCGGTCTTTGGGTTAGGCATTAGGTTACGAGGACCCAGGACCTTACCCAGACGTCCAACCTTGCCCATTAGATCTGGGGTTGCAACTGCTGAGTCAAAGTCGGTCCAACCGGCCTCAACCTTGGCGATTAGGTCGTCATCGCCGACCTCATCAGCACCGGCTGCCTTTGCTGCGTCTGCTGCGGCACCTGTAGCAAACACAATCACCTTGGCCGTTTTACCGGTTCCATGAGGGAGGGAAACCGTGCCACGAATCATCTGGTCGGCTTTTCTTGGGTCAACCCCAAGCTTGAGGGCAACCTCTACGGTTGAGTTCTTCTTCGCGCCCGCGGTCTCAACAGCAAGTGTTGCTGCCTCGGCGGTTGAGTAGAAGCGACCCTCTTCAATTTTCTTTGCGGCATCCTGATATGCCTTTGAGCGCTTTGCCATTCTGCTTTTCCTTTTCGGTCACAGTTCGTGGTTTCTGGGGAAGCGAACCCCTCCCACGAGCTTTATTGGTTGGTTACTGGTCGACGGTGATGCCCATGGAGCGGGCGGTTCCGGCGATGATTTTTGAAGCTGCTGCGAGGTCATTTGCGTTGAGGTCCTTCATCTTGGCCTCAGCAATGGTCTCAACCTGCTGCTTGGTTAGGTGTGCGACTTTGTCGGTGTGAGGGGTAGAACTACCCTTCTTGACTCCGGCGGCCTTCTTGATTAGCTCGGCAGCTGGTGGGGTCTTGAGGACGAAGTCGAAACTACGGTCTTCATAAACGGTGATCTCCACTGGAACAACGTTGCCGCGCTGGTCAGCGGTTGCATTGTTGTAGGCAGTGCAGAACTCCATGATGTTCACGCCGTGCTGACCTAGAGCAGGTCCAATTGGGGGAGCTGGGTTAGCAGCGCCCGCCTGGATCTGAAGCTTGATCAGTCCGACAGCTTTTTTCTTCGGTGCCATTTTCTTCTTTCCTTAGTTCAGTGGGCCGACCTGGTCAAAGGACAGCTCAACTGGAGTCTCTCGCTCAAAGAGCGAAACCAGTACGGTGACCTTGCCCGATTCAGGCTTGATCTCCGAGATTGTGCCAGGCAGTCCGGCGAAGGAGCCATCCTTGATAAGGATGCTCTCGCCAACCTGGAAGTCGATAGTCATTGGAACGACCTTGGCTTTGGCCTTGCCACCGCTCGCTGGCGTGCCAGCAGCCTTTGCTGCAGCGACCTCTTCGGTCTCCTCAGGGGTGAACAGTGGCTTCAGCATTTCAAACGCCTCGTTTGGCCTGAGCGGAGTTGGGTGCTGGGAGTTGCCAACGAAACCCGTGACGGCTGGGGTGTGGCGAACAAGGCTCCAACTGTCCTCTGTCATGTCCATGCGAACCAGCACATAGCCCGGAACGCGAACCTTGGTTACCAGCTTGCGCTGACCGTTTTTGATCTCGATGGTCTCTTCCATCGGAACCTCAACCTGAAATACCTCGTCACCACCAGCAAGAGATGCCTTACGAACCTCGATGTTCTGCTTCACCCTGCGCTCGTAACCGGCGTAGGAGTGAACTACGTACCACTTACCTGGCTGGCTGCGAAGCTCCTCACGGAACTTGCGGTAAGGGTCTTCCTGCTCGACCTCGGGCTCGGCCTTGACCTCTGGCTCCTCAATGTGGAAGCCGTCCATCTCGTGCTCCTGCTCGTTTTCGGCCTGAGCTAGATCCTTGGCATCGAGGTCAACATTCTCGTCAACTGCTGGCTCGCCAATTTCCATTGGCTCTCCGGCGTCGACAGCCTCTGCCGCCGCCACAGGCTCGGTAGCCTCTACGGCCTCGGCCTCGGCCTGGTCGACACCCGAGTCACTGAAATTCAAATCTGACAACTAACTACCTCTAACTAATCTGCGAAAACAAAAGTCACTACGTTTAGGAACACCCAGTCGAGGGCCGAGATGATTAGCATCACGACAGCAACGAAGGCCAGCACAACCCCGGTGAACTTGACGAGCTCTTGCCTGGTTGGCTTGGTTACCTTGCTTAGCTCTGCAAGAACCTGCCTAACAAACAACGCAACGCGCTGGAATGGGTTGCGAGTTTTTGCCGCGTCAGCCTTGGCCTTTTCGACCAGGTCTTCCGAGGCTCTCTCGTTTTCTTCTGCCACTTGGTTACCTTCCTAGTGTTTCGCAGGGCGGACAGGACTCGAACCTGCAACTTGCGGTTTTGGAGACCGCTGCTCTACCAATTGAACTACCGCCCTAAAGTTGCCATCGCCATCAACCAAGAACAGGCCCGAGGCTTGGTTTCAAGAGCCACCTAACGAGGACACACTTCTAGATTGAATCTAGATTTATGATTTTCGCCAGATTAGTTTTTGGCAGATGTCAACTTGTCAAAGTCTAGGCCCCTTTCGACTTTGATGCAACGGCTAATTCCCCGCCGTAATGGGGTTAAACCACGGGTATCCTGAAGAACATGTCTAGCTCTCGAATCTCCCAAAAAATGCTCGCCATTGCCGAAAGCGCAACGCTAAAAGTTGATAGCAAGGCCAAGGCTCTGAAGGCCCAGGGCCGCCCTGTTATTTCATACGCTGCTGGCGAGCCAGACTTTGAGACTCCAGAGAACATCGTCGAGGCTGCTCTTAGGGCGGTCAGAGACCCTAAGAACCACCGCTACACCCCAGCAGTTGGTCTTCCTGAGATGCGCGAGGCTATCGCGGAAAAAACCCTGCGAGACTCGGGAACCAAAGTCGAACCCTCGCAGGTTTTGGTTACAAACGGTGGCAAGCAGGCTGTCTACACCGCATTCCAGGTTGCCCTGAATGACGGTGATGAGGTTCTAGTTCCCACCCCGTATTGGACCACCTATCCGGAGGCCATCAAGCTTGCAGGCGGCAAGCAGGTGGATGTTTTTGCAGGTAGTGATCAGGACTACAAGGTCACACCCGAACAGCTCGAGGCCCACTACACGCCTAAGACCAAGGCACTACTTATGTGTTCGCCAAACAACCCAACGGGTGCTGTCTACTCAAAGGAAGAGCTCGAGGCCATCGGCAAATGGGCACTTGGCAAAGAAGGGCTCTGGGTAATTACGGACGAGATCTATCAGAACCTGGTTTACGACGGTCTCAAGGCCTACTCGATAACCGAGCTAGTCCCAGAGCTCGCCGAGCGAACCATGATGGTCAATGGTGTTGCGAAAAGCTACGCGATGACTGGTTGGAGACTGGGTTGGTTAATCGCCCCCGCCGATGCCGCAAAGGCTGCTGCCAACCTCCAGTCCCACCTAACCTCAAATGTTTCTAACGTCTCACAGCGGGCTGCGATTGAGGCAATAACCGGTGACCAGGAACCTGTTAGACAGATGCTCGAGGCTTTCGACCGGAGGCGAAAGACTGCGGTAGCGGAACTAAACAAGATTGAGGGAATCGTCACCCCAACTCCCGAGGGTGCCTTTTACGTCTACCCCGATGTCAGCGGCCTGTTCGGCAGAGACTTCTCAGGTCGCACATTCTCAAGCTCCCTGGAGCTTGCTGACTTCGTGCTTGATGAGGCTGAGGTTGCACTTGTTCCTGGGGAGGCCTTTGGCCCCAGCGGTTACTTCAGGCTCTCTTATGCCCTGGGTGACGACCAGCTACTTGAGGGCATCCAGAGATTGCAAAAGCTCTTTAGCTAAAAACCAATCAGGTTCGGCTCAGGTATTAGATTCATGCCCCAGCGCGCGCTAACCCGCTCCTGGATATACCGAGCAAGCTCGAGCACCTCGGATGCACTAGCTCCGCCTGTGTTGGTAACTGCCAAAGCATGCTTTTGAGAAATTGCAGCCTTTGATCCAGGGATGCTGTAGCCCTTGGGGATACCAGCATTTTCAATTAGCCAACCCGCGGAGAGCTTGACGCTTTCACCATCGTCCATCTTCCACGTCTGCATATCATCAGGAAACTCGAGAGCCTTTATCGAGCTCACCACAGGGTTGGTGAAGAAGCTGCCGCATGATCTCGAGTTTGGATCACTCTCGTCGATAACCATGCCCTTTGATCCTCGAAGTTCCAGAACAACATCTCTTACCTGCCCAAGCGGCAGCTGTGAGCCATACTCGGCACCAACGTGATTCGTTATCTGCCCTGAAGCCATAGGGACAGAGAGGCCGCCGAGCTTGTAGAGCTTGAACTCAACCCATCCAATTACCCCTTCTAGGCCGCGCTTCAGGGCACTGTCTCGGTAGCTGAACTCGAAGAACTCCGCTGGCTTAATAGAAACCTCATGGCTTGAGGCATCTAGAAACTCGACGCGAGTGATGACCTGCGAAACCTCTTGGCCGTAGGCACCAACGTTTTGAACTGGGGTTGCCCCTACGCTCCCTGGTATACCGCTCATGGCCTCGATGCCCGCATAACCGCGCTCGATGCACCACGCCACAAACTCATCCCAGCTCTCGCCAGCTTGAACCCTCAGCGTTACCGTCTCGTCCGTCTCGTCGACAACCTCAATGCCTCTGTTTGCAACCTGGATGATGTTCCACTCGCTCATGTCATCAGCGAAGACCGTGTTGGAGCCGCCGGCGAGGATGTGATGTTTTTCATCTGATAGCCAAGCGGCCTTGGCCGTCTCATACAGCTCATCGGTACTCTCACAACGAACAAGAGTTTTTGGAACACCGCCAACTTGCATTGTGGTGAGATTTGAGAGTGCTACTGGTTCAACCAGACTCAAAACTGCACCCAGGCCTGTGCCTTGCCCAACACTGTGTTTCCCTCAAAGGTCGTTGTCAGGTCAATTCTTGCCTTTGAGTTCTCCTCATCCAGAGAAGCTACGGTGGCGACTACGTTTACGAGCGCCTCACCCTGGGGCGGGACCACAACTGGCTTAGTAAACCTCACCGAGTAGTCAACAACTTCGCCTTTACCCTCAAGCCATGCGATCACTGGCTGAATCGAAAGTCCCATGGTCAGCATCCCGTGAGCGAGGACTCCTGGGAGTCCAACCTGCTTAGCAACATCGTCTCTGTAGTGAATTGGGTTGAAGTCTCCCGATGCTCCCGCATATCGAACGAGGGAGTCGCGGGTAATTGGAAATTCGCTCTCGGCAACAACCTGACCGACTTCAAGTTTCGCGAACTCAGCCATCTTCTCCCCTAACCACGAGGGTTGATATGGCGGTGCAAACAAGCTTGTCTTGGCTGTCGAATATCTCAGTGTTGAAAGTAACCATGTGGTTTCCACCGAGGCTCTTTACGCTCGCGACCTCTAGCTCGCTGGTGAGCTCATCGCCTGGCACAAGTTGCCTCTCATAGACAAACCTCTGCTCTCCGTGGACCACTCTTGAGAAGTCAAGATTTGCCTCGGGGTCTGAAATCACCAGGGATAGCGAGTGCTCTTGAATTGCAATTGGGAAAGTTGGGGGCACCACAAACCCCTCGCCTGTCTCTCCAAATGTTGCAGCGGAAAACTCCCGCAGCTTCTCCAGGCCGACTACATAAGGTCTGGTCCGGGGATAACGCTTACCTTGAATTTCTGGATTTACCACGAGATAAGACTATTCGGTGTTTGGTAGCGGGGGCGGGGCTCGAACCCGCGAC
Source organism: Candidatus Aquiluna sp. XM-24bin5 (assembly GCA_003149555.1). The sequence goes on from QCWE01000001.1 coordinate 865,684, forward strand.
CTCACGATTATGAGCCGTGCGCTCTAACCACCTGAGCTACCCCGCCGCGTGATCTGATAGATCGAGCCCCGAGACAGGATTGAACTGTCGACCCCTTCCTTACCATGGAAGTGCTCTACCACTGAGCTATCGGGGCGCTTTTGTAACCGACACAGATTAGCACTAGCGAACAGCGCTAGGCAAACGCCAAATCTGAAGATCCAACCCCACCGCGTCGTAACGAACCTTGGACCCAACGACCCGCAGATTGCCGTTTCCAAAGAGGTTCTCTGCCCGCTCAGCAGAGGCAATAGCGTCCTTAGGAAACTCCACCCTCCGGTCCTTGCCGCGGCTGACACAAACCAGGATTGATTCGGTTTTGGACTCGCGGATGTAGACGAGGGCCTCTTTGGATGCGTAGAGGAATCTCATCGAGCCATCCACTAGAGCGCGGTGCTTCTTTCGAATTTGCGAGAGCCTGGCGTAGGTTTCGATCATGTTCGGATCAGCACCCCGCTCGCCGTCCCACGGCATCGGAGTTCTCGAACTCTCTCCGTTCCAACCGTCAAGGCCAAACTCATCCCCGGAAAAGATCATGGGTATTCCGGGGAAAGTGAACTGCATGCCCGCTGCGACCCGCTGCGCACCAGGAATGGCGAATGTCTTGAACCGGCCGGTGTCGTGGGTGTCCAAAGCGTTGAGATTGTGCATGCGGAGATGCCAAGGGAAGATGCCTGCGAAGCGCTTGTGTAGTTGAACTAGCTCGTTAGCACCAATTCCCTTGCGGCCGACACCAACCTGGCCCTCCTCGCGCTTTTCTTTTGGATTCCAAAGCCAGCGCCAGGTGGGACGGGTGAAGTTCGAATATGTCATCGTGGACTGGTAGTTATCTCCCTCGACGTGATTCGCGGCATCTGAGGTGAACTCGCCAATCAAAAAGGTCTCCGGGGAGACCTCGTCCATGGTGCTCCTGATGGTGTTTGCTATCTCCCGGTTGAAGTTGTCATCGCGAATCCAACCTGTCATGTTGGCAACATCTATGCGCCAGCCATCAAGGCCATAGGGAGGCTTTAGCCACTTGGCAACTACGGAGCCCTTGCCACGAATAAAGCGCTTTCTTAGCTCTTCGGAGTTCCAATTGAACTTTGGAAGCGATGGCACTCCCCACCACGAGTCGTATTTCTTGTTGCCATCTGAGAAGTAGTAGAACTCGCTCTCTTTTGCTCGCGGGTTCTTATAAGCGGCAACGAACCACTCGTGCTTGTCTCCGGAGTGGTTGGCCGTCAGATCGCCCATTACCTTCAGGCCCATGGAGTGTGCCTTGGCAACGAGCGACTGAAGAGCCTTGTTGCCTCCCAGCATTGGGTCTACCGAGTCAAAGTTCGATGCGTCATAGCGATGGTTTGATCCCCCGGGAAAGAAAGGGGTCATGTACAAAATTGTGGCGCCAAGCTTTTTGAGGTGGTCGAGGTGTTCCTCAATGCCCTTGAGGTCTCCGCCAAAGAACTGCTCTGCTGTTCCAGGACCCTTGCCAATGACTGGGTCTGACCATTTCTTTGGGATCGCCCACTCTGGTGGAGTTCGCTTTTCTGCCTCAGCACTTTTTGCGAAACTGTCAGGAAACACTTGATACAAAACCGCTCCCGATGCCCACTTGGGAACACGGTTGTAGGTGTTTATCTTGAAGTCGTCGCGATCCGGCTGGTCCAGTTCGTGAAGCCCAACGGCATTCAGCCAGAAGCTGTCACCGTTTTTGAGCTCAATGAAAAAGCGATAGTGAATCTCCGGGTTGTACATCACTATCTGGCCCTCGAACCAGCTCCAGCCGTGGCGCTTTGCAAAGACCTTGAACTTAGGAGTTAGGAAACCCTCACCAGAATCACTCTGGCGCACCATGACCTGTTTGATGGGACCGAATGTCGAGTGAATGCGAATCCGCAGCTTCACCTTGTCGCCGAGCTTTGGTTTTTGATTCGCTACGTAAAGGGCTGATCCGTCGTGGTGGGGTTGAAGTGCGAGGGATGTCATCAAAGACAAACCTACTAACCCTTGACCGCTCCGCCGGTTAGACCCGACACGATGTACTTCTGAAGGTAAAGGAACAGAGCAACGATTGGGATGGCTGCCAATACTGCACCCGCAGCAAAAATGGTCCAACGCTGACCGAACTGGTCCGACACATACATGTATAGGCCAACGGCAAGGGTCTTGCTCTCGGGCTTGGTGAGGATGATGTTGGCAAGTACGAAGTCGCTACTGGTTCCAATGAACGCAAGCAACCCGATCACCGCCAAGATTGGGGCAGCGAGGCGCAGAATAATGCCGTAGAAAATCTGAGTGTGGGTGGCGCCATCGATCTTGGCAGCCTCATCGAGCTCCTTAGGGATGGTGTTGAAGAACCCATACATCAAATAGGTGTTGGCGCCCAGGGCACCTCCCAGGTAAACCATGATGAGCGCCAGCTGAGAGCCAATGCCTAAGAATGGAAACACGTTACCGATGTTCACAAGCAGCGCATAGATGGCGACCAAGGCCAGAAGCTGCGGGAACATCTGAACCAGAATCAGCGTAAGCAGTCCAGCCCTGCGACCGGTAAACCTGAGCCTGGAGAAGGCGTAGGCCGCGAGCGCCGACAAAAATACAGACCCGATTGCCGCCGTGCCCGAGATAAACAGTGTGTTCACAAACCAATTGGCGAATGGCCGATACGGATCTTGGAAAAGGTCGACGTAGTTCTGAGTCGTGAAAGAAGAAAACAGGGTCGAGGTGAACTGGTCGGCGTTAGCAAACGAACCGGAGATCACATACACAATTGGGAAGATTGAGTAGACAACCATCACCCAACCAACAAGGTGCTTCCAACCCTTCTTGCGAAGCCACCCCATGAAGGTCAACTTGCGCTCGTCAGTGAGCTGGGCCCTGGCCTCTTTGTAGGCCTTCAGCTCGTCCTTGGTTAGCTCACTGTCCATTAGTTCACATCCTCAAGAGTCTTTGTCCTGCGGAAAGAGAAGTAAGAAATTGTTCCGACGATGAAGAAGATCAGGATCGAGAACGCGCTCGCAAGACCAAAATCTCTTCCTTCCCCGGTGGAGAAGGCGATCTTGTAGACCATAGAAATCAGGATGTCACTATGGCCAACATTTATGGTCGCGTCAAAGTCTTTCGGACCGCCCCCGGATAAGAGATATATGAGACTGAAATTATTGAAATTAAAGGCAAACGAGGTAATCAGTAGCGGCGCAACCGAAACCAGTAGCAGCGGAAGCTTGATTAGCCTTAGCTGCTGCCACGCAGAAGCGCCGTCAATTCTTGCCGACTCCATCAGATCCGAAGGTATCGACTGGAGCGCTCCCGTGGTGATCAGGAACATGTAGGGGAAGCCGAGCCAGAGGTTCACAAGCAAGATTGATATCTTCACAAGGAACTCGTCGGTGAGCCACGGTATCTCGGCGCCCCCGAACAACACCACGTTGATAAAGCCGTAGTCCTTGTTATAGAGGGCTCGCCAAACAAAAGCGGAAAGAAAGCCTGGGAAGGCATAGGGCAGAATCATTGCCACCCGATACCAACGCTGGCCACGAAGCTTTGCATCATTGAAAAGCAGTGCCAGGCCCAGGCCAAGAATAAACGTGGAAATCACGGAGATGATCGCGAAGGCAAAGGTCCAGATGGTGACCCTAACCAGCGGCTCCCGAATACCGGGATCCGTTACCGCGCGCTCGAAGTTTAGAAGCCCAACCTCCACGCGCCAACCTGGGGCGAGCTCTTCGCCATCCGAGGCTTTGTAGGAACCCTCACCGGAATCCGAGAACACCTTGCCGTCTTCAACTCGGGTCATGGTGTCGGCTACCGGGTCATAGTCAAGTCGCGGCCCGAACACCACCGCCTGAGCTGCATCTGGTGTCATAAGGAAATAGGAATCGGGGTCTTCAGAGAGGTAGACCTTTGCTCTGACCACTTCCTCCTGAATTGCCGCAACGTCTCTGAAGGGAAGCTCGGTGTAACCCTCGGCAGCAGTTGCTTTGCCCAGAGAGTTGAACTCGGTCGGATTTACCTGCTGCAAAACCTCGCCGTCCGCAGCGACCTTGACCTGAGTCGCCCCGGACTCATCAGTCAGGGTGACAAGGAAGTTGAGCTCTCCGGCTTCGTCGGTCACCACCGTGAGCGGATAAACGGGCTCTCCCGCAATTCTGGTCTGGCCGTTCAGCAAAAGCGCATTTATGGCGTCATCTTTGTCGCTGTTGTGCATGGAGCCGTAGTTGGTGAAGGCGATGTAGCCCGAGTAGCCAACGACGTAGACCTGAAAAACGGCCATGAAAATAAGTCCTGGGGCCAAGTACTTGGCAGGAAGCCTGCCTCGACGAAGATAAACCCAGTTCACAATCACCGTTGCCAAGGCAACGATGCCGGCAAAGAGGTAATCCTCATTGCCAATCAGGATCATGATCGCAAAGACCATCGCGGCCGACATAAGTCCGAGTAGGACTATCTTCACCAGGGTTCCGAATAGTGAAGGTGTGCCGCCATCATTTAGTGCGGTGTTGGCCTTTGGCCTGCCACCTGGCAATTGCCAGGTTGGGCCGCGAGTTTCTGTGCTCAAGAGAATCCTGCTCTTTTGAGAGAAAAAGGGGGCGTCTAAAGCTAGACGCCCCCTCTCTCAGATGATGTTGCTAATTAGCCAGCGATGGCGGCGTTGATCTCGTCGATCATCTTCTGCCAACCCTCGGCGGCATCGATCTTGCCAGTCATGATGGCAGCCTCGGTTGAACCCCATGAGGCCCATACGCTACCCATTTCTGGAATCGATGGCATTGGAGCGGCGTTGACACCGGCAGCACCGAAGCCTGCGGTGATCTTGTCGCCCGATGCAGCCTCAAACGCACCCTTGTGTGCTGGGATACGTCCACCGATCTCGTAGATCTCGGTCTGAGCTGCCTCGCTACCGATGTACTCACCAAGGAACTTGTTCACATACAGTGGGTCATCGGTCTGGCTGGAGACGTAGAAGCCGCGAGCACCCATGAACTGGGAAGCGGTCTCGCCACCAACTGAAGGTAGTGAGTAGATGGAGTAGCCGTCCTCACCAAGACCCTCACCAATTGAAGGTGCGGCCCATGGACCGGTGATCCAGCAGGCGAGGTCGCCAGCCTTCATCTCGGCCTCAACGGTTCCGTAGTCCTTGAAGGAGAAGACATCTCCGTTAGCTGCTAGCCAGTCAGCGAAAGCAAAGCCGCCCTCGCCGCCCATGCCGAGCTCTGAAGTGTAGGAGCCGTCAGCGTTCTGAACGAATACTGGAGCACCGAAAGAGGTCTGGATGTAGTACATGTGGTACGGGTCACCAGAGTCCTCACCCATTGCAACCTCAACGCCGGCTGCTACAACCTCGTCCCAGGTGGCTGGCTGCTCTGGAACCATCGAGCTGTTGCATACAAGAGCGATGTTCTCAACGCCAAATGGAAGCCCATAAAGTGCGCCATCGTAGGAGAAGGCGGAAACTGCGTTCTCGCGGAAGTCGGCAAGTGCTGCACCTAGCTCAACAGGAGCTACAACACCTGCGGCAACTAGCTGACCGGTCCAGTCGTGAGCACCAGCAAGAATGTCTGGTCCCTCACCGGTTGGAATTGCGGTGATTGCCTCGTCGCGAATCGAGCCGAAGTCCTTGATCACGAGCTCAACAGCGATGCCGGTGTCGGCTTCGAACTGTGCAGCAACGCCCTCAAGGGACTTAGCAACCATGTCATCTGCCCATACGGTTAGGGTCTCGATGTCTGGAGTGTCCTCTGCAGGAGCCTCCGACTCGGTTGCGGTAGAGGTTGCGGTTGGCTCAGCCTCTTCTTCGGCTGCACAACCAGATAGAACTAGCGCTGAAACTGCGGCAACTGCGCCGACAGCAAACAGGCTGCGCTTAGTGGTTTTCAATAGAGCACCTTTCAGTACCTGAAACGGAAATAGATAAGCCTGCAAAGGCAAGCCCCTATAGTTCACTCCTAGCGAATCGATGGTGCAAACTTGTAAACGCTTACAACGATAACAAGTGCGTAACAAACGGCATCTGCCCCCAGAATTTAGCACTATTCTGTAAACGATTACATACGCGAATTTATTGGCAAAAGCCCGCATTTTGCCGCTTCTTCAGTGGAATTTCACCTGCAGCCAACAGCAAGAATCAAGGCCTAAGATTTCGCTCATGACCCACGCCTCAGCTCCATCCGCAGCGCCTGAAAAATGGTGGCGCAATGCAGTCATCTACCAGATTTACCCCCGCAGCTTTGCTGACGGGAACGGAGATGGCATGGGAGACCTCAAGGGCGTTGAGGCAAGACTTGAAGCGCTTAGCGACCTGGGTGTCGATGCGATCTGGTTCTCACCATTTATGACCTCTCCCCAAAAGGATGCCGGCTACGACGTCAGCGACTACACGGACATTGACCCACTTTTCGGGACACTTGCGGACTTTGACGACGTGTTGGCCAAGGCCCACAAGCTTGGCCTCAAGGTAATCGTGGACCTGGTGCCAAACCATTCTTCGAGTGAGCACCCGCTCTTCAAGGCAGCACTTGCATCGCCCAAGGGTTCCATGGAGCGTAGCTACTACCACTTTGCAGATGGCAAAGGTGAGACTGGGGAGCTTCCGCCAAACAACTGGCAGTCAGTATTTGGAGGACCGGCCTGGACCAGGACCAAAGATGGCCAGTGGTATCTACACATCTTCGATTCCTCCCAACCCGATTTCAACTGGGACAACCCCGAGGTTGAGAAGTTTTTCCACTCGGTGCTGAGGTTCTGGCTGGACAGGGGCGTTGATGGCTTCAGGGTGGACGTTGCCCACGCGCTAATCAAAGAGTCAGGACTCCCAGACGTCGACGAGCTCACCAGCTCGATGACCGGAAGCGAAGACCAGCCGACAGAGGATAAGCCTCACCCCCACTGGGGCCAAGAGGGTGTGCACGACATCATCAGAGGTTTCCGCAAGGTCGTCGACGAATACGAGAACCGGGCCATGGCTGCAGAGGCCTGGATATTGCCGCTGAGCAAGATGGCCAAGTGGGTGAGGGAAGACGAATACCACCAGGCCTTTAACTTCGAATACCTAGCCACCGAGTGGGAGGCAAAGCGACTCAAAGAAGTTGTCGAAGAGTCGCTAGAAGAGTTTGGAGCGGTTGGGGCTCCCAGCACCTGGGTGCTTTCGAACCACGATGTGATCAGGCACGTAACCCGGCTCTCATATGACGAGATTCCCAAGCAGGGCGATGGCATTGGTCCTGACTACCCCCAACCAGACGAGGCCAAAGGCCAAAGAATTGGACGTGCCGCGAGCGCCTTCATGCTCGGTCTTCCTGGCAGCAGCTACCTCTACCAAGGCGAAGAGTTGGGCCTGCCAGAGCACACCACCTTGGAACCCGAATACCGCCAGGACCCAACCTTCTTTAGAACCAGTGGCGAGCGAGTCGGTAGAGATGGCTGCAGGGTGCCTATTCCCTGGGAGGCGGACTCCCCGGCATTTGGTTTCAACGAGACCGGAAAGAGCTGGCTGCCTCAGCCAGAGAACTACCGCAGCTACAGCCGAGACCAGCAGGAAGGCGTCGCGGGCAGCACACTTGAGCTTTACAAGAGACTCCTTAAGGTTCGCAAGGAGCTCTCGCTCGGTGACGGAAGTCTTGATTGGGATAAAAGGCTTTGCTCCGACTCCACCCTCGCCTACAAAAACGGTTCGGTGCTGGTTGTTGCCAACTTTGGTCCCGACTCACTAACCCTCCCAGCCGGAGAGGTGCTTGCCACCACGCAGCCCGATCTGGGTGTTGAAGGGATGCTTGAGCACGACCAGGTTGCCTGGATTAAGCTCTAACAATGGCATCTCACGAGCCGACGAGCGGCTCAGAATGGTGGCGCTCTGGCGTTATCTACCAGGTTTACCCGCGTAGCTTTTTGGACTCCAACGGTGATGGCATGGGAGACCTTGCTGGCATTACACAGGGCCTAGATGCGCTCAAAGAACTCGGGGTTGATGCCGTTTGGCTCTCTCCGTTTTATCGCTCCCCCCAAAAAGACGCCGGTTATGACGTCAGTGACTACAAAGATGTAGACCCGCTCTTTGGAACACTCGAGGATTTCGACCGGATGCTCGAGCGTGCCCATGAGCTTGGGCTCAGGGTCATGATTGACCTTGTGCCAAACCACAGCTCTGACCAGCACCAGTGGTTCCAGAACGCACTGAATTCACCGAGGGGATCCAGGGAACGCAGCTTTTACCACTTCGCAGACGGCAAGGGTGAAAACGGAGAGCTGCCACCAAACAACTGGGTTTCAATGTTTGGAGGTCCGGCGTGGACCAGAGCCCATGATGGCCAGTGGTACTGCCACCTCTTTGACTCTTCCCAGCCCGACCTGAATTGGTCAAACCCCGAGGTCAAACGCGAATTCGAAAAAATCCTCAGGTTCTGGCTCGATAGAGGAGTCGATGGCTTCCGGGTAGATCAACCCCACGCGATGGCAAAGCAGCAGGGCCTGCCAGACCACCCTTACGTGGCTGAGGCAGGTGCAGGGTTTATCGAGGGACGCGAGGCTCCGCCGATGTGGTTCCAAGAAGAGGTCCACGAGATCTTTAGGTCTTGGCGCAAGATCTTGGATGAGTACCCCGGTGAAAGAGCGATGTGTGGTGAGGCATATGTGCTTCCGCTAAGCCTGATGGCGAAGTGGGTAAGAGCTGATGAATTCCACCAGACCTTTAATTTCAGATTTCTGGACGCCGGTTGGAGTAAAGAGGCACTTGTGGCGGCAATCAACGAGAGCTTCGAGGCCTTCGATGCCGTGGGAGCGCCGAGCACCTGGGTGCTCTCAAATCACGACGTGATTCGTCACGCATCAAGGTTCGGCGGAGACTATGGCCGCGCCACAGCCTCAGACGGTATTGGTCCGGATAACCCGCAGCCCGACAACGAGCTTGGCTTGCAAACGGCAAGGGCGGCAACGCTATTTATGCTTGGCCTCCCTGGCGCGAGCTACCTGTACCAGGGTGAAGAGCTCGGCCTTCCAGAGCACACCACTCTCGCCCCGGAGCACCGGCAAGACCCAACCTTTGCAAGGACCAACGGTGCGCGAGTAGGTAGAGACGGCTGCCGAGTTCCGCTGCCTTGGGCAGAGGGAGGTCCCTCAAATGGCTTCTCTGAGGCTGCCGGTTGGCTCCCCCAGCCTGAGGCTTTTGCGCACCTATCAAGGAAGTCGCAGGATGGCCTCCGGGGGTCAACCCTTGAGCTATACAAGTCAGCGCTGCGACTAAGAAAGAAGCTCGCCCTAGGTGAGGGCAGCTTTGATTGGGTGCTGTTAGGCGATGTTCTCAGCTACAAAAACGGCAACATCACCGTGGTTCACAACTTTGGAAGTGACCCTTGGCCCTTAGGGGGCAAAGCAATTATTCGCTCTGCAAACAAAGAGGGGCCTCTCGAGCCAAACGAGACTGCCTGGGTTATTTAGTCAGCGAATTCTTTTCTTGGCCACCAGAACTTCTTGCCTGAAATAAAGGCAAGAGCGGGAACGATGATTGTTCTAACGAGCAAGGTGTCAAGCAGCACACCGATACCCACAATGGTTCCAACCTGGGCAAGTGCGATGAGCGGCAAGACGCCCAACACCGTAAACACTGCGGCCAACAAAATTCCAGCAGAGGTTATGACGCCGCCTGTAGCACCAAGCGCCTTCTTCATACCCTCGCGTGTTCCCAGAGTTCTCGCCTCTTCTTGAGCCCTGGTCACCAGGAAGATGCTGTAATCAACACCCAGTGCAACCAAGAACAGGAATGCCAAGATCAAAACGGTTAGATCGAGGGCCGGGAAGCCATATATGTATTGGAAGATTAGCCAGCTAGCTCCCAAGGCAGAGAAGAACGATCCGACTACCGCAATCATCAAGAAGATTGGTGCCGCCAAAGACCTAAGCAGCAAAATCAGAATCAAGAACACGGAGATCAAAATCAGCGGCACCAGAAGCGCCTGGTCTCTTGCGGTCGCGTCCGTCACATCAAGCGTGGATGCGTCCTGACCTCCAACTAGCGCCGTGACTCCCTCCGGAAGCTCATCTAGAGTGACCCTCAAATCCCGAACCACCTGCAAAGCCTCATTTGACTCGGGCTCCGCATCAAGTACCAGCCTCAGCTCTGAGTAGTTTCCATCGCTCTGACCCTCGGAGATTTCTGCTACTCCCGCAATGTCTACAAGCTCCCTGGCCTCGTCCAAGTACTCGCTGTCCACCACCACGATGGTCGGCGTTGCACTACCGGCGGGGAATGCGTCGGCAAGCACCTCTTGACCCAAGACTGCCTCGGGCTTCTCGATGAAGATTTCGGTTGCGCTCAGACCGTTCTTGATGCCAAGGCCTCCTGAGGCCAAGCCGCCGAGGACCGCAACTCCAATGGCGGCAACGGCGAGAGGCTTCTTGGAGACCGCCCTACCTAGCTTTGTCCAGATGGACTTCTCATAGGGATTCTTTCCGCCCACTCTTGGAACAAACGGCCAGAAGATCCAGCGGCCAAATACGACCAGGGCCGACGGCAATACCAACAGTCCTGCAACCATGGCGACCACGATTCCGACCGCTGAAACCAGACCGAGAACCTGCCTACCCTCAATCTCGGCAAGAAGCAGTAGCGCCAGCGCAACCGCGACGGTTGAGCCGGATGCCAGGATCGCAGGTCCTGCCCCGCGGATCGCAATGCGCATTGCCTCGCGGCGGTCCTCAAAGTTCAAAAGCTCCTCGCGATAGCGAGCAATGAGCAGCAACGCGTAGTTGGTGGCCGCTCCAAACACCAGAACCGACAGGATTCCTGTCACCGAACCATCTGGAACGAAGCCCAAGAAGTCGGCCACGCGTCTTGCCAAGATGCCCGCCATTCCGTCAGCGGTGCCAACCACCGCAAGCGGAATAAGCCAGAGCACTGGTGAGCGGTAGGTGACAAGGAGCAGGACGGCGACGACTCCGGCCGTGAAGGCAAGCAGCAGGAAATCAGCACCCTCAAAGATCGAGCCGACGTCTTTGATAAACGCCTCAGGACCTGTGACATAAACATCAATGCCTGCTGGCATGTCCTCTGGTGCGAGCTCTCGCATGGTCTCCACGCGCTCAGTGGTGAGCTCGAAGTCATCGGTCGCATCGAGAGGGATAGTGATCAGTGCTGTCGTGACATCCTCAGAAATCGCGGCTGGAGGCACAAACTTCTCCCCCATCACCTCGGCATTTGAAAACTCAAGAAACTTCTCGTTTGCCCCGCCCGCGGGCATCATCTTTTGGGGGTCGAAGGTTCCCTGAATCCACTCGAGCTGAGACTCGGTGAACTCGGTGTCGGAGAAGTAGACAATGAATGCCGCGGAACCCTCCACCACATCGAAGTTCTCTTGGATCTTGGCCACCTGGACGCTCTCAGCGCTGTCAGAAAGTCCATTGGTTGGTGTGGTTTCGGTGGCCTCTAGCGGAAGCCCTACAAAAGCAAAAACTGCGAATCCGAGAGCAACCAGCATGTTCAGAGGAGCGGTTGCCTTACCGGTCAGGTATTTCAAAAGGGTGTTCATTTTTTCTCCAGTTGTACCGCTTAGATAACCCCGCGACTACCGGAAATAATCCCCCGCTAGTTCAGTAGCTGGGAGATTTGATCCACGTGCTCTGCCGAAATCTGGTGTCCACCCGGATGCGTAAAACGAGTAACCTCAGCGCCTGCTTCTCTCAGCTCTCGCTCAAAGATCTCAGAGATGGGCTCTGGGGCATACGGATCTTGCAACCCGTTTGCTATGAACACCCGCTTAGAACTCAAGTTGGCTGGTTTTTCGCTAAGTGGCTTGGTGGAGCCAAATGCGACCACTGCTACCAGGCTGCCCGGGTGCCGAATGAGGGTTGCAAGGGCAGTGTTGGCGCCATTGGAAAAACCACAGGCGAAAACGGCTCCCGCATCAAAGCCATATTCATCGCTCGCGGCATCTAAGAACTCGGCCATTTCAGATGCCGCCCGAATCACGGAGGCCTCTACGAACTCACCTGAGGGTGTTCTCTCGAAGAACCGATTCATACCGTTTTCATTCACCAAACCCCTTGGAGATAGCAGGTTGTTGTTCGGGGTGAGGCGCTCACCCAGTGGAATTAGGTCGTGCTCATCGGCACCTGTTCCGTGCAGCAGCAGTGTGGTCGTCTTTGCACTCTTGTCTATCCAGAGGTGCGGGCGGGATAGGGCTGACAACTAAACCTCGATTCTTGGAAGGCTTGCCTGGATTTGCTCCCTGGATGGCTCTAGCCAGGGAGGGAGCCTTAGGGCCCGTCCGAGCTCTAGCAGGGGCTCATCAATGTCAAAACCTGGGCTGTCGGTTGCGATCTCAAAAAGGACCCCACCTGGCTCGCGAAAGTAGATGCTCTTGAAGTACTGCCGGTCCATGATTTCAGTCACTGGAATCCCCTGACTGGTGAGCTCATCGCGCCATGACTCCATTGTTTGAAGATCGGGAGCACGAAATGCCACGTGGTGAACCGTGCCACCAGCCTGCAGGCCTCTATCGCTAACACCTGCCTCAACCCGAACCATTGCTCCGCTTCCCCCTTGTCCCATCTCGAATTGGGCGGCAGAGGTGGTCTCGGTCGAGGTCTGCATACCCAGGAACTCGGTGAGCATGATGGCGGTTGGCTCAAGCTGAGCTTCGCTGAAAGTCACGGAGCTGAGGCCCTTGATCGCGTGTTCTTGTGGAATACCCGCTTTGCCATCCCAGCCGGACCTGACATCTCCCTCGACACCAACTAGCTCCAAACCCATGCCGTCATAGTCGCGAAGCAAAATCTTCTCTTGACCGTCCGATGTTGAGATGCTTTCCCGCTCTACATCAAGAGACCTAAGCCACTCATTCCACCAGCCAAGAGATTCACGTGGGATCGCGAGGGAGGTAGCAGTCGTTAGCCCGGCACCCTCCTTGCCCTGCCTAATCCCCGGCCACGGAAAGAAAGTCAGCAGTGACGAAGGAGATCCCTGCTCATCTCCGTAGTAGAGGTGCCAGACATCGGGAGCGTCGAAGTTGACGGTTTGCTTCACCAGCCTCAGGCCCAAGACCTTGGTGTAAAAATCAACATTCTTTTGGGGATCGCTTGCCAATGCGGTGACGTGGTGAAGGCCGTGGGGGCGGATGTTTGTCATGGCTAACTCAACCAGTTGAGGTTGCTTAGATTCCAGAGCTGAAACATTTCGTAATGGTGGCAAGTGAGGGATTCGAACCCCCGTAGGCATACACCAGCTGATTTACAGTCAGATCCCTTTGGCCGCTTGGGTAACTTGCCGTGCGCTAGGCGCGATTAGAAAGACTACCCGATTTTCAAATTGTAAAGTAGCGGTAAAAGCCATAAGCGTTTACAGTCTTTTACATGGTTGGCATCGTCGAGGTCGCGCAGCGCGCCGGAGTCTCGACCGCCACGGTTTCCAGGGCACTAAACGGCAAGTCCCACGTCTCAGCCAGAGCGAGAGAGCGGGTGCTTAAAGCAGCCCAGGAGCTTGGCTACGTGGCCTCCTCGTCTGCCTACACTCTTGCAACCGGCCGCTCGAAAAACATCGGCGTAGTGATGCCGTTTGTTGCCACCTGGTTTTTCTCAACCGTTCTAGAGGGTGCGGTGAATGCACTTGTAAATCGCGGCTATGACGTCACGCTCTATAACCTCTCGGGAGGCTCCGGTCACCGCAAACGAGTCTTTGAAGACCTCGTTCTTCGCAAGCGCGTCGACGGAGTATTGACCGTGGCGCTCAAGGTCTCCGACGAGGAGCTCAAGCGTCTTACGGATCTCAAGAAGCCAATCGTGGGTATTGGTGGGCCGATTCCAGGTGCAAGGTCAATCAGCATCGACGATGAGGGCGCCGGAAGACTTGCAACCCAGCACCTCATTTCGCTGGGCCACACCAAAATCGGCATGATCTCGGGTAACCCGGCAAGCGAGATGGACTTTCACCAGCCCTACCTAAGAAAGACCGGCTACCACGAGGCCCTGCTGGATGCGAACCTCGACTTTGTTCCCCAGTGGATGGCGGAGGCTGACTTTACAGTCGCAGGTGGCTACAACGCTGCTAAGCAGATGCTCGGAGACCCACGGAATGCCCCTACTGCCATTTTCTGCGCAAGTGATGAAATGGGATATGGAGCCATCCAGGCCGCCAGAGATCTTGGCCTGAGAGTTCCTCAGGACATTTCAGTCCTTGGGATTGACGGTCACCCGCTTGGCATGTTCTACGGCCTCTCAACAATCGATCAAAAGACCGCGGATCAGGGCGAGCATGGTGCCAATTGGATTGTTGACATCTTGGAGTCGGGAGACGACAAGCAGCTTGCAAACATCGAGCAGCTCACCACCTGGCCTATCGACCTAAACATCCGCTCCTCAACGGCAAGACAAGCAAAGGACTAAAAATGGCAGATTCATCATTCGACATCGTCAGCAAGGTTGACCGCCAAGAGACCGATAACGCCCTAAATCAGGCGGCCAAGGAGATCCAGCAACGCTATGACTTCAAGGGGACCGACGCCGAAATCTCTTGGAGCGGAGAAAGCATTTTGATCAAGGCAAACTCCGAGGAGCGCGCCAAGGCGGCACTCGATGTCTTCCAGACCAAGCTCATCAAGCGAGGCATTTCGCTAAAGTCTCTCGAGTCCTCCGAGCCCCAGCCCTCGGGCAAAGAATTCCGCATCACCTCAACGATGAAAAACGGTATTGACCAAGAGAACGCAAAAAAGATCTCCAAGATCATCCGCGACGAGGGCCCAAAGAGTGTAAAGAGTCAGATTCAGGGTGATGAGCTCAGGGTCAGCTCCAAGAGCCGGGATGACTTGCAGGCTCTAATTGCCCTACTTCGGGGCAAAGACCTCGATGTTGATCTGCAGTTTGTGAACTACCGCTAGCCCATAGCCAGGTAGCCGGTTCCAGAGCCGAGAACCGAAAAATAAGCCGCATCTGCAAAATAGGCAGCCTCGCCCTGACGAAGGCTGAGTGAGTCCTCTTTGGATGTCGAGATAACGAGTTCTCCCGCGACACAAACTGCAATTGCCCGCCCCCTAAGCGGAACATCTATCAGCATGTTGGCCCCGCTCGGTTCAACCCGATAGAGGCTGAAGTCCTCGGCCAAAGTCTCATACTCGCTCAGCCCGCTCGTGAGCTCGCGAGATTTAACCACGGGGTCCGCAAGCTCGCTGAAGTCCAAGATCTGCATCAGCTCGGGCTTATCGATTGGCTTACTCGTGAGACCCCCACGAAGGACATTGTCAGAAGCCGCCATGACCTCAACCCCAAGCCCGGACAGATAGGCGTGGATATTTCCGGCAGGCAGATAGAGCGCTTCTTTTGGACTCAGCACGACATGGTTCATCAAGATTGTCACCAGGAGCCCCGGGTCGTTTGAATGTGCTGCCGAAATATTCCTTATGAGCTCTGCCCGAGAACCAAGAACATCGGCAGCAGCCAATAGCTTGCTTACAAGCTCCGCTTGTGCATCTAAGGCGAAGCGAGTGGCGCCCTCGAGACCGCTGGTTGCAAGCGATGTTAGCCAGGGCGAAAAGGAATCGTCAGCCCGTGCCAAGAGCTCAAGGTCGCTCTGGATTGCTCCAACTTCCCTAAAGCCACACAGCGCCTCAAATTCAGTGACCGCAACTATGACCTCGGGCTTGTGGTTGGGATCTGTGTAGCCGGGGTAGGCCTCGGCAAAACGCTTTGCCGCATGCTCCCTTGTTGGGTGTGCCTGAATTGACAAAGGCGCCGCTGCCGCGAGGAACTTGACCAGAAAACCAAGGGGTTCTTCTCTATCTGCAAGGCTTCCGCCCTGCGGGTCTACTACCTGAGCCGGCGAACCCGGGTGAGTGCCAAACCAGAGTTCAGCCTGGGGTGTTCCATCTGGCTCGGTACCGAGAAGGTGTGGGATGAGCTCTTGAGAACCCCAGGCGTAGGTCCTGGGTGTGTTGGTGAGCTTGAGCAGTGTCACCCGCCCAGACTACCTATCCTCTTCCGGCACAACTATCACCGAGATTGGGCCTGTGGGAGGAGCGGCTGCGTTGAGCTCATTGCGGCGAGCTCGTTTGGCCCACTGATCGGCGATGATGCCAGAGATAACGGCCAGAATGACGGGAAAGAAAAAGGCCGCGGAGAGCCCGACACCCTCAACTAGCGCACCCATGCCGGCCTTAGCGCCAATTGCCACAGAAGAGTTAAAAAGGCTTAGCCTGCTGACCGCCCATGAGGTCGATACCCCTGGGATGTGTCCACCCGCTGAAAAGAACGCCGGAGAGGCTGGGGCCAGTCCCAGACCTGCCAGTCCCCACAAAACAGATGCCGTAACCAGTCCCAAAATGGTGTTAAAGCTGCTCACTGCCCCTGCGCTGAGCGCAGCGATTGCCAAGGCACCTGCCGCTAGGAATGCTCCTCTCGAGGCCAGGTAGTGCGGGTGGTATTTCTCGGCAAGCCTGGTCATTGAGAGCCTGCCCACGATCATGCCAACCATGAAGACCCCAAAGGGAATCGAGCGAAGTGCCACGTCAACACTCAAGACATCTCTGGCAAAGACGGCTGCCCAGTCAATGACCGCAACCTCGGGGTAGATTGCTGCAAAAAGGCCGATCGCCAAGAACCAAAGCTGCGAAGGCATCTGGTAGAACCTGCGCTTCACCACCCCCGCCTTCTCCTCAACGTGGCCGTCCTCCTCGGGGCTAAGTAGCCAGCGCAGCGTGAACTCAAAGATGATGACGGTGACAATTGCAACCAGGATCAGAAACAGCTCAAGGTTCAGAAAGGTTGTCGAGATCGCGCCTGTGATTGCCGCACCCACCGCACCCAAAGACCACCCGGCATGCATGCGCCCGATGATGTTGATGCTTATCTGCTTCTGCAGCAGCACCGCATGCGAATTCACGCTCACTCCCAATAGCGACATCGAGAAGTTGAAGAAGATGTTGATGAGCATCCAGAGCGCCGGATCGTTTGTCCAACCAAGGAGTATTAAGAAGAACATGCCGGCGTAGTTTGCGATTCGAATTACCGGCCTGGAACCGAAGCGCATCATCAACCTGGATGCGAATAGGAGCGGGGTTATCGAACCTATGACGCTGAAGCCGATGATTGTGCCCCAGGTGGCAAATGAGACTCCCAGTCTGTCGATGTATTCGGGGACCCATGCCACGGATGCGAGGGCGCCGTGGCCCATCAGTACAAATGTTGCGAGTAAGCCAATTTGGGCCTTGCGAAGCCTAGTTCCAGGCAACCTCTGCAATTAGCGTCCTTTTGAAATGTCGAGCATCTGAGCACGATTATGTAGCTTTAGTCGCTCCCTGCCACTCAGCTGGCCAAGGCGTTTTTCTTCGCCGTCAACTTTCAACCAACCCGGCCACTCCATGAAGTCAATGCCTCGAGAGGAAAGGGTCTCCTCGATTGCGCTTTCCTCCGGTTTTGCTGGCTGCCACCACGAATCTTTGTCGGCAATTAGGTGGCCAATGGTCTCAATGGCATCAGCTTTGGTGTGGCCAATGAGCCCAACCGGACCGCGCTTAATCCAACCCGTGCAGTAAACACCAGGAATGTGGCTACCACTGGCGTCTAGCACTCGCCCCTCGGCATTTGCAATGACACCCTCGGCATCATCGAACGGAATGCCATCAAGCTCGCTACCGAAGTAGCCGACCGCTCGATAAACCGCCTGAACCGGGAACTCTCGAACTTCGCCGGTTCCCTTTACCCGTCCTGTGCCGTCAAGCTCAGTGCGCTCCAGCCTGATTGCCGAAACCTTCCCGTCGGTACCCAAAATCTCCTGAGGAGATGAGAAGAAGTGGAGGTGCAGCCTGCGTTCCTGAGGCTCCGCTGGATTCTCGCGCAGGTCCTCCAGGGTCTTGACCATCACGCGAATCTGGTTGTTCGAGTCGATGGCCTCCTGAGAGCCCTCGTCATACTTGAAGTCCTCGTCATAGACGATTGCCTGCACGCCTTCAACGTGAAGAGCTTCCCTGAGTTCAAGCGGGGAGAACTTCACCTGCGCCGGGCCCCTTCGGCCAAACACGTGGACATCTGTGACCGGAGATGCCTTCAGGCCCTCATAGACGTGGTCTGGGATGTCAGTGGACAAAAGATCATCTGGTCGCTTCACCAAAATCCTCGCGACATCGAGAGCGACGTTGCCATTTCCGATCACTGCGACCTCTTTGGCCTCGAGAGGCCACTCAAGAGGAAAGTCAGGGTGTGCGTCATACCAGTTCACAAATTCGGCAGCCCCAAAGCTGCCCTCAAGGTCGGCCCCTGGAATGTTTAGATCAGCATCCTTGATGGCGCCGGTTGCAAAGATCACTGCGTTGTAGTGCTGCTTGAGGTCATCAAGGGTGATGTCGACACCGTACTTCACGTTGCCAAAGAAGCGGATGTCTCCGCGATCTAGCACCTCGAAGAGGGCCCTGATGATGCCCTTGATTCTCGGGTGGTCTGGCGCAACGCCGTATCGGACAAGACCGTAAGGGGCTGGAAGCAGGTCAAAGAGGTCAATTGAGACGTCAAAGTCGCGCTCGGCCTTCAAGATAAGGTCCGATGCATAAATACCGGCAGGACCAGCACCAATAACTGCAAGACGAAGCTTGGACATTTTCTCTTTCTAAAACTAACCTTTGCGGTCAACCACAGCCCGGGCAAAAGCCTCAAGCGCGGACTTCACGCTACCACTCGGGAGTGCCTGGAGCGCATCGATGGCCATCTCTGCCCAGCTGTCAGTGACCTCTTCCGCCTCTGCGATAACCGGATGGTTTCGAAGTCGCTCAAGAACAGATGCAATATTTGCCTCGCTTGCTGAAGCAATATCTGCCGCCAGTTGCTTGGATTCGGCATCCTCATAACCTGAGAGAAGCAGGGCGGGAAGTGTTGGCACCCCGGCAAGAATGTCGGTTCCGGCCACCTTGCCAGAGTCTTTCTTTGATGCCCTGATATCGATCAGGTCATCGGCCAACTGGAACGCAATACCCACTCGCTCGCCATATAGCTGCAATGACTCCTGGAAAGATTCGTCGGCTCCTGATAACAGGGCACCCATGCGGGCAGAGAGCGCAATTAGGGAACCGGTCTTGTCCCGAACCACATCGAGGTAGTGCTGAAGCGGGTCTGCCTCCCCCGGTCCAATGGTCTCGTGGAGCTGACCTAAGACAAGTTGCTCAAAAACCTTTGCCTGTAGCTGCAAAGCATCAGTCCCAAGGTGGCTAACGATGTTCGCAGCCCTGGCGAAAAGTAGGTCTCCGGTAAGAATGGCAATGCTGTTCCCCCAGACCACGTGAGCCGCATCTACCCCGCGACGAGTAGATGCCTCGTCCATGACGTCATCGTGATAGAGCGTCGCCAGGTGAGTGACCTCCATGACCACGGCCGCATCCATGACCTCTGAGTTAGTTCCGGACCCTAGGTGTGATGTGAGGAGCACCAAAAGAGGCCTAAGTCGCTTGCCCCCAGCCTGTGCGAGGTGGTTAGACATCGTGTCCACGACACTGTCGGTTTGAGCTGTAGCCTCCTGAATTCTGTTCTCCACGACCTTCAGGTCGCTCTCGATTTGCTTGAGGAGTTTTGCGTCGCCAAGCTTTTGGAACTGCGGAGGTAGGAGAGCCATCAGTTTCTAAACCCAGTGTGGATGGCAACAATTCCAAAGGTCAGGTTTCGATATGAGACCTGGTCGAAACCAGCCGCCTCAATGTCCCTGGCAAGCTCATCTTGGTCTGGCCAAGCCTCAATTGAATCTGCCAGATAGCTATAGGCGGCAGGATTCTTGCTCAACAGCCGCGCAACAATCGGCAAGACGTTTCTCAAATACCACCGGTAGAGACGACCCAGGAGCCCCCGAACCTTAGAAAACTCGCAAATAACCAGCCTGCCGCCAGGCATAAGCACCCTATGAAACTCTTTGAGTGCGACTTTGTGATCTTGAACATTTCGCAATCCAAAGGACATCGTCACCGCGTTGAACTCAGATTTTTTGAACGGAAGCTTCATTGCATCTGCAAAGACAAACTCGAGCTCGGGATAACGCTTTTTGCCCTCGGCAATCATGCCTCTAGAGAAGTCAGCCGCCACAACCTCGGCTCCCTCGACCCTTAGGGCCATCGAAGAGGTGCCGGTGCCGGCAGCAATGTCCAGTATCCGCTCCCCGTTCTTTGGTGCAACGGCATTTCTGAGCGAGCGCCGCCAGAGCCTCGATTGATAAAGCGAGAGCAGATCGTTGGTCTTGTCGTAGGCCGAGGCGACCTCATCAAACATCGCGGAAACGCTGCTTGGGTCTTTTCCTAAATCGGCCCTGGTCACCTGCCAAGTCTAATCGGGCTAGGAATCGCCCCTGCCCTGAGTTGCAAGGGTATAGACCACAAGTCCAACCGAGCCAAACATGAGTGCGACAACCAATGGCGTGGTGGCGTTCATGAATCTATCCGCTGGGGTCAGGGTTGTAATTTCAATCCGGTCTAGATCAAGTGGCTCGGCAGCATTGGGGTCGACCTGCCCATTTACAACAACCGGCGGTATTACCTGCTCAATCTCATTGCCCTCGCGAGAAAGGTCGTCCTCGTCTGCCAGAGCGGGACCGGCGAGCATGAGCGAGCCCAGTAGCACGGCACCTGCGAGCGACCTAAACATTTGCCTCCGCCTAGACTTGAAAGGAATAAAAAGCCTAAAAGCAATGGCTCTATTCTTTCTGCACTCTCAGAGAACTGGAAGCTAGGAATCACTTTGTCCCTCAAGGTTCACATCCGGCCCGTTGCTGCGCCCAAGCCCCTTGAGCTGGGAGGGGCGAACGTTTTCCTCCACGAGGGCAAGCTCATAATCGGCTATGGAGTCGCGAAAAGACTCAGCTCCTCGGGCAAAGACCGCATTTCGCAACTAGCTAGTGCCTGGCAAGAGCTTGTTGAGGAAAGCGAGATAACCGACGAGGTCTCAATCCCGGGCTCTGGACTTTTAGGCCTGACCTCAATCACCTTTTCCTCAAAGAGCGGAGCGGAGTCAGTGATTATCGTGCCGGCAAGGACACTCGTTATCCAGGAGGGACACTGCTATGAGGTCGTGGCAGGCCTGGGCGAGACCATGGAGTCTGGGACCCAGCCAAACGGACCATTCGTTGAGGGCGAGCAGAGCTCTGCAGCTTTTAGAGCCTCTGTTGAAAAGGCGATAAAGGAGATTCAGGGTGGCAGCCTTGAAAAGGTCGTCCTGGCAAGAGACCTCCTGCTCCCAGCGGAGGCAGACATCGACCTTGCGGGAGCACTAGAAAAACTCCACGAGCGATACCCCCACTGCTGGACCTACAAGGTGGAGTCGGTCTTTGGCGCCTCTCCCGAGCTTCTGATTCGCTCCGAGGGCGGAGAGGTGTCTGCGCGAGTCCTCGCCGGTACCGCTGGCCGCGGCACCGACCCAGACGTCGACAGGGCGATTGCAGATGGGCTCTCTCACTCGTTGAAGAACAAGCACGAACACTCCCTTGCCGTCGATTCTCTAGTAGAAGCGCTGGAGCCATACTGCTCTGTCATCGAGACAGATAGCGAGCCCTTTTCTCTCGCCTTGCCAGACCTTTGGCACCTAGCAACAGATGTGAGAGGAAAGCTGAAGAGCAGCACCTCCCTGTTGGATGTCGTGGATGCCCTGCACCCGACTGCCGCTGTCGCCGGAACACCCACTGATAAGGCAATGCAACTTATTGACAAGCTTGAACCATTTGATCGCGCTGGCTATGCGGGACCGGTCGGCTGGTTGAGCTCGGACGGCTCCGGCGAGATAGCGATCGCCCTCAGAGGCGGAGTGATTGAGCCGGGAGCTATCCGCGCTCTTGCGGGATCTGGGATTGTCGGGGAGTCAGACCCCGAGGCCGAGCTCAGTGAAACCGAACTGAAATTTCGCGCCGTGCGCTGGGCCTTCAGCTCCTAGAGCGCAAAATCGATCAGGACGTACCCGGTCTCGTCCCAGGCTGCCGCTAGTTGCTCGAGGCTCTCGCACCGAAAATACTTCCAGCCGTAGGCAGCAGCCAAAGCTGAAAAGTCAACCTCCTGCGGGGTTGCAAAGAGCCTTTCAAACGAGCTACTGGGTAGCTGATCGTGGACCTCGAGGCGAGTAAAGATATGGCCGCCGCTATCGTTTCCGACGATCAGGCGAACATTTAGCTGCCCCAGGTCACTTACGTTTAGACCGCCTGCATCATGCAACAAGGTCAAATCTCCAACTAGTGCAGTGACTTCACCCTTTTGCTGAGCGATGCCGATTGCCGTCGACACCGTGCCATCTATGCCGGAGAGGCCGCGGTTTGAATAGACCTCCAGGTCCTTTGGCTTTACGACTCGGTCTGCGACCCGAATCAGATCTGATGCGCCGAAAAGTAGCCTGTCACTTTTCTCCCAGACAAACTGAACAAGCTCGGCACGAGCATCAATCTCCGGCTCGCACCTCCAGCTCGCAAGCCACTCTGCGCCTGCTGCCGATGCGGGCAGAAGCCGGTCAGCGGAAGCGATCACATTGTCGAAAGGGTCAAACAGGCCGAAGCGGGAGTGATTGACATAAACCGAGCTTGCTGAAATCAGCTTTTGGATAGGCCTCGACAGCGTTGGCTTCCCAAACACGACTACCTTGCGAACCTGGTCACCCAGGTCTTCAAGCGCTGCGATGTAGTCAACGATTGCGTTTGGCCCACTTCGCTCGCCTGAGCTTGGCTCGGCCAACAGTGGCAGGCCTGCTTTCTCTGCAAACTCTCTCGCTCCCTCGCCTCCGGCACCGGCAATCACGACGGTGTGCTCATCGACCGGGACCTCGAGCTCAGCCACATCACCCGAGGTAACAGGTGGGAGCGGGTCCGAGTTTGCAAGGACCTCCGTTGCAGTTGGAGATGAGGAACTGAGTGGCAGATCAAACTGGAGGTTCAGCTGAACAGGACCCTGTTTGTTTACCGAGGCCTGGACTGCCGAACGCGCAAACTTGGCAGCAACCGCTGGGTCATCTGCCTCAAGATCGAATTCGGCGACGGTGGCGCTTGCGAAAATGCCCTGCTGCAACGTGGTCTGGTTGGCTCCTTTGCCTCTGAGTCTTGCGGGTCTGTCAGCGGTTAGGAGAATAAGTGGAATGCCCGCATGGAAGGCTTCTAGGACCGCGGGGTGGAGATTTGCAACTGCCGTTCCACTGGTAGTTATAACCGCAACCGGCTTACCCGAGGCCAACGAATTCCCAAGTGCCGTGAAGGCCATCGAGCGCTCATCGAGGCGCACCGTTAGCTTCGCCTTGCCAGCGCTCGCCAGCTGCTCGGCCGCAATTGCAAGAGCTTGTGATCTAGCCCCGGGAGATAGATAAAAGGATTCGACTCCGGAGGCAACAAGATTCGCCACCAGGCTGGCAGCAAAGTCTTGGCTAGTCACTTCTTGTCGTCTTCATCATCCTTCTTGCGCATCTTCTTAGAAATGTCGCGCAAAAAGGTTGGGTCGTCATCTGGGGCAACCGTCTTACCTCGACCGCCCATGCCACCTTCGTCGCCCCGCCGGAGAGGACGACCGACCATGAGATATAGGAGTCCGCCGAAGAAAGGCACAATGATGCAGAGGATTACCCAAAGCCACTTGGGCAGAGACCTGACCTCGTTCTTGTCAGCGCTGATGGCAAAAACAGTTGTGAAAACCATCCAGATAATCAAGAACGCAAGCGTTAGAAGTGCCACTCGTGTCATAGGTTCAACCCTAGTTCGTTTCGCTTCCTCTTAGACTGGCTGTGTGAAAAACCCCTGGCTGAGCTACGTGCTGATACGCCTTGGGCTCTTCTTTGGAGTGTTTCTTACTCTCCTACTGCTCCAGTTCAACCCATATTTCGCCGCAATTATTGCAGCCGCGGTTTCTTTCGCAATTGCGCTGATTTTCCTAGATCGACAGCGCGATGCCATGAGTGCGGCTGTCTCCAAGAAGCTCGCGAGAGATAGCAGCGGTCGCTACCAAGACGCCGAGTCGAGCGAAGAAGACCGGATTCTGGACTCAGAAGCTGAAGCTCACGACGGCGATGCCGGTGCCGACAAGGACGGCAAAGCCTAATCCGGCAAAGGAAGTCAGCTTCAAAGCTGTAATTAGCTCTCCGGGATTCCTGCTCTCAAGAATGATGAGCGTTACCGGCAGCACCAGAAGCAGGTTGAGCATTCCAAGCAGTGCTGCGGGGTAGGCAAGCAAAATCAAAAAGTTCAGGGCAACTGGCAACCAGATCAGCAGCATAAAGATCGTCTTGGAGGCTTTTCTGCCTAGCCGAACCGCAAGCGTCTTCTTTCCTGCTGCAGCATCAGTATCGATGTCCCTGATGTTGTTCACCAACAAAACTGCAGTCGCATAAAACCCAAAGGCAATCCCTACCAGCACGGCCAGCGGATCGAGCACTCCGGTTTGCACGAAGTTTGTGCCAACGGTTGCGACAAGCCCAAAGAAAACAAATACCGCCACCTCGCCAAGCCCCGCGTAGCCATAGGGAGACTTGCCACCTGTGTAGAACCAGGCCGCCAAGACCGCAAGGGCCCCGACGCCTACCAACCACCAGTGTCCGCTAATAGCGACTATTGCTAGCCCCGCCAGCATGGCAATTCCGAAGGTTATGAAAGCGGCTCGCTTGACGGCATCTGGCCTTGCCATCCCGGAGGCGGTGATGCGCTGCGGGCCAACTCGATTGTCGTCTGTGCCGCGAATACCGTCAGAGTAATCATTTGCGTAGTTGACGCCAATCTGCAAGAACAACGAGACCACCAGAGCAAGAAGTGCCAGCACTAGGTCAAAGCGGTCCAGCGTGAAGGCAACGGCAGACCCCAGATAGACGGGTGCAACAGCTAGCGGGAGCGTGCGAACCCTGGCGCCGGTTATCCAGGTAGAAAACTTTGACATCGCAAAAAGACTAATCTGCCAATAGCTCGCGACAGGCAATCAAATCTGGCTTGCCTGACAGCAGCCTCGGAAGACTCTCCACGCGAATCACTTTTCTCGGCTTTGCAGCGTCCGATATGGCCTGGCTCAGCTGATCAAAAGATATTTCTGGACTTCCGGCGTAAACAAGACCGACAGACTCTCCCCACTCCGACTGGATGGAGCAAGCCGCCACCTCTTCAACACCCGCAATCTCGAGGGCGGCCTCCTCAACTCGCTCAAGAGCAACCTTGAGACCACCGGAGATAATTACCCGATCGGCCCTTCCCAATACCTTGAGCCTGCCATCAACCATCTCTCCAAGATCGCTTGAGAGATAGCTGCCTCCGAGGCCATTTGCCAAGACCGGGCCAGAGATTTCGATTCGGCCATCTCTGATCGCTATCCCCACACCATCGAGTGGCACCCCGTCATAGACGCAGCCCCCGGAGGTTTCTGCCATGCCATAGCTGAGGACAATGTTGAGGCCTTTGGCTCTAAGCCCCTCAACTAGCGCGAAGTCAGCCGCCTGGCCTCCGACCAGGATCGCATCGAACTTCCTCAGGGTGGAAAACAGAAATGCATCGCTGTCAATCTCCGCGGCAATCCGTTGGAGCTGGGCAGGGACAACTGAGGTGTAGCGCCTTGAACCGTCAAGCAAGGACGCCCCTCTGACAAATGCCTCTGTGGTGAACGGAACCTGCGTGTTCATGATGACCGGCTGCGTGTCAGAGATCACAGACCTGATAAGGACGTTTGCGCCAGCGATAAATTGCGGGCTGAGGGCCATGAGCCATTGACCCGGTCCACCCAGTCTTGCCAATGATGCCTCGGCCGAGGCCTTGAGAGCATCCACCGATAACTCAATTTGCTTGGGGCTTCCGGTGGAGCCGGAGCTCTCAACAATCAACCCGACACTTTCATCGACCTCGAAAGGCATATCTAGCTCTGGCGCAACGCCATTGACCTCGGGAGCCGAAATAAATCCAGCGCAGCTTCCCTCAAGAACCTCTAGCATCAAATTGAGCGCGCCAAAGGTGTCGTTAGCAGGGACGACCTTAAGGTTTTTCATTTAGTAGTGCCAGGGGAAATCAGACCAGTTTGGTTGGCGCTTCTCCAGGAAAGCATCGCGGCCCTCTTTGGCCTCGGCAGTGCCGTAGGCGAGCCTCGTTGCTTCACCCGCGAAAAGCTGCTGGCCGACCATGCCGTCATCTGCTGCATTCAGCGCATACTTGAGCATTCTGATTGCAGTTGGGCTCTTTGCAAGGATTTGCTCAGCGAACTCAAGCCCGGCATTTTCAAGCTCATCGTGATCAACAACCCTGTTCACAACACCCATCTCGAGTGCTCGCTGGGCGTCGTATTCCTCTCCCAGGAAGAAGATCTCCCTGGCAAACTTCTGCCCAACCTGTCTTGCCAAAAGCATTGAGCCGTACCCGGCATCAAAAGAACCAACATCAGCATCGGTCTGCTTGAACCTGGCGTGTTGCTTGGAAGCTAATGACAGATCACAAACAACGTTGAGTGAGTGTCCGCCACCTGCGGTCCACCCTGAAACTAGTGCGATAACAACTTTCGGCATGAACCTGATGAGCCTCTGGACCTCAAGAATGTGGAGCCTGCCGGCAGAACCTGGTGAATACTCATAGCCGCTGTCTCCGCGGACTCTCTGGTCGCCCCCTGAGCAGAAGGCCCAGACCCCGTCCTTGGGAGATGGCCCGTTTCCAGTCAAGAGCACAACCCCAACATCGGAGAGCATGCGCGCGTGATCCAGTGCCCGGTAGAGCTCGTCAACGGTCTGAGGCCTAAAGGCATTTCTAACCTCGGGCCTCGAGAAGCCCACCCTCACAACCCCAAGTGAGCTGTGGCGGTGGTAGCTGATGTCCTCCAGGTCCTCAAAACCCGAAACCGAAACCCAATTTGAGGGCTCGAAAGGGGCGGCTGGAGAAAAGTTCATATGCCTAGACTAATCAAATGCCGGCCGACCAGATATCCGACGTAGCGGTTGTAGCGCTGCCACTCAGGACTAAGTTCCGCGGCATCGTGGTTCGTGAGGCGCTTATTTTCCGTGGCAGCCAACGCTGGAGCGAGTTCAGTCCCTTTGTGGAATACGAAGACGAAGAGGCCTCTGGGTGGCTGGCGGGCGCCATCAGTTGGGCTAACGATCCCCTCCCCAGCACATTCAGAGCTGCGATTCCCGTAAACGCAACTCTCCCCGCTGTTGGTCCAGAGGACGTTGCAGATGTGCTGTCCCCGTTTGGCAGCTTTGGCTCGGTGAAGATAAAAGTTGCGGAAAAGGGGCACAGCCTCGCAGATGATGTTGCAAGGGCGCGCAAGGTCAGGGACCTATACCCCGACGCCAAGATTCGACTCGATGCGAATGCCGGCTACACCACAGAGGACACCATGGTGGTTGCAAGGGAGCTCAGAGACCTAGACCTCGAATACATCGAGCAGCCCGTGAAGACCATTGCCGAATTGAAAGAACTTAGGACCTGGCTTGCAGAGGAACAGATACCCCTAAAAATCGCAGTTGACGAGTCAATCAGAAAGTCAACCGACCCGCTCTTGGTTGCCAGAGAGCAGGCCGCGGACATAGCCGTGATCAAGGTGCAGCCCCTTGGCGGCATCCGCAGAGCCATGGCTATCGCGAGCGAGAGCGGGCTGGAAATCGTGGTCAGCTCAGCTCTCGAGACCTCTATTGGTATTAGCCACGGACTTCACCTCGCTGCCGCAATGCCAAACCTGAATTACGACTGCGGCCTTGCGACCGCAAAGCTGCTTGGCGGCGATGTCGTAGCTGATCCGTTAGTGCCAATCGCTGGAGAGATTGAGCTGCGCGAGGTAAGCCCCAGTGAGGAGCTACTCGAGAAACATGCAGCCAGTCAGGAGAGAAAGGCCTGGTGGCTCGAGAGGCTGGAGCGCTGCCTGAGGCTTCTAGAGTCCTGAGTAGACGTGAAGACCTTTGAAGAAAAGGTTCACGATGGTGAAGTTAAAGATCACCGCTCCAAACCCGATTAGGCCCAGGACAGCGGCTCGTTTCCCAGTCCAGCCTCTGGTTGCCATGGCGTGGAGGTAACCGGCATAGACAACCCAAATGATGAAGGTCCAGACCTCCTTAGTGTCCCAGCCCCAATAGCGATGCCAGGCTCGCTCGGCCCAGATGGCACCCGCTATCAGGGTAAAGCTCCAGGCCACAAACCCAACCATGTTGAAGCGGTAAGCAATGCGCTCTAGCTGCCTGAGGTCTGGAAACCTATCCATCAAAGCCTTGCCCACTCCGGCTGCCTTGATCAGGTAGAAAATGTGGAAGCCGGCGGCAATCGCGAAGAACCCGGTTGCCATGATTGCCACGACAACGTGAATAACCAACCAGTAGCTCTGCAGCGCAGGCATCAGGGTCTTTACCTCAACATAGAAGAGGCTGACAGCTGCAAACAGGGTAACGAGAGAGAAGCCTGTGACGAAGGTCGCAACGTATCTAACGTCTTTCACCCTGAGCGAGATGAGGTAAATCGTCAGAATCATCAGAGCGCCTGAGATTGCAAACTCATACATGTTTGCCCATGGCACTCGCTGTGCAGCTATGCCTCGCAATACGACACCAATGCCCAAAACGAGAGTTCCTGCAGCCAACACCCAGAAGCCATAGCGCTCGAATAGGGACTCACTGGGGTCATCCTTAAGCTTTGCTAGCTGGAAGGCGAACATCAGAAGCGCAACCGCCAAGAGACCCATCGCGGCCGACACAAACAGCAGCGAAATCTGGGATAGCGGTTCGTTCAGGACAATGTTCAACTAGTCACCCTCTATCTCTCTGCGCAGATCTTCAATCAATTCTTCGAGGCCGTCATCGTCGCCTCTGGCAAGTGCTGCGTATTCAATTTTGCCACCTGCCTGCCTAACCCAGACCCGCCTTCGGCGAATACTCAGGGAAAACACAATTGCGATCAGCGCGATGAAGGCAAATATCAATATCCAGAGTCCGCCAGGGTTGTATGCGACATCCAAAGATGCAAAGCGCTTGAGGCCATCAAACGAAATCGACCCAGCTCCGCCAGGCAACTCTGCTCTCTCCCCAACGCGCAGCTCTATTGCAGGGCTTGGCCCGTCACGTCCGGCAATTAGCTCCATGTCCGTTACGTCTAGGGCATAGACGTTTCTCGGTATCCCTGCGTCGAGACCGAGGTCACCGAGGTAGACGTTCATGGTCAATAGCGGGTCAATGGGGTCTGGATAAATCGATGTGTAGGCGCCGGATGCAAGCTCCTCTGCCGTTGGGTAGAAGAAGGCGATGATCCCGATCTGCTCAGGCAGTGCATCTGGTGCCTTGATTACCCCGAGCGAGGTCATATTGGAATCCTGAGGCAAAAAGACAACCGGACCGGAGAATGCGATGTTGCCAACCCCGTCATACAAGGTGATTACCGGAGCAAAGCCATTACCGGTGAGGAAGACGTTTGCTCCGGGAGCCTCCAACGGAAAGTTCACGCGGATATCTGAATTACTGGTGCTCTCACCATCGTCAAGGGTGACATTTGCAATGAAGTCGACTGGCTGGCCAAGATTCGCGGGGTTTCTGAGGTCATAGACGACCTGAAAGTCCTCCAGGGTCATTGAAAACGGCTGCAGCTCGTTTTCATAGAAGAGCGGACCGGGAGAAAAGGCATCGTAGCTTGCGAGGTTGTTCACGAACGTATCGCCCTCGACCAAGACGCGCTGGCCCGAGAAGCTAAAGCCACCACCAATTCCAACCGCAATCAGTAGCAGCACGAGCGAGTAATGGAAAACCAGGTTTCCCGTCTCCTTGAGATAGCCCTTCTCGGCAGAGACTGAGTCCTCGAGCCTGCGAACCCTGAAACCCCTCGAGCGCAGCACCGACTCCGCCTTCGTTAGCTGCTCTGAATCATTCGAGAGGCTTAGGTAGGCGGGCATCCGCTGAAGCTTTTTCGGAGTCTCGACGGGCTCAGCGCGCAGGGCATTGAGATGCACCTGGGTCCTGGGCAGCACGCAGCCAACAAGCGAGACAAAAAGCAGGATGTAGATCGCGGAGAACCAAACGGATGTGTAGACGTCAAACAGCTGCAGCGAGTCCAGCAAAGCCGCAAACTCCGGCTGCTGATCAAAGTAAAGCCTCACACCATTTGGGTCGGCACTGCGCTGCGGGTAGAGAGAGCCCGGAATTGCCGCCAGGGCAAGAAGAAGCAGCAGGAAAAGCGCGGTGCGCATTGAGGTGAGCTGGCGCCAGAACCAGCGACCCCAGAACACTGGACTAAAGCGGGAGGATGAAGCCACTGTTCACCACCTGTAGCCAGTTTGTAAATTGCAACCAGAGGCCCGTTGCCATCAGAGTCCCTAAGACAACCAGCAGCGCACCTCCGAAGATATTGACCTTGCGGATGTTTCGTTTGACCAGATCAACACTCCTAGCCGCCCAACCAAAGCCTGCAGCCAGCAGTAGAAATGGGACGCCGATGCCAAGGGAGTAGACCGTGGCCAGGATTCCCCCGCGCACCGGGTCCCCGCTATCACTGGCGAGCACCAAAACAGCCGAGAGTGTCGGTCCAATGCAAGGTGTCCAGCCAAGGGCAAAAACCACTCCAAGAAGTGGAGCCCCGATCAAGCCCGTCTTGGGGGTAACTGGGAGCTTCAGGGTCCGCTGGAAAATACCAAGCTGCCCGATCATGGCAAGACCAAAGAGAATGACCAGAATCCCAAGCACAACCTGAACCCAAAGGTTTCTGGTCAGGAAAACCAGCGCGGCCGAGCCGGCCAGAACCCCCAAAGTCACAAAGACGGCCGTGAACCCTGCTACGAAAAGTGCGGTTCCGATAACCGCCTTTGACTTCACATTGGCGGATACATAACCAAGGTAACCAGGCACTAGCGGCAGCACACAGGGGCTTGCGAAGGTCACTATGCCGGCCAGCAAAGCGATTGGCACGGCCAAGACCATCGAGCCTGAAAGAGCAATCTCCGACGGACTCATTCGCTCACCGTCTCAATTAGTTCTCGCAAGATTGACTTGTCGATGCGGCCAAGAATCCTCGCCGAGACTCTTCCCTCTCTGTCGATCACGAGAGTGGTTGGCACGGCCTGGGGGCTGACTACTCCAGAAAAAGCAAGCGAGACGCCGCCGGTTTGGGCATCGATGATCGAGGGGAAGGTGATGCCAAAATTCCTGTCAAATGCCAAAGCTGTATCGGCTGTGTCTCGGACATTTACCCCAACAAACTGCACATCTTGATCAGCAAACTCCTCGCTGAGTGCGGCCAAGTCTGGAGCCTCGGCGCGACAGGGAGCGCAAGCCGCATACCACCAGTTCATGACGACCACGTAGCCAGCTAGGGATTCTGAGTTTAGGTAGGCGCCGCTCTCAGTGACGCCCTCCCATGGCTCAAAGGTTGGCCTCTGATCCGTGGCGAATTCGGTGACAGTGCCGTCGCCCGCGATGTAGTTCTTGTTATCACCGGAGCGGAACTGCTCGGCCAGGGGATCTTGAGTGCAACCGGCTAGCAGCATCAGTGAGATTGCAGCCACAAAGGCCCTCCGCACCTAGATCAACCCCGCATGCTTTAGTCCCGGCTCTCGGTAATCAACCGCAACCAGCTTGCCGTCCACTACCTCAAATGATGTGATCGAAGAAAGTGAGCAGCGCCTATTTCTTGGGTTGTGAGGAAGCTTTAGCCCTTGAGCGCTGCGGTAGGTCATCCAAATCGGTAGCTGGTGAGATACAAATACAACATCGCCTGAATCAACACTCTCCCAACCTGCGAGCGCCGCCTTTGTCATGCGGGTAGCGATCTCTTGAAACGGCTCTCCCCAACTTGGAAGGCTGGGGTTATAAAGATGAATGGCAAGGGAGGGCTTTGCAAGAAGTGCTCTAGGGCCCATTTGATAGCCGCGCAGTTTGTTCCAGGGCTCGATGATGGCCTCTTCAATGACCGGCTCCAAGCCAAACTCACTTGCTACCGGAGCTGCAGACTGCCTGGTCCTCTCCAGTGGTGAAACGTAGAGCTTTGCGATAGTGCGGTTCATGCTGGCAAGCTCTTTGGCAGCGGCCTGAGCCATCTCATGTCCGAGATCGCTTAGGGGAAACCCGTCCAGGCGCTCGTACAGCAGACCTCGCGGATTAAACACCTCACCGTGTCTTACGAAGTGGAGGCGAGAGGCGGGCATACAACAAGTTTAGCTTCGCTAAACTTGGCTGAATTCCGCACAGCTAGCCCCAAAGGACCCAAGAACTATGCTCAATCGCTCAAAGATCGGCGAACTCGTAAGCCAACAGGATGGTCCGGTAACAATCGGCGGCTGGGTGGAGACCCTGAGAGATCAAAAGCGCATCCAGTTCATCATCATTCGTGACGAGTCCGGAAGCGTTCAGGTCACCTACCCTCGGCCGAGCGAGGAGGATGCTCTCGCCGATCAAGTATCGGCACTTACTCACGGAAGTTTCGTAATCATCAAGGGCCAGCTAAAGCACGATGAGCGCGTGAAACTGGGCGGAATTGAGATTCTCCTAGAGGAACTAGAGGTAGTTTCAGCATCTCTCCCAGACAGCCCAATCGCTGAGGACACCTCTATCGACAAGAGGCTGGACTGGCGCTTCATCGACTTCCGCAGACCGGAGCTCAACCTGATGATGCAGGTTCAGACCACCATCGAGCAGGCCTGGAGAGAGCACTGGTTGGCAAATGACTTTGTAGAGATTCACTCGCCAAAGCTCATGGCCTCCCCTTCCGAATCTCACGCCGAGCTCTTCAAGCTCGAATACTTTGAGGGTCATGCGTATCTTGCCCAGTCCCCGCAGTTTTACAAGCAGATGGCCATGAGCGCAGGCCTCGACAGGGTCTTCGAAATCGGACCGGTATTTAGGGCTGACCCATCCTTCACCTCCCGTCACGCTACAGAGTTCGTATCCATCGACATGGAAATGAGCTGGATCGAATCTCACGAAGACGTGATGAAATTTCAGGAGGAGCTGATGGTGAGGGCAATCACCGCAGTGAAGGAAAAGCATGGCGAGAGAATCAAGGAACTCTACGACATAGACATCGAAGTGCCCGCGACCCCGTTCCCTAGAATCCCCCTCGCCGAGGCACACGAAATCATCGAAAAGCGCGGCTACAAGGTCCCAAGAACCGATGGCGATCTAGACCCCGAGGGTGAACGACAGATCTCGCAGTATGCCAAGGAGGAACTGGGCCACGACTTTGTCTTTCTCACCGACTACCCCAAGCACATCAGACCCTTCTACCACATGCGCCACGAGGACAACGAGACGCTTACCAAGAGCTACGACCTGATCTGGAAGGGAACTGAGATCACGACCGGAGCCCAGCGCGAGCACCGCATTGAAGTACTTGAGGCGCAGGCAAAGGACAAGGGCCTAGACCCGGAGGGACTTGAGTTCTACCTGGACTTCTTCCGCTACGGAGCCCCCCCACACGGAGGCTTTGGCATGGGTCTTACAAGGGTTGTAATGCTCATGCTCGAGCTTCCGAACATCCGCGAGGCAAGCTTCCTCTTCCGAGGACCAAACAGGCTGCAGCCCTAGAGCAAGGTGTCAAAACCCCCGACGTCCACCGCCCAGGACGTCAAAACGGCAAAGGCTATCGCCCACAACAGCATCGCGATTGAGATGACTAACGTAACCCTCGCTGGCCTAACCCCAGCGGCCACCGAAGCCGCAGCTGCGAATTGGGTGCCGATAATGAGTGGTCCAAGTATGGCCATGCCGTAGATGCCATATTTCTCAAAGGCCCTTTGAGCTTTAGCCCAGCGATCTGATTTCGGCTGTTTGCCCTTCGCCTCACGCCTGGCAACAACCCAGTTTCTGATCTTGGCTCCGCCATAGGCAAAAACAGCAATTGTTATGAGGTTCCCAGCTGCCGCGGCTATGACGGTAAGGGTGGGATTGAGACCCACGAGGATTCCTCCCGGTACAACCCCAATCGCTTCAAACCAAGGAATTGCTCCAAAGATAAATACGCCAACAAGGCCAAGCTGCTCCAGGTTCACGACTTCCTCTCAAAAAGCCTTGAAAACCTTGTCAGCACAGCTTCCATTGGTCCTCGCTGCCGGAACCTGAGGTTCAGCATTGCGAGCAGGCTAAGTGCCAACCAAACCGCAGCTGCAGTAGCGGCGACTAACCACGCATCAAGCTCAGCAAAGAGCCCGAAACCCCACGCGGAGAACAGCACCGAGAAGATGACGGACTGCGAGAGATAGATGGTGAGCGAATGTCGTCCTCCTGCCGACAGAAGAGCAATTCCACCAAGCTTTTCGCTCAGCAGCCAGAGCGCTCCTATGTAACCGGCGGAGAGGATGGGCGCGGTCAAAAAGTTAATTGCCAGCGACACTAGCGATAGGCCGAGGCTGTAGGTCGCGGCTTGGAGATTGACGATGTAGATCACCGCTGCCAGAAGCTGCAGCGGCAGACCAATCGCAAAGCCCCAGATGGCCATGCGCTTCATGAGGTCCGGTTTTGCACCGTTAGCCAGACCTTCTTTTCGAGCGACCAGGACACCTACCAAGAAAGCAACCATGACTAGCGGGCCTTGAAGTAGAGCACCCTGGGGGGCAAAGGCAATCCAGAGCTCGAACCTGGCTGCAGCGGTTTCCAAGAAACCTCCAGAGGCAAGTGCCAGGTTCAACCCGTCAAGGCCCTCTGCATCTGTTGGCAGGGTCTTTCCCTTCGCTGCAAGGAACAGCTCTCCGACGTATGTCAGCAAGGCAAGCAGCGTAAACAGCACTCCAATGAAGATGTAGATTCCTCTGGCCCAGCGCCTTATTGTCTTCTCAGATTTGAAATACAGCGCGAGCAATATGAAAGCGAAAGCGCCGTAAAGAACCAAGATGTCGCCGTGAAAAAGGAAGATGGCGTGCAAGAGTCCCAGAACTAGGAGCCCTACTGACCTCCCTACCCACCTGCGCTTATTTGCCGCTACTCCCTTGATTACGTAGTGCGCTGAGTAACCAAAAAGGAACGAGAACAGCAGATAGAACTTTGACTGAAAAATAAGCATCACAATAAACGCAGCAGCCGAATTGGCTGAAGCTGAAAGGTCTGCCGCCTCAAAGCCGCTGACTGTATCAACCGCGAAGTACTGCACGTTGACCATGGCAATGCCGAGGAGGGCAAAGCCGCGGAGGATGTCGGGGAAGCTGTCCCTGGCTATTGTCTTCAAGCGGCCAGCCTCCTCTTGCGTGTTTCAACGGAGAGAAGCGCCATGGAAGGAAGCATCAAGACGTATGCAACCACCAACCAGAAAATTGCCTGCACCTGAGGCCAAGTTAGCGGGACCAAGTAATTGAATCCGTCTCCCGCTTCATCAAAGTCACTGACAATAGCGAACGCCATCAGGGCAGTAATAATGACAAATCCCAGCACCGAGAGCCATCGGAATGCAATCACATAGGCCCGGTTCCTAAGCTGCAACATCATCTCATCGAGAGCCTCCTCCGGAGCGTCGGCCACGAGGCGAACAGATTGGCGCAACAAAAACCAGAAAACAAAGATCAAAAGTATGTGGATAAGGCTGTAGGTTGCCCAGCGGTTATCCCCAACGGCGACCAAGAATCCAGTCCCAAAGAGAATGGCTACATTCGAGGCAACCAACAGGACAA
Source organism: Candidatus Aquiluna sp. XM-24bin5 (assembly GCA_003149555.1). Next base: position 901,176 of record QCWE01000001.1, read on the forward strand.
CCTTTGCCCGGCGGGTTCTAAGCCCATCCCATTTGGTGTCATTGAGCTGCTTCTCAACTGATTTCACTGAGGCTGAGGCCCATGCCGCATCTGGAGATCCCTTGGGGGCAACCCGATACATCGCCCAGTATTTATCCCACAGACCCCTTGCCTTTAGATAAAGCAGGAAGATTGGCAGCTCAATTAGGAACATTGTGATGAGCGTGAAGAAGAACCAGTTGAGGTCAAAGAAGAAGAGCCTAAAGACCGGATCTGATTGCCAAAACAGCAGTGCCGAGATGCCAAGTGGGATGCTCGTTACAACAACATCCAGCCACATCATTAGCTTGACGTTCTCGCCCACAAACTTTGGGTAAAACCAGAGGTATGCGACTGCGATGGTCGCCATCAGGTAAAAAACAACTAGTAGCTCATTCATCATTTTCCTCATCGAGCCAGAAGATGTCCTCGACACTGGCCCCTAGCACCGATGCGATTCGCAGCGCCAAAACGAGGGATGGCGAATACTCACCGCGTTCGATGTAACCGATTGTTTGGTAGTGAACACCAACCTGCTCAGCGAGCTCTTGCCTGGACAGGTCGATGTTGGATCGCATCTCCTCGACGCGGTTAGCTACCCGCTCTTCTTGAGACTTTGGTTTTCGACCCATGGATGTAGCATAAATGCTATGTAGTAATAATGCAACAACTACTTAAACTTGCTGAGCTTCGCATGAAAGTCCGAGGCCCACTTGTATCGCTTACCCAGCTGGGCTAGGGCAAAAATCAGAATCGGGAACCAAAAGTTTTTGAGTACCCAGACGATCAGTCTTCTCAAGCTAGGGATTCCAGTTTTTCAAGGAACTCTTGGTCGTGGATTCGCCACTTCGCGATGACCTCATCGTTGACCATAACCACAGGCAGGTCATCACTGAATCTCTGGAAATCAGACTGGTCAGAGATGTCTACTTCATGGAAGGAATAGTCAGCCTCTGGGTGAGTGTCGCGGAAGTGCTTGAGCACTCTAGCAATGTCTCGCTTTGCCCCCTCGCAGAGGTGGCAGCCAACTCGGGAGATCATCTTGATGTAAATGTGGTCAGACATGGCTCCAGACTATGCCAATAGGTCAAAGGCGTAGACTTAGCCGGTGCCAGCCGAGTCCAAGCAACCCAAAAAAACCGCCGCTTTTTTTGACGTTGACAACACCTTGGTTTGTGGTTCAACCTCAATTCTTTTTGGCAAGGTTGCCTTCACCGGAGGCAGCATAAAGCGCCGCGACATTTGGCGCTTTATGTGGGAACACGTGATGTATATCCGCCGCGGAGAGAAGAACTCCAAGATGGGCGATTTCAAGGATCGTGCCCTAATGCTCACCAAGGGTCACTCCGTCGAGGAGCTTCAGGGTCTGATTGACGAGGTATACAAAAGTGAAATAAGGCCCCGGCTTTGGCCTAGAACGGTTGAACGGCTCAAGCATCACCTGTCCGAGGGCCACGAAGTCTGGCTCGTCACCGCAGCTCCGGTCGAACTTGCTCAGGTCATTGCCGATGACGTTGGTGCAACGGGAGCCCTTGGAACCATCGTCGGCCACGACGGCAATGTTTTGACTGGAGAGCTGGTGGGTGCTCCGCTACACGGCAAGGCCAAGCGCAAGGCGGTAAAGAACCTGGCTAAAGAGCGCGGCATAAGCCTAAGAAGGTCCTGGGCTTACTCTGACTCCGTAAATGATCTGCCAATGCTGAGCGCGGTTGGTAACCAGGTTGCGGTCAATCCCGATCAGCAGCTGAGGCGCTACGCCGTTGCAGCAGGTTGGGAAATCTTGCGGCAGCGCAGGAGAGAACTTCGGGGTTAAAAGTAAAAACCCGCTCCTAATGGGCGGGCAGTTACTACTTCTTGTTGCGACGCTGGTGGCGCGTCTTGCGAAGAAGCTTGCGGTGCTTCTTCTTCGACATGCGCTTGCGGCGCTTCTTAATTACTGAACCCACAAAAACCTCACGTATGTTCTTTTTGCCCTTGTGGGCAACCTGGCAAAGTCTAGCCCTTGCGCTTCAGGCGCTCAACCTCTGCATCGATTTGATCGTCGGTAATTGGCTTGCCGCCGAGGCGACCATAGGCATCTAGCCCAACAAAGATTGCCGCAATTCCCATGCCGAAGACCACCCAGATGGGCCAATAGGGAGCGTTCGGGGTAGTGATGAACCACACACCGGAGGTGAGTGCCACAACTGCCGCGTATACCCACATGTAGGTGCGAAAGTCCTGCTTTTTCTTGAGTTGCTTCTGAGCGAACTCCCTCAGTGCGTCTCTGTTTTCAGCCACTACTTCTTCCCTACCTTCGACTTGACCTCTTCAGCAAAGTGAGTGGCCTCATTGCGGACATCGTCCACGACCTCTTCAACCTTTTGCCTTGCAATCTTTTCGAAGTCCTTTGCGCTTTTCTCGGCTTCGACCCTGGTCTCAGCTAGCTTTCTGCCCAGCCTCTTACCAAGCTCCTTGGGGTCGACATCCACGTCTAGTTCCTCAGCCCTGCTTCTAAGTTGCTCACCGAGCCATGCGGCTTTTTCGGTAATCCAGTGGCCAAGCTTCTCGCCAGCCTCACCTAAGTTCTTGGCTAGGTCCTCTTCGCCCTCTGCCTCAAAGCCGAGAGACAGGAAGTTGATCATCCAGTCCTCAATCTCCTCGAGGGGCTCAGGGGTCACTGAGTAAAAACGTTTCTGGCCATCCTCGCGCGCTGCGACGAGGCCGACCTCACGAAGGGTCTTGAGGTGCTTGGAAACAGTGGGTTGTCCAAGGCCAGTTTTCTGCACCAGCTCGCTAACTGTCAGTTCAGCGCCCGCGACCTGTGCGGAGAGTAGAGTCTCCATAATCTTGCGTCTTGTTGGGTCTGCAATTGCCTCAAAAATGTCTGCCATAACTACAGCCTAATCCTTGTCTTTTGCGATTTCCTCTGCCCTGGACACAGCTGCATCCAGCGAGCGTGCGAAGAGTTCCTCAAGGTCAGCCTGCTCCAAAGTTGCAATGATTCGCTCGGTCGTTCCCCCAGGAGATGTGACGTTCCTCCTGAGCACACTTGGCTCTTCTGCGCTGTCTGCAAGAAGAGCCGCAGAACCAAAGAGGGTTGAGCGCACCAGCGTTTCAGCTTGCTCCTGTGTAAAGCCTTTTGAGATTGCCACCTTCTCCCACTGTTCGATGATGAAGTAGATCCAAGCGGGTCCCGAACCGGAGATGGCACTTAGTGCATTGATTTGCCTCTCTTCGACCTTGACCACCTGCCCAACAGCTGAGAAAAGCCACTCGGCGGCATCTAAAGCGTCGTTGCTGGCGCTGGATTGAGCCGCAAGCCCGGTGACGCCCTGGCCCACCATCGCCGGCGTGTTTGGCATTGAGCGAATTAGGTTCTTGTGCTCTGGAAGCGCACCGGCCATGGTGTCGAGCTCAATCCCGCCAGCCATGGAGATGACCACTGAGTTCTTGGGAAGCTCAGGGGCAATTTCATTTAGGACATCAACTATTTGGTAGGGCTTGACCCCTAAAACCACCAGGTCTGCATCACCAGAGAGTAAAGCGTTAGCATCCGGAGACTGCTCAACCGATAGCGCGCTGATTCCCATCTGACGAAGAGCCAGAGCGCTTTGCTCGCTCTTGGTTGTTGCCGACACAAGCTCGGGCGGGTGACCGGAATCGATTAGTCCCCGCAGCACAGCAGAGCCCATAGATCCAGTGCCCAAAAAGCAGACCCTCAGGTTTTCCATGGCTAAATCCTAGATTGGTAGGTATGGGGCGACTAACGGGTAGCCAATAAAGACGGCGGTGTTCATGGTGGTGTGTGCAATCACCAAAGGCGCAACCCTGCCGCCCCTGAGGAACAAATAGGCGAACACCAGCCCCATTACGAAGTTGCCAAGGAATGCTGAGAACCCTTGGTAGAGGTGGTAGCTCGCCCTGAACAGGCTGGAGATGACTACTACTGCGGCAATTGTGATCTCTGGTCTTATCAGTTGCAGCTTCTTTGCCAAGAAGGCAACGGCGATGACCTCTTCTTGCAAACCAGCCCGCAAAGCTGCGAGGAAGAGAATCAATGGAGTCCACCAGTACTCCCCCAGAGAACTCGGTATTACCCTGGCCGCCAGACCTACCTGAACCGCGACCACATAGAGCGCGATGCCGGGTATGCCAATTGCTATCGGAAGTCCCAAGCCCCAGATGAAGTCCTTTGCCTTTGGAGCTAGGCCGATATGAATCCCGTCGAGCCTCAGGAAGTAAAGAGCCAGCAGAACAGGAACCAGCGAAAGCGTGATCGAGGCAAGCTGGGAGATGAAATCCAGCCAGCCCTGCTCAGCAAGCGGCCTGTTGATCGTGGTGGTAGAACCAGCCAACCCCTGGGTCGAGTTCAGTTTCCTAAGCAGACTAAGAATCGAATAGATGCTGCTTGCCCCCAAGGAAACCATGAGCGTGAGCCACAGCTCGAAAGAGTGCCTACGCATCCAAGGGCCTCCAAAAGAAGAAAACTGTTGAGAGAAGAAGTTTAGGTGGGGGTGGGTAGCGGTAGTTTGGTTCGGTGGCCAAGACAAAGACCGAATACCGCTGTAGCGAGTGTGGTTGGTCGACGGCAAAATGGGTCGGTCAATGCTCGAGCTGCCAAGCGTGGGGAACAGTTGGAGAGTCCACACCGGTCACTAAGGCCAAGGCCGCAAAGCTCAGTGAGACCCGGGTGGCCCGGCCCATCACCGAAATAGAGTCCTCTTCAGAGGGTCACCAACCAACTGGAGTCCAAGAATTTGATCGTGTCCTAGGCGGGGGTCTGGTGCCCGGAGCGGTTGTGCTGTTATCGGGTGAGCCAGGGGTTGGTAAAAGTACCCTGCTGTTGGAGGTAGCCGCCAGGCAGGCAAAAGGCGGCAAGAAGGTGCTTTATGTCTCCGCAGAGGAGTCAGCCTCTCAGGTGAAGCTCCGCGCTACTCGAACCTCAGCGCTTTCGGACAACCTCTACCTAGCAACCGAAACCGATCTATCGAGCGTGCTCGGTCAAATTGAGGAAGTTGCCCCGGAGCTCGTCATCGTGGACTCGGTGCAGACCGTCTCTAGCCTCGACCTCGACGGAGCAGCCGGTATGCCGGCTCAGGTTCGTGAAGTGGCAAGCAACCTGATCCGTGTTGCAAAGGAAAGCTCCACACCTTTGGTACTGGTTGGCCACGTCACCAAAGACGGCTCGATTGCCGGTCCTAGGACTCTTGAGCACCTGGTGGATGTCGTTTGCCACTTCGAGGGAGATCGGCAGACCTCCCTGAGATTTGTCAGGACCCTAAAGAACCGCTTCGGACCCACCGACGAGGTGGGCTGCTTCGAAATGAGTGGGGAGGGGATCATCGAAGTTCCAGACCCATCGGCACTGTTTGTCTCCGAACAGCAAAACGTGGTCTCTGGAACCTGCATCACAATCACGGTCGAGGGTCGCAGGGCCCTGAGAGCTGAGATCCAGGCGTTGGTAGTAAAGAGCGGATCCCCGCAACCCAGGCGAGTAACTAACGGAGTCGACTCCGCAAGGGTTGCAATGCTGTTGGCCGTCCTAGAGCGCAGATCAGGGCTTGGCCTCTCCGACAAGGACGTCTACGTCTCTACCGTCGGCGGAATGAAAATTACCGAGCCTGCCGCCGACCTCGCGATAGCAATAGCTATCGCCTCTGCGGTCAGGGACAGGCCAGTCAAACCAGGCCTTGCCGCCTTTGGCGAGATTAGCCTCAGTGGAGAAATCAGAGGGGTGACTAATCCATCTCTCAGAGTTTCCGAGGCCAAGAGGCTTGGCCACAGAAGCGTTATCGATTCCTCTAGCTCCCAAGTCTCGGCAGCAATCGCCGCAGCACTTAGTTGAGAATAAAGCGCTTTTCTTCGGAGATAACTCCGTTGACCTCTACCTTGATCTTGTAGGTCGCGCCTCCAGTCGGAACCAGATCATTGGCACTTGCGCTGCAACCATTCTCCGAGGAGTAGGACTTCTCCCATGGGCTTGCCGCGGCCTCTTCTGCGGAGTTGGACGGCAAGGTTACATAGCGATCGGTGTCATTACTTCGGTCACAGTCTCTCGAGGACCAGTAGGTCTGCTCGCCAGATGTAATGGTGAAGAAGGTGACCCTGGAGCCAACGTTGAACTTGCAATCAACAAGACCGTTGTTGGTGATCTCATACCAAATGTCGGGGTTGGTCTCGGGAGCGAAGGAGTTGAAGGTCTCTACAACCTGGCTGTCACCATCGCTACTTATGAGCTTTCCAATCATGACCTCTACCGAGACGACACCGGGAGCACAATTGGTGAGCTCTGCGGGAGCGGCTTCCTCGGTCTGAGTGACCTCGGGGGTCGGCAGTACCTCTTGACCCGTGTTTGCAAAGAGCTGGGGAACACCCCAAATAGCTGCGACTAGGGCGGCTAGAACAACTAAAGCACCGATCCTGCGCTTGCGATAGACGCTCTCGTCGGTGGCCATAGAGTAAATCTAGTTAGAGGTGCCTCAGCATTCGGCTGTTTCCGAGCGTGTTCTGCTTAACTCGTGCAAGATCTAGAAACTCGGCAACACCTTCGTCATGTGACCTAACCAGCTCCGCATAGGTCTCGGCATCAACCGGGATGTCGCTTATCTCTTCGAATCCATGGGAGGCGAAGAAGTCATTCTCGAAGGTTAGGCAGAAAACCCGCTTGATCCCCAGCGCCTTTGCTCGCTGTAAAAGCTCGCTGAGAATGGCGGTGCCGACGCCTTTGCGCCTCGCTCCCTCAGCCACAACCAGAGTTCTGACCTCTCCGAGGTCCTGCCACATCACGTGTAGGGCGCCAAAGCCGGCAAGCTCTCCATCCAGCTCGGCGACCACAAACTCCTGTATTGATTCATAGAGTTCGACGAGCTCTTTACCCAAAAGAACGCGCTGCTCGACCAGTGGATCGGCCAGTTTCCTGATGGCCGGGACGTCAGCAGTTACCGCAGAGCGAATCGAAAGCATCAGGCAATTATGGCGATAGCTAGCCCTCTAGCGCTACCAACGCCTCGTTGCGGCGAAGGGGAGCTGGGGTCCAGGGTCCGTTGTAGCGGGCATAACTAACCTCGCCTATTGGCTTGTAGCCAGCACGCTCTAGCTCCTCAATTAGCTTTCTACCTTTGCGTTCAAAGAGCTCCTCGGACGCCATGCCAGAAAATCGCTTGGCGGCCATGAGCACTCCATCGACCTTCTTGACCTCCATGCCCTCTCGCAGAGGCGCGGGGGCATCCTGCATGTGATCCGGCATCACAAACGCAACCTCATAGCCGCTTGGCTGCTTGTTCTGAATTACCGGAGCGGTCATGGCAATCTGCTGGCGCTGTGCATTCTCACCACCGATGTAACCGGCTAGATAGCGGAAAGCATTGCTGCCAGCTGCAGCGAGGCTCCCAGACATCGACTTGGTGACCAGCACATGCGGCGCGTACTGCCTGATCTCAAAGCCAGGCTGCCTCTTCACTACCTCGTAGCGCTGGATCTCAGTCACTTATTTTTTGACCGCCTCCGCCTCGCGGCTTGTGGTTACGAAAGTAAAGGCGTCGTCTGCGAAGTCAACCGTGATGTCCTGAGCGCTCTGAATGTCTCCAGTCAGGATGCGCTCTGAGATCTCATCCTCGATCTCACGCTGCACAGTTCTGCGAAGTGGCCTTGCGCCCAAAGCGGGTTCATAGCCAAGCTCGATGAGCCTGTCCTTCGCAGCTGTGGTGAGGGTTAGCTTGAGGTCGCGCTCATCGAGACGCTGCTGCAGGCGGCCAATGAATAGATCGACAATCTGCATGAGCTCCTCGCGGGTGAGCTGTGGGAAGACGATTACCTCATCTACGCGGTTGAGGAACTCTGGCTTGAAGTTCTTCTTGAGCTCTTCGTTTACCCTCGAGCGCATCTGGTCGTAGTCGTTTGCGGCATCGCCCTCGAGGGTGAAGCCCAACGCACCACGAGAGATCTCACGTGATCCGAGGTTGGTGGTCATGATGATGATGGTGTTCTTGAAGTCAACGACTCTGCCCTGACCATCTGTGAGGCGACCCTCTTCAAGAATCTGAAGCAGTGAGTTGAAGATGTCCGGGTGAGCCTTTTCAATCTCATCGAAAAGCACAACCGAGAACGGCTTGCGACGAACCTTTTCAGTCAGCTGGCCACCCTCGTCGAATCCAACGAATCCTGGAGGGGCACCAAACAACCTAGAGACAGTGTGCTTCTCGGAGAACTCGCTCATATCTAGAGCAATCAGCGCGTCCTCGTCATCGAAGAGGAACTCCGCAAGAGCCTTTGCTAGCTCTGTCTTTCCAACACCGGTGGGGCCAGCAAAGATGAAGGAGCCTGATGGCCGCTTCGGGTCTTTCAGGCCAGCACGCTGACGGCGGATGGTCTTTGACAGGGCGGCAATGGCAGCCTCCTGGCCAATAACGCGCTTGTGGAGCTCCTGCTCCATGAAGATGAGCTTCGCGCCCTCGTCTTCACCCAGCTTGAAAACTGGGATGCCGGTGGCCTGAGCGAGAACCTCTGCGATTAGACCCTCATCAACCAGACCGGTCTGATCTACATTGCCCTCGCGGAACTCTTTCTCCATCTTGATCTTTTCGGAGGTGAGCTTCTTCTCCTCATCGCGCTTTGATGCGGCGAGCTCAAAGTCCTGATCAGCAATTGCCTGCTCCTTGGCGGCCTTTACAGCGGCTACCTTGTCCTCCATCTCCTTCAGCTCAGGAGGTGAAGAGAGGAAACTTAGCCTGACCCTCGCACCGGCCTCGTCGATTAGGTCGATGGCCTTGTCCGGGAGGAAGCGGTCGGTGACATAGCGGTCGCTCATGCCCACGGCTGCAACAAGTGCTCCGTCTGTGATGGAAACCTTGTGGTGCGCCTCGTAGCGATCGCGTAGACCCTTGAGAATGTTTATCGCCATTGCAGGTGTTGGCTCTGAGACCATTACCGACTGGAAGCGCCTGACCAGAGCCGCGTCCTTTTCGAAGTGCTTGCGATACTCATCCAGAGTGGTTGCTCCGATGGTCTGCAGTTCACCTCGGGCCAGCATTGGCTTCAGGATTGATGCGGCATCGATTGCTCCCTCGGCTGCGCCAGCACCGACCAGGGTGTGGATTTCGTCGATGAAGGTGATGATGTCGCCACGGGTCCTGATTTCCTTGGTGACCTTCTTGAGGCGCTCTTCGAAGTCTCCGCGGTAACGGGAGCCAGCAATCAGGCTTCCCATGTCCAGCGTGTAAAGCTGCTTCCCGCGCAGGGTCTCCGGAACATTCCCCGAGACGATAGCCTGCGCAAGACCCTCAACAATTGCCGTCTTACCGACCCCCGGCTCACCAATGAGAATCGGGTTGTTCTTGGTGCGACGGGAGAGAATCTGCATCACGCGCTCTATCTCACGCTCGCGACCAACAACTGGGTCGAGCTTGCCCTCTGCAGCAGCCTGAGAGAGGTTGCGACCGTACTGATCTAGAACCTGGCTGCCTTTTTGTGGAGGGGCAACTTCGCCCCCCACCGAGACGGCCTCTTTGCCCTGGTAACCAGACAGCAACTGAATGACCTGCTGGCGAACCTTGTTGGTGTCGGCACCCAGCTTCGTCAAAACCTGAGCGGCAACACCCTCTCCTTCACGAATCAGACCGAGTAGCAGGTGCTCGGTTCCGATGTAGCTGTGTCCGAGCTGAAGTGCCTCACGAAGGCTGAGCTCGAGAACCTTCTTGGCCCTAGGAGTAAACGGGATGTGGCCCGAGGGAGACTGCTGACCCTGGCCAATGATGTCTTGGACCTGCTCGCGGACCTGCTCGAGGTTGATGCCGAGAGCTTCTAGGGCCTTGGCCGCAACTCCCTCACCCTCGTGAATTAGTCCGAGCAGGATGTGCTCGGTGCCGATGTAGTTGTGATTGAGTAGCTTCGCCTCTTCCTGGGCGAGCACGACAACCCTTCGGGCCTTGTCGGTAAATTTCTCAAACAAGCTGGCACCTCCAAAATGTGTAACTCGATGTTAGGTGCCGAGTATTGCCAAAACTAGGGCTGTTCGCCCAAGGCGTTAGCGCGCTTGGCGCGCTCCTCAGCCTCAATTTCGCGATACGTGTCGCGCTCTTTCTGGTCGGCTCGGAGAATCGAGCGCATCATTACCCAGAACAACACCCCTACCAGCGCAGGCGGAATCAGAGAAATAAGCACATCAGATGCGATTTCGAAAAAGCCCATGAGTTACTTAACCAGCGGGAACAAAATGGTTTCCCGAATGCCAAGGCCAGTTAGTGACATCAGCAGCCTGTCGATGCCCATGCCCATGCCTCCCGAGGGTGGCATGCCAAACTCCAGGGCCTTCAAAAACTCCTCATCCAGCTTCATGGCCTCGGGGTCACCCTTGGCAGCCAACTCAGCCTGCTTCACAAAACGCTCACGCTGAACCACTGGGTCAACCAGTTCGGAGTAGCCGGTGGCCTGCTCGAATCCGTTGACGTAGAGATCCCACTTTTCAACAACTCCGGACACCTCTCGGTGGTCACGGGTCAGTGGTGAGGTGTCAACCGGGAAGTCCATGACAAAGGTTGGCTTGTCCAGAGTTGGCTTTACGAAGTGCTCCCAAAGCTCCTCAACATACTTTCCTGCCAGGGGATGCTCAATCTCAATCTCTACCTTGTCAGCTAGCTTTTTTAGGGTCGCGAGGTCAGTCTCTGGGGTTATCTCCTCACCGATTGCCTCAGAAAGTGAGCCGTAGAGCGAGATTCGCTGCCACTGACCGCCCAGGTCATTCACGCTGCCGTCTTCCAACTCAACCTCGTGGGTTCCAAAGACGTCCTTGGCGGCGTTCTGAATCAACTCCTGAGTTAGCTGGGCCATCGAGTTGTAATCGCCATAGGCCTCGTAGCTCTCCAGCATCGCAAACTCAGGCGAGTGCGTGCGGTCAGCACCCTCGTTTCTGAAGTTGCGGTTGATCTCAAATACCCTCTCAAGCCCCCCAACAACTGCACGCTTCAAAAACAGCTCGGGGGCAATGCGCAAGAAAAGCTCGGTATCAAAGGCGTTTGAGTGAGTCTTGAACGGTCTTGCCGAGGCGCCTCCGTGCATGACCTGCAGCATCGGGGTCTCAATCTCGGTGAAGGCGTGAGAGGCAAAGGTGTTTCTCAGCGACTGCATGACCTGAGCCCTGATCTTCACAACATCGCGAGCTCGATCTCTGACTATGAGGTCGATGTAGCGGTGTCGAACCCGGAACTCTTCCTCGAGTTCGTTGTGAAGATTTGGCATTGGGCGCAGCGTCTTCGCTGCCATCTGCCACTCCTCGGCTAAAACGCTCAGCTCGCCTCGCTTTGAGGTAATCACCTCTCCGCGCACGAACACGTGGTCACCTAGGTCAACGAGTTCTTTCCAGCTATCCAGGCTTTCCTGGCCTACCTTGTCCAGAGAGATCATCGCCTGGATACGCTCTCCCGAGCCTGACTGCAGGGTCGCGAAGCAGAGTTTTCCGGTGTTGCGAAGGAACATAATTCTGCCAGCCAGCGCCACCTCATCTCCGGTTGCGATGTCGGCCTCGAGATTTGGGTAGTGGGCCTTTGTTGCCTCGATGGTGTGGGTTATTGGCAGCGAGACAGGGTAGGCATCAGAGAGCTCGTTGAGCTTCTCGCGCTTCTGCATACGAAACGCGATCTGCTCGGGCAGGTCTGCCTCGTACTCTTCACTCACTGCTAACCACCGATCAAAAGGTTGTCTATGAGTCTGACGTCTCCCACCCACGCGGCAACGATTAGCCTCGCTCCGCCAGATGGAATCCGCTCGACAATTTCAAAACTGTTCGAATCGACCAGCTCCAGATACTCAAGTCTAATCGCGGGGCTCAAGCTGGCCTTAGCTGCCTCAACAATCGCCGCTCGCTGCGTCCCAGCCTTTGAACCCTGAACCAAAGCACCATAAATCTCGTTTGCAAGCTCCAGCTCGACATCTGACAGTCTTGAATTTCTGCTCGATAGCGCGAGGCCAGTCTCTGACCTAATGGTTGGGCAAACAACAATGCTCACCGGTTCCCTCTGGCCGCTGGCAACCTGATCCTCAACCATCTTCTTGACCAGCGCTGCCTGCTGAGCATCCTTCTCGCCAAAATAGGCTCTGTCCGGCTCAACCAAATCAAATAGACGGCTTACAACCTTGAGCATTCCGGCGAAGTGGCCCGGTCTGAATTCGCCCTCAAACCTCTCCCCTAAGGACCCGGTATCGGGCTCCAGAAAGACCTGGTCCTTCGGAAACACTTCGCCCGCCGATGGGGCGAAGAGGACATCCACCGAGGCATCGGTCAGCAGCCGCGCATCAACTCCCAGAGTTCTTGGGTAGCTCTCGTAGTCGTCCTCCGAGGAAAACTGCAGGGGATTTACAAATATCGAGACAACGGTGAAGTTATCGTCTTTTTGGCTCTCGGCAATAAGTGACAGGTGACCCTTGTGAAGAGCTCCCATCGTCGGCACAAACCCAATCGACTTCTCACTCCTGACCTCGGCAAGAACCTCGTCTAGCTCTGCTGCGGTGTGAACAAGTCTCATCAGGCTGCGTCCTCGGGATCAATCGGGGTTACCGGCTTTGCAAGGGAATCGTCAACCGCGCTCCGAACCACAGGGGCGATTAGCTTCGCAGGCTCCATGACCTCGGCCTCGGCGAGAATCCCCATCGCCTGCTGCACGACCAGTGAGGAAAAGCCAGAGGCGACCTCAAACGCCTCTGCGTAAGCGTCGCGCTGCTCCTCGCTGAGCTCAAAAGGTTCCGCCCCGAGCTCAATTACGAGCGCCTGCGCAATGGGCCTATAGGTCTCTGGGGTGGTGACAACCATGGTGGCATTTTGCATCACGGCTAGGTCCATCGAGGTGCCCGTGAAGTGCATTAGCGGATGCATGGCAACGGGTATTGCCCCATACCTACCGGCATCCGCAAGCAAGCCGTAACCGCGATGCGGGGATAGATGAACCACGATCTTTCTAGGTCCAAACAGCCCAAGGTCTGCCAGTCCGGCACAGCTCAGTTCAATGTCGGCATAGGGGACTGCCAAGACCAGCAGCTCGGCGTCTTCTGCAACTGCGGCCATTGGGGCAATTGGGATCTCAGGCAGCAATGCCTCCACGCGCTCGATGGCCTCCGGGGATTCGACATGAACACCAATAACTTCGTGCCCCGCACCTGCCCATGCTTTGGCGAGGACAGGGCCGGCAGGCTCGTCACCAATGATCCCTATCTTCACTCCGCCTCCTCGTTGGGTCCGCGTGGGGCGCGGCAGTTGTATTCTCCCGCTAGCCCACCACCGAGCATGACCAGCGAGCCGATGGCCCCAAAAACCGTTGGAGTGGTGAGGCCAGTGGGCGCGACGCTGAAGCTAACCAACCAAACAAGACCGCCAAGGTACCAGCCCGCAAAGAGCGCCCCAGTCAGAGCGATTGCTCTCGAAATAATCAAGGCTCGAAAAGCAAAGAACGGGTTGGGACGAGAGGGCCTTGGGCCCGTCTCCCACTTTTCCAGCTTTTTGCGATATCGATAAATGGGCCATGTCGCGAGGTAAATGGCTATTCCGATGAGCGGAAACATCAGGATCATGGACCAGGGACTAAGCGGAAAACTGTAGCCAAGGCCTGTCGCTAGCTGAGCGGAGCTGAGCCCCAGCACGGCACCTGCCGCCAGAAAACTCGCGAGCCCAGCTGGCTGTATCGGGCGCACTACTGCTTCACCACCTTGCCACTTAGCTCTTGGACTAGACCTGCAACCTTGCCCCTGCCGGGAATGACCGCATCAGGATCAATCTCAAGCCATGGAATAAGCACAAATGCCCTTTCAAATGCTCTCGGGTGGGGAACCACGAGCTTCTTAGTCTCGATGAGCTCTGAGCCAAAACTAATGATGTCGAGATCGAGAGTTCTGGGTGCCCAGCGGGCAAGCCTTACCCTGCCAAAGTCATTTTCGATATCCCGGGTGAGCTTGTGAAGCTTGGAGGCTTTCATAGAGGTCTCGAAGATACCCACCGCGTTTAGATACTGCGGCTGACTTTCGTCTTCACCATCGGCTGTGATTGCGACCGACTCATACATAGAAGAGAGTGCCACCAGGTCAACTTTCTTCTGCTCTGCAAGTTTCTTGGCGGCGGCCCTGATCGTCTGTTCTCGATCTCCAAGGTTGCTGCCAAAGGCAATGACTGCTTTAGTCACCCCTGGCTCCGGAGACACTCACCGAGACATCGGCAAAGGTTTGGCTAAGGGGCGCATTTGGCTTGTGAACCGTGATCGTCGCACGCAGAATTCGCGAGTCGATACTTAGCACCGCACTGAGACAGTTCTGGGCCAAAGTCTCAATGAGGTCAAAGCGCTGCTTTGTCGCAACTTTCTCAATCTCATCGGCTACAAGCGCATAAGACACTGTCGAGTCGATGCTGTCATCGCCTCCTGCATCAACGTCGAGATGGCAATCGATTAGAAACTCTTGGCCGAAGTCCTTTTCGTGCTGCTGGACGCCGTGGTAGCCAAAAAACTTGAGGGAGTCGAGGCGGATCTTGTAGATCATTTCTCCTGAGCCTCCTTTAGCGCTGCTACCACGCTAATGGCATCAACGGTGTTACTGACGTTGTGGACCCTGATACCCCAAAGCTTCCGCTGCAATAGCAGGGCTGTGAGGACTGCAGTCGCAACATCCCTACGGCCCACATCAACCCCCTGAGGGTTTTCGCTGTCTAGCGCATGGGCGATAAACCGCTTCCGCGAAGCTCCGACCAAGATTGGAAGCTCGAGGTTTTCAAGCTCATCGAGCCTGGCAACAAGGTCCCAGTTCTGCCGCATGTCCTTAGCGAACCCCAGCCCAGGGTCCACAACAATGCGGTCCCTTGAAATACCAGCGGCCACCGCCATCGAAACCTGCTCGGCAAGCTCGGCCACCACCTCCCGCGCAACGTCCGAGTAGGTTGCAAGCGAGTCCATGATGTCGCTGTGGCCGCGCCAGTGCCCCAGCACGTACTTGCACTCGCTGTCCGCGATTGCAGTGAAAAGCTCTGGGTCCGCAAGCCCGCCCGAGACGTCATTGACGATATCTGCGCCTGCTGCGATGGCTTTGGCTGCGGTGTCGGCGTTCATTGTGTCGATGGAAACCTGGACTTCCAGCTCATCTTTGATCGCTCGGATTATCGGAATGACTCGCTGCTGCTCCTCATCGAGGCTGACCCGCATGCTCCCTGGCCTCGTCGACTCACCACCGATGTCGATGATCTGTGCTCCCTGGGATGCCATCTCTCGGGCGTGATTAAGCGCAGAATCAAACTCCAGGAACTGACCGCCGTCACTGAAAGAGTCGGGAGTTACGTTCAGGACCCCCATGACAAGGGGCCGGTGCCAGCTAGTCATTGCCCTTTGAGATCAGGCCCATGATTTCGGCTCTCATGACCGGGTCGGTGTATTGACCCCTGGAGGCCATGGTCACTGTGTTTACCTCTGGCTGTCGTGCACCTCTAGAGGCTACGCACTGGTGCCTTGCCTCAATCACAACAACCACACCCAGGGCACCTAGCCCCTCCTCAATTGCATCTGCAATCTGGGACGTGAGGTTCTCCTGAAGTTGAAGCCTGGAGGCGAGTATCTCCACGACGTTGGCAAGCCTGCCCAGGCCCGCCACCTTTTCAGAGGGCAGATAGGCAATGTGGGCAACGCCCGTGAAAGGCAAAAGGTGATGCTCGCAAATAGAAACCAGCTCGATGTCCTTGAGAAGGACGGCCTCTGGACTCTCTGCAATAAAAGTCTCGCTCAGGGCGCTCAGCGGATCCTTGCCAATGCCGCTGAAAAAAGACTCGTAAGCATCCGCAACCTTCTGCGGAGTCTGGGCTAGCTCAGGGCGAGCGGGGTCCTCTCCGATTGCCTCGAGGATTTCCAGGACAGCCTTACGAATCCGATCCGGCTGCATCTTTGGTCTTCTTGGTTCGTCGGGCCGGAGCCTTTTTTAGCTCCTTGACCTTGCGCTCTGGAACGGCAATCGGTCCTTTGGTGGAGACGGGACGCTTAGTTGATGATCTCCAAGTCGTCCGCTTGGGGAGCTTCTTTACAGGCTTGAAGATTGCTGCAATCTCGTCCTGGTTCAAAGTCTCTTTCTCCAAGAGCTCTTTTGCCAGCTTGTCTAGCACAGCTCGGTTTGTGGTGAGGGCCTTGTGGGCCTCGTCCATTGCGGTCTCGAGAATGACCTTCACCTCGGCATCAACCTGCTGCGCCATCTCGTCAGAAAAGTCGCGATGGGTTGCAAGCTCCCGGCCCAAAAACGGCTCTGCATTTCCACTGCCTAGAGAAATTGCTCCAATCTTTGAGCTCATTCCGTACTTAGTGACCATGGTTCTTGCGATGTTGGTTGCCTTTTCAAAGTCGTTTGAGGCTCCGGTGGTTGGGTCCTTGAAAACGATCTCTTCAGCAATGCGGCCACCCATCGCATAGGCGATCTGGTCAAGCAGCTGATTACGACTGATTGAATACCTGTCCTCCATTGGCATGACCATGGTGTAACCCAGGGCCCTGCCTCTCGGGAGAATCGTGATCTTGGTAACAGGATCTGAGTAGTTCGCAGCACCTGCCACTAGTGCGTGGCCGGCCTCGTGATAAGCGGTAACAAGGCGCTCGTGGTCTTTCATGACAGCACTCTTACGCTGCGGTCCGCCAATGACCCTGTCGATGGCCTCGTCCAGGATTTCGTCACCTATGTCCTTGCGATTGAGCCTCGCTGCCAAGAGAGCGGCTTCATTTAGGACGTTCGCAAGATCTGCTCCGGTGAACCCGGGAGTCCGCCTAGCAACGAGCGCAAGGTCAACCTTCTTTGAAATCGGCTTGTTCTTTGAGTGAACCCTGAGAATCTGCTCACGTCCCTTTAGGTCGGGCGCACTCACGCCAACCTGGCGGTCGAACCTTCCTGGTCTCAAAAGTGCTGGGTCCAACACATCCGGACGGTTGGTCGCCGCAATCAGGATCACGTTGGTTGAGGTGTCGAAACCGTCCATCTCAACAAGAAGCTGGTTTAGGGTCTGTTCGCGTTCGTCGTTTCCGCCGCCAATACCGGTGCCGCGGTGCCGGCCGACGGCATCGATCTCGTCCACAAAAATAATTGCGGGAGCGGCCTGCTTAGCCTGCTCAAACAGGTCCCTAACTCTCGAGGCACCAACACCAACGAACATCTCGACAAAGTCTGAACCTGAGATTGAGAAGAAGGGGACTCCGGCCTCGCCAGCTACAGCCTTTGCGATGAGGGTCTTACCGGTTCCCGGAGGGCCATAGAGCAAGACGCCGTGAGGAATCTTTGCACCCATCTCTTCAAACTTCTTTGGGTTCTTCAAAAACTCTTTGAGCTCGTTGAGCTCTTCGTGTGCCTCCTCAATACCGGCAACATCGTCAAAGGTGACCTTGGACATCTCCTTGCTCACGAGCTTCGCCTTGGACTTGCCAAACTGCATTACCCCTCTGCCGCCACCGGCCATCGAGCTCATCAAGAACCAGAACAGAGCCAAGATGATGATGAATGGCAATAGCGAACCAAGGAGCGCAAGAATCCAAGGAGTAGAGGGGACCTCGTCTGACCAGCCCTCAGAGATCTGAGCAGAAGCAACCGTCTCAGCCACCACCTCAGCGCGGCCGGAGACAAAATAGAACTGAACCTTGTCGCCAAACTCGGCGTCTGGGTTTCTAAGCACCACATCGACCCGCTGGTCGCCGTCAAAGATAGTTACTTTCTCGGCGGAGCCGGAGCGAATCATCTCAAGCCCGACCTGGGTGTCAACCTTGGTGTACTGCTCGGTGTTCATGAGGCTGGTGCCGATGAAGACGACGCTGAGCGCGATGGCAATCCAGAGCCAGGGTCCCTTCAGGAACTTCTTAAGCCTGCTCTGCGGATCTGCCTTCTTCTCTGCCATCAAAAACCTTTACTCATAAACCGAAGGCGAAAGAATTCCAACGCCGTCCAGTGACCGGTAGTCCTCGTTGAAGTCCAGCCCGTAACCAACAACAAAAGCATTTGGGATATCAAATCCCACCCATCGGACAGCTATTTTCACCTTCGCAGCTTCGGGCTTCCTGAGAAGGGTCACAATCTCGACAGACGCAGCACCTCTTGCCTTGAGATTAGAGGTGAGCCAGGAGAGGGTTAGGCCGGAGTCAATGATGTCCTCCACTATCAATACGTGGCGGTCTTTGATATCGACGTCGAGGTCCTTGAGGATTCGCACAACACCAGAGGAAACAGTGCCAGAGCCATAGGAAGAAACCGCCATCCAGTCCTGCTGAACTGGGATCGAGAGTGCCCTTGAAATGTCTGCCATGAAGGGTACGGCTCCCTTGAGGACGCCAAGCAGTAAAACTTCTTTATCTCCGTAGAATTCGGAGATCTCCGTTGCTAGCTCTTGGACTCTCGTTTGAATCTGGTCAGCGGTGACCAGCACCTCTTGAATATCTGGGTGATTTAGCTGCACTTGCAGGCTCCCGGGCTACTTGGCTTTTACTAGAAGGCGGTCGTTTACCCGCTCTACTGTAATGCCAGAAAGGTCCAGCTTTTTCTGTCCGTGCCAATTGGTAACTAGCTGCTCTGCCTCCAGCACCTGGCTCCTCGAGATCGAACTTCCAGAGATCTTCTGCATGTGAAGCTGCAGGACTTTTCTTCGAAGCGCTGGGTGAAGGTCCGCGACGGGCTTCACCTCAAGACCTGATTCAAAGTCGTTGCTATCTAGAAACCACCTCGCTTCAAGGGTTAGGTAGTCCTCAGCCTCGTAGGCAAGATCGGCAGTCCTTGCGAGCGCCGATTGAAAGCCAACCCCAAGGGTTTCCTCTAACCTCTCGGCGAGTTTGCGAACTCTTACTCGCAGGAATGACTCATCCTGATTGTGGGGGTCGTCCCAAAACTCAACGCTTTGGTCTTCGCAGGACTTTCGAAGCGTCGCCCTCGAGAGGCCAAGAAACGGCCTGGCCAGTCTGCGATCGTCGTCTATGACTGGCATGCCGCTGATAGAGCGCAGCCCGGAACCTCTGGCGAGGCCCATTAAGACCGTCTCGGCCTGATCATCCTCGTTATGGCCGAGGAGTACGAAGTCTGACGACGTTTCCACTCTTGCCGACTCTAAAGCGGCGTATCTTGCATCCCTCGCGGCAGCCTCTAAGCCCTCTCCGAAGACTTTTACCTCCACGCGGCTGACAATCACTGGCTCAAGCCCGAGTTCTCTGCAGCGGCTAGCCGCCTGCGCTGCTATCTCAGCTGAGTTCTCCTGGAGCCCATGATCCACAATCACTGCCCCCACCTTCAGTCCAGCCCGTGGTAGCTCAAAAGCGCAGGCTGCTGCGAGGGCCATCGAGTCTGGCCCTCCGGAGCAGGCGACCAGTAGCAATGAACCCTGTTTTGGCTTTAGCTTCGCAACTAGCTCGCGAACTGCCCGCCGAGCATCTGCCATGGCGGGCGTGAGGCGAGGTCTAACTGGCATTGGCTCCGATTCGATAATGTTTACACTCAAAGCCTATTTAGGAGAAGCGGTGTCATACGAAGTAGTTATTGAGATTCCTCGCGGCAGTAGAAACAAATACGAGGTTGACCACGAGACCGGCAAGGTCTGGCTAGACAGGGTGCTCTTCACCCCCTTTGTCTACCCAATCGACTACGGAGCATTCGAAAACACCCTCGGCGGTGATGGTGACCCGCTCGACGCTCTTGTCATTTTGGAATACCCGGTATACCCAGGAGTCCACATGAATGTCCGTCCGGTTGGCATGCTCCTAATGGAGGACGACGGAGGTCAGGACGAGAAGCTACTTTGCGTTCTTGACAAGGACCCCAGGTTTGCTCACATCCAAGATATCCAGGATGTTCCGCAGCAAACCAAGAATGAGATTGAGCACTTCTTCGAGCACTACAAGGACCTAGAGCCAGGTAAGTGGGTAAAGCTTGGCGGCTGGCATAACAAAGCAGCTGCCGAAAAGGTTCTTGCCGACGGATACGCGAACTACAAGGGCTAAAGATGCAAACGCCTGACACCTCTTCAATCGATGTTGGTTTGATTTCAAAGCTCAACGACTACTTTGAGGTGATTCACGCTCAGGATCTCGAGCTGTTCGATCAGGTCTTCCACGAGCGCTGCACGCTCTATTCGGCCCAGGGCAATGAGCTTGTGCTGCGCCCATTTGACGTCTACCGGGACCAGGTGGCAAACCGACAATCTCCCAAAGAGCTGGGCAACCCCAGAGACGATCAGATTCTTGAGATTGATCAGATTTCGGACACCATGGCATGGGCCAAGGTCCAGCTACAGATGTTCGGTGGCATCATGCAGGACTACCTGAACTTCGTGAAGGTCGATGGTGAGTGGTGGATTATCGCGAAGCTCTATGAAAAGGTCGGCGAATACTAATTTGAGGTAGCGGTTGGCCTACCCGCATAAGGCCAGAGCTCGCCGTAGCGAACCGGAACAATTCGCACGGTTCTAGCTGGGTTTGGCGCCTCCAGCATCATGCCATCGCCCAGGTAAATGGCGACGTGATACTTATCTCCCGAGAAGGCGCTCTCGGTTGACCACCAGATCAGATCCCCACGCTGAGCATTCTGGAATGGAACAAGCTTCTTCTGCTTTGCCAGAACGTTGTACTGGGCAGTGGCGGAGTGCCAACCTATGTAGACACCGGCAGCTGCATAGCTCTTCATAGTGATGCCGCTGCAATCCCAAACGTTTGGTCCAGCACCGCCAAGTACATATCTCTCACCAAGCTGCTCTTCGGCAAAGGCAATTGCGGTCTCAACCTGAGCCCAATCTGGCTCACCTACTGTGTAAAGCTCGGGTGCTGTTGGTGCAGCACGTATGGCAGCCTGCCTTCTCTCCCACTCGAGTCCCTCTTGGCGCTGACGCTCAATTTCCTCTGCGGTGTCCTTGAGCTCGGCAAGCTGCTCCATCATGGTGGCTCGCTCGCGCTCAGACTCGGCGACCTTTGCAATCACTGCATCGGCCGCATCCTGAGCCTCTTGGTAGAGCTGCTCAGCCTCGGCCTCTATTTCCTCAAGTTCGACTCGGGACTGCTCAAGCTCTAGCGCTAGAGCCTCAGCCTGAGCCTGCTTGTCAAGAGCTGCCTGATAGATGGCCTCTGTCCGCTGAGCGATTAGCTCCTCCATGCTCATCTGAAACAGCAGGTTCTCGGCATTATCTGGATTGAATAGCAGCTCCAAGGTCGTATCGCCGATCGAACGCTCACGGAACATCTGAGAGACAATCCTGCCGAGCTGTAGCTTTGCCTCCTCAGCCTCCCGGGCTGACTGTTCAACCCTCGCCTGGAGCGACTCAACCTTGGCCGCCATCTCGTTCTTGGCATCTACAGCCTGGTTGTATTCCTCGTTCTTTTGCAGAGCAATGGTCTCCAGGGCTCTGGCCTCTTCTTCAAGAGTGACAAGAATCCCCTCGATGCGCTCGATGAGCTTTTCCTTTTCCTGGACATCCCGCTTGGCGGCAGCAACCTCGGCCGCAGTTGGGTAGTCAGGGTTTGCATATGCAGGTGTGAGAAGGAGGGTTCCGGCGACAAGACCAACGCCCGAGAGAGCGGCAATAATCGCGTTCTTGCGGCTGGCCATTCACACCTCCCTGCTAGAAATCTAAGTCAAAGCTTCAAGTATTGCCTGAGAGTTGGCTAAGTGTTGCGCAACTTGCCGAAACACAAGTAGTCTTTACCGTCGGTGCTTTGAAGTTGCCAGCTTCTGGCCCCATCGTTTAGCGGCCTAGGACGCCGCCCTTTCACGGCGGTAGCACGGGTTCGAATCCCGTTGGGGTCACTAGGCGATTAGAAGTACCTCCTGGCCCTGTAGCGCAGTTGGTTAGCGCGCCGCCCTGTCACGGCGGAGGTCGCGGGTTCAAGTCCCGTCAGGGTCGCTTCGCGAAAGCGAATGGGGAGCTTAGGCTCCAAGGCTCTGTAGCTCAGTTGGTAGAGCGAACGACTGAAAATCGTTAGGTCACCGGATCGACGCCGGTCGGAGCCACCAGAAAGAGGCAGATAGTGACGATTTTCTTTGGTTTACTATCTGCCTTTTCTTATGGGTACGCAGACTTCGTTGGGGCACTGGCGGCCAAGAAGGTTCGGGCCCTTGCCGTCACTACGGTGGCCTTCGTATTTGGCCTTGGGATTGCGATCTTTCTCTCGTTGTTCTTTGGCGCGAGCTACGACCTCAACGTCTTTCAAATCGGAATCTACGCGGGCATCTGCTCGGCTGCCGCAATTACTTTTCTCTATGCGGCCCTAGCACTCGGACCTATCTCAATAGTTAGCCCGCTCACAGCAGTGCTGTCGGCAATGATTCCCGTGGTCTTTGACGTGATCTCTGGCCAGCAGCTGAGTTCGTTTGCACTTATTGCGATTGCACTTATTTTGGTGGCGGTGGTGCTGGTTGCCTTCATTCCTGGTGCTGATGTCAGGCTGCCATCCTTGCGAGCTGTCTTGTACTCGGTTGGAGCCGGGGTTGGCTTCGCCGGCATCTTTTTGTTCTTGGACATGACTCCTGAGGGCACAGGCCTTGGCGTTCTAGTAGTCATGCGAGTTGTGGGACTCTTGCTCATGGGAGCCGGGCTAGTGGCACTTCTGCTCCTGGGCAAGTCCAAGGTCTTTGTCGAGCGCGAGATCTTCACAAAGAGCCTGCTACCTCTTGTTCTTCTGGCAGGCCTTGGCGATGTCACGGGCAATGTGTTTTTCATGATTGCAACATCCAGTGGCGCTCTCGCAGTGGCTGCGGTGCTGACCTCGCTTTATCCAGTGGGAACAATCCTGCTTGCAAGGGTCTTTTTAAAGGAGCGCATTGCGCTCAGCCAAAACATAGGCATAGCTTTAGCAATCGGGGCCTGTGCCCTGTTGGCAGTCGGCTAGAGCAGAAAGAACGAATTGAAAACTAAGAACCGCTGGGTCGGGCTGGTATTTATCTCCATGGCCATCTCCTTGGTCATCATCGACGGCACCATAGTCAACACAATCTTTCCCAAGGTCATCGAGGACCTGTCTCTTAGCTCAACCGAGGTTCAGTGGGTGCAGGAGAGCTATGTGCTCGTCTTTGCCTCGACCCTTCTGGTCTGGGGCTCGCTCGCCGACAAGATTGGCCGCAAGCGCCTTTTGCTGATCGGAATCTTCATCTTCATAGTGGCCTCGGTCTGGGCCGGCTCCACCGAATCAGCCGGCGAAATGATCGCGGCGAGGGTGGTCCAGGGATTCGGTGGCGCAATGGTGCTACCAACCACGCTGTCCCTGGTGAACGCAAACTTCCAGGGCAAAGAGCGCGGCATTGCATTTGCGGTTTGGGGAGCGACCATTGGTGGCATGGTGGCGGTAGGTCCAGTGCTGGGCGGCTGGCTCGCAACCGACTTCACCTGGCGCTGGGCATTTTTGATAAACCTCCCGCTAGGAATACTGATTCTTGCGGGCCTTATTTACCTCATTCCCGAGTCAAAGGCTGAAAGCGGACGCAAGGGAATCGACTGGGTTGGGGCTGCGATTTCCGTGGTCATGTTCGGCACCCTTGTCTTTGGTCTAATCGAAGGGCGTGTTTATGGCTGGATTACCCCCAACCCCAAGAATCAATTTGTGATTGGCGATTTCGTTTGGCCAGAGGACGGCATCTCGGTGATTCCGGTGGCGCTGGCAATCGCGGCTGTCACCTCGGTCATGTTCGTTTTCTGGGAGAGAAAGCGCGAGAGAGAGGGCAAGAGCGTGCTGCTCGATCTCGGACTATTCAGCATTGCCTCTTTCAGAAATGGCTCGCTGGCAGCCATGATCATCTCGCTCGGTGAATTTGGCCTGCTGTTTGCCATTCCTCTATGGCTTCAGAACGTGCTCGGACTTAGCCCTATCAGCTCCGGTCTGGTTCTGCTTTGGTTGGCAGGTGGTGCTTTTATGGCCTCCGGTATTGGAGGGGCGCTCTCTGGCAAGCTGCCGCCGGCAAGAGCCGTGCAGATTGGTGTTGGTCTTGAGCTAATCGGCGTTGCAGGCATTGGACTGGTGGCCTCGGTCGATGCAGGCTGGGGCGTGATAGCACCGCTGCTATTCATCTACGGCATCGGCATTGGGCTTGCCACCGCGCAGCTAACTGGGGTCATCATGGTCGATGTCCCCATGGCACAGACAGGTCAGGCGTCTGGCTCTCAGTCAACCGTGAGGCAGATTGGTTCTGCACTGGGTATTGCGGTTCTTGGCAGCATGCTCTTCACCGGAACCCAGGCATCTTTCGAAGACCGTCTTGACGAGCTTGCGGTCCCGCAGAGTCAGCAGGTCTTTATTGTCGACGCGGTTGTCGATTCGGCCGGTGGTGCAATACCGGGTCTTGCTGAGGGGCTGACCTCCCAGCAGGTTCCGCAGGAGCTTGCCGAGTCGATCCAAGATGCCGCTGGCGATGCCTTTACAGATGGTGCCAAATGGGCAGCCTTTGCAGCAGCAATCTTCCTGCTGCTCGGATTCGCCTCCACCTTCAGGCTTGGAAGCCGCTCTAAGGAAAAGGCCTAAAGGTTTTTATCGGCAAAGATTGTTGCCGCTTGGTAGATGTAGTTCCCCAGCCCCTCACGCTCCGCCTCATAGGTTTCGTTATAGGCGGTTGGCAGGGCAAAGCTCATTGCAAGGTTTTTGTAAGACTCGCGATCGGGCTTCCAGAACCTTAGGCAGAACTCGTAATGCAGCCGCACCGCAGCCTGCATCTTTTCATGCTCTGGCTCTAGGCCCTCATCGAGGCAAGCCACCATCTTTTCCGTGATGGCTGCAAACTCTTTTGTGAACTGCTGGTTCTCCTCGGCCGAGTAGTTGTTTTGGTAGTAGCTACCCACCACCAGGTTGTTCTTGTCGTCAAAGTTCACCCTGAC
This sequence comes from Candidatus Aquiluna sp. XM-24bin5, assembly GCA_003149555.1. The sequence continues at coordinate 925,984 of QCWE01000001.1, forward strand.
AAGTTAGCAAGTTCGCTAGTGTTTGAAGGGTGTTAGCCAACTGGAGAATGGCTGGCATGGTGTTTGTCGGTGGCGCGATTGGAACCATGCTGCGTCACCTAATTGGGGAAGTGTTCGGTTCTACCTACGAGTTCCCCACCTCAGAATTTCTTGCGCTCGGGTTTGTAAACCTCATTGGTAGCTACTTCTTTGGCCTGACCGCAAGGCACCCAATTTTTGCAACCGAGAAAAAGCGGGCCTTCTTTGGCACTGGTCTAGCAGGTGGTTTTACCACCATGAGCGCACTCACTTTGTTCATTGACATTCAGGGCCTCTCGCCAGAAATTGCTCTGCTGCTCTTCATTGGCCCTGCCACATATGCCTTTGGTTGGCACCAGGGCAGAAGGCGAGCGAAGAAGGTGGGGCATGAGTAATCCGATTCTGCTCACCCTGCTCATCGGCGCAGCAGGTGGTGTTGGTGCGGTAATCCGCTACGCCATCATTTCCTGGCATGGGGCCCTGCCATTTGGGCTATTCGCGGTAAACATCTTGGCCGGAGGCCTTGTCGGCTTCATCTACTCCGGATCGCTGACCCAGGACTGGCTGGTGATCGCATCGGTTGGGTTGGCAGGAGGCCTCTCAACATTTGCTGGGGTCTCTCAAGAGGGCTTCGACTACTATCACCGCGGGCGGTTAGTGCAGATGTTCCTCACGCTCGTCATCAACGCTCTGATGCCCGTGCTGGCAATGATGCTTGTCATGCAGTTCGTTTAGATTTTGTTAGTATTTCTCAAGGTTCCGGTAAGTTTCCAAGGCTAAAGCCGCGGACATTCAGAGATAGAGGGGGCTCGCCATGGGGCGTGGCCGTCAAAAAGCGAAAAACACCAAGGTCGCTCGCGAGCTGAAGTATTACAGCCCGTCGACCGACTACTCAGCGCTTGAGGCTGAGCTCAGCCAGAAGGCCGGAGACGAAAACGAAGACTTCGTGGACCGCTGGGCCGACGACTACGAAGCACCTCTGGACGACGAGCGCGTCGTCGAACTAGACGAAGAGGACTAGAGCGGACTGTGCCCCGTTTTCACCACGCATTTGCGCCGACGACCAGACCAACCAAGATATCCAAGTTCACCCTGTCGTCACGGTAATCCTCCGTGAGGGCAAAGTATTCACCGTCTTCCGAGGCAATCCTCACAGTCCTACCCTCAGCTTCGAGATAATCAACCGCTGCCTGCTTGGTCATGCCCATAACCTGGCAGGCGAGAACTTTGGTCTGAGTGTGCTGCTCGGTGAACTGCTCTGTCGAGGTGTCCTCGTAGCAGTGCACATTAGGGGTATCTCTGACGATGCTCACAGTCGCAGACTCTGCACCACTAATGAGGCCCAACAGGAAAGCACCGATTGAAACTGCTACTCCGACAACGCCTACGCCAACGGCTGCCTTATTGCGCATAGTCTCCGACCAACCGCACGGCACCGCCTGCCACACCCTTGGCGTTTGTCGTGTAACCCTCGGCCTCCGTATCACATGCTGTGGACTCAATGACGCCCAGTTGCCAGGTGTGGATGCCGCTTTCACTCACGAACTTCTCAATCTCAGCGGCACTCGACTTTCTCACGACCAGAGCAAAACCAAGGCCTAGATTCCAGGTGCTCTCGAGGTCTTTTAGATCATGTCCCGCCCAAGAGGCCAGCACCCGAAAGACGTCCTGCGGGCTCCAGCTGCCGCGATCAATATCCAGGGATACGGTGGCGGGTAGCACCCGGGATAGGTTGGCAGCGATGCCGCCACCTGTGATGTGGCTCATGGTTGAGACCTGGCCATCAAATCTCTCGAGCACATTGTTGAGCACACCGCTGTAGAGCATGGTCGGCTCCAAAAGCTTCTCACCTAGCGTCGTGGAAAACTCATCAACGTGTTCGGTGTAACTCAGGCCCCTATCGGCGACAATCTTGCGAACCAGCGAGTAGCCATTTGAGTGCAGGCCCGAAGAGGAAAGCCCGAGCACGATATCTCCAACCTCGACCTTCTCACTCGAGAGGATCTTGGACTTCTCGACAACTCCAGTCGCAGCTCCCGCAACGTCGTACTCGTCCTCGCCAAGCAGGCCGGGGTGCTCAGCGGTCTCGCCACCAACCAGCGCGACGTCCACGGCCTTGCAGGCCTCGGCTATGCCCCGAACAATGTCCGCGATTCTTCCGGGCACCAGCTTTCCGCAGGCAATGTAGTCGGTCATGAAAAGACTCTTGGCGCCGGTGACGACAATGTCGTCCACGACCATGCCCACTAGATCCTGGCCAATGGTGTCGTGCTTATCGATGGCCTGGGCAATCGCAACTTTAGTTCCAACGCCATCGGTTGAGGTGGCAAGAATTGGGTGCTCGTATGACCTTAGAAACCCGGCATCGACCATCCCGGCAAAGCCCCCAAAGCCGCCGAGAACGAGGTTGTTGTGTGTGGCGCTAACCGCTTGCTTCATGAGCTCTACGGCTTTGTCTCCAGCCTCGGTGTCGACCCCTGAGGACGCATATGGATTAGTCATCTACGTGAACGTGCTTCTCTTCCTTGATGGTGGCAACGCCTCTTTCAAGCAGGTTTTTGCCTAGAGACTCAGCCGCGGGAAGTTCGATTGGATACTCTCCTGTGAAGCAGGCGGTGCAGAGCGAGTCAGGCTTTTGATTGGTGGCCGCGATCATGCCCTCCTTGGACAGATATCCGAGAGAGTCTGCCCCGATTGATTGCCTAACCTCCTCAGCTCCAAGTCCGGAGGCAATCAACTCTGCCCTGGATGCGAAATCAATGCCGTAGAAGCAAGGCCAGGTAATCGGGGGGCTGGAGATGCGCACATGAACCTCCGCTGCACCTGCCTCCTTGAGCATTTTCACCAGAGCCCGCTGGGTGTTACCCCTGACGATGGAGTCATCGACTACAACCAACCTCTTGCCTGCAATGACCTCTCTTAGGGGATTGAGCTTGAGCCTGATACCGAGCTGTCGGATGGTCTGGGAGGGCTGGATGAAGGTTCTTCCCACATAGGCGTTCTTCACAAGACCGTGGCCGAAAGGTATACCGCTCTCTTCGCTGAAACCAATGGCGGCAGGGGTTCCTGACTCTGGTGTCGGCATAACAAGATCCGCCTCAACGGGATACTCCCTGGCGAGCGTCCTACCCATCTCAACGCGGGACTCATAGACCACGCGGCCGTTAATTGAAGTGTCCGGGCGGGCGAGATAGACATACTCAAATACGCAACCGGCGCGCTTGGTCTCAGCAAACCTAGAGGACCTCAGGCCGTTTTCGTCAATTGCAATTAGCTCGCCTGGCTCAACCTCGCGAACATAGCTCGCACCCACAATGTCTAAAGCCGCAGACTCTGAGGCCACTACCCAACCACGCTCGAGTCTTCCCAGAACCAGTGGTCTTACGCCTTGAGGATCGCGCGCGGCATAGAGGGTTCCCTCGTCCATGAAGACCAGGCAGTAGGCGCCTTTCACAAGCGGAAGCAGCTCTAGAGCGGTTGCCTCCAGCGAGCTGTCCGCATTACCCGAGAGCAGCGCAGTCAGGACCGCGGTGTCGGTGGTGTTGCCCCCACGCAGCTCACCCTCGTGCTCCGGGTAGCGCTTCTGCAATAGCTCGAGTAGCTCTTGGGTGTTGGTGAGGTTTCCGTTGTGGCCCAGGGCGACTGTGCCGTAAGCGGTTCGACCCAGGGTCGGCTGAGCATTTTTCCAGTGAGATGCTCCCGTCGTCGAATACCTGGTGTGGCCCACCGCGATGTGCCCCTCTAGAGACTCAAGCGCTGCCTCATTGAAGACCTGAGAGACCAGGCCCATGTCCTTGAAAACCAAGATCTTGTCGCCATTGGCGGTTGCGATACCCGCAGATTCCTGGCCACGGTGCTGGAGAGCATAAAGGCCGAAGTAGGCAAGTTTTGCAACCTCTTCACCCTCGGCCCAGACGCCGAATACGCCGCACTTGTCTTGGGGGCCCTTTTCTCCGGGCAGGATGTCGTGATTTAGAAGACCGTCCCCGCGTATCACTCTGAAACCCTATTGGCTATTGCCTTCTTGGCCCTCCTTGAGGAGACCAGGTCAAAAATAATCGCAACCAAAACCCCAACCCCCAGACCCAGAGAGCCAAGTGCGATCATCAAAAGGCCAAAGAAGTTCTCGGGCACCTCGGAGTTTTCAGGGGCGATAACAAAGATCAGAATCGCGATGATGACGCCGAGTGCGCTACCGGTAAACATCCAAGGAAGCACCTTGGGAGCTCTGCGAATTTCGATTTCTTCGTTCTCGGCCACGCTCCAATTAAACCAGCAAAGCCATCGCCTCGATACCGCTAGTTTTCAAGGACAGGAAAGAGCTTGGCGGCCTCAGGGACGAGGCTCCCCGATGCCAGCACGTGGCCGGACTCGATGGCCTCTTCCCAGCTAGCCCTCCCAAGACAGAGCGAGAGAAATAACTCGGGTTCCATCTCAATAACGTTTGGGGGCGTGCCCCGGCGGTGGTCCAAACCCGACAGGCACTGAATCGCTCCGTAAGGCGGGACTCTCAGTTCCACGGCTCCGCCGGGAAACTTCTCCTCGATAAGTTGCAGCAGGTATCTGACCGCAGTAGGGATGTCGGATGACGAAATAGCCTCTTTGCCAACAGCATCGTCAATCCGCTTCTTACCCATGCGCCAATTATGCATAACCGAGGCGACTACTTCTTGACATCGAGAGACCCGATGCTGAGGGTTCCCAGCGGCACGAAGGTAAACTCGCTCGGGTGAGAATCCTCGTCATTGGCTCTGGCGCAAGAGAGCACGCCATCGTAAAGGCCCTCATTCGAACCGGCACCCCTGCCAAGGACATAGTTTGTGCCCCGGGCAACGAGGGCATAGCCAAAGAGGTTGAGGTAAGGGATGTGGACCAGGTCGATCGCCTGGCCGTTGTAAAGCTTGCCCTGGAGGAGCGGGTCGACCTCGTCGTCATTGGTCCCGAGGCACCACTTGTTGCAGGAGTAGCCGATGCCCTCAGGGAGCAGGGCGTAGCGGTGTTCGGCCCAAATCAAGACGCCGCCCGACTGGAGGGCTCAAAGAACTTTGCTAAAGAGGTCATGGCCGCTGCCGACGTGCCAACCGGCATGGCCCACCAGTGCACCACGATCGATGAGGTAGAGAGTGCGCTGGACCAGTTTGGTGCCCCCTACGTCGTAAAAGCCGACGGCCTAGCAGCTGGCAAGGGAGTGATTGTCACCAGCGACAAATCAGCAGCTTTGGAGCACGCCAAGGTCTACATCTCCGGCGGAGTGCTGGTGGAGGAGTTCTTGCAGGGAAGGGAAGTAAGCCTCTTCTTCCTCGCAGATGGCAAGACGGTTATGCCGCTATCTCCGGCTCAGGATTACAAGCGCGCCTATGAGGGTGACGAGGGTCCTAACACCGGCGGTATGGGAGCTTATTCTCCCATCCCATGGCTGCCAGAGGGCTTTGTTGAAGAGGTCACCGAGAGGGTTGCCCAACCCGTGATTGACGAGCTCGCAAAACGTGGCACTGAGTTTGTCGGGCTGCTCTACTGCGGCCTCATCGTCACCGACAGGGGCATCAGGGTCATCGAGTTCAACGCAAGGTTTGGAGACCCGGAGACCCAGGTCGTGCTCCGAAGGCTAACGAGCAACCTCGCAGACCTCATGATGCGAGCTGCGACTGGGAAGTTAGATGCTGGCCCTTCTGCGGAGTTTTCAAAACGCAAGGCCGTCACCGTTGTCCTGGCATCCGAAGGCTACCCAACATCGACCGCGGAGTATCGAGAGGTAAGCGGCATCGAATCTGCCGAGAGCATCGAAGATGTCGAAGTCTGCAAAGCAGGAAAAGTTGGCAGGGTGCTTTCGGTGGTGGGATGCGGCGATAGCTTCCAGGAGGCAAGGACCCTCGCCTACGAGGGCATTAGCCGAATCAGCTTGGACGGCGCCCATTTCAGAAACGACATCGCGGCAGGTATTAGCTAGATGGAACTGCCAGGTTTCAAACACGTTTACTCGGGCAAGGTAAGGGACCTATACGAGCCTGAGGACCCCGCCTTCTCTCACCTGGTTCTAATCGTCGCGAGCGACCGTATCAGCGCGTTCGACTACATCCACTCGCCTGACATACCGGGCAAGGGTAGGAACCTGACCGAGGTCACTGCGTGGTGGTTTGAAAGGCTGAATTTTCCTAACCACCTCTCAGATGAGCTGCAAGTACCAGAAGAGGTCAAGAACAGAGCGGTGATCGTCAAGAAGCTGGATATGTATCCGGTTGAGTGCGTGGTGCGTGGCTATCTCGCCGGTTCCGGCTTCAAGGAATATCAGGAGACAGGCAAGGTCTGCGGCATCGAGCTCCCCGAGGGTCTAAAAAACGGAGACAGGCTGCCCCATCCGATTTTCACCCCCGCCTATAAAGCCCCCCAGGGTGAAAAGGACGAGAACATCAGCTTCGAGAGAGTTATCGAGCTAGTCGGCAGCGAGATCGCGGAGCGGCTCAGGGACAGCAGCATTGAGATATTCATCCACGCCACCCACCTCGCGGAAAAAGCCGGGCTGATCCTGGCAGACACGAAGTTCGAGTTTGGCAACGACCCGAGAACCAACATGCTTACCCTCGGCGACGAGGTGCTAACCCCCGACAGCTCGCGCTATTGGGACAAAGCAGAGTGGGAGCAGGGAGTGCGCGACCAAAGCTTTGACAAGCAGATTGTCCGCAACTGGTTGGAGAGAAACTGGGACAAGACATCCACCCCTCCCGAGCTACCAACAGAGATTGTCGAGCTAACCGCAGCTCGCTATCGAGAACTGGCGGAGAAACTAACCAGCAATAACAATTAGGGTTATTGGGTGCTTAGAACACCGCTGTTTGACGAACATCAGGCCCTGGGTGCCGCCTTCACCGACTTTGGCGGCTGGGAGATGCCGGTGCGGTACGGGTCAGACCTCGAGGAGCACCACGCGGTAAGAAACTCAGCGGGCCTTTTTGACATCAGCCACATGGGCGAAATCAGAATCAAGGGCGAGGCGGCTGAGCTTCTTGACTATGCCCTGGTCTCCAAATTGAGCGCCATGAAAAACGGCAAAGCCAAATACACAATGATCTGCAACGCAGATGGCAAGGTCATCGATGACCTCATCGTTTACCGCATTGCAGAAGATGAATACCTAGTCGTGGCAAATGCCGGCAACCGCCACGCGGTGCTGTTACAACTGCTCGATGCTGCGGAGCATTTTGATGTTGAGGTGAGAGACGAATCCGACCAGTGGGTATTGCTGGCTCTTCAGGGTCCAAAGGCAACCGCGGTCCTAAACGAATTTGTTGACATCGATCTAAATCCACTTTCCTACTACTCAATCGCCAGCGGCAAGATTGGCCAGACCGAGGTCCTTTTGGCCCGAACCGGATACACCGGTGAGGACGGTTTCGAGATCTTCATTCCCGACAACGAGGCACTACCAATCTTCAAAGAACTTGCGGCAAGGGAAGAGGTGAGGGTCTGTGGCCTGGCAGCCAGAGATACTCTGCGACTAGAGGCAGGCATGCCCCTTTATGGGCACGAGCTCACTTTGGACGTGAACCCCTATGAGGCAAACCTAGGCAGGGTTGTGGCCGGTGACAAAGGGGATTTTGTTGGCAAGGTTGCGCTTGAGGGCCTCAAGGAGCAAAGCACTTGGAGGCTTTATGGCCTTAGGGGTGAGGGCAGAAGGGCCGCAAGGGCGGAGTATGAGATCTACCTTCCGGGTGGTGAGAATCCAATCGGGCAGGTCACCTCGGGCGCGCTTTCGCCAACTCTCGGCTACCCGGTTGCCATGGCATACCTGGACGGTTCGCTAGAGCTTGAAATTGGTAGCAAACTAGAGGCAGATGTGAGAGGCACGAGGGTGAACTACGAGGTTGTAGAGCTCCCGTTTTATAGGAGATAGAGACATGGCAAATCCAGCAGAGCTGCAATACACAAAAGAGCACGAGTGGGTAAGGGTCGAAGGCGATGTGGCAACCATCGGCATTACAAAGTATGCGGCTGATGCCCTCGGCGAGATTGTCTATGTGGACCTACCAAAGGTTGGCTCTTCAACAACTCACATGAAAATCTGCGGCGAGATTGAGTCAACCAAGAGCGTCGGCGAACTCTACGCACCGATGGATGGCGAAGTCGTCGAAGCTAACGATTCTCTGAGCGGATCTCCCGAAACGATAAATGATGACCCGTTTGGGGAAGGATGGCTGGTTAAGATTCGTTTTACCCAATTGCCAGATCTTCTATCTAGCACCGAATACGACGCCTTCATTGGAGAGTAATTGCTAGCTGACCACCATCAGTTTCGTTTCCGCCACATCGGCCCAGATGCCACCGAGCAAAAGGCCATGCTCGATTACCTCGGGCTTGAAAGTCTCAGCGAGCTCATGGAGAAGGCGCTCCCCGATGCCATCAAGTTTGAAGGTGACAGCAAGCTCCCCGATGCCATAAGCGAGGACGAGGCGCTGGAGCGCCTTCGGGAGATTGCCTCCAAAAACCGAATCACACAGAGCTTTATAGGCCTCGGCTACTACGGCACCAGAACTCCCGGAGTCATCAAGCGCAACGTATTAGAGAACCCAAGCTGGTATACCGCCTACACCCCCTACCAGCCAGAGATCTCGCAGGGCCGACTGGAAGCAATCATCAACTTCCAGACCATGGTCACCGACCTCACCGGCATGAAGACCGCAAACGCCTCGATGCTCGACGAATCGACGGCGGTCGTCGAGGCCATGCTGGTTGCAAGGCGCAGCGCAGATAGCAACAGCGATGTTTTCTTTGTCGACAGTGACATGTTCCCGCAGACCAAGCAGCTGCTTGAGCACAGGGCAGAGCCTATGGGCATCGTCATCAAGTACTTCGACGCGGCAAAGCCGGAAGAGCTAGACGAAGAGTGCTTTGGTGCGGTAATTCAGTACCCTGGCGCATCGGGAAGAATCATCGACTTCGAAAACCTCTTTGCAAAGGTCCACGAGTTTGGTGGCCTTGCCATCGCAGCTGCTGACCTAATGGCCCTTACCCTGATCACCCCTCCGGGTGAAAAGGGTGCCGATGTCGTCTGCGGCACGACCCAGCGCTTTGGAGTCCCCATGGGCTTTGGTGGCCCTCACGCGGGCTACCTGGCGGTGCGCGAGAAGCTCGAGCGCACCATGCCGGGAAGGCTCGTAGGCGTCTCTGTCGATGCCGAGGGAGCACCTGCCTACCGCCTCACCCTGCAGACCAGAGAGCAGCACATCAGGCGCGAGCGCGCAACATCAAACATCTGCACCGCTCAGGTGCTGCTGGCGGTCATGGCCGGCATGTATGCCGTCTATCACGGACCAGAGGATCTAAAGGCAATTGCCAAGGAGATCCACGACAAGGCGAGCGCCCTGGCGAAGGTCCTGACCGAAGTTGGCTTCTCTTTGCAGCACGAGAACTTCTTTGACACCATCAGGCTCATTGGCACCGATGCAAACAAGTTCTTTGAGGCGGCTAGGGCCAAAGACCTCACAGTCCTGAGGGTCGACGATCAAACCATCGGCATCTCGGTGGACGAGAGCACAACCTGGCAGCACCTAGCCGAACTCGCGAGTGCTTTTGGTGCGAGGTCGCCAAAGACAGAGGATGCCGAAGACAGGCTCAGAAACCGCCGCGAGAGTGGGTACCTAGAGCACCCGGTCTTTAACACCCACCACTCTGAGACCGCAATGCTGAGGTATCTAAAGAAGCTCGCGGACTTTGACTACGCCCTGGATAGGGGCATGATTCCGCTCGGCTCCTGCACGATGAAGCTCAACTCCGTCACCGAAATGGAGGCGGTCACCTGGCCAGAGTTTGCCTCGCTGCACCCCTTCGCTCCAGCCGAGGACACTCAGGGCTACATCGAGCTCATTGGAGAGCTAACCTCATGGCTTAGCGACATCACGGGCTACGAGTCTGTTTCGCTGCAGCCAAATGCCGGTAGCCAGGGAGAGCTAGCGGGACTATTGGCGATCCGCGGCTACCACCGCTCCAGGGGAGACTTCCAGCGAAATGTGTGCCTGATACCTTCCTCCGCCCACGGCACCAATGCCGCGAGCGCCGTGCTCGCAGGTCTTGAGGTTGTGGTGGTTGGTTGCGACAACGACGGCAACGTAGATGTTCTTGATTTGAGGCAAAAGATTGCAGAGCACGAGGACACCCTTGCGGCTCTGATGATTACCTACCCCTCCACCCACGGTGTCTACGAAGAGGCAGTGGTTGAGATCTGTGACCTCGTTCACGCAGCAGGTGGCCAGGTCTACATCGACGGCGCAAACACCAACGCGGTCGTGGGCTTTGCAAAGTTTGGTGAGTTCGGTGGTGACGTAAGCCACCTCAACCTCCACAAGACCTTCTGCATCCCTCACGGTGGTGGCGGTCCTGGCGTTGGGCCAGTGGTTGCAAGGCCTCACCTCGGGCCGTTCCTGCCTGGACACTCCATGGCACAGGTCGAGCTCCCTGGCTATGGACCGGTCTCGGCAGCTCCATTTGGTTCTCCAAGCATTCTCCCCATCTCCTGGGCCTATATCCAGATGATGGGCGCGGGTGGGCTGCAGGATGCAACGGCGGTGGCGGTCTTGAGCGCGAACTATGTTGCAAAGAAGCTCTCTGATGCCTACCCACTTCTCTACACCGGCAAGAACGGCCTCATCGCCCACGAGGCAATCATCGACATCAGGCCCCTGCAAAAGGATGCCGGAATCTCAAACGACGATGTTGCGAAGCGCCTGGTTGACTATGGCTTCCATGCCCCAACCATGAGCTTCCCTGTAGCAGGAACCCTGATGATTGAGCCGACCGAGTCAGAGCCGATGGAAGAGCTGGAGCGCTTCATCGAGGCAATGCTTGCCATCCGTGCCGAAGCTCAAAAGGTGCAGGACGGCCATTGGCCACAAGATGACAACCCGCTTGTGAATGCGCCCCACACCGCCAGCCACCTCACAAGCGAGTGGACCCACCCCTACAGCCGCGAAGAAGCAGTCTTCCCAACGGACAGCCAGAGGAGAAGTAAGTACTGGCCACCAGTTAGAAGGATTGATGGAGTCTTCGGCGACAGGAACCTAACCTGCACCTGCCCACCAATTGAAAGTTTTGCTCGCTAGCTGAGTGGCACTAGGTGCAGGCGAATCATCTCCGCCGCCTGCTCCACGCTGATCTTGTCGGTTGCTATGCCAAGCACGAAGTCCATGCCCTCATCCGCTGAAAAGTTGTGCTTGAAGTCATTAAGAAATAGAAACACGACCATAAGAGCCCAGGTAGTTCGTTTATTGCCGTCCACCAGAGCGTGATTCTTAGCCAAAGAGTGGCACATTGCCGCAGCTTTCAGCTCGAGGGTCGGGTAGGCATCTTCTCCGAACACAGTGGTCTGCGGTCTGGCAAGAGCTGAATCCAAGAGCCCAACCTCTTTTACGTGAAAACCGAGACTAGCAATCACGTCCAGGGCATGGTCTAGCTCGACGTATTCGGTCATGCGTCAGCCAGTCGATCCATGAGCTCCTTATCGTGGCTGAGCACGAACTGCAGCGCCTCATTCACCCGACGCTTTTTTCTCGACTCGCGCTCAACCATGCGCATTGCCTCAAGAAGTGCCTTTTGCTTGGACAGTCCAAGCTGCTCCGAGAGCCTGGTGAGGATTACTTCATCTTCTTCAGTGAGTCTTAGTGTCATAGCCATGAACCTAACAGTATCAAACTGATACCACTATTGCGCTAGCAATATCTGTGGAGAGGTCAGATTTTTTCGTCCATGTTGATAAGTACCTGGTAGGCAGCCTCAAGCTCCTCTCCCAGGTCGCGATCTGGGCCAAGTCCCGGCACGGTTTTCCTCAGCTGCGAGATTAGTTCTGCGGTGAGCGGGGCTGGCTTCAGCGGGGCACGCATTTCAACCGCACGCGCCGCAGTAACAAGTTCGATTGCGACGATTCTTCGCAGGTTGTCGATTGCCTTCCTTAGCTTCCTGGCGGCATGCCAACCCATCGAAACGTGGTCTTCCTGCATCGCGCTCGATGGAATCGAATCTACGCTCGCCGGCGACGCAAGTCGCTTGTTCTCCGAGACCAGGCCGGCTTGGGTGTATTGAGCAATCATCAATCCGGAGTCGACCCCCGGGTCGTTGGCCAAGAAAGCCGGCAGCCCGCGATTGCGGGAGACATCCAAGAAACGATCGGTTCTGCGCTCAGAAATCGACCCTAGGTCCGCAACCGAGATGGCCAGGAAGTCCAAAACCTGCGCAACCGGAGCCCCATGAAAGTTTCCATTTGATGTCACCTCGCCGCTTTCCAGGACAACCGGATTGTCAATAACCGAAGCAAGTTCGCGCGTGGCGACGACGGTGGCGTGAGCAAGGGTGTCCCTAGCCGCCCCCGCGACCTGAGGTGCGCAGCGCAGTGAGTAGGCATCCTGGACCACCCCGTCGCCATGGCGGTGGGACTTTACAATCTCGCTCCCCTGCAATGCGACAAACATGTTTGCTGCGCTCACCGCCTGCCCGGGGTGTGGGCGAAGCTTCTCGTGCAGCTCGGGACGGAACACCTGGTCGGTTCCCATCTGGCCCTCGACGCTCATGGCCGCAACCAGGTCTGCCTGATTCAAAAGTTTCTCGAGGTCGGCGAGAGCAAGAATGAGCATTCCCAACATGCCATCGGTGCCGTTTATTAGCGCAAGGCCCTCTTTCTCCCTGAGCTCAACCGGTTCAATGCCGGCCTCCGAGAGAAGCTCGGCTACGGGCCTCTCCCTGCCGTCTGGCCCGAAGGCCCTGCCCTCTCCCATCAGCACCATTGCGCAGTGAGCAAGTGGGGCAAGGTCTCCCGAGCAGCCCAAAGACCCAAACTCCAAGACTCTTGGGGTGATGCCGGCATTGAGAATCTCGGCATAGGTCTTTGCAATCAGTGGCCTAACTCCGGTCTGACCCGAACACATCGTGCGTAGCCGCAGCAACATCATTGCCCTGACGACCTCGGTCTCGACCGGGTCTCCCATGCCAGCGGCATGGGATCTGATGAGCGACTTCTGCAGCTGAACGCGATCCGCAATTGGAATGTGGCGCTGGGCCAGGGCCCCAAAACCGGTCGAGATTCCATAGACCGGCTCATCGCCAGAGGCGAGCTGTTCAACCCTCTCGCGGGTCTGTTGCATGGCTGCCATTGCCTGATCGGAGATGGCAATCTTTGCCCCGTGCCTTGCAACCGCAACGACATCGACCATTCTCAGTCCGGAGACTCCTAGCTCAACAGTCTGCATTTCAGCGCCTTTCGAAGACCCTCTCGCCACCGACATAGGTTTGGCTCACGAGCTGAACCCCGGGTCGGTAGGCGAGATAGATGTGATTTGGTGCATCCAGCACCGCGAAGTCGGCATCGGAGCCGACGGCAAGCTTGCCCTTTTGATTTCTTAGGGCCATGGCGCCACCTCGGGTGGCGGCCCAGAGCGCCTGATCCGGAGTCAGCCCCATCTCCCGCAAGGCCACCGCGATGCAAAACGGCATCGAGGTTGTGAACGACGATCCTGGGTTGCAATCGGTCGCAAGGGCAACAATCACTCCGGCGCTAACCAGCCTTCTGGCATCGGGGTATGGGCTCCTGGTCGAGAACTCGGCCCCCGGCACGAGCGTTGCAACCGTGTTTGATCCAGCAAGTGCGGCAATGTCTTCTGGATCCATGAATGTGCAGTGGTCCACCGACGCACAGTCCAACTCGACCGCAAGCTGCACTCCCCCAAGGTTCTCGAGCTGATTCGAATGCATCCTTGGCCTAAGACCGGCCGCAATCCCCGCCTCTAGGACCTCTCTGGACTCCTCGACCGAGAAGGCCCCGCGGTCGCAGAAGACATCGATCCACTTGGCATACTTCTTGGCCTCAGCCAGCATCTCGCCGGTCACCAGGCGCAGGTATTGCTCGCGCTCGAGGCCGGCTGGCACGACGTGTGCTCCTAAGAAGGTGACATCCTCGGTGAACTCCCTTGCCACCTCAAGTGACCTCGCCTCGGTTTCGACATCGAGCCCGTAGCCGCTCTTGATCTCAAAGTGGGTTACGCCGCTTGCGTGCAGCTCGGCGACAAGCCGCCGCGCATTTTCACGAAGCTCCTGGGCGCTCGCCGACCTGGTTGCCTGAACCGTGGTCTTTATCCCCCCAGAGGAGTAGGGCTTACCGGCCATGCGGTGAGCAAACTCCTCACTGCGCTCCGAGGCAAACATCAGGTGGGCGTGCGAGTCTACAAACCCCGGTATTACGCAGCCCCCACCTAGCGAAACAACCTCGTCTGTCTCAGGGGCAGCGGCTGCCGGGCCAAGCCAGAGAACCTTGCCGTCTTCGACGACCATTGCCGCATCCTCGATGACCGCAAGCTCGCCGAAGCTCTCGCCGGTGGTCACCAGCGACGCGATGTCTGAATACTTGGTCTTCATGCCTACTCGGTGTCCAGCATCGGAACGTGGACGTGCTTCTGACGAGCCACATCCTTGGCCTCGGGATAGCCGGCATCACAGTGGCGGATCACTCCCATCCCCGGGTCATTGGTCAGCACTCGGCGAAGCTTCTCGCCAGCTAGATCGGTGCCGTCGGCCACCGAGACCTGGCCCGCATGAATCGACCTTCCCATGCCAACGCCTCCGCCGTGATGGATGGAAACCCAGCTCGCACCTGATGCGATGTTGACCATTGCATTTAGTAGTGGCCAGTCGGCAATCGCATCGGAACCATCGAGCATCGCCTCTGACTCACGATAGGGAGAGGCCACGCTGCCGCAGTCGAGGTGGTCGCGACCGATGACTATCGGTGCGGATACCTCGCCGCTTTTCACCAGCTGGTTGAATGCCTCGCCGGCCTTGTCGCGCTCCCCATAGCCCAGCCAGCAAATTCTGGCTGGCAGGCCCTGGAACTCAACTCTGTCCTGGGCCATCGTGATCCAGCGCCTGAGATGAGTGTTGTCTGGGAAGAGATCCAGGACTGCCTGGTCGGTGCGATAGATATCCTTCTTGTCGCCCGAGAGCGCCACCCACCGAAATGGTCCCTTGCCCTCGCAGAACAGCGGGCGAATGTAGGCCGGTATAAAGCCGGGGAACTTGAAGGCATCCTGGAAACCACCCTTTCGGGCCTCGTCTCTGATGGAGTTTCCGTAGTCAAAAACCTCCGCGCCTTTTTCCATGAAGCCGACCATCGCGGCGACGTGCTTGGCCATTGCTGCCTCTGCTCGATCGGTGAACACCTTGGGGTTCTGCTCGGCGTATTCTCGAGCATCCGAGAACTCAACACCTTCTGGGATGTAATAGAGCGGATCGTGGGCGCTGGTCTGATCGGTGACAATGTCGATCTCAACATCGCGCTCTAGAAGCTCAGCAAAAACCGTAGCTGCATTGCCAACGACACCGACCGACAGGGCCTTCTTTTCTGCCCTGTAACGAGTGACTCGCTCGATTGCATCGTCAAGGTTGTCGGCAATCTCGTCCAGATACCTGGTCTCAACTCGCTTCTGGAGCCTGGATGGGTCGATATCCACAATCAGGCAGGTGCCCTCATTCATGGTTACGGCAAGAGGCTGCGCTCCACCCATGCCTCCGCAACCGCCGGTCAGGGTGAGGGTCCCGGCAAGGGTGCCGCCGAAGCGCTTGGCCGCAACGGCGGCAAAGGTCTCATAGGTTCCCTGCAGAATTCCCTGGGTTCCGATGTATATCCAAGAACCGGCGGTCATCTGCCCATACATTGTCAGGCCAAGCTTTTCGAGCCTCCGGAACTCCGGCCAGTTGGCCCAGTCTCCAACCAGGTTGGAGTTGGCAAGCAGCACCCGAGGAGCCCACTCGTGGGTCTGAAATACTCCAACCGGCTTGCCGGACTGCACCAGCATCGTCTCGTCGTTCTTGAGGCTGCTCAGGGTCTTGACCATGGCATCGAAACTTTCCCAGTTCCTAGCGGCCTTGCCGCTACCGCCATAGACGATCAGCTCTTCGGGATGCTCGGCGACAGATGGGTCGAGGTTGTTGTGCAGCATTCGAAGTGCTGCCTCTTGCTGCCAGCCCTGGGCGGTTAGTGAACTGCCGGTGGCTGCCTTTAGGGTTCGCGTCGTTGGGTTCATGAGCCAATTTCACAACCACGCGAGAGATGCGACAATGGGGTTTCTCTAGCATCTGTCTGAGATTTCAGACAAACTAATTGCATGGCTAGAGTCCCTGCGGCGGCGAGAACCCTCGCACTCCTAAACGCAATGGCTGAAATCGGGCAGCCGGTGACAGCAGTGATGCTGGCCAAGCGACTTGGCATCCCCAGATCCTCCTGCTATCAGCTGCTGGAGGAGCTCCAGGAGGCAAACTACGCAATCCACTATCCAGAGGAGAAGCGCTGGGGGCTTGGGCTTGCCGCCTGGGAGCTTGGCAGCGCCTATCAGCGCCACGAACCTCTAGAGCGCCTGGCTAGACCGGTGCTGAGGAAGCTGGTGGAGAATCTGGAAAAACAAACCTCGGTGGTGGGTCACCTCGGAGTTCTAGACGGCTCTGATGTGCTCTACCTCCTCGAGGAGAGGCCGGCGAGGTCGCTAAAGCTGGTTACCGACATTGGAGTCCGGCTTCCCTCTCACCTAACAGCATCTGGCAGGTCCATGCTCGCAGTCCTGGATCAGAAGCAGCTCTCGGCATCGTTTAGAGGCCTCGGCCTGCAGACTCGAACCGGGCTTGGCCCCAAGAGCTTCACCGAGCTCACCGCAATCCTCAATAGCGAGCGAGCCCAGGGCTATGCCCTGGAGGTCGACGAGGTTAGCCTTGGCTACGCCTCGGTAGGCGTGGCGATCAGAGACAACCTGGGCCATCCGCTGGCGGGACTGGCAATTACCTTCCAATCGCTGGCGCTTGAAAAGCTACAGTTGAGCCAGCTGGCTCTTTCGCTGCAGCAGGCGGCCAGGGAGCTCTCGAGAAAGTTTGGGCACCATGAGTGAAGATCCGAAGTGGCCTAGAGGCTCATCGCTGATAACAACTTCACCCTCACCAGTCGGGATTCTAGATATCCCCGCTCACAAGACCTCGATCAGTGAGACATCCGCTCACCTGACCCCAAAGGCAATTAGGGCAGCGCTGGCTCGCTATTCGACATTCAGCCACAGCACCTACGACGACATCTCCGGCACGTCCATCGAGGACCTGGGTGAAATAGCAGACCCAGATGGCAACGAACAGGAAACCATCAGCAGGATTGCAAGCGCCGATAAGGAGCTCTTGATTGCGCTAGGTGGAGACAACTCGATCACCAACGCCGCCGCATTGGGTGCATTCAAGGAGGACCTGAGCACGGCAAGGCTCATCACCCTGGATGCTCACCACGACCTGCGGGATGGAATCTCGAATGGCTCGCCAGTGAGGAGACTTATTGATGCCGGGCTAAACCCAAAGAACGTCTTTCAAATCGGAATCAATGATTTTTCCAATTCCTTTGAATACGCATCGCTTGCCAAAGACCTCGGCATCAACGTGATCTCAAGAAACACCCTGGCCACAATCGGCATTCAAGAGGCCTGCAACATCGCGCTCAAGGATGCCGAGGGGCCGGTGTTTGTCGATATCGATGTCGATGTTTGCGATCGCAGCGTGGTGCCAGCCTGCCCGGCCGCAGCACCCGGTGGGATCAGCGCATTTGAGCTTCGTCAGGCGGCGAGAATCCTCGCCGCAAGCCCAAAAGTGGTCGGCATGGATATGACCGAAATAGACGCCTCTAAAGACACCGAAGATCAAAGAACCGTCCGGCTCGGGGCCCTACTTGTCTTGGAGATGCTGGCTGGATTCAGGCTCAGGAGCTAGCGGGTCAACTGTGGATAAGTCGGCCTTTGCGGCGAGGTTGAGGGAGGCTTACTACTCTCCGGAGTCTTTCACGAAATCTAGACCCAAGCCCAGTAGTTTTTCGTCGGATGTGTACAGGTAGAGCCCAGCCTCTGCCGCCTGAGCGAGGATCAGAAAGTCGAGGGGGTCTGTGCCGCGCAAGGATCCGAAACGTCTGGCTTCGAGTGCCGCTTGTGCGGTAAGTGGCAACTCTTCAATTCCTTGTCTGATGGTCGCCTCGACCAGCATCTTGGTGCTGGTTCCCAGGTAATCATCCTTTTGCAGCCACTCAAAAAATGTCAGGGGTGAAAAATACAGGGCTCTGGCACCGTTCAAACTGCGCTTGGTCGCCTTGCCGAGCCGAGCCGGCTTCTGGTGCAGGTTGATCAGGACATTTGTGTCAAGCAGGGCTTTCATATCTCCATCGCATCCAACTTGCGTCGCCACTTGGCCCAGGCCTCATCCATGTGAGAGTTGTCATCGAAATCGATCTCCTCCCACTCCTTGGGCAGCTTGCCCTCTAAAGTGCCGAAAACAATCTTTGGCTTCTGAAACTTGATGATCTTGGCAACCGGCCTGCCGTGCTTGGTGATGATGACCTCTTCACCTCGAATTGCGTCTTCGACGAGAGCTGAGAACTGAGCCTTTGCCTCTGTGATTGTCACTATTTTTCCCATCTGCTCAGTGTAAATGAATTGGGTCAAATTGACCAGAATTACTTTTGCCACTCTAGGCTACCCACAAGCTCCAATCGCGACTAGGCATCAATCAAAACTGTGGATAACTCAGGTGCAGGCAAGTCTGAGGGGAAGCTGAAATTACCCCGCTAAACTTAGAGAATTCCGCGCAAGGTAGCCGGCAACCAACGTCCATCCCGAAACAGGATTTCCTGCCAACCGAAGGGTAGAAGTGCCAAAAATCATCGTTGAGATCATGCCCAAGCAGGATCTATTAGACCCCCAGGGCAAGGCAGTAGCCAACGCCCTAACAAGAATGGGCAACAAAGACATCTCTGGCGTAAGAATCGGCAAGCGCATCGAGCTTCACTTCGACCGCGAGGTAACAGAGACAGACCTCGAAGAGGCAAAGAAGCAGGCCAAAGAGTTTCTATCAAACGACGTCATTGAGGACGTGGTAGCGGTAACGGTAGAGAACTAATGCGCATAGGCGTCATCACCTACCCCGGCACCCTAGACGACCGCGATGCCCAGAGGGCAGTGCGCCTTGCAGGCGGCACCCCGGTCTCCCTCTGGCACGCAGACGACGATCTCAAGAAGGTAGATGCGGTAGTCCTGCCAGGTGGATTCTCCTATGGCGATTACCTGCGCTGCGGAGCAATTGCAGCCAAGGCCCCTGCCACCAAAGAGGTCATCAAAAAAGCCCAGCAGGGCCTGCCCGTGCTGGGCATTTGCAATGGCTTCCAGGTGCTAGTTGAGTCTCATCTCCTCCCAGGCGGGCTGATTAGAAACGAACACCAGCACTTCATCTGCAGGGACCAGAAACTAAGGGTTGAAAACAACCAGACCGCCTGGACCAGCTTGTTCGAAAAAGACGAGGAGATCACAATCCCTCTTAAGAACGGCGAGGGCGGCTACATCGCAACCGAAGACACCATCAAGATGCTCGAGGCAGAAAACCGAGTTGTCTTCCGCTACCTAGAACTAAACCCCAACGGCTCCATGAACGACATTGCGGGACTCACCAATGAGCGGGGCAACGTGGTTGGCCTCATGCCTCACCCTGAGCACGCCGTAGAACCAGGCTTCGGCCCAGACACCCCAGTTGCAACTAGAAGCGGCATCGACGGCCTCAAGTTCTTCCAGAGTGCCCTGAAGGCGTTGGTGAACAGCTAATGCTCGGCAAGAAGAAAACACCATCGGGCGTCGACACCGTAGAGAACGCACAACAAGACCCAGATAAAGAGCAACCCTGGAAAGAGCTCGGCCTCAAAGAGGACGAGTATCAAAGCATCAGAGAGATCCTTGGCCGCAGGCCAACCTCCTCAGAGCTTGCGATGTATTCGGTGATGTGGTCCGAGCACTGCAGCTACAAGTCCTCCAAGATCTACCTCCGCCAGTTTGGCGAGAAGGTAACAGACGAGATGAAAAAACACCTCATGGTCGGCATGGGTGAGAACGCAGGTGTTGTCGACATCGGTGAGGGACTAGCAGTCACCTTCAAGGTTGAGAGCCACAACCACCCCAGCTACATTGAACCCTTCCAAGGAGCAGCAACGGGAGTTGGCGGCATCGTCCGCGACATTCTTTCGATGGGAGCAAGACCGGTGGCGGTCATGGACCAGCTCCGCTTCGGAGCACCACAGGACCCCGACACCGCAAGGGTCGTCCACGGCGTAGTAGATGGCATCAGCTTCTATGGCAACTGCCTGGGGCTTCCAAACATCGGCGGCGAGACTGTGTTTGACAAGGTCTACCAGGGCAACCCACTGGTCAATGCCCTTTCCATTGGCGCCCTCAAGCACGAAGACCTCCAGCTCGCCAAGGCAACCAATGCCGGCGACCTGGTGATCCTCTTTGGAGCCAGGACCGGAGCCGACGGCATTGGTGGCGTGAGCGTGCTGGCATCAGAGACCTTTGGTGACGAGGGTCCAACCAAGAGACCAGCGGTTCAGGTCGGAGATCCCTTTGCCGAGAAGGTGCTTATCGAGTGCTGCCTCGAGCTCTTCCACGCAGGCGTAGTTGCGGGCATCCAGGACCTGGGTGGTGCTGGTATCTCTTGTGCAACAAGTGAGCTTGCCTCCAATGGCAACATGGGCATGAAGATTCAGCTCAAGAACGTGCTGCTTAGGGACGAGAGCCTCACCCCAGAAGAGATCCTGATGAGCGAGTCTCAAGAGCGCATGTGTGCAATTGTTCCCAAGAAGCACCTCAAGGGCTTCGAGAAGATCGTCAACAAGTGGGAGGTTGAGTACTCGGTCCTAGGTGAGGTAATCAACGAGGACCGGCTCTACATTGACTGGGGACACGAAGAGATCGTCAACGTGCCACCCAGAACCGTCGCCCACGACGGTCCTGTCTATGAGCGCCCAGTCGAATACCCCAAGTATCAAGATGCTCTAAACGCAGACAGCTCAGCAAAGCTCAAGAGGGCCGAGAACCCAACCGAGGTTGCCACCCAGCTCATGGAGCTAATCTCCACCCCTAACCACGCAGACAAGTCCTGGGTTACCAACCAATATGACAAATACGTCATGGGAAACACAGCACTTGCCATGCCAGACGATGGCGGCATGGTCAGGATCAGCGAGGAGACAGGTCTCGGTGTTGCCCTGGCAACAGATGCCAATGGCAAGTACTGCTACCTCGACCCCTATGAGGGAGCAAGGCAAGCACTAGCGGAGGCCTATAGAAACGTTGCTGTCACGGGCGCAGTCCCAAGAGCAGTAACCAACTGCCTAAACTTTGGCTCCCCTGAGAACCCAGAGGTGATGTGGCAATTCAAGCAGGCAACTGCGGGCCTCGCAGATGCCTGCCAAGAACTAGGTATTCCGGTAACAGGCGGCAACGTCAGCTTCTATAACCAAACCGGCGACACAGCCATCTACCCAACCCCTGTAGTTGGTGTTCTAGGTGTCATTGATGATGTTGCGAGGAGGGTGCCATCAGGTTGGCAGGACGATGGCAACAACATCTATCTCCTCGGAACTACCTACGACGAACTAGATGGTTCGGCATGGGCCAAAGACCTCCATGATCACCTCGGTGGCAAGCCTCCAAAGGTTGACCTGCATAAAGAGAAAGAGCTTGCAGACCTGCTACATGGCGCAGCAATGCAGGGCCTTATCGAGGCCGCACACGACATCTCTGAGGGTGGCCTAGGAATCGCAATCCTGGAGGCAAGCCTCAGGTTCAATGTTGGAGCAAGGATCTGGATTGGTGAGCTCATGGAGCGAGACAACGTAGACCTAACATCAGCACTATTCTCTGAGTCTCAGGCAAGAGTCCTTGTCTCTGTTGGCAGAGAAGACGACGTCAAGTTCCAAGCGCTCTGCGAAGCCAGAGGTGTTCCAGTTCTAAGAATCGGTGTCACCGACAAGGAGAGCCATGCAGTTGAGATCCAGGATGTTGCCAAGCTCGAGCTTGGCGAGATTAAGGGTGCTTGGGCTGGGGTATTGCCGGGGCTTTACTAGAGCTGCTCTTTACGAGGGAAGCGGTGGTTAGTAGGCAACGTTGACACCAAATTCGGCTTCTTCAGGCAAAAACCCCTCGTAGATCAATTGGTCGTAAAGTTTCTGTCTCGAGAAAGACGAGTATTCAAGATACGACTCCGCTGACTTAACCGCTTGTTCAAACCAGTCAACATTTAGGGAGTCAACAGCAAATGTTGAGTCCGCTCGAGAGAAGCCCTCGTACTCAAGTTGGGCAATGAGACCAGTTCGAGAGAAAGCTGAATATCTCAAATAAGACTCCGCTGAACCTATGGCATTTGCCTGATCAGCACTCCCGCCCGAGGATGACTCCTGCTCCTCAAAGGCCCGTTCTACACCGTAGGCTGCCTCCGCCTCGCTGAAGCCCTCATAAATCAATTGATCCAAGAGTCCGGATCTCGAAAAAGACGAGTATTCCAGGTAGCTTTCCGCTGACTTAGCTGCTTGCTCGAACCAGTCTGCGTTGACGGCATCTACGGCATAGCTAGAGTTTTCAAATGAATAGCCTTCGTACTCAAGCTGCTCTATTAGCCCAGTCCTCGAAAATGCGGAGAAGCGAAGATACGACTCAGCGCTCTTGCGAGCATTTCGCTCTTCAGAAGTTTCGGACAGAGATGATGAATCTTCGGTTCGATCTTCAGCTTCCGCTGAGGAATCTGCTTGTGATTCAACACCTTGGTCATTAGGTTCTTGAGGTTCGTTTAGCTCCGTTGGGGTATCACTGCCAGCACTGGGTTGCTGGGACGAGTTGGTTAAGGATGCTTGCTCTCGTGGAACAGAGTTTTGAGCGCTGATAATGCCCAGGACCAAAAGTATCAGCGGAATTGCAAAGCGCTTTTTTTGATACCAAGGTCTGCTTTTCTTTTGATCTGCATCCGACATATTGGATCTCCCCTTTTTCAGTATAAGCGGGGCACGCCCCGTTGGGTGTTACTCTCATCGAGTGAAAAAGTCAACGTGGATTGGCATTACTGCCGGAGCTCTGGTAGCCATTTTGGGTGGTGGTGCTCTAGCCGTTGGTGACTACGTCTACACCTCAGGAACCGCAGTTCCCTGCGCAATCAACGACGACGATCTTGCCAACAAGCCCGAAGAGTTTTACACCCCCGGAAGTGGCAATGGTCCATTCCCAGGTCCCGGTTGGGAGAAGTGGGTGGGTCACGACATTTCTGAGTGGTGGATGGTCGGTGTTCCCTACGATGCCGTGACCATTCCGGTTGAAGAGGAAGTTGATCTCTCTGCCTGGTGGATTACACCTATTGAGGGAAACGGCAAGACCGTGATTGTTACCCACGGAATAGGAACTTCTCGCCGCGACTACAACACTCTCTTACCTGTGGGGATGCTCGTGAATAACGGTTTCAACGTTTTACTCGTTGACTCGCGTGACACCGGTGAGTCCACCTGCACCGATGGGCGCCATTCAGCCGGCCAAGAAGAATCCTCTGACTTTGCAGCGGTAGCCGAGTGGCTCGTGATGAAACAGGGAATCGTGCCTTCCGAGCTTGGGATGTTTGGCGTTTCAGGTGGTGCTATTGCAACCAGCATGCTGCCTGCTAAGACGGACCTAGTCGCAGCCTTTGCAATGGAGGGAACAATCTTCGACTTCAACGCAGCCGCAACCAGAGAGGTTGAATACCAGGGATTCCCTGGTTTCTTGTGGCAGTTGGCCCTGATCGCAGCTCAGCTCTTCCATGGCGTAAACCTGACTGAGACCTCAGCCATGGATGGAATTGAGGCAGCAGGTGCAAGGCCAATGCTTATCCTCCACGGTGACAGCGACCAGAGGCTTGACTACCAGTCCTCAGTTGATTTCTACGAATACGGGAAGTCGGTGGGTGCCAACATCCAGCTCGAGACTTTCGTTGGGGCAGATCACACCGAGGGAATGCTCACCGAGCCTGAGCGCTACGAGCGGCTCCTAGTTGAATTTTTTGAATCAGCTCTCGATTAGAGGACTACTTACCAGATCCAAATACTCTTCCAAGAGCACTAGCTGCTGCTGAGAACTCGCTTGGGATGAACCAGACCTTGTTCGCATCTCCCTGGCTCATCTCCTTGAGCTGCTCGATGTATTTATAGGCAAGTGCCTGGTCTGTGACCGAGGCTTCAGCCAAAGCATCGAAGACCTTTTGAATAGCCTTTGCTTCACCGTCTGCAACCAGTGCCTCGGCCTTCGCGTCAGCCTCTGCCTTGAGGATGATGGCCTTGGCCTGACCTTCAGCGCGAAGAATCTCGGCCTGCTTATTACCCTCAGCGGTGAGGATGTCGGACTGCTTAGTTCCTTCGGCCAGCAAGATGGCGGCGCGCTTGTCACGCTCGGCCTTCATCTGCTTTTCCATTGACTCGCGCACCGACTCTGGTGGGACGATGTCGCGAATCTCTACGCGGTTTACTCTCACGCCCCACTTGCCAGTTGCCTCGTCGAGTACTGCACGAAGCGCGCCATTGATCTCTTCTCGAGAGGTCAGGGCGTCTTCAAGATCGAGGCTTCCAACCTTGTTTCGCAAGGTGGTGACAGTCAGCTGCTCAATACCTAATACAAAGTTTGCAATCTCATAGGTTGCCGACTTGGGGTCGGTGACCTGGTAGTAGATGACGGTGTCGATCTCGATAACTAGGTTGTCCTCGGTGATTACCGACTGAGGCTGAAAATCTACGACCTGCTCCCTCAGGTCAACGGTTCTGCGAACCACATCAATGAATGGGAAGACTAGGTTCACACCAGCCTCGAGAGTCTTGTGATAGCGACCTAGTCGCTCGACAACACCGGCGGTTGCCTGGGGGATGATGCGGATGGAGCGGATCAGTAGGACCGCTACCAGAATTAGGAAGATGGCTGTGCCGACTCCTCCAAAGTCAAAGCTTCTTAGAAAGTCCATCCGACTACCTCACAATCAGTGTTGCGCCATCGATCTCTTCGATGGTCACCTTGGCGCCCTTCATACGAACACCCTCTTTGACCCTCGCACTCCAGTCCTCGCCCCAGACCTTCACGAGTCCTGAGTCCTCGGTCACGTCCTGGGTCACCGTTGCCTGCTTCCCAACCAGAGAGGAGACATTAGTCATGCGCTCTGGGTGCTTGCCTTGCCACTTCGCGATTAGCGGTCTCACATAGACAAGGGCCACTATCGCCGCCGCCAAGAACCCTGCTCCCTGCAGCCACATCGGAGCATCGAACAGGGAGAGCACAAGCGGCACAAGCGTCGCAACCGCGAGCGCCGCAAAATACAGGCCATAGGTCAGAAGCTCAATGACCACCAAGGCAGCAAGCACTGCCAGCCAGACAAAAGTCATCTCGCTCCCTTCACTACCCCTAGCTTAAGTGGCTGGGGCGACAAAACAAACCGGTACAGGTAGGTCACTAGGGCGCTAGCCGAGGCTTACGTAAAAGAAAACCCCGGGCCGGGGCCCGGGGTTCTCTATTGCCGATTGCTTCAGGCGTTAGGCATTTGCCTTTCGCCCTCAAAGGAAGGTCCCATGTGACCGCGGTGCTTACCACCGCGGAAACCTGGGTGGCCACGCTTCTCCTGGTGCTCTGCAGCAACATCGGCGCTGTAGGTAACAGAAAGCGGGCCTGATGAAGTGGCGGTTGCATTGCCCTCGTCATCGACGGTGATAGTCACTAGCACGGGGGAGGTGCCGTCAGATGGGTAGAGAGCGAGCTTGGTTACGCCAGCTTCAGTTGGAGCACGAAAACCAAGAAGTCCAGAAAGAGTCCCGTCTTCAATTTCGGTGCGTGTTGGGGTGTCGCCATCAAAAGAGATGGGGCGAATGCCGATTCGCCTTCCATCCCCTGTTGGCTCCTGATCTGGAACCGAGGTCGCATCACTGTCAAGGAGGTAAACAGTGAAGTAGGCGCCTGCGTGTGCGGCCCTTGCCTCAGTTACGTCTTCTGGAATGCCAATCACTTCTGCATCCAGGGTTGCTCGGTTGTGGTCCTCGTGAGAGCGAGCCTCGTGGCTCATCCCTGAGTGGCCCTCTCGCTCGCCTCGATCATCTGCGAGCGCTGGCAGAGCCAGTCCGAGCGTGCCGGTAGCAACCACAGCTAGAGCTGCGATGCCTACCTTGGCTGATTTCTTCATCCGTATCCTTTCGTGGATACGAATCAAGTTAGAGAAGTCGTCAGCGATAGGTAGCCAAAATCAGCATCCTGCTATGAAGCTTGCAGGAAGCTCTCAGTTTAGAAAAGGCGCCAGGGAGAGAGCTTCCAGCCCATGCGCACTGCAGTCAGGCGGATCGCAACCATAACGACAGCCGCTATGAGGACATCTAGGTACTCCGGAGTTTGAAGCTGAGAGAGCAGCACAACAAGCCAGCCACCAGCAAACGCAATGACCGCATACGGCTGGTGATCGTGGAAGGCCCTCGGGACCTCGTTAACGAGCACATCGCGCAGGATGCCCCCCACTACCGCCGTAATGACACCCATGAGCACTGCGATCAGCGGGGTCTGTCCGGTTTGAAGGGCAATATGGGTTCCACCTGCCGCAAAGATGCCAAGACCGAAGGCATCAGGAACAAGCATTGCCTTCTCGGTGAATTCAATGTGCCTAGCTCTGAAAAAGAAAGGCAGGGAAAGTCCGGCAACAATTAGGGCCCACACCCAAATCTCCTGCTCGACCCAAAAGAATGGCCGGCGATCCAGCAAAACGTCGCGCAATGTGCCGCCACCGAAGGCGGCAATGGCACCAATCATTACGACACCGACAAGATCGAACTGTTTTCTTGCGGCCTCAATGATTCCCGAGAGCGCGAACGCGATAACGCCTAACACCTCGAAGACGAGAAGAAAGGTGTCTAGGTTCATTTTCTTCTCCCTTGTGCGCGAGGCGGGACTTGAACCCGCACGTCCTTGCGGACACTGGCACCTGAAGCCAGCGCGTCTGCCATTTCGCCACTCGCGCAGTAGCAGCTGGAAAGCCTCTAGAGATTAGCAGAGAACCTGCCGCCGAGTAAGGGGCGGGATTAGACTTACCTAACCCACAGCGACATCTCGAAAGTAGGCGAAATGGGCCTGTTGGACAAGGCAGAGCAGCGCATTGAAGGCGCAGTGAGCTCACTCTTCTCCAAGCTCTCCAGAGCTGAGCTGCAGCCGGTAGAAATAACCCAGGCGGTTCGTTCGGCTATGGACCTTGCGGCAAAGGCAGACAGCGTTGGTTCAACCGTCGTCCCTCACCGCTACCTACTTGTGGTTCACAGCTCGGACGCTCAAAAAATAACCTCGTCAATGCTTTCGGCCATCAGAAGCGAAGTTGCCAAATACGCCTCCTCGCGCCAGTACCGCCTGGTTGACTCGATTGATCTAACGGTCTCCGCGGATGACAAGATCTCAAAGGGTCGAATCCGGGTTGGGTCTCAGCCTGTCGACACATCGGTTGCCTGGAGGCCGGTGCTGACAATCGGCGATAAAGAGTACGAGCTGAAGGTGGGGACATCCACGGTCGGCCGCGATGAGAAGGCGGACATCTGCGTAGACGATAGGGGCCTTAGCCGCATCCATTTTGAGATTGCCTGGAACGGAGAGGTTGCAGCAATTAGAGACCTGCAGTCAACCAATGGTACGTTCCTTGACGGAGCTCGCGTGAATGAGCTGGTCCTCATCTCCGGTAGCACAATCTCGGCGGGAAGAACCGAGTTTCACTATCAACTGCTAGCGCTGGCGGGTGAGAGCAGTGAGTGAACTTGCGCTGTTTCTGGTCCGCATCGGCTTTGTCGCGGTGCTTTGGATTTTTGTCCTGAGCCTGCTTTCAGTTATCCGAGCAGACCTTTATGGCCGCAGGGTAATTAGCCGACTCGCAAAGCAGAGTGCGCCGCAACTAAGCCAGGCGCCAGTTGCCGAGCTGGACATTGACGACAGCGATGCTTTTGAGCCGACGAAGATTCAAATGCTCACAGGCAGAAGCGCCGGAGAGAGCATCGATCTTGATGAAAAGAAGGAGATCACCATCGGCCGGTCACCGGGTTCTGATCTTGTGATTTCTGATGAGTTTGCATCGAACACCCACGCAAAACTGGTGCTTGTTGGTGACGAGTGGGTGCTGCAAGATCTGAACTCAACAAACGGCACTTTCATTGACGGTAAGCGCGTAACGACCCCCGTGACGATGACGGCTGGGGCCACCATCAGAATCGGAACCACGACCTTCGATTTGAGGTCTTAGTCAATTGGCCATCAAAACCGTTAGCTATGCGGCCTCGGACATTGGAAAGCACCGCAGCTCAAACCAAGACTCCGGATATGCCGGTTACCAGCTCTTCTTTGTCGCAGATGGCATGGGTGGCCATGCAGGTGGTGATATTGCCAGCGCTATTTCGAGCCAGCGCATCGCACTCACAGACAACAAGTACGACAGCGTCGAAGAGGCGATTGAGACTCTAAAGCAGGGCGTTCTTGAGGCCAATGGCATGCTCAACGAGACTGTCAAGGAACATCCCGAACTTGAGGGCATGGGCACGACATTCTCGGGCATGCTCATCCATGGCGATCAGATAATCACGGCTCACATCGGAGACTCCCGCATCTACCGGGTGCGCGATGGCGAGGTCAGCCAGATCACCACCGACCACACCTTCGTCCAGAGGCTCGTCGAGCTTGGCCGAATCACTCCTGAGGAGGCTTTGGTTCACCCCAGGCGCAGCGTTCTAATGCGCGTGCTGGGAGATGTTCAGGGAGAGCCGGAGCTTGACATTGCGCTATTCGATGCTCAGGTCGGCGACCGTTGGATGCTGTGCAGCGATGGGCTGTCGGGAGTGGTTCCCGAAGACGTGATGGAGCGAATCCTTTCTAGCAAGATCCCGACCGAGGAAGCTGCCGAGCTCTTGGTTGGTGAGGCGCTCGAGTTTGGTGCTCCGGATAACGTGACCGTCGTCGTTGCAGACATCATGCGCTCGGGAACCCAGGTTGACTTTGAGCCGGGAGCACAGTTTGTGGGTAGCGCCGCAAATGAGGTCGTTATCGAGGAGCGTCGTGGCGGCAAGATTCTCCAACTTCTGAACCCAAGAAGCCTGCTCGAGCTTTTGCAGACACCAGAAGACCCTGCCGAGTACAGGCCAGAGTCCGAAGAGGTGCTCGAGAAGATTCTCCTCGAGACCAGGCGAAAGATTCGCTGGCGCGGGGCCAGAACAATCCTTGGTTGGATCCTGCTGGCGGCAACCGTCATCGGCATTGGCTGGATTGCCTACAGCTACACCCAGACCAGGTACTACGTTGCCGAGTTCGAGGGTCAGGTAACTATTTATCAGGGCATCCGGGAGCAGCTCGGGCCGCTCAAGTTCTCTCAGCCTTATCAGGTGAGCGAGATTGACGTAGAGGAGCTTTCTCCTTTCCAACAGGAGCTCATTGATAGATCAATTTCCGCGGAGTCACTGGAGGATGCGCTTCGAATCCTAGGTCAGCTGGAGGCGAGCCTGGATGAGTAACCTCAGCCTCACCAGTGCAATACCCAACCTGATTCGGGCGGTTCCGCGCTCTAGGAACTTCGAAGCGGTTCTGATTTTCTGGGTAGCGGGCATTCACGCCTTCGCCCTGGCCCAGATACAGCTTTCCATTATCCAAATCATGACCTGGGAGTTGCTGCTTTACTGGGCACCCCCAACCCTGACAGCGATGATTGTCCACTGGGTACTAAGAAAGTATGCGATGAAGGCCGACGGCCTGATGCTCCCTCTGGCCTTTTTGCTCAACGGGCTCGGCATTGCCATGATCTACCGGCTAGATCTTGCGGAATTAGCCGCTGGTGGTAGTGACCTGTTCGCTCAGCGCCAGGTGTGGCTCAGCTGCTTCGCAATGCTCATTGCTGCTCTGGTAATCAGAGTGGTTCCGAATCACCTCACGCTCAGGCGCTTCCCCTTCATCTCGGGGCTGGCTGCGGTAGTGCTGTTGCTGCTACCAGCGGCTCCCGTCATTGGCAGAACAGTCAACGGAGCAACCCTGTGGGTTGGCACCGATGAGTTGAGCTTCCAACCCGGTGAGATTGCAAAGATTCTCCTCGCAATCTTTTTTGCGGGCTACCTGGTATCTAGGCAAGGCTCTCTGGCCGAGATTGGTTCGAGGGTTATGGGAATCAAGGTTCCCAGGGCCAAGGACCTCGGGCCAATTTTGCTGTTTTGGTTCGCCTCGCTCGGAGTGCTAATCATTCAGCGTGACCTGGGAACTTCGATTTTGTATTTCGGGCTGTTTTTGGTCATGGTGTACACGGCCACCGGTAGGGGTTTCTACATCGGCGCCGGGCTTGTGATGATGGTGACCGGAGCTCTAGTCGCCTCAAGATTCTTTGACTATGTCGAGAGACGGTTTGAGGTTTGGCTTGACCCATTTTCTAGTGCCAACTACAACTCAATCGGCGGTAGCTATCAGCTGGTCCAGGGCATGTTTGGCATGGCCCACGGCGATGTCATCGGGACCGGCCTCGGTGGTGGTTTTCCTCAGCTGATCCCGCTCGCGGAGAGCGACTTTATCTTTGCAGCACTTGGCGAAGAGCTTGGGCTTGCGGGTGTCTTTGTGATCCTTGCTGTCTATCTACTGCTGGTTTACAGGGGTCTAAGGATTGCCAATAGCCACCCGGATGACTTTTCAAAGCTCTTAGCACTCGGGTTGGCATTTGTCATCGGGTTGCAGGTTTTTGTGGTTGCCGGTGGGGTAATGGGGCTCCTGCCTCTGACTGGCCTAACCACACCCTTCCTGGCAGCGGGAGGGTCCTCACTCCTGGCTAACTGGTCCATCATTGCGCTGCTTCTGATAATCAGCGATTCCTCTTTGAGGAGCAATAGGTGAATCGTCAGGTTCGAAGGGTTGGACTGATCTTGACGATCATGTTCATCGCGCTATTTGCAATGGCCAGCTCGATTCAGGTAATTAGAACTGGGGAGCTGTACCAGGACAGCAGAAACGTGCGTGCCTCGTACGAGACCTATAAAACCCAGCGCGGAGCAATCTTGGTTGGTGGTGCCCCGATTGTCACCTCTAGGCCCGTGAATGATGACTACAGATTCCTTAGGGAATATGAAAGCGTCATCTACAGCCCTGTAACCGGCTACTACTCAGTATTCTCTGGAACCACCGGCATTGAGCGCTCTATGAACAGCTACCTCTCAGGCCAGTCCGGAGCACAATTCTTCGAGCAGATCAATGCGCTTCTCGATGGCACCCCCGTAACCGGAGCGGCGGTGGAACTAACCATTAATCCCGAGGCCCAGCGGGCAGCCTGGGATGCGCTTGGAAGCCGCAAAGGTGCTGTTGTTGCAATTGAGCCTTCGACCGGCAGGATCCTTGCGCTGGTTTCGAAGCCAACCTTTGATGCAAACCTTTTGGCTTCCCACACCTATGGCGCGGTTGTCGAGGCCTATCAGAACTACGTCGAGAACGACGAGGACCCGCTTGTGAACCGCGCCATTGCGGGAGATCTCTACCATCCGGGCTCGGTGTTTAAGCTTGTCGTCGCTGCCGCAGCTCTTGAGTCCGGTAACTACACCACCCAGTCAAGCTTTGAAAACCTTGGAGAGTATGTGCTTCCGGGAACCTCAACACCGGTTTACAACTCAAACGGTTCTACTTGTGGTTCAGAGGAGAGCGTGACCCTTGAGACCGCGCTAATTCGTTCCTGCAACATTCCCTTCGCGATGCTGGCAGTTGAACTGGGACAGGACAGGATTCGAGCCCAGGCCGAGCTGATGGGCTTTGGTGACGAACTCGAGATCCCAATGGCCGTAACCCCAAGCACCTATCCCGAGGGCATGGATCTTGCCCAGACGGGATTGAGTGGGTTTGGTCAGTTCGACGTTCGCGTTTCTCCGTTGCAGATGGCGCTGGTGACATCAGCGATTGCGAACCAGGGCGTGATCATGAACCCGCAGCTTGTGAAGACGGTTGTTGCCAGCAACCTGAACATTCTTTCCCAGCCGCAACCAACGGTCTTTTCCTCACCGATGTCCCGAGAGACCGCTGGATATCTAACCCGCATGATGGTCGATTCGGTGGAAATCGGAGTTGCCGGTCGAGCCGGGATATCGCAGGTAGCGGTGGCGGGAAAAACGGGCACTGCTGAGAATGGTCCGGCCGAGCCCTACACCCTCTGGTTCACCGGGTTTGCGCCCGCTGAAA
This sequence comes from Candidatus Aquiluna sp. XM-24bin5, assembly GCA_003149555.1. Next base: position 958,050 of record QCWE01000001.1, read on the forward strand.
AGCCTCAGATTGTGGTCACCGTCGTAATTGAGGACGGCGGAGGCATTGGCCAAAACGGAACTGGAAATCAGCTCGCTGCTCCAATTGCGAAAGCAGTCATGGAAGCGGTGCTCGAATGAAGCCGGCGGTAGGGCAGCTCTATGGAGATCGTTACCGTCTCCAGCTTCGTATTGCCATTGGCGGCATGGGTGAGGTTTGGCAAGCCGAGGACGAGTTGATTCTCAGACAGGTAGCCATAAAAATCCTCAAAGAGGAGTATGTTTCTGACCCGCTCTTCATCGAGAGGTTCCGTAGCGAAGCTAAGTCGGCAGCACTTGTGGAGCACGAGGGCATTGCGAATGTCTATGACTATGGGGAAGACGCGAATGCGGCATATCTGGTGATGGAGCTAGTCCCTGGAGAATCCCTTTCACGAATCATCGAGCGGGAGAAAAAGCTGCCGGACACCAGGGTCCTAGACATAATGGCGCAAACATCGAGGGCACTTGGTGCAGCGCATGCCAGAGGCCTGGTGCATCGCGATATAAAGCCTGGAAACCTGCTTATTACGCCAGAAGGCAAAGTGAAAATCACGGACTTTGGAATTGCCAGGGTGGGAGATCAGGTTCCGCTCACCAAGACCGGCCAGGTAATGGGCACTGTGCAGTACCTGGCTCCCGAGCAGGCAACGGGTAAACCATCGACTCCGGCAACTGACCTCTACTCGCTTGGGGTTGTTGCCTATGAGGCATTGAGTGGCAAGCGGCCCTTTACGGGTGAAAACCAGATGGCTATTGCCATGGCACACATCAATGAGATGCCTCAAGCCCTACCCGAGTCCATCGACCCACGGGTTCAAAACCTTGTCCTGAGCTGCTTAGCCAAAAAGCCAAATCAAAGGCCAGAATCTGCAAACTCGCTCGCCATAAGAGCTGAGGCGCTTCTGAGGGAGAAAAAGGGCAAGCCTGCAGTTAGGTCGATTAAAGAGGTCGAGGACGATCCGGTAACAGAGCTGATCACCACCGACACCGCACCGCTCCCAAAGGCGCCAATTGTTTGGCCGTGGGTTGCAACATTGGGGCTATTGGGTCTGACCGCGGTAGTTGTGATTGTTGCGATCTTGTCAGAGCCAAATGCGGAGGATGTGGTTCAAACTCCTTCTCCTACGGCTACGCAAACGCAGGAGCCGAGCCCGGAACCAACCGAGGAGCCAGAACCCGCAAATGAGCCTAAAAATATTCTGCTTTTGCGCTCGGACATCATCGACCAAAACCTCAGCGATGTGACGGCACAGCTGACAGAGCAGGGGTTCATCGTGAATGCCATCCCGGGTGAGCTGATCCCCGGAGATGATCCGAGAGTGAGAACTGTCTATGCGGTTTCGCCTACCGGCAGCATTGCCGAGGGAAGCACCATCGACGTGACCTACTACGTAGGAGACTTCGCGGAGATTCCGGTTGAAATCCCCGAGCCAGACCCAGTGGAGACAGATCCTGCGGAGCAGGACCCAAATGCGCCTGTGGAACCAGAGGCGCCAGCGGACCCAGATGGTGAGCCAGCAGATCCTGGTGCTGAAACGGCTCCAGAGCCGGCACCGGAGGAGCCTGCAGGTGATTAGTAACAACAATGTGACCGAGTCGGTCAGGGGGCTGTAGCTTGCCAAAACTAGACTTTGTCCCAGTAGAAAGAGCAACGTGAACGAAAACGAAAGACTGATTGCCGGGCGCTACCGCATCGGTCAACTGGTTGGTCGCGGGGGGATGGCCGAGGTTTACGAGGGCTATGACACCCGCCTTGGCAGAACTGTCGCTATCAAGCTTCTAAAGTCAGACCTGGCCAACGACGCAAACTTTGAGGCAAAGTTCCGTCAAGAGGCCCAGGCCTCTGCCCGCATGGCCCACCCTTCAATTGTTCGAATCTATGACGCTGGCGAGGAAGAAACCACAGACGCCAACGGGAACCTGGTCAAGACTCCATTCATAATCATGGAGCTCGTCAAGGGCCGCCTCCTTAGAGACATAATCCACGAGGGCAAGGTAGATGTTTCGAGAGCCGTCAAGTTTGTCTCTGGGATTCTCAGTGCTCTCGAAGTCTCTCACCGCTCAGGTGTAGTCCACCGCGACATCAAGCCGGCAAACGTAATGGTCGGAGAGAATGACTCGGTCAAGGTGATGGACTTTGGTATCGCCAGAGCGGTTTCAGACAACTCGGCCACACAGGCAGCGACCGCAGGCATTGTCGGCACGGCTCAGTACTTCTCGCCCGAGCAGGCCAGAGGAGATGCAGTTGATGCAAGAACCGACCTGTATTCAACTGGCGTTATTCTCTATGAGCTTCTTGCTGGAAGACCTCCATTCAAGGGTGAGAGTGCGGTATCGGTTGCCTATCAGCACGTGAGTGAGGAGGCCCCGCTTCCCTCGAGCCACAACTCCCAAGTTTCTGGGGAGCTTGACGCTGTCGTCGCCCGGGCCATGGCCAAGGATCGCGATGAGCGTTATCAAAATGCCGAGGAGTTCCGAGAGCACCTTCAAGCGGCGCTCACGGGTTCGCCCCTCACCCAAAAGATTGACAAGCCGGTTCAAGAGATAAGTCCGGTTGATGTGGATGCCACCGAGCTCATAACCGAGCCCGAGTCGCTGCCAACCTCGCTACTCGAAGGCTTCGAAACCGCTCCCAGCCGCCAGATAACAACCACCAACAACAAGATTGGTGCTGGTGTGCTGTGGGGGTTGGGAACTGGTGTCGTGGTCATTTTGGTCGGACTGTTGTTCTGGGTGATGAACCTTGGCTCAACACCATCGCCAACTGCACCCTCAAGCGGTATTGAGGTGGCCAACGTGGTCGGCTCGCTTTATGACGATGCGGTTGGCACCCTAGAAAACCAGGACCTCGTGGTGCTTAGGGTTTATGAGAAGAGCGAAACCGTTCCTGAGGGTGTGGTCATTCGCCAGGAGCCCGAGTCGGGCACCGTGGTGCTGAGCAATACCCCAGTGACTCTGTATGTGTCATCAGGTGCAACTGAAGTCACGGTTCCAAATGTCGTAGGGGCACTCGAGGCCGATGCCGTGAAACTCATTGAAGATCGCGGCCTAAGCGTCGGTTCGATAACCGTCGTCGGTTCGCCGACGGTTGCGGAGGGAACCGTCATCGCCTCAGACCCCGTGACAAACGCCAGGCTTCCGCTTGGAAGCGTCGTGAACCTGATTCTCTCTGATGGCACGGTTCAGGTCCCTGATGTAAGAAACCTTGAAGTTCTAGAGGCCAGAGGAATCCTCACCGATCCGGCCATTGGATACTCGGTCTCGGTTGAAATTCTTGATGCGGAGCTCTGCACCGGAACCCCCGGCAATGTGGTTTTGGAGCAGTCGATTCTTCCGGGAGAAGCCCAGCAAAAGCAAAACATTGTGCTCTACGTGGAGTGTATTGGCGGCGTTGATCCAGAAAACCCCGACCCTAACTCTCCGGGTGATGGAACTGTGGAGCCTGCTCCGACCGAGGAGCCTGCACCTTCAGAGGGCTAGCCAACACGGGGAGAAAGGGTCTTTGCCTTCTCCCTTGCTCCCGCTAGTCCCAGCGACTCCAGCCAGTTCGCGAGCATCATGTAACCGCCCTCGGTCATGACCGACTCTGGGTGAAACTGAACCCCAAAGATGGGCTTTTCTTTGTGCTGGAGGCTCATAATTACACCCGACTCCGTCTCTCCCGTGATGACAAGATCCTCGGGGACGGTGTCTCTTACTACCGCAAGTGAGTGGTAGCGGGTAGCGGTGAATCCCTGCGGAAGACCTTCAAATATCGGACTGCCCTTGTGATTCACCTGCGAGGTCTTTCCGTGCATGAGCTCTGGTGCGCTTTTGACCGTTGCGCCCATGGCCTCCGCTATCGCCTGATGCCCCAGGCAGACTCCGAAGACGGGGTAGTCACTCTCAAGAGCAAGCTTCACAGTCGGTATGGAAAGACCTGCGCTAGCAGGGGTTCCGGGTCCTGGGGAAATCAGAACGGCATCGTATTTTGCCAGCAGTTGAGGCAGTTCAGACTCTTCTATTGCATCATTTCGAATGACCTCGGTCTCCGCACCAAGCTGCCGAAGGTAGCCGTTTAGCGTGTAAACGAAGCTGTCGTAGTTATCCAGCACGAGTATCTTGACCACCCGATTAGCCTACTTCGGTTCGCACCAGGCCCCCCCTTGGTAATAAACTTGCAGCCATGTCGGAATCCAAGGACAACAAGAGAAGCTCCAAGCCTGTAAAGCCAAAGATTGTTGGTGAAGAGGATGAGAACCCGCTCTGGTACAAAATAGCCATGTTCGGCTTTATGATTGCCGGTCTTATCTGGATTCTCGTTTTCTACATCTCTTCGGCTAGGTTCCCCCTGGGCAGCTCGACCCCAATCAACCTTTCCAACTGGAACATCTTGATTGGCTTTGGCATCGCCATGATTGGGTTCTCGATGACTACTCGCTGGAAGTAGCTAGAACCACATTCCGACCCTGAGCTGGGTCAAAAAGTAGATCACCACCCAAACACCAACCACTCCTGCAAACTGCAAAAGCTTCTGACTGGGTTTTCTGGTTGCCGCGTAAATGCCAGCAATAACCAAGCCTGTTACAAGTCCACCAAGGTGACCCTCCCAGGAGATGCCGGGGATAAAGATTCCTAGGGCAAAGTTGATGCCCACCAAGATAAAGATCTGTGAGGCATTGCCGCCAAGGCTTCTAATGACGATGAAGTAGGCGCCCATCAGGCCAAACAGTGCACCCGATGCCCCAACCACAGGCTGCTGAGGATCAGAGATCCACAGGACCGCAAGCGATCCGCCAACGATTGAGGTCAAATACAGCGCTAGGAACCTAAAGGTTCCAAGCATTGGCTCTAAAGCACGACCGAATATCCAGATCGCGTAAGAGTTGAAAAGAATATGCATCGGGCCCGACCAGTCATGCACAAATCCACTGGTGAGCATCCGCCAGGGTTCAAATGCAGCGAGTAGCGGAGCAAAGAAAAACTGGTTGGTAAAGATGTAGCCGAGCGGCGATATCTGACCTAGCCAAACCAGGACGTTCACAATCAACAGCGCCGAAGTGATCGGCGCCTGTGAGGCCCTGGCCAGCCTTCTTGCCAATTTAGAGAGTTTCGATGGAGACCGACGTTAGGACAACATCTTCAACCGGGCGATCCTGTCCTGCCGTCTCCACCATTGCAATCTTGTCGACAACCTTCTTGCTCTCATCGTCGGCTACCTCACCAAAGATGGTGTGGCGTCCTTGGAGCCACGTGGTTGGTGCAACGGTGATGAAGAACTGGCTGCCGTTGGTTCCCGGGCCAGCATTTGCCATTGCAAGTTTGTAGGGCTCTGCGAAGGTGAGCTCCGGGTGAATCTCGTCCTTGAACTGGTAGCCAGGTCCGCCCATTCCGGTTCCGGTTGGGTCACCGCCCTGAATCATGAAGTCTGGGATTATGCGGTGGAAGATTACGTTCTCATACAAAGGACCGCTCTTCATTTCTCCGCTTCTCGGATCGCGCCACTCGATGGCGCCCATGGCTAGGCCCTCGAAGTTCTCAACGGTTTGTGGGGCGTGAAGGCCGAAGAGGTTGACCTTGATGTCGCCGTGGTTGGTGTGCAGGGTTGCTACTGAGGTTGGATTTGTCATTAGACCATTGTGTCACGGATCTAGAACTTGAAAATTACTGAACAGTTGTTTAGTATTTGAACATGCGTTCAGTCGAGACCACAAGGGAGCAGCTGCTCACGATTGCGGTCGAGATGTTTGCTGCAAACGGTTTTGCCCAGACATCGCTTAGGGCAATTGCCAAGCAGGCGGGGGTGTCCCCGGCTCTCCTGGTGCACCACTTTGGCACTAAAGATGCACTCATCAAGGAGGCGATGGCAATCACTCTGGGTCACTGGGTTGCCGACGAAAAGGCGGCAATGTTGGATGACGAGTCAAATCAGCTAAGCCACTGGCAGACAGTCATGGCAAAAGGTGCAACTCCCTTGAATTTCTTTAGACAGGTGTTACTGGCCGGAGGGGAGTACTCCCAGCGACTATTTGCCGCTGCGGTTAGTGAATCCGAGAGCCTTCTTGAGCAGATGAAATCTGCGGGAAGGCTGAGGGATGTGAAGGATCCCAAAACAACCGCGCTCATGCTCACACTGAGTGGCCTAGGGTCAGTTTTGTTTATGGACCACATCGAAAAAATTCTTGGAGGGTCAATTGCCTCCGAGCCAGTTGCTAAAAAGCTGATGAACGCAAACAACCAAATGTTGCAAGAGGGCATCTTCGTGCCCTCTAGCTCAAATGAAAAGGAAGCAGGTAACTAATGGCTGCAATTGCCATTGACGGCCTTGTGAAGACCTACGGCAAACAAAATGCCGTGGATAACCTCACGGCCACCATTGAGAAAGGCAGAATCACCGGCTTTTTGGGACCAAACGGTGCTGGAAAGTCCACAACTCTGCGCTGCCTGGTTGGGCTAGCCGCGCCGACTAGCGGAACCGCCAAGATCTTTGACAGGAGTTATAAAGACCTTGAGAATCCCCTCAGCCAGGTTGGAACAGTGCTCGACAGCAGGGGCTTTCACCCTGCCCTAACCGGAAAACAAAATCTTCGGGTAGTGGCTGCTGCTGCAGGGATATCAGACTCAAGAGTCGACGAGGTGCTCGAGATGGTTGAACTCGAAGACGCTGCCGATAAGAGGATGAAGAACTACTCCCTTGGCATGAAGCAGAGGTTGGCCTTGGCTGGTGCAATTCTTGGAGACCCGGAGATTCTGATCCTTGATGAGCCTGCCAATGGCCTAGACCCTGCTGGAATTGCCTGGTTGCGTAAGTTCCTCAGAAAGTTGGCAGAGGGTGGCAGGACAATCTTGGTCTCCTCCCACCAGCTTGCTGAAATGCAGAACACCGTTGACGACGTCATCATCATCAACAAGGGAAGGCTGATTGCCTCGGGATCGATGGATGAGGTTAAAGGCGAGGGCACCTTAGAAGATGCCTTCTTGAAGCTAACTGGAGGTGAGCTCTAATGGGTTCTCTATTGAAATCTGAGTGGCGCAAACTCATTTACGCCCGTGCCCACTGGGGACTGCTAATTGCTGGAATGTTTGTTGCGGGCCTCGGGACCGCGGTGACGCCAGTAATCCTGGATAACCCCGAAACCAGCTTTGGACTGGGCCTGGATCAAACGCAGGCAGTTGATGCTGTGTATGCAAATGCAATTTCCTCTTACTTTTTCGCGATCATCATCGGCATCATGCTCATGTCTGGCGAGTTCCGCCACGGCACGGCCGTAGCAACGTTCCTTACCGCACCAAAGCGCGGCACGGTTCTTGCAAACAAGCTTGGTATTGCAGCCATCGGGGGAATCCTGGTGATGGTCATCTCCACTGCCGCAGGGCTTGTGGGTGGTTGGGTAGCTCTCTCCTTCTTCCCAGATGCCGCTGACCCAACCAGCACCGTGTTTGTCAATACGCTGCTCGCTGCGGTTGTCTCGGGTGCAATTTTGGGAATCGTCGGAGTCGCACTTGGAACGCTAATCAGAAACCAGATGCTGGCCATAACGGGTGCACTGATCTACCTGTTCGTGATTGACCCAATCCTGCTGACACTGTTGCCTGACACGGGTAAGTACCTTCCCGCAGGGCTAATCACAGCAATGCTGTCGCTAGATATCGAGGCACCAGAGTTCGGCATCGACACCACCGCCTACCTGCCCCCACTGACAGCAATGATCGTGCTGCTTGGTTACGGAGCGGTTTTTGCTGTCCTTGCCATCACAACCAGCCTCAGAAGAGACATTGAATAGGCACAAAAAGAGGCGGGTCGGGTTATCCCGGCCCGTTTCTTATAGCCCCTTGGGTTTGAGGTATTTCTGAGCGAGTGCGCTCAGGAAATCAAAGACCAGAGCCAGGATTGCAACCATAACGGCACCAATCAGGATGGCTGGACCGCGGTCCAGCTTCAGGCCTGAGTTGATGGTCTCACCTAGCCCGCCGCCCCCAACAAGGAAGGCGAGCGCCGACATGCCAACGTTGATCACGATGGCGGTCCTGATGCCGGCAATGATGACCTCAACGGAAAGCGGGAGCTCGATCTTGAGCAGAATCTGTCTTGTGGTGTAGCCCATCCCGCGACCGGCATCAATTACCGACTTGTCCACCTGCTCCAGTCCCACGATGGTGTTTCGCAGCACCGGTAAAAGAGAGAAGGTTGCAAGGGCAAGGATTACCGTGTTGATGCCGGCGCCCATGAATGAGAAGAAGATCACAATCAGGCCGTAGGCGGGAAGGGCCTGGGCCAAACCAAGGGTGTCAACTATGAAGTTTTTTAGCCTTGGAAAGCCCTTTCTGGTGACCAAGATGCCAAGGGGTATGGCCACCAAAATCACAAGAGCCGATGAGGAGAAGCCCAAAAGCAAAGTTTCTCCGAGCTGGCGCTGGAGCTTCTCTGGAGCGAGAATCGCCTCAGTGGTCGAATCGATGTCGGAGTAAAGCCAAACTGCAATACCGATTACCCCAAGAATTGCCGCGAAAATTGGCGAAACAATGAGGTCGAGACGCTCACTTAGGGGAGTCCGATTGGTGTTTGGGCTTACCGTCGTCGACAAGGTTTATCCCTCGCTCATAATCAGCTTGGCAAGAGACTCGATGGTGCAGCAGCCGAGGTATTTACCCTTGCGGTCGGTTACCACTGCCATACCGACAGAGGACTGAAGCATCGTTGTTAGCGCGTCCTGAAGGGTGTCCTCTGGCTGCAGGTTCACGGTCACAGGCCTTCCGCTCTTTTCGATTGGCTGCGATGTGCGGTTGAGGGCTTTCTCGTCAATCCACCTGGTTGGCTGCTCTTTGTCATCAAGCAAAACCGCAACCAGATCCGGGGAGTCCTGCAGGGTCTTGAGAGCCTCGTCCCTGGCAACCGGGGCCGTAAGCGTCGGAACCTGGTGCAGATCGATGTCTCTAACCTTCTTTAGGGTCAGGCCCTTCAGGATTGCTCCAGAGCCGAGGAAGCTCTCAACAAACTCGTCCGCTGGGTGGGAGAGGATGGCCTCTGGCGTATCTAGTTGGGCAATCTCACTGCCCTCGCGCAAGATCGCAATTCGATTGCCCATCTTGATGGCCTCGTCGATATCGTGAGTAACAAAGACGATGGTCTTCTTAAGCTCTTGTTGCAGCCTCAAAAACTCATTCTGAAGCCGGTCGCGAGTAATCGGGTCGATTGCGCCAAACGGCTCGTCCATTAGCAGCACGTCTGGGTCTGCAGCTAGTGCCCTGGCGACGCCGACACGTTGTGCCTGACCACCAGAAAGCTCCTTGGGGTAGCGATCGCGATAGGTCTCAGGGTCCATGGAGACAAGCTCGAGCATCTCGTCAATGCGAGCCTCGATCTTCTCCTTGTCCCAGCCCAAGAGCTTCGGAACCGTTGCGATGTTCTCGGCAATGGTGCGGTGTGGGAAGAGACCAACCTGCTGAATTACGTAGCCGATCTTCCTTCTCAACTCTGATGGGTCAACATCAGTTACATCCTCACCGTTGAGGATGATTTTTCCGGAGGTTGGCTCAATCAGGCGGTTGATAAGTCGCAGGGTCGTGCTCTTTCCGCAGCCTGATGGCCCAACTAGAACTAGAACCTCGCCCTTTTCAACCTCGAGGGTCAGATCCCTAACAGCAGGCTCAGCTCCAGAGCCGTAGCTCTTGCTGACGTGCTCCAAACGAATAAGTGCTTCGCTCATCGAATTCCCTTCGAGATTGTGGCCAGTCTTGCGGCCTGAAGAATGAGGTCAATAATTAGTGCCAGCACAAGGCACAAAATCGTGCCCAGCCAAATCGCCTCGAGCGAGTTTGGAAGGGGCAGCCTGGCAAGGCCGCTCTTGATGAAGTCTCCGAGTCCACCGCCCGCAACCAGGGTTGCAATTGCTGCAATGCCCACGATCAGCATGGACGAGACGCGAACACCGGCAAGAATCACTGGCCAGGCAAGCGGCAACTCGACTCTCAGCAACACCTGGGCTGGGTTCAGTCCCATGCCTTTTGCGCTTTCCAGCACTCCGGGGTCAATGCCATCTAATCCAGTAATGGTGTTACGCAGAATCGGCAGCAGTGAATACAAAAACAGCGCGATGAAGGAGGGCGCAAAGCCCAAGCCGACTAGCGGGATAAAAATCACAAATAGCGCCAGGGATGGAATGGTCAAAAAGACCGACGCAATGGATAGAGCCAGCTCCCTAGCAAGCTGGTTGCGTCTGGTCACAATGCCGGTGACGATGGCAAACAAGCCAGCCGTCACCAGCACCGTAACCACATAGCCCGTGTGTTGGGCTAACGCCTCTAGAACTTGCTCTTGCCGGGCAAGAGCAAACTCTAGAAGGCTTAGTAGAAAATCCACCGATCTACTAGTCGATTAGTCCCTCAGCGACCAAGTACTCCCGAGCAACATCACCGGGGTCCTGTCCCTCTGCAGAAACGTAACCGTTTAGCTCAGCCATGCGCTCGTTGCTCAGGGGAGCAAGAACGGCCTCGATGATGCCATCGAATGCCTCAGGTGCCTCGTTGTACTTGTCCTGACGGATGGTTCCGGAGACGTTGTAAACGATGTTCACACCAGGGTCCTGAACAAGAGTCAGGCCAAGAGCTGGGATACGACCGTCAGTGGTGAATACCTCACCGAAGTCGCAGTTGTTGTTGGCGGTCTCGGTGTAGATGATTCCGGTGTCGAGAATTCGCTGCTGGCTGTCTGGCAGCTCAATTCCAGCGTGAGTCTCGGTAAGAATCAGTCCATCCGGACGGCTTGGGAACTCAGACTCCATGCAGACCACGGCGTCAGAGTTGTCACGCACGTACTCCATCATGGACTTGAGGTCGAATGGTCCGCCATTTGCCTCTGTTACCTCTGGGCTCGATGCAAAGCCATAGGTGTTGTTGAACGGCGAACGACCAACCCAGACAATGCCGTTTTCAGCTAGGTCCATCTCGCGGACGCCAGCGGTTAGGGTCTCTGGGTCAAAGCTTGGGTCTGACTGTCCTAGGTGGACGGTCCAACCGGTGCCGTTGTACTCCATGTAGATGTCGATTTCACCCGACTCGAGTGCTGCGCGAGCGACGTTGGTTCCACCGAGGTTTACTTTGTTGTCAACCTCAGCGCCTGCAGCCTCAAATGCTGCAACCATCATCTCGCCAAGAATTAGCTGCTCATCGAAGTCCTTTGATCCGACAGCAACGGAAACGCCTGATAGGTCAAACTCCGAAAGGGCTCCGCCTGAGCTAGCCTCCTCCGAAGCGGCGCATCCTGAAAGCGCCAACGCTGCAACAGCGCCAATCGCCAACATTGAGAATTTCTTAGAATGCTTCATGCTTCTCTCCTTTGGTTTGCCCCAAGGGTAAGCGGGCTCAGGAGGCCTTACTAAATCGAGTTGTGCAAATGTCAACTAATTGGTCTAGGTTGGACGAATGCGCACTCACAGCTCCGGACTGACCAGGGATCTGGAGGTAATTGAGGCGCTATCCCTGGCAGAATCCTTCACCCAAGGTGGACTGGGAGTGAATCGCGTAGCAGAAATAACCGGTCGCGATAAGGGTCAAGTTTCTAGGGTGCTTAGCACTCTTGCCGCTACCGGCCTGGTTGACAGAGATCCAAAGACAAGACGCTACTCGCTTGGTCACAGGTTCTACTCGCTCTCGATGAGAACCCGCGAGGCCCACTTAGCCCTCCAGGCCGAATCGAGGCTTGCGGAGTTGGTAGCTCAGGTTCAAGAGACCGCTCATCTAAACGTGCTTAGAGGAGGAAGGGTGCTAACTATCAAGACGGTCGTTGCCGCCGACGCAGTCAGGCGCTCTGGATGGGACGGAATCCTCTCGAATGCAGGCATAACCGCCTCTGGTAGGGCGATGCTTGCGGGTCTGACCGACTCCGAGATTGAGCTTTGGTGGCAGGAGCATGCCCTCGACGACCCTCTCCCCATCTTGACCATTGATCTCCCGAACCCTCCAGAGCCAATCAACCCCAAGACCAAGCGCGGCAGGAGTCCAGCTAGAAGCCTGAAGCAGTTCATGGGGATGCTGCAGGAGGTTAGAGACCTTGGTTATGTCATCAGCGACGAGTTCCAAAGCGGAATAATCGACGCGGCCGCTCCCGTGAGGGACTCAAGCAATGTGGTGGTTGCCGCTATCAGCGTTGGCGCATCCATAGAGCGAATTGGCGATCAAACCGATCAGCTCGGTCAGTTTGTCTCTGCAGCAGCGCTAAGGCTGTCAATGGACCTGGGTGCTCCTATTGTTGGGCCTGCCTAAAGGTGAAATGATTCAAGGATGAGCAAAGTCGCATTCATTACCGGAGGTGCTTCCGGATTTGGCCTTGAGCTTTCTAAGAAGCTCATTGGGCTCGGTTGGATCGTCTACGCGGCTGACAAAGATTCAAAGGCGGTCCAGGCAACAAAGAGTTTTGGTGCCGTTCCAGTCACGTTAGATGTAACTGACCATAAAAAGACCAAGTCGACGATTGACAGCCTGGTGAAAAAGGAAGGTCGCATTGACCTCCTCGTCGCAAACGCGGGCTTTGGAAACTTCTCAACAGTTGAGGAAATGACCAGCGAGCAGGTTCAGCAGATTTTTGCAGTCAATGTCTTCGGTGTTGAGGCTTGCATTAGAGCTGCACTTCCCCACATGCGATCTCAGCGCTCGGGGCGCATCTTGATTACCACCTCAGTTGTTGCGCATGTTTCCCTTGCCGGCCTTGGTTGGTATGCGGCAACCAAGCATTCGATGAAAGCTGTGGCGAACGCGCTTCGTCAGGAAGTAAGAGAGCTCGGAATTTTTGTCTCGACTATCGAGCCTGGCACCTCAAAGACTGGCTTTGGCGCTGTTGCCTTTGGGCTGCTCAAAGAAGGCAGATCTGTGGGCGAGTACGACACCGTCATGAAGGGTGTGAACAAGTGGCTCGGCGGTATGTATCGAATCTCACCTGGGCCTCAGAAGGTGGTCAACAAGATGCTTCGCGCCGCCACTGCACCAAGACCAAGGGCCCACTACCCAGCTAGCTGGGACGTTAGGGCTTTGAAGCTCGTGTTTTATCTCATGCCAAGGCGCTGGCTTGATGGTTTTATTCTCTGGCTGGCTAAACGCTGATGCCCTTCGCTGGCATCAAAGAGTGCGGATTAGGTTTCACTTTTTTTGGCTCATCGCTCTCGAGCCCTCAGCTAAGCCTCACGAGTCGGCTTCACGAACGAATCAGGGCTAGCTCTTGAGGCGATTGCATCCCGCGTGGATAGTTGCGGGAGTAACTTTCCTGACACTCATTGCGGCTGCCGCATTTAGATCGACGACATCAGTGATGTTCGAACCGCTTGAAACGGAATTTGGTTGGTCTAGATCAGAGACCTCTCTGGCCGTAACGCTGAACCTTCTTTTCTACGGCCTGACTGCGCCATTCGCCGCCGTTTTGATGGAGCGCTACTCGGTGAAGAAGGTTGCCCTCGTGGCGCTCTCGCTCATAGGAACGGGTACGTTCCTCACAGTTTTCATGTCTGAACTGTGGCAGCTTGTCCTCTACTGGGGTGTATTTGTAGGTGCTGGTACTGGAGGGCTTGCGCTCGTTTTTGCCTCTGTAGTTGCTAACCGCTGGTTTGTTTCACGCAGAGGTTTGGTTACGGGAATTTTCTCTGCAGCCTACGCAACCGGCCAGCTTGTCTTTCTTCCCCTCCTTGCAAATTTGGTAACAAACCTTGGCTGGCAGTGGGGTTCTTTGGTAGTCGCTGGTTTTGTTGGATTGGTTATTCCAATCTTCGCGCTTCTCTTCAAGAATCGGCCGAGCGAAATTGGGGCAAGGGCTTATGGAGCAACGGATGACTCGGATACCTACAACGAGTCGCCGCGAACCTTTGCCGCGACTTTCTCAGTTCTGTTTGAAGTGGCAAAAACCAAGCAGTTCTGGGTCCTAGGTGCCACTTTCTTTGTTTGCGGTTGGACAACCAACGGACTGATTGGCGCACACTTCATACCCGCGGCCCACGACCATGGGATGCCGGCCACGACCGCAGCCGGTTTACTCGCGGTTGTGGGCGTATTTGACTTCGTCGGGACAATTCTCTCTGGGTGGCTGACGGACAGATTCGACTCTAGGGTGTTGCTAGTTATCTATTACAGCCTCAGGGGCTTGGCACTCTTTAGTGTCCCTTTTGTATTGGGCCCAACGGTGGAGCCACCTCTTATTTTCTTCGTTGTCTTTTATGGGCTGGACTGGATCGCAACCGTGCCCCCGACAATTGAGCTAATCCGACGGTATTTTGGGCTTGCCAAGACTGGGATTGTCTGGGGTTGGGTCTTTGCGAGTCACATGGTTGGAGCAGGTATTGCAGCGGCTTACGCGGGAGTTATCCGAGACCTTCAGGGCAGCTACCTCATCGCCTGGATAACTGCAGCGGTGCTGTGTCTGCTTGCAGCTGGGGCATTCTGGTTCATCCGCAAAGACAAGCTACAAACGTTATCGTGAAGAATCGAGCGAGTGACGGGAATCGAACCCGCGCCACCAGCTTGGGAAGCTGGAGTTCTACCATTGAACTACACTCGCGACGGAGCAAAATTCTAACTCTCCAATAGACTCTCGGCCATGCAGATTCCTGAGCCAGAAATCATTTATCCAGCCTCGGTTCCAGCTCTTCGCTGGGGCGTCCTTGGTCCGGGAGGAATAGCCGAGGTCTTCGTAGATGCTTGTCAAAAACACACTAAGCAACGCTTCCAGGCAGTTGCGTCAAGGACCTCGGGTCGAGCCGAAGAATTCGCAGCAAAGTTCTCGATCCCTGAAACTCACGCGGATTATCGTTCTCTGGTCGAGAGCGACAACATAGACGCCGTCTACATAGCTAGTTGGCAATACGAGCACTTTGAGCACGCAATGCTGGCATTGAATGCGGGGAAACACGTGCTGGTCGAGAAACCGATTACGGTCCTACCCGAGCACGCAAGGGAGATCTTTAAGCTTGCTGCCTCAAAGGGACTCATGGCCATGGAGGCGATGTGGACGAGGTATCTGCCGCAGTCAACTGTCATTCGTAAACTCCTTGCCGAGGGCTCTCTAGGGGCGCCTCAGTTATTCGCCGCGAACTTCTCCGTTGATAACCGCCACATCTCAAGGCTCTGGCAAAAAGGTGGCGGGAGCATCATCTACGACATGGGCATCTACCCAATTGCAATGTCGCAGCAGTTCCTAGGGAACCCAACAAACATCACTGCAATAGGTACTCTGCATGAGAGCGGACTAGATGCCGAAAGCCACTCCGTATTCGAATACGAGTCCGGCGCGAGGGCACAGGTAACGGCCTCAGGCATTGCGACTCTCCCTACAACCGCAAGCTGCTCCTTCGAAAACGGCGTGGTGGTCGTGGAAGAGCCCTTCTTTGTTCCATCCGGCATCAAAGTGCGAGATAAAGAGCTCTACTTCAAAGAACAAGCCTGGTTTGATGAAACTGGCATTCGAGGCCATGAGGGCCTCAGTTACCAAGCGACCTGGTTTGCCAAGTATGTATCTGAGGGACGCGTAGAGTCTGAGGTTCACCCCGCTAGCGAAGTCGTTGCGGGTATAGAGATAGCAGCCGAGATCTGCAGGCAGATTGGCGCTGAGCCTGTTTAGTCTCTGACTCCAATAATCATCGGATCATGGAAAGTGCCCTTGAAGGCCTTTTCGCTAGCGCCACTCCTGTCTAGGTATGGCGTGATGCCACCTAGGTGGAAGGGCCAGGCCGCGCCCATGATCATGCAGAGATCGATGTCCTGAGGCGTTTGCACCACCTTCTCCTCAAGCATCAGTTTGACTTCCTTGGCTAGGCCAACCTGGACCGACTCAAAAATCTCACCAGCGGTTCTAGCTTTGGTTCCACCCGAGACAATCTCGACTGCCTTCTTGTCATATCCCTTGATCTTGCCCTTAGCATCACGCTCCAAAAGCTTGCCGTAATCGGCGAGCTTATGAAGGTTCTCGCTGGCGTAGAAGCGCTCGCTATTGAAGGCATGCATGGAATCGAGCACATGTGCTCCAACCTTTAGCCCGACCAGTTCGAGCAAATCGAACGGGTTCATTGGCAAACCGAGCGGGGCGATTGCGGAGGCAACTTCCTCGAAGCTTGCGCCCTCATCAACGGCTCGCATTGCCTCGCCTAGCAGGTAGCCAAGGAGGCGATTCACAACAAACCCTGCCGAGTCAGAGGTGATGACCGCGGTCTTCTTGAGGTTTTTAGCCAACTCCATTGCCGTGGCAACGGTCTCGTCCGAGCTCTTCTTTGCCCTCACAACCTCAACTAGCGGCATCACGGCTACTGGGTTGAAGAAGTGAAAGCCGACCAAGCGCTCAGGATGCTTGAGGCTCTTTGCCATGGCATCCACCGAGAGCGAAGAAGTGTTTGTTGCGAGGATGCACTCATCGCTGACAACCTCCTCGATCTTGGAGAAGACCTCCTGCTTGATCTTCAACTCCTCGAAAACTGCCTCGATGACCCAGTCGCAATCAGCAAAGGCCGCGTAATCCAAGGAGCCTGAGAGGTTACCCACGTAGCGGTTTCGGTTGTCCTGGCTAAGGCGGCCTTTTTCGACGAGTTTGTCTAGCTCCGTGGTGATGTATTCAATGCCTTTATCAATGCGCTCCTGCGAGACATCGGTGATGACTACTGGGACCTCAAGCCGGCGCAGGAACAGCAGTGCGAACTGTGAAGCCATAAGGCCGGCACCTAGGACTCCCACCTTGCTGACTTTCCGGGCAAGGGTCTTGTCAGGAGCGCCACTTGGCTTCTTTGCGTGCTTTTGAACAAGGTTGAATGCGTAGATTGAGGCCCGGAACTGATCCGATGCGATGAGCTCCTCAATTGCATCGTCCTCTCGCTTGAAAGCGGCTTCTTTGCTGCCGCTCTTTGCTGCCGCAATCAGGTCCAGCGCCATATAGGGAGAGAGCGGAACCTTGCCGAGCTTCTCCTCGACGGTTGAGCGGGCGATGGAAACCGCAGGTCCCCACATGGTGGCCTTCTCAACGGCTCCCGGCTCGTTCTTACGCTTGACCTTCTTGCCGCCGATTACCTCATCGGCCCAGGCAAGCGACTCCTCTAGGAACCTCGCGGAACCAAACATCTTGTCCGCAATGCCGAGCTCCAGGACTTCCTGGGGTTTCAGCATGCGATTTTGCTTTAGTGGGTTCTCAAGAATTACCTTCAACGAGTTACGAATGCCAATCAAATTGGGGAGTAGGTATGCCCCTCCCCAACCTGGGATTAAACCAATGAACACCTCAGGCAATGCGACTGCTGGTGCAGTCTCGTTTATGGTTCGGTAGTTGGCGTTCAGAGCGATTTCCAGACCACCACCAAGAGCCAATCCGTTAATGAACACAAAGCTTGGCACTCCGAGCTCATCTAGCTTTCCCAGCGAATAGTGGCCAAGCTCCGCGATGAGCCTGCCGATCTTGCGCTCCCTGATGTCTTGAACGTGGGAGAGGTCGGCCCCAGCTGCTAGGTAGTAAGGCTTGCCCGTTACAGCAACCCCGTGAATCTCCTTGTTTTTTGCCCGCTCCTTTAGCTCATCGAGCTTCTCGGCAAACTGCAGCAGGGTCTGAGGTCCCAGGGTGTTTGGCCTGGTGTGGTCCTTGCCGTTGTCCAGCGTAATCAGGGCAATGGTTCTGCCCGATGGCATTTTGACGTCGGATACGTAGGAGTGAGTTACGACCTCGTCGTCAGCTTCCAGAAGTGGTGCGTACTTATCCATGATTAGCCCTTGTAGTTTGAGTTTTCCCAGATGACAGTGCCGCCCATTCCCAGGCCAATGCACATCGTCGTCATTCCATAGCGAACCTCTGGGTTGTCTTCGAAGTGCCTTGCCAGCTGGTTCATCAGCCTGACACCCGACGAGGCTAGGGGGTGGCCCATGGCAATTGCGCCGCCCCAGGGGTTCACCCTTGGGTCATCATCTGAAATACCGAAGTGATCCAGGAAGCTCAGCACCTGGATCGCAAATGCCTCGTTGATCTCAATAAGACCTATGTCTTCAATCTTGAGACCGGCCTTCTCGAGAGCCTTCTCTGTTGCCGGTATCGGGCCGATGCCCATGATCTCCGGCTCAACACCCGCAAAAGCAAAGCTGAGCATCTTCATCTTTGGCTTTAGTCCGTGCTTCCTGACAGCCGCCTCGCCTGCGATCAGCGACATGGTTGCTCCATCGGTCAAAGGCGAGGCATTTCCTGCCGTCACCTTGCCATGGGGCCTGAATGGTGTCTTTAGATCTTTCATGCCCTCAACTGTTGAGTCTGGCCTGAGCAGCTCGTCGGTTGTGACCAGGCTCCAACCCTCATCGCTAGCCGCGGAGACTGGGATTAGATCCTTTTGAATTTTGCCCTCTTCGTAGGCTTTTGCGGCTTTCTTTTGACTGCCGACGGCGAACGCATCTGAACGCTCTTTGGTCAGGTGGGGGAAGCGGTCGTGAATCTTCTCGGCGGTGTTGCCCATGTTCATCGCGCTTGGGTCAACTAGCTTCTCGGCAAGGAATCTTGGGTTGGGATCTGCGCCCTCACCCATGGGGTGGTGGCCCATGTGCTCAACGCCACCCGCGAGTGCGATGTCGTAGGCTCCAATCCCGATCGCGCTTCCGGTTGTGGTGACAGAGGTCATTGCCCCCGCACACCACCTATCAATCGAGTATCCGGGGACTGACAGCGGAAGACCAGCGAGGATGCTTGCGGAACGACCAATCTGAAGCCCCTGATCGCCATACTGAGTGGCAGCAGCAATTGCTACGTCATCGATTGACTCTTTCGGCAGGTCGGGGTGGCGCTCGAGAAGTCCGATGATGGTCTTGACCACCAGGTCATCAGCGCGAGTCTTCCAGTAGACACCCTTTTCTCCGGCCTTGCCGAATGGGGTTCTGACCCCGTCAATGAAGTAGACATCTTGGCTTTGCATTAGTTCCTCACTAGGTTTTTGCGGCTTGCCTGCCTAGCGGCCTCATCGCGGGCAAGGGTTGTTCTAACAAGCTCTGGTGATAGCTCAAAAGCATCGACCAGGCTCTCGACATGGGGCCTCAGCCTTGGCAGCAATCTCGTATCGATATATTCGGTAATTGCCTCAGCCCTGCCGCCCGAAAGCCGGCCATTGATTAGGTACCAATCCAGATTGTCTTCCAGGAGGGTAAAGCCATAGAGGTCTCTGAGCCAGGTCAGGATCTTGAGCGAGTCTTCGTCCTCTATGGTCTTTAGGGCAGAGGTGAACGCCTCCCACATAATCAGTTCCGCGTGCGCTTTAGCCGCCTTGATCAGGTCATTCTGATAGCGGTTAAAGAGCTCCGCCTGCTTAGCCTTGTCGCTGCCTGCTGCCTTGAGCTTGTTTGCAATTGAGGCAACCATGGTGTGGACGCGGTCGGTGAGTAGCTGGTGCTGGTGCTCCTCCTCTTTTACATAGCCAACCGAGCGAGCGGTGGAACCGAAGTCGACGATGTTCTGAGCCAGACCCCGCAGGCCGCCGCGGTTGATTGTCGCCTCGCCAAACTGTCCCGCGACATACTGCGCGAGAGTTCCGAAGTCTGGCGACTTGAAGGCTTTGGCGTAGTCGGCAAGAAGGCGCTTGGCGACAAGCTGCAGCATGACGTTGTTGTCGCCTTCGAAAGTGACATAGACATCTAGGTCGGCCCTGAGCCCGGTGAGCCTGTGCTCATCCATGAACCCCTGACCACCACATGCCTCGCGGCACTCCTGCACGGTGGTAAGCGAATACCAAGAGCTCAGGGCTTTGGCTGCAGCCGAGACAGTCTCGAGATCGGAACGGGACTCGTCGGTGTCATTTTGACCCGTGAATACCGCGTGATACTGGTTCAGCATCTCCTGATGAGTGAAGATCTGGGCGTAGGTGCGAGCAATAAGAGGGATGAGCCTGCGTTGGTGACGACCGTAATCCATCAATGTCGTTTCTTCGCCCTCGGCTCCGGGGAACTGCTTACGGGCAAGCGAATACCTCACGGCAATATCTAGAGCTAGCTTCTGAGCGTTGGTCACGGCTCCGGTGAGTGAGACCCTTCCCTGAACCAAGGCGCCCAGCTGGGTGAAGAATCTTCTGCCCCTGTTCTCAATGCTTGAGGTGTAGGTGCCATCTGGCATTACATCTGCGTAGCGGTTTAGAAGGTTGGTCCTGGGAATTCTCACCTGATTGAAGTGCAGTCGGCCATTGTCGATGCCGTTGAGGCCGCCCTTGAGACCGTCATCCTCTGCTCCCACTCCAGGCAAGAGTCTTCCTCGCTTGCGAAGTGGGACATAGAAGGCGTGAACACCTTGGTTCTCGCCTTCGGTGTAAAGCTGCGCGAAAACTACGGCCGCCTCGCCATGGAGTGCCGCATTTCCGATGTAGTCCTTATAGCTGTGGCGGTCTGGCGTGTGAATTACAAACTCTTCGCTGGCTGGGTCATAGGTAGCGGTCGTTCCAATAGATGCAACGTCTGAGCCGTGCCCGGTCTCGGTCATTGCGAAGCAGCCAGGGGTGTCTAGCCTCGTGACAGCAGGTAGGAAGGTTTTGTGGTGGTGCTCGGTGCCCAGATTGAGAATTGCCGATCCAAACAGTCCCCACTGGACACCGAATTTTATTTGCAGTGAAGCATCTCCCAGGATCAACTCCTCGAAACTCGAAAGGGAGCCGCCTGGATTGCGCTGACCGCCCAGCTCCTCTGGGAAGCCGTATTGTGTTGCTCCCTCTTTGACCAGAGTCTTTAGTGCTTTCAAGGTCCAGTCGCGGTGCTTGTCCATTGCTGCGCCGCTCGGCTTGAAAAGTTCCTTTTCGACTATGACGCTGCGGGTGTGGCGGCGGATTTCAGCCCACCTGCCTAGGATCTTCTCTCCTACTTCGGCAACGTCTAATTGAATGTCTTCGTTGAGATTCATTTCTGTCCTCCGACAGATAGTCAACCCCTGAAAACTAAGGACTCAAAGGGGGTGTCGGAAAATTCGTGAGAGCTCACAAACAGGCGTTGGGACGGCGCTATTGGTGTTGTATGAAAGCTACAAATTGTCTTTGTGATTTTAGATGGATTATCTAATCAATCACCTTTGAACTTTGCTTGCTTCTTAGTGACAAAAGCCTTCATTCCCCGCTTTACGTCTTTGGTTCCCATGAGTTTTGCGAGCCTTGGGAAGAGGTTTGCCTTCTCTGCCTCTTTGTCCGATGCTCTCGCAGATTCCAAGGTTGCCTGGACCGCCAGCGGTGCCTGCTCGGCTATCCGCTCGGCTAGTTCGATGGCCCGATCGAGTTCTTGTCCTGGTTCAACAATTTCGTTAATCATGTTCATTGCCAGCGCCTCTTCCGCCCCCCACCTATCGCCAGTGAGTAGATAGCGCATGGCGCGAGCGTGACCGGCGACCTGAGGTAGCCTTATTGTTCCCCCGCCAAATGGCAGAATCGCTCGAGACACCTCTAGCTGACCAAACTTTGAATCGCTTGCGGCAATAACCACATCGCTCGCCAGGGCCAGCTCGACCCCGAGGGTGTAGCAGGTGCCACGTGTTGCCATCACCACCGGCTTACTTACCTGCTTTGTGGAAATGCCCCAGGGATCCAGTCCGCCCTCGGGAACCATTTGTAGCTTGCCCTTTTGCATCTTTGGTCCAACATCAAAGAGATCTAGGCCCGCGGTGAAGTGATCTCCGTGGGCGAAGACAACCCCAACGCGAAGGTCTTTGTTTCTGTCCAGCTCACCATAGGCAAGGGAGAGTTGGTGCAAAAGCTCTTCGTCAGCCGCATTCATCTTTTCGGCACGATTGAAGCCGATTAGGAAAACGTGGCCGCGCTGCTCAGTGGTTATTTTCTGTGACACGACAATGAGGCTAAACGCTCTCGGTGAGCTGCGCCACCCGCTGCGGCGAGATTTGTAGCAAAACTCCAATGTCGCGCATGCTCAGCCCCTCGGACCTGAGTCTTGCGACAATCTCTCGAATCTCCCTAGATGCCTGCTCTTGCAGGCGTCGTGATTCAAGCATTTTTTCCTGGGCAGCCTCGAGGTCACAAACAATGCCCGGCATAGACGTTTCGATCTTCACGATGATGTCGCAGCGCTCTACACCCTGATTTTCATGCACGAGGTCCTTGATTTGCTCGGTCGCACTGTCGAGTCGCTTGGACGAGATGATTAGGTCACCCAGCTCCGGGACACGGACTTCCCAAAGTCCCGCCTTGCGTTCACACTCCGCTGAGATCTCCATGACTCCAAGGATAGATGAGTAGCCGGCCAAACTGGAGAAAATTGTCTAGATGCCCTTGACTGAAACATGTGGTATTTATACGAAATGATTTTCTAGAATTATCTTTCTAGTGTATGTTTGGCTGGAACCTTGAAGTTAGGTAGCAAATGACCGACTGGACCTTCATCTCTCACCATGGGCACGTGCTGCTGGCAATCAGCCGTAATCCAGACGTGAAAATAGACGAGCTTTCAGAAATAACCGGTGTCACAACAAGATCTATCGTGAACATCCTCAAAGACCTTGAGGTCGGGGGTTACCTGACAAAGACCAAATCTGGCCGAAACAACCACTACGAAATAAACCTCCAATCAAAACTGCGCCACACCACAAGCTCGAACCGGACCGTCGGCGATCTGGTTAGCTCACTCGGAAGCGTAGGTGTCTAGTGGGTGGTCTAGAAATTGCTCTTGCAAATCTGACCTCGGCCCCGGTTCTGGCTTTTGTTTTGGGGATTTTGGCCACGGTCGTGCGGTCTGATTTGCGACTTCCGGATGCGGTTTATCAGACGCTTTCGATATACCTCCTTCTCGGAATTGGAATCAAAGGTGGGGTGGCGCTGAGTCAATCAAGCGTTCAGGAGGTAGCGCTTCCCCTGCTCGGGGCTCTGGTTCTGGGGGCGGTAGTCCCTGCAATTGCTTTCTTTGCACTTGCTGCACTAACCAAACTCGATGCCATCAACCGAGGAGCCCTCGCGGCGCACTATGGCTCAACGTCTCTTGTCACCTTCACGGCGGGGCTTTTGTTTTTGGACTCGCTCCAGCTCTACGTCGAGGGCTATGTGAACACTCTGCTTGCGGTGTTAGAGATCCCTGGCATCATCATTGGTCTAGCCCTTGCGGCTCGAGGACTCAAGCGCGAGGTCAGCTGGGGCGAGTCCATGCGAGAGGTCCTGACCGGTAAATCGATTCTGCTGCTAGTTGGTGGAGTCTTGATGGGTGTCGCCATGGGGGTTGGGGGCTACTCCCAGATCGAGTTCTTCTTCGGAGCTTTATTCCCAGGCGTTCTGACACTGTTCTTGCTCGAGCTCGGAATCGTTGCAGGAAAGCGCATCAAGGACATCCGCCAGGGAGGTTTAGGCCTGGTGATCTTCGCTATCCTCTTTCCGCTCTTATCGGGTTCGCTTGGGGTAATCACAGGACACCTTTCAGGGATGAGCGTGGGTGGTAGTGCTGCTCTGGGAGTTATCGCCGCCAGCTCCTCCTACATCGCAGCCCCTGCTGCTGTAAGGCTCGCACTTCCCGAGGCCTCACCAGGCATTTATCTCTCTGCCTCCCTTGGCATTACATTTCCGTTCAACCTAACGCTGGGAATTCCTGCAATGCTTGCTATCAGTCAATTTCTGGAGGGGGTCATCTGATGATCATGAAACAGCGCAAGCTCGTGACCATTGTCATTGAAGCCGCCCTTGCAAGAAGGCTTGAGGGGGATCTGCGAGCGTGTGGCGCAAAGGGCTTCACCTCAACTCTCGCCCATGGCACCGGCCCTCGGGACCAGCGGGCCTCGGACGTTGACGGTGGGAACGTGAGGGTTGAATCGGTGGTCAGCAATGATGTTCTCGAGGTTATTCTCGAAAAACTTGAGAAGGACTATTTCCCCTTCTACGCACTCAGCTGCTGGGTGAGCCAGGTTGAGGTCGTTCGAGACGAACGCTACTGAGCTCTTCTGGGCAGCGTCAGGGTAATTGACGCCACTGCCAGTGAAATAAGCGGAAAAATCGCCAGCGCCCACGCAATCGAAATGCACCAAATGGCTATCAGTCCGACGACGGTGTTCGAGATGTGCCCGACCCAGATTCGAATCTTTCCAATCCGAGCAAGGATCGCCAACGCAATGTTTAGAAGCGAGACAAAACCAAGGCCAATAAAAAAGTAGGCCAGAAAGGTTGCGAGGTCCTCCACCTAGTCTTCCCTCAGAGCCTTCACGATTCGGTTGGCGGCCATCTTCAGCGGCCTAATTGTTGTCACGCTGTCCTCTTTGGCGAACATCTCGGCGGTTTGGTTATCAAGAGCGGTCAGATAAACCTTTCCCTCGTAGCCGAGAGACTTTAGGCTGCCAAGTAAAAGAGCGTTCGTTGACCTATCAGGGGCTGTGCAGATCAAAGTCTCGGTCTGATGAATCGGAAGCATCTTGGCAAAGTCCGGGTCCCCAACGTCCCCAAAGAGGGTCTCAGCCCCAAGGTCCCTTGCGCGAGCTAAAGCATCTGGATCCAAGTCCACGGCCAAAACCGATGAGCCCGAAGAGATCAACCCGGAAACCACCTCAGATCCAAAACGGCCGGTGCCGATAACAATGGCGTCAAAGTTCAGACTTTGGCTCTCCTCATCCACCGCCTCTGTCTTATTGCGCTCAAACAGCTGCATGAACTTTTGGAACTTCGGAAACAGCCTGTCGGTGTAGAGGATGAAGTAGCTGGAGACGGTGATGGTGAATACCGCAACCAAGGTAACCAGGCTCAAGACCGCAGAGTTGACCTGGCCCAAAGAAAAGCCAAGCGCAATCAAAATGAGCGAGAACTCAGAGATTTGAGCGAGGGCAACACCCGTTCGGAAGGAGGTGATTGAGCGGTAACCCATCCAGCCCATGATTGCGAAGACAATTAGCGGCTTACCTACGAGCACAAATATCGAAAGCACAATCGCAGGAACCAGCTGCCCAAGAGCGTCAGCAAATGTCAGCGATGCGCCGAGCTCAATGAAGAAGAACAGCAGCATGACATCCCTGAGCGAAACCATGCGAGCGCCGAGGCTTTCGCGATAGGCAGTTGATGCAAGCGAGACACCAGCGACAAAAGCACCTATCTCCATACTGAGTCCGATGAGGGTGCTAATTGCGGCTAGAACAATTGCCCAGGCAACCCCAAACAAAAGTGCTAGCTCTGGGCTCTTGGCGATCCAATCCAAAACCTTCTCGAGCACAAACCTCGAAGCAAAGGCGATTACGCCCAGGAACACCGCACTAGAGGCAAGCGTGACTATCAGGTCATTGACTGGCGACCCTTGACCAGGGGTGCCGATGGTCACAATCACCACCATCGCCACAACAACCAGAATGTCTTGGACGATCAGGATTCCAACCGCGATTCGGCCGTAGAGGGTATCGAGCTCTCGCTTGTCGCCGATGAGCTTAATAATGATGATTGTCGAGGAGAAGGTCAGGGCGACTGCGATATAGAAGGCAGTTGTTGTCTCAAAGCCAAAGAGCATTGCGATGCCAAAGCCAACTGCCGCAGTGAATGCGACCTGAGACAGTCCCGCAATCAAAGCGACCTTCCCGGTGCTTCGGATCATGTGGAAGTCAAGCTTTAGCCCAACCAAAAACAGCAGAATGGCG
Source organism: Candidatus Aquiluna sp. XM-24bin5 (assembly GCA_003149555.1). The sequence continues at coordinate 983,595 of QCWE01000001.1, forward strand.
ATGCCGAACTTTGCAAAGAGTCTTATCTCCTCGGCACCCTCAACAAGATTGAAGGCCGTGGGTCCGGCGAGAATGCCGACAATGATGAACGAAACCACAACTGGCTGCCTTAGCAGCTTCGCAACTGCACCAGCAGCCACCGCAAGCGCGAGGATGAGCGCGACGGAGACAAACGAAGTTTCGACCATAGCCAAAGTCTACTTTTCGATGATTTCCAGATTGTTTCGCTCACCCTGGCTCTTCGCCCTCGAAGCTCATGGGTTCTCAGTTAGCATTCGGGGGTGCAAAACGGTCAAGATTTTTCAGCCCTCGCCAGCTCTAGGCGTTCAACAAGGGACTTCCTGCCAGATCCAATAGATCAGTCGGTTCTCGATGAGGTCCTGCGAGATGGCATGACCGCTCCTAGCTGGTCTAACACCCGGCCATTCATGATCGGTGTCGCCCAGGGTGAGCAAAGAGACCGCATCAGCAAGGCACTTGTCTCGAGGCTTCGGGAAAAAAGAGATGAGCCCGGCATGGGCATGAACCCCGACTTCACCCACGAAATCCCCTACCCGCCAGGCCTAATTGAGAGAAGCCAGCGGGTGGGCAAGGGCATTTATGAGACCCTTGGAATAGACAGAGCAGACAAAGAGTCGCGGTTTCGGTTCATGGAGAGAAACTATGAGTTCTTTGGGGCACCGGTTGCTCTGTTCTTCTTCACCCACAAAGGCCTAGATCACTTTGGGACACTGGATCTGGGGCTTTTCATGGAAGCAGCCATGCTCTCGGCAAAGGCAAAGGGGCTTGGGACTTGTGCGCAGGGCTACCTAGGTAACTACCCCGACATCATCAAGGCGGAGTTTGATGTGCCGGAACAGTACGCACTGGTTTGTGGCATGAGCCTTGGGTATCCATCTGATCACCCAATCAACTCTTGGCAGGCTGAGCGTCTCGAGCTGAACGAAATGATTGCAAAGTCTCGAAGCTAAGGAATTAGGGAGCCAAATTGAGCGCTGTTTACCTTCTGGGTCTAGCAATTGGCCTTTACATGATCTGGGGTGGGGCAACAAAAGCAACCTCCAAGCCCTACTTCTTCCTTCATGCAAGGGCTAGCTTGCTATGGAAAGACAGGGCCCATCAGTTCCTTTTGATCTCTGGGATTCTTGTCGTAACAGTAATGGCCTATTTGAGCTTAAACGGGTAAAAGAAAACCCCTCCCGAAGGAGGGGTTTTGCTTTGTGGAGACTAGGGGGGTCTATTTGGCCCGCCAAACCAATGGTTTTGGCCTCGTGTTGTGTGAAATCAGACTATAAATCAGACTGTTTTTGGCCCTGAAAGGGTGTGTCCTGCTGTTCTGCAGGACAAAATCAAACTCTGCTTTATTAGGTCTCGATGGCCCTCTATTTGCAACGTTGCTGTGTGCTTATGCAGTGCAAATCGGGTGCATAGGAACTTCTCAGCTTGACGTGCTTGGCTCACTTTCATGAAGAAATTATTTCCTGAATCTATAGACAATAAGAATCCAAATAAATTTGTCCTGATTTTCGCCTGGCTACTCTTTGGTTTCAACATGTTTCGAAGTCTGGAGCACATATTTAGTGAGGATGGCGGCGCTGAATCTATCGCTGGTATTCCGCTGAGTACTTATTCAGCTGAGGCTGCAAACAACATCGTTTCGATGTTCGCTCAATGGGGCTTTTCGCAATTAGTTCTATCGCTCTTTTTCCTACTTGTGCTGATGAGGATGCGAGACCTTATACCTCTTATGTTGCTAATTCTTGCTCTTGAAAACATTCTTAGGTTGGTTGTGGGGCTCTATAAGCCTCTAGTTCTAGGAGACGCACCTCCAGGGTCACTTTCGTGGGTTATCGGACTTGTTACCCTCGCTGTATTTTTTCTCTCAATTAGGGAAAAGAGGGTAGGTAAGTAGAAATTTCTCTTGTTACAGAAATCGCAAATCCCAAAACTAAATCCACAGCTCTGGCCATAGGCATGGACAAACAGTCGCCGTTGGGCAAAAGAAAAAGACCCTCCCGTTTCTGGGAGGGTCTTTTTTGTGGAGACTAGGGGGGTCGAACCCCTGACCCCCTGCTTGCAAAGCAGGTGCTCTACCAACTGAGCTAAGTCCCCAAAGCGAGCCTCCCCAAGTGGAAAGTGCTCACCGTGGGCCTAGGAGGACTTGAACCTCCGACCTCTTCATTATCAGTGAAGCGCTCTAACCACCTGAGCTATAGGCCCGTAGAGCATCACAACATTACTAAAGATTCCCCAAGCTAACAAACCCTAAAAAGGATTAGTTATTGGTGAAGGTTAGAGAGATGCCCCCAACCAGCTTTGAGATCAGGTTGAAGATTAAGGCATAAATTGCCGCAAGGGCCGTTGTTATCACCAAATTCAATAGCGCAAGAGTCAAAGCAGTTGACATAACATTGTCAAAAGAGAACTCGTCCTCGAGGTTGAAGGCATTTGCCTCTCCGAGAACCGAGGAAAGCAATCCACCAACCGCCGAGAATACTCCTGAGTTTGCAAGGACTGACCAGATCAGCCAGGCTCCCACGATGATTGCAATGCCGGCGGCTATCGCCACAAAGAATCCAACCTTTGTGGCAGACCAAACGTCAATCACCCGTAGCTTGAGGCGAATCTGCTTTCGTGCCTCTTTGGGCTTATTGCTCCGATTGAACAGGCTCGCCAACTTCGGCTCCTTCTTCGTTTGACTCTAGGTTTCGCTCGCTGTTTTTGGCCAGCGAGAGCACCGAGTCCCCTTCTTCGAATCTAGCAAACACTACACCCATCGTGTCCCTACCTTTGGCGGGGACCTCGCTGGCGTTGGTTCGAATCACTTTGCCCGAGGCAAGAACAACAAGCACCTCGTCATTCTCTTCAACGATTAGCGAGCCAACTAGATCGCCGCGCTTTTCGTCAAGCTTCGCGACCTTGATGCCCAAGCCACCGCGGTTCTGAACTCGGTATTGCTCGGATGCCGTGCGCTTGGCATAGCCACCCTCGGTGACAACAAAAACAAAACCGGCGCTGCCAATCACACTGGCAGAGAGCAGCTCGTCGTCCTTTCGGAACTTCATGCCCACGACACCAGAGGTGTCGCGACCCATTGGCCTTAGCGTTGCATTGTCGGCCTTGAAGCAGATTGACATGCCCTTGCGGCTGACTAGCAGCAGGTAGTTCTCCTCATTAACCAACATCGCGTTTACTAGCTCGTCGCCCTCGCGGAGCTTGATGGCGATGATGCCTCCTGTGCGGGCGGTGTCATAAAGCTCCAGCGAGGTCTTCTTGACTAGCCCGCTTCTGGTTGCAAGTACTAGATACGGCGACTGCTGGTAATCCTTGAGGTCAATTACCTCCACAACCCGCTCATCTGGCTGAAGAGCCAACAGGTTTGCAACGTGCTGACCCTTGGCGTCTCTACCGGCCTCTTGAATCTCATAGACCTTAGAGCGGTAGACCCTTCCGGTATTGGTGAAGAACATCAGCCAGTGGTGCGTGGTCGAGACAATGAAGTTTTGAACGACGTCGTCGGCCCTGAGGCTTGCGCCCCTCACTCCCTTACCTCCACGATGCTGGATGCGATAGTTGCTGGAACGGGTGCGCTTGATGTAGCCGCCAGAGGTGAGGGTAACCACCATCTCCTCTTCCGGAATTAGATCCTCAACTGTCACATCCCCGTCGAAGCCCATGAGAATCTCGCTGCGGCGATCGTCACCGTACTTGGAGACGATTTCGTCAAGCTCTTCGCCAACAATCTTTCGCTGCAACGACTCGTCCTTGATGATCTTCTGGTAGCCCTTGATCTCTTTCTCGAGTTCAGCTGCCTCGTCGATGATCTTTTGACGCTCCAGGGCTGCTAGCTGACGAAGCTGCATGTTAAGGATTGCCCTTGCCTGCAGCTCATCGATCTTGAGCAGCTTGATCAAACCGTCTCTTGCATCCTCAACCGTCTGGCTCTTGCGAATCAGAGCAATGACCTCGTCGAGGGCATCTAGGGCCTTGAGGTAGCCGCGCAGAATGTGGGCACGCTCCTCGGCCTTTTTGAGCCTGAACTGGGTGCGACGAACGATGATCGCGATCTGGTGGGTGATCCAGTTAGAGATAAAGCCATCCAAGGAAAGGGTTCTTGGCACACCATCCACCAGAGCCAACATGTTGGCGCCAAAGTTTTCCTGCAGCTGTGTGTACTTATAGAGGTTGTTGAGGACGACCCTGGCAACAGCATCCTTCTTAAGGACGATAACTAGCCTCTGACCCGTTCTACCCGAAGTCTCATCACGGATGTCTGCGATTCCGGTGAGCTTGCCGTCCTTGACAAGCTCGGCGATCTTGAGAGCGAGGTTGTCTGGGTTTACCTGGTAGGGAAGCTCTGTCACGACTAGGCAGGTGCGGCCCTGGACTTCTTCGACGTTCACGACTGCGCGCATGGTGATGGATCCGCGGCCGGTGCGGTAGGCATCCTCGATGCCTCTGCGGCCCAGAATCTGAGCGCCGGTTGGGAAGTCAGGTCCCTTCACAATCTTGATCAGTTCCTCAACGAGGGCCTCACCGGATAGTTCGGGGTGCTCGAGGGAGAACTTGGCCGCCTCGGCAACCTCACGGAGGTTGTGAGGAGGGATGTTGGTAGCCATACCAACAGCGATACCAATTGAGCCGTTTACAAGTAGGTTCGGGAACCTCGAAGGCAAAATGGTGGGCTCTTGGGTTCTACCGTCATAGTTGTCTTGAAAGTCGACGGTCTCCTCGTCGATGTCACGAACCATCTCCATGGCAAGCGGTGCCATCTTGCACTCGGTATACCTTGGAGCGGCGGCGGGATCGTTTCCTGGTGAGCCGAAGTTACCCTGGCCCCAAACCAACGGATAACGAAGGTTCCAGTCTTGGACCAGGCGCACCAGAGTGTCGTAGATGGCACTATCACCGTGAGGGTGGAATTGTCCCATGACATCGCCCACAACCCTTGAGCACTTGGAGAACTGCTTGTCTGGTCGGTAGCCACCGTCATACATCGCATAGAGCACCCTGCGGTGAACCGGCTTTAGGCCATCTCTGACGTCCGGCAGTGCCCTACCCACGATGACGCTCATGGCGTAGTCGAGGTAGCTTCGCTGCATCTCGACCTGGAGGTCGATCTGCTCTATTTTGTCTAGCTGGTTATCTGACATTTATCTCTCCTGCCTAGATGTCCAGGAACCGGACGTCTTTGGCGTTTTTCTGAATAAAGCTTCTTCGGCTCTCGACGTCCTCACCCATCAGGGTTGAGAAGATCTCATCCGCGAGCGCCGCGTCTTCCAGGGTCACCTGTAGCAAGGTTCTGGTGGCCGGGTTCATGGTTGTCTCCCAGAGCTCGTCGTAGTCCATTTCACCTAGACCCTTGTAGCGCTGGATCGAATTTTCCTTCGGTAGCTTCTTGCCCTCTTTTTGCCCCAGAGCAATCTTTTCGTCGCGCTCCTGGTCTGAGAACACATATTCATGCTCGGCGTTCGACCACTTGATGCGGAAGAGCGGTGGCTGCGCCATGTATACGTAGCCGTGCTCGATCAGAGGCCTCATGTACCTGAAGAGAAGGGTCAGTAGCAGGGTGCGGATGTGCTGGCCGTCAACGTCAGCATCGGCCATCAGGATGCACTTGTGATACCTAATCTTCGAAACATCGAAGTCCTCACCGATTCCGGTTCCAAAGGCGGTTATCAGCGCCTGCACCTCGGTGTTTGCAAGCGCCCTATCGAGCCTTGCCTTTTCAACATTCAAGATCTTGCCGCGGAGCGGAAGAATTGCTTGGGTTTCAGGGTCTCGGCCTCGAACCGCGGAGCCCCCGGCAGAGTCTCCCTCAACAATGTAAATCTCGGAAACTTCCGGGTCCCTAGAGGAGCAGTCTCTGAGCTTTCCTGGCATGCCTCCTGACTCCAGAAGACCCTTGCGTCTGGTGGCCTCTCTTGCCTTTCGGGCTGCGAGCCTTGCGGCCGCGGCCTGAATCGCCTTTCGGATGATTTCCTTTGCCTGAGCTGGGTTTCGCTCAAGCCAGTCACCAAGCTGATCGTTGACGACGCGCTGCACAAATGTCTTGGCCTCGGTGTTCCCGAGCTTGGTCTTGGTCTGGCCCTCAAACTGAGGCTCGGTTAGCTTGACGGAGATAACCGCAGTTAGGCCCTCTCGGACATCGTCACCGGTGAGGTTCTCGTCCTTTTCCTTCAGCTGACCCTTGTCACGGGCGTACTTATTGAGAAGTGATGTGATGGCGGTGCGGAAACCCTCTTCGTGAGTTCCACCCTCGTGGGTGTTGATTGTGTTTGCGTAGGTGTGGACACCTTCGTTGTAGCCGTTGGTCCACTGCATCGCGATCTCAACGGACATGTTCTTTTCTTTGGTCTCGTTTTCGATTGAGATGACCTCGTCGTGAACAACCTCGACCTTCTTTGCCGAGTTCAGGTACTCCACGTAGTCGATGAGTCCGCGCTCGTAGAGGTAACTGTCGTTCTTACCGCTGCGCTCATCAACCAGATTGATCTTGAGACCTTTATTGAGGAAACACATCTGTTGGAATCGTTGCCGCAGGGTCTCGTAGTCAAACTCGACGGTTTCAAAAATCTCCGCGCTGGGGGTGAAGAAGATTGTGGTGCCAGTTTTATCGGTCTTGCCGGCCTTCTTCAGCGGCTGGTCGGGAACACCTACTGTGTAGCTCTGGGTCCAGATATCTCCGCCGCGGTGAACCTCCACCGACAAGGTTGAAGACAGGGCGTTTACTACAGAAGCGCCCACACCGTGCAGTCCACCCGAGACCGCGTAGCCGCCGCCTCCAAACTTGCCACCGGCGTGCAAAACGGTAAGAACTACCTCAACGGCCGGCTTTTTCTCAACTGGGTGGAGATCAACGGGAATTCCTCGACCGTTGTCGCTGACTCTAATCGAGCCTTCTTTGGTGATTGTGACGTCTATGTTGTCGCAGTGACCAGCGAGTGCCTCATCAACAGAGTTGTCGACTATCTCATAGACAAGATGGTGAAGGCCCCTGGGGCCTGTGGAGCCGATGTACATACCCGGTCTTTTTCGGACCGCCTCAAGTCCTTCGAGAACCTGGATATCGCCGGCATCATATTTTCTTTTTTCTTCAGACATATTAAGTTTCTTCCCATTCGGGTTAGCTCCACTGAAAAACGGCCCTCGGACCGACTTAGATTCGGGTTTGCTAACCCGTAAATTCTACCGCAGAGGCCTCAAAAGACCGGGGATATGGTGATTAGCCGTACGTGTCTCTTGGGCCCCGCCCTGGCACAGATCTGGGGCCTTTTTTCCAATTCGGCGCAGCCGGCCCAATAAATCTCATTTCCAAAACCCCAAGGTCTGGGTATTGCTCCTGGACCCTCGCAAGAATCTGGTCCTTCAATAACCGAAGCTGTGTTGCCCACGCCGTGGATCTGCACTGCACGGTCATCACCTTGCCCTCCAGAGAAACCGGTTGTGAAGCCGCAGCATTGTCGGAGCCGACGAGGCGTTCCCAGTCGAGAAAGAGCGCCTCCTTTTCGACCTTCCCAAGCCAGTCGTTCTCGGTCATTAGCTCCTCGATGGAGGATGATGCCCTGATTGGCTCCCTGCCCTTTTCGAAAGGTTGTGATCCCCGGGACTTACTCTCGCGCCTTTTTTGATCGCGGGTTTTCCTACCCAGCCCTGAAACAAATTCTTTGTAGAAGCGGTCCGCCGCGTCGAAACTAATCACGCTTCACCTCGCCGCCGGAAACAGAGAAGCTAGCGTCCCAGCTGAGTTCTGGGGTTGCAGCCGGGTCCGCGGCAGTAACCAGTACCTGCTGAAAGCCCCGGACGAACTCGACCAGGCGCTCCCGCCTACCTGGATCCAAAACCGCGAACACGTCATCCAGTATTACTACAGGGTCTCCGCCCGGGCGCTCACGAAGCTGCGATGCCACGGCGAGTTTCAGACCAAGGGCTATAGACCACGCCTCGCCCTGTGAGGCATGAGTTCGAGCAACGAGGCCAGACTTCTTGATTAGCATCTCGTCTCTGTGTGGGCCAGAAAGCGTTAGTCCCCGCTCGAGCTCTTGGCTTCGGTTTTTTTCGAGGTTCTCTCTTAGCTGTGCGGCTATGTCCGACCTATCAATTTCATCCGGGTCGTCTTGGGCTGAAAGTGATACAAGTTCTAGCTCGAGTTTCTCTTCTTTGCCTGCAAGTTGCGAGTAAAAATCTTGGAGGGCTGGGCCAAGAAGGCCTAAAAGTTCAAACCTTGCTTCTGTGATTTGACTACCGAGTTCCACTAGTTGGTCATCCCAGATGTCTAGGGTTCCTAGGTCGGGGTTTTTCACACCCCTAGCACTTTTCAGAAGAGCATTGCGTTGTTTGAGCACCCGGTCATAATCCAGCCTCAGTTGCGCTACCCGAGGTTTTAGCAGGGCTGCAGTCTGATCCAGGAAGCTTCTTCTGTCTGCGGGGTCACGACGCACAACATCGAGATCCTCGGGGGCAAATACAACTGCAGCTAGGTTTCCAAGGATCTCGGCAGCACGTTTTCTTTGCGAACCATTCAAGAAGTATCTATTTGTGGCTGTGGTGTTTATTTCAACACCTACTGTTAGTTCCCTATCACCACTTCGCACTTTTGCGGAGACTTGAGCTGATTGGCCTCCGTCAATAACAAGGCTCTTTTGATTGCCTAGTCGATGGGAGCTGAGGCTAGAGAGGTAACCCACCGCCTCTACAAGATTCGTTTTGCCCTCACCGTTGGCACCGTGGATGAGGTTTCGTCCCTCTACCGGGGCTAACTGGAGTGATTGGTAATTTCTAAACCCAGCTAGCTGCAGCTCTGAAACCCACAAAATTACCTACTGGCTTAAGAGACAAGCAGGTTTGGTTGGAGGAGGTATTTATAGGTGTTGTTCGAGCCAACGGGGGTGATTAGTACCGGTCCTGGCTTGTTGGGGTTGTTTGGGTTTGTAGTGAAACCGATTTGGACCATTTCCGTTTCTACTGAGCTAAGAGCGTCGATTAGGAACTGTGGCTTGAGGGAAACAACCGTGTCTTCTCCAGTGAGTGAGCAGGTCACCTGTTCCGAGGCATCTGCCACATCTGAACCAATTGACTCAAGGTTTACCTCTGCCCCGGAGAAACTGAAGCGGATCGGCTTATCTCTGTCAACAACCAGGCTTACGCGCTTTGTGGCATCCGCCAAATCACCTGTGTTTACAACAGCAAAATGAGGGGTTTCGCTCGGAAAGAGCTGCAAAACGGCCGGGTACTTACCTTTTATTGTGGAGGTGGCGACCATTTTGTTTCCAGAGGTGAAGCCAACCATTTCTTTTTCGCCTTCACCCAGTCCAACATGGACATCCTCACCAGATGCAAAGGTTTTGGCGATTTCCGATATCACCCGAGCTGGTATGAGAACATCACTTTCTTTGGCGGCTTTACTCCATGGAACGGATTTGACTGCAACCCTGAAACGATCCGTTGCCACGAGTGATAGTTCTTTGGAAGAGCTGGACATCATTACTGCGGTTAGAACAGGAGTTACTTCTTCTCGGCTAGCTGCAATCGATACCTCAGCCACGGCACTTGCAAAATCCTCTGCGATTAGGCTTCCGGAACCGCTTGGTACGTCGGGGGTTTGCGGGTATTCAGCCATACTCATAGCCGACAGAGAAAATTTGCTTGAGCCTGAAGTTATCGAGACCCTGGAGTCTCCAAGATCGAGGGAGACCGTGTCTCCTGGAAGCTTGGAGACAATCTCTGAAAGCAGCCTTGCCTGAACAAGGGTTTTTCCGGGCTTTTCCACTGACGCATTGATTGTTACCTTTGCGACGACTTCGTAATCAAAAATTGACAAAGTCACTTTCGAGTCTTGGGCGTCGATGAGAGCTCCGGAAAGCTGGGGCAACTGAGGCCTGGGTGAGAGCATCCTCACAACAAAAGAAACTGCATCACTAAGCACATCGCGATCAGCTTGAAATTTCATAATTTGCCTTCTGGAAAACTAGGGGGTTTTATCTTGGCACAGCACAGGAGTATCTTCACATTTTCTTCTGATCCCCATAATTTCCAATTTTCTATCTCTAGTTATTCAAAACAATAACCAACTGTGGAATATGGGATAACTTCCTCAAACCCCTTTGAAATCTGAAAACTACATGATTGTAAGTTGTTTACACAATTGTGGATAAACCTGTGGATAAGTCAGCCACCTGTTGATGAAATAGGGGTTTTTGGTTTGACGACGAGGTTTATTCAGGTTCCAGAGAGGACTTATCCACAGTTTTCCTGTGGTTATTCACAAATTTATTTGTGAGAATCTTTGATTTTTTGAATGATTTCAGACACCTGGTTGTAGATGTAGCGTCTCTCGCGCATTAGGGCGCTTATTTTTTTGGTCGCATACATAACAGTTGTGTGATCCCGGTTACCAAAATGGGCGCCGATTTTTGGCAGGGAAAGATCCGTTAGCTCGCGGCAGATGTGCATGGCAATCTGCCTCGCCAGGGCAACGGCTTGTTGTCGTCCCGAGCCAGTTATTTCATCGGCACTTAGTTTGTAGTACTCCGCGGTTGCAGAAATTATTGAAAGTGGCGAGATGTTAGCCCCATCCGCAATCGCAATGGAGTCTTTCAGGACCACCTGTACCAAGTCCATGTCGATTGGAGCTCGGTTCAGGTTGGCAAAAGCGGTAACTCTAATCAGAGTCCCCTCAAGCTCGCGAATGTTTGAAGAGATCCTGGTGGCCATGTATTCAATGACATCGTCGGGGATCTCAATTCGTTCAATTGCCGCCTTTTTGCGAAGGATGGCAACACGAGTCTCAAATTCGGGGGCCTGGATGTCAGTGATCAGCCCCCACTCGAATCGGGACAGCATCCTCTCCTCAAAGCCCTCAAGCTGCTTCGGCCGTAGGTCCGAGGTGATAACAACCTGTTTGTTGTGGTCGTGAAGAGTATTGAAGGTGTGGAAGAAGGCCTCTTGGGTTTGGTCCTTACCCTGCAGAAATTGAATGTCGTCCACTAGCAAGATGTCCACATCGCGATATTGCGCCTGAAACTCAGAAGTCTTGTTGTTTTGAATGGCGTTGATGAAGTCGTTTGTGAACTCCTCGGAGGAGACGTAGCGAACCTTGATCCTGGGTTTCAGGTGAATCGCATAGTGCCCGATCGCGTGCAGCAAGTGAGTCTTTCCGAGCCCACTCGATCCATAGATAAACAGCGGGTTGTATGCCTCTGCTGGCGCCTCGGCTACTGCAAACGCAGCAGCGTGGGCGAAGCGGTTTGATCCGCCCGTTACAAAACTGTCAAAGCTGTATTTCGGGTTTAGACGCGAGTCTCCGGTTGTGACCACGGGACCGGTTGCTGGATCACGATCCTCATAGGGCAGTGGCTCTGGCTCGGTTTCCACCTCTACCGAGGTTGCACCCTGGAGTTCTTCGTTGGTGATAGCAACGAAACTTGTCGGACCACCCATTTCGGCGAGCTCAGAGAGAGCTCCCAGGATTTGATCCCTAAGCCGAACCTGCAGCATGGACCTGGTTGTTTCGTTGGGAACCTCTATGTAGAGGGTGTCATCGAGGACCCCCTTAGGGACCGCAAGATCAAGATGCCCCTTTAGGTGTGGGGTTACGTCGGGGTGGCTCGCTACCTTTGAGATGAGATTTTGCCAGGAACTTGCCAGAGCAACATCGGCCATCTCTTCTCCCTAAATCACGAGTTATCCACAGAGTTTTACACAGACCCACGCCACTGTGGAAAAACTTTATATCTCTGTGGAAAACTTGTGGAAACTATCCCCACTAAGTCGATTGCAACATTCAACACAAGACCCTGGAATTTAGCAAATCGAATCGGCGTGTCGTTCGCCAGATTTTTTGAAATTGGTTGTAGGGACTGAATCGCGCCCCAGAATCACTAAATCTTCTTGACTAAGTCCCGGATTCCACGTAAATTATTGAGGTTGTCTAGGGCCTGGTGCCCACAAGTTTCAGGAGTTACCAAAAGTGAGCAAGCGCACATTTCAGCCCAACAACCGCCGTCGTGCTAAGAACCACGGTTTCCGCGCCCGCATGCGCACCCGCGCCGGACGTGCCATCATGGCCGCTCGCCGTCGCAAGGGACGCTCAGAGCTCAGCGCCTAAGTAGCCTTTGTTGCCGCGCGAGAACCGCTTGCGCTCCAGCAGGGAAATCCGCGAGGTGGTCTCTGCCGGTAAAAGAGTGGGCAGCTCCAGTGCAACCCTGCACTTTTTACCCAGCGAAGTAAATCAGTTCGCAATTATCGTCTCAAAGGCTGTCGGCTCAGCCGTGGATAGAAATCGGGTCAAACGGCGCATCCGAGCGGTGCTTCGCAATCTCAACCCTGACTCCACCCTTCGAGCTGCGGTCCGTGTAAAACCTGCGGCAGCAAGAATGTCGTTTCAAGAGCTTTCCCAGGATCTGCAAGAGCTATTCAAAAGGGCAACATGAGATACCTAGTGGCGGCCTATCTCTTGCCCCGAAACATCTTCATCGGCTTCATATTGTTCTGGAGGAAGCTGATTTCTCCACTTTATGGAAACATCTGTCGCTACTATCCGTCCTGCTCTAGCTACGGACTCACCAGTATTCAGCGCTTCGGGCTCATCAAGGGTGTGCCACTGACGGCCTGGCGGATCCTGCGCTGTAACCCTTGGTCTGCTGGTGGTGTCGATGATGTCAAGCCGGGCCCAGAATGGATCAGCATTGGCAGGCTAGGATTTGTAGGACTCAAACTCTCAAGCAATAGGGGTAACTAGTGGATCTTCTTTGGCCAATTAAGTGGCTTATCGAGCTGATTCTGGTGTCCTTCCACACCGGACTGAGCGCTGTCGGATTCGGCTTTGACTCCGGTGCATCATGGGTTCTGTCGATAATTGGACTGGTGCTCGTGGTTCGAGCAGCTCTGATCCCTGTGTTTGTGAGGCAGATCAAGAGCCAGCGAAACATGATGCTGGTGCAGCCCGAGCTGATGAAGCTTCAAAAGAAGTACAAGGGTAAGAACGACAGGGAGTCGCGCGAGAAGTTCGCCCGCGAGCAGATGGACCTCTACAAGCGCACAGGCTCGAGCCCGTTTAGCTCCTGCCTCCCGCTCCTGCTTCAGATGCCTATCTTCATGGGCTTGTTCTTTGTATTGAATGACGCCCAGCGCAACAATGCCGGTGTTGGTCTATTGGATGCCGACTTGGCGCTGTCTTTCTCTCAAGCAGAGGTCTTCGGAGCAATGCTTTCCGACACCTTCTTCGGCAGCGATGCAATAAACGTCAAAATCATTGCCGGAATCATGATCGTTCTGATGTCTGCATCGCAGTTCATCACCCAGAAGCAGATCATGTCTAAAAACCAGAATCCTGATGTGCAGAACAGCCAATTCATGCAGACTCAGAAGATTCTGCTTTACGTGCTCCCTCTGGTCTTCCTGGTTTCCGGTCTTACTTTCCCCCTAGGTGTCATGACCTACTGGTTGGTCTCAAACTTCTGGACCATGGGCCAGCAGTTCGTTGTGATCAGAAACATGCCAACGCCAGGCTCTCAGGCCTACAAAGAGCGCCAAGAGCGCCTCGCTCGCAAGGGAAAGCCTGTGGACGTGCTGCCTAAGGTGTCATCAGATGACGACGCTGATGCTCCGGAGAACCAGGAGCCCCAGTCCAAACAGCGTCAGCAGCCAGTGAGCAAGAATCGCGCAAAGAAAAAGAAGAAGAAATGACAAAAGAAAACGAGCTTGAAAAAGAGGGCGAAATCGCCGCAGATTTTATCGAGGAGTTTCTGGATCTCGCCGATCTCGATGGCGACCTGGAGATTGAATTCAAGCAAGATCGCGTCTACCTGACGGTTGATAGCGAGGGTGAATCCAACCTTGGGAAGGTTTCGGACCCAGAGACCGTCACAGCCATTCAGGAGATAACCCGCCTGGCCGTTCAATCAAAGACTGGAGAGATGAGCAGGCTCATCTTGGATATCGCAGGATCTAGGGACGCAAGGGCGAAGCAGCTCAAAGAACTGGTTGAAAAGACCATTTCCAGACTCGAGGAGACCGACAAGGATCAGCACCTGAAGCCAATGAGCTCCTATGACAGGAAGCTGGTTCACGACATGGTCGCTGAAGCGGGAATGGTCTCGGAATCGGAAGGACAGGGGCGGGATCGCCATATTGTCATCAAGAAGCCGTAATGTTTCACGTGAAACAAGGGGGCTCAGATGACTGATTCGATGGAACAAGAGCCCGCATTTGCGGCTGAGCTTTTCGGTCCAAGAATTGACCTGGCGCGCGGCTACACACATCGTCTCGGCAGTGATTCAGAGACGTTTGGTTTGCTTGGTCCAAGGGAGCTTCCTCGCATTTGGTCGCGGCACGTAATCAACAGCGCGCTGTTATCGGAACTGGTCCCAGACGGCGCAAAGGTGGTTGATGTTGGCAGCGGTGCCGGGTTGCCCGGGATCCCAATGGCAATCGCTCAGCCAAACGCCCATTTCACCCTGGTTGAACCCATGGAAAGACGCTCAAGCTGGATGCAATCCGTTATTGACGACCTAGGTATCAAAAACGCAAAGGTACTTAGAGCACGAGCGGAAGAGGTCACTGAAACGGACTTCGACTTCGCTACAGCCCGAGCCGTTGCCGCCTTAGATAAGTTATTGCGGCTGCTAACCCCTCTAATTAGGTTTTCAAAGCACAAAACAATCATTGTTCTGAAGGGATCTAAGGCCCCAGATGAAATTGCGGCTGCATCCAACAAGCTTGACCTCTTGGGTTATTCACAGCCAGAGATACTGACTCTTGGATCAAACAAAGCACCCGAAACTGCCACGGTAGTGAGGACAATGCTGAAATGATTGAAGACAACATGGAAAACCCCGCAGATTCAACCGCTGAGACTAAACCAAGCGTTGCATCAGGCATGGGCTACCCAAATCACAGGGACGAGATCTCACCGGAACCAATTGGTTGGCAGGGCCTAGACACCGACGACCTGACAGAGGTTTCACGTGAAACATCGGGGGATAAAAGTGTTGACTGAGCATCAAAACACACCGATCCTGCGGGAAATGACTCAAAACCTCGAGAGAGCCAAGCGGGTCGCCCAAATCGAGCTCAACCCTCCAGCAAGAACTCGAGTTATCACCATCTCAAATCAAAAGGGTGGCGTTGGTAAGACCACCACCGCAGTAAACCTGGCCGCTGCACTGGCACGAAAAGGAATGCAGGTCCTCGTAATCGATCTTGATCCCCAGGGAAACGCCTCCACAGCACTTGGGGTGGAGCACCACAGCGGTGTGATTAGTAGCTACGAGGTAATGATGGGTGAGGCGACCATGGCTGAGGCGGTCAAACCCAGCACAGAGCACGAAAATCTGGTTTGCCTTCCCGCCACTATTGATCTTGCCGGAGCCGAAATCGATCTTGTTGCCAGAGAGGGCAGGGAGCGGATCCTCGCCAACGCCCTGAGTGTTTACTCGGCTTCTCGTGCAAACAGACTCGACTACGTATTTATTGACTCGCCTCCCAGCCTCGGACTACTCACGGTGAACGCACTAACCGCAGCTACAGAGGTTTTGGTTCCGATTCAGTGCGAGTACTACGCGCTAGAGGGTGTAACTCAGCTGGTTTCAAATATTGAGCGTATAAAAAGTGCCCTCAATCCCGCTCTAGTAGTTAGCAGCATTCTCTTGACGATGTTTGACAACCGGACCAACCTCAGCGCGGACGTATCTGCCGAGGTAAAGAAATACTTCCCAAGTCAGACTCTTAGCACGGTGATTCCCAGGTCAGTGAGGCTTTCGGAGGCACCAAGCTTCGGTCAAACCGCAATTAGCTACGACCCCAAGAATTCTGGCTCTCTTGCTTATCAAGAGGCCGCGATTGAACTGGCACAACAAGGAGCCCACTAATGGCAGAGGAAAAACGACGGAGTGGTCTGGGACGGGGAATCGGATCACTGATTCCAACAGGCGAGAGGGAGGCCGTAGATGTCTTCTTCAGCTCAGAAAATGAAGGCCTGTCTGCGGTGCCGGGTGCAAAACTCGCCTATCTAGACCCGAACCGCATTACACCAAACCCCCAGCAACCACGAGCGACATTTGAACCTGAAGCATTCGCAGAGTTGGTGCACTCAGTCCGTGAGTTTGGGGTTTTGCAGCCAATTGTTGTGAGACCCAAGGGTTCCGATTTCGAGCTGATCATGGGAGAGCGTCGCCTAAGGGCCTCAAAGGAGGCGGGATTAGAGGCAATCCCAGCCATCATTCGCGACACCGCTGATGAAAACATGCTGCGAGATGCGCTGCTTGAAAACCTTCACCGCGCAAACCTAAACCCCCTTGAAGAGGCCAGTGCATACAAGCAGCTACTCGAGGACTTCGGAACCACCCAGGAAGAACTTGCAGATCGTCTTGGGAGGTCGCGCCCGCAGATCACCAACACCCTTCGGCTGCTGAGACTCCCAATGGATGTTCAAAGTAAGGTCGCCTCGGGTGTTCTTTCAGCAGGTCACGCGAGAGCCCTTCTCGGAGCACCTAATGAGCAGGTAATGAGCGAGCTGGCCGGCAGGGTGATTCGTGAGGGGCTATCGGTTCGCAGTCTTGAGGAAATCGTCTCAGGGGTAAAGGTAAAGCCAAAACGCCCTGTGGTTGTGCCGGGAGGCAGGACCGACATGCTCTCGGAGTTGGCGGATGAGCTAGCCGATTATCTAAACACCGGAGTAAAGATCAACTTGAGCCGGAAGAAGGGCCAGATTCATATCGATTTTGGCTCGGTTGCAGATCTCAGGCGAATAATCGACGAGATCAAGGGCCACTAACGCAGCGCTGCTTGAACCAGCGACAAATAAGTTTCGGGCAGGGTTTGCCCGGAAGCCACCACGGACTGCGGCAAGAGCGATGTTTCGGTCATGCCGGGTGTGACGTTTGCCTCCAAAAACCAAGGGGTTCCGTCTTCGTCGACAATCATGTCTATGCGGCTGAGGTGTCTTAGTCTCAGTGCTGAGTGCGCAGTAGTAGCGAGCTCTGCCGCCGCCTCCAGTGTTGTCGCAGGAAGTCTCGCGGGTACGAAGTAGTCGGTCTGACCTGGCGTGTAGCGCTCGTTGTACCCGAAACTGCCGCTCTCCGGAACGATTTCAACGGCTGGCAGCGCTACGGGACCTCCCCCAAGGTCGATAACACTGATCGCTAGCTCGGTTCCGGCGACAAACTTCTCAACCATCACCTCGTCGCAATAGGCAAATGCCTCGATCATTGCCTTGGAGAACTCCTTCGCGTTGTTAACTTGGTTAACACCTTGTGCAGAGCCACTGCGTGCGGGCTTGACGATAAGTGGGTATGTGAGCTCAGTGGCGACCATGGCCAGTACTGACTCAGCATTGAGCTCCTTGAAAGACGAACTCGGCAGGGTAATTGACGCGGGCGTTTGCACGCCGTGGCGAGCGAGCAGGATCTTGGCCGTCGGCTTGTTCCAGGCCAGCCTGGCACCCTCTGCTTGCGTGCCCACGTAGCGAATCTGGGCCAGGGAAAGAAGATCTTGCAATGAGCCATCCTCGCCAACGGCACCATGCAGGGTTGACCAGACCACATCGGGTCTTGTGGCGATCAAATGCCCAATGAGTTCGCTATCAGGCTCTCTAATCTCGACTTCGCAGCCCGAATCGGCCAGCGCATCTGCCACCCGACGACCCGACTTCAGGGAAACGTCACGCTCATGCGAGATTCCACCGGCGAGAATGAGGACGCGGTGGGTCATTTCGAGGGCCCAAAGGTTGATAGAAGCTCAACCTGCTTGTCGATCACATTTGCAAGCCTGTGGATACCGATTTTTACGTTCTCTGCGGTTGGGTGCGAGAAGCAGACCCTTATGTTGTCGTGCCCTCTGCCATCGCCGTAGAAGGCGGTGCCTGGTGTGTATGCGACCAGCTCGGTTACCGCAAGGGGCAGCATTTCCTTACTGTTTAGTCCCTCAGGAAGCGTGAGCCAGAGGAAGAAGCCACCGGCTGGCTCCGTGGTGTGAAGACCCGGGAGGTACTGCCTCACAGCCTCCAACGCGGCATCCCGCTTGGTTTTGTAAAGCTCTCGGTAGTCCGCCACCTGCTTCTCCCAGTCACATGTCGCAAGGTATTCGCTAACAAGCATTTGGGCGAAGGTTGCGGGGGAGAGAATCGCCGACTCGTTAGCAAGCACGAGCTTTTCCCTGATGGCCGGGGGTGCAAGCACATAGCCGACCCTCAGGCCAGGCGAGAGTATCTTCGAGAAGCTCCCCAAATACACAACGCCCTCGGAATCAAAGGCTCTGAGTGCCTTCGGAGGCTTTTGATCAAAGTAAAGAAGGCCGTATGGGTTGTCCTCGACAATGAGAATGCCGTTCTCACGACAGATCTCTAGAACGCGTTGCCTGCGCTCCTCCGAAAGCGTCACCCCGCTTGGGTTGGCGAAGTTAGGCACAACGTAGAGCAGCTTGATTCGCTTCCCATCGGCCTTGAGGCGCTCAACAGCCTCTTCTAGAGCATCCGGGCTGATGCCGTCGTGATCGGTGAAAACGTGCTCGATGTGCGCTTCTTTGTGGCGGAAGATACCGACAGCCCCCACATAACTGGGTGACTCTACGAGGACGACATCGCCCTGGTCCAAGAAGAGGTCTGAGATTAGCTCGAGTGCGTGCTGCGAGCCGGTTGTGATCATTAGGTCTTCCACGCTGCCGTGAACACCGTCAAGTTCCATGATCTCTCTGATTTGCTCCCTCAGGCGCAAATCGCCCTGCCCGCCGCCATATTGCAGGGCGTACTGCGGACGGGAGGACATCAGGGAATCAAAGGCCGAGCGAATGGCGTCGTTGTCCATAGCGCTAACATCTGGCATGCCACCAGCTAGCGAGACCACCTCGGGCCTTGATACAACGGAAAAAAGAGCTCGCACCTCGGAAACGGCAAGATTCTCTGCCCTCTTGGCATAGGCATGCTTCCAAGAGTCAAAGTTAGTTGCCTGTCCAAGGCGTGTTTCAGTCATCGCGCTCCGTTGGGTTTAGCGCAAAGTCTAGCCAGTATGGCTCTTTGGCTCTAGAGCGAGTTACTTGAGAAACTCGGCCAGCTCTTCAACCAGTGCCGCCTTTGGGCGAGCACCAACGAGCTGCTTGACCATTTTTCCGCCCTGGAAAACCCCCAAAAGCGGAATTCCGGTAACGCCGTATTGCATGGCCAGGTCTGGCTCGTGGTCTACGTTTACCTTGGCGATAGTGATTTTGTCGCGGTATTCCTCGGCCAATTCGGCCAAGATTGGCGAAATCATGCGGCAGGGGCCACACCACTCCGCCCAGAAGTCAACCACCACGGGCTTGTCAGCCTGTAGCACATCGGCCTCGAACTTTTGTGTCGTTGTGTCGATTGGCATTTACTCTCCTTGTAAGGAACTTAGGTAGTGTTCGGCATCGAGTGCCGCTACACAACCTGAGCCAGCTGCCGTAATCGCCTGTCTGTAGGTGGGGTCGATGACGTCACCGGAGGCAAATACGCCTGGCAGTGAGGTCTTTGAGGTTCGGCCCTCAACCTTGATGAAACGATCTGGAGTTAGCTCTACCTGATTCTCAACAAGATCAACCCTCGGGTCATTTCCGATCGCGATAAACAGCCCGTCTAGCGCGAGATCCTTTTTTTCACCAGTTTGGGTGTCCTCAAGCACTACTCCCTCAAGCTTTGCATCGCCCTTCAGCTCTGCTACCGCAGAGTTCCAAATGAATTCAATTTTTGGATTGTCAAAGGCGCGCTGCTGCATGATCTTTGATGCCTTTAGCGAGTCTCGTCTGTGGATTATGTAGACCTTGGAGGCGAACTTGGTGAGGAAGTTGGCCTCCTCCATTGCCGAGTCTCCACCGCCAACAACGGCGATTACCTTTTCACGGAAGAAGAAGCCATCGCAGGTTGCACACCAGCTCACGCCGTGTCCGCTCAGCTCCTTCTCCTTTGGAAGACCTAGCTCGCGGTATGCGGCACCGGTTGAAATGATCACCGATTTTGCCTCGAAGCTCTCGCCGCCGCCCGTCTTTACAACTTTGGTTGCGCCCTTTAGGTCCACCTCGACCACGTCATCGAAGAGAATCTCGGTGCCGAAGCGCTCCGCTTGAGCCTGAAAGTTTGCCATTAGGTCTGGACCCATTAGCCCCTCGGGGAAACCGGGGAAGTTCTCCACCTCGGTGGTCTTCATCAGCTCACCACCGGGCTCCACGCTGCTGGCTATTAGCAGTGGGTTTAGCTGAGCCCTGGCCGCATAGATCGCTGCCGTGTAGCCCGCTGGGCCAGATCCAATGATGATTACGTCGCGCATTTATTTCCTCGAGCATCTAAACATAGATGGTTGTCTATTTATTTCAAGTCTACTTGTTGGCCCGACCAAACCTACCTCTTAGACCACCAAAGATTTCCCGAAGTTCAGGCGATTTCAGAAGCGCAAGGGTCGCGAGGTAGACAGCGGCCATCGGAGTTGCTACCACAACGCAGCTCAAGACTGCGCTGAGAACGGTGTCAACGGCGAACGAGCTTGCGCCGATGCCCCCTAAGAGCCAGAGAGTGCCGACTCCAGCTGCGGTTGCCGGAACGGCTGCGATTGCAAACTTTAGGATCGATCGAGTGACACCAAAGCCCGAGAGCGTTCCAATTCGTCGCTTTAGGAGGCTGTAGGCGATAAGCCCCTGGATGGTTATCGAGAATGCCGTAATCAAGGCGATCGTGACAACAAGAATCTCCTTAGGCGCCAGGAAGCCAGCTGTTATCGAGCCTGTGATGTGAATTGCGATTTGGATTGAAGTGAAGATAAACGGTGTTTTCGTATCCTCAAGTGCAAAAAAGGCTCGCTGCATCATGTAGACGAAGCTAAACGGCAACAGTCCGATCATGAAGGCTGCAATCACATTGCCAAGAGCAGCTGTCGATGGGTACTCGCCGACAAACACTCTTGCCACCGGATAGCTCAGAACAATTAGCACCGCGCTCGAAATCACGCTCACCAGGGCGATCACTCGAAGTCCGGTGGTCAGATCAATCTTGAACTCTTTTGACCTGCCAGCCTGGTTGTGCTCTGCCATGCGGGTGAAGTAGGCGGTGGCAATTGAGACCGTGACCACCGAATGTGGGAGCATGAAGATGAGCCAGGCGATGGCCGCAGCGGCGACAGACGCTATCGCAGGCGAAGAGTCTCGCTCCGCGGCCGCAGTTGATGCCACAGCTGTCTGAACAAGCCCACCAATCTGGGTGACTAGCACCATTCCCAGTGACCAGGACGCGGCCTTGAGAGCAGGGCCAAGGCCAAAACCGCGCCATTGGAAATTCAAATTCAGCTTGAGTCCGATTCTTCGCCAGCTCACAAGCAGAATTAGCGCTTGAGCGGCAACACCTAGGGTCGCTGAGCCTGCTAGGAGGGCGATTCTGTCCGGCCCCCACTCGCTAACCCCTCGGATTCCGGTTGGGTCGGCAGCGAATATCGCGATAAAGGCCGCGAGTCCTGCCAGCGAGACCACGTTGTTTAGCACCGGTGCCCACATGAAAGGTCCAAATGCTTTGCGGGAGTTCAGCACCTCACCAAATACCGAGTAGAGACCATAGAAGAACAGCTGTGGTAAACACCAGTAGGCAAACGCTGTTGCAAGAGCGAGTTGATCCTCGCTCCAACCGTTTGTGTAAATGCGCACCAACAGCGGAGCCGCAATGGTGAAAAGCAGTGTCACAGAGAAAAACACTGTTATTGCGAGTGTCACAAAGCGATCTACGTAACCCTTGCCACCATCCAGGCCACCCCTGGCCTTGACGAGCTGAGGAACCAGCACTGCGTTGAGCACCCCGCCCACGATGATGGCGTAGACGTTATTCGGGAGTTGGTTTGCAACCCCGAAGGCGTCTGCCGCATCTGTGGTCACGCCAATCGCAGCCGCCAGGAGCACGGCTCTTGCAAAGCCCAAGATGCGGGAGATGATGGTTCCGCTGGCCATAACCAGAGAACTGCGAGTCACAGATGGGTTTAGATCACTCACTCTGACGCCTTCTAAGCCTCAAGGTGGTGCGGATGATGCCGACAATCATCAGTGCAAACATTGCAACCGCGAAGCTAACCAGGAGAAACAGCTCGACGTCGTAGTTCACGTTTACCCCTATGACGGTGTCATCGGATACCCGCTCACCGTTAACCTCGAGCCAGACGCGAATTTCGACAGGACCATTTGCGATTGCCCTAACGGGCAGCTCCGCTAGCTGGCTGCTCTGCGCAGGAATTGTCGCTAGAGCAGACTCCAAGATCTCCAGGCGGAACGAGGTGCTTTCGCCCACCACCTGAACCTCTATGCCCGCATCAGTTGTGTTTCGCACAGTAATGGGTATGTTTGCGTCTCTTGCGACCAGGTTGATGTCAGATCCAGGAACAATCTCGACATCGGCGCTCACAGCAGCAGGCAGCAGCATTAGGCCCACAAGAAGTGCCAAGACCCTTTTCACTGGAGCATCTCCCGGGCTTGAAGCGCCACCCTTCTTTCGTTTTCATGGGCTAGCACGCTATCTAGTTCCGCGAGGTCGAACCAGCCAACGGCCAGCACTTCTCCTGCGGGGTCGTTGTCGGAAACCAAGGACCCTCCAACCTGCCTGAGCAGGTAGTGGTGGACGGTCTTTCTAATCCGTTTTTGCCCAAGCCTGAAGCTGTAGCTGATCTCGCCGATCTTTCTAACGACTTCGGCGTCAATTCCGGTTTCTTCGAATACCTCGCGGACCGCTGTGGTCTTGAGGTCTTCGCCCTTTTCCTGATGGCCCTTCGGAATGACCCAGTCCTCGCCA
The DNA here is from genome assembly GCA_003149555.1 of Candidatus Aquiluna sp. XM-24bin5. Next base: position 1,006,360 of record QCWE01000001.1, read on the forward strand.
CCACCGCGATTCCGGTGGCTAATTAAGGCTACTTTTCCTGGGTCTGTGGCGCTGATAACCAGACCACCCGCAGACACCTCAATTTCGGTTCTGGGGCGCGTCTCGGTCATAACCCAACTCTACTTGGGCACAGCCCTTCGGCTGTGGCAAGCTATGTCCCATGCACGAGGTCGCCCAAGCACTAGCCAACCTCGCTGAGAACACCCAAAACCCCCTGCTTGACACCCTCGGAGAGGCTTTCTCCAAGGCGGGATTTGAGTTGGCTCTTGTTGGCGGTCCAGTGAGGGACGCAATCCTGGGCAGGGGGGCTCTCGACCTAGATTTCACCACCAACGCCAGCGCTGATCAGATTTTGAAGGTGGTAAAACCACTTGCCAGTGCAACGTGGGACGTAGGCAGGGAGTTCGGCACCATTGCCGCTGAAATCTCCGGCCAGCGGGTTGAAATAACCAGCTATCGAGCTGACTCCTATGACAGTAAGTCAAGGAAGCCAACTGTTGAGTTTGGTGACAACCTCGAGGACGACTTGGTGAGGCGTGACTTCACGGTAAACGCCATGGCCCTGAGGCTTCCAGATCGCACCTTTGTTGATCCTCACGAGGGCCTCAAGGATCTCCGGCTCAAGACTCTAAGAACTCCTTCGAGGCCCGAGGTTTCTTTTTCGGATGACCCCCTGCGGATGATGCGAGCCGCCAGGTTTGCGAGCCAATTGGGCTTCGAGCTGGACCCAGAGGCATTTGATGCAATGGCATCGATGCATGAACGCATCGAGATCATCTCGCAAGAGCGCATTAGAGATGAACTTACAAAGCTTTTGCTCTCTAGTGATCCGCGGCCAGGCCTTGAGATTTTGGTCGACTCGAAGATTGCAGCAATTGTTTTACCGGAGCTTCCAGCGCTGAAACTGGAGAGCGACGAGCACCATCATCACAAGGACGTCTATCAACACACCTTGACCGTTGTTGCCCAGGCCATTGGGTATGAAAAGGACTACGGCCTCGAGCAAGATCTGGTGGTGAGATTGGCTGCGCTGATGCACGACATCGGCAAACCAGCAACGAGGAGGTTGGAGCCGGGTGGGGCCGTTACCTTTTATCACCACGATGTTGTTGGAGCGAAGCTCACTAAAAAGCGCCTAACCGCGCTCCGTTTCGATAACGACACTGTTGCCGCAGTTTCCCGGCTGGTGGAGCTACACCTCAGATTTTTTGGTTATTCCGACCAGCAGTGGAGTGATTCGGCGGTCCGTCGGTACGTAAGGGATGCCGGCGAGCACATCGATCGTCTTCACATCCTCACGCGGGCGGATGTGACCACTCGCAATCAGCGCAAGGCAGATCGGCTGGCCCACGCTTATGACGATCTTGAAAAGCGCATAGCCGTCCTGCGCGAGCAGGAAGAGCTTGACTCAATGCGACCTGATCTAAATGGCGAGCAGATTATGGAGATTCTTGGCATCTCACCAAGCCGCGAGGTTGGCGAGGCCTACAACTACCTTCTCGAGATTCGTCTCGATGAGGGTGAGCTTGGCGAAGAAGAGGCAAAGAAGCGCTTGCTTGAGTGGTGGCAGTCTCGCTAGGCTAGTGCGGTTGCCCTAGGGCAATCAATGCAAATAACCCTCCTGTCATGGAAAGACCATGACCGTTCTAGACCGAAGGAGGTGGGTGAACTATGCATAACTACGAGCTAATGGTCATTATGGACCCCTCAGTAGAAGACCGCGATGTCGCCCCAGCAATCGACAAGTACCTCAAGGTAATCACCGAAGCCGGTGGCACCGTGGACAAGGTCGACATTTGGGGACGCCGCCGCATGACCTACGAGATCAAGAAGCACCAAGAGGGCATCTACGCAGTGATCAACGTCACGAGCACTTCCGAGGCAGTCAACGAGCTTGACCGTCAGTTGAAGCTCTCGGAGACCATCCTGCGCACCAAGGTGATGCGCCTGGAGGATGCTGTTTTCAGCATCAACCCAATTGAGTTTGTACCCGAGCAGCGTTCTGAGCGCGGGCCAAGAAGCCCTCGTGGCGGAAAGCGTCCGGCACGCGCCAAGGTTGACTAATGGCCGGCGAAGCTAACGTAACCATCATTGGCAACCTTGCCGACGATCCGGAGTTGCGTTACACCCAGAGTGGTGTTGCGGTTGTTTCGGTTCGCGTCGGCTCCACTCCTCGTACTTTCAACCGCTCAACAAACGAGTGGGTTGATGGGGAGACGGTATGGGTTCGCTGCACTGCATGGCGTGAGGCAGCCGAGAATGTCGCCCAGAGCCTGACCAAGGGAACCCGCGTGGTTGTCTCCGGTCGCCTCAAGGCGCCATCGGCATACCAGACCGCACAGGGTGAGGCACGTGCCTCGCTTGAGCTAGAGATCGATGAAATCGGACCGAGCCTGCGCTACGCAACCGCCGCCGTGACTCGCAGACCACGCGATGGTGCTGTCGAGTCCCCATGGGGTGGCGAGAAGCAGCAGAGCATGACCGGTGGGGCAGACGCCTGGGCAAACCCAGCAGCCGACGCGCCAATCGACGAAGCACCGTTTTAGAAAGTCTTAGGAGAAAGAAAAGAAAATGGCAGGAAAGTCAGCAGACCGCCGCAAGCGCACAATGGCCAAGAACCTAAAGCTTGCCCCGGTCAAGACCATCAAGATTGAGGTCATTGATTACAAGGACGTAGCGACGCTACGCAAGTTCGTTTCTGACCGCGGCAAGATCCGCGCTCGTCGCATCACCGGAGCTACGGTGCAGGACCAGCGCAAGATCGCCACGGCCATCAAGAATGCACGCGAGATGGCACTACTGCCATACTCCGGTGCTGGACGCTAGGGAGAACTCAAATGTCAAAGCTAATTCTGACCAATGAGGTCTCCGGCCTAGGCAGTGCCGGCGATGTCGTTGAGGTTAAGGACGGTTACGCGCGTAACTACCTAATTCCTCAGGGACTAGCGGTTGCCTGGACTAAGGGTGGAGAGAAGCAGGTCACCTCAATCCGTGCAGCCCGCGAGGCCAGGGCAATTGCTTCTGAGGAGGAAGCAAGAAGCCTGAAGGACAAGCTCGAGGCTGCTCCAATCAAGGTGAGCATGAAGGCAGGCCCTAATGGCCGTCTGTTTGGTGCTGTTAAGACCGCTGACATTGCCGACGCCGTCAAGGCTCAAGGCATCGGCGAGATCGACAAGCGCAAGGTGGAACTCTCGGGCTCCATCCGCACCACCGGTAAGTACGAGGCGACCGTTCGCCTCAGCGCAGAGCTAGTTGCAAAGCTGGCCCTGCAGGTGGTGTCCGCCAAGTAAACAAAAGCTAAATAGAAACGACCCGCCAGGCCGCGGGTCGTTTCTGTTTTTGTAGGGTTTTCCACAACTCTCAGGTGAAAGTTTAGAGTTTTAAAGTTTTTGTTATACACAGCCACAACCCAGTGTTTTACTGGGCAGTAGCCGAAAATTGGGAACTTATCAACAGACTTTCCACAGGTTATTACGGCGTGTTTCCACAGGTTTATCCACAGTTATCCACAGGCTGATTTGAAAGTTAATTGTCTTAGCCTGAAGCTATACAAGTTCTAGACCAAACCTAAGGGGTTTTTATGTCGATGCTTGCTCCGGTTTCCACCGGTGATCCAAGGGTCGCCCCCAACAACATGGAGGCTGAGCAGTCCGCCTTGGGTGGCATGCTACTCAGCCAAGAGGCTGTTGCGGACGTTCTAGAAGTTGTTGCTGGGGTTGATTTTTACGCACCCAAGCACGAGCTGATCTTCAATGCGGTAGTCACCCTGTTCGGTCGTGGCGAGCCGACTGATGTGATCGCCGTTACCGATTACCTCAATAAAGAGGGCAACCTTCTTAAGGCAGGAGGGGCGGATTACCTACACTCGCTCACAAGCTTTGTTCCGACAGCGGCGAACGCCAGCTACTACGGCAAGATCGTCGCCGACAAGGCAATCCTTAGACGATTGATTGATGCCGGCACCAAGATTGCGCAGTCCGGCTATGAAAGCCAGGGTGAGGTTGAGGATCTTGTTAATCAGGCTCAGTCTGAGATCTTCCAGGTTGCCTCTCAGTCGACCAAGGACGACTACGTAGGACTTAGCGAGTCAATCGATGTCGCGATCCGCGACATTGAAATGGCTCAGAACCGCGGCGGCGAACTTACTGGAATCTCAACGGGCTTCAGCAACCTTGATGCCTACACCCATGGACTGCACCCGGGCCAGCTCGTCATTGTCGCCGCCCGTCCCTCGGTTGGTAAGTCCACATTTGCTTTAGATGTCGCAAGGAATGCGGCCATAAAGCAAAACAAACCCACAATCTTCTTCTCACTGGAAATGGGCCGCTCTGAGATTGCGATGAGAATGCTCAGCGCACAAAGCGGCATCTATCTGCAGAGCATGCGCAAGGGAACTCTCACCGAGGGCGATTGGGCAAAGCTAGCCGGTGTCAGGGGGCAGATTAACGATGCCCCACTGTTTATCGACGACAGCCCAAACATGTCCCTAGTTGAGATCCGTGCAAAGTGCCGCCGCTTGGCGCAGCAGGTGGATCTGAAGATGGTGGTCATTGACTACATCCAGCTAATGACCAGTGGAAAGAAGGTTGAGTCCAGGCAGCAAGAGGTGTCCGAGTTCTCCCGGGCTCTGAAGCTGCTTGCAAAAGAGCTCAATATTCCCGTGGTTGCCCTTTCGCAGCTTAACCGTCAGGCAGAGCAGTCAAAGGACAAGCGTCCCGAACTTTCTCACCTTCGTGAGTCCGGATCGCTGGAGCAGGATGCCGATGTGGTCGTCCTGCTTCACCGCGAGGGAATCTTCGAGCGCGACCACCCCAAGGCTGGCGAGGCAGATTTGATTCTTGCGAAGCAGAGAAATGGACCTACGGGAACCGTCACGGTTGCCTTCCAGGGCCAGTACTCGCGCTTTGCGAATATGCCAAGCTAAGAGAGTGCGACTCCACCTAGCCCTCAGGGCCATAGTTTCTTTACCTCTAGGGCTATTCATAACTTTTTTTCAGGCACACGGCCCGGATATCGGGCTCATCATGCTTGCGGCCTTCGCAGGCGCAATGGCCCTAGGAAATCTGGCCTTCTTGCTCTCAAGGCAGCAAACAATTGCTGATTCGGTAGCAACCCTTGGCTATTTGCCGGTGCTTGCACTCTCGCTATTCGGCTTAGTTCAGGCCGAGGAGCTATTTCTTGCTCTCTTTGTCACCGGGGTTGCCCTTCTTGGGCTGCTTACCGCTGCCTTCGAGGGCTACAGAGCAAAGTCTCTCGGGCTCTCGACGAGAGACGGCCGTGACTTTTTGATTAGCGCGCTAATTGCTCTGGCACTGGGGCTGATGTTCCTGATTGCCACCCTAGATTCGGTCAGCGCCGTTGGCTTTTTTGGTGCCTACCTAATCCTCTACGGCGTCCACTGGGGCATTGCAAGCGCGACAGTTCAGAGCAAGTAGGCTTTTGGCATGAGGCGATTTGCAAATCTAAGGACCTATTTGGGCCTATCGATTATTGCCTCGATCTTTGTCGGTGTCATTGTGGCCTTTGGGACCAGGCAAACAGACCCGACAATCATTGCGGTTCTGTCGACATTCATTGTTTCGATAGTGATTATTGCCACGCTCGATCTGAGCTTCAAAGAGGACGAGCAGGACCCGAACACCCCGCGGCTTCGCTAGTTGGCGACCAATTTGGCCAGTTCGGCGGCCAGGCCTAAGTAGGTTTGCGGCTTCAAGACAAGAAGTCTGTCCTTTGTAGCCTGGGAGATATTTAGCGAATCGATAAAGACCCGTAGGTCCTCGTCATTGATTCTCTTCCCACGAGTTAGCTCCTTGAGAAGTGCATAGGGGTCGCTAATGTCGCTCTCACCCCTTGCCACATCCGCCCTTATTGCGCTCTGAATCGCCTCGCCGAGAACCTCCCAGTTCTCAAGCAGATCGGTTAGCAACACGGCGTCATTCACTGCCAGTTCATCGAGACCTTTAGTGAGATTGTCAACGGCGAGTAGTGAGTGCCCGAAGCCAACACCAATGTTCCTCTGAGCGCTGGAGTCAGTGAGGTCGCGCTGCAGCCGTGAGGTAACCAGGGTTGCGGCCAACGAGTCCAAGATTGCAAGTGAAATCTCCAGGTTTGCCTCGGCATTTTCAAACCTGATTGGGTTGACTTTGTGAGGCATTGTCGAAGAGCCGGTGGCCCCTTTGACCGGGATCTGTTTGAAGTAGTTGATGGAGATATATGTCCAGATATCGGTCGCGAAGTTGTGGAGTATGCGACCGAGGTGGTTCATTTTTTGGTAAAGCTCTGCCTGCCAGTCGTGAGACTCAATCTGAGTTGTCAGAGGGTTGTGCGTGAGGCCAAGAGATTCGACAAAGGCTTTAGATTGCGCTGGCCAGTCCACATCTGGTGCGGCAGCGAGATGGGCTGCATAGGTGCCAGTAGCGCCCGAGAACTTTCCTAGGAACGCCTGACCGTCGATGCGGGAGAGCTGTCGCTCAAGGCGGAAGACGAAAACCGCTAGCTCCTTGCCGAGCGTTGTTGGGGTTGCAGGCTGGCCGTGGGTTCGCGAGAGCATCGGTGTCTCTGCGGTCACCTGAGAGAGGTCGCGAATCTTTTCAACGAGTGCTCGGACTGCCGGCAACCAGACGTTTTCGAGCGCGTCCCTGATGGTAAGCGCGTAGGCGAGGTTGTTGATGTCCTCCGAGGTGCAGGCGAAGTGAACAAGCTCATTTAGATCGCTGCGACCCATGGCCTCCAGCTTGTTTCGGATGAAGTATTCAACCGCCTTAACGTCGTGACGCGTGGTGGCCTCAATGTCTCCGAGCGCCCTAACGTCCGCATCTGAAAAGTCTTGATAGATAGCCCTCAGGGCAGAAACCTCTTTTTCACTTAGCGCTGAGCCGCTACCGAGCAGATCGTGTTCGACAAGCCAAATCAGCCATTCGATTTCGACTTGAATGCGGGCTTTGTTGAGGCCGGCCTCGCTGAGGTAGAGACCGAGGTCGCCAACTTGAGAGCTGTAGCGCCCATCTAGAGGGCTAAGCGGCTGGCTTGAGAGTTTGCTCACGTGCCCATTTTGCCCCATCCGGGCCTAGTTGCCCCGCTGTGTGGTGCAAAGTTGGCTTTTTGCCAGCGCTATTTGATCTTGAGTATTCTCAGCACCGAGCGCGTCAGGAAGCTAGCAATGCTCATTACGACGGCCGCAAGGATTGCCCAGCCCAGGCTGTCAATTGTTAGACCCTCTGAGGTAAAGCCCTCGATCGTAAGTATCTCGGAACCAATCAGGCCGCTCAGCCACGCCACCAAAAGCAGCATGGCTCCATTGATGACAAAAGAAATAAGCCCAAAGGTAATGATGTAGAGGGGGAAGGCGAGGACCTTAATAACCGGCGCAATTACTGCATTCACGATTCCAAACATCGCACCAATGAGCAGTAAGGACGCAATTGTCTCCCAAACACCCTCACCTCCATAGGGAGTGATGCTCACCTGCGGAATGAGCGAGGTGGCAACAAATAGCCCCACGGCGTTAACAATGGTTGAGACGAGAAAGCGCAACATGGGGCAATTCTCTCAGCTGGGTCGCTAAATTAGGTCACGTGACCCCCGCAAACGAGCCAATGCTGCAGCTATTGGCGCCCGATGGCAGTTACGGGGTGGAAAAGCCTTTTTCTCGGTATGGCGAAGTCATCGATTCTCTCGGCGAAGACCAGCTGAGGACTTTTTATCGAGACATGGCGAGAATTCGCAGGTTTGACCAGGAGGCCATAGCGCTCCAGCGCCAGGGACAACTCGGGCTTTGGGTTCCTGCAATTGGCCAAGAAGCGGCGCAAATCGGCTCAGGCTACGCCGTTGGTCAGAACGACCACATCTTCCCAAGCTACCGCGAGCACGGAGTAGCGATCACTCACGGGGTTGAGTTGATGTCAATTCTCAAGATGATGCGGGGGGTGAACCACGGCGGCTGGAATCCGGAGGAGACCCGCTTCCACCTCTATGCGATTGTTCTGGGTTCGCAGGTTCTGCACGCCGTTGGCTATGCAATGGGCGTGAAGCTGGATGGCAAGGTCGGCACTGGAGATTTGGAGAACGACCTCGCTGTCATTTCTTACTTTGGCGATGGCGCAACCGCTGAGGGAGATGTCTCGGAGTCGCTGCTGTTTGCAGCGGTGAACGAGGCTCCGATTGTCTTTTTCGTCCAAAACAATCAGTGGGCGATCTCTTCAAACATCGCATCACAGACCAAAGTTCCGCTCTATCGGCGAGGCGAGGGATTCGGAGTCCCCGGTCTGCGGGTTGATGGAAACGATGTTCTTGCCTGCTATGCCGCAACGAAGATTCACATGGACGAGGCGAGAGAGGGCAAGGGCCCCTATCTCTTGGAGGCCCTCACCTATCGAATCGGTGCCCACACCACAAGCGATGACCCATCCAAGTATCGGGACGAGAGCGAGGTCGAGTACTGGCGTCAGCGCGACCCCATTGCCAGGTTCGAGGTCTTCCTTCGTCGCCAGGGAGTCGAAGACTCTTTCTTCGAAGAGGTAGCCGAGGCCGGAGATGAGCTTGCGCGCGATATTCGCGAGCAGACTTTCGCCCTTCCCAAGCCTCCTCTTGAGAGCATCTTTGACAATGTTTACTCAGATGATCACCCCGAGATAACCGCTCAGCGAGCTTGGCTCAGGGCCTATGAAGACCAGATGGGTGAGCATGAGTAACTATCAGGAGATGGCAATCGCAAAGGCCATAAATGCTGGCCTGCGCAGGGCGATGCAAAAGGACGAGAAGGTCCTGGTTTTTGGCGAGGATGTTGCGAGGCTAGGTGGGGTTTTCCGAGTAACCGAGGGTCTGCTGGATGAATTCGGCGAGAGCCGTATCTTCAACTCCCCGATTGCAGAATCGGGCATTGTTGGCACCGCCATTGGACTTGCAATGCGCGGATATCGCTCAGTTGCCGAAATTCAATTTGATGGTTTTGTTTTTCCTGCGTTCAATCAGATAACTTCGCAGCTTGCCAGGCTCACCTATCGTTCCGAGGGTTTCCAGCAGATGCCGGTCGTAATTCGTATTCCGGTTGGTGGAGGGATTGGGGCCGTAGAGCACCACTCCGAGAGCCCAGAAGCATACTTTGCCCACACCCCGGGGCTCAGAATCGTCTCCCCATCAAACCCAAACGATGCCTACTGGATGATTCAGCAATCAATAGAGTCGCTAGATCCAGTGATCTTCCTGGAGCCAAAGCGCCGCTACTGGCAAAAGGGACCGGTGAATCTCGATACCGCTCCTCTACCTCTCCACTCCGCAAGATTGCTGAGAGAGGGAAGTGATTTGACCCTAATTGCTCACGGACCCATGGTCGCAACAGCACTCCAGGCTGCGGAGCTGGGTGCCGAGGAAGGAGTCAACATCGAGGTGATCGACCTCAGGTCGCTATCGCCGGTTGATTACCCGACGCTCCTAGCTTCCGTCCAGAAGACTTCAAGAGTGGTTATAGCTCAGGAGGCCCCGAACAACGTGAGCCTAGGCTCGGAGATTGCTGCACGCATTGCCGAGCAGGCCTACTACTACCTCGAAGCACCGGTGCTGCGGGTCGGTGGTTTCGACACTCCATACCCCCCGGCGAAGCTCGAGGAGGAGTACCTGCCAGATGCAGACCGCATTCTGGAGGCCGTTGATAGGGTTTTGGCTTACTAGGGAGAGACCATGAGCATTGCTAAGTTCCCACTCCCCGATGTCGGGGAGGGCCTCACTGAGGCCGAGATCGTATCTTGGCGCGTAGCTCCCGGAGACAAGGTCGCTGTCAATCAGACGATCTGCGAGATTGAAACCGCGAAGTCTGTGGTTGAGCTTCCCTGCCCTTTCGAGGGTGAGGTTTCGGAGCTCTTAGCCGCTGAGGGCGACACCGTTGAGGTGGGAACGCCAATTATTGCGGTTGTGGTTGAGGGCAAGGCACCTGTTTTGACCGAGCCAGACGCGCCAGCAAATGAGCCCGAGAGTGACACCGGCGCTGAATACAAACTTCCAAACCTTGTCGGTTACGGAGACCAGGGGGATGTTAAGTCGCGCAGGAAGCGGGCAGTGAATACTGCCCCAATCTCCACCGCAATCCCAGTCTCAATGGTCAAGGCCGCGGCTGCATCGGATGCAGTAATGGCCAAGCCGCCCATTCGGAAGCTCGCCAAAGAGCTCGGGGTGGAACTTGCGAACGTGACCGGCACCGGCATGCACGGGGAGATTACCCGCGAGGATGTTGTCGGCTCTGCCTCCCAGGCCTCGGTGTTTAAGAACCTCACTACTCCGGCTCAGCCGAGCGAGCGCGAAGAGCGACTTCCTGTCAAGGGAGTCCGCAAGGCAATCGCAACTGCGATGGTCAAGAGCGCCTTCACTGCTCCTCACGTGAGCATTTTTGTTGACGTCGATGCCACCAGAACCATGGAGTATGTGAAGCGGCTAAAGTCCTCTGTTGACTTCGCCGGCATCAAGGTCACGCCGCTTCTCATCATGGCCAAGGCAATCATCTGGGCTGTGAGGCGCAACCCAATGGTTAACTCGACCTGGACAGACAAAGAGATCATCGTCCACAACTTCGTAAACCTGGGCATTGCCGCTGCAACACCAAGGGGCCTCATCGTCCCAAACATCAAAGACGCCGACTCAATGAACATGCTTGAGCTTGCCCAGTCGATTGAGCAACTCGCTGCAACCGCTCGAGACGGCAAAACCACACCCGAGGACATGGCTGAGGGAACCATAACCATCACCAACATTGGTGTTTTCGGCGTGGACACCGGAACACCGATCTTGAACCCCGGGGAAGTTTCCATCGTTGCCCTCGGCTCAATTCGCAAGAAGCCCTGGGTTGTTGATGACGAGATTGTCGTGAGGCAAATCACAACAATCGGTGCAACCTTTGATCACCGGGTTGTGGACGGTGATGTGGCATCAAGATTCGTGCAGGACGTAGCAAGTGTCATCGAGGAGCCAGCGCTTCTTCTCGACTAATTGCAATTGACAATCATTTTCAATAGCAAATAGACTCTGCTCATGCGCTCATGGATAAAAATCATCGGTTCAGCCCTGACCGTAGCCTTCTTGGCTGCCGGTCTTTACACAATCTTCGTAAACTTCACCACCACCGGAGACCCAGAGGGTGACCCGTCTGCCCAGCCCTCGCCAACCCTTACCCGGGAGGGTGAGACCGGCGCCATTCAGGTCGCCACATCCACAAATGTTTGGGCATCCGTCGTAGGGATTCTTGGTGCAGAGTGGGTGGAGGTCACCGCGATAATCGACGACCCATTTCAAGACCCCCATTCTTACGAAGCATCAGCCAGGGATCAGCTGACCCTGAGCGAAGCCGAGTTGGTAATCGCCAACGGTGGTGGCTATGACGAGTTTGTCGGGCAGCTGCTGGCCGCCCTTGATGGCGAGAGGATCTTTTTAGAGCTTGTTGAGGGAGAGCACACTCACCTGGGTGAAGAAGACCACTCGGAGGAGCATGCGGATGAGGATCACGCCGATGAGGACCACTCCGATGAGCACGAGCACGGCAATGAGCACATCTGGTACGACATCCATGCCGTGGAAGAGGCCTCAGAGATGATCGTTGAGGCAATCACTGAGTTAAGGCCTGAGAGCTTCGACCGCGTCAACCAGAACTTCGACTTCTTCATGGCTGAGCTGGAGAACCTTGAGATCCGCCTTGAAGCGCTTCGCGAGAAGGCCCTCGGGCTCGGGTTCATTGCGACCGAGGGGGTTGGAAACCTACTTCTCGATGAGGCGGGTTTCATCAACCAGACTCCCGAGGCTCTAGCTGACGCAATCGAGGAGGAAAGGGAGGTCCCAGCAGCTTCGTTGAAGCAGGCCGAGGACCTCATTTCTGGCAAGGTTGTTTCATTAGTTGTTGTCAACGAACAGCAGCTCGATCAGGTGAGTGACCTGCTTGTGGAGGCAGCTAATGCCGCCGGGGTTCCAGTGGTTGAGCTGAGCGAGCTGATTTCCAAGCCGGGCATGGATTACCTCGACTGGATGGCCTCAATCCTCGACCAGTTACAAGAGGCCGTTTACTAATTGAGCCTGCTCTCTATTGAATCTGCGAGCTTGGAGTTTGACTCCAAGCGGCTCTGGCACGAGCTAAGCCTTGAGGTTCGAGAGGGAGAGTTCATAGCGCTGATTGGGCCCAATGGCTCTGGCAAGTCGATGCTGCTCAAAAGCATTGTTGGTTCTCAAAAGCTATCTGGAGGCAAGATTTCGTTTTTAGGTGCCCAGCCGGGCACTAAAAACTCAGAGCTGGGCTACATCCCGCAGCACAGGGCCACAGATGCTGGATTACCACTCAGGGTTAGCGACTGTGTTGGCTTTGGTCTTGATGGCCACCTCCCCGGCCTGCCGCTCAATTCCTCCGCAAGAAAGCAGCGAATTGCCGACGCTCTAGAGCAGGTTGATGCCCTATCGCTTGCAGGCGAGACCCTAGGGTCACTCTCAGGTGGAGAGATGCAGCGGGTTCGGGTTGCCCAGGCAATCATTTCCAGGCCCAAGCTGCTGCTTGCCGATGAGCCACTTAGTGCTCTGGATCTGAACCACCAGATGAAAATAAGTGAGCTGATTGACGAGCAAAGGCGCGAGCTTGGTAGCGCGGTGATCTTCGTCACTCACGATCTAAACCCGATTATTGACTTTGTCGATCGCGTTGTCTACATCGCAGAGGGCCGTCACACAATAGGAACCCCGGATGAGGTGATGCGGTCTGACGTGCTGTCTGAGCTTTATGGCGCGGACATCGACGTTGTGAGAAACCAGGGCAGGGTCGTGGTCCTAGGCGCCCACGACCACGAGCACCACGAAGACGAGCGGTGGCACTAGTGGATTTCTCAGACGTCATAAATTTCTCGGATTACGACAAGCTTTTGCCGCTCGTCACTCACTCGCTGATTGCCGGAGCTTTGCTGGCCTTGATTGGTGGATTAGTCGGAGTATTTGTCATGAACCGAGAGCTCTCATTTGCGGTTCACGGAATCTCCGAGCTTTCCTTTGCGGGCGCCGCAGTCTTTTTGCTCGTTGGGCTCGATGTCGTCCTGGGATCGGTCATTGGGTCGCTTACGGCCGCCGGAATCATTGCCTTTCTGGGAGATCGAGCTAGAGATCGAAACTCCATAGTTGCGGTGCTGATGCCGTTCGGCTTGGGCATCGGGATTCTTGCCCTTGCCCTCTATCCGGGGAGGGCAGCCAATAAGTTTGGTCTGCTTACCGGACAGATCGTGGCGGTTGACGACCCGAAGCTCGGGGCAATGGCCCTTATCTCGGCAATCGTCCTGGTTTCTCTGGTGCTGATGTGGCGGCCGCTGACCTTTGCCTCCCTGGATGCCGAGGTGGCTGCCGCTAGAGGAGTAAAGACAACCTTCTTGGGTATTGCCTTTGTAATGCTTTTGGGTCTGGCGGTGGCGGCCGCGGTTCAAATTGTTGGGGCCTTGCTGGTTCTAGCTCTGCTGGTTACCCCTGCGGCCGCTGCGCTGAGGCTTTCATCTAGTCAACTTTGGGTGCCAGTGATGAGCGTGTTGTTTGCCATGGCTGCCATGGTTGGCGGCACCCTGTTGGCACTTGGTGGGACTCTTCCCATCTCTCCTTACGTGACTACGATTTCCTTCACTATCTATTTGATTGCCAGGCTCATTGCCTGGGCCAAGGCAAAGCGGGAGGTGGTTAGGTGACCGAGAAACGAAACACCTGGCAAAAGACCGCGGTTTTAGACGAGCTTTCAAACACGGAGGAGTTTGTCTCCGCCCAGGAGCTGCATCAAAAGATCTCTCAATCTGGGAAGAAGCTTGGGCTAACCACTGTCTACAGGGCACTCACCGAGATGGTTGAGCAGGGTCTGGCCGACTCATTGAGCCTCTCTGACGGCGAGATGCGCTACCGAATCTGCACCCCAGAGCACCACCACCACCTGATTTGCAGGGTTTGTGGCAAAACGGTTGAGTTTGACCTCCCTGGGTTTGAGGAGCTTGCCCAATCCGTTGCGCAGCAGAACTCGTTTACTGAGCTGTCTCACGAGATTGAGCTCTTTGGGATTTGCAAAGATTGCGGGTAATTAGGACTTGCTTTTGGAGCGAGATTCCTCCTAAACTTGGGGGGTTGCACGGGCCAAGGCCCGAACAATCCCAAACAATTTGCTTCGGGTAAACGCGCCCCTAGGAGGAGAAATGGCAGCCTACTGCCAGGTGACGCAGACTGGACCGCAGTTCGGTCACAAGGTTTCGCACGCTCAGAACAAGACCAAGCGTCGTTTTGACCCGAACATTCAGAAGAAGACCTACTTCGTTCCATCACTGGGACGCAAGGTGACTCTGACCCTTTCAGCTCGCGGCATCAAGGTAATTGACGCTCGCGGGATTGACTCAGTAATCGCAGAGCTAGTCGCTCGCGGCGAGAAGATCTAGGAAGACAGATGGCAAAGGATAAGGACGTTCGTCCAATCATCAAGCTGAAGTCCACTGCTGGCACCGGCTTCACCTACGTGACCCGCAAGAATCGTCGCAACGACCCAGACCGCATCAGCTTGAAGAAGTACGACCCAGTAGTGCGCAAGCACGTTGAATTCCGCGAGGAGCGCTAAATGGCAAAGAAGAGCAAGATCGCTCGTAACGAGCAGCGCAAGGTAGTAGTTGAGCGCTACGCCGAGAAGCGTGCCCAGCTAAAGAAGCAGCTTGTTGACCCAAACTCAACCGCTGAGCAGAAGGAAGAGGCACGCCTAGGCCTCCAGAAGCTTCCTCGTAACGCCAGCCCGGTTCGTGTTCGCAGCCGTGACCTAATCGACGGCCGTCCACGTGGCGTGCTCTCGAAGTTCGGTGTTAGCCGTGTTCGTTTCCGCCAGATGGCTCACAAGGGTGAGCTCCCAGGCATCACCAAGTCTTCCTGGTAATTAGTCTTTAGAACTATCCGCCCTGAGGGGCGGATTTTTCTTTAACGACCCTGGACGCCCTAATCAGCTGCGGCCCAAAGACAATTAGCGCCAAAAGGGCCATCACGCCGCCCGCGAGGAAAACCTCCCGCACGCCAAAGATTCCAATCAAGATTCCGCCAAATCCAAGTGACGCCATGCTGCCAGCATTGACGCTTCCCTGAACCGCTGCCATGATGCGTCCTCTTACTGACTCTTTTGCTCGGCGCTGTATTTGGCCAACGGCAAAGATGTTCACCCCGGCATTACCAAATCCTGCGAGGAAGTAGACGACGGCTGCAAACTGCCAGCTAGGCGCCTGGGACAGGCCAGTCAGCGCAAGCACCATAAGCAGGATGGCCAGCAGCAGACCCGCAGCCTGTCTGCTCTCGGGGATCTTCAAAACCTGAAGCAGGATTGCTCCAGAAAGGCTTCCTCCGGCAAATAGCGCCCCTATGAAGCCGTAAATGATTGGAGTTGCCCCGAGCTCGTCCACTACCAAGAAGACCTCGCCAACATTTA
Organism: Candidatus Aquiluna sp. XM-24bin5; assembly: GCA_003149555.1. The sequence continues at coordinate 1,021,790 of QCWE01000001.1, forward strand.
TTACACCCAGCGAGAGCACTACCGCCAGCAAGATGATCATGATCGCCCTCAGCACCGGCTCGGCGATTAGGAACCTGAAGCCATCGAGAGCTCTGGGCTTGGAGCCATCTGCCTCGTGCTGAGGCTTTCTGTTTAGACCAAGTGCGAGAAAGGTGCCGGCCAAAATCAGAAACGAGACCGAGTCAATAACAAAGGGCCAAAAGAAGCCTGTTGTGCCAACCAGGATTCCGCCAGCTGCTGGCCCAGCGAGGGAGCCCATGGAGACATAGGTCTGCTGGATGCCCGCAACCCTGGTCATGTCTTCAGGCCTGGAGAGGTAGCCGACAGTGGCCGAGGACGCCGCCCCCACCATCGTCCCAAAAGTTGCAGTGGTGAATAGGGCAATTGGAGCCCACCAACTTAGCGTGACAAAGGCGATACTCAGCGTGCTCAGCGACATCGCACACAGCGCGAGCGGGATGACCTTTCGAGATTCGAACCCGTCGGCTATTTGCCCGGAAAATGGGGCCATCAGGACGTTCGGAATCAACATCGCTAACAGGATTATTGAGACCCCGGTAGGTCCAACGACGTCCTTATCCCTGAGGATGACGGCGAAGGTTGTGAGGCTGCTTCCCATGAAACTTAGACCTGCGGCCATTGACAGTAGCTGAATCTTTAGGAAAGGTGTGGTCTTCTTTAGCTGGCCATTCGACTCTGACTCTTGACTCACCCAACCAACACTAGTGGCAATCGGACCATAAGTAGGTGGCTCAAAAAGTGCCTAAATCCCCTAAAACTCGGGGAAAAATCCACCGCAACACGCCGAAGCCAGAGGTGCTTGCACCCCCGTGGGTGGCTATAGGTTGATTGGGACATTAATGTCCCTAACAAGTCCAGGAGGACCATTATGAACAAGAGCGAACTCGTAGCAGCAGTTGCATCGCACACTGGCGAGTCGCAGGCCGCCGTTGGCCGCGTTATCGACGCAATGTTTGACACCATTGCCGCTTCCATCAAGAAGGGTGACAAGGTCACCATTCCTGGTTACCTAAGCGTAGACAAGGGCCACCGTAAGGCTCGCACCGGCCGTAACCCACAGACCGGCGCGACCATTCAGATTGCTGCAGCTAACACCGTCAAGGTTTCAGCTGGAAGCAAGCTAAAGGCTGCTGTTAAGTAACAACCTAAATCAGCAAGACGGCGTCCCACTGGGGCGCCGTCTTTGCTTTGGAATAGGCTTTAGTGCATGACCGATAAATCTCGCGGCTTGTTCTATGTTGCTCTTCAGTTCATCCTGATCTTCCTGCTGGTGCTTTCACCAAGAATGGAAAGCCCTTATGGCGGCGCGAGCGAGGTTGTCGGCACGATTGGCGTAGCGATTATCGCTATCGGCTCTGGACTGCTGCTCTTTTCTTTTCTTGGGCTCGGAAACTCTCTAACGGCGCTGCCAACTCCAAAAGAGAAGGGCCAGCTCGTCACAACCGGTATGTACGCAAGGGTTAGGCACCCGATCTACTTCGCGCTCTTAGTTATGGGCTTTGGTGTGATGTTGGATGCCGGTTATTGGCCACAGGTCATCGTCTACATGCTCTTGTTTGCTCTACTCAGCACCAAGGCAGAGTTTGAAGAGAGCCTGCTTCGCAAGAAGTATCCGGCCTATGACAGCTATGCACTTAAGACCCCAAGGTTCTTCCCGAGGCTCGGTAGGTGAAGACAGAGCCCTATCCATTTGCGCTAAGGGCACTTCTTTTAGTTTCTCTCGGTGCCATTGGCACTCTTGGCCTCGGTCTGGTTTTAGGTGGTGCCGCCGAGCCGCTACCCCTCGCTGATCCAGGTGTTGTTGTGCGGCTGGGGCAGCCGATCACAAAGCTTGTTCTGAACCTTTCAATGGCGACCGCCATCGGAGCTCTAGTACTGGCGTCTTTTGCAGCCAATGATCAGGAGCGCTCTCGACTTCAACCAGTTGCCAGCTGGGCTGCCGCTCTTTGGCTTTTTGCCGCCGCCGCCAATTTTGTGATGACCTACCTCTCCGCCTCAGGATCGGCGGTTTCCTATGGACCGCAGTTCAGCGAGGGTCTTTGGCTGTTTGCTACTCAGATTGAATTGGGCACGCTGCTTGCATTTAATCTGGGCTTCGCATTTCTGTTGAGTCTCACAATGATTGCATTTGGTGGCAGGCGAATGACTGCCATCAACGCAGCGATCGGTATGGCGGGGCTCTATCCGCTTGCCGAGTCGGGTCACGCCTCGTCTGATTCTGGCCACGCACTCGCTGTGAACTCTCTGCTTATGCACCTTGTCGGCATAAGCGTCTGGGTAGGGGGGCTTATCGCGCTCTATGCGGTGTTCCGAGCAGGAAGCGAGCGGACTGAGGTGCTGGTTAGCAGGTATTCGACACTGGCGCTGGCCGCATTCATTCTGGTCGGAGTATCTGGCATCACCTCGGGCTTTATTCGGCTCTTTAGCCCGGAAGACATATTTGGCCCCTACGGGCTGCTGCTAATTGGCAAGGCGATATTGCTCACGACCCTCGGGCTGTTCGGCGCTCGCTATCGCTTAGGGGCACTTTCAAAGATTTCTGCATCTGCTTCCGGCTTTTGGCGGCTGGTTACTGTCGAACTCCTAATCATGGGAGCAGCGGTAGGTTTGGGAACAGCCCTCGCAACCACCGCATTGCCGGAAGATCCCGCCGAGTTCGTTCCCCCAACCCCTGCACAGCTGCTCACTGGCGACCCACTGCCTCCGGAGCTGACACCTAGCGCTTGGCTTACGGTTTGGGACATAGACATCCTTTGGCTGTCCATCGCTGTTGGGGCAATCGTTCTCTACCTGTATGGGGTAGCAAGGCTTAGATCTCGTGGTGATAGCTGGCCGGTGGGAAGAACTATCTCTTGGGTCTCAGGCATGCTGGTTCTGGTTTATGTGACAAATGGGGCCCCCAATGCCTATCAAGAGTTCATGTTCTCAACCCACATGGTTGGCCACATGATTCTCTCGATGATGGTTCCGGTGCTGCTGGTCCCCGGGGCGCCGGTGACCTTATTGTCCAGGGCTCAGCCCGCTCGAAAGGATGGTTCTTGGGGCCTTAGGGAGTGGGTGCTGTGGGCAGTTCACACCCCTTACGCCTGGTTTATCTCGCACCCACTTTTTGCTGGGCTTAACTTTGCTCTGTCTTTGGTGATGTTCTACTACACGCCACTGTTTAGGTGGTCGACCGAGGAACACCTTGGGCATCAGTGGATGCTCGTGCACTTTCTAATCACCGGCTACCTATTCGTTCAGGCACTTATTGGCGTTGACCCCCAGCCGCATCGTCCTAGCTATCCGTTGAAGCTAATGCTGCTCATCGGCACCATGGCCTTTCACGCCTTCTTTGGGCTGAGCCTCATGAACGAAAAGAGCCTCCTGCTCGCAGACTGGTTTGGTTCGATGGGACGAACATGGGGTGATGACCCGCTTACCGATCAGGCGGTTGGCGGGGCCTTTGCCTGGGGAGTTGGAGAGATCCCGACGATCGTCATCACCACCATCGTGGTTTGGCAATGGGCGCGTTCAGATGATCGTGAACGACGGAGGCTCGATCGAGCCTCTGACCGAAGTGGCAACAAAGATCTAGAGGACTACAACGCCATGCTTGAGAGCCTGAACAGAACAAGGGACTCCAGGTGATTGTTGAGCTGAGCGACGAGCAGCGCGCTCTCTTTGAATACATCGAGCAGTCCGAGTCCCATGTTTTTGTGACAGGCAGGGCGGGAACCGGTAAGTCGACCCTGCTGAGTTACCTAACCGCAAATAGCGAAAAGAGCTTTGCGGTTTGCGCTCCGACTGGTGTCGCAGCGCTAAACGTTGCCGGCGTAACGATCCACTCCCTTTTCACTTTTCCATTTGGAGTTTTGGGAGAGGTTGACATAGCCCGTCACCTCTCCAGGCGAACCCGAGAAGTCCTTAGGGCGATCGACATGCTGGTAATCGACGAAATCTCAATGGTGTCTGCGGACCTCATGGACGCGATCGACAGGGCACTGAGGATCGCAAGATCAAAACGAAAACTGCCCTTTGGCGGGGTCCAGATAGTGATGTTTGGTGATCCGTATCAGCTTGCTCCGGTAACGCCATCTGACCCAGTCGAGCGCTCCTACATGGCAGAGAACTATCGCTCAATGTGGTTCTTTGACGCTCACGTTTGGCGAGAGGCTGAGCTGGAGCGGTTTGAGCTCAGCGAAATCTTTAGGCAGTCCGACGAGAGGTTCAAAGAAATCCTCAATTCGATCAGGGACGGGTCGGTGACCGGTGAAATGTTGGATGAGCTCAACCAGGCGGGTAATCGCCAGCCGCCCCACGCAGATGTCATAAGGCTTGCAACCATCAATGAGACGGTGAATGCGGTGAACCGCCAGCGCATGAACCTCATCACCACAAAGCCCAAGACCTTTCACGCCACCTACTCAGAGGGGGCGGAGAAGATCTTTGGCAGAGCCCTCCCCGCAGAGACCCAGCTCGAGCTCAAGGTTGGTGCTCAGGTCATGTTTATCAAAAACGACGACTCATCTATGACAAAGGGCTCAGATGGCGGGAGAGTCAGAAGATGGGTGAACGGAACAATAGGCCACGTCATCGACCTGCCGAATGCCGGTGGAGTGGTTGTTGAGGTTGATGGCGAAGAGATTGAGGTCGGACCATCGACCTGGGAAAAGGTTCGCTACGAGGTCGATGAGGAGTTTGATGAGGTCACCGGCAGGGTCAAGGAGACTCTGGTTCCAATCACCCTGGCCGAATTCAAGCAAATACCGCTTCGTCTTGCGTGGGCGGTGACCATCCATAAGTCCCAGGGTCAGACCCATGATGAAGTTCAGATTGACATGGGCAGGGGAGCTTTCTCTCCGGGCCAGACATATGTTGCGCTCTCGAGAGTGCGGTCGCTGGAGGGCATGTATCTCAACAGGCCAATCACGATGCGAGACGTGATGGTCGACAAGGACGTCATCCGGTTTATGTCCGGTGCTATCCCAGCTCCTGATCTCGACCAGGAGCCCTTAGCCACCAGTTCAGAGCATCTGCCACCCTTCTAGACCAGTAGCTCTCGTGGTGGCCGGTGTAGGGGTAGATGTTCGCAACTAGTCTTTCTGGCTCGCTATAGCCCTTCGACCTCATTACCTCTGCTGCCATTAGGTGAAGTGGCGGGTAGTGCTCATCGAGCTCCTTGGTCCCACTATCGGTCCAGATGCGGTGCTGGCCATCGGTGGGGAGCAGCGAGGTGAGCTCATTAACCATTGTCGACTTACCCATGAGCCAGTGCGTTGAGAAGCAGATTGCAGTGCCAAAGAGCTCGGGGCGCTTGCTTATCGCATAAAGGGAAATCAGGCCACCCATCGAGGCTCCCATGACCGCAGTTCGGTCTCGGTCGTGCTCGATCGCGTACCTATCGAGAACAAACGGCAAGATGGCATCCGCAATCAAGGAGACATAAGCATCACCGAAGCTGTCGGTCCCGGTGGTCTTGTATTCATCGGGAAGCGCGTCCCAGAACTCTGGGTGACGATCAACAATCTCTTGAGGCGAAAGCTCGCGAATTCGAGTCTCGTCACTAAGACCCCAGATGCCAACAACCAGAGGCTTCTCTCCTCGAACCTCATCTCGTATCGCTGGGATTACTTCCCAGGTCTTGCCGGTGAAGCTCTCCTGTTCATCAAAAAGATTTCTACCATCGTGCATGAAAACAACCGGGGTCTGAGCGTTCAGTGTTTCTGGCACCCACACATCGACCCTGTGGTTATCGAAGTCAAAGCGCTGCAGCTTTCCACCACCGAGGCGGATGCTCAATAGCTTGCGCTCGCGGAAGAACATAAACAGGGGGAAGGTAAAGGCAATGGCCGTCATACCCGAGAGCAGGAAATAGAGCCACACTCGCTTCATGCCCAGGCGCCTCGCCTCGCTAATCATGAAGATGGCTACTGCTACACCTACAACCAAAAGATCAACAGAAAGCACCCAGTCAACCGCGCCGCCAAACCAGGCAGCCAGGTAGTCAGCCTCCTCGAATACCGCAAGGGCATTTAGGGTCCAGGCAGTGATGAGGCCTATCGCCGAGGTGATCAGGTAGAGGGTGGCTTTTACTGTGTGTTTTCTGAACATTTAGGAATCTTTTCACGGATTCTGCAAATGTATTTATTTCATACTCACTAAGGAACATCATGCGCCGCATCGGCAATCTCGTGGTGAGGCGCTCAAAGCTAATTTTGTTTGGTTTTGTAACCCTTGTCGTCATCTCCTCATTCTGGGGCTTTCAAGCCTTTGGGGCTCTCAAGGGTGGTGGCTACGACAACCCAAACTCCGATTCGACTCTGGTAACCGAGCTACTTCAGAGCGAGTTTGGTGTTGATCCCGCTGAGGTCATAGTTCTTGTTGACCTCCCCTCTGATGCTGACGAGATCGACGCAAATGGTTTTCCCGTGAACTTCGCACTGGTTCAGGAGCTCAGCTCTGAGCTATTGGATATCGAAGGCGTGGATTCCGTTCTCAACTACTACACCCTCGGCTCCCCACCGAACCTCAAGAGCGAAGACGGCAAGCTCATTTACCTGCTAGTCGACCTGGATAACAGTGTTGACCAGACTCCCGTGGTCGCAGAAATCGTCGATGAATACACTGGCGACTACCAGGGTGCTCAGGTTCACGTCTCAGGATTCGGGGCAGTGACAAAGGCCATCAACGAAACCATTTATGAAGACATCATCAGGGCCGAAATAGTGGCTGTTCCAATCGTGGTGATCTTGCTGATATTTGTTTTTGGCTCGCTCGTTGCAGCGGGTCTACCGCTCTTCGTGGGCGGTCTTGCAATTGTCGGGTCGTTTTTGATCATCTGGATTGGCAGTCAGTTCACTGACGTGAGCATCTTCGCGCTCAACCTGGTCACAGGCCTGGGGTTAGGGCTGGGTATTGATTACAGCCTCTTGGTTGTGAACCGCTTTCGCGAGGAGCGCGCTGCGGGCAACGATGTTGCAGCTTCGGTCTCGAACACCGTCGCATCAGCTGGCAAGACGGTTTTGTTCTCGGGTCTAACAGTTGCCCTGGTACTGGTTTCAATGGTGTTTTTTCCGCAGTACTTCTTGCAGTCGTTTGCTCTTGCCGGGGTGGCGGTGGTGCTGTTCGCAGTGTTGGGTGCTGCTGTTGCGGTGCCGGCGATGCTGAACCTGCTCGGTGATCGGGTCAACCGACTCCGGTTGATTAGGCGCGATCTAACCCCGAAGGACACCGGCTTTTGGGAGAAGATTGCTCGTTTTACGATGCGAAGGCCGCTGCCGGTTTTGTTTGTAGGGCTACTTTTCTTGGCGTCCCTGTTCTCACTTTCAACCTCGGTGGTTTTCGGGCAGTCAGATGACCGAGTGCTACCGGCAGACTCCCCGGCTCGAATCGCCAGTGACCTGTTGAGGGAGCGCTTCGAAGGACGCGAGTCCTCGCCCATTGAGATCTTGGTAAAGGGTAGCGACGAGGAGATAAACGAGTTTGTAGACCTGGTTGCAGACCAGGACAACATAGTCAGGGTTGGGATTGTGCCAACCGAGGAGGATTCCGAGTGGGTCCGAGTGAATGCGATCACTGAGCTTGAGACCAGGAGCCCGGAGGGGCTCGAGCAGATTGTTGCTCTGAGGTCGCTCGATACTTCTGTTGATGAGTACCTAATAGGTGGGGGTGGTGCCTACTACACCGACAGCCAGCAGGGTATCGAGGGGGCGCTTCCAATCGCAGCGCTCTGGGTCTTCATCTCAACTTTCATTCTGCTCTTCCTTTTCACCGGCAGCTTGGTCTTGCCCCTGAAGGCGATCGTTTTGAATGTGCTGTCACTTGGAGCGGTCTTTGGGCTTATTGGGTGGATATTCCAAAACGGGGAGCTGCAGTGGTTATTGGGCGAATACTCCGTCACCGGAACCATCGACACTTCATCCGTTGTGATGATTGCGCTTGTCGCGTTTGGCTTATCCATGGACTACGAGCTGTTCCTGCTCAGCCGGATCAAGGAGCAGCACGATGCCGGATTCAACACCGTGAACTCGGTCGCTCTTGGCCTGCAGCGCTCCGGCCGGATTATTACCGCCGCCGCGTTGATTCTTGCGGTCACCTTTGGCGCATTCGCCTCTAGCGGGGTTTCCATTATGAAGATGCTCGGATTAGGCATCGCCGTTGCCATCTTGTTGGACGCCACCTTGGTCAGAGGGTTCTTAGTTCCGGCAATCATGCGGCTTCTAGGAAGTGCTAACTGGTGGGCACCCAAGTGGCTAAAGCGGCTCTATGAGAAGGCCGGGCTTTCTCACTGATAACCTCTACCCATGCTGCTCTCAGATGGTGATATCAAAAAGCAAATAGACGCCGGTCGAATTGGCCTCGAGCCTCTAAATCTGGACCTGTTGCAGCCAAGCAGCATCGACGTTCGTCTCGACAGGTTCTTTCGCCTGTTCGATAACCACAAGTATCCCTTTATTGACCCTCGCGAGCAGCAGGATGATCTAACTAGGTTTGTCGAGGTTGCCTCAGACGAAGCCTTTATCCTTCACCCGGGAGAGTTTGTGCTGGGCTCCACGTTCGAATATGTGAGCCTCCCGGATGACATTGCTGCAAGGCTTGAGGGCAAGAGCTCTCTTGGGCGCCTTGGTCTTCTGACTCACTCAACAGCTGGCTTTGTTGACCCGGGCTTTGAAGGGCATGTGACCTTAGAGCTTTCCAACGTCGCGACGTTGCCGATTAAGCTTTGGCCCGGCATGAAGATTGGCCAGCTCTGCTTCTTCCAGCTCTCGTCTGCGAGTGAGAACCCATATGGCAGCGAGAAGTACGGCTCGAGGTATCAGGGGCAAAGGGGGCCAACTGCCTCACGCAGCCACCTCAAGTTCCATATCACAGATGTTGGCAACGAACCACTAGACAAATAGCTTTCGCGCCTCAAAGAGGTCTTTCGAGTAGACCTTCTTGAGTGCGTACTTATCTGCCGCGTGTTCGCAGAGGACATCAATCTCTCGCTTTAGCGCCCTGGATGCCACGACCCATGGCAGCAGCTGGTAGATCAGGTAGGCGAGCTTTTTGATTAGACCATGCTTGAGCTTGATGTGCCCATACTCGTGTCTGAGGATTGCATCCCGCTGCCGGCTTGGGAGCTCAAAGACTGCCATTGAAAGGTAAATGGTGTTTTTTCGGGTCAGGGCAAAATAACCGGGGATCTCAAGCTCAACGATCCTGGCCCTGCGGTAGTTCATGATGTAGCGGCCACCAAGACTCTCGAGGTCTCCAAGCTCTGGCAAGACCTCGAACAGCGGCGCCAGTCTCTGATTTCCAAGCGCAATCAAGACACCTGCCAGAGCCAGCAACACCCAAGGGGCAAAGCTGGCTACCAACACAAACCCCAGGTCATCAGAGCTCTGGAGGGTTTGGTAGGTGGAGAAAACGGAGTAACCAGCCAGGGCGACTGCAGCAATTGTGGCTGCGATGCTGCTTAGCAGCGAGATCAACCAGAGGAAGATCCCGAGGTTTGGCACCTTGCGAAATCGGCCCGCGAAGAACATGGGGGCTGCAATTGTCACCAGCAGCACCCACTCCAGAAGGAGTATCAAAAGATAGAGGTTGTTCTCCACCTAAAGAGACTACTTGTCGAGTGCCGCCCTGAGTTCCTTGAGCTGTTTGGCTGTTAGTCCGCTCGCAAAGTGGCTAAAGACCGCAGCTGGGTTACCGGTTTGACCGACTAGGTCAACTAATGCTTTGGCGGTGTGCTGTTCTCTAGTGGTTAGCGACTGGAAGATAAAGCCTCTGCCCGGACCCGCTGACTTAGTTACTAGCCCCTTATCTTCGAGTCTTGATAGCACGGTGAGGATAGTGGTGACCTTGATGCTGTCATCGCCGATTAGAGCGAGGATTTGCTGGCTGGATAGTCCAGCTGGCCTGTCCCACAGGCAGCTGAGAACCTCAGACTCCAGCTCACCCTGCTTTCGCTTTGTGCTCATGCAGGAATTCTACATGGTGTAGAAGTTAGTCGCTTATGACTTGCGGATTCGGGCTAACCCTCCAGAGCAACAGGATTCCTGCGACCAGCACCACCATCAGACCCAATATTCCCCAGACGGTTGCCTGGGCGTTGGTGTAGCCGAAGGTAAGTGCAAGCGAAATCGAGGCGGTCCAGAGCATTGGGCTTAGGAAGCTGACCGCGCGTCCTGTAGTCATGTAGAGACCCATGACCTCACCATCTCTGCCTTCAGGGGTGAACTTGGCGACAAAAGCCCTTGATGCAGCCTGCGCCGGGCCAACGAAGAGGGTCAGAATCAGACCACCGACCCAGTAGGTGATTGGTCCAAGTGACGCAAAAAGGAAAACCCCGAAGCCCGCAACCGTTAGCCCAATGAGCGAGATCATGATGGTGCGCTTGCCACCAATTTTGTCGTCGAAAAAGCCACCGACCATCGCCCCAATACCCGCGGTGATGTTGGCGGCAATGCCGAACAGAATGACTTCCGCAAGCTCGAAACCAAATGCCAAGGCACCCAGTGCACCACCAAAGGCGAAGACTCCAGACAAACCATCTCGATAGATAGCACTTGCGATCAGGAACTTTAGGGTCTCCGGAGCCTGGCGATAAAGCGACTTGAGCTGAGCCCAAAGCTTGAAGTAGCTCTCGACAATGTTTTCTTTCACCCGGTCCGGTTTGGCCGGAACCTCCGGGACGGTGAGGAACAGTGGAATCGAGAAGACTAGGAACCAAATCGCGCTAAATAAGAAGACCGCACGAACATTTAGCGCATCATCCAGCGGGATACCGAACCACGGGTTCTCGGTCTGCACGAAGCCAACAAGCGAAATAAGCAACAGCAAGATGCCACCTATGTAGCCAAGTCCCCAGGCAAAGCCTGAGACCTTACCGATGTTGCTCGGCTTGGAGACCTGCTTGAGCATGGCGTAGTAGTTGATGAAAGCAATTTCCTGCACAAACCCACCAAAAGAAAAGATGATCAAACCCAGCCAGAGCATCTGCGGATTTGGCTCAATAAAGAACAGGCTGGCCATTACCCCAGAGAGCAGCAGCGTGTTTATCAGGAGCCAAAACTTTCTCCTGCCTGCCTCGTCGCTTCTTCGGCCAAAGACCGGAGCAACAATCGCAACAGCGATTCCAGCAATTGTGGCGGCTAGTCCTAGTGCCCTAGAGGTGTCTTCCTCTGGCCCAAAGGCCGCACTTGTTATGTAGATGGGGAAGATAAAGGTGGAAAAAATCGTGGGGAAAGGCTGTTCTGCCCAGTCCCAAAGTGCCCAGGCAAATGTGCCGCGGGGTTTCTTGGTTTCAACAGCTTCATTGCTCATGAGCTTGAGAGTAGTCCTATTGCAGGCCAATTGGCGCAAGAAATTAGTGACGAGTCGGTGAATATCCCAAACTTGAGTGAACCCTACTCAAGTTTTTGGAATAAATGCTTGACAATTATGTTGACATAACTGAAACTTGAGTGCAGTTGGCTCAAGTTGAGTCAAAAGGTTTGAAAACAAAGAGGAGAAACCAGAATGGGTAGAGCAGTAGGTATCGACCTGGGAACCACCAACAGCGCGGTAACAGTGCTGGAGGCTGGCGAGCCAAAGGTCATTGCTAACGCTGAGGGCTTTAGGACCACACCATCGGTTGTGGCATTTACGAAGGATGGCAACATCCTGGTAGGCGAGACCGCAAAGCGTCAGGCTGTTACCAACGTTGACCGCACTGTTAGCTCGGTAAAGCGCCACATGGGCACCGACTGGAAGTTCAAGGTCGATGAGAAGGAGTACACCCCACAGGAGATCTCCGCTCGCATCCTGATGAAGCTAAAGCGCGATGCCGAGACCTACTTGGGTGAGTCCGTTACCGACGCGGTAATTACCGTTCCTGCCTACTTCAACGACGCAGAGCGTCAGGCGACCAAGGAAGCCGGTGAAATCGCGGGTTTGAACGTGCTTCGCATCATCAACGAGCCAACCGCAGCCGCTCTTGCCTACGGCCTAGACAAGGGTAAGGAAGACGAGCTAATTCTGGTGTTTGACCTTGGTGGTGGAACATTCGATGTGTCCCTTCTTGAGGTTGGCAAGGACGATGAGTTCTCGACCATCCAGGTTCGTGCAACCTCGGGTGACAACCGCCTCGGTGGTGACGACTGGGATCAGAGGGTCGTAGACCACCTGGTCAAGCAGTTCAAGGAGACCTCGGGCGTCGATGTCGCCTCCGACAAGATTGCTCTGCAGCGCCTGAAGGAGGCAGCTGAGCAGGCCAAGAAGGAGCTGAGCCAGTCGACCTCGACTCAGATCCAGCTGCCATACCTCTCACTGACCGAGTCGGGACCTGCGAACTTGGACGAGACCATTACTCGCGCACAGTTCCAGTCGATGACTTCTGATCTTTTGGAGCGCACCCGCAAGCCATTCGAGGACGTGATCAAGGAAGCCGGCGTGAAGGTCGGTGACATCGCTCACGTTGTCATGGTCGGTGGCTCTACCCGTATGCCAGCTGTCAGTGAGCTAGTTACCAAGCTGCTTGGCGGCAAGGAGCCGAACAAGGGAGTGAACCCGGATGAGGTTGTTTCCGTTGGTGCTGCTCTGCAGGCAGGTGTGATCAAGGGTGAGCGTAAGGACGTGCTGCTAATTGACGTCACCCCACTGTCTCTTGGAATCGAGACCAAAGGTGGCATCATGACCAAGCTCATCGAGCGCAACACCGCTATCCCAACAAAGAGGAGCGAGACCTTCACCACAGCTGATGACAACCAGCCGAGCGTGTCGATCCAGGTTTTCCAGGGAGAGCGTGAGTTCACTCGTGACAACAAGAGTCTTGGAAACTTTGAGCTGACCGGCATCGCACCGGCACCTCGTGGTATCCCGCAGGTCGAGGTCACCTTCGACATCGACGCAAACGGCATCGTGCACGTATCCGCAAAGGACAAGGGCACCGGCAAGGAGCAGTCGATGACCATCACCGGCGGCTCTTCGCTAAGCGAGGAAGACATCGAGCGCATGGTCAAAGATGCCGAGGAGCACGCAGCTGAGGATAAGCAGCGTCGCGAGGAGGCAGAGACCCGTAATCAGGCAGAGCAGATGGCGTATTCAACCGAGAAGCTCATCAAGGACAACGACGACAAGCTCTCTGAAGAGATCAAGACTGAGGTCCAGGCCGATGTAGATGCTCTGAAGACGGCACTCGCTGGAGACGACATCGAGGCGGTCAAGACTGCTCAGGAGAAGCTAACCACCAGCTCCCAGAAGCTAGGCGAGGCAATCTATGCCGCGCAGCCAGCCGAGGGTGAGCAGGGAGAGGCCTCCGATGAGGACGTCGTTGACGCCGAGGTTGTTGACGAGGAAGAGTCAAAGGACGACTCAGAGCCTGAGGACAAGAAGTAATGCCGGAAGAGAACCTTCCAGAAGAGCCCGCCCAGGAGCCCGAAGAGAGCCAGACTCCCGAGGAGTCCTCGGAGGCTGACCAGGTAGCCGATGCAGCCGAGGAGGTTAGCTCGGAAGATGGCGACAAGGACGCCATCGATCGAGAGCTAGAAATCTTCCAGGATCTGCAACGACTTCAGGCCGACTTCGTGAACTACAAGGCCAGGGTCGAAAGAGATCGAGGAGTGGAGAGGCAGCTTGCGGTTGCCGAGGCAATCAGAGCCTTTCTCCCGGCCCTCGATGATCTGACTCGCGCCGAGGCTCATGGAGATCTGCAGGATGGCACGCCCATGGCTGCTATCGCTCAGAAGCTCAAGGCCGCGGGCGAGAAGTTTGGGCTGAAGGCATTTGGAGAAAAAGGTGAGGCCTTTGATCCAGAGAAGCACGAGGCACTGGTTCAAAACCCGAGCGAGGAAGTCACCGAGCCAGTTATTGCAGATGTGATCGAGCTCGGCTACATGGTTGGGGATCGGTTGCTGAGACCTGCAAAGGTGGCGGTCTCGGTTCCGCAAGAGAGCTAATTAGAAGGTGTATTAGATGGCGTCACAGGATTGGATTGAGAAAGACTTCTACAAAATCCTTGGTGTTTCCAAGGACGTCTCTGATGCAGATCTGAAGAAGGCCTACCGCAAGCTTGCTAAGGACAACCACCCTGATCTGCATCCAGGAGATGCGGCAGCAGAGGCAAGGTTCAAAGACATCTCCGAGGCCTTTGACGTGCTGTCCGACAAGGAGCAAAGGCGAGAGTATGACGCAATTCGTGCGATGGGTGGCGGCGCTCGCTTCACAGCAGGCGGTCAGGGCGCAGGGTTTGAAGACGTATTCAGCAACCTCTTTGGAGGCGGCGGTTTCCAAGGCGGGGGGTTCCCTGGATTTGGCGGCTTCGGTGGTTTTGGACCCCAGCGCGGTCAGGACCTGAGCACTACAGCTTCAATCAATTTCATTGACTCGGTCAATGGGACAACCGTGAAGCTGAACCTGAGAAACGAATCGGTGAGTGTGAAGGTGCCGGCCGGGATTCAGGATGGTCAGAAACTCAAGGTCAAAGGTAAGGGACAGCCATCTCCCAATGGCGGCCCTGCAGGTGACCTGGTTGTGACCATCAAGGTTAAGCCGCACGCTGTATTCACCAGAGACGGCGACAACATCAGGGTTTCGGTGCCGGTGACCTATGCCGAGGCAACGCTTGGCGCAACCATTGAGGTTCCTGTCCTTGGCGGTGACCCGGTAAAGCTCAAGGTTGCTGCCGGGACACCAAACGGCAGAACGCTTAGGGTCAAGGGCAAGGGCGTTCAGTTTGGCTCGCGCCAGGGCGACCTGCTTGCAACCGTAGAGGTGATGGTGCCTGCGCACCTGCCAGCCAAGGCCAAGAAACTACTTGAGCAGTTTGATGCCGAACTACCTGATGAGAACCCTCGTCAGGATCTGATTTCTAGGGCGGGGACACTTTAGGAGGAGCCATGGAGCTAGATGAGAACACACCGCTGTTTGTGATCTCGGTAGCGGCCGAGCTTTCCGGCATGCACCCGCAAACCCTCAGGCAGTATGACCGCATGGGCCTGGTTTCCCCAACCAGGACCCAGGGGCGCTCCCGCCGCTACACCATGCAGGATGTGGCAAAGCTAAGGGAAGTTGCCAAGCTCAGTGCCGAGGGAGTTTCGCTTGAGGGTATTCGCAGGGTCCTCGAGCTAGTGAACGAAAACGTGAGTTTGAAATCTCGCGTGCGTGATCTCGAGCGAGAGCTCGCCGATCAACTTATGAGTCAACCCGGGAATCGGGTATTCGCAGCCGGAGATCAAGGTGTTATTCGCCTGAATCCAGGGCAGAGGCCCGAGAAGTCCGGCTCAGTGGTTTTGTGGAGGAGGCGCTAATGCAGCAGCAGGAGCAGCAAGAACAACCTAAGGCCTTGGAGGCCTTCGGCATCGACCTAACCGCCCAGGCCAGGGCAGGAAAGCTTGACCCGGTAATTGGTCGCGACGGTGAAATCAGGCGCGTGAGCCAGGTGCTCTCTAGAAGGACGAAGAACAACCCAGTACTTATTGGTGAGCCGGGTGTGGGCAAGACAGCAGTCGTGGAGGGCTTAGCCCAGCGCATTGTCGCGGGCGATGTCCCAGAGAGCCTCAAGGGCAAGACTCTCATCAGTCTTGATCTGAGCGCGATGGTTGCAGGCTCAAAGTTCCGAGGTGAATTTGAGGAGCGCCTCAAGGCAGTATTGAAGGAAATTCAAGAGGCTGAGGGTGGCGTCATCACATTCATCGATGAGCTTCACACTCTCGTTGGTGCCGGAGCAGCAGATGGCTCGATGGATGCCTCAAACATGCTCAAACCAATGCTTGCGCGAGGTGAGCTGAGGTTGATTGGCGCCACCACCCTGGACGAGTATCGCGAACGCATTGAAAAGGACAGCGCTCTTGAGCGCAGGTTCCAGCAGGTCTATGTCGGTGAGCCCTCAGTTGAAGACACCGTCGCTATTCTCCGCGGCCTCAAAGAACGTTACGAGGCTCACCACAAGGTCACCATCGCAGACAGTGCTCTAGTTGCAGCCGCAGCTCTATCCAGCCGCTACATCACTGGAAGGCAGCTACCGGACAAGGCAATTGATCTTGTGGACGAGGCGGCATCAAGACTGCGCATGGAGATCGACTCAGCACCTGTGGAGATCGATGAGCTAAGACGACAGGTTGACAGGCTCAAGCTCGAGCAGCTTGCCCTGAAGAAGGAGAAAGACGAGGCCTCCAAGCAGCGCCTTGAGAAGCTCCAGGAGGATCTCTCGGAGAAAGAGGAGCGCCTCAACGAGCTGAACCAAAAGTGGGAGTCAGAGCGCAGCGAGCTAAACAAGATCGGAGAGCTGAAGACCAAGCTGGATGCCGCAAGGGTTGCCGCGGAAAAGGCTCAAAGAGAGGCAAACCTAGAGCAGGCATCCAAGCTTCTCTATGGCGAGATCCCTCAGCTTGAGAAGCAGCTACAGGAGGCAGAAAGCCAGGAGTCTCAGCCGCGAGAGCGCATGGTTGGCGAGCAAGTTTCAGAGGACGAGATTGCAGCAGTGGTCTCTGCCTGGACCGGCATCCCAACCGGCAGGTTGCTTGCAGGAGAGAGCCAAAAGCTGCTTCAGCTAGAGGCCGAGCTTGGCAAGAGGCTGATTGGTCAGCGCAAGGCGGTTGGTGCCGTGAGCGATGCTGTCCGCAGATCGAAGGCTGGAATCTCTGACCCCGATCGCCCAACGGGCTCGTTTATGTTCCTTGGCCCAACCGGAGTTGGTAAGACGGAGCTTGCAAAGTCTTTGGCTGAGTTTCTCTTTGATGACGAGAAGTCAATGGTTCGAATCGACATGAGCGAATACGGAGAGAAGCACAGCGTTAGCAGGCTGATTGGAGCCCCTCCCGGGTATGTCGGGTATGACGAGGGAGGCCAGCTGACCGAAGCGATTAGGCGCAGGCCCTACTCGGTTGTTCTGCTGGATGAGATTGAGAAGGCTCACCCGGAGGTCTTTGACATCCTGCTGCAGGTGCTTGACGATGGCCGCCTAACCGACGGCCAAGGCAGAACGGTTGATTTTAGAAACGTCATCATGATCATGACCTCCAACCTTGGCTCTCAGTTCCTAATCGCAGATGACCTAGAGGATGCTCAGAGGCGCGAGGCGGTTATGGAGATGGTCAGGTCATCGTTCAAACCTGAGTTCCTAAACCGTCTAGATGACGTGGTCATATTTGATGCCCTCAGCAAGGAGGAGCTCGGGTCAATTGTCGATCTTCAGGTCGAGAAGCTGATGGCAAGACTTGAGGCGAAGCGTTTGACGCTCGGCGTGACGCCCGGAGCGAGACTATGGCTGGCAGAGCATGGCTACGACCCTGTCTATGGGGCAAGACCACTTCGCAGGCTGATGCAAAAAGAGATTGATGACCGACTTGCCAACCTGCTGCTCGCGGGAGAGGTCGAGGATGGAAGCTTTGTCCGGGTAGATGTCTCCGAAGGCTCGCAATCCCTTCGGGTTGAGAATGTGAAGGAAGATGCAAGCGTCTAAGGTTTCCAGCGAGCTTAGGAAGCTTGGAAACCCAGCCCTCGCAAAAAGCCAGGAGTGGTTCTACAAAACCGGTCCAGGTGAATACGGTGAGGGCGACAAGTTTCTGGGCATTAGAGTGCCAGTTTCCCGCTCGGTTGCCACGAACTTCAAGAATCTGCCCTTAGCTGAGATCAAGGAGCTTGCAATGAGCGAGTTCCACGAGGAACGGTTTTGTGCGTTGGTGATCCTGGTCAACCGCTACAAGTCGTCCAAGGATATCGAGAATCGAGAGGAACTGTTCAACCTCTACCTGGAGCTTCTTGAT
Organism: Candidatus Aquiluna sp. XM-24bin5; assembly: GCA_003149555.1. Next base: position 1,039,519 of record QCWE01000001.1, read on the forward strand.
TTGCGCAAGGTAAATCACTGGGATTTGGTGGACTGCTCGGCGACACACTTGGGTGCGCAGCTCCTTGGTAGACAGGATGTCTTTGAATACCTCAAAACATTTGCCGACAGTTCTGACCTATGGAAGCAACGAGTGTCGATTATCTTTACCTACGCACTAATACGCGAGCATGAGCTTGAGCCAACATTTGAGATTGTTGAGCATCTTATGGGTCATGAGCACGACCTGATTCATAAGGCCTCCGGCTGGATGCTGAGGGAAGCAGGCAAGAAAGACCTAGCTGCACTCAGGCGTTTTCTGGAGGCTCACGCGGCCACCATGCCAAGAACGATGCTGCGCTACGCGATTGAAAAGATGTCCAGGGAAGAACGCGATAACTGGCTCAGCCGGAAATCGAAGCTGTAACCGGGACGTGGTCACTAGGGCCCTCGCCCTTGCGCTCGTCTCTTTCTATGGTTCCGCTTTTGATTCTCTCGGTTAGCTCCGGGGAGCTGAGAATAAAGTCAATTCGCATCCCCTCGTTTCTTGGGAACCTGAGGTCTTTGTAGTCCCAATAGGTGTAGCCCTCGGGGACAAACTGTCGGTGCAGATCGGTGAAGCCAATTTGCTCGAAGACATCAAAGACATCACGCTCGGGCTGGGAGACATGGGTCTCAAAGAACCCGACATTGAATACATCGGAGTCCAGCGGCGCAATGTTGAAATCCCCAACCAGGGCGATTTGAGACTCTGGGTTTTCCTCTAGTTCCTCCGCAACATGGGAGCCAAGTCGCTCCAAAAACTCCAGTTTGTAGTCCATGTGTGGGTCATCGAGGCCCCTGCCGTGGGGAACATAGAGGCTCCAGATTCTCACGTCGTTGAAGGTCGCTCCAAGTGCTCTCGCCTCGAGCACATCTTTGAAGTGGGGCTGCTGGGGAAACGAGGTCTCAACTTCTGCCGGCTCCAGATTCTCCTTGAAGGCAAAGGCAACGCCGTTCCACTGGTTCAGCCCGTGGGCAATGACCTTGTAGCCAATCGCCTCAAAGTCCGCGTAGGGAAACTGCTCGGGCTTGCACTTGATTTCTTGCATTGCCAAGACATCAACCTGGGTGCGCTCAAGGAACTGAGTCACCCTTTGAGCTCTCGCCCTTACCGAGTTGACGTTCCAGGTTGCAATTTCCACTCCTAAACTCTAACTATGACTTCTTCCTCCCCAGACAAGGCCAAGCTTGCTGAGCTTGTATCAAAGCTGGCCGTGGTGCATGGCAAGGTCACGCTTTCATCTGGGATCGAAGCTGACTACTACGTGGACCTGAGAAGGGCCACGCTGCATCACGAGGCCGGGGTATTGGTTGGCAAGGTGATGCTAGATCTGCTTGAAGAAAACGATCTCGCCCCAAGCGCAGTTGGTGGGTTGACCATGGGAGCCGACCCGGTAGCGACCGCGATGCTCCACCAGGCGAGCGGGCGCGGCATGAACCTAGATGCCTTTGTTGTGCGCAAGGAAGCGAAGAAACATGGCATGGCCAGGCAGGTCGAGGGGCCAGACATATCTGGCCGCAAGGTAGTCATTCTGGAGGACACTTCAACAACTGGCGGGTCGCCATTGACTGCCGCCAAGGCCGCCGAAGAAGCAGGGGCTGAGGTGTTGGGAATTGCCACCGTCGTAGATCGCGATACCGGTGCTCGTGCGGCTATAGAATCAGCTGGCTACGCGTATTACTCAGCACTCTCGCTGAGTGATTTAGGTCTCTAGATAAGAGGGTTTAGGTGCAGCGCACAATCGCGCCTTTCATACTCACCCAGTTTGCATCGATCACTAGCGTGATCTCTGGGTCGATGGTGTTTATCGCCATACCCTGGATAGCTTTGGAGCTGGCGGGATCTGCCGCAACGAGCGGCCTGGTTGTTGCGATAACGGGTATTCCAGGCCTTCTCTTTGCGCCGTTTATAGGGTCGGTTATCGATCGCTTCGGACGCAAGCGCACTGCGGTTTGGATTGAGTTTCTGACTGCATTCACGGCACTGTTGATTCCACTGACCGATTGGGCCCTCGGCCTGACAATTCCGCTCTTGATAGCGATTGGCGTTGCCCGTGGTGTTGTTGCACCGGGCGGTGCAACGGCTAGAAAGTCTCTGGTCCCTGACGTTGCCGAGCCTGCTCAGATGACCCTGGATAGGGCGAATTCAATTCACGAGGCAATCTTCGCTGCCGGCTTTGCAATTGGGCCGGCGCTCGCAACCTTCTTTATTGCCCTAATCGGTTCAACGAACACTTTCTATGTTGTTGCTTTGATGGGCTTTCTATCCGCTTTGTTTGCATCACTGGTTTTTGTCATCGAGAAGCATGAGGCAAACGATGACTCTGAGAAAGAGCCGTTCTTTGTCTATGCTCTGCAGGGGTTCAAGATTCTGTTCTCGAATCCTGCTGTCTTTGTGATGATGGCGGCCATCATGGTTCTGGCGGTTATTTACCTGCCAACCGAGATGGTGGTTCTGCCAGCACACTTCACCGCTCTTGGTGATCCCGAGGGTCTCGGTCTGGTCATCTCGGCTGGTGCCGGGGCATCGGTGATTGGAGCCCTTGGGTTTGAGAGGCTACACAAGCGATTTAGCTATGCCACCATTTTGCGCTTTGCAATCTTGGGCATCGGGATTTCGATGTTCCCTTTGAGCTTCTTGCCCCCCGTTCCGCTAATGGTCGTGTTCTTTTTCTTCCTTGGTCTTGCCTGGGGACCCTTGTTGCCGCTGTTGAACACCGTGATCCAAAAGAAAATCCCGGCAAATAAGCGCGGCCGAGTCTTTGCCCTCGAGATGACTATCTGGCATGCGGGCCCGCTGATTTCGATGTACGCGGTCGGAACCGCGGTGGATGCCTTTGGCGTTGGCCCCGTTTACCTCCTGCTTGCCGCTGGAGTATTTGCGGCTGCACTGTTGGTTTCATTCAACCGCTACATAGGGCAGCTCAACAGCTAAGAAATCTAGGCAATACGCTTTAGGTTGTGAGCGAGACGACACCCGAGCCTAAGGCCCAGCCAACATGGGGAGTTGGTCCCTATGAGGGTGACCCAACTAGCCACCCTGACTATTCAAAATTCGACCCTGAGCTATTGGCAAGTGGCGACACAAGAAACGTCGTGGACCGCTATCGCTACTGGAAGATGGAAGAAATTGTTGCCGAGCTTGACGGCAGGCGGCATCCCTTTCACGTAGCCATTGAGAATTGGCAGCACGATCTAAACATCGGCTCGATAGTGCGAAATGCCAATGCTTTTTTGGCCCAAGAGGTCCACATAGTTGGAAACAAGCGTTGGAACCGTCGAGGCGCAATGGTGACCGATAGGTATCAGCACGTAACTCACCACCCCACAATCGAGGACCTCATTGACTGGGCCAGCACGGCAGCAGAGGGCGGCAAGAAGCTTCCGATAATTGCAATCGACAACGTGCCGGGCTGTAAGCAGCTAGAAAAGTATCAACTTCCCAAGGAGTGTCTACTGCTTTTTGGCCAGGAGGGGCCGGGCCTCTCTCAAGCAGCCCTCGATGCCGCAGATGTGGTGTTGGAAATCACCCAGTTTGGCTCAACCAGAAGCATAAATGCCTCTGCAGCAGCCGCCATAACTATGCACACCTGGGTAATGCAGCACGTTTTTAGTTAGACTTTGGGAGGGCTGAAGCCTCGAGTCCCCCATTTTTGAAAGGGGTTTAGCCATGCCAGCAGTAGTCCTAGTCGGAGCCCAGTGGGGAGACGAAGGAAAGGGCAAGGCGACAGACCTACTCGGGGACCGGGTTGATTACGTGGTTCGCTACCAGGGTGGCAACAACGCAGGCCACACCGTAGTTATTGGCGATAAGAAGTTTGCTCTTCACCTGCTTCCCTCGGGAATCCTCACCCCAGGCTGCACCCCAGTCATCGGTAATGGTGTGGTAGTCGATCTTGAGGTGCTGTTCAAGGAGATTGACGGACTCAACGAAAAGGGTGTTGACACCTCAAAGCTGCTGATTTCAGCAAATGCCCACATCATCACTCCGTACCATGTGACGGTAGACAAGGTTTCCGAGCGCTTCCTTGGAAAGCGCGCCATCGGAACGACCGGCCGTGGCATTGGCCCAACCTATGGTGACAAGATTGGCCGGCTCGGCATTAGGGTTCAGGACCTGTTTGATGAGAGCATCCTGACCCAAAAGGTCGAGGGCGCCCTGCACCAGAAGAACGAGCTTCTGGTCAAGATTTATAACCGTGCAGCCGTGAAGACCTCAGACGTGGTTGAACACCTGCTCACCTATGCGGAGCGACTCCGTCCCATGGTGGCGGATACGTCTTTGGTTCTAAACCAAGCCCTAGATGCCGGCAAGACCGTGCTTCTCGAGGGCGGCCAAGGAACGCTGTTGGATGTTGACCACGGAACATATCCATTCGTCACCTCTTCGAACCCCATCTCAGGAGGGGCAACGACCGGGAGTGGCATCGGCCCTACAAAGATTTCCGGTGTCATCGGAATTCTTAAGGCCTACACCACGAGAGTGGGTGCAGGACCGTTCCCAACTGAGCTCTTTGATGAGTGGGGCGAATATCTGCGCAAGCAGGGCGGCGAGGTTGGAACTACAACCGGACGTGAGCGTCGCTGCGGTTGGTTTGATGCTCCAATTGCTCGTTACGCGACCAGGATCAATGGCCTAACCGACATATTCCTAACCAAGCTGGACGTCCTCAGCGGCATCAAGGAGATTCCGGTCTGCGTTGCCTACGAGGTTGATGGTAAGCGGGTTGAAGAGGTCCCTGTTTCCCAAACTGACTTCCACCACGCAAAGCCCATCTATGAGATGTTCCCAGGTTGGGACGAGGACATCACAGGCGCAAAGACCTTTGAGGATCTGCCAAAGAATGCTCAGGACTATGTACTAGCCCTCGAGAAAATGAGTGGGACGAGAATCTCTGCAATCGGCGTTGGACAGGATAGAAACGCAACCTTAGTCCGACACGAGATGCTGTGAAAAAGTAACTCAGAGCAAATCTCTGCAGGGAGAATAGCCAGATGAGTGACGCAAAACCAGAAGAGCTCGAGGGCATCCCATACCCGGATGAGGCCTTCAACACCTGGGGTGCTGCGGCCGTAGGCGTAGATCCTCTAGCCGCCAGCTTTACGTCGCTTCCCTACCAGCCAGTCAGGCCACACGTCCCCTTTTATCGTTTCGTTGCCTATCCAGACATCCTTGACCTTCGTAAAGCTGGCTACGAAATAGACAGATTCATCCCGCTCTTTGATCAGCTCGAGGACATTCGCTATCGCGAGGCGCTCCAGCTGAGTCAGATGCTGCACCACCCAAACCCGATGCTCCCTTGGAACCCAAGGCGCGCGCGAGAACTCGAGATGGATGTTAGAAGCCAGCTTCACGAGCATGGCCTCGGAGATTTGCCAACCCTGCTGAGGAGGTTCTTAGGCAAGGCATTTCCAGGGGACACCATCAGTTATTTGAGCATTGACCTTGTGAACGTGTTTTTCTGGGCGGCGATAGCTGAGCTTGCCGACGATCTTGCGTGGAAGGCCCCAAACCTTGCCTGGCAAGCTGAGTATCTGAGGTTCCCGCTAAGGGCAATCAGCTAGCAGCTCAATAGACTCGCTTGTTGAAAGGATGTCAACGTGGCAAGTTTTCGCGAAATGCTCGGCAAGCTCTTTGATCGGGTCGAGTTCCTCTACATGGTTCTTGGATTCGGCTATCTGGGCATTTACTCGGTGCAGGTCCTGGTCGAACCACCTGCAGACATTTACGCCTCGCTCGAGCTTGTGGCGGAAGTTATTTTCTGGATTTTTGCCGTTGATGTCGTCTTGAGAATCATTCACGCAGGAGGCGAGCTTCTCACCTGGAAAGGTGCGCTTGAGTTTTTGAGGGAAAATTGGTTTGCCCTTCTTGCACTCTTGCTTCCAGCCTTCAGGAGCCTTCGGGTGCTGAGGGTGATAGTTGTCCTTAGGGGCCTTGAGCCCTACCTAAATACTCGCTCGTCCAGGGTTGGAATGATCGTTGGTGTTACCTTCCCCCTCATTCTTTACACAGCGGCGCTCTCGATATTCGAGGCGGAGAGATATGCCGACGGTTCTAACATTCAGTCCTTTGGTGATGCTGTTTGGTGGTCAATCGCCTCGGTCACGACCGTCGGCTATGGAGATAAGTTCCCTGTCACGGCAGATGGCAGGGTAATTGCAACCTTCTTGATGGTGATTGGCATTGGATTGTTCTCGGCCTTGACCGCACTCCTCGCAGCCTGGGTAATGGGAGATCGAAAGAAGGAGTCGCAGGGTTAGGCTGGGTTTATGAGCGAATGGACAGTAAAAGTACCGGGAAACGAACACCACCTATCAACCGAGGAGCTAAAGCTCTGGGCTGAGGGCGGAAAAATCAAAGGCGACACGATTGTGGTCGATGCTCGTGGTGAGCACTGGACCGCCAAGCAGATTCCCGGAGTGTTTTCAAAGCGCGATTGGCTGGTAACACTCCTGCTTTCGGTGTTTGTCGGAACCTTTGGAATCGACCGCTTTTACCTTGGCAAGATCGGAACCGGAGTTCTCAAGCTTCTCACCTTCGGAGGCTTCGGTGTTTGGTCGATCATCGACATTGTCTTGGTGGCAATCAAGAAGCTAAACGACAAAGAGGGCTACAAGCTCGCCTAGCAGCTAGGTATCAGAAGCTTTTTCAGAGCTGGAATGTCTGGCTCAGCCCAATCAAGCTTGCTCAGCTCGCTTTCTTTCACCCAGCGCAGTTCGCTGTGATCGGTTGATGTTGTTGGTTTTTCGCCTTCTAGCAAGGCGACAAAGCACACCAGTTCAATATCGCCTGTCGTGCTGCGGTCAAACTGTCGGATAACTGCGATCTCAACGCCGAGCTCTTCTTTGATCTCTCGATAGAGCGCTTCTTGTAGGGACTCACCCTGCTCTGGCTTACCCCCTGGAAACTCCCACTTGCCGGCGGCCTGCTTATGGGGGGCCCGTTTGCAGCAGAGGTAGTTGTCCTCTCTGTCTTGAATTATTGCGGCGACAACTAGCGTGGGCATGAGCCCAGATTAGCCCTGGAGGTTCGCTTCTATCGCTTCGATGATCTCTGGAGCGTCGGGCCTTACAGTGGGGCGGAAGCGCATTGCCCTGCCATCGGGGAGCAATAGAAACTTTTCGAAGTTCCACATCACAGGACCTGCGAGGCCTTTCGAGTCTTTGATTTTGACCAGTTCTTTGTAGAGGTCGTGTCGCTTGCGTCCATTGACATCGGTTTTCTCTGTCATGGGAAAGGTGATTCCCCAGGTGCTGGAGCAGTACTCCCCAATCGCGGCCTCATCTTTGAGCTCCTGCTTGAACGAGCCAGAGGGGACCCCGAGGACAGTAAAGCCGCGGTCCTGATACTTTTTCTGAAGCTCCTCCAAAGCCTCGTATTGAGGTGAAAGGCCGCAGCGAGATGCCACGTTCACAACCAGCACGACCTTGCCAGCGAAGTCAGAGAGCGACCTCGAAGACCCATCGAGCATGGTGAGCGATATCTCTTTTGTAAGCATGCGAAGAAGAACAGCCAAGGGCTGCAGATAATTTCAAAGAGTTTGGCTAGCTTGTGCGCAAGAGCTTCATCGCCCCAAGCCGCAAACCCAAGACGATGAACCCAAGCGAGATAAATCCTCCTGCGATGAGCAAGATGTAGGTAATCATTCCAACTACGCCACCCTCGCTGCTTGGGTTGATAAACCAGTATGGCCACCAGCCATCCGCGAGTCCGCGAATGATGGAAAGAAATAGCCAGATAAGCGGATAGACAACGACCCAGAGCGCTTTTCTTAGCTTGGGTTTTGCGCCTCTGATTGAAAGCAGGTAATCAACTGCGATGGCAATTGGAGCCCAAGTGTGGATGACAAGGTTTGGAATTCTTGGCCACTCATAGCCGATGTCCTCTGGCGCAACTGCGGAGTCGCCAAGAAGCGCGTGGTAGACAACTCCGACGATGATCATCGAGACGGTCACTATGAGTCTGAGGATGTTTTGCCGGTCGGTTTCTGCTTTTCCCTGCAGCAGCCAGATGCCGCTTAGCAGCACCACAATCCCGGCAAAGATCGAGCTGTCAATTGAGAAGAATGCAAAGTATTCAAAGGGCCTAAAGCGGTCGACCCTGATGCGATCCGCTACCTGCCAGACAACACTGCCTAGAAGGGAGAGTCCGAGTAGAGCTCTGAACACTCCAAATGCGCTCCTGTAAAGCATCCTATGAGCCTAGGGCCAAGAGGAACTTTGCAACGGCATTGGCAAACTCGGTGGGTTTTTCTTCATTGGGGAGGTGACCGGTCTGCGGGATAACCACGAGCTCCGCGCCCATTATTTTGGCCACCTCGATGGAGTCTTCTGTTGCCACTATCTCGTCGGTATCGCCGGTGATTACGAGGGTGGGGATGGTTATCTCTGTAAGCCGCTCGCCAATAGTCCTGTCTCGTGGGGCTTTATTAAACTCCCAGAACGCTCGCTCCCAACCAATAACTTCAAGCGGTGCGGTGTAGCCCTTTAGGGTTTCATCGGTGACGGCGCTCTCGTCGAAGTAGCTGGCATAGAGGATGTCGAGGCCGCTGGTGGCAATTGTTGATACGAGCAGTGGACCTAGGTGGTCTAGTTGTGGGATGTCATAGATCCAATTGATGCCGCTCGGTCCGCCACCACCCGATAGCACGGCAGGCGCAAATAGCACTAGGCCTGCCAGCTTGTCTTGGTGCTTGGCTGCGTAGCTTGCGGCGATCGAACCCCCAGCGGAGTGGCCGACCACAAAGACGTCTTTCCCTTGACCGAATAGTTCAATTAGCTCATCCAGTACTTGAAGCTGACCGGGGGTGCCATAGGGGTTTGTTTCCCAATCAGTTGGTCTTTCAGTAAAACCAAATGCGGCACGGTCGTAGGCAATCACATGCCCAACCTCGCCAAGAATCTCGAGGTTGCCTTTATACGAGAATGCGCTCGCCCCAAAGCCGTGGAGAAGCACGATAAGGCGCTCAGAGCCTCGGTCTCCTGCCTCAACGAAGTGCACCTGGTGACCTGCAACCTCAACAAACTTTGACTGCCCATTCCAGAGGTTCGCAGCTGCCTCTTCCTTGGTGAGGGTGCCGGAGGTATTTACAGGTATCAGAAACGGGACGACAAGGATTGCTCCCAGAACAACGAGCAAAATAACGCGCAGTTTCTTCACGCTGTCCTAAACCGCTCGCCGGTTGTTTTGGTTCCCTTAGGCTGGTGAGGTTCAAAGGAGATCGATGTCAAAGGCAAAAGCAATCATCACAACAGCACCCGGTGCAAAGTTTGAAAAAGGAGAGGTGCCCACAAGGCCATTAGGCCCCGAGATGGTTGCCATCGACATCAAGTACTCAGGCATTTGCCACAGCGATATTCACCAGGCGAGAGACGAGTGGTTTGAGGGAACCTACCCAATGGTCCCGGGCCACGAAATTGTCGGGTTGGTGACTGCCGTTGGTGAAAGCGTGAAGAATTTCAAGCCTGGAGATCGGGTGGGGGTTGGCACTTTCGTGGACTCCTGTCGGACCTGCGAGCCCTGCGCAAGTGGCAATGAAAACTTCTGCCGCACCGGAAATGTGCAGACCTACAACGGTCATCACTACGACGGTGAGCCAAGTTATGGGGGCTACGCAACCGCGATTGTGGTCGATCAAAACTATGTCCTGAGGGTTCCCGAAAACATCGACTTTGCAGCAAGTGCGCCGCTGCTGTGTGCGGGGGTCACTGTCTACACCCCCCTAAAGCACTGGAAAGCGGGCCCAGGCATGAAGGTGGGTGTCATGGGCCTTGGCGGGCTTGGCCACCTAGCCGTGAAGCTCGCTGTCGCCATGGGTGCCGAGGTCTATGTCCTAGGCCACTCAGCCGCAAAGGCAGAAGATGCCAAGCGGATGGGTGCACTTGAGTACCTGATGACAAGTGAGATCTATGAGTCACACAAAAACTTCTTTCACCTAATCCTGAACACCACAAGTGCAGACCTTGATCTTGACCCCCTGCTTGGGACTTTGAGAGTTGGCGGGACCCTCGTCTACCTGGGACTTTCGGGCAATCCTCAAAGCTTCAATGCCGGAGGGCTAGTTACGAGCCTGAGGTCGATAGCTGGGATCAACACCGGAAACATCGCAGATACGCAAGAGATGCTCGACCTATGCGGAGAAAAGAACATCGTTAGCGACATCGAACTTTTGGATGCTACGGAGGCATCGGCTGTTGACGGAGCCTACGAAAGAGTTGTCAATTCTGACGTGCGCTACCGCTTCGTAATCGATGCGGCCACAATCTAAGACAGGAGAAACATGAGAACACGGCGACTGGGGACTAGAGAGGTCTCCGCAATCGGAATCGGTTGCATGAACGTATCTTGGATTTGGTCAAACGGTGCTGCACTAGACCCAGTGCGCAGGGCTGAGGAGGCCATACCGGCAATTCACGCTGGCCTCGATGCCGGGATTACATTTTTAGATACTGCAGATATTTATGCCCCCACCTGGGATGCGATGGGTCACAACGAGGAGTTTGTGGCTGAGGCACTGAGGACCTGGAGTGGCTCCAAGGAGCAAAAAGACAAGGTCGTAATCGCCACCAAGGGCGGCATCACACGCAGCGAAGGTGAGAGTTGGGGTAGGAACGGAAGCCTTGATTACTTGCTCGCTGCCACCGAGAAGTCAATGAAAGCTCTTGGCGTCGACAAGATCGACCTTTGGCAGCACCACAGGCTAGACCCGAGTATTGACTTTGAAACTCAGTTTGAAAACGTTTTAGAGTTGAAGATCCGGGGACTGGTTGACCAAATTGGTGTCTCAAACTACGACGCACAGCAGCTCAGGGTCGCCCTCGACATCGCCGGCACCCCGGCCGAGGGCGGAGTGGTCTCGATACAAAACGAGTTCTCTCCCCGCTACCGTCACGATCTTGATGTGCTGGAGGTGTGTGAAGAGCACGAGATAACCTTCCTGCCCTGGTCACCGCTCGGGGGAGTGAGGACCAAGAGTCAGATTTCCTCCAGCTCTGCTTTTGAAGAGGTCGCCGCAAAGCTTGGCGTTAGCCCTTTTGCCCTGGCACTGGCTTGGGAGATGAAGTATTCGCCTGCAGTGCTGCCAATTCCAGGTGCGACTAGGGCAGAAAGCGTTCTCGATTGCGTGAGCGCTTTAGACATCAAGCTCAGCGATGAGGACTTTGCATACCTAAGCGGAAATCTTCCTGAACAGGCGGATTACTCGACAGAGCTGACACCCAAGCCGGAATACCGGTCCTAGCCAATCTCCTGAAGGCGTTTGCCTCTGACATGTTCAGGCCTGCACTCAAGGTTTGCTTGGTCCTCGTTGCAGGAGTCACAAAGCAGTACCAAATCCTTGCAACCAGGTCTTGAGCAGTCTCTGTAGGTAGATGCCGGACCATTACAGGCATCGCACTTGCCAAGAGTCTTGGCTTCATCGGAAAAGTTGATGTTCATTCTCGAATCAAATACATAGAGCGAGCCCTCCCAAAGGCCCCTGTCTCTATAACGCTCGCCATAGCGAACGATGCCACCTTCAATCTGGTAAACCTCTTTGAAACCTCGATTGAGCATGACTGCGCTGAGAATCTCGCAGCGGATGCCGCCCGTGCAGTAGGTGACTATTGGCTTGTCCTTCAGGTGGTCGTACTTGCCACTTTCTAGCTCGTCAATGAAGTCGTGCGTGGTCTGAACGTCAGGCACGACTGCATTCTTGAATTTTCCAATCCTCGCCTCAAATGCGTTACGGCCGTCAAAGAACACGACTTCGTCGCCACGCTCTTCAACCAGCCTGTTGACCTCTGCCGGCTTTAGGTGCTTGCCGCCATTTTGAATTCCAGACTCCCCTACAACAATCTCATTGGGGTTTGTGAACGCTACGAGCTCCTTGCGAACCTTCACGCTCAGTCTTGCAAATTCATCTCCATTGCCACCCGACCATTTGAAGTCAGTCTTGCCAAAGCCTGGATACTCACGAGTCGCCTTGACGTACTTTTTTAGAGTGTTCATGTCGCCACCAAGCGTGCCGTTGATTCCGTGCTCCGAGATCAGAATGCGACCTTTCAGGCCCAATGACTGGCAGAGCGTCCGTTGCCATAGCATCACAGCCTGAGGGTCACCTACGGGCGCAAAGGCGTAGTAGAGAATGATTTTGTTCACTTCCACCCCGACATTTTAGCGAAGCCAAGTTTGCTTAGACTAGGGGTATGCCAATGAAGCCTGGGCTGGAAAAAGCCGCATTCAAAGAATCAGTAAGACCGCAAGACGACCTCTTTCGCCATGTCAATGGCAAATGGTTGGACGAAACCGAAATCCCCGAGGATAAGGCCATCCACGGCAGCTTCTACATGCTCGCCGATGACTCAGAGCTTGCCGTCAAAGAAATCCTTGAAGAGGCCAGCCAAAATCCAAGCCCCGGGGTGAGCCAGCAAATCGGAGACCTCTACGCGTGCTTCATGAACGAGCAGCACATCGAAGAGCTTGGTGCCGAGCCGCTCCAGCCCGAGCTCAAAAGAGTCGATGCCGTTTCCACTGTTACTGAACTCTTCACCCTGATTGGGGAGCTGGAGAGTGAAGGTGTCGGGGGATTCTGGGGTTCATATGTCGACAATGACCCGGGCAATCCAGAGCGCTACTTGCTTCACCTTTATCAGGGCGGCCTGGGGCTCCCCGATCGCGATTACTACTTTGACGAGAAGTATGAGGAAATTCGCAACGACTACCTGCCACACCTAGAAAAGATGCTTGCCCTCGCGGGGATTTCAGACGCTGAATCCAGAGCGGCAAGAATCTTTGAGCTAGAGACCGAGATTGCCAAAATCCACTGGAACCGAGTTGAATCTCGAGATGCTGAGAAGACCTACAACCTTCATTCACTCGAAGACCTGAAACAGCTTGCATCAGGTATTCCATGGAATGAATACATTACAGCCCTTGGCAAAGGCGATGCATTACTCGAATGGAATGTAGTCATGATGCCCTCATTCTTTGAGGGCTTTGCAGAACTTGTGAATGAGCACAACTTAGAGGCAATGAAGGATGCGCTTCGTATGGACCTAATCCGCGGTTACGCTCCCTACCTCTCAAACGACCTCGTTTCAGAACGATTTGAGTTTTATGGCAAGAAGCTAACCGGTGCTCCCATGAACAGGCCTCGCTGGAAGCGAGCCGTATCGCTAGTTGAAGGAAGCCTCGGGGAAGCCATCGGTCAGATTTATGTCGAGAAGCACTTTCCTCCAGAGGCTAAGCAGCAGATGGACGCTCTTGTCGACTATTTGATTCAGGCATACGAGCAGAGCATCAAGTCTTTGGATTGGATGACCGATGAGACGAAAGAGAAGGCGCTCACGAAGCTTTCCAAGTTCACTCCAAAGATTGGCTATCCGGTGAAGTGGAAGGACTACAGCTCTATCAAGATCTCTCGTGAGAACCTGATTGAAAACGTGAAGGCGGTCTCTCGGTGGGAGTTCGATTACCACACCGGCAAGATTGGGTCGCCTATCGATCGTGATGAGTGGCACATGACTCCACAGACCGTGAACGCTTATTACAACCCGGGCCTCAATGAGATTGTCTTCCCCGCAGCTATCTTGCAGCCCCCTTTCTTCTCTCCAGATGCTGACGCAGCAGAAAACTTTGGCGGCATTGGTGCCGTCATTGGCCACGAGATTGGTCACGGCTTTGATGACCAGGGCTCTAAGTATGACGGCGATGGACGGCTTGTCTCTTGGTGGACAGAGGATGACCGCAACGCCTTCGAGGCTCGTACCAAGTCGCTCATCGATCAGTACTCAGCACTTACTCCGGCTCAGCTAGATGAGAAGTACAAGGTCAATGGCGGGCTAACAATTGGTGAGAACATCGGGGACCTTGGTGGCCTTGGCATCGCCTGGAAGGCATACCTGATTTCACTAGGCGGCAAGGAGCCGCCGGTAATCGATGGCCTCACAGCCGCCCAGAGATTTCTGATGAGCTGGGCGCAGTGCTGGAGAAACAAGGGTCGCGATGAAATCACTATTCAGAGACTTGCTGTGGACCCTCACTCGCCACCGGAGTTCAGAGCTAATCAAGTAGTCAAGAACCTAGACATCTTCCACGAAGCTTTCGAGGTCTCTGAGGAAGATGAGATGTGGCTCGCCAAGGAAGACCGAGTGGTGATCTGGTGAAGCTCTGGTTTCGGATCTTCCATGTTTGGCTCACCTGGAGACGCAGACCTCCGGTGAAGATCAATGAGGTTTCAAGGCTTGAGCTTCGCGTTTGGCCAACCGACCTTGATGTGTATAACCACATGAACAACGGAGTCTTTCTAACCCTTATGGACATAGGGCGCTATGACCAGGGACTGAGAAGTGGCATCTGGCAAAAGTGGAACAAGCTCGGTTGGTTTCCTATCGTCGTAAATTCGACGATTAGCTACCGCAAGGCGCTGCTGCCCTGGCAAAAGTTCACACTGGAGACCAAGGTTCTCGGGTGGGACGAGATTGCCTACTACATCGAGCAGCGTTTTGTTCGAGACGGCGAGATTTACGCCAGAGCCATCATGCGTGGCAGATTCCTAAAGCGCTCGTGGGGAACGCTAACCCCGGAAGAGGTAATGGAAGGCTCTGGCGGTTGGCCTGGAGAGAAGCCGGAGCTTCCAAAGTGGATTGTGCAGTGGGCCAAAGAGGTTCAGCTTCCAAAGGGTAAGGAGCCCGCTCCCAGCACTTGGGACTAGTCCTTCTTGTACCACCTACATTGAGCAATAGCCTCTTCGATGGGGTTTAGTAGCAGGTCATGAGTATCTGGGTGTTTCTCCATGTATCGGACCGTGTAGGAGCAGACCGGCACAACCTTCTCCGTGCCCTTCTCCCTGATGTCAGCCAGTGACTCTCTTAGCAGTATTGCCGCGAGGTTCTTGCCCTGGTGAGCCGGGTCAACCTCGGTGTGGACGAGGTGAATTTCTCCAGGCATCAGGCTGTAGTCCATGAGACCCACGCGATCTTCCTCAAGAAAGATCTCGTAGCGCTTATTGGCTTGGTCGTGAACGACTTTTGTCTCCATGCTGTTAACCTCTTCTCCGTGAGCGGCAATCAGGTCTACCTAGCAGACAACCTACCTCTCTTGCGCTCACTTCCAGACGAGTCGGTGCAGCTGATTTACATCGACCCTCCGTTTAACACTGGCAGGGAGCAGGAGCGGACTACCCGTACCTCCAAAGCCTCTGACTCTGGTTCGGTTGGGTTCGCTGGCAAGCGCTACGAGCAGATTGTTCAAAGTGCACTCAGTTATGACGACAGTTTTGCTGATTACTGGGAGTTTTTAGAGCCGAGACTCATCGAAGCTAAAAGGCTGCTTACCAAAACCGGAACGCTTTATCTGCATCTTGATTACCGGGAGGCTCACTATGCAAAGGTGCTGCTCGATGGGCTGTTTGGCAGAGACAACTTCTTGAACGAAATCATCTGGGCATATGACTATGGGGGAAAGTCAAAATCGAAATGGCCAGCAAAGCACGACACGATTTTGGTCTATGTAAAAGACCCAAAGAACTATTACTTTGACTCGGCAACTGTTGATAGGGAGCCCTACATGGCACCCGGTCTTGTCACCAAGGAGAAGGCCGAGCTCGGCAAGCTGCCAACCGATGTTTGGTGGCACACAATCGTCTCTCCAACCGGCAAAGAAAAAACTGGCTACCCGACCCAGAAGCCCGAGGGCATCCTTAGAAGAATCATTCAGGCAAGCTCGAAGCCGGGCGATCGGGTGTTGGACTTCTTTGCCGGCAGTGGCACGACGGGAGTTGTTGCAGGCGAGCTTGGCAGGCTATTCACTCTTATTGATCAGTCGCCGGACTCTTTTGAAACGGTTACTACGAGGCTCCGCTCTCGGGGCTTGAGCTTCGAGACTCCTGAGAAATAAACAGCACAACCAAAAGGGCCAGCATTACAAACAGCAGCGCTGCGGTCATTGCCATGCCTAGGTTCTCCTCGCCAGGTCTCGATGCCAATCGGAAGATCACCAGTGGCAGCGTTGCCTCCGAACCTGTTGCCAAGAAACTGGCCGCTCCAAATTCACCCAAAGACGCAAGCGACACAAAAGCCATTGCCGCAGCAAGTGGGCGAGCGAGAATCGGCCCCTCGATGCTTCCGAAGACCCGCAGCTTGGTCGCACCGTCCATTTGCGCGGCCTCGACTATCTCTCGGCTCATACCCAGCCTCGCAGGGCGAATGATTTGGTAGGCGAGGGGGAAGAGAAAGATCGATTGCACGAGCGGAACCAACCACCAACCGGAAAGCTCTCTGGGTAGGTAGCCGCTTAGGATCAGAAAGCCAAGCCCCAGCACAACTGGAGAGACGCCGATTGGTAGAACAAAGAACAGTGAAGATTTCCTTCTTCCTGATGCGATCCACGCAAGCGGCAGCACTATCAGTGCAGCGACCAAAAGGTTCCTAAGCGAGTTACCAGCTGCCTCAACAACTGAGATGTTGAGAATCTCCCTCGCACCCCTTGTCTCAAGGCTAGCGAGGTTCCGAAATAATCCCCCATTTAGCGTCAGAGCTCGTGAGGCGATGTTGGTCACGAGCAAGGCCACCGCCCCGACTAGGACCACAGCCAGCAGCGCACCCATCCTGCTCGGCAGGCTCGATTGAACCTCTCCAAAAACTGGCGTGGGTCTCGCACCCAGTCTTTGAGCAAGAGCAAAGAGAGTGATTGTGAGCAAGGTTTGAAGTGCGGCGAGAACACCTGCCCTAGCGAGGTCTAGATCTCGCAGCGCCGAGATGGCGATCTCGGTTTCCAACGTGGAGACTGCTCCCTGCCCCAGCGAGATGACTAGACCGTAGCTTGTTGCACTGTATAGGGCGATTAGTAACCCCAATGCTGCCAGTGCAGCACTCTGCTGTGGCAGCGCCACCCGAGTGCGAATCAAGAAGTCGCTAGCTCCATCGAGGCGAGCCGCTTCGAGCTGTTCCAGCGGCAGCTGCGACGAGGCCACCACCCGAGCAACGAAGCCCGCATTCATGAGGGTGTGTGCCAGCAGAATAAGAAGTATTCCTCTGGAGGAATCTAAGTTTTCGCCGGCTAGTGGAAGCAGGGTGATGCCAATCAGAAACGGTGGCAACAAGAAGGGGAGTATCAATACCGTGCTGAGGACTGATCTGAATTTCGGATTAAGCCCTGCTACGAAGTTCCCAATTGGGAAACCCAGAATCAGCGACGCTAGAGAACTGACAACCGCAATCCATGCGGTTGTAGCAAATAGCTCGAAGCTAGTTATCAAATACGTCGGACCAATCTTTCAGCCATTGCTCGCGATTGGCTGCAAAGTCCAGGTCTTCACCAAGAACACTTATCGCCGGCTTGGCGTGCTTGGCCCACTCTTCGGGAACAGCCACTGCGTCAGTAGCTGGGTAGACATACATCGCCTCCGGGACAGATTCCTGGAACTGGGGGGAGGCCAGGAACTCAACCAGTTGCTGAGCGCCGCTTGGGTTTGGCGTGTTCGCAAGGACCGCCGCGTATTCGGTCTGGCGGAAACACTCGGTTCTCAGAGCGGCGGTTTGGGCTACGCCATCCACTACCTCTGCTGCCGGCGAACTTGCGTAGCTGAGGACAATTGGCCTATCGCCACCGTAGCGAGTGAAGTCAACGAAGTAGGCATCCTCCCAGCTGCCGGCAATCTTGACTCGGTTGTCTCTTAGGTTGCGCCAATACTCGAACACCTCGGCATTGGTTTCGAAGCCGGCAAAGGTGGTTGCGAGGAAGGCAAGCCCGGGAGATGAGAGCCTGGGGTTTGTTACGACTGTGAGGCCCTCGAATTGGGGCTCGGTTAGCTCGCGCCAGCTCTGAGGTGGCGTTAAGCCGTTTTCCTCAAAGAAGGAAATGTCGTAGTTGAAGCAAACGTCTGAGTAGTCAATCGCGGTCCATTCGCCCTGGGCGATGCCGTTTTCGATGGCGAGAGGCTGGAAAGTATTGTCAACGCCGAAGACGGCGTCTGCGACTGGGGCGTTCTTGGTGAGCGAGAGTTGGTTAGTCAGTGAGCCGGTGTCACCAAGTCTGATGATCTCGAGTTCGAAACCGCTTTGCTCCTCGAAGCTCTGGATCAGCTCGTCGGATATGGCAAACGAGTCGTGGGCTGCAAGCCGAACGGTGTCAGGTGTTTGTGAGCAGCCTGCCAGGGTGAGCAGGGCTGCTAGTAGTAGTGCGATTTTCTTCATATCGTGCCTTTCGTTTATAGGCACGGGATTGAGGTCTTCCTGCGCTGGCATTACCCAGATCAGGTTTGACGGTCGAAGACTTTCAGTCTTCCTCTCAGACCGGTGCTACCGGACTCCCGTGATTTCTTCGATTATAGAGATTCCGCTTGCCTCTTTAGCGCTGCCTCTTCGGCAGCCTCCTCAGATGCACTTTTGTTCCGAAGCGGAATCTCTTTGATAAACCAGCTGATTACAAATCCAATTCCAATGATTACCCCAGCTGTTAAAAAGACATTCAGGGAAGACTCCACAAAGCCAATTCGGAATGGAAGCGTTAGCCGCTCATCGGCCCCAATCAGAAAGCTCGAGTCATTGGTGACATCGGCTGCTGAGCCGCCGCTTTGAAGGACGCCAAGAATCTCGGAGTTCACTGGGTTTGCTGCAACTTGTGGGTCGCTAAGCGCATCCGAGATTCCGCTTGCAACTTCAGGACGCCTGAAGGCATCGACAATCTTTTCCGTCACCGAGGAGAAGAGCATGGACATGAAAATGGCGACACCCAGGGTTCCACCCATTTGCCTGAAGAAGGTGGTTGTCGAAGTTGCCACTCCAATGTTTCTTGCCTCGACGGCATTTTGAGACGCGACCATTGTGGTCTGCATCAGCTGCCCAAGTCCAAGGCCTACCATGATCATTCCGATCGCCACCACCCACAACGGGGTATCGGCCTTGAGCATCAAGACCATGTAGAGGTAGCCAAAGAAAAGGGTGGCGGTACCGGTATTGAAGAAGAAGCGATACTTTCCTGTCTTAGCGGTTACCCTCCCTGCGGTGATGGTTGCGGTCATCATGCCGAGCACCATCGGGAGCATCATGAGGCCGGTGAGGGTAGGGCTTACGCCGTAGACCACCTGAATGATCAGCGGGATGATGATCATGCCGCCGAACATTCCCATGCCGATGATGAACCCTAAAACCTGGGTGCGGGCAAAGGTCTTGTTCCTAAATATGTGCAGCGGGATTAGGGCCGCCTCACCCATCTTCTTCTCGATGAGGATGAAGGAAACTATGCCGGTAACACCAGCCACATACATTGCGATTGCTAGTGGCGATGACCAGCCCCACTCTCTACCCTGCTCAGCGACCAAAAGCAGCGGCACGGTGGCAACGATGATTGCTGCAGCGCCCCACCAGTCAATCTTTTGTTTTCTCGGGGTATGGGGAACGTGGAGGAAGGTAATCACCATAAACATCGAGGCGGCACCAATTGGCAGGTTCATCAGGAAGATCCAGCGCCAGCCCTCTACGAACATCAGCTCATCGATGCCGGCGAGGGTGCCGCCGATAACCGGCCCCAATAGCGAAGACGACCCAAAGACTGCTAAGAACAACCCCTGATATCTGGCGCGCTCCCTTGGCGGAACAATGTCGGCGACGATCGTAAGCGCTAGCGAGAAGAGCCCTCCAGCTCCGATACCTTGCAGCGCCCTGTAGCTCGCCAGCTCGATCATGGAATTTGCAAAACCCGTGGTGAAGGAGCCAAGGATGAAAATGGCAATCGCCGCCATGAATACCGGCCTGCGACCAAAGATGTCACCGAGTTTTCCGTAGATGGGGGTAGTCACAGTGGAGGTGATTAGGTAGGCGGTGGTTGCCCAGGCCTGAAGTGAAAGGCCGCCAAGGTCATCTGCAATGGTTCTCATGGCCGCAGATACGACCGACTGGTCCAGGGCAGCAAGGAACATGCCGGACATTAGGCCAATGAGGACGAGCCAGATCTGGCGGTGAGTCATCTGTCCAGATTGTGCTGCTTGTTTCGCGGCTTCCCGCCGAGATTTGGCAGTCAAGAGAACTCCAAGAAATAGGGTTTAGGTGTGCCCAATCCTACTCCCGTGCGCCGCAGGGCCAGCTTTGTATTCCTGCCGCCGCTGATTGCCGCGACAGCGGGAATTACCCTCTTGGTTCAGGGGGCAGTCGGGCAGCCAAACTTCGAGATTCTCAAAGAGCGTGCAGAGCAGCGTGAGCTCTCTGGTTGGGAGATTCCCACCCTGGAGCTGACCGACTACTCCTATCCGCGTCTCGCCACTGGGTTTGCAGGCAGCGAGTGGGTAGTGGTGAACAAGCTCCGTCCGCTTTCGCCATTGGACTTCGAGCCTGTCGTGAGGGAAATCGAATCCTCAAGCTCCCTAGATAACTCACGAGGCTTGGAGCTTCGTGTGGTTGCGGCCACGGCACTCGAAGAGATGGCTGCTGAGATGAGCTTCCAAGGGGCAGGACAAATCTTTGTCAACTCTGCATACCGCTCTTATGACTATCAAGCGGGGCTCTTTGAAGACAAAGTGGCTCAGTATGGCGAGGCAGAGGCACTTGTCAGGAGTGCCAAGGCCGGGCACTCCGAGCATCAGACCGGACTAGCCGTTGATGTTTCTGTTCCCGCTCAGGGCTGCGCAATCATGCAGTGCTTCGGTGACACGGTTGCCGGAAAGTGGATTGCTGATAACTCCTGGAAGTTTGGCTACATCGTCAGGTACGAGCGAGACACCACTTCCGTTACCGGGTACACCTACGAACCCTGGCACCTCAGATACGTTGGCAAACAGATAGCAAAGATGTATGCCAATAATGGAATACAAACCCTTGAAGAGTTCTGGGGGTTTGAAGCGGCGGAGTCTTATCCCGAAATTGCTGAGTCCACAATCGACTGAGCCTGCTCCAGCACCTGCTCCAGGTGCTCAGATCCCGTGAAGGACTCAGCATAGATTTTGTAGACGCTCTCGGTCCCCGAGGGCCTGGCTGCGAACCAAGACTTTTCGGTCGAAACTTTCACTCCCCCAAGAGCCCCACCTGAGCTCGCACTCGTCTCGATGTTGGTGATCGCATCACCCGCAATTTCCGTTGCCGCCACGTCTTTCTCAGAGAGCTTGGAAAGCTTTGCCTTTTTCTCCAGGTCAGCAGGGGCGTCCACTCGCTTGTAGTGGGGTTCTCCATGACGCTTCGTGAGCTCGGCGTAGCGCTCAGAGGGACTGAGTCCAGTAACTGCTTCTATTTCGGCGGCCAATAGACACATGATTAGACCGTCTTTGTCTGTGGACCAGGGCTGACCGTCTTTTCTCAGGAACGATGCTCCGGCGCTTTCCTCACCACCAAATGCAACTTCGCCCGAGACAAGTCCAGGAACAAACCACTTGAAGCCAACGGGAACCTCAACAAGCTTTCGGCCCAAGTCGGCGGCAACCAGGTTGATCATTGAGGAGGAAACCATGGTCTTGCCAATTCCCGAGTGCTCGTCCCAACCGTCGCGTCGGTGAAATAGGTATTCAATCGCGACGCTTAGGAAGTGGTTTGGGTTCATGAGTCCCGAGTCAGCAGTAACGATGCCGTGACGATCCGCGTCGGCATCGTTGCCGGTCGAGATGTCGTACTCATGCCTCGCGGCAATAAGAGTTGACATTGCATACTCAGACGAGCAGTCCATCCGGATCTTGCCATCCCAGTCGAGGCTCATGAAGCCGAACTGGAGATCGACCTTGTCATTTACGACCTCAAGATCGATTCCGTAGTGGCTTGCAATTTCGCCCCAGTACTCAACCGAAGCTCCCCCCATTGGGTCTGCGCCAATCCTTACGCCCGACTCTTTGATTGGATCAAGATTTAGCACCTGATCTAGCTGGCCGATGTAATTGGCCCGGTAGTCAAAGCTCCTCGCATTTGGACTTGATCGTTTGACCCCCTTCAGCTGTTCGCCAATCAGCTCGTTTGCTCGAGTCGCTATCCAGGAGGTGGCATCGGAGTCGCTCGGCCCGCCGTGGGGAGGGTTGTATTTGATGCCTCCGTCTTGAGGGGGGTTGTGGCTGGGGGTGATGATGATGCCATCGGCCTGCGCGCTGCTGCCTCTAGGTAGCTGCATGTTGTGGTCGATGATTGCCACCGAAACCGCGGGCGTCGGGGTGTAGTCCCCGCTTGCTACATAACACTCGACATTGTTGCCCGCCAAAACCTCGAGCACCGATTGCTCCGCAGGAGCACTTAGGGCATGGGTGTCCTTGCCAACATAGATTGGCCCCTGAATGTCTTGGGCTTTGCGGTAATCGACGATTGCTTGGGTGATTGCCAGGATGTGCCACTCGTTGAACGAGGTGCTTAGGGCACTACCTCGGTGGCCGCTGGTGCCGAAGGCAACCTTTTGTTCTGCGATTTCAAGGTCAGGTATTAGCTCAAAATAGTTGCTCTCAAGCTTCTGGAGATCGATTAGGTCGTCGGCGCTCGCTGGCTGCCCTGCTCTTGCATGAATCATTTATGCCCCCGGGTTGCGTTGCAGAAGAAAAACTGCGTAGGCCGCTGAGAAGCCAAAGCCAACGAGTGCATAGAGGATTACGAACCAGTTCACTCCAGTGGGAACCAGGAGGGTCAGTACTCCCAGGCCAAAGGCGCTGAGCTGCATGACTCGGGCTGCCCAGAGCACCCCATTGTCGCTGCCAGAGATTGAAACTACGAACATGTTTCCGGTCAGGGCCACAAGAGTGATGCCGATCATCTGCATCGACCAATCGAGTTCTGAGCTACCGGGGAGGCCTAGCAGGTCCGTGAAGATTCTTGGCACGACAAAGAGCGCAGTGGCGCTGAGGGCGAATACCAGGGCTCCCAGCCTCAGGACCCCCCTGAGCCGTCCCACGTTGCCTCTTTTGTGCATGAAAGCATCGTATTGCCATCTTTGATTTAGTGCCTGCCCTAATCTTGTTGCATGGCTCAGCTCAAGATCGCTTACCTTGGCCCTGCCGGCACCTTTACCGAGATGGCTGCCGGTCAGGTGTCCAGCAGTGCTGAGCTCACGCCCGTCGCCTCTGTGACCGCAGCTATCGATGCGGTTCTAGAGAGTAAGGCTGACCGCGCTGTTGTTCCAATTGAGAATTCAATCGAGGGCGGAGTCTCCGCAACCTCCGATGCGCTTGCGGTCATTGGCGGCGTTCAGATCTATGGAGAGTATTTAGTCCCAGTTCGCTTTGACCTAATGGCAAAGCCCGGCACCAAGCTTGAGGACATCTCCGCAGTGCTTACCCATCCCGTGGCATATGCGCAGAGCAGGAAGTGGCTCGAGGCAGAGCTTTCAAATCACACCCACATTCCCGCAGCCTCGACCGCTGCCGCTGCTAAGGCAATGGCCGACGGGGCGGCCTGCGATGCCGTAATTGCTGCAACGGGAGCAGCGGAAATCTATGGCCTAGAAATCTTGGCCAGCGACATCGGAGAGAACAAAGAGGCCCAGACCAGGTTCATCGAGATCGGGAAGAGCGGTAAGCCGCATCCAAAGACCGGTCACGACAAAACCAGCGTGATCGTGGAGCTTCCTGATGACAGGCCGGGTGGCCTGCTGGAGATGCTCGAGCAGTTCGCAGCTCGCGGAGTTAACCTCAGCAGGATCGAGTCGAGGCCAATTGGAGACCGCTTTGGCCGCTACCGCTTCAACATCGATGCCGAGGGCCACCTCGATGACGAGGCAATCGCGGAGGCCCTAATGGGTCTTCACAGATTCTCGCCCAAGCTAATCTTCCTTGGCTCATATCCCAGGGCTGACAAAACCGAGTCAAACCATCAGGGCAACAATGCGGATGGGGCCTACCAATCCGCCAAGAAGTGGCTTGAGGACCTGCGCGGCTAGATCAACACCTTTAGGGCCTTAGCCCTAAGTGAGAAGTCAACCTCGATAATCTCTCCGACCGGATCACCATCAAGTTGCATTGCGGCGGGGTTGTGGGGCTTGATTCGAATTCTTGGGCTCGAGAGATTCTCTAGGGTCTTCACGTTGGCCTTTTCATCCATCCAGCGCCTACCCAGGGCCAACGGCCGAACCACCAGGTTTTGCCAGGTAATGCGAGAGAAGAAGTCGACCCAGTTCCAGATTTTTCTTGGCCCGATGGCCGCGATATCGAGCTTTCCATCATCCATCTGGGCATCCGGCATCATCGAGATCAGCCCCGGCAGCCAGCCGACGTTGCCAACCAAGAGCGAGTAGCTTTTTAGGGTTCTCACCTGGTTATCAATTTGAACGTCAAAGCGCTCGAACTTTAGGGGCAGGGACCTAATGCCTCCCTCGATGTAGGCGATCCAGCCAACCCTCCTTTTTAGCTTTGGCTGGGTATTCTCCATGAGCTTGGCGTCCATGCCAACCCCGGCGATCCCCGTGAACACATACTCCCTCAGTGAGCCATCGGCAAAGATTGCCTTTGCAACCCCAAGGTCTATCTCGTAGGGGCTGCCTTTGAGAATTTTCTTGATGGCGGAGTCAAGGTTTCCGATGGGAATCTTCAGGTTTCTAGCCAGTATGTTGCCTGTTCCTAGCGGCAGGATCCCGATCTCCACGTCCAACCCGGCGGTTCCCTGCACCACGTTTCTCAGAGTGCCATCGCCGCCGGCAACCAGGAGCTGGTTCATTCCAAGAGCGACCGCCTCACGCGCCTGCGAAGCACCATTTGAACTTTTATCCGTGGCCAAGAATTTTGGAGCTACGTCCTTGTGCTTTGCGAACGCCTTTTCAAGGCGCTGAAGCGTGATTTTCTCTGGGTTGAAGATGACCGCAAGCTCTCTCACCAGACAAGCCTAACGGGAGGTAGAAGATAGGCTAAGGGGGTGATTGACCTCTCCCTGCTGCGCGAAAACCCCGACATTATTCGGCTATCGCAGCGAGCTCGCGGAGCGGATGAGTCACTTGTTGATCAAGCACTTGAGCTAGATAAAACCAGTAAGGCTTCCCTGCAGCTATTTGAAAAGCTCAGGTCCGAACAGAATGCTCACGGCAAGCTGGTTGCTGCAGCGCCAAAGGAAGAGAAGGCTGAGCTGGTTGCTCAGGCCCAGTCCATGGCCCAGCAGGTGAAAGAGGCAGAGGCAAAGGCTAATCAGGCATACGAAGCCCTCAGTGCCGTGCTCTACAAAATTGACAACGTTGTTATTGAGGGGGTTCCCTCGGGTGGCGAGGATGACTTTGTAGTCCTTCGCGAAGAGGGGAAGAAGCCTGAGTTTGATTTCAAGGCTCTTGACCACGCGGAGCTTGGCGAAAGTCTCGATGTCATCGACATTGAGCGCGGTGTGAAGATCTCTGGCTCGAGGTTTTATTTCTTGAAGGGCTGGGGAGCAAGGCTGGAGCTTGCGATGATGCAGCTTGCGCTTGACCAGGCCCATGCTGCAGGTTTCACGCCCCTAATTACCCCCACGCTCGTCAGACCAGAGGTGATGCAGGGAACAGGGTTTTTAGGCGAGCACTCTTCCGAGATCTATTACCTGGAGGCAGACGACCTCTACCTCACTGGAACCAGCGAGGTTGCGCTCGCCGGTTATCACTCCGGTGAGATTCTTGATGATTTCCAGGAGCCGATGAGGTATGCCGGTTGGTCAACCTGCTACCGCAGAGAGGCCGGCAGTCACGGCAAGGACATCAAGGGCATTCTCCGGGTCCACCAGTTCAACAAGCTGGAGATGTTCTCCTACTGCAAGCCTGAGGATGCCGAGGCTGAACATGAGCGCATGCTTGCTTGGCAAGAAGAGATGCTGCAGAAGTGCGAGCTGCCCTACCGAGTAATCGATGTTGCTGCCGGCGATCTCGGGTCTTCGGCCGCCAGAAAGTATGACGTTGAGGCGTGGGTGCCATCTCAGGGTAAATACCGGGAGCTAACTTCAACCTCGAACTGCACCACTTTCCAGGCCAGGCGGCTCAACACCCGCTATCGCGATGAGAACGGCAAGACGCAGATGCTTGCGACTCTCAATGGAACACTCGCCACAACTAGATGGCTGGTTGCAATTTTGGAGAACCACCAGCACGCGGATGGCTCGGTGAGGATCCCTCAGGCCCTGCAGCCCTACCTCGGCGGACTAGAAAAGATAAGCCCCAAAGCCTAGGCATGAAAGATGACGGCTGGTTCATTGCCCTAGACATCGATGGCACTCTTGTCCACGATGACGGCTTTCTATCCGATCGCGTCAAAGAGCAAGTTAATCGAGTCCGCTCCCTCGGCCATCACGTCTTTGTTTCAACTGGAAGAGCTGCAGCTAACGCTTTTCCCGTAATCCGTGAGCTGGGTATTACATCTGGTCATGCGGTTTGCTCCAATGGGGCCGTGACCATTCGTCTGGATGAGGAGCACCCCAAGGGTTTTGCCACCCACAGCGTCGAGACGTTTGATCCGGCTGATGTTCTAACTGAGCTAATCGACAAACTACCCAATGCTCACTTCGCGGTTGAGGATGTCGATGGCACCTACCGTTTTCACAAACCTTTTCCGACTTACGCACTTGGCGAGCAAAACTTCGAGACGCCACTGGATGAGCTTCTCCACCATCCGGTTAGCCGGGTGGTTGTGCTCTCACCCGACCACGATGTTGATCAGTTCATCGAGCTGATGGACAAAGTTGGCCTGCAGTCGGTCTCTTATGCCATCGGCTACACCGCCTGGCTAGACATAGCTCCTAAGGGCATCGACAAGGGCCACGGTCTTGCCAAGCTGAGGGCCGAGTATGGCCATTCATCGAGCCGAGTCTTGGTCATGGGTGATGGCAGGAATGACATAGAGATGTTTGAGTGGGCAAAGTCTTTAGGTGGCTACGCGTTTGCAATGGGCCAGGCCCCAGATGAGGTCAAGCTTGCCGCCACCGCCACCACTGGTGCGGTTGATGACGATGGCGTTGCTCAGGTGCTCGCTTCCCTCGAGGGTCTTGAGTTTTTGAGCTAGGCACTAAACTCCTATGCGGAGGTCTGTCCGAGCGGCCGAAGGAGCTGGTCTTGAAAACCAGTGGGCAGAAATGTCTCGTGGGTTCGAATCCCACGGCCTCCGCCATCTTCTCTCCCATCCAGTAACCACACTCCCCAGGATCTTCCCCTATGGCGCTTAGACTCCCCGATCGATGGATTTGGGATAGCTGGTACGTGTGGGATGGCGACGTCTGTCACGCCTTCTACCTGTGCGCGTCTAGAGGCCTGTATGACCCAGATCGTCGACACCGCAATACAAATATTGGACACGCGGTTTCCAGGGATCTAGTTACCTGGGAGGTACTCCCAGACGCCCTTTCACCGAGCGAATCGCCAGCTTTTGATTCATGGACCACATGGACAGGAAGCACGGTGCGAGGGCACGACGGTAAGTGGTGGATGTTCTACACCGGGACCTCCCGAGAGACCGCAGGAAAGGTTCAGTCAATTGGGGCGGCAGTTTCCGAGGATCTAATCACCTGGCACAAGCTCGATAATCCGCTAGTTGTAGCCGATGAGAACCTATACGAAAAAGTCGGCCAGCTCAGCCATGACGGAAACGAGCACTGGCGTGATCCGTGGGTTTTTTGGGATGCAGACTCCGAAATCTGGCGCATGCTAATCACGGCAAGGGCTAAGGATGCAAGCTCACGCTATGCAGGAGTTGCCGGCCACGCCCAATCAAAAGACCTCCTGAACTGGGAAATTCTGCAACCGCTTTCAGTAACCGATTCTGGGTTCGCAAATCTTGAGGTTTTGCAGTTTGCCGAGGTCGATGGGGTGGGCGTGGTTGTCTTTTGCTGTGGATGGCGCGAATACGACGACGATCGACTGAGTAGTTTCGGTAAAACCGACTACACGTTCTCAGTGCCTTGCCCTTCGCTGAGCAAAGGCATTGACTTCAGAAAGGCAAGGCCTTTCACCCATCAAGAGCTCTACGCAGCGAGGCTCATTCAGAAGCCGACAGGAGAGTGGTTTTTGATCGGTTTTGTGAACTTCAGAGATGGCAAATTTGTGGGTGAACTATCGGACCCAATACCGGTAACTGCCGACCCTGAAATTGGTCTTGTCATCAGGCCATAATTTGTAAAAACTGGAAGCGGTTACATTTTTATAACCTCTTTCGATTTTGTGTTTATCGCAGCCCAGTGGAGTAGTACCTTTAGCGCTAGCGCGGGGTACCTATGCCCTGATGCGTATGAAAGGACAGTTATCAACATGAAGAAAGCTTCGAAGTTCGTCGCTCTTTCAGCAGCTGCCCTGCTAGGTCTAGCAGGATGTGCTACTGACAGTGGCTCAGACACAGACACTTCATCAAGCAACGGTGGTAGCGGCTCATCCGACGAAGTGGCCGAGGTCGTAATCTTCGGTGGCTATGCCGAGACCGATGCAGCCAACTTCCAGGCTGCACTGGATGAGTTCGGTGCAGCTAACGGCATCGACATCACCTACACCTCACTAGCCTCATTCGACACTGACATCAAGGTCAAGATCGAAGCAGGCCAGGAGCCAGACATCGCCCTATGGCCTCAGCCAGGTGGTCTGAAGGACCTTGCGGACTACCTAGTTCCGCTTGCTGACGTATTCGACACCAGCGCGGCACTTGGAACTTTGGTTCCAGGTTGGGACCAGCTTGCAGTTGTAGATGGTGAGCTTTACGGCCTACCAGTAACTGCAAACATGAAGTCCCTCGTGTTCTACAACCCAACTGAGTTCGAGGCCAACGGTTTGACCGTTCCTACCACTGAGGCTGAGCTACAGGCTCTAGAGGCAAAGATCGTCTCCGAGGGTCTTGGTTACCCATGGTGTGCAGGTATTGAGTCCGGTGGTGCTACCGGTTGGGCCTTCACCGACTGGATGGAGCAGTACGTCCTTATGTTCCACGGCGCTGAGAAGTACGCTCAGTGGATTGCTGGAGACCTAGCCTTCTCCTCACCTGAGATCACTCAGGCTGCAGAGTACGTTTCTGACCGTCTGCTGGCCGAGGGCCAGGTAAACGGTGGCGGTGTCGGTATGGCAGCCACTGGCTTTGGTGAGACTGCACCGCTATTCGAGACCGGTGGTCTTGAAGCAGGTCAGTGCTTCATGATGCGCCAGGGTTCATTCATTGTTGGCTTCACTCCTGACGAGATTCAGGCAGAGGTTAACTCTGGAGATTACAGCCGCTTCGACGCCTTCCCAGTGCCAACTCCTGCTGGTGCTCAGGCTGGTGTTATCGGTGGTGGTGACCTCTTCGCAGTATTCGATGGTCACGTCAACGATGCAGTTTCTAAGGTAGCTGCGTACATCGCTAGCGGTGCCCCACTGGAGATCATGGTTTCCGCAGGTGCCGTATCCCCACACACCAACTTCGACAGCTCGCTCTACCCGAACGACCTGAACCGCAAGATTGGTGAGGCAATGGCCGCAGCCGCTGTCTTCGGTTTCGATGGTTCAGACCAGATGCCTGCTGAGGTTAACGCTGAGTTCTGGGCAGCCGGTACTGACTACGTCGCAGGTAACATCACCTGGGCCGAGGCAGCCGAGCGCATCGACTCCAAGTACTAATCCCGTTGTCTAGCCTCATTTGAGGCGGGGCTTCGCAAAGTCAAGTGGCACCGAATCACTCGGTGCCACTTGACTTCCTCAATTCAGGTCGCAAAACTCTAGAGGGAGGGAAATTCAATGTTGAACGACGTTCTCGTAGCTGCAGTGTCGGTGGTAATCGGCGTTGTGGCCAGTTACGGCCTCTATTGGCTCCTCGGAAAAGCAGTCAGCCTCCTTCCCTCACGCATCAGTCAGAAGGCCCAGGTCTGGGCATTTGTTACTCCAGCCGTCGTGCTGCTGCTTGTCGTATCGGTTTATCCCATTATTCAGACCGCATTTTGGTCAATGATGAGCATCAAAGGTAAGACTCAGGAATGGGTAGGTTTCGAAAACTACGTTGAGCTCTTCACCGATGAAAGATTCCTTGGGATTCTCCTAAATAACTTCTTATGGGTTTTGGTGGTGCCTGCAATCACCGTGGCGATCGGAACTCTCGTTGCTCAACTGGGTAATCAGGTAGGTCCTCGCCGCGAAAAGATTTTTAAGTCCCTCATATTCATGCCTATGTCCATCAGCTTCATTGCTGCTGCGACCATTTGGGCCTACCTCTACGCTTACTCCCCACCTGGCAGACCAGTAATCGGTTTGCTGCAGAACATCGTTGAAGGCCTAGGGGTTGAGGATCCAACTCCGTTTTTTCAGATTGAAGAATTCCGAATTAACAGCTTCCTCTTGATGATTGTCATCATTTGGCTTCAGGTTGGTTACTCGATGGTCATTATCTCCGCAGCTATTAAGGCTGTTCCAGAAGAGACGATTGAGGCGGCACGTATCGATGGCGCAGGGCCATTCCAGGTTTTCAATCGCGTTATCTTGCCGCAGGTGTGGGGCTCAATCATGGCGGTATTTGTCACCGTCTTGATTATGGTCATGAAGATTTTCGACATTGTTCTGGCTATGACACGAGGAAACTTCAACACGAGCGTTCTAGCTTTCGAGTGGTACAAGCGCTACTTCGAAAACTCCGACATTGGGTCGGCGTCGGCAGTCGTAATTGTGCTCGTAATTTTGATTATTCCGCTCATCTGGCTTCAGATAAGAACTGTTAGACAGCAGGAGACCCTCCGATGAACCGCGTGAAGAAAATGATCTCCTCAGGCAGAGGCAGTATTTCATCGACAATTGCTCTCACGATTCTCGTTGCCATTTGGTCGATTCCTACCATCGGACTACTAATAACCTCTCTAAGAGAGCGAGAGGAAGCAGAGCTTTCACCTTGGTGGGAGGGCTTTTTCAATCCTTTGAGCACTGTTTGGTCGCTTGACGCTTATCAAAAATCTCTAGAGTCAGGGATGCTCGAGTCCCTTATAAACACGATTGCAGTGACCGTGCCCGCAACGATTCTGCCGCTAATGATTGCGGCCAACGCTGCGTATGCCTTCACCTTCCTGAACTTCAAGGGTAAAGAGGTCCTCTTTGCAATCCTGGTTGGCTTGATGGTTGTGCCTCTTCAGTCATCGCTGATTCCAGTGCTAAAGGGGATGGTCTGGTTCCAGAAGACCTTCGACATTCCACTCACGGGAACCTACGCAAGCGCCTGGGTTGTTCACAGTGCCTTCGCTTTACCGCTGGCTATTTATATTCTTCGCAATTACATGCTGTCCCTGCCAACATCTTTGATCGAGGCGGCCCGCGTGGACGGGGCTAGTTATTACCAAATCTTCTGGCGCCTCGTGCTGCCGATGTCAGTGCCAGCAATTGCGTCTTTTGCCATCTTCCAGTTCCTGTGGGTTTGGAATGACTATTTGATCGCGTTCATCTTCGTTGGCGAGCAAAAGTCAGTTATGACGTATCGAGTCCTACGTCTGCTAGGTCAGTATGGAGAGGGTTGGCAGGATGTTGCGGCTGGCTCGTTTATTTCGTTGGTTGTGCCGCTAGTCGTCTTCTTTGCCCTGCAGCGGTACTTCGTACGAGGCCTTACTGCCGGAGCAGTTAAGTAGTTTTAAGACGAGCGAACTAGAACCGAGAATGCCTCGTAGCTGGCCTTCGGGGTTCTGAGCTGAGTCTCGTGATCGACGTGCACAAGGCCAAAACGCTTCTCCAGTCCCTCCGCCCACTCAATGTTGTCCATGAGTGACCAAGCGAAGTAACCTCGCAGGTCAACCCCCTGATCCATTGCATCGAGAGCGGCCGAGATGTGCGAAATGTAGTAGTCGATTCGATCTTGGTCTTCTACCCTTCCGTTCACCATCCGGTCTGGAAAGGCACCCCCATTCTCAGTTATGTACAGGGGAGTTTCTGGGAGCCGCGCTGACGTCTGAAGTAGCGTGGTTGTCATTGATGGGGCATGAATCTCCCACCCCATCTCGGTACTAGGCTCAAGCGGATTCATTCGGGCGCCAGTTGGCGAGCCTGGAAATAGCGAGAAATCTTGTCCGACAGCTTTGCTTTCGCTACCACCCTCATGAGGCACCAACCTAAATGGGGTGTAGTAGTTGATCCCTAGCCAGTCGATTTTCTGGCTGATTTTGTCTAGGTGACTCTCTTCCGCAAATGCCCAGTCCGTTATCCTCTGAGTTCTTTCAATCAAAGATTCGTCGATGCCACGTCCAGCTAGAAGGCCCAGCCAGAAACGATTCTGAAGCGAGTCAACATGGTCAGCAATATGGTCGACGGCTGGGTCCTCAGATAACACGCTCGTCAAGTTCAGAACAATCCCAGGCATTGATGCTTTGTGTTCCCTCAGTACATCCATCGCATAGCCATGAGACACCATCAGGCGATAGGCAGCTTCGAGGCCTGCGGCCGGGTCGCCGCGGCCTGGCGCATGGATGTTTGTTGCGTAACCGAGAAATGCAGATACCCAGGGCTCGTTGAATGTCGCCCACATAGATACCCTGTCGCCAAAGTGAGTGGCGGCCATGCCTGCGTAGTCAGCGAATCGGTTGTGAATCTCTGGGCTGAGCCAGCCGCCTTCTGCCTCGAGCTCGCTCGGCAGATCCCAGTGGTAGAGGGTGGCCACCGGCATCACGTTTATTTCCAACAGGCCGTCGATAAGCCTGTTGTAGAAATCAATGCCTTTTTGGTTAAGGTTCCTGCTGCCGGGCATCAGCCTTGGCCATGAGAACGAGAATCTGTAGGCCTTGACACCGAGATTCGCAATCAGATCTAAGTCTTCATCCAGGCGATTAACGTGATCACAGGCAGGGTCTGCCTTGCTTCCGTCCTTGATGTTTCCTGGGACATCGGCAAAGTCGTCCCAAATGCTCCTGCCGCGGCCTGAACTGTCTCCTTCTATCTGCCAAGAAGAGGTGGCCACACCGGTGATGAATTCACTGGGAATTCGTTGGGAAAGGTTGCTTATTGCCGTAGTGTCTAACATAAGTAAAGTCTAGTTTTCATAGGCAGTTGATTGAGCCGGCCAGAGTTTCAATTTATAGAACCAGAGCGCCCGAAGCGTAGGCGCTGGTTGCGCTACGTCCTCATGGCAATTGCTGCCACCGTCGCAGTTGCAATGGTCACCCTAGGCGGTGGAGTTGTCTACGTTTCATCCCAGCTGAGGGCTGCGGGAATTGAGGTTTTCTCTACTGACGGCGAGACCTACGATTTACCAACGCCCGAGGAAATAAACGGTCCAATAAACCTGCTCCTGATTGGTTCCGATACCAGGGAGGGCCAGGGTTCGACCGCATACGGCCCCGTTGGCGCTGAGCTCGCCGATGTCATCATCCTGCTTCACATCAATGAGGCTCGCACAAATGCCGTTGCGATGAGCTTCCCAAGAGATCTCATGATTGCCGTTCCTGAGTGCCCAAACCCTGACGGTGGTGAACCATACCCGGCCAAGGAGTTTTCGCAGATAAACGCCACCATGAACTACGGCGGCCCCGCTTGCACCCTCCTGGCAGTCCAGTCGTTGACCGGCATCGACATCCCCTACCTTGCGATGATCGACTTCAAGGGCGTGATCGCAATGAGTGAGGCAGTTGGCGGAGTGGATGTCTGTGTCGCAGAGCCAATCAATGACGATTACACACAGCTTTACCTTGAGGCCGGGGAGCACACCCTCATTGGAGAAGAGGCCCTTGCCTTCCTCCGCACCCGCCACGGAGTTGGCGATGGCTCTGACCTCTCTCGCATCTC
Source organism: Candidatus Aquiluna sp. XM-24bin5 (assembly GCA_003149555.1). The sequence continues at coordinate 1,073,101 of QCWE01000001.1, forward strand.
AAACCAGCAGGTCTTCCTCACCTCACTGGTTAGAAAGCTCAAAGACGAGGGTGCTCTCACTAACCCCTTCACCATGTTCCGCCTCGGTACAGCAGCGCTGAACAACATGACGCTTTCTAGGTCTCTCACCGACCTAGGCGTGATCTACGGCATGGCAAGAGAGGTAAACGACGTTGACCTCGACAAGATCACTTTCTTGAAGCTCCCCGTGTATGACTTGGAGGGTGATTTTGCTGGAAGGGTTGGGGTCTCCACCGAGCGCGCAACTTTACTTTTCGAGAAGCTCGCCAATGATGAGCCATTAGTTCTAGCGGAGGCGAACCTAGGACCCGGTGCTGTGGTCGCGGAGGACAGTGAGCCGGCGGAACAGGCGACCGATGCTGAGGCCGATCCTGAGGCAGCAGACAATGAGGTGACCAGTGATTCAGAGGAGGTCCTTCCTGAGTGGGTTCAGGGCACTAACGCATCCGTCAAGAGCTGCTCAAGCTAGTTTCTCAACCACACCTGTTTTCTTATAGGCTTTCAGGGCACTGGAGACGTCGCATAGCCTGGTCGAGTGCGCCCGCCTGCTAAGTGGGTAGGGGCCCAAAAGCCCCTCGAGGGTTCAAATCCCTCCGTCTCCGCCAAGATTCTCTCCCGGTAAGCCGAGCTCTTTGACCTCTGGTTTGGGGGGTTATCTTCACCGCCCGAGTCCGTTAGACTCGGCTGTTGCACCAAGCGCCTGTAGCTCAATGGATAGAGCATCTGACTACGGATCAGAAGGTTGGGGGTTCGAGTCCCTCCAGGCGTGCTGAGACCCATCAAGAATTTCACGACTTGGTGGGTTTCTTCTTTTTGCTCGGGCTCACTCTCGTCTGCGAGGATTGACCCGACAATTGAAGTAGGAGGGTGCACACTTGGCAGCAGATGAGGCCATCGAGCTGGCTTTGCAGTTTGAGTCGGGCCAGAATACCTTGGCCGGTTCTTTGACCACTCCGGCAGTGGGTGGCCCCCTGCCAGCTGTCCTGATGCTTCCGGGATCTGGCCAGACCGATCGAGACAGCAACGCAAAGCAACTCAAAATAAACCTTTTTCGCCCAATTGTGGAGGCTCTAGCCAACGAAGGGGTTGCATCGTTCCGTTATGACAAGCGGGGAGTCGGATCAAGCGGCGGAAGCTTCTGGACAACTGGGTTTAACGATCTCTATGAAGACGCTGAGGCGGCTATTGGTTTTCTTGCTAGCAGACCTGAAATAGACCCCAAGCGAATCTATTGCCTCGGTCACAGTGAGGGTGCAATTCTCTCGCTCATGCTCGCAGCGAGGAGTGGAAAGGTTGCGGGTGCTGTCTTGTTAGCCGGGGCAGCGAAAACAGGGGAGGAAACAATCCTCTGGCAAACCAGGAAGATAGCCGCTTCCCTGACAGGCCTTAATAGGCTCATTTTGAAACTGTTTCGAATCGATGTCGTCGCTGGAGTTTCAAAGAACCTCGCAAGAATTAGGTCGACTCAAAGAGATGCGCTTCGAATTCAGGGTCGAATGGTTAACGCCAAATGGATGAGGGAGTTTTTGGATCATGACCCCAAGATGGACCTTGAAGAACTTAGAGTCCCCACGCTCGCATTGACCGGTTCGAGCGACGTGCAGGTAGATCCTGAGGACATCGAAGAAATGGTGAGGCTAGCCCCTGAGCACTTGGTTGGCAGGGTGCTTGATGGCTTGTCACATTTGCTTCGTCCAGATTTGAGCGGATCTGGCTTGAAGGGTTATCGAAAGCAAGCCAAGCAGCCCGTGGACACGCAAATGTTGGAGATCGTGTCAAATTGGCTCTCCGAGCAGGCCCGGACCAAAAATCAGGTGAAAAAGGAAAGATAGGACTGCCCCTGCCGTAGGGTCTCGGCCAGCGAACAACAGGGCGAATAAGCGGTAGCCTTAGAGCGCCTTATGTTGAACCCCAATCTGGAGATAAGCAAACTTTGAGCACCCCAACTGTTATTTACACCTTCACCGATGAGGCCCCAGCACTAGCCACGGCCTCCTTCCTACCTATTGTTCAGGCCTACGCATCGGCAGTTGGGGTGAATGTTGAGACTCGTGATATCTCGCTCGCAGGTCGCATCCTGGCCGTGTTCTCTGACCAGCTAAAGCCAGAGCAGCAGATCAGCGATGCTCTTGGTGAGCTTGGGGCAATGGCCAAGACTCCAGAAGCCAACATCATCAAGCTTCCAAACATCTCGGCTTCTATCCCTCAGCTCAAAGCCGCAATAGCCGAGCTCCAGGAGCTCGGGTTTGACATCCCGAACTATCCAGACGAGCCCAATACCGATGCAGAGCGAGAGGCCAAGGCTCGCTACGACAAAGTGAAGGGCAGTGCCGTAAACCCGGTTCTGCGAGAGGGAAACAGCGACCGCAGGGCTCCGGCATCGGTCAAGGCCTACGCTCGCAAGCACCCACACCTCAACAAACCATTTACCTCCGGTTCTAAGACTCGGGTTGCAACCATGGGCCACGATGACTTTTTCTCGAATGAGAAGTCAACGGTGTTGGCTAGCGAAGATGTTCTGAGCATTGTTCATCTAGCGGGGGACGGCACAAGGACCGAGCTCAAAGCTGGCTTGAAAGTCTCAGCAGGCGAGATTGTCGATGCGACTTATATGAGCGCGAAGGCATTGGATGAGTTCTTGGCAGGGACGCTTGAGGAGGCGAAGAAGGACGATGTTCTTTACTCCCTTCACCTAAAGGCCACCATGATGAAGGTCAGCGACCCAATCCTTTTTGGCCACGTGGTCAAGACATTTTTTGCTGAAGTATTTGAGAGGCACGGGGCTGCCCTGGATGCGGCCGGCCTAAAAGCTAATGACGGACTGGGGACGATACTTGCTGGTCTGGAAAACGTTCCCGGCGGAGATCAGATTATTACTGATTTCAATGAGGCTCTAGGTGCTGGACCAAGGCTTAGCTATGTAAACAGCGACAAGGGCATTACCAACCTTCACGTTCCCTCGGATGTAATTGTCGATGCTTCGATGCCAGCTCTGATTCGCAACGGCGGAAAGCTCTGGGGAGTTGATGGCGGTGAGGACGAGACCCTGGCAGTGATCCCAGACTCCTCATACGCAGGCGTGTACCAGGCCACTATCGAAGACGTAATTGCCAACGGTCCACTTGACCCAGCGACAATCGGCTCGGTTCCGAATGTGGGGCTAATGGCGCAGGCCGCCGAGGAGTATGGCAGCCACGACAAGACTTTCGAAATTGCCGCCGACGGCCAGGTTCAGCTGCTGAACCAGGCAGGCGAGGTTTTGATCTCGCACGATGTAAGTGCCGGCGACATATGGCGAGCTACTCAGACCAAAGATGTTGCAATCCGCGACTGGGTCAAGCTGGCTGTCACCCGAGCCCGTGCCACGGGAGCGCCTGCAGTTTTCTGGCTCGACGAGACCAGGGCGCACGATTCCAAGGTGATTGCCAAGGTGCATGAGTACCTCAAGGACCATGACACCAGTGGTTTGGTGATCGAGATCATGGCTCCCGCCGCCGCAACCAAATACTCGCTCAAGCGCCTTCGCCGTGGTGAAGACACAATCTCTGTGACCGGCAACGTATTGCGTGATTATTTGACCGACCTGTTCCCAATTTTGGAGGTCGGCACCAGCGCCAAGATGCTCTCGATCGTGCCGCTGCTCAATGGCGGTGGCCTATTTGAGACTGGAGCTGGAGGGTCAGCTCCCAAGCACGTCCAGCAGCTTCTCGAGGAGAACTACCTGCGTTGGGATTCTTTGGGTGAATTCTTCGCTCTCGCCGCATCTTTCGAGCACCTTTCCGTGACCACCGGCAATGCCTCCGCAAAGGTATTGGCGGACGCGCTAGACCGTGCAACCGGAACCTTCCTGGAGCAGGATCGCTCGCCGGGTCGAAAGATTGGAACTATCGATAATCGCGGTAGCCACTTCTACCTCGGCCTCTACTGGGCTCAAGAACTTGCAAACCAAACCGAGGATGCCGACCTGGCAGCAAGGTTCACTGCTATTGCTCAGGACCTGACTAGCAATGAAGACCAGATTGTTGCAGAGCTCAATGCGGTTCAGGGGAACAAGGTTGAAATCGGTGGTTACTACCGAGCGAATCCTGACCTGGTTGAAAAGGTAATGCGCCCATCTGAGACTCTCAACCGAATCATCGACGCGGTTCGTTAGCGCAGCTCTTTACCTAGGTAGGCGGAGAGCAGCAGCGCTGCGGCCGGATACATAAGTGCCACCGGCAGACTAGTCAGCTCGGAAATGAATCCGGTGATAGTCGGCCCAATGAAATAGCCGGCAATAGAAATCACTCCGATGCGAGCGATTCCAAGAGAGGGCGGGACGCCCTCGATTCTGGTGCTGGCATCGATGAATGCGGGGAACATCGGCCCGATTGCGAGGCCCGCCATGAAGAAGCCGGCGTTAACCAGGATCATGGCAAACAGGGGTTCTGTTTCGTGCATCATGACGCCACCCCATATGCCTGCCGCCCAAAAAACTGCACCCAGCGAGCCAACTATCCGCACCGTGAAATAAGGGGTGTATTTCACCATGAACCAATCGCCAAAGAACCTCGAGAAGATCATTGCTAAAGAGAAGGAGATGAAAACCGTCGCCGTTGGCCCGAAGGGCACGTCCATGTGCTCGTGCAAGAGAATGCCACCCCAGTCCATCGAGGCACCCTCTGCCACGAAGCTCCCCAGAGAGCCAATTGCGAAGGCCCAGAGCATGACGTATTTCCCACCAAACCATGGCATCTTCGAGCTAGTGCCCTCAGCTCCTTTGTGTTCATCAAACTCACCCGGCAGCATCTGCTCGGTCAGCGGAACAAAGATTACGAGTGCGGCAATGCCCAGCACGATGAGATTCTCACTCGGAGTCAGCACACCCACGACAGCTCCGCCAAAGAGCGCCGTGAAGAAAGTTCCGATGGACCAAGCACCGTGCATAGACGCCAGGAACTTTTTCTTGAGCACCTTCTCGGCGATGACTGTCTGGGAGTTGGCGGCAATGTCCATCGCCGCATAACCGAGCCCCATCACGAACAGCCCTGCCATCACCCCGGGGACCGTCATGGTTACACCCATGGTTATCACGCCTAGTGGCATAACTACCTGAGAGACGCGAAGGGTGTTTTTGGACCCAAATCTGTGGACCAACCTGCCCGAGTACTGAGCACCTAAAACTGCGCCAACGCTGCTTGCAGCGAGCATCAATCCGAACTGGGCGTCGTTTAGCCCAAGCTCGCTTTTGATTTCAGGAATCCTTGGAATCCATGCCATTGAGCTAACGCCCATAACCAGAAACATCAGCCCCAACGACCAGCGAGCACGAGCAGCCGAAACGTCTATTTGCATGGAACCCTTTCTTCGGCAATCTTAGGTTCAACCCTTACCTTGCAACGGGCTATGCAAGAGCTTGAACTAGGCTTTTTTGGAAATGAAAAAGCTCATCGCCCTCGCATCCCTCTTGCCGCTTCTTGTCGGCTGCGCTCAGGCCGAAAGTCTTCCGGAGGCGCAGGAGCTCCCCGCGGTAAAGAACTTCATCGCCTCTGCAGCGCCCGAGGCCACAAGTGAGGTCGTTACCTTCGCGGATGTAGTCAAAGACAGCTACGAGCTTTTTCTCGAAAACGGGATGACCGAGGAGGTCACCTCTGGTGGGGATCGCTACATCCTGACCTATGAGCCGGGCGAAGAATTTGTTGCTGCTTTATACAACTTTGATTTCGATGATGTTGTGGGAGTTGAGCAGAAAGAGCTGTTTACCGTTTACTCGGCATGGGTGATGCTCTCTGAGCAGGCAACTGTGATCGAACAGACGGATCAGGGCTACTCGCTCTCTCACCCCGATTATGGAAGCTTTGTAGTTTTTGTTGAAGACAATCTGATTGTTGGGGGAGAGGGAATAGATGCCGGGTGGACAGGTGTTTTTCGGTATGAGCCCGACCCCGACATACTTGCACTATTAGACTCAGAGCCGGGGGATGGTTAGGCCAACTCGACCCTAGGAGAAGCGGGCATTAAGCGATTTTTCGGTAGCTCACGTTCGGATAACCGAACTGGCGCGGCTTTGCCCGAAGTCAATTTCGACTCCCCAGACGAGAAGGAGTTCGAAAGCCAGGTGAAGAACTGGCGCGGCAAGCTCTCATCGGAGGTGGAGAGCTCTTTCAACCCTGAGGCTTCGAAGTATTTCTCATCGACTGCACTTTCTGAGAGTCGCAAGGCTCGCCTCGAGCGCAAGAGGCTGGAGCGCGAGAGCAAGGCGAACGAAAAGGCCAAGGCAAAGCCAAGAGCTAGTAAAAAGAAGTAGTTTGGGCTAGCCTTTTCTCCCATGAGCGAGCCAACGAAAAAGGTATTCGGCACGGCCGTTGGCGGTTATAACCGCAACGAGGTCGACCAGTACATCGCATGGCTACAAAAGAACCTCACAGATCTCGAGAGCTATAACTCGCTTGCTGTTCGTGAGCAGCAGACTCTTCGTGAGCGCCTAGTCGAGGTTGAGGAGCAGCTCAAGGCTGCGAAGTCCCCCGGCTACGCTCAGCTCGGTGCAAAGTTCGAGGAGACCCTGAGGCTTGCCGAGAGCGAGGCGGCAAAGCTCATCAACGATGCCGGTAAGGAAGCACTCAAGGCTCGGGAGACTGCCAAGGCCGAGGCCGAGCGGATTCGCTTCGAGGCTGAGGATGAGGTCGCAAAGCTGCAGGCCAAGGCACAGCGCGAGACCAAGGCACTTCTCTCCCAGGCAAAAGCCGACGCCAACCAGATCAAAGAAGAGGCTGAAGACGAGCTTCAGCGGGTCCAGGCCGAGCGCGCTCAGCTTGATAAAGAGGCAGCGGTCGTTCGCTCTGATGCCGATAACTACGCGGCAAAGGTCAAGGCCGAGCTCCAGGTTGAGGTTGAGAAGATTCAGACCGAGAACGCTCGCCTCCTAAAGCGCAACGCCGAGATTGAATCTGAGATCAGAGAAAAGATTGATCAGGGAGAGAAGCAGGCGCTGGAGATTTTCCGCAGGGTTCAAAAAGAGGCCGAGGAGATGCGCGATGAGGCAGAGCGTGAGCTGAAGGCGGCAACCGCAGAGGCAAGCTCGCTAATTGAAAATGCAGAGCAGACTCTTGAGAACGCTCGAACCGAGGCAGACCGCCTAGCCGCAGAGTCTGAGTCGATGGCCCTAAATATCATCGCTGATGCCAGGTCAAGAGCCGAGAAGCTCTCGATGCGCTCTCTCGAGATAACCCAGGCAGCCATTCAAGACGCTGAGGCAAGACTAAGCAGGCTGCCTTCCCAGCAAAACGCGATTGAAGAATTCATTGCAGAGACAAAGTCTTTGCTAACTCCTGAGCAGGAAATGGCAATCAGCCGACGCAAGACCATTGAGGAATCTCGCAAGCCAATCGAACCTGAGGTTGTAGCCGAAGAGGCCGAAGAAGTTGTTGTCGAGACCGAGCCTGACGAGAAGTCCTAAAGCAGCTTCGCAATCGAATTCATCGCGCCACCCATAACCGCGGGTATTCCTCCGCCTGGGTGAACAGATGCTCCGACCCGGTGAAGCCAAGGTCTGGCAATGCTTCTGTAACCCGGTTTATGAAATGGCCCCGACTGCCAAAGTGGATTCTTTGCACCATACAGTGCACCTCCCAGAGCGCCGAAGCCCTCAAAGTAACTTGCATTGAGAATTCGGTAGTCCTCAAATTGCTGATCTATGGGGGAATCCAGCCCAATCAGATTTGAAACCCGGTCGAGCTCAGAGCGAACCCACGGAGTCTCAAGGTCGTAGTCAGCGCTGTCGGCTGGTGCAGTTAGGAGCACGGCTACCGTTGCTTTGCTGTTTGAGTAAATGTGTCCCGGTTTGTAATAGTTCACAAAACTCATAGTTTGGTTTGGAGCCTGGTTTGTCTTGAGAGCCCCATAGAGCTCAGCTGGCTCATCTGGCATTACAACCGAGTGAGTGACTGTGTCTGCGGGAAGTGGCTCTTTCAGCGCGGCATAGATCGCAACTCCGGAGCAGGACCTATTTGGTGCAATCTTGGCCGGCTTGCCACTCAGTAGAGAGTCTGTAAGCGACGCATCGAGAGAGGAAACCACTAGGTCGGCTGGGAAAGTCTGATCCTCGGTGATCACCTTGCTCTGCGAAATAATCTTCACTCTTTGGCCAGTGAGGATCTTTGCCCCAGAGGATGCAGCAAGATTCGCGAGCATTTTCGGCACCTCGTTCATGCCACCGAGGGGAACAGAGATTCCTTGCTCGCTCATGATCGCAGTCATTGATGCGTAGATGGGTAGGGTCTGATCGGGTGACACCCCAGCGTTCAGGGTGTGAATGGCTATGAGGTCTCTTAGGCCCTCGGGCATCCACTTCAGTGAATCCAGGTAGTTGTTAGTAGATAACTTTGTGCCGTAGACGCCGAGTAGTTTGCCAAGTGCCGGCAGGGACTTTGGATCCATTGGAGCTGAAGTGAGAAGGGTTGTTATCGGACCAGCGAGATCTTTGTGCTCGTTGACGAATCTTTGCCAGGGCTCGTGCCACGGGTGATCTTGCGGGATAGGAATGTCTATCTCGTCTCCTCGGAAGAAGTATCTCCCAACCTCCGGAAGCTGGACGAATCTCAGCTCGGTCGGAACCACGCCGCCTAGTGTTTTGTACTTTGCAAGAAACGTTTCCCAGACTCCCGGGAATGTGAATAGAGAAGGTCCAGTGTCAATTGTCTGGCCCGCCACCTCAATGCGACGACTCTTGCCACCTATCCAGTCGCCTTGCTCTAGCACCGTGACCTTGTGTCCAGCTTGGGCGAGGAGAGCAGCCGAGGTTAGACCCCCCAGCCCCGCACCGATGACGACTATCTGCCTGGGCATTTATGGATACATCCCGAAGGTTATTCCGACCACCAGCTGCACTCCCGCAACCGCTCCGGCAGCGTAAGGGAAGGCTATGGAGTACTTGTATACGTCATGCGCTTTCTTTGGAGTCGGGTCTTTCCAGACCGAGAGCACCAAGTAGCCGGCGATGAGGGCGTTAGCAATCGCCAGTGGGAGATTCACCAGGAAGAAAAAGACAGTTGAAACTATCCACCAAACCCCTGACCAAACTAGGGTGCCCCTGACGCCAAGGTGCACGGCTGTTGTTGTGATGCCGGTGTCACTGTCCTGAGGAATGTCTTGAATGGCGTCATAGGCGTGCTTGGCAATTGACCAGGCCATCAGGCCAATGACTGCAAGCCAGAGCGGTTCGTGCCCGAGAGCAAGTGGGACAAAGGCCAGTGGGAAGGCGTAGTCGGTGTTGGAAAAGCTGTCTAGATACGGCCTTGCCTTAAATCTCAGCGGAGGCGCCGAGTAAAAGGTGAAGAAGAGGCTGTAGGCGATCATCCAGGCAACTGCCTGCCAGGGCAGAGTCATGGCGAAGTAGATCAGGAAGGGGACGTTCGTGGCTATGACGCCTACCCAAATTGGTCTCACCTCGTGGGGATAGATGTGAGCGCCCTCGTAGGAGCCCTTTCGGGCATTGATGTTGTCGGTTTCCTGGTCAAAGATGTCGTTGATGCCATAGATCAATAGATTGAACGGGAAGGTAACCCAGATCAGGATCGGCAGGATGTCCCAAGTCCAAAGGTAGCCTGCTAGCCACATGCCCATGACGGTTGTACCTATGGTGTTGACCCAAAGAACGGGCCTCGAGATTTGAATTAGTCGCCAGAGCACCCGTTCAGCCTACGGCCTCTCGGCAAAATGAACGTCTTGCACAAACGTGCACTTGCGGACCCTTATTTTCACCCCTGTGAATTGCCATAATTGGCCAAGCTGCACAATTGTCAGCAAATTTGTGAAGGAAATAATGGCCACAGTTACACCTTTGTTCGCTCCCGAGCAGGGTCCAATCTCAGCCAGCAAGGAGGCTGCAAGTGCAGCCCTGGAGTCTTTGCTGGCAATTCGCTTCTTTGAGGAGGCAGTAGACGGCCTCTTTGCCAGAGGCCTGATGCACGGGACCATGCACCTTTCTATCGGGCAGGAGGCCGTAGCGACCGGAGTCTGCGCCGCGCTCAGAAAGAGCGACTACATAACATCAACCCACCGCGGACACTCGCACTGCATCGCCAAGGGTGCTGACCTGACTCGCATGATGGCGGAACTTCTTGCCAAGCAGACCGGCTACTGCCGAGGACGTGGTGGCAGCATGCACATCGCAGATGTTGAGACAGGGAACCTGGGAGCAAACGGCATTGTTGCCGGAGGCATTCCCATTGCTGCTGGGGCTGCCCTAGCTCAGAAGATGCAGGGTAAAGACAACGTAGTGGTGTCTTTCTTTGGCGATGGTGCCACCAATGAGGGTGCGTTCCACGAGGCTTTGAACCTGGCCGCGGTTTGGGATCTACCGGTTGTCTTTGTCTGCGAGAACAACAAGTACGGCATGAGCTTCTCCACGGCAAAGAGCATGAAGGTCGAGAAGATCTCTGAGCGAGCTGCGGCATATGGCTTTCCGGGCGTGACGGTAGACGGCAACGACGTTGACGAAGTGTTTGCTGCAACCCAAGAGGCAGTGGCACGAGCCAGGTCTGGGGGTGGGCCAACCCTTATTGAGTGCCTTACCTACAGACACAAGGGCCACTCCAAGAGCGACAAGAACCTCTACCGCACCAAGGAGGAAATCGACTTCTGGAAGACGAAGGACCCAGTTGGGATCTTTGAGACCAAGCTGATCGACAATTCAGTGCTTTCTGCGGAAGAGGTTGAGCAGCTCACCCAAAAGGTTCGTGATGCGGTTCGTCTCGCAATCCAGGAGGCAACTCAGGCACCGGATTCGGATCCAGCAGAGCTGCTTTCCTCTGTCTTTAGGCAGGTGGGCTAGATGACTGAGCGCATCATCACCTACGCGGAGGCTGTCCGCGAAGCAATTGGCCAGGCCATGGAGGCTGACAGCAACGTCTTCATGCTCGGGGAGGATATCGGGGTCTACGGAGGAGCGTTTGGCGTTTCCGGTGATCTCTACCACCGCTTTGGCGAGGAGCGCGTTCGCGATACGCCCATCTCGGAGCTAGGAATTGTGGGCGCTGCGGTTGGTGCCGCACTGGTTGGAATGAAGCCGATTGTCGAGATCCAGTTCTCTGACTTCACCGCTCAGGCCATGGATCAAATTGTCAATCAGGCCGCAAAGATTCACTTCATGCTCGGTGGTGAGCTGTCGGTGCCAATGGTTTTGCGAGCACCGTCCGGTTCGGGAACAGGTGCTGCAGCCCAGCACTCCCAGAGTCTCGAGGCGTGGTTCGCGCACGTTCCTGGGCTAAAGGTCGTGTTGCCATCATCGCCAGCCGATGCCAAGGGCTTATTGCTTTCAGCACTCGATGACCCTAACCCGGTCGTGGTCTTGGAGCACAAGCTCCTCTACAAGACCTCCGGTCATGTGCCAGAGGAAATGTATAAAACACCAATTGGAGTTTCCAATGTGGTTCGCGAGGGTAAAGACCTAACTATCGTTGCCACCGGTGTCATGGTTTCGAGGTCAATTGAAGCCGCAGCGCAACTTTCAGCAGAGGGCATCGAGGCGACCGTGATCGATGTTCGCACCCTGAGCCCCTTGGACATGGATCCAATAAATGACTCTGTGGCCAAAACCGGAAAGCTGATGCTCGTGCAGGAGGCCCCTAAGCACGTCGGCTACATGGCAGAGGTTGCGGCTCGGGTTTCTGAGGGCCCAGGTATTTACTCTCTCACCGAGCCGGTAACCAGGCTCTGTGGCATGGATGTTCCAATTCCATATGCCCCGCAGCTTGAGAAATCGGTTGTCCCGCAGCTCGATGACATAGTCCAGGGTGCAAAGAGTCTTGTGAGGGGCATCTAATGGCTCAGACACCGGTAGTGATGCCAAAGATGAGCATGACTATGACCGAGGGCGAGGTCGTAGAGATCCTCGTCAAGGTTGGAGACAAGGTTGAAAAGGGTCAGGTAGTTGCGGTAGTTGGCACTGACAAAACCGACATGGAGGTCGAGAGCGACCACGAGGGTGAGGTCACCGAGATTTCCTCCGGTCCCGGGGACGTCATTGAGGTTGGCGCGCCGCTATTTGTTCTAGAGACCGAGGGCGAGGACTTACTAGCCGGCATGTTTGGGGATGGGCCTGCCGCAGAGACGGTCGCAACTGAGCCGGTTGCGCAAGAGGTTCAGGCGCCCATTGCTGCTCCAGCACCTCAGGAGAGTTCGAGTGTCCTGGCAATGCCTGGGGCCAGGAAGGCGGCCAAGGAGCAGGGAATCGACCTATCCACAATTACCCCAGCCAGCCCCTCGGGTGTGATCAAGGTCACTGATCTACCGGCAGCCGGAAGCCGTGAAGAGGCTGCAAGGCACCAGGTTGCACGAGTTGTCGACACCTCGGCTCAGATTCCTCAGTTCTCGTTGTCATCCACCATCTCCCTGACCACCGCTCTGTCCGCAGATGCAGTGGAAAGGTTTGTGGTTTTAGCGAGGGCTTGGGTCAGGACCCTTCAGGCACGGCCCAGGCTCAACCAGCGTTTCTTGGACGGAGCGTTTTCAACCATTGACCAAATCCGCATCGCAGCGCTCGTGAAGACACCTTTGGGTTTTGTTGCTCCAACACTGGGAGCTGATTCCATCTCTGAGAGCTCTTGGGCAGAGAGTGCAAAGGCTGTTCTGGATTCAGCTAGGCAAAACAAGATCGCGCCCGAGAATCTTCAGCCAGCATCCACATCAATTACCGATCTGGGTGAATTTGGTATCAGGCAGGCAAATACCCTGCTGTTCCAGCCGCAGAGCTCGGGGTTCAATGTTGGTCAGATGCGAAGCGCTGGCGAAAACTACGAAATTGACTGCACAATTGTGATTGACCATAGAATTGCGGACCCGGGCGACGGAGCTGAGGCACTAGCTTTCTTCGCCGCAGAGTTGCAGAAGGAGCTCGATGTCAACGGCTAGAGATCGCGCACTCATTGTCAAGGTCGCGCGCATGTATTACGAGCAAAACATGAGCCAGGACCAGATCGCCAGGGCGCTCCTCACCAGCCGTTCAAACGTTTCAAGAATTCTCTCGGTTGCCAAAAAGCGGGGCATTGTCGAGATCAAAATAAACGAGGCGACCAAGCGCGAAACTGACATTGAAGAGATGTTGATCAGCCGCTTCGGCCTTCACGCTGCAATGGTTGCAAAGGTGCCGAGGTCCACAAGCGACTACAAAGCAGTGGGTCAGCTGGCGGTTCAAAGTTTTCTTAGCCACCTAAAGCCTCGCGTGAAGGTGGCAATTAGTTGGGGTAGATCAATACAGGCGATGGTGGACGCCTTAGAGCCTGACAATCGGCCTGATCTGACCTTTATCCCCATCATGGGCGGCATGACGGCAATACCTTCTTCTTACAGTGGTGAGACCCTGATTCAGTCTTTGGCCGAGAAGTTTCACGCGCAGTACCAGGTGCTGCACGCGCCCACCATTGTTCAGTCCCCGGATATCAAGGTCGCGCTTATGAGAGAGCCCTCGGTAGCAGCGGTTATCGACTCTGCCCGCACCGCGGATGTTGCCTTTGTGGGCATTGGATCCAAGGGTGCTCACAGCTCCCAGCACATCTTGCAATCTGCTGGTATCACTCCGGAGGAGAACCCCGAGTTCTTTGAGGCGTGGAGTGGGGATTTGGCTGGGAGATTCTTTGACAGGGATGGCAAGAGCATCAACTCTCGACTTGATAACCGAACCGTCGGCCTAGAGCTTGGCGAGATTGCGAGGATTAAACGCGTGGTCGGTGTTGCTGCCGGAGAAGAGAAAACCGATGGAATCCTCGCGGCACTTCGCGGGGGACTAATCTCGGAACTTGTCACGAGCTCCAATTGCGCACTCAAGCTCTTGGAAGCCGCGGAAAGCAAGACACTAGGAGAGCTGGTTTAGATGGAAATTTTGATTTGGATCCTTTTTCTGATTGCGGTGATGTGGGTCTTCCAGCTCTATCTAGCCGTAAAGCAGTCCCAGCGTTTCTCTAACGACTTGCGCGAAATCCGCACTCCCGGAACCACGACAACTGTGGGGATGGGGGGTTATCGCTATCGCGGCGGCAGGGCATTTGTTGCCATGGCGCAAAAGGACGGGGAAGTTACCGGGGCAAGGATTCTCTCGGGCCTGACCGTATTTGCAAACTCAAAGCCATTTGAGGACATCGTGGGTCACAAACTGACCGATCTAGTAGAAGGCAAAGGCCTTGAAAATCAGAAGTTCAAGGTTGTTGAAGCTACCAAGCACGCGGCAAAAACTCTGCTTGATCAAAATGCACAAACGTGACAGCTCTAAGCACATTCACCTCCCAGCGATTCCGCTAGCGTAACGAGAAGCACGGTCAGAGTAGACCGTGTCTCGATCCAAAGGAGGGTTGATGAATTTATTCGCCAGCGCTGACACGGTTGCCGAACCGGAAGGCGTATGGGGAGCGATTGCAGGTGGAGCTGAATACTTCATCGGTATCTTCAACCAAGGTGGTGAGGTCTTCTTTGGCCTCATGGGAGGAATCCTGCCTACCCTGGTTGTTCTGCTCACAGCTGTGAACGCTCTCATCCGACTAATTGGACCAGAGAAGATCGAAACGCTCGGAAAGAAAGCCGCGCAGCCCGGTCTCATTTGGTACCCAGTCCGCTACATGGTGCTGCCATTCTTGGCAGTATTCTTCCTAACGAACCCAATGGCTTACACCATTGGTCGTTTCCTACCAGAGCGTTTCAAGCCCGCTTTCTATGACTCAGCGGTCTCGTACGTTCACCCAATCACGGGTCTGTTCCCACACGCTAACCCAGGTGAGCTCTTCGTTTACCTAGGTATTGCAGCGGGAATCACCCAGCTCGGTCTAGGTCTTGGTGACCTCGCACTGCGCTTCCTGTTGGTTGGTCTTGTAGTCATCTTCATCCGAGGCATCGTGACCGAGTGGATCACCGCCAGGATGCTAGCTAGGAAGGAAGCGAAAGCCTAATGGACGGACTAAATAAAGTTCTGGTCACTATTGGCCGCGGTGTAGGTGGAGTTGTTGGAACCCTTTACCAAGCAGGGCGCGACACAATCGACACCATCATCCGTAACATCCTGCCTTTCATGGCATTCATTGCCTTCATTATCGGTCTGGTTCTTGCCACCGGTATTGGTGATGTCATTGCCAACGGCATCAAGGGACTAGCCGGCAACATCGTTGGTCTTTTGATTGTCTCCGTGGTTTGTGCCATTCCGGTGCTATCACCGCTGCTGGGCCCAGGTGCTGTTATCGCACAGGTAGTGGGAACCCTGCTCGGTGTAGAGATCGGCCGTGGCAACATCCCACCTCAGATGGCTCTTCCAGCTCTATTCGCTATCAACCCTCAGGTTGGTTGTGACTTCATCCCAGTGGGCCTCGCCCTTGGAGAAGCTGAGCCAGAGACCGTCGAGGTCGGTGTACCAGCTGTTCTGTTCTCGCGACTCATTACCGGTCCGCTAGCCGTTGTTATTGCATACGTAGCTAGCTTCGGTATGTACAGCTAGAAACAAAACAATCCTTTCGGGGGTTGTCAGAGGATGGGTCATTCATTTGGCCCATCCTCTGATTTACCCAAAGTCAGACTTCCAAAAAACAAAGAGGTTCAAGGAGCAAACAAATGGCAGAGTACAAGTCAGTCAAAATTGAAAAGGGCCCTGGCGGCTGGGGTGGACCGCTAACCATCAAGCCCACAGCAGACCGCCCATACATCTACTCGGTTACCGGTGGCGGAATTCACCCGCTGGCAGCGAAGATCGCTGAGCTTACCGGCGGCGAAGCATTTGACGGCTTCAACTCTTCTAAGCCCTTTGACCAGATTGCTGTTGCGGTGATCGACTGTGGTGGTACTGCCCGCATCGGCGTTTACCCGATGAAGAAGGTGCCAACCGTCGACATCCACGCAACCAGCCCCGCAGGCCCGCTTGCGATGTTTATCACCGAAGACCTGTTGGTCACCGGTGTGAAGCTGGACAACATAAACCCAGCCTAAAAACTTAGAAAGAAAACGAATCGATGACAGTGCTTTACAAGAGCACAGTCACCGAGATGGGTGAGCTCGTCCCGACTTTTGTAGCCGAAGGCATGCTTGTCTTCTTTGGTGACGGCGCTCCAGAGGAACTCAAAACCTTCTGCATCATCCACAAAGTGGAGCATCAGGAGGGCCAGGTCAAGCCTGGCGACAAAGTAGCAATTGACGGCCACGAGTTCGAGGTCTTGGCCGTGGGATCTGTCGCAAATGACAATCTCTACAACCTCGGACACCTCAACTTGAAGGCGGATGGCAACACCGTTGCCGATCTGCCGGGGGATGTTTGCATAGCCAAGGTTGATCTGCCTGAGATCAAAGTTGGCAGCAAGCTTGAAATAACTAGGAGCAACTAATGCAGTACCGCCTGAAGCTAGCCGAGCTAGCCGAGAAGCAAGGCAGGCCTTTCAGAATCGCACTGGTGGGGGCCGGACAGATGGGTAGAGGCTTTGCCTCGCAGTCTCACAGGCTTGGCCTGCAGGTTGCTGTTGTGGCAGACATTGCTCCCGAGCGAATCACTCAGGCCTTTGTTGACTTGGGCCTTGGAGAGCCGGTCATCTCCTCAGATGCTACTGAGCTAAATGCTGCGATTGCTGCGGGCAAGCCAGCCGGAACTACGGATGCTTCGGTTGCGTCCAGCCTCGATGTGGATGTCGTGGTTGAGGCAACTGGAGTTGCTGCCATTGGTGCCGACGTGATGTATCACGCGCTGAAGGCAAAGAAGCATGTTGCCACCTTGAACGTAGAAGCCGATGTCACGGTTGGTCCCATGCTGCACAGGATTGCTAAGGAGAACGGTGTTCTCTACAGCGTCTGTAATGGCGATGAGCCAGCGGAGGCCAAGGAGCTGGTTGACTTCGCAAGGGATCTCTCCTTTGAGGTCGTGATGGCAGGCAAGGGTAAGAACAATCCGTTCGAGCCACACTCAAACCCCGACACAGTGGCGGAGCGCGCAGCCAAGAAGCACATGAACCCAAAGATGCTTGCTTCGTTTACCGACGGCTCAAAGACCATGATCGAGATGGCGGCGCTCGCAAACGCCACAGGCCTGAAGCTGACAAGGCGCGGCATGATTGGGCCCGAGTCTTCTCGCACGACCCTTCAGGACGTTTTCAAGCCCGCTTCTGAGGGCGGGGTCCTAGAGGAGACCGGGGTCGTTGACTACTGCACCGGCGATGTCGCTCCTGGAGTATTTGTTGTCATCAAGACCGACAGTCCATATGTTGCAGAGGAGATGAGTTACCTCTCAATGGGAGCCGGTCCATACTTTGCCCTATACCGCCCCTATCACCTCGCCTCCGTTGAGGCACCGATGACGGTGGCGAAAATGCTGGTTGATGGTTATGAGACCCTGACCTGCGACAGCTTCATGACCGAGGTCATTGCCTCTACCAAAAAAGAGCACAAAGCCGGAGAAAAGTTCGACGGCATTGGCGGCTATTCAGCAAGGGGAGTTGTTGATCGGGTCGAAGACGCAAGGAAAGAGAACCTCGTGCCAATTGGACTGCTGCAGAACGCAGTTGCGAAGCGCGATTTACCAATCGATCACCTCGTAACTTACGATGATGTTGAGCTTGACGAAGGCGCGACTATCTTCAAGCTGCGCAAAGAGCAAGAGGCCCTCGGAATCTAGGAGTCAAATGGCAGACAAGCCAGAAATTTGCGGTTTCTGCCATTCTGACAAGGGCCGCGAGATTATCTACGTCGGCAAAATTGAGTACGGTTCTAGGTGTGTGACTTGCGGTGCCACTCAGCAGGCAACCCAGCGTGAGATGAAACAGTCGGTTCGTGAAACTACCCAGGTCGGATTTGAGAACTCTCCAATAGGTATTGTCTCCAGAATGCTCAAAGATCCTTACAAGTTCTTCACGGGAAAGAGCCAAGACCCAAAGGACTAGCGACTACTTGTTATTTTGTCTAGACCCCCTAGACTATTTCTATGACAGAAATTCAGTTTGGACTGGACACCTTCGGCGACATTTCACTTGATGACTCTGGCAATCTCAAAAGTGCTGGCCAGGTAATCAGGGATGTAGTTGCGCAGGCAGTCCATGCTGAACAGCTCGGTTTTGACAGTTTCAACATCGGCGAGCACCACCGGGACGACTACGCCATCAGCGCCCCAGACACAGTCTTGGCTGGCATTGCCACAGTCACCGATCGAATCAAGATTGGCACTGGAGTCACCGTTCTGTCTTCCGAAGACCCAGTAAGGGTCTACCAGCGCTTTGCAACGATCGATGCGCTCTCAAACGGACGAGCTGAGATTACTGCGGGTCGAGGTTCGTTCACCGAGTCCTTTCCGCTGTTTGGATACGACCTCAGCGAGTATCACGTTCTATTTGAAGAAAAGCTGGAGCTTCTGGTTGAGCTGCTAAAGGAGAACGCCGTGACATGGCAGGGCACAAAGCGAGCCGGGCTTACCAATCAAGAGGTTTATCCCAAGACCGAGCGCGGCAGCATCCCATTGCGAGTCGGGGTTGGTGGATCACCAGAATCAGTGCTGAGAGCGGCAAGGCTTGGTATTCCTATGGCCCTTGCAATCATCGGAGGAGATCCCGCGCGCTTCGCACCTTTCGCGAATCTCTACAGAGAGTCCCTTGCCAAGCTCGGCAAGGAGCAGCTGCCAGTTTCGATCCACTCCCCAGGGCACATTGCTGAGACAGACGAGCAGGCAATTGAAGAGCAGTGGCCACACTACGAAACTGCCTTTGGCCGTATTGGTCGGGAGCGAGGCTGGGGGCCAACTACCAAGATGCACTTCATTTCTGAGGTGAATGGCGGGTCTTTGTACGTCGGGTCGCCAGAGACCGTTGCAAGAAAAATTGCTTATGCGGTTAGCGCCTTGGGTGCCACGAGGTTTGACTTCAAGTACGCCAATGGACCTATGCCTCACAGCAAGCTAATGAAATCTCTAGAGCTCTATGGAACCCAGGTAATTCCGAGGGTTAGAGAGCTATTGGCCGAGGAAAAAGCAACCGTTTAGAGCCGCTTATTCATGGCTTCGAATATTTCCGAAATGTTCGGGCTTGTTCTTTATTGTTCGTTTGTGATTATTTTGTTATGAAATCAGCGACCTGACCCCTAATTGGGGGATTAGTCTTTTCCCAAGAGTCCAATTAGGAGGTTCAATGCTGAACAAAATCGCGAACCACGAAGTTGACCGTCGCCTTGTTTTGAAGGGTGCGGCAGCTGGTGGTCTCGGTATCGCTGGTGCCACCATGCTTGCAGGTTGCGCTAGTGGAACCGGCCCAATCTCGTTCGGTGCCCGCACCGTTGACGAGTCCCCAACAATCCAGCTTCAGGGTTTGGTTGATGCCTATGTAGCGAAGACCGGTAACGAGGTCACCTACAACGCAACCGAGTCAAACGCCTTCCAGAACAACTTGTCGCAGTACCTCCAGGGAACCCCTGACGACTGCTTCCAGTGGATGGCTGGATACCGCATGCAGTTCTTCGCTGCACAAGACCTTCTCGTCGACATCTCAGATGTTTGGGACGAGATCGGTGACCAGTACAACGAGAGCTACAAGATTGCTTCAACCGGTCTAGACGGCAAGCAGTATTTCGTTCCTCAGAGCTGGTACCCATGGGGTCTTCACTTCCGCAAGTCAATGATGGCTGAGATCGGAATGAACCCAGAAGACATCTACAACTGGGATGACTTCATGTCAGC
Organism: Candidatus Aquiluna sp. XM-24bin5; assembly: GCA_003149555.1. The sequence goes on from QCWE01000001.1 coordinate 1,092,770, forward strand.
CCTTGGTGAGCTCCAGGCTCAGGGCCTTATTGGTCTCGCAGCTGCCGACAAGGGTGGCTGGGAAGCAATGGGTACCTTCGACATCCTCAACGCTCGTATCAACGGATACCAGTTCCACGTTGACCTTCTAGGTGGCCGTGAGAAGTGGACCGACGACAGGGTTAAGGAAGTCTTCCGCCACTGGGAGATGCTGCTTCCGTACCAGAACAGCAACGTTCTTGACCTCGAGTGGGATGGCGCCATGCAGCTTCTACTGCAGCGTCAGGCCGGGTTCTTCATGAACGGTTCATGGTTCGGTGGAAACTTCCTCGAGCAGAGCCAGGAAGACTACGACGACCTGATGATCGTTCCATTCCCTGAGATCAACCCAGACCACGGACGCGACACAGTCGACGCTCCGATTGATGGCTTCTGTGTTGCAAAGAATGGTGCAAACAACGAGGGTGGTAAGGACCTAATCAAGTTCGCTGGTGACATGGAGGGTGTACAGGCAATGCTTGACACCGGTATCCCAATGACCTCAGCCAACAACGGTCAGGACCGTTCGAGCTACGACGCCTTCCAGAACGCACAGCTTGCTGTGATGAACGAGGCTAAGTACATCACCCAGTTCCTAGACCGCGACACTCGCCCTGACTTCGCAGGCCCAGTAGTTGGCCCTGCGTTCCAGAGCTGGTTCAAGGACCCATCGAGCGTTGACTCGATCCTTGAGTCCCTACAGTCGCAGTGGGACGCTCTTCCTCCGCTGTAAGCAGAGGCTAAAAGCAACAGAGTATGACAACAGAAACGGCGGCGCTGAGCAAATCACAAGTAGCTCGGCGTCGCCGTTTCTTTTCAAAGCAAGACAAGGTAACCCTCGGATTCTTTATCGGGATACCGACTTTTCTTCACGTAGCGCTGGTCTGGTTTCCAGCGCTTGCCACAATCGGCCTCTCGTTCACCTACTGGACCGGCATCCGGATCGAAGACATCGTCTGGGCCGGAATGGCAAACTACGAGAACATATTTTTCAACACACCAATTTTCTGGGACGCCATTCGAGTTAATACGATCTGGCTCCTCTGGTTCTTCTTCATAGCCACGCCACTGGGCGTGCTGCTCGCTTATCAAATTGACCGCGAGATACGTGGTCACAAGATTTACCAATCGGCCTACTTCTTGCCGGTTGTGCTCTCACTGGCTGTTACAGGAATTATCTGGAACTTCTTGCTTCGTCCCGACGGCTTCGTAAACGGCCTGCTGGGGTTGCCGATATCAGAGGCAGTCTCCTTCTTTGGGGATGACCGCTACAACATCTGGGTAATCATGATCATGGCCTCATGGAGGCACATCGGCTACATCATGCTTCTCTACTTGGCTGGCCTAAAGGCAGTCGATAGTGCCCTAAGAGAGGCCGCCACCATTGACGGTGCGACTGAGTGGCAGTCGTTTAGAAAAGTAGTTTTCCCTGCGATGAAGCCGGTAAACATCATCGTTATCGTGATCACAATCATCGAGAGCCTCAGGGCCTTCGACATGGTCTATATCATCTACGGCTCTTCTGGAGGCCTCCCGATTTTGGGTGTGCTGGTGTTCAACAACATCGCGGGTGAGGGAGCTTCTATGAAGGGCGCTGCCTACGCGGTGATTCTCTTCCTGCTCTCGATTGTGCCGATCATCACCTATCTGCAGCAGCAGTTTAAGGATGACGTCCGATGACCACGACGATAAAGGTTCCAGAGGTTACAGGGCGCAAGAAGAAGCTTCACGCGCAGCAAATCAAAGACCGCATTATTTCCATCTTTATTGGAGTCTTTGCCGTTGTCTGGGTCTTCCCAATTGTCTGGACGCTCTGGTCTAGCCTCAGGCCCTACGCAGAGATCCGCGCTGGTGGAGTCTTCTCGCCACCTCAAGAGCTGGGCCTTTTCAACTATGGAGAAGCTGTAGACAGGATGAACCTGCCGCTGTATTTCGCAAATACAGCTTTGATCACCCTTCCTGCCGTATTCCTGATTCTGCTCTTTGGCTCTTTGATCGCCTTCGTAGTTACGAGGTACTCTTTCCGCTTCAACGTGGCGATGCTTTTGCTATTTACAGCGGGAAACATGCTTCCTCCCCAGCTTGTATTCATCCCGGTATTCAAGATGTATCTTGCACTGGGCGACCTGTTTGGAGACAGAAGGCTTTTGTATGACAACCACTGGGGTGTGGTGCTGATCCACGTTGCCTTCCAGATGGGATTTGCCACCTTCGTCCTCTCCTCATATATGAAGACGATTCCGAAGGAGATTTCAGAGTCCGCGATGGTCGATGGTGCGAGCGTATTCACCCACTACTTCAGGGTCATGCTTCCACTTCTTAGGCCACCACTTGCAAGTCTCGGTGTTCTCATGATCACCTGGATCTACAACGACTTCTTCTGGGCGCTGGTGCTCATGTCAAATGACAGCAAGAGGCCAATCACTTCTGCCCTTGGAAGACTCCAAGGCGAATTCGTGACCGACTATAACCTGCTCGCGGCCGGCGCGATGATTGCGGCGTTGCCGACCTTGATCGTGTTCTTTGTGCTTCGCAAGCAGTTCGTTGGTGGACTAACGCTGGGCTCAACTAAGGGCTAACTAGGCCCGAACGCTTACGCTCTCGTAGCCTCGAAGAACAAATGTAGGCCTTCTGATTGGTTCTGCTGCGAGTTCCAGCTTCGGGAATCTCTCTAGCAGCATTGGAAGCGATGTAGTCATTTCCATGCGGGCAAGCGGGGCGCCAATACAGAAGTGAATGCCAGCACCAAAACCGATGTGTGGGTTTGGTGATCTTGAAAGGTCTAGCTCGTCAGGGTTCTCGAAAATGGCTTCGTCTCGGTTAGCACTTCCGAGAAGCGCGGCTATCTTCTTTCCCTTCGGCACCATCACCCCGCCGACCTCGGTGTCCTCTGTTGCCGTGCGCTCAAACAGGTGAAGCGGAGCATCAAATCTAAGGAACTCATCAACAGCAGTTGCCGCCATACCCCTTGGGTCTGCAATAAGGCTCTGCCATTGCGACTCTGTCTTTAGGGCAGCCACCATTCCGTTGCCAAAACCATTGACGCTCGCCTCGTGACCTGCGTTCAATAGCAGAACGCAGGTCGCTATGAGTTCTCTCGCGCTGAGCTTTTCTCCCTGCTCTTCAACGAGGGCAAGCTCCGAGATCAGGTCGCTGCCGGGGTCCTTTTGTCTTTCGACCATTAGGCCATGGACGTACGCGGCAAACTCATCACTTGCCTGTCTCGCAGCGGCTTTCTCCTGCTCCGTAGGCGACGGCTCATACATCTTCACAATTGCTTGTGACCAGGGCCTGAGTAGGTGCTCATCGCTCTCTGGGAATCCGAGCAGCTCGGCTATGACCATTACGGGAAGCGGCTCTGCGAAGTCAGCAATTAGGTCGAAGGTCTCGTTATTTTGCACCTTGGCTTCGATGCGCTGCAACAGTCGCTGCGTGATCCTTTCGACGTCGGGCCTCAGCTCTTCAATGCGCTTCGGGTTGAAGGCTTTCATAACGAGGCTTCTTAGTCTGGTGTGTTTGGGTGGCTCGGAGTCCAGAATGGAATCTGCATGTAGGTAGTTGAAGGACTCCCAGGCATCCTCTGGCTCTTTCGGACTAAAGATTCGACCCAGCGTCCTCGTTCTTAAGACCTGGTTTGCATCTTTGTATTTTGCAGCTAGAAACAACTGGCTTTCGTCGTGCCAGATTGGCCCGCTGTGAGTTCTCAGCTCAGCAAGCTGAGGGTAGGGGTCTGCAACAAACTCGTGATCGGCGAAGCTAAACATCTTTGAGCTTGATGTCCTCGATCGGGAGCCTTTCGGCTTTGAAAGAGTTCACGCTGTGGTCTGATGGGTACCCAAGCGCGATGCCGCAGAGCAGCTTGTAGTTCTTTGGAATCTCAAACTGGGCCCTGATGGGATCTGACCAGAGTGCTACGGCACCCTGAGCGCAGGTTCCAAGTCCTCTTGCGTGAGCGCCAAGCATTAGGTTCTGCATAAAGAGTCCGGCATCTGACACCGAGTACTCTCCAAGCCCTTTGTGGGTGAAGATGAATAGTGCTACTGGAGCCCCGAAGAACTCATAGTTTCTTGCCCACTGGGCCTGTCTAGCCACATGGTCTTCACGCTTGATACCAAGTAGGCCGTAAAGTTCTGCCCCTACTCGCTGTTGCCTGGGAACAAGTTCTTTGGGGTAGGGGCGAAAGACTCGGTAGTCGCTCTTTGGAAGACCGAAGCGGGTGAAAAATAGTTTGATTTTGCCCCAGGTGCCGCCTCTGAGGGCCTTGGCTGCCGCGTCCCACCTGGCAAGAAGATCCTTACTGATTTGGTCGCGCTTTTCACCTGTTGCAATGCCGACAAGGTAGGGGCGGGTGTTTGACCAGGAGGGGGCCGTCATTGCGTCCGTAAGGAGCTCGTCGATGAGCTCGGGTGAAACGGGTTTATCTAGGAAGTCTCTCGTGGTCCTGCGAGATGCGACAAACTGAACCCAGTCGTCTCTGTTCACAGCCACAGAGGAAGACTAGCGATAGTTTGCTAGGAAACTTGGGAATGCTGCTCCGATGATGAGCATCACGGGAACGGTGAGGGTTAGTGCAAGGATCTGAATTAGATCCCAGTCAATCTTTTTTCTCATCTTTTCTCCTTTGGTAAAGAAAAGGGGCGCAGGTTGCCCCGCGCCCCTTCCTTTGGATTACTAGTCCTTGAACTCGGACTTTGCGAACTCCTTGTCCTCCTCAGCGCTCTTGATGCGAGCGATGGTGAAGATCATCAGACCGAATAGACACTTCGCCAAGATGTCAGCGATGGTGTATCCGGTTTCACGTAGTACGAAGCCAGTCTCGTCGAAACCGGTTGCGTTCATGTTTGCAATGAAGGCGATTGGGTAAACACCCCAGGTCGCGAGAAGAAGAAGACGTAGCTCCTTGATCTTGCGCTGTACAGCCTCGCTCTGGCTCGCCAGGCTCTTACCGAGCTCAACGAACAGTACGTAGAGGATGTATAGGAATGGGATGGTTGAAAGCAGACCCCAAACCGATGGAGCTAGGCCCATGGTCATTCCGGAGTCGCCTGGGTAACCCAGTGCAATCATCAGGGCTGCTGCTGGTACCAGGCGAACGAGCAGTGAGCTCTGTGCCTGGCGAGCTAGCGCGAGAACTGCGACGGTCTCGACCAGAAGCAGTGGAACAGTTAGGAACCAGTCAACGTAACGGTAACCGACGTTGTAAGTGGCTCCGGCGACAGCGTCTGGTCCAAACGCGTGGACGAAGCTGTCGAACATTCTGAAGTAGTGGTAAGCAGCGATCGCCGTAACCGTTGCCGAGACCATGACAGCCATGCGGTAACGGGGGAGAACACGCTCACGTGCTACGAGAAGAAAGGTGGTAGTAAACAGCATGCTCGCAATTCCAAGCGAGAGCATGTTGAAGACTACGTTATAACCTTCTGCACTCATTTATTTATTTTCCTTTCGGCCTTAGGTGTAGGCCGATTCAGGAGCGAATCGAGGTCTTCGAACTGCTCCGTCGTTGACCTACACATATGTCAAACTACACCCAACCTGAGAAAATCCTGATAAATGTAACGTTTTGGTAACGGCTAGTAACCAAGAATTAAGATGGCCCCTTCAAGTTCGGCCTCTGAGCCCGTGAAGAAGAACTCGATGTATTGCGGTCCCTTGGCGTTGAGAACCAGTTGCCCGCGCATCGACTCGATTCTCTCCCCGGTCTCGCCCCTGAGGTCAAACCAGAATTCGCGCACACCCAACGCCATTCCGTGGTTGATAACTCTCAGTTTGGCGTTTACCCCGACCGAGCTTTCTGCAAGGAGCAGCTGATCGGTTATCTCCAAACCGCCGGCAATATCCAGGACCCCGCAGCTTGTTACCTCGCAGTATTGAATATTTCCAAGCTCGAGCTGTTCGATAGTTGCTCTCTTCTGGTCAACATCGAGCTGGGTGCTTAGAGGAATGAGGGCAAGCAGGGACACCAGCACACCCAGCAACATTGTGAGTTGCTGACCCCTGGGGGTTATCAGCCATGGTCTTTTCAATTGCTACCTCTTCGAACAAACAATAGTGATTAGCCACCAGGGTCAGGCATTTAGACTCGGCTAGCCTTGTGGGGTGCAAAGACCTGGAATCAAGATTCACCCTGAAGTTGAGAGCGCATTATCTGGTGGCGCGGCAGTGGTTGCTTTGGAGTCGACCATTATTTCTCACGGCCTGCCGAGGCCTCAGAACCTGATGGCCGCTAGGTCATTTGAGGAGCTGCTCAGGGCACAGGATGTTGTCCCCGCAACCATTGCGGTTATTCGTGGCACACCGACTATCGGTCTCACCGATGAGGAACTCGAGCTGATTGCCAATGAAGATATTCCCAAAGCCTCGGTGCGGGATCTTCCAATGCTTCAAGCTCACGGACTGAGCGGGGCAACGACTGTTGCCGCCACCGCACACCTAGCAGCGAAGGCCGGCGTCAAGGTTTTTGCCACCGGTGGCCTCGGGGGAGTTCACAGGGGCGCAAATGAAACCTTTGATGAGTCAGCGGACCTAACCACCCTGGCATCTTCCCCCGTCGTGATAGTTAGTGCGGGAGTGAAGAGCGTGCTAGACATTGGCGCAACTCTCGAGCGCCTAGAAACTCTGAGCATTCCGGTTGTCGGCTACAAAACCGATGTCTTCCCCGCATTTTGGCTTCCAGCCTCTGAGTTCGGCCTTGACTGGAAGGTTGACTCTCCAGCCGCTGCGGCCAATGTTTTCCGCGCTATGCAGGATCAGCAAACCAGCTCTGCCTTGGTTGTTGCGAATCCAGTGCCGGCCGAAGAGGCGTGGGAGAAGAGCGAGCATGACGCGGTTTTGGAAAAGGCCTTTACCGCCGCAGATGAGATGGGTGTTAGAGGCAAAGAAGTAACACCATTTCTCTTGCAATACATAGTTCAAGAGTCAGAGGGTAGGTCGCTGGAAGTGAATCTGAGCCTGGCTCGGAATAACGTGAATGTGGCCGGGGAGATCGCCCGGGCTCTGTCGAGCCAATGAAGAGAGTCGTTGTCCTAGGCGATGTCATTGAAGATGTCATCGTCATCTCAAAGGGCTCGAGGCAACCAAACACAGACAATGCTGCGCAGATCAACTCCAAGCCGGGAGGGTCGGGAGCTAACTTTGCAGTTTGGTTAGCATCCCTGGGCGTCGAGGTTGAGTTGATCTCCCGAGTTGCAGCGAGCGATAGGGCGCGGCTCACTAACTACTTCGAGACCAAGTTTGTAATCGCCAAGCTGGAACCCGATCACGAGCTCGACACTGGCAAGATTGTGGTTCTCGTGGAGGGCAATAGCCGCACCTTCTTCACCGACCGCGGGGCAAACCAGAGGCTAACTGCTAACTCGGCTGATCTTTCAAAGACGGACGTGCTCTACCTTTCTGGTTACGCCGTGATGTCGATGGGCATTGAGCGAACCCAAGAGCTAATAGAAAAGGCGAGCTCAGTCGGCACGCTGGTGGCAGTCGATCCTGGCAGCAGCAGCTTCATCTCAGAGTTTGGAGCCGGCCGCTTCCTCGAGGCAATCACGGGCGCAGATTTTGTTTTTCCAAATTCCGATGAGTATGAGCTTCTATCTAGTACGGCGAACCTCCAAGAGTTGTTTCCCGAGGTAATCGTCACCGGTGGAGAGACTGGTGCAGAGGTGTTGGGTATTGCTAGCGCCCCAGCAGTCGCTGTTGAGGTTGTCGACTCTACCGGGGCTGGGGATGCCTTCGCTGCTAAGTATCTTGCTCAACGCCTTGCCGGGCTAGATGCCAAAGAGGCGCTCGTTGATGCCAATGCCTTTGCCGCGCTAGCCGTCACCAAGGCTGGTGGCCAGCCCTAGTTTCTAGTGGCCTTTGGGGTGCCAGACGGTCTTGACCTCCATAAGGTCAAGTATGTGCTGGAGGTTACCCTTTGATTCAGATCTTGGGTAGGTCCCCGGCCTGATAACCCTCTTCACGGTGGTTGCGGCAGATATCTCAAGCTCGGTTGGGTTTGAAGTTCCCTCAAGGTCAACCGCGTTCACGTCCATGTGGCCGACTAGCCAGCTGGATAGCTCACTCTCTTTGCCGCTGAGGATATTCACAACACCGCCCGGCAGATCGCTAGTCGCCAAGACCTCGCCAAAACTTAGTGCTGGCAGAGACAGCTTTTCGCTGGTTACCACAACCACGGTGTTGCCCGAGAGAATCGCGGGAGCAATCGTGTTCACAAAGCCAACGAGACCGCTGTCCTGAGGAGCAAAGGCGCCCACAACCCCCGTGGGCTGATTGGTGGAGATGTTGAAGTATGGGCCCGCAACAGGGTTCATGCTGCCTGCTACCGAGTCAATCTTGTCGGTCCATCCCGCATGCCAAACCCAAGAGTCGATGGCGGCGTTGACCTCAGCCTCAGCCTGCCTCTGGGTCTTGCCCGTTAGAAGGGCGAGCTCAGCGACAAACTGCTCTTTTCTCCCCTCCAGCATCTCGGCAATGCGGTAGAGAACCTGGCCGCGGTTATAGGCGCTGGCCGATGCCCAACCGGCCTGGGCAGCTCTTGCCGCCTGAACCGCATCGCGAACGTCCTTGCGAGATGCGAGGGCAACGTTTGCCACATGCCTCGACTTGGAATCTTTTACTTCGTAGCTGCGACCCGATTCGCTTCTTGGGAACTTGCCCGCGATGAAAAGCTTGTAGGTCTTCTTCACATCTAAACGCAATTTACTTACCTGCTTTCAGGTAGGAAAGGAGGCCCTGGCGGCCACCCTCTCGGCCGTAGCCGGATTCTTTGAAGCCACCGAATGGGCTGGTTGGGTCAAACTGGTTGAAGGTATTGCTCCAGATAACACCCGCATTGAGCTGGTCCGCGAGCTTCAGCATCTTGGAGCCCTTCTCGGTCCAGATTCCTGCGGAGAGACCGTACTCAGTGTTATTTGCCTTCGTTACAGCTTCGGCTGGGGTTCGGAAGGTGATGACGCTGAGTACCGGGCCAAAGATTTCCTCCCGAGCAACGGTGTTGGCGGGGCTCACGTTGTCGACAATGGCCGGTGCAAACCAGAAGCCGTTTCTGGGGATCTTGCACTCTGGCTGCCAGAGCTCGCCACCCTCACTGACTCCCATTTTGACAAGTTTCTTGATCTTGGCAAGTTGGTCGGCCGAGTTGATAGCGCCCACATCTGTGTTCTTGTCCATGGGGTCACCCAGCCTCAGAGTGCTCATCCTGCGCTTTAGCTTTTTGATGAACTCATCATGAATTGACTCTTGGACCAGCAGTCTCGAACCCGCGCAGCAGACGTGACCCTGGTTGAAGAAAATGCCGTTTACTACTCCTTCGACTGCCTGGTCGATGGGCGCATCGTCGAAGACGATGTTTGCAGCTTTGCCCCCAAGCTCAAGTGTCACCTTCTTATCGCTACCGGCAACCTGCTTGGCGATTAGCTTGCCAACCTCAGTCGATCCCGTGAAGGCAACTTTGTTTACGTCCTTGTGACCCACCAGCGCAGCTCCTGTGTCACCGAAGCCGGTCACTATGTTTACAACGCCGTCTGGGAGCTCGGCCTGCTGGCAGATCTCCGCGAACAGCAGTGCCGTAAGAGGCGTGGTTTCCGAAGGCTTCAGCACAACAGTGTTTCCAGCTGCTAGAGCCGGGGCGATCTTCCAGGCCAGCATCATCAGCGGGAAATTCCACGGCACTACCTGCGCCGCTATGCCAAGGGCCTTGGGGTTGGGGCCGAGGCCCGCATAGTCCAGCTTGTCGGCCCAGCCGGCGTAGTAGAAGAACCAGGAAACAGCCGTAGGAACATCAAAGTCCCTGGTCTCTTTGATGGGCTTTCCGTTGTTTAGCGTCTCTGCAACTGCCAACTCGCGTCCGCGCTCCTGCATGATTCTTGCGATGCGGTAGAGGTACTTGCCACGCTCTGCACCCGAGAGCTTGCTCCAAACCTTTTCGTAAGCTGCGCGAGCTGCCTTGACGGCAAGGTCCACGTCCCTTGCGGTTCCGTGGGAGATCTGAGCGAGCACCTCTTCAGTTGCGGGGTTGATGGTTGGGTAAAGCTTCGCGGGCTTGGTGAACTTGCCGCCGATGAAGTGGCCGTAGCTCTTTTCAAAACTTGCGAGTTTCGCTTCCGGGGCGGGTGCGTAGTCGAACATGATCTCTCCTAGTCCACGCTTACGTAGTCAGGACCCAAGTAGGTCTTGGTCAAAAGTTTCTTGCGCTGCATCAGCACGTCGTTGAGCAGGCTCGATGCGCCAAAGCGGAAAAGGTTCGGGTCGAGCCAGCGCTCACCAGCGATCTCCTTGACCACTACCAGGTATCTGAGGGCATCTTTGGCAGTTCTGATGCCGCCGGCAGGCTTCACACCAATCAGCTCACCGGTGTCTTCATGCCAGTCACGAACTGCCTCGAGCATCAACAGAGTTGTTGGCAAGGTTGCGTTCACGGATACCTTGCCTGTTGAGGTCTTGATGAAATCCGCACCGGCGAGCATCGCTAGATAACTTGCCCTCCGGATGTTGTCATAGGTCTGCAGTTCCCCGGTTTCAAGAATCACTTTGAGGTGCGCAGGGGCGCCTTTGGGCCGCTTGCAGGCTTCCTTTATGGCCTGAATCTGCTTGTAAACCTCTAGGTAGTTGCCGCTTAGGAATGCACCACGGTCGATGACCATATCAATCTCGTCAGCGCCATTTGCAACGGCGTCTTTGGTGTCCTGGAGCTTGACCTTCATGCCTGCCCTTCCAGAGGGGAAGGCGGTTGCAACTGCGGCAACATAGATCTTGCTCCTGCCTAAGGCCGCCTTCGCAAACGTCACCATGTCGCCATAGACGCAGATTGCTGCTGGAGTTGGGCACTCTGGGTCATCCAGGTCTGGTGTCATTGCTTTTTGGCAAAGGCTACGAACCCGCTCGGGGGTGTCCATGCCCTCCAGGGTCGTAAGGTCCATCATCTTGATCGCCATATCCAGACCCCAGGCTTTTGAGCTGGTCTTTATGGACCTGGTGGCGAGGGAGGCTGCTCGAGCCTCGAGGCCTACCTTGTCGACACCGGGCAGCGAGTGGAGCCAACGGCTCAGGCTCTGGTTCGTAATCCTCGAACCAACGACTTCTTCGGCTTGCACTAATACTCCTAGGACTGAAAAAGCCTACTCCTAGGCAAGAAACCTCAGGCCAGTTAGCTCCTCACTTATTTCCCAGAGACGTTTCATTAGCTCTAGGTCTTGTGAGCGCTTCGATCCTTTTATGAGCGCAGGCCTGCCCCAAGCCTCCCACCTTGGGCCCACAAACTCACCCCCCTTAAGAGTTGCGTCAGTCGCAGCTTTGATCTGGCTCCGAGCTCCGGTTTGAGCATCTTGGGCGAGAAAGTCAAAGCGGTTTGGGTAGTTGATTTGCAAACCTGTTAGCGCCCAGCCTGGGTGCGCAGCAATGGACTTCACCCGAGAGCCAGTCTGTTTTGCTCTGAGGTCGAGCTCTCTTGCAAAGAGCAGGCATGCGAGCTTGGTGTCGGCATAGCGCTGCCAACGGTCATAGGAGTCTTTTTTGGAGCCGCGGATCTCTTCGAGAGAGTCGGCTTTGAGCCTTCCTCTGCGATGAACCACGGAGCTCAACGAGATCACGCGAGGCTCGTTCGCCTCCTCCAGTTTTTCCCACAGCAACGAGGTAAGCAGGAAATGGCCGATGTGGTTGGTTGCCATTTGAGACTCGATGCCCTCAATAGAGAGCGAGAAGTCAGGACCCATGAGACCCGCATTGTTCATCAGAACATCTACCGGTTCTGTGATCTCTCGAGCGAAACCCCTTACCTCGTCAAGGTTTGAGACGTCGAGAACTCGCTCTTCAATGCGAGCATCGGGGAATTTGAGCCTGAGCTGTTCCGCGGCTTCGAGCAGCCGCTTCTCTCCTCTGGCAACCAGGGTGATGTTGTGGCCGGCTTGGGCGAAGTGGTTGGCACTTGCCAGCCCCAGACCAGAGCTACCACCGGTGATGATGATGTTTTTGGGTGTCAAATCCGAAGCAGCCTCTCGGTGTCCCCAAACACTTCCATCGCCCCCGATGTAGCTTTTGCTTCTAGAACTGTATTGCCATTGATGCTGTGACGGACCTCAAAGACTGCATCCATAGTCTCTTCGACCCTTTGGTGCATAGCCTCTCGGAGCGGAGCATGAAGTAGCCCACCACGCTTTCGCTCGGCCCTAATCTCAAGCAAGCCATCTGGGCCGGCCACTCTCCACGTGACATGGCTATCGTCCAGGGTTAGCTCCAGCTCCTTTGAGCGGTTATAGGTAGTCCAGCTGTGGAGCTTGCCAGAGTGGTGAAGGCCCATGATGAAACCCCGAAAAGGCTTAGAGAGCCACGGGATAATCGCCGCCGAGGCCACCAGCGATGCGTCACGGTCGCTGTCTAGGTGGTTGGAGTGCAGCCAGATGTAGCCGCTGGGAAAGTTCTTTCCCCAGTCTTTTTCGATGTAACCCTTGGCGCCTGAGAAGCTCTGCTTTTTTCCCTCTACTTCTAATTGCCCCTCGATGCTGTGGCCGAAGGAAACGATTCCGTGGAAGCACTCCATGAACGGCACGAGCCCATACCAACCCATGATCCCTGGACTAGCCAGGGTTACCGGCCAGGGCTTCAGCTCGCTAGTTATCTCAAGCGTTCCTTTTAGCTGAGGCAGGTCAAGAGTCGCACCTTTGGAGCTGAAGTGATTTGGTCCGATGTGAACATCGAAGCTATCGGCGCTCGCCCTAAATTCTTCGACTGGGAAGACGTGATACCAGCTTCTCCCTGTTGCCCCGTCCAGCACCTGAACAAATGCCTCGTCGCGGCTTTCGCCACCGAGACCTCTAAAGATTCCCGGGATCACAGCCCAGCGCTGAGACTGGTCTTGTGAGACGAACTTGAAGTACCAGCCTTCAAAGAAGTTCTTGGTTTTTCCCTCGCCGTGAAAACCCTCGGGGTGTTTCACACCTGTGATGTAGCTACTCAGAGAGCGCATGGCTGACAGGCTAATACGGCAAGTAAACTAAAGCCAGTTTCGATCCGAGGTGATAAGTGCAAGCTGGCACTCGCCTCACCATGCGCCTCGGCATGGCCCAGATCATCGGCTGGGGTTCTTCCTTTTATCTCCCAGCAATTCTTGCCGTTCCGATAGCTCAGTCATTGGGCATCACAACAGAGCTCTTCTTCTGGGCCTTCACCATCTCACTGCTTGTTTCAGGCCTACTTGGCCCGAGGGTTGGAAAGGCTATCGATCGATTGGGCGGTAGGAAGGTTCTGCCGTGGGGTTCGGTCGCCTTTGCCATCGGCCTGGCATTGCTTGCCACCGCCACCGAGCCCGTGCAGCTGTTTGCAGCGTGGATCCTGATCGGGGTTGGCGGCTCAATGGGCAACTACGATGCTGCATTTGCAACAGCGGTGAACTTCTTTGGGAACAGGTCAAACAAAGTCATTGCGGGCATCACGGTTTTTGCCGGATTCTCCTCGTCGATCTCTTGGCCCCTTACAACTCTGCTATTGACTGAGTTTGGTTGGCAGTGGGCGGTCTGGTTCTGGGTTGCAGCACATCTACTTGTTGGCCTGCCTCTCAATCTGACAATTCCTCGCTCTGAGCGCAGAGAGGTTCCAGACATGACGGGGCCGATCCGGAAGATGGTGAAAAACAAGTTTCGCTTTGATTCGCTTCTGGTTGTTTTTGCAATCATGTTTGCGCTCGAGGGCTTCATCGTCAGTTCGGTGAATACGACGCTGCCATTCATGCTTGGGGAGCTCGGGGCTTCAATCGAGCTTGCTCTGATTGCGTCGATAGTTCTTGGCCCTGCTCAGGTGATGGCGAGAGTGCTGCTTTTGGCACTTGGTAAGTGGGCAACGCCAATTAGGGTCGCAGCGATATCTATTGCCGCCCACCCACTTGGGGTTCTGGCTATCTGGCTCTTTGGCACAAACGGGCTCATGGCCTTTGTGATCCTTCACGGCATTGGGGTTGGACTGAACCCATTTATTAGGGGTTCGCTGCCGCTGTTGTTCTTTGGGTCAGATCGCTTTGGTCAGCGCCAGGGCTACATCATGATGCTGAGCAAGGTTGTGTCGGCCCTCTCACCAACCGCGCTAACTCTAATGCTGCTTGCCAATCCGCAACTGGCTATAGCCGCCACCTTCACCATGGGCGTCATCGCGTGCTTGCTGTTGGTGTGGATATATCTTCTCTTCAAGGCGCGGAACCCTAAACATCCTGAGACTGGTGAGATTCGGGAAATCAGTTAACGAGAGATCAGGTCTGCTGGGTCGCCGCTTTCTACCCAGTCGATCAGGCCGGGCCACGGGCCCCAGCCATCGTCAAGGCTGAAGTGACCAGCGCCTTCAAACACGATCGGTTCAATTCCCAGAGCTGGTTTGTAAATCTCAACACCCCTTGGCAGCCAGCGGTCGTTGTCACCTGCGATTGCCTCCAAAGACCTCGCCCATTTCTTTGCCTGGGGTTCGAGCAAGGGATTGGTTAGGTCCATTGGGTCACCCTCAATACCCGAGGTTTCGGAGGTCATTTGCGGGTCTGGGGGAGCAACCAGCAGCACCCTGTCAAAGGGCGCGTTGAACATGTCCCCGAGAGCTCCATAGAGCCAATTAATGGTTCCCAGAGAGTGGGCAATGCAAATCTTGCTGCCACCAGGAACCTCATCCATCATGTTGCTCTCCTGGCGCAGAAGGTCCTGCCACTCGTGGGGCTTGGGGGTGTCAGGGTCTGGAAACTGCGGGTACCAAACCTGGTTGCCTCCTGATCTGAGCTCGGCTGCACTGAGTCTCATCCAGTGGCCCTCGGGACGGCGATTGGTCCAGCCGTGGAGGAAAAGGATTTTGTGCATGAAGAACTTAACCGAGAAAAAGGCCGGCTAGTCCTGCAACTTCATTCGAAGGGCGTTAGCAACTACCGACACAGAGCTAAATGCCATGGCAACCCCTGCAAGCATGGGGTTTAGAAGTCCCGCGGCAGCCACCGGAATCAGCAGGATGTTGTAGCCGAAGGCCCAGCCAAGGTTTTGCAGGATGTTGCGATAGGTTCGGCGGCCAAGCTTTAGCGAGGAGGGGATCTTTCTGGGGTCGTCATCGAGAACCGTGATCGCACTCGCGGCCTGAGCCGCTTGAGCGCCTGATCCCATGGCAATTCCAATGTCCGCACTGGCCAGAGCCGCAACGTCATTGATGCCATCGCCGACCATTGCCAGCTTCTCAGGTTGCGATGTTAGGTATTCGAGCTTGCCCTCTGGTGAAGCGGAGGCTAGAGCCTCATCGAGGCCAAGTTGGCCTGCGACCGCGTCAACGCGCCTTTGGTTGTCGCCAGATAACATGGCCACCTTTAGACCCATTGAGTGCAACTCACTAACGGTTTCCCTGGCGCCCTCACGCAGGCCATCACTGAGTTCAATCAGGCCGTGGGCCCAGCCCTCCCAGGCAACTACTACCAGGGTGTTGGGCCCGGCATTTTGGATTGCGGCATCAAGCTCCGCCTGATTTTCGTAAATGCCAGGCTTTTCAACACTCACCCTGAGAGCGTCGATGTCTCCAGCAACGCCGCGACCTGAGATCTCCTCAATGTTTGAGGCGACGTAAGTGGTTCCGCTGGCAGCTATGGCCATTGCCACAGGGTGTTTGCTGCCGGCTTCGACGGCTGCGGCCTTAGCCACGGTATCCTCGGCAGTAACGCCGCCGAGACCATGGGCTTTGACGATACTCAGCTTCCCGTCAGTTAGTGTCCCGGTCTTGTCGAAGACAACCTTGTTTATTCTGGCAAGCAGCCTGAGGCTGTCGGGGTTTCGAATTACGACCGACTTTTTGGTGCCGAGACTGGTTGCCACCACCAGGCTCATTGGTACGGCAATACCTAAAGCGCAGGGGCAGGCGATCACCAGCACCGCGACCGCAGCCTCAAAGGCTCGCGTGCTGTCTCCGAGAGCAAGTGCCCAGACGAAGTAGGTGGCAATGGAAATCACAATGACGCTCGGCACGAACACACTGGAGATGCGATCGGTTAGGGAACCAAGTTGGGTCTTGCTCGCTGTTGCCTCGCGGACCAGGTCCGCGATTCTTGAGAGCCGTGAGGTTCCAGCACTTGCGGTTAGGCGAATGATTACTTCTCCCGATAGCACTGTGGCACCGGCACTCAGTGCCTCCCCAGCCCGCAGCTCAACCGGCAGGCTCTCTCCAGTCAGGGTTGAGTTATCTACCGAGGCGAATTCGCTGACCAGGGTCCCATCTGCGGGGACGCGATCACCCGCTACTACAACTACCTCGTCT
This sequence comes from Candidatus Aquiluna sp. XM-24bin5, assembly GCA_003149555.1. The sequence continues at coordinate 1,109,033 of QCWE01000001.1, forward strand.
CCAGCCCTGAGGGTGTGAGTGGGCACCTGCTCGCGCGTCCCGTCTCGGATGACTGTTGCACTGTCGGGGATGGCGCTCAGTAGCGCCCTAACAGAATCAGTTGCACTGCGTCTTGCCCTAACCTCAATGAATCTTCCAAGGAGGACAACCGAGGGAACTACCGCGCTTACCTCGAAGTAGTGGTGAGTGGAGCCGGTGAGCACCAGGTAGATGCTGTAGAGGTAGGCCACCGAGGAACCAAGCGAAACGAGGGTGTCCATGGTGGTGTCGCCGTGGCGAAGGTTTTTGATGGCAGCCGCATGAAACGGAAAGCTGACATACAGAATCACCGGTGTCGCAAGTGCCCAGACCAAGAACTGCTGGCCCTCAAACTCAATACCGGGCACCATCGAAAACACCATCGCCAGCAGGGACAAGACTGCGCCCGTGATGAGCCTCGGCTTCAGAGTCTTGAGCTCTTCCTTGCCCTCTCCGACTTTGTAGCCGGCGCTCGCAACAGCCTCTTTGAGCACATCAAGTTCAATCTCACCGGCAAACTGCAGGTGAGCCTTTTCGCTTGCGAAGTCAACGTAGGCAGTTACGCCATCGACTCTATTTAGCGTTTTCTCAACTCTTCGGGCGCAAGCCGTGCAGGTCATGCCCTCGATGTCGAGCTCTACGAGATTATTAGCCATTTACGGTTGCAAAACCAGTTGCCTGGTAGCCAGCCTCTTCGATTGCTGCCGAGAGCTGGTCTTCACTAACACCCTCTGACTCAATCGTGGCCTTGCCTGCGGCGTGATCAACCTGTACATTGCTGACTCCCTCTAGGGTTGCAAGTTCATTGGTGACGCTCATGGCGCAGTGGCCGCATGTCATGCCCTCGATGCTGATTTCAATCTTGCTCATTACCTTGCTCCTTCGTTTTCTAAGCTGCAGACTCCTCCTGAGCACAGCTGTGGTTTTTCTTTGGCAAATCTCATGTGTAGCCAGCAGCCGGCACAAAATCCAAATGCTGCCTCTGCAAATAAAAAGCTCATGCAGAGTGCGCACAAACCCAGCACGATCTCATCTCGCATTCCAAGCCACCCCATCATGAAGCAGGCAACCAGAACCATGCCAAACCCAATTGACCAGGCAGTTTGCTTGGGTTTTGCATCAACCCACTCGGGTATCTGGTTGCGCACAAAATAATCCGAGATGCGAAGCGTGGGAGAGAATCTCTGTCCGGCAAAAAGCCTTACGAACATCTCGAACATAAAAAACGCTCCAAAGGCTCTCAGCAGCGAGAAGTCTGAGGTGAGGGCGGCCGTCATCCAGCCAGCAAATCCGAAGACAAACAGCAATCCAGCTGCAGCTCTTACCGAGCGCTCGTTGAAAACCGCATGGTCATGCTGAGGCGTCAGCACGCCAAAGGAGGTGTGTTGGATGCTCACTCAAACAGCTCCGCTATTTGGCCCCAGAGCTCTTTGTTCACGCTGTAGTGGACCCAGGTTCCCCTGCGCTCTGCGCTCAACAAACCCACCTCAGTGAGCTTCTTCATGTGGTGGGAGATGGTTGGTTGTGATAGCCCAAGGGGACCAGTGAGGTCGCAGGTGCAGGCGCTGCTGTTCTCACCCTGATTGATAAGCGCGAGGATCTGGAGCCTTGTTGGGTCTGCAACTGCCTTGAGAAGGCTCGCAATTTCATTCGCCTTGGTCCGGGCCATTGGCTCGACTCCAGGCGTGGGTGCGCACTGGGAGATATCTAGTTGCACTCTCGTAACCATTTGTTCACCTATTCATAGATGGTTATCTATAAACTACCAGAGCATTAGAGAGAAGGTAAGGCTTGCAACATCCGCTTTCAGCGAAGCTTCTGGCCGAGTTTTTAGGCACCGCCCTGATTGTTTCCGGCGTAGTTGGCGCAGGCTTCATGACCGCCACCTTGCAATCTGGTTACCCGCTTGGCCTCACCATGATCGCCGCAACGGTTGCTGCGATCCTTTTCGTCGCGATCTCAATCTTTGGCCCCATCTCTGGAGCGCACTTCAACCCGGTAGTTACCCTGGGTTTTCTGGTGCGGAAGGCTATTGCCTCGGGCGAGGCCGGTGCTTACATCGCAGCTCAGGTGCTTGGCGCCATAAGCGGGGCAGTGACTGCAAATCTAATGTTCGGCTCGGCCTGGCTCGAGGTGAGCAAGCTAGAGAGATTCTCGCTTCCTACCTTTTTGGGTGAGGTGGTTGCTACCTGGGGCTTGGTGCTCTTGATCCTGCTGCTGGTTCATTTTGAGAAGGCAAATTTGGTTGCTGCCTCGGTTGCAGCCTGGATATTCGCAGGCCACATATTCACCTCTTCAACATCGTTTGCTAACCCGGCAGTGACCCTGGGGCGTATCTTCACCGAAGCCCCCTCGGGTATCGCACCCGACTCAGCACTCTGGTTCGCCTTGGCCCAGCTAATTGGTATGGCCATCGCACTTATTACCTTTGCTCCCCTCACCAAGAAAGTAGGCAGCTAATGTCAGCCCCAATCGCTTCGGTCATGTTTGTTTGCGTTCACAACGCAGGAAGATCGCAGATGGCACAGGGTTTTCTGCACCACCTGGCTGGCGATCGCATTGAGGTTCGCTCTTCAGGCACCATGCCGGGAGACCAGGTGAACCCCTCAGCAGTTGAGGCCATGAACGAGCTGGGCATTGACATCTCAGCTGCAAAACCAAAGGTTCTTACCGACGAGGAGGTTAGGGCTTCGGACTACGTAATCACCATGGGCTGTGGCGATGCCTGCCCCTTCTACCCGGGGAAGATTTACCTCGACTGGAAGCTGGAGGATCCAGCCGGAAAAGGCGTGGAGTCGGTTCGACCAATTCGCGATGAGATCAAGGTTCTGGTCGAGAATCTGATTGCCGAAATCGACGCAAAAGCCAAATCTTGACAAACTAGTTAGGTTTACCTAACCTCTTTGGGTAATCATCTTTTTACCCAACTTTTGAAGAGGTTTCATTGAGGTTTCGCAGTGCTCTCGCTGTCTTTGTTGTCTCCGGTTTGTTTCTTACCGGTTGCAGCGCCGAGGACGATTCGCTACTGGTTTATTCGGGCAGGAGCGAGGCACTAATTGGGCCCCTTGTTGAACAGTTTGAGCAGGCTAGCGGCATCGATGTCGAGGTTCGCTACGCGGGCAGTGCGGAGCTAGCCGCGCAGCTTCTTGAGGAGGGTACCAATTCGCCTGCGGATATCTTCCTCGCGCAGGATGCTGGGGCGTTAGGTGCGGCCTCCAAGGCGGGTCTGCTAACTGCCATTCCAGATGAGATCTTCTCCCTTGTTCCCCCGGAGTATTCGGCAGCAGACAAAAGCTGGGTGGGGGTTTCCGGCAGGGCGAGAGTTTTGGTTTATGACCCGGCCGAGGTTAGTGAGCTGCCCGCGAGTATTTTTGATCTTGAGGCTGAGTCTTGGCAGGGCCGAATTGGCATCGCGCCAACCAATGCTTCGTTCCAGTCTTTTGTGACCGCCATGCGAGTTATCCACGGTGATGAGCGCACCTTGGAATGGCTAGAGGCAATGCGGGAGAACGCCGTCATCTACGAAAAAAACGGCGCAATACTCGAAGCCGTTGAGTCGGGACAGTTGGCTGCGGGGCTTATCAACCACTACTACTGGTATGCGCGTGCGATGGATGTTGGTCAGGCTCAGATGAACAGCCGCCTGGCTCAGTTTGGGGCTGCGGACGCGGGCAATCTTGTCAACGTTGCCGGTGTTGGCATCTTAAATGCATCCGAGAACGCGAGTGAGTTTGTTAGCTACCTGCTCAGCGAATCGGGCCAGAAGTACTTCGCCGAGGAAACCAGGGAGTATCCACTTGTTGGCGGCATTAGCCCCGCCGATGAGCTGGTACCGCTTAGCGAGATTCAAACTCCCGCGATTGACCTAAGCGACCTCGACACTCTTGAAAGGACGCTGGAGCTAATCCGCCAGGCGGGACTGATCTAGGCCCAGATGCAAAGACCTCCGATTGCAGCGGTAGCGCTGGGTGTAGTTGCAGCCCTAGCGTCTCTATTGCCGATCGGGTATTTGCTGCTTCGGCTCGCCGAGGGCTTTGAGGCAGCGCTGGCGGAACTGCTCAGGACAAGGACGCTGGAGCTGCTTTGGAACTCGATCAGTCTCACTCTCAGTGTTTCCCTGACGGCATTGGCAATAGGTATCCTGCAGGCCTGGCTCACGGTGAGAACTAACCTTGTCCTCGCCCCGGTATTTGCAGTGCTGGCAACCCTGCCACTTGCCATCCCGAGCTTCGTCCTTGCACTTGGCTACCTGAGCATATTTCCGTGGTTCAGCGGTTTTTGGGCAGCCTGGCTCACCCTGTCGCTGGCAACCGCGCCGTACGTTTTTTTGGCAGTATCGGCCGCGCTGATTAGCTCAAATTTCGCAGCCGAGGAGGTGGCTCGTTCGCTTGGGAAAAATCGGCTGCAAGTTTTCTGGAGCGTGAGTTGGCCTCAGATAAGGCCTGCTGCCCTCGCATCGGGTTTGTTGGTGGCGCTCTATACGCTGAGCGAATTCGGCGCAATCGCGCTGCTCCGCTTCGACACCTTTACCCGTGCCATCTACAACGCCTACCGCGGATCATTTGATAGAACCAGCGCAGCTGCGCTGGCACTGGTTTTGGTGGCGCTAACGCTGGTTGTCATCTTCTTCGAGCGCCGCTATCGAGGAGATCGCTGGAGCGCACCGAGCACCTCAGGCCGCAGAAGGCTCATAGATCTCGGCGGTTTGAGGCTGCCTTCGCTCATGGCCCTTTCCGTGCTTGGCCTTGCAGGGGCGGGGCTACCGATTGTGTCCCTGATTGGCTGGTCTCTGAATCAACGCGCATTTGATTTGCTCAGGTTGGGAGAACTGGTAGTTAGTTCGCTGCTAGTGGCGCTTGCAGCGGGAGTAATTATCGGCATCTTCGCACTTGCGATCTCGGTTTGGAACCTTAGGTTCCAAAGCCGGCTCTCCGGGGTGGTCGATCTAACAGCATGGACCGCACATGCACTCCCAGCGGTTGTGGTTGCGCTGGCGCTGGTGTTCTTTGGTGCAAACCTCTTGCCAGGCATCTACCAGACCATTTGGCTACTGCTGCTTGCCTACCTCATCTTGTTTTTGCCAAATGCGCTGGGGCTCGTCGGAACTCCGATTGCGCTTGTGCCGAGGAGTATCGAGGAGGTTGCAAGAAGTCAGGGGCTTAGCAAGAACGCGGCGCTGGGCAAGGTGGTCCTGCCAATTGCCGCGCCAGGCATCATCGCCGGTATTGCGCTCGCATCCCTCACCGTACTTAAAGAACTCCCCGCCACCCTGCTGCTTCGCCCCAATCAGTTAGACACCTTGGCGACAGAGCTATGGCAGGCAACTGAGGTTTTGGCCTATTCGCAGGCTGCCCCCTATGCCCTCGCGCTGATTATCATTGCGGGGGTGCCGGCACTTTTCCTGAATGCCCAGGCCAGAAGACTGATTTCGGAGGTTAGCTAGATGCCACTTCTTGAAGTCAAAGACGTCTCAGTTAGCTTCGGAGAAACGAGAGTTCTTGCCGGCATAACCCTTGAACTTGAGAGCAAGCAGCTTCTCGCCGTGCTGGGATCATCGGGTGCGGGCAAGTCAACTCTTCTTAGGCTGATTGCAGGTTTTGACGCTGTTACTGGCGGATCAATCTCCCTTGATGGGACTCTGCTCAGCAGTAGCGATGCAACCGTTGCTCCGGAGAAGCGAAGCATCGGCATCGTGCCCCAGGACTCTGCTCTCTTCCCTCATCTCAACGTTCGCCAGAACATTGGTTTTGGTCTTGCTGGGCTATCGAAAGAGGCAAGGGACGAGAGGGTCAATGAGCTCTTGCGACTAATCCGGATGGAGCAGTTCGCCGCTCGCATGCCCGAGGAGCTCTCGGGTGGGCAGGTGCAGCGCGTAGCACTTGCGAGGGCGTTGGCTCCAAGACCAAAGCTGGTGCTACTAGACGAGCCATTTAGTGCCTTGGATGCAGAGCTCAGGCAGCAGCTTCGCGAGGAGGTTCGCGGGGTGCTCAAGGCTGAGGGAGCGACTGCGGTAATGGTCACACACGACCAAGAAGAGGCACTTTCTTTGGCGGATCGCGTGGCGGTCCTGCGAGATGGCAAGGTGATTCAGATCGGGTCGCCCTCTGAGATTTACAACTCACCAGCGGATGTTGGCATCGCGACATTCTTGGGAGAGTCGGTGCTTGTGGATGGCAAGGTCTCCGGTGGCAAGATACTCACCGATCTTGGCAGCCTGACCCCGCTAAACAATGTTGCCGAGGGCGCCACCGGAGTGGTGGCGATCAGAAGCGAAAACTTTTATCTGCAGCCAAACCCCTCAGGAGACTCTGAGGTTGTAGGCAGGGTGTTCTTTGGCCACGACGCCCTCGTTGAGGTGCAGACTCCAAAGCTTCGAATCAGAGCAAGGTCAAACGGCCCCTTTGCCCCAGAGGTTGGCATGAGGGTCACGGTATGGGTTCGTGGGGCTGTGAATTTCTACCCGAGCTCCTAAACCAAACCCCCAGCGGATTACCTTAGAAAACCCCCACTCCGCTTCTACACTTAGTCCAATGCGGAAGATAGCCCTTCTAATTGCCTCGGCACTTGTTCTTGCTGGCTGCAGCTCTGAACCCGAGGAAACAATTGCCCCCACGCCCACCCAGTCCCAGACGGCTTCGCCGACCCCAACTGAGGAGCCCGAGCCGGAACCGGTGATGGTGGCGGCCGCCCTCACCGGCGTTCTCTACGAGGAGGGCACCAACCCCCTGCTTGAACTCCCTGCCGTTTCGGCGAAGATCGACAACACCACGCCCGGTAGACCTCAGCTGGCTCTCAACTCTGCAGACATCGTCTTTGTCACCCGGGTCGAGATAGGTCTTACAAGGCTTTTGCCGGTTTGGCACTCAAGAACCCCCGAGGTCATTGGCCCGGTCAGGTCAGTGAGGCCGGTGGATGCGGCAATTGTCGATCCTTTCAACGGCATCTTCGTCTACTCAGGAGGCCAGGCCCCGTTCAAGTCGGCAGCCAAGGCAACCGGGCTGATCATGAGCGACGAAGACACCGAGATGAATAACGACACTTACTTTCGCGAGAAGTCAAGGGTTGCTCCCTGGAACCTGTTTTTTGAGGCCGCCAAGCTTCAACAGCTCTACTCTCCAGAGCAGCCAGCTCCAGAACCCGGCTTTGAGTTTGCTGCGATTCCGACCGCTGTAGCGGAGGGAACACCTGTTTTGGGCCTTGGCGTGAAGTACCCACAGATGCACTCAGAGTGGGAGCTCGGAACCGCCACCTTTGATTGGTCGGTTGCCGAGGAGCCCGCGTGGCTGAGAACCCAAGACGGCTCCGAGCACACCCAAGAAGGTGGCGAGCGGGTAATTGCCAAGAACGTGGTTGTCATGGAGGTCGCCCACGATTTGAGTTTCGTAGATCCAAAATACGGAGCCATTCCAAAGGCCATGCTGGAAAACAATGAGGGTATTGCTCACATCTTCTCCGACGGCTACTACCTGCAGGCAGTGTGGTCTAAGGGCGAGATTGGCGAGCCAATCCTGCTCTCCACGACAGACGGCCAGCCGCTCCAGCTAGCCATTGGCAACACCTGGGTGGAGATGATGGACGTTCCTAAGAGCAAGCTAACAATCGACCAGCCAGAGTCTGAGTAGTGCGCGGGGTTAAGAAAGCTAACCTGCCAAAGAAGACCTGTGAGCGCTGCGGCAGGGAAATGGTCTGGCGCAAGTCCTGGGAGAAAAACTGGGACCAGGTCAAATACTGCTCAGAAAAGTGCAAGCGGACTAAAGCTCTTTAGAAAACTCTTTTAGCCAGCTCTTTAGCTCGCCGCCGATATCTTCTCTGTCAACCGCGATCCTCAGGGTCGCGCGAATAAAGTCCAGCTTGTCACCGGTGTCGTATCGCCTGCCTCGGAAGATCACACCTCTAACTCCCCCTGCAAGCTCTGGGTTATTAGCTGCATGCTGGAGGGCATCGGTGAGCTGTATCTCCCCACCCCTACCAGGCTCGGTGTTCTCCAAAATCTCAAAGATCTCTGGCCTGAGCACGTAGCGGCCAATCACCGCAAGGTTTGAAGGAGCGCTCTCAGGCTCTGGTTTTTCAACCAGCTCAGAAATGACCACCGCATCTCCCTCTTGGGAGCTAATGCTCGCTGCCCCATAGAGATGAATTTGCTCCATCGGCACCTCCATCAGGGCAACCACGTTGTCCCCTGTTGCCTCGTGGAGCTCAAGCATCTTTGAAAGGCAGGCATCGCGAGAGTCGATGACGTCATCGCCAAGTAGGACAGCAAAGCTGTTCGAACCGACGTGGCTTTTTGCCCTGAGGACCGCGTGACCCAGTCCCCTCGGGTCGCCCTGGCGGGTGTAGTGGATGTCGGCAAGCTGGTTGGACTCCTGGACGGAGAAAAGCCGCTTCTGGTCACCCTTTGCAGTTAGCGCCTGCTCCAGCTCGGCCACCCGGTCAAAGTGGTTCTCAAGGGTGTTCTTGTTTCTACCGGTGATTATCAAAAGGTCTGAGAGCCCAGCCGAGACCGCCTCTTCCACCACGTATTGAATTACGGGCTTGTCAACGATGGGGAGCATCTCTTTGGGCATCGCCTTTGTGGCGGGGAGGAAGCGGGTGCCAAGTCCAGCTGCCGGAATAATCGCCTTGCTGACTTTTCTACCCGCATCAACCATGGCTAAAGCCTAGACTCAACTATCAGCGGATGCTCACTTTCTGCGCTTACGCTTGGAGTTAGAAAACGGGAGAAATCAACTTGAAGACTAAGTTTTTTGCGGCCGTAACAGCTCTTGCAATTTCGCTTTTTGGCTTTGCAGCACCTGCCCAGGCAAACGTTGTCGAACCTGCCTACACGATGGTTAACGTGGAGTCGGTATGGGAGCTTGGCCACAAGGGCGAGGGAGCCTCGATTGCCTTTATTGACCAGGGCGTAAACCTCACCCACGAGTACTTCCAGGACCAGGTCGTTGATGGCTTCTGCCTCTACGCCTCCTACACCTCAAACTTTTGCCCCAACGGCTCCAAGAGCCAGACCGGCGTTTCCGCCGCATCGCAGCGCATCGTCAATAACTTCCCTGTCTTCGCCGAGAACCACGGCAACATGGTTGCCGGCATCGCTGCGGGCAAGCCCAACTCAGTTGCGGCCGGCGGCATTGCCCCCGATGCAAAGATCGTGATGGCGAACATCGACCTCACCCTCGAGGGCATCACCGCGGCGGCAAGGTATGTTTCTGACCGGGCTGAAGCAAACAAGACCGTCGCACTCTCACTGTCTTTTGGGGGCCTGTTCTCAGAGATGCCAAGAAGCTGGCTGCTCTGTGACACCAACCCGGCGCTCGCCGAGTTGGCAGGCATCATCTCTGACATGCGAGACCGCGGCATCATCACATTTGCAGCCGCCGGCAACACCCCGGTGTTGGACATCGCCACGTCAGTCTTTCCAAGCTGCCTCGAGGAAGTCGTGGCGGTTGGCTCGGTTAATGCTCAGCGCGAAGTCTCTTGGTATGTGACCATGAGCAACAAGATTGAGTTCTTGGCTCCCGACTTCACAAGAAGCGCCGACACCCTCGGCTACATGACAAGCTCGGGAACCTCCGCGGCAACCCCATTGGTTGCAGCGGCATTCACAGTTTTGAAGCAGGCCTTCCCTGAGAAGACCAGCGAACAGATCCTGCTGGCTATGAAGCAGGGCTCCTCAAAGGTCGACGATGTAATTAGGAAGCAAATACCGCTTGTCAACATCGCTGGCGCCTACAACCTGCTCGCGGCAGGAGCTACCGCTCCTGTGGACCCAGGAAGTTCAAATGGCGAGCAGAAGGTGACAATTGGTACCTTCAACGGCTACATCGCCATCTACACCAAGGGCTATGAGGGCCTCAGACTGACAGCAAAGGTGGCGGGTAAGTGGCTCAAGGTCGACCCAATCACCCTGGCGCCAGGAAAGACCTACTCGCTAACAAAGCGCAACACAGGAGCCGGCTACACAATTAACGTCGAGGTCTACATTGACGGTGTGCTACTCGCACAAGACACGGTCCTGACCCGCTAGCGCCCGAAAACAAACCTGACTAGGTTCTGTGTTCCCCCGAGCTCAGAGAGCCTCCTAAGCCCAAAGCCAAGGCGAATAATTGGCGCCATGGTTCTGAAGACACGGGAGAAGACTTTTGCCCTTGCTATTCGGTCGCGGTCGGTGCCCCAGCCAGATCCCGAGGAGTCCTCGGGGTGAGAGGCGATGGTGATAGGCAGGAACACCCCCTTGCCACCGGCCCTGATGATATCGGCAATGAAGATGTACTCATCGCCCAGGTAGTTCTCTACCCCTGCGCCAAAATCAGTATCGAAGCTAACCCCGAGAGTGTGGATGCTCTCAACCCGCACCACCATTTCGTAGGTGGCGGCCCTGGCCGAGTTGAAAAGGCTTAGCTGCTCCATGCTCTTTGGGTAGTTTTTGCGCAGCTTGCCAGTTTGATCAGTGGCCTGGGCCAGCACAATGGCAACCTCGGGGTGCTCGTCCATGTATTGGCAGATAGAAGCCAGTCCAGCCGGTTCGAATTCAATGTCGTCATCGGCGAAGACCAGGAACCTACCCTTGGCCAATTCAAGTGCCCGGTTGCGACTCTTCGCCACTCCTGTGCTCGCTAGCTCGTCATAGGTCGCGTCCAGGGTCTTCGCATAAGTTGCTTTGTTTGGGTTCTGGACGACAACGAGCAGCTCGCTATCTGGGACCTTTGGTTGGCGTATGTTCTTTACCCGCTCTGCAAGGACCGAGTAGCCAATGGTGAGCGAGGTCATTAGAAGCTGTGGGCCTTGGCCCTTGCAAAGCGCATGAGAGAAGAAGACACAGAGCTAAAGGTGGTGTTTTGCAATCTGAGCCCAAGGAAGATCACGATGGTATTTGCAAGGCTTATCTGGCCTGCGATGCTCAGCACGATTAGCAGCACAAAGAGCAAGACCACTCCGGCGCTCGCTAGCAGGGTGCCAAATTCGGCCTGCTGGATTCTCGCACCTAGCCTCTCGGCCGGGGTGACAACCTCTTTCGCCCTTCGCTTTTGAACAAACCCGCGCTGAGTCTTGAATTGCCTTACGAACAGCACACCAATTACCTGCAGCAGCACCAGCAAGAACACCAGGTTGATCGCGGCAAAGGTCAGATCGAGGAAGAAAAAGAAAGTCGCTATCACGAGCATCTGGGTAATGAACGAGAGCACGTTGACAAGCTCGAGCGCCATCGCCCACTCCCAGCTCTCCTCGTTGGCAGTTTTTTCGCGCTCGCTTGCCCCAAAGCTCTTGTCAAAGAACTTCACCCGGTAGGTCTTTTGCAGGTAGTTGGCAACCCTGGTGGTGGTAAAGAGCAATGCAAATAAGACAACCGAGACGACAATCTGGGTGGTGCTCTGGCCAGAGCCAAAAACAACCAGGTCTGTAAACAGCTTCGCTACCAAAAGCTCGGTCACCGGTATTGCTGCGGCAATGAAAACAAGGAGTATTAGCTGCCAGCGGTATTTGCCCTTCGGGATCATTTGCCTGGAGGACTTCCATAGCAGCGAGGTCATACCTTTCATGAGAGCACCTTATTGATTGCCAGCCTGAGGTGATTCTCCACCTCATCCATCTTTTGCTCGGAGACCTTGATCTCTTTGGCAAGCGAGCGAAGGTCAAGCTTTGTGAGATCAAGCGGCAAAGGTAGCGGGTTAGCGACCTCTACCCCTGCACCGAGCGCGTAGTCCTCGTATTTGATACCGCTACCGTGAACGTTTTCCTCGTAACCCTCAAAGGTCACCAGGCTGCAGGGGATGCCATAGGAGTGACAGGTGATCATCACGTGCATGGCTGAGGTGACCACGAAGTCATACTCATTCAGCGCCTGCACAAACTGTTCGATATCTTCCCTGCTAGACATCATGACCGAGAGCTCGTCTATGCCCTCTGGCAGCCTCAGCGGTATGGAGCTGTGAGAGAAGTGCCTAACCAATACGCCTCGGCCATTGGTCTTGGCTCTGGCAACCGGCAGGATCCGCGAGATAACCAGCCCTGGATCCCCAAATGCTGCTACCTCTGGTCCTCCGGAGGCATTTAGAACCTTTGCGGTTATCGGCCCGCGAACCGAGACGTAGGTTGCTTTTTTGTTTAGCTCAATGTCTTCGGTTGAGACTCCAGTACCAACAACCACGGAGCTCGAGCGAATGAACCTGCCAATAGAGCCAAGTGCCACAATGTGCTTCTTATTTGTTGGCTTCACGGGTGACTGGAGCATCACCTTGGCATTCGAGTAGTGAGCAAGAATCAGCGGCGAGAGCCAGTCACCAAAGTTTCCGGGGAAAGGCTTCGCCCACCACATCAAACTCAGCTCTTTTTCGCCGCCTGTTGAGTAGTGCAAAAAGGAACTTGCGGCAGCAATGTTTGCAAGCTCTCCCTGCGAGGGCATGAACTTCTTCTCGAAAGCGCTCAGGGAGTTCTCAAAAAGCTGTCTGTCTCCTCGAAGGCCCCCAGCCATCATTTCGCCCAGGGCCTTGGAGCGCTCAGGATCAATGCCCTTTGCCTGGCCGGAGGTGAGAACGCCAGTTACGCCAGTGGAGTCCGCAATCCTGCGAAGCGGATTGCGAAGAGAATCGGGGAGGTTCTTTTCAAGCTTCTTAGCCTGCCGGAGCAGCTTGCGCTTTAGCCCAACCTGCTTACCTCCAGAGTGCTGGACCACCTTGTTTTTGAACTCTGCAACATTGCCAGAGCTACCAAACACAAAAAACGGCATGCGCTGACCTGGTTCCAAGGGAGTGCGGTCACGAACAATTTCGGTGGTCGGGATCATCTGGAAATTCAGCTGCCTGGCATTTGCCCTCCAGGCCTCTTCGAGAAAGTAGTCGTCCGTTGCCTTCACCTCAGCACGCTTTTCAAGCTCGTCGGCATCGACAATGAGCTTTCTTGCCTGAGAAGAGGTGCCAATGCCCCAGAAGCTTGGCTCCCAGAACCTAGTGCGGTTTCCATAGCCAATCTGCAACGGTGAGCCAAAGCTTCTCTGGAAACCAATTAGGTCGGCGGTGGAGTTTGCGATGTAATCAGGCAGGTAGTTGATCCTGCAATCAACATCGATCCAAAAGACCTTTTTATCGGGGTGCTTCTCACACACCGAGCGAATAAACCCAATCTTGCGCCGTGTGGTGTCGGCCCAGTCTTCACCCGGTGCCTTTGTTATCTCCAGCAGCTCATGGGCTATGCCCAGACTGTCTAGTTGCTCCTTGAGCTCACGAGCGTGACCCCCGTAGTACTCATCGGGGGTGTAGAAGCTGCAGACAATAACGCTGGGGTTACTCACGGGTAAAAACTACCAGTAGCGGGCTATTTGGCCCCTCTTGCAAGCCCCCACCAAAAACCCAGGCCCCAGGCAAAGTGCATTGTTGGCAGCACAATCATCAGCCACAGCCTCGTGGCTGGCTTGAGCTCACCGGCATTCATGGCGGCAAAGGCAATTACAAGCAAGTACAAGGTAAAGGGCAAACCAAATAGCGATGCCAGCACCAACATTGGAGGCGCCCAGTAGCGGGCAGCAGACTCTCCCGGTGCCTCTCTGGTTAGCGCCCCCCGCCAGACACCGGTTGAGAAAAACTGCTTTGCAAGGGCCTGCCAGCTAGATCTCGGGTAATAAGTGACAGTGAGCCTCGGGTCAAACCAGATCTTTCCCCCGGCTTCTCTTAGCCGCTTGTTGAGCTCCCAGTCCTGGCCCCTAACCCACCTAGGGTCAAAGCCCCCTACCTTGTCTAACCAGCTGCGCTGGAAACAGCCAAGGTAGACGCTGTCGGCTTCGCCCGCTTTGGTGCCGACGTGAAACGCACCACCGCCAAGACCAATGCGGTTGTTGTAGCCATAGGCAACAGCTCTTTGAAACTCGGTCTTCCCCTCTGCAACCATCTTGCCGCCGACATTTGCCGCATTGGTCTCAGCGAGAATCTGGTGAGCAAGCTGGGCATAGCCCGCAGGCAGTGTGCTGTGGGCATCGACCCGGATGACCAGCTTGTACTTACTCTCAGCAATTGCCAGGTTGAGCCCTGTTGCAGTATCTCCACCCGGGTTATCGACAACCTTGAGTTGGGGGTAGGTCTTTGTTAGCCCCTGTGCAACCTCTGCAGTTTTGTCATGGCTTGGGCCAATGGCGAGCACCAGCTCGGTGTCTCCCTTGAACTCCTGTTGTAAAACGGCCCTAACGGCCTCGTCCAAATACTTCTCTTCGTTGCGCACCGGCATCACGAAGCTGATGCCGGCTTTAGTTCTTGTGGACATTTCTCCCTAGCGCAATAAGTCTCCAGCCAGCTCTCTGCCAGCTCTCAACATCGAGCACGTTCCTGGCATCAATAACGGTCTTTACTGCAACCGCTTTGCCTAGAACCTCAGGATCTAGCTCTTTATATTCTTTCCACTCAGTAGCCAGAACGACTAGTTCCTGGTCCCTAAAAGCAGCATCAAGAGCTCTAGCTCGCAGGAGCTCCGGATGTCTTTCTCCCAAAGCATCAAGAGCAACCGGGTCATGCACGCTAACCTCAGCGCCGGCTTTGGCTAGCCCCAGGGCAATGTCCAGTGCGGGGGAGTCCCGCATATCATCAGAGTCGGGTTTGAAGGCAAGGCCAAGAACCAAGATCTTTTTGCCTGGGAGAGCCCCGAGCTCCTCGTGGGCAACATCAATGACTCTTTGCCTTCGACGCTTATTGATTTGGTCGACTTGACCGAGGAAGCCAACGGCTTCACCCACGCCAAGCTCCTCAGCCCTGGCTGCAAAGCCGCGAATGTCCTTTGGCAAGCACCCGCCACCAAACCCAGCACCGGTCCGGAGGAACTTGTTGCCAATGCGCTCGTCATAGCCAATGGCCTTGGCGAGCATCACCGCATCTGCACCCGAGGCCTCAGCGACCTCGGCCATGCCATTAATGAAACTGATCTTGGTAGCGAGGAAGGCATTGGCCGCAACCTTTACTAGCTCCGCTGTCTCAAGGTCGGTCTCAATCACTGGCACGCCACTTGTTATCAAACTCTCGTAGCAACTAAGCAACACTTTGTTTGCTCTTTTGTCGGAAGTATTCGCACTGCCAACAACGATGCGGTCCGGCTTCAGAGAATCCTCAAAAGCTGTTCCCTCGCGAAGGAACTCTGGGTTCCAGGCAAGCAACACCTCGAAGCCGCAAGCCTCGCTCATCTGGCGCTGCAGCTCTCTTGCTGTCCCTACTGGCACCGTTGACTTACCTGCAACAACCGTCTCTGGGCTAATTACCGCTGCAAGCTCCAGGCCTGCTGCAAAAACATAAGAGGTGTCGGCCTTGCCGGTGTCATCGGCCTGGGGCGTCCCGACGCAAAGAAAATAAAGCTCGCACAGCTCAGCGTCTTTGGGGCTGGCTGCAAAGCTCAAGCTTCCAGAGTCAATGACCTGGGTTAGGGCACTCTCTAGTCCGGGCTCAAAAAAGGGCAGCTTGCCAGCTGACAGCGCCTCTAGGCGATCGGAGCTGCGCTCAAAGCCAACAACCTCATGGCCAAGCTTGGCCATGGCAACGGCGTGAGTAGCTCCCAGGTAGCCAAGGCCAATAACGCCAACTCTCATAAGCAACAGCCTAGGAGCTTTGAGATGACTAGCTGCGTGTTTGGCAGGTGGCCAAAAAGTGAAGTTAAACGAAAAAAGGCCCCGAGCCTGCGAATTCGTTCAGTCTCGAAACCTTTTTCGTTGTTACGTGTACTAGCAGAAGGCTTGGTTTCAACTGCCTGACATCTTTAGGTAACTGGCGAAGGTCCGTTTTTGTTACGGCAAGAGCAAAAAACACTGGTTTTTTGCGAAAAGAATTAATCAGAAATCTCCGTACAAGCCGTAATGTCCGTACAGATTGTCCGTTAGCCTAGAGATGTAAGAGTGTGCTATCTCCTGCTTGGTTGGAGGTATCTCGCTCTTGCAGCCTGCTGTCCCTATGGCAGTGGGTAAACCAAGAAAGAAAGAGACATATGTCTAAAGCAACTCGTAAAGCACTTGCCATTGGTGCAGGTGCCGCGCTAGGTGCATCTTCTCTGATTGGACTGCCGGCCCAGGCTGCTGCGTTCGATCTAGAAATTGCCTACGCAGAAGGTAGCAATGCCTCTGTCTTCAACTCAGACACAATGGAAATCGACATCACCCAGGCGGGATTGATTGCCGATGCACTGGCACACGATTCGTTTGCCATTGTTATCTCTAACCCAGATAGCGCCAACCTCCTGGTGGACTTCACCGGAACTGGCGCTGTTGGTGCCGAGACATTTTCCGTTCTGATGGTTGATGCAGATGGTAACGCTGAGGCCGCTGCGGGTCAGACCCGTGCTGGTGACGGTATTGCAGAGGGAACCGCTGAGGCGTTGACCTTCGCAACTGGTGACGCCGTTCTTGCAGTCCTCTACGACTTCAAGGACAATGTTGCCGCTGACCAGGTTCCAGACTCAATCAAGATCTCCCGTGCCGCAGCTGATGATGACTACGGCGACGACGGAGCCTCGATTTCGGTCTACACCTACTACGACTCTGACCGCGATTTCACCGACCAGGATGACACCGGTAAGAGCAACGTCCTAGACGTTAACTTCGTTGACCCAGCAACCGTAAGCGTTGTTATGAAGGCCACCAGGGTTGTAGCTGACGGCGCCACCTACCTAAACGAGAACGACTCTGCAAACCTTGCAGCCCTTGTTCGCTTCTCGAACTCCGACATCAACTTAGACACAATCGACTGGACTCAGTGGCAGTGGCAGGTCAACACCGACGGTGCTGACGTAGCTGCGGACAATGACATTGCTCCAGGCGAAGACTTTGTTGATGGCTTCACATCACATGATGCATACGGCCAGGCGATCCTGACCTTTGGTACCAACACCGCCCTTGCTGGAGCTAAGAGCTACCAGCTGCAGGCTAACTATGACGGTCAGACCAAGCTGTTCTCAGCCGCTGCCTTCAAGGTAGTTGAGGCTTCAAACGCAGGTGCTGACGGCATCGCGATTGAACTGACCGACTCTGCCAACCTGCTTGACAACGGTGCTGGTGATGTGGACGTACGTCCAGGTGCCACTTCAGTGCCGATGACCGTTCAGATTGACGACGGTGGAGTTGACCTAGCTGTTGCAAACCAGCCGGTAGTAGTTACTCTTACCTCAGTTGCTGGAACCCACAGCCTGTCAGGCGTTTCGGGATCAGCTGCAGCTGGTAAGTCCCTTACCTACAGCACGCTGACCAACGAAGATGGCCAGGTTGAACTAACCGTTACCAGCTCTGCAGCTCTAGGTGATTCATACACCGTAGAGGCATACCTGCTGGACACCAACGGTGACGAGATTGCCTCAGACCAGGCTCAGACAGTTGTTTACACTGCTGCTGCACTGACCTCATGGGCAACCAACACCACTGTTGCTACCGGTTCATCTGTCACCATCACTGCCTCCATCGAGGACCAGTACGGTGAGCCAATGAGCACTGACAACACCGGCAAGGCAATCTCGGTTGGATTCATCGCAACCGACGCAACTGACCTTGACGAGTATGTTGCAGTTTCCGGTGGTTCCGCATCTGTAACCTTCGCCAACTTCCTAGTTGACGGCGACAGCGACGTGCTGACCGTTTCTGCACACACTGGTGCAGAGGACGACCGCACCAACCTAAATGGCACCCTCTCTGACATCACAGTAACTCTGTATGCAGAGCTAGAGGTTGCCGGTGTAACCACCAATGCAGCTGAGTACTCAGCCACCGTCGGATACTCCGACTTTGGTAACGACGTAACCTCAGCTGACGGTACCGCTGCAAGCGTTTCGGGATCTGTCATTGACTCTGTCGGTGCAGGTGTACCTGGTGCTTCGGTAACCGTCTCCGGTGCAGGCCTTCAGTTCAACGAGGGCAGCAACTGGGCTGTTGGTTCACACACCTTCAACGCAGATGAGGCCGGTGCCTTCTCCGTTGACGTTTACACCCACCTAGCTGATGACACGACCATGACAATCACCTCTGGTGGTAAGTCAACGACCGTAACCATTGCTGGTGCTCTAAACGATGGTGGTGGCGCAGTTTCAGCAGCAGACCTAGTACTGAGCTGGAACCTAGCTGAGGTTGTCATGTACAACACCACTTACCGCGTTGACGCAACCGTAACCGACGTATGGGGTAACGCAATTCCTAACGCAGAGGTAACCTTCGCAGGAGAGGCTGCAGCGCAGTTCAACAGCGCAGCTTCTGTTGCAAAGAACACCAACGCATCAGGTGTCGCAACCGCATACCTACGTTCGTTGACCGATGTTTCGGGTCTGGCAGCTGTGTCTGTCACTCTGTCTGACAACATCGACTTCGACGGTGCTGGTGGAGCAAACGTTACTGACGTAGGCGACACCTTCACTGACGACGCGACCACCAGCTGGGACGAGTCAGCAGCAACTGACGTCATCACTGCAGAGGTTGACTTCCTAACCTCAGCTCCAGCTGCTGCAGCTGACACCAAGGTCAACGCTGGTTCCTTCAAGGGCTACGTTGCAATCTACGCAAAGGGTCACGAGGGCAAGCGCCTAAGTGCCAAGGTTGGAGCAGACTGGGTAGTAGTACCTGTTCTGGCCTCAAACTTCGAGCGCGTAGTTGAGTTCACAGGCGCTGGTTACACCATCGCGGTTCGTATCTACATCGACCGCGTATTGGTAGACACCATCACCGTAACTACCAAGTAACGTTGTTCTAGGAACTAACTAAGAACTAACCACTAACCCCCCTAGGGAAACCTAGGGGGGTTAGTCATTTCCAGGGCGCATTGTCCGGCAATAGAGTGCAATGCCGTAGCTGAGGCTGACTCAATTTTCGATCATTGAGCCTACTGTTCCTAAGCCAATTTTTTTGAGACCAAACTGCTGCTTTGTGCGGCACCACTTGCAAGCCTAGGAGTGCCTATTCGACAACTAACCCCCCTGGAAAACCCAGGGGGGCAAGTCGTCTCTTGGAGCTAGTCAGACCGTATGGGTCTCTTGGGGAATCGACCCCATAGCTTTAGCCTTGATAGCTGCTTGTTGCCTATTGGCAACACCAAGAGACCTAAAAATCTTCACCGTTTCCTGTTTGATTGAAGACTCGCTCAGGATGAGCTCATTTGCAATTTGAAGGTTTGTCTTCCCCATTCCAATGCCCATGAGGATTTTGAGTTGTCTCTCTGTCAAAGGCTCGTTGGTAGCGCTTCTCTTTACCTGTTCAAGTGGACCAAACCCAGCAGAAGCTACAAACAGACCAAGGCTTAGGTAGTAGGCCTGCTCCATTTTTGTCTCCATTTCAAATTCTTCGGTGCCGCCTTTGCCTTTCTCAAGGATTGTCAAGATGACTCCGTTGACAACGTCTGCCTTGATAGCTGGGCATGCCTGCACATCTACCTCTTCGTTGAGAGATCTCCTAGCGACGCGGCGAGTCTTGATCGCCTCAGCAAGCACTGAGTCATCGAATGAGCTGAACTCCTTTGTGTCTTCAAATGGGTATTGGCCGTAGCCACCCATGAGCTGCAAGGTACCTGTCGAGGAGAGGAGAAACAGGTGATTGCCGCGCATACCTACTCCGAGAACGGTGTCGAGAGTAAGGCGCCTGCAGTAGTCATGAGGAGTCGAGGACCTGTTCAATAGGTCGATAGCCGGGAGGTCCCAACCCCCTTTTAGCTCTTTAGTTGCACTCATAATCAATCCCCTCGTTTACAACAGTCCCCCAGCCTGCCCTAGCGCTTGCCCAAAAAAAAGGGGGGGAGGGGTATCTGCTTTGTACTTTTATACGACTGTAAACGGACAATAAGACCAAAGAAACCACAATCCTGTCCCCCGTTTTGGGTTATACGGACAGACAATTGGACATCTAGTACAGACCACGGCACCCCCTAGTAACTTCTAGCCGTCCTCGCTGGTTATCTAGCTTTGTAAGGGTTTGCTATCTCCTGCTTGGTTGGTGGTATCTCACCCTTACAGCCCTTTGTCCCTATGGCAGGGGGTAAACCAAGAAAGAAAGAGACACATGTCTAACAATAAGTTCCGTAAGGGACTGGCGCTTCTATCTGGAACCGCCCTGGCCTCAGCTTCGCTGATTGCTGGCCCAGCTGCAAATGCAGCCGGTGGCTTCGATCACGCTCTGGCGTCGGGTTCGAGTTTCGGAATGTTCAGTGGAGAAGGTTTGAGGGTTGACTTCGCAATCTCACCTCTGCTGGCCGAAGCAGACCTGTCCCCACTTTGGGCCGCAAATGTGACCTCGGCGGAGTCCACGGATGTCAGCTTGACCTTCCACGACTTGGCTGCGACCGACACAGTGGATTACGTGATGTACGACTCTCGTGGAGTTGAGGTCGCCGCTGCGACCCTAACTCTAGACGCCAACAGAGCGGTGGTCATTCCGTTCGCCGCCAATGATGGCGTCTCAGCAACCCTTTACAACCTAGAGGACGCAGCTAACGCCGACCTAGCAGCTCTATCGGACATTACCGTGGCTGATGACGATCTAGGTTTTGGAGACGGTGGAAACACAATTACTCTTCAACAGTGGATTGAAGAAGCGGGCACACTTGCTTCGGTAGATAGCAAGGCCACCTCGGTAGCTACTTTCACCGTTGTTGACCCAGCTTCGACCACAGCCACCATCAAAGCAACTCGCACGCTCAATGACACTCCTGCCCTAGACGCAAACGATGCCGGTGATGCAGGACTCTATGTTCGAGTTACCTTCAACAAGGATGTAAACCTGGACCAGATGTCTTCCGACTCATGGGTTTTCGGTATTGAAGCATCAGACGGCGATGGAGACGACGCTACAGCGGCCTTCACAGCCGACTTCCCTGTAGGCCAGGACAGCTTTGATGACCTGGGTCATTGGTACGGCCTGGTTGCGCTCGATGCTCAGGTGATGGATGCCGGTAACTGGTACAAGGCGAGCATCGCGTACGATGCTGTCGGCGCCAAGACCTACAATTCCAGCGCCTTTACAGTTCCGGTTGCCCCAACTGATGCGGATGTTGACGTCGATGGCGTGACCGTCGACCTCGCAGCATCTGCTGAGGGTAACGCTGTAATTGATGGCGATGTAACCATCTCCACTGGAACAGACTCAGTTACATACGTTGCAACCACAGATGATGGTGGCACCGCTGTGACTAATGCGAACAGCCCAGTTATCGCAGTAATCACTGCAGGTGACTACATGCCAACAGGAGCGTCAATCACAGTCGCTGGGTCCGCTGACAGCATTACTGCTGCAGACCAAGCAATGACTGTTTCTGGCCTAACAAACGCAGATGGTGAGTTCTCGATTACCGTCACGTACACGGGTAACGATGACGCTGTTGAATACGATGTCGACTTCTACGCAATAACTGAAGCCGGTGCCGTAGCTGCTGCTGACAACCTAACTGCAACCTATGCAGACGCTGCTGTTGACACAGCTGTGGCGGACACAGCTGTTCTGTCTGGAGCCAACTTGACCCTCAGCGTTGACTTCGCAGATCAGTTCGGAAATGCCGTTTCGGAGAATGCCGACGGCGCCCTGAAGGTAGTGCTCTATGCAACTGACACTGACGACCTGGAGATCTTTGCTCCTGTTGTAGGTGGAACTGCTGACTTCAGCTTCGCAAACTTCTTGACGGGAGACGAAGTTGACACCCTAACTTGGGCAACCTTTACGGGAGATGATGCAGATTACGCGGACAACCTTGTTGCTGGCCTAACAGACACCGTTACCCTCTATTCGGCTCGCGATGTCTATGGAATCAACGTTGGTGCTGCAACATTGGACACCTCAGTTGTGTACGAGGACTTTGTGACCGGTGACGAGGCGTTCGTCCAAGATGGCGACAAGGTAACTGTTTCTGGAACTGTCATTGACGAAAACGGCGGTGGCGTTCCGGGTGCACAGGTAACGATTTCGGGAGCGGGTCTTCAGTTTGAGAACAGTGGGGATTACACCATTGGCTCAATAACAGTCACAGCGGACGAAGGCGGAGCATTCGAGGCAGATGTTTGGACCCATGTTGCTAGCGCAACCGGTGTTGACATTACTGTGACCTCTGGCGGCGCATCGGCAACTGTAGAGATGACCTCTGCAGTTCCTTCCGGTGCCGGTGACAACAGTGCTGCCAACTACTCATTGACCTGGAACGTCCCTGCAACGGTAGTCGTTGACACCACCTATGCAATTACCGCAACTATGGCGGACAAGTGGGGCAACCCTCTCAAGAACGCAGACCTGGAGTTCCTAGGAACTGCTGCTGCTGAGTTCAATGGAAGTGGAGTTGTAGTTGAGAAGACCACTAACTCCAAGGGTCAGGCAACCGTCTACCTACGTTCGCTTGAAGGTGTGACTGGTCTGTCAGCAATTCAAGTACAGGTTGTATCGGTTGACGTTGACGGTGGTGGCGCGGAAGACGCTGCTGATCTAGCCGATACTCTTACCGACAATGAGGACACCGCTTGGGATGAGTCATTGTGGTCTGATACGGTCGAAGCTGAGATCAACTTCCTGGCCTCAGCCCCAGCTGCAACTGGCGACGCTGGATCTGACTCAGTGAAGGTCAACGCTGGTTCCTTCAAGGGCTACGTTGCAATCTACGCAAAGGGCTACGAAGGTAAGCGCCTAAGTGCCAAGGTTGGAGCTGACTGGGTAGTAGTACCTACTCTTGCTTCCAACTTCGAGCGCGTAGTTGAGTTCACCGGTGCTGGTTACACCATTGCGGTTCGTATTTACATCGACCGCGTACTGGTAGACACCATCACAGTTACCACAAAGTAACTACCCGTCTATTGGAATAGATGAACGATTCCCCTCCCCCCTCCTGGGGGGAGGGGAATCTTCTTTTTTGTTGGTGAAAGTAATCGCAGAGATGGGGCAAATATGCTCCTGATGTTGAACGCAAGTTCGTTTCAGACTTTCAAAGTTCATTAGAAAAGGGTTCGTTTTGGGTGGAGAGATGCCAAAAAATCGGCGCTTGAGAGAACTAGCCAACGCTAGGAATCTGTTTTTGATCCTTGTGGTTGTTCTTGCCATCGCGATGCCTGGTGTGTCTTACTGGGCTAATTCAATCTCCCCAAGTGGCGTGAAGGTAATTGACACGGGCATCTATGGCGAGTCAAGTACAGACTTTGATGCGAACTCGATTGCGATTTATGTGCAAATGCTCGAATTCGTGCCTGAAACCCAGAGAGCCGAGATGGCTTTCTATCCTTGGCCCACCGATGACATCGCCAAGCAGCTCTCATCATCAGTCGTTACGGATGTTCCGATTCAGTTCCTGGTTGATAGTCAGAACGGGTCGGTAGCCAGATTTGACGCAGGTAGCCAAGTTGGTGCCGTGTATGCAACGGTTGATGTGTTGAGCACCGATTATTCTGAGCTTGCTTCAGACTCTCTCTACCCTTTCGACGCTTACGTAATGGATTCGTTCGCTCGGGTGCAAATTATGGGTGAGGATGGTGAGTTCGGGCCAGTTCAAACTTTTGACTACTTTTATAGCTCTCCCGTGCCTGGGTTTGATGTGACCTACCAGCGATTAGGCGCGTTTGACAGTGGTTATGCGGGGGACCCGGGCTCACAGGACCTCGCGCAGATTGACCTTGAGAGGTTCTACGGCAAGATCTCTTTTTATGCGTTCATCGAAAGATCGTTTGCGGTTAAGGCCATTGCATTGTTTATCTACGGATTCATCTTGATCGCGTCATTGGCACTGGTCTGGGTCGCCAGTCAAATGGTGATCGGCAGACGCCCCCCCAGCATGGAATCTCTAATTTGGGCGGCAGCTTCAATGCTGGGAATACTCGAGCTCAGAGCCCTCGCCCCGGGAGAGCCGCGCATCGGTGTTTTTGCAGACTTAATTTTCTTCTTCCCATCACTCATGATGTCGCTGGTCTCAGTCGCAGCTATCACCTATCTCTGGTCCACAAGGGAAAATATCCAGTAAGTTCAGGGCCGAGTTTCATTTCCCTTCCATGCGGAGCGTACATAACGAACAGACATTCGGCCAACACGGTTATTTCTTGTCATCCCTACTATCCCGCAAGAACCAAAGGTGGTCTGCTTGAAGTGTCGAAGACGACACCCGCAATTCTTTATTAGGGGGAATCATGAAGAAATTGAAAAGCCTATTGGCAGGGAGCGCCTCTCTTGGGCTCCTAGTAGCTGTGCTAACTCCGGTCGCGGCACAAGCAGACTTGGCAGTGCCCAAGACCACTTGGCCAGTTTGCGACGATTTCAGGGTCGATTTCTGCATCGAGTCGATTGCAGTTCGACCGCTTGGAACAAATCAAGATCTGGTCTTGACTTGGTATGACTCAGGAAGTGGACCTGAGGTCGAACCCGTGGTCTCACCTGCTGACTTCATCGATGGGCCCGAGGTCCTCGAGCCCGGTTCAGTTGGTAACTACGTTTCAGTGCTGCCGGAGCTATACGCCGAGGTTCCTCGTAAATTCATTTTCACCGGCTCAGCCGGAACACTTGCATCTCAAGATGGCATTGACGCGTCGGCCACGTTGACTGTCCCTGCGAATGTTGAGCAGGGAGACGGCACTCTAGAGCTCTTTGCCGATCTCAACCTGGATGGAGAGTTTGCTCCTGATGAGATCGTTGCTTCTAAGTACATTGCATTTGGAACTCCCTCTGTCGTGGGAACGGGAGCGGTCGAGACGCAAGCAGGCAGGGCAACTTCAGGTCGTTGGACGCATGACAAGTGGGTTGACTACGGCCTAAATGCTTACGGCTATGACGGATTGACTATTGACCTCAAGACGGCCAACCTCTTTACTAACCACCTCTTCTTCACTGTTTATCCAGTGAAGGCTGATGAATCCAATGTCACGACTATCGCAACTAGAACAGATGGATCTGGACTGGCAGCGAACCTGAACATGGACGACAAGATCACAGTGAAGGTAAGAACAGGCGAGATTCTCACCGGAGTCTCAATTGCAGTTGCTAACAGCATGAGCTTCCTGGCCGAGAAGCCAGAGACCGTTGAGGCCGAGGAAGAGGGCGGTGAGCCAACAATTGTCAATGGAACTTTGACGATTAGCGGAACTCCCGTGCCAGTGCCTCAGATTCGCTCCATCACCCAGTGTGAGGGAGAGGAGTCAACCGCATCCGCAGTCGTTAACACCATGCAGGGCTTTGTGATCGTCGAAAATGACAACATGGGCTTTGGTGTTGACGGGCTCTCTGGGCGTCTAGTCGTTGGTTCTAACGGAGCCTCGTGTGGAATCAGTACCCCAGTATGGGATGACCAAACCGAAGCCTTGTCCTGGCAGGCTGGTGCACCGCACTTTGAGCCAGACGGCGTGACTACCAACAAGGGTTTCTACAAGGCGATCATCCCAGCTAACGACGCACTATTGCTGTGGGGCCTTGAAGACCCCAAGGCTGCAGTTACCGCGCTGACCATTCAGGTCACTGAGGAGACCGGGGGACCAGCAGTTGCTGCATCCAAGATCTCTTACCTGCACGGCAACATCATTATCGACATCACGGGCTTTACATACTCAAAGCCAAAGATCAAGATAACCAAGAATCCAGGTGCGAAGTTTGCTACCAAGCGGACGATAACCTGCACCGATCCGAACACCAAGGAACGGATTGTTCTGACTGACTCATACGGCTGCCCAACGGCTGAAGTGGCCGCATTCAAGCAGACCAAGCTAACGAACCACACCCAGTACACGTTGAACTCGTCTCAGAAAGCACAGGTTCGAAGGAGCCTAGATCGCTACATCGAGGCAAACAAGTTCATCTGCACTGGCATCTGGCTCGAGGGTGCAACTTTGAAGCAGAAGATCGACGCTAGGCGAAACGCGAAGCAGGCTTGCGAGTACGCCAAGTCCCTTGATCCAACGCTTTCTTACTGGTACCAAACCAAGTCGACCAAGGCCCCAAGCTACAAGAACACGGTCTTGATCACGATGAAGGCTCAGTACTAAACAGAGGCTGCTTGCCCCGCGGAGACTAACCTGACCAAGTTTCCGCGGGGAGCACTCTCCAACAAAGGAGCAGTCTGAAGATGTCAGTGAGATTTAGAGGTTTAGGGCTAGCTCTCTCGGCCGCGTTTGTGGTGATTGGATCCACGACCCCAATTGTCGCGAATGCCGTGGAGGCATGGCAGCCCGACGTCAAAGCAATTGAGGCATCCGGTTTCGAGGTCGACTACACGGCCGGTAACGAGCTTCTTTTTGTTGAAGATGTTCGTTCCCCGGGGACCAGCGGAGTGTATTCGCAGTTCTTGACCGGTAACGACGCAATGCGCGAGACCATAGAGCTTTGTGGAGACCTCGGGCCAAATCTTGACTGCGACAAAGTCTTCGTAGACCCTGAGGCTCCCGGTGACGAGGCGACTGAAGAGGAACTCGCAAGCTACACGCCTCCCCCAAGCCCTCCGGTGGCCGTTGGGGGCATGGCCCTGTTACCGTATTGCGGCCAGATCACAGAAAGCTGCATCGAGTCCCTAGAACTGAAGGATCCTGAGACAGGTGAGTATGTCGCAGCGACGTATGTTGGCACAACCTCGGGTACTTACTTCACCGGGAACCCTTCGGTAGGCGTGCCTTCTGGTGTTGGCCCCGCGATCTTTGAATCTCCCGTGGCTCACACAGGCGGTAATGAATACACCCTGAAAGCCAGCCTCGATTTCTGGTACACGAAGAGTCCTCCGCAAGGCCGCGAGAAGCTTGAGGCGAGGGAATTCATCCTCGAGGCCTTTGCCACGAAGCGAGAGGTTGGCCAGCAGTACTTCGCCAGCTATGCAGATGTTTGTAGGGACACGATAGACAATAAGTCCATTACCCCCTGTTCCAGTGGACCCATGCAGACAGAGTGTGTGTATTCGGATGACGGTGTCTGCGGTGTTGAGCACTACATGACAGAGGGTCAAGTGGTTAAGGTTTCGCTAATCCTTACCAACCAGCTCACGGGCTGGTTCAAAGGTCGACTAAAGGACCCAGGTATTGAGGTTTTACCGATCGACGAGAACTACTCCCGAGTAGTGATTTCGGGAGAGTCAGTGCAGGTTCCGAGGTTTCTTGCGACGTTCTCTCTAGAAAAGGGCGATCCCGACATTGTTGGTCCTCTGGAAGATAACGCTCACGGAGGTCCATACACGCTTTTCAATGCAGCAAGTCCTCGAGCCATGGAAATTATTCAAGGTATGAGGGAGCGCGTTAACGATACGGCGGCCGGGGTCTCTACCATTTGGTCAATTGGTTCCATCAGTGCCGACAGAGCAGTTTCGAATGGGCAGGGTTCTTCGGCTTGCCTAGCCGACACCACAAGGCTTTTGGGCATTGTCACGACTAATGCAATGACGTACTTGGGTAGCGCACCAACCTTCGACTCCGGCTATCTCTCCTATAAAGTCGCCGGACTCCACTACGCCCCAGATGGCGAGACGGTCAATGAGGGAACCTACGACCTAGTGATGCGATCTGATGTTGCTCGGTGCCTCTACGGCTTCAAGAACGCCCCAATCTCCGCCACCGTTGCAGTTGTTGGAGAGCAGGGCGAGGAAAAGGTTGCAACGACAATCGTCTCTGAAAAAGACGGTTGGCTAAAGCTTGCAGCTTATGGATTCACATTCTCGGAGAATGAAATTAGAGCCCAGCTTCGTCAGTCACAGATGAAGACTCTGAAAACCTTCAGCGGATCTAGAACCTCGCTAACATCCGCACAAAAAGCAGAGATCCGCGATGTCCTAGAAAAATCAGATGGGAACACAAAGTTCATCTGCACAGGCATCCGCTATTACGAGCAGCCAATGAGTGTCAACATCATGGTTCGCAAACGAGCAAAAGAAGCTTGCGAATACGCAAAGAGCATCAACCCTAACTTCAGCTACTGGTATCAAACCAAGCCCACCAAGGCTAGAAGCTATGCCGGCAAGGTGTTCATAGTTAGTAAGGGTTAGTCGTGCGCATCTGGATTCGTTTTGTCGCTGCTTTCATTGCCTTGTCTATGGCGGCTATTGGCTCCACAAGCGCAAGTGCTGAGCAGTATTTGAGGCCTGACGGTTCCACTGTTTCGGCTGGTGAGACCTTGATCACGATTGATGAACCTGAGTCCTATGAATCAGTGCGTAAAGGCCTTACTTTGAATGAAGACTTTGGCTACGACGAGTCATTCCTTTGCGACACTTTTCTGGAGGAGAGGGAAGTCTGCAACGTGGCCACACCGAACATGCAATTCTCTGCCTTTCACACGCTGCCCTTCTGCGAAACCGGGGATCAGGAGAATTGCATTGAAAATCTGACCTTCACGGAGGAGGATAGCGACTCCTCTGTGAACGCGACTTTGATTAGGAGTGTGGAGGGTAATACTTACGATCCGGTCCCTGACATTGACTTGCACGCGGGCGGCACCGCTTCTTTATGGCGAGCTCCTGGTTTCCTAAACTCCGAGGGAACCGACACCTATGCAGTTCTTGCCTTTGAGCGTCAGAATTATTCGAGCCGCCTCGGCAGATTTGAAACCTCGACCGTGACGGTTTCGGTTGTTCCCTACGTCGAAACACAGGGAAACTACGCACCAATCGAGGCTTTTGAGGCAGAGGATGTTCTTGGAAAAACACAGGTTTATGACAGTGGCCCGGGAGGAGCTTGTGCTTGGGTGGAAACTGGCCTGTGTGGCAAAAGGGCAGGGTTCGTAGGCAACCCAACTGTTTCCGTAACGGTCAGGTATTCCACCGACATTAACGGCTGGTTCAGAGGCCGACTAACCAAGACAGACATTCAGGTTGAAAATTTTTCCGACAAAAATGTCAGGGTAACCATTTCAGGTGGCCCAGTAGAGGTACCTAGATTTGCCGTCTACGCCAACCGTTCCAACACGCCAGCAGTCATTGAGGAGATGTTCCCATTCGGAAGCGGTGGCTCAGGGCAGCTGTATGAAGCTGGCTCTGGGAAAGGGGCGTTCGCAAACGACGGCTATAGCAACCGTCCTTATGTCATTCTCGAGTCCTACAGGGATGCCGTAAACGATTCAGCATTTGGCGTTTCCTCTCTCTGGAGCCTGGAGTCGTTCACCCTTTATGAGAATCAAAGTTGCTTCAAGGATTCAAAGGGCCTAATAGGTGTTGTTACTACCAACTCCACCGCGTATGAGGGCACAGAACCAACCTTCGATTCCGGCTATCTCTCCTATAAAGTCGCCGGACTCCACTACGCCCCAGATGGCGAGACGGTCAATGAGGGAACCTATGACCTAGTGATGCGATCTGATGTTGCTCGGTGCCTCTACGGCTTCAAGAACGCACCTGTCTCCGCCACCGTTGCAGTTGTTGGAGAGCAGGGCGAGGAAAAGGTTGCAACGACAATCGTTTCTGAAAAAGATGGCTGGCTAAAGCTTGCTGCCTACGGCTTCACTTTCTCTGAGAAGGAGATTCAGGTTCAGCTTCGTCAGTCTCAGATGAAGACTCTGAAAACCTTCAGCGGATCTAGAACCTCGCTAACATCCGCACAAAAAGCAGAGATCCGCGATGTCCTAGAAAAATCAGATGGGAACACAAAGTTCATCTGCACAGGCATCCGCTATTACGAGCAGCCAATGAGTGTCAACATCATGGTTCGCAAACGAGCAAAAGAAGCATGCGACTTCGCAAAGAGCATCAACCCTAACTTCAGCTACTGGTATCAAACCAAGCCCACCAAGGCTAGAAGCTATGCCGGCAAGGTGTTCATAGTTAGTAAGGGTTGAATCTAAATAAAAGGGGGAGAGTAATGCCAAGAAACAAGAAGACTGCGGGGGCAGTTTTAGTTTTATTACTTGGTGGATTACTGAGTGGTTGTACGGATCCTTATTCGGGCGCTGAAATCAGGCTCGAAGTTAGGGGTGCTAAGGAGATCTCAGGGGAAACGGTTGACCTGGTAGCGACCGTGGCAACTTTGGGGTCTCCCGCGAGAATTCTGTTTGAAGAGAGGCTAGATGGAGGGGAATGGATGGAAATCTCGACCCTTGCCATTGCAGCTGGAGAAACAGTCGCTCAATCTACGGACCGAGTGGATCCAGCATCAACAGTTGAGTACCGGGCCGTTTTATTGTCAGATACAGGTCAAGAGCCGATAGTCCAGAGTGTAGCCGGCCCATTCGCCCCAAAAACTTTGGCTGAATTTGTCTCCGAGAACCTCTCTCTTGAACTTTCTGTGGGCGAAACACGTGATCGGTCCGGATATCTGTTTGACGGGGATGAAGTTACTTTGCGGGCGGAAGCCTCAGGCATTGAAAACCAAAACCTCTCGGGAGAACTAAAACTATTGCTTGTGACCGAGTCCGAGACAGTGGAGCTGACCAGCAACAGCCTAGATACCTTTGAGTTTGCATGGGTGGTCTCATCCGATACCACAACTGCCGAACTCGGCGAGTTGGTGTTAGAGGCTGCTGTAACAACCCAGAGCGATTCAGTGACGGAGTCAACAAACGAGTTCGTTCTAATTGCGAATCCTGTTGCCGCTTTTGAGGCCTTGGCTGAAGAGACCAATAGCTTGATTGGATCAATCAGGCGAGATGCGGTGCAGGATGCTGCGGGCGAAATATTTCTCGACGCTGAATCTCCGGCCTGGAAGGCCAGCGAGTCAATTGACTTTATCTTTCGTGAACCTTTTCTAGGGAATGTTTCAAACTACGACTCCGCGTCGATATATCAAGTTCCATGGAGCTGCGCCCCTGGGGGTCAAGTTGACACGGCCGACTTGCCTGGACGGTCGTTCACCATCGAGGTTGCAGTTGAGGACTCTGAATACGACGAGACAATTTTTGGCTACTTTGACGGATCCCGCATGTATTTCTCCGTCGCATGGCGATACTGCATGTAGGGGGATGGGATGAATCGAATAACTAGATCCATTGCAGCCGTTTTAGCAATCGGGCTTTTGGCTTCGCAACCTGCGTTTGCAGCGCCTTGGTCTTTTGATTCGTCGACGGCCCGAAATGGAAAGAGCTACGTTCACATTCAAGAGTCCTACGACGTTGGCCAACCCTCACGAGTGAAGCTTGGAACACGCTCCGCCGACGGCAGTAGCTCGTCTGCAACCTGCCTGGTCTTTCCAAGTGAGGTTTGCCCTGAAAGCTTGTTGGGCAACACCTATGGAGACCCTGAGACGGGTGCAAGCTACCCCTATCAAAACCTTTACTTCGAACTCGTCATGCCGGCTTGTGAGGTCGCTCCCTCGAAGGATTGGTGTATTGATGATTTGAGGATCTATGCCATTGGGGAGACGCCAGCTAGCGCCGAATTTATTGGTTCGGTGGGGCCAGAGACGACCCCCGCAGTGCCGAGTCGCGGGATTCCATCCGGGGGACATATTTCCCTTTGGCAAGGTGGAACTGGATCGGGCTTTGAGTCTCTCCGGGTCGCAGCTATTGCACAGGTGAATCTGGTCTATTATCCATTTTCCGGGTCCAATTATGTTGCGCAAGACTTCAATCTCCAGATTATCCCTTACGAGGAACGGCGGGGATCCAACTATTACTCAATTGAACCGACTCAATTACCAGGTGCTCAAGAGGGTCTCGGTGGGACTTTCGACTTAGTTAGTGGCTGCATATGGCAGCGGGAGGGATCCTGTGGTGAGCGAGTTGACTCTCCCGAGGGGGTCACCTACGGCGTCACGCTTCGTTCCGACATTCCGATCGGTGAGTTTTTCAATGGGAGGCTACAAGATCCAAATCTAAGTGTCGATGACTCCAACGGAGTGAGCATCCTGAGCCTTGATGCGGCGCCCGTTCGGGTTGGAGAGTTTGGGATTGTTTACGACAAGACAGCCCAGCTTGAAAGCGAGATGCCATTCCTAACGGGTGCTCAAATCACCAAGCCATATTTCGACGATGCAATGCAAATGATTGATGGTTTCCGAGAACTTGCAGGCGACAAGGCGAGTGGTGAGAATACGTCCTGGAGGCTTTCCACGACAAACGTGTCTGGCTTGAATTCTTGCTACTCGAACTATGGGGTAGCTGGGCTGGTAACGACAAACGCCACCACTTATGAGGGTGACCCACCCACATATGATTCCGGATATCTCAACTACAAAGTCGCAGGCATGCACTTCATGGCCAACGGGCAAGATCTCTATCTTGGCACTTATGACTTGGTGATTAAGTCCGAGGTTGCCCGATGCCTCTATGGCTTTAGGAACGCCCCAATCTCAGCCACCGTTGCAGTTGTTGGCGAGCAAGGTGAGGAGAACATTGCAACAACAATCGTTTCTGAAAAAGACGGCTGGCTAAAGCTTGCAGCATACGGGTTCACTTTCTCAGAAAAAGAGATCCAGGTTCAACTTCGACAGTCGCAAATTAAGACGCTCAGCAACTTCACTTCTTCCTCTCTTTCTGCCAAACAAAAGGCCGAGATCAGAGCAGTGCTGGCAAAGTCAGATGGCAATACCAAGTTCATCTGCACCGGCATCCGCTATTACCAGCAGCCAATGAGGGAGAACATCAAGGTCAGGGCAAGAGCTAAGGCCGCTTGCGAATACGCAAAGAGCATCAACCCTAACTTCAGCTATTGGTATCAAACCAAGACCACCCAAGCAAGAAGCTACAACGGCAAGGTGATGGTTGTTAGCAAGGGTTGAATCCATGGGGCTGCAGAAAATGACATTCGGGTTGCTGGTGTCGGTCTCGCTTCTAACCCAATTGGGTTCAGTTTCCCAAGCTTCGCTTTCCGAAAATAGCGTCTGTTAGCCGGAAGGCGGCAGTATTAGTGCAGCTAGACCAATAGACTTTTAGAGGGCGAAGCCTCATCGCTTTTTTGGTGAAGGTGACTAGTTATGGGCATAGGCAGAACGCTAGTCAGGATCTTTTCGGGGGCGACACTTACGGCTCTCCTTGGTGCGCTCTCATTTGCCGGAGTGCCCGCTTTCTCGGCCGGAGAAACATTGACTCTGCCGGCCGGTACGCAACGTGGCTTTCTTACAACGAGCTACTCCACAATTTCAACCCTTAGCCAGTCAGATCTTGAAATCTCTGGTTTTGACCCTGAGCTGACCCTGAGGGCAACCATTTCAGTTTCTGGTGGTGCTCTCAACTTTCCCACAACAAGTGGCTTGAGTCTTGTAGCTGGCGATGCTGCACACGGAAACCTAGCGGTCTTCACAGGAAACCAGGCAAGCCTCAACAGTGCATTCGCAGCTATGCAGTGGAAGGCACCTAACTACACCACTGAATACACGCTCACAATCGAAGTTTCGGTCGGCTCGAACGCTGTCTTTGGGGACCATGAATACATGATTGTCACCGGCAACAAGACATGGACGCAGGCGCAAACTGATGTTGCGGGACGTTCAGTGCCGGCCGATGGCGGGGGCACCTGTCAGGGCTATCTCGTGACAATCACCTCGGCTGAGGAAAACGCCTTCGTCAAATCCAGGGTCGCAAGAGACAGCTGGATTGGTGCTAGCGATGCAGCGCAGGAAGACACCTGGCGTTGGGTTGCTGGACCGGAAAACGGCACCTTAATGAGTTCCGGATACACCAATTGGAACACTGGAGAGCCTAACAACTGGGGCGGTAACGAGGACTACGCGCAGTTCTATTCAGCAAGTGGCAAGTGGAATGACCTTGGATCGGGAAGCATCCAGGGTGCTTACGTTGCAGAGTTCGGAGAGCCTGGATGCACCCCGGCAGCTGCTGCAACCGAGCTCTCGGCCACCACGGTTCTACTCGGCTCAGCCGCTCCACTGGCAACAAATCAGTCGGCACCAAGTGGAGATCCAGTCCTGGGTGCAACCCTTACCTCTGCCGTTACTTTTTCAGGTGAACCTGCACCAACGAAGACCTTTGTTTGGCAGT
Organism: Candidatus Aquiluna sp. XM-24bin5; assembly: GCA_003149555.1. Next base: position 1,142,808 of record QCWE01000001.1, read on the forward strand.
CATCCAGCGATGGCTCAACATGGGAGGCTATCGCCGGGGAAACCGGTTCGACTTACCAAACAACGGCCAACGATTTAGGAAGTCAAATTCGGGTGGTCGTCACAGGTACTAACGCCTCCGGCTCACTGGAGGTCACCTCCGCTGCGACTGCCCAGATACTGCCACCGAAGCCCACATCCGTGAATCTGGCAACCGCTGATGATTCAGGCGGATCTGATGCCGATAACCTCACCAATGTCGTAAGTCCCACGATTGAGCTCGCATCTTTGGTCACCGGATCAAATGTCACGGTGACGGGTAATAGCGGAGCTGCCAGCGCTGCCTGCTCCTTTGAAGCCACGGCTGCGACAGGAAGCTGCACCCTCTCAGATCTCGCTGACGGTGTTTGGACGCTAACTGCGACCCAGGAAATTGGAGGAGTCACATCTACTCAGGCATCCTCACTCGACATCACGGTGGACACAGTCGTTGCATCGCCGACTCTGACAGCGGATGCCAGCTATTTCAATGGCAACCAGACAGTCTTCTCGGTTGAGTTTTCCGAGTCAGTCACCGGACTGGCTGCAGGAGACTTCATCTATATCTCCGGTGGTGATAATTGCGATCCGCTGACCTTAGCTGGCTCAGGAGCTTCTTACGATGTGACAGCTTCCAACTGCTCGGGAACTGGGGCTATCCAGGTTCGGTTCTTAGCGAATGCGGTAGCTGACGCAGCCGGCAACATCGGTCCTGCGACAACAACCACCTCAACTAGTAGCCAAAGAGACTCGACCGCGCCTACGGTGACTTCTGTGTCGAGTTCCAATTCCAACGGCACATATCTTCGTGGCCAAGTGCTTGCAATCGTGGTCAATTTCTCGGAGAGTGTCTTGGTAACCGGCTCTCCTACGGTTCTTCTGGAGACTGGAGTTCTCGACCGCACAGCAAACTACACTTCTGGGTCGGGAACTTCTAGCTTGGTATTTGAGTACACGGTTCAATCTGGGGACACAAGCGCAGACTTGGACTACAGCCCGGGCAATCTGAATCTAGCCGGTGGAACAATCGGTGACCCGGCCGGAAATGCCTCCGTTTTGACCCTTCCAGAGCCGGGCGCCCCAGGCTCCATGGGAGCAAACAAGGCAATCGTTGTTGATGGAACCAAGGTCGCAATGTCTATCTCCCGCTCGACAGACACCTCTACGTCGGATGCGGTCAGCTGGGTCATAACAGCCTCCGATGCCCTTGATTGCTCAACCATTTCAGGTGCTGATGGGGTCGACTTCGATCTCACCAACGTCAAGACCGCACCTCCTTGGACCATCACCGCATCAAATGCGAACAAAACCTGCACCATCGCCACAAAGTCATCGGTCTTGCCGGCTCAGTGGGGAACCTCGTCGATTACAGCCGCAGCCAGTTTCAGTGTTGATGACTCGCTAGGTGTTGCCCAGACACAAATCACCGAGGGAGACATGGACATCCTCGTTACCCGGGGCGCTTCTGCTCCCGGGAAGGGGACTGTCACTGAGGCTTCAAATGCGGGTAGCAGGCCTAACGCTTATACAAAGGTTCTAACTAGGGCACTTTTACCAGGTGCGAACTCGACCGCCATCAACGCTCTGAAGACAGCTGGCGTTGTTGAGCCACCGGCTAACGTGCCAAAGCAAACCATCACCGTTGACCACAGTTCTATTAACGACCCAAACGAGTCTCTCGCCACAAAGAGTCGACATGAGATCCCCGCAGGTGACTCGGTGAAAATTGCGCTGGAAGTGGACCCAACGATTGCGGCAGCGAGCAAGGTTGCCAGCTACTTTTCATCGGGTGGGGACTGGACCTACGTGGGCGAGCAAACCTTCACCGCCGGTCAGATTGAGTCTTATGAGCTCTCCTTCACCAGGGCCGGCACCTACAGGTTCCGGATGTTCGTGGTGCCAGCAAATGCCAATGTCGTAACTAGCTCTTTGCAACAAATTCAGGGTCCAATGATCAAGCTCTTTGATTTTGCTCCCAGAAGCTCGGCCGTTCGCATTTCTGACTCCGCTCTCAGGCTTCTGGACATCGCCGATGGTGACCTGCCAAGTTCAAATCAGACCTTTGAGGCCACCATTGTTGTCTCTAACAATGTGGTAGCTAACGACCCACCTCCACCTGCACCTGCTCCAGCGCCGGCACCTGCACCTGCTCCGGCACCGGAGCCAGAACCAGAGCCAGAGCCAGAACCAGAACCAGAACCGGAAGTTGTTCCAGAACCTGAGCCGGAACCCGCTCCCGAGCCAGCGGCGGAGCCAGAGCCAGCCCCTGCTCCTGAACCAGAGCCCGAGGTAGCGCCAGAGCCTGAGGTAGCGCCAGAACCTGAGCCAGAACCTGCTCCTGAGCCCGAACCAGAGGTTGAACCTGCAGCCCCTGCTCCAGCACCAGAGCCAGAGGCTCCGGAGGCCCAGCCTGCCCCACAACCTGCCCAGCAACCAGCACCTGCTCCCGCGGCAGCCGCCGTTGCTGCGGTGCAGGAGGCAGTAGCCGATGCGGTGAATCAAATCGTGAATCTTTTATCGGGCGACATTGCCGAGGTTGCCGGCCCTGTTGAGAACGTTGCCATTGGAGCTAGCGGAGACGACACCGTAATTGTTGAGTTTGATCCACTTGGAACCCCGGAGGCCGTTGAGGCAACAAACAATTTGATTGCTGCAACGGGAGCTATTGCTGCAGCCGCAGGTGCCGCCGCTGCAGCAGGTGCCGCTGCGGCTGCCGCGGCCGGTGCTGCAGGTGCCGCAGGAGCAGCGGGAGCAGCCGGGGCCGCCGGATCTGCCGGTGCGGCTTCAAGCGCTTCGGCCTCAGCAAGTGCTGGCACCACCGGGGCGGAGATGAACGAGGATGTTCTAGACGCTCTGGCAGAGGGTGCGTTTGAGGTGGACATTTCTCAAGGTGAGCCGCCAGGCTTTGGTGATCGATTAGGCGTGATGGCCCTTGGGTTTATGACCTTCATTGATAGGCCATCGGCATTTTTGACAAAGTGGTTCTCTGGTCGCTCTCCGATCATCTCGAAGATGATCAGCGACGGTGTTTATCTCAGAGCTATCTTTGGCTCGCTCTCTGTTGTCCCGACGATTGTTTCTGTCGCTCTGGCTGTGACCGCGCTGACATTAAACGATGGCGAGCTCATGCACCCACAGGTTGGACTGTTTATTGCGATTGCCACAATTGGCCTCTTCGATGCCTTTGCCGGTGTGCTGGGCGTTGTGGTGTTTGTTTTGGGCTCGCTGCCGCTTGTTGAGTTTGGCGTGATTGAGGACTGGAGACTTTTGGCTGGGGTTGTGGTTGCTGGGTTTGGGCCAATCTTCCTGGCTAGGTCAATTAGAAACTTCCGACACAAGCCAATCCCCGGTGTCGATGGTCTTCTCACTCGCATCGGAGACATTGCCTTTGCATCGTTGATGGGTGGCTGGGTTGCAGGGCTCATTTTCAGGGCACTACCTGCACTAACCGGCCTGACGGTTCCCGCGGCCAACTACGTTGCCTTCTTCCAGCTAGTTGCAACTTTGGCAATTGCTGCTCGTATTTTGCTTGAGGACTTCGCTGCCCGCGGTTACCCGCATCGCATGGACCTGCTTGCACCAGATGTTTTGGACTCTCCTCCGAGGGCTCAGGTGGTTGTGGCGCAGGTCTTTAGGTATTTCTTCTATGTCTTTATCGCCAGTGCGTTTATGGGCTTTGGTCCGGCCGTTTGGCTTGCAGCAGCGCTGTTTATGGCGCCGACGGTATTGGAGGCAATTAGCGACAGGCTGCCAAACAGCAGCTTTATCTGGCGCTGGCTACCTGTTGGCCTGCCTGGCCTTGCCATGATTCTGGGACTTGAGATAATCCTCGAAAACTCACTCAGTGGTTGGCTTGGTGATCACCCCAACTTCTCGACCATCTTCATCTTCTGCCTGCTTGGCTTGTTGTTCTTTATCAACTTGCTAGGGGTGCTTGGCAGAGAGGGGAGGCCTGGGGAGGTGAGGCTGTTTAACCAGTCGCGCTATCGCTGGCTGGCAAGATTGGGCGGGCTCGTGACCTTCCTAGCGCTTATACAGTTCACGAGCATGCTCTAGAAGAGACAGAGAAAGTTTTTTAGGCAGACTCTCTAGGAAGAATCTATAGCGACGAGAAAACTAAAGACCCAAGCTATTTGTTTGAGCTCCGGGTAGCAGGCCCTAGGATTTGGAGAACCTCGTGAGTTCGATCTCCGTAACTGCTTTCGGTCCGTTATCGACTGTCACGGTCAGGTGGAAGTGCTCCCCTGAAATTCTCGAATCCTTAGAAGACGAGCCAAAAACATCTAGCACCTCGTTCGCCACTCCCACAAAGTGGTAGGTGTCTAAAGCGCCTTCGCTAACAACATAGAAATCTCTTTCCTCAAGCGGTGCAAAGAACTGACTTTGTCCTGCAATGAAACCTAGCTGGACATCGGTGAAAGGGTTGGTTTCACCGGCTTCGAATTTGAAGTCAGCCCAAACGCCTAGATCAGTTGCAACAGTGTAGAGGCCGAGGCTTTCCGCTGTCGCTGTTGGAATGCTTACAAATTCAGCTTTCATTTCGCGCTCAAAAAGCGAGTCAATTAGCCAAGGGTCAAATGGACTGTTGTCGACGAGTTCAGCGTTCCCAGCTAAGGCAGCGTTTCCGCTATCAAGAGGAGCTTCTGTTAGTTGCTCGCTACTTTCTGGCCTTGAGACCGCAGTCTGCTCATCAATGGCGGCTACTGATTCGGTCTCGGTTACTGCCACCTCCACGGACGGTTCTTCACTGATTACAGCAGTTTCAGATTCGGCGGGCTCATTGCTACCTGAAACCACGGGAACCTCCTCAGCGGGAATTGCGAGTTCTTCAGGTGCAGGAGCAGAGATGATCTCCTCTTGGACTGAGGTTGAAAGGTTTGGAAGCACGCCAATCGAGACTGCGAGAACCAGTAGGAAGGCTCCTGCTGCCGAGATGTACTTGCCGCTTTCCTTTGCTGCTTTTCTGGCTGCGATGGAAAGAATCTCTGAGATGCTCTTGCCCTGGGTCTCTGCCTCTCCGACAAGTGCCTTACGGAATGAAGACCTTGCCCTAAATAGCAGCTGCCTGAAGGCGTTTTCGCTGAGCCCCATCTGAGCTGCAACAACATCGGCGCTCTTCTCCTCGTAGAGGGTTGCGATGATGGCCTCGCGGTGGCGGGGTTGAATCTTTGAAAGTGCTAGTGCGACGATGCCGGCGTCCTCAGCGCGCTCCAAATCTTGGCTGAGCTCTGGGTCATTGGACGCAAGATCCGGGCTCTCATCAATCGGTGCAAGTGTCACCTTGCTGTTTGCCCTGATCACATCTAGAGCAAGCAGCCTTGTCTTCCACTTCAGGAACTTCAGCACTCCTAGCTCGCTGTCGAGCTCGGGCAGTGTGGTCATGAGGTAGAGGAAGGCCTCCTGGACTACCTCTTCAACCTGGGAGTGGTTGTTCAGAAACTTTCTGGCATGGCGCTCTAGGTGAGGGCGGAAGCGAACGTAGATGCTCGCAAAGTCAGCTGCAGTCCAGTCCTTCAGCACCGCTGGGGTTAGCGAATCGGCGAGGTGTACCCGTAGCTCGGGCATGCCAAACTCTTCGTCAGTCTCCTCTTCTATTTTGAAAAAGTCCTGATCGCGAGGGGAATCACCGATGTTTTGTGCCATCAATATCAATATACGCAGGCTGTCAATAGGTATTACGGACAAATTCTTACAAATCTCGCCTCAGTATCTTTCAGCGCCCTTGAGCCCTCATGACTGGGTAGATAGGGTGGAAGGATACTTTGGGGGGCGGTCATGAAAAAACTACTTACATTCTCTGTGGCTGTGGCATTAGCCGTTACCGGGTTGCAACCAGTCCATGCACTTGAGGGAGGAGAAGAAGACCCAGGGAATCCTCGAGTTGTTTCGCTCAATGGCTGCACGGGATTTCTCTATTCTCCAAGAATCGTCCTAACGGCAGGGCACTGTGAACGAGCGTCAACAGCCTTAGAGCCCGGCCTTCGAACAACCTGGAACCTCACAAATGCGAATTCAGCTCAGGTGATCAAGTTTCTGCAGCACCCTGACTACCAATATCGTCAGAGTGGCCAAGTGGACCTAAACGACTTCGGTATCGCAATTCTTGACCGCCCTTTGGCAAAGGTCGATGAGGCAAAACTTGTAGATGAGGAGACTTTGCTGGCCATGGCTGAGCGGGGGGACAAGGTTCTATTCACTGGGTATGGGCTGCAAAGCCTTGACGATCGGGAAGATTCCAAGGTGAACCCTCGGGCCGTGCTTCCCAGGACCGCTGAGTTCGAGCTCATCCCGCGAAGCGAGGGCTTGAGCAGAATTGCCGAGTATGTAGCTCGGGATAGCGGCCTTAACTCCTACCCACAGGATCTCATCATGGTTTCGCAGCCACTCGATGGGGCACAGACATGCGATGGTGACTCTGGCTCCGGCTATTACTTGAGGGATGGATCTGAATTTACCTACTTAGGTGTTACCAATTGGCCACTCGGGATTCGGAACTGCTACTCGAAATCACCTAGCGATAACTGGTGGCAAAAAGATGCAACCGTAGGAATTTTTCCTGTCTACAGAGGACTCGACCTCATTGATGAAGCCAAGGAATTTGTCGCGGCCAATCCCTATGAGGTGAAAAAGCCCAAGAACATTGTTCTCCCGACATTCGGCAGGTCCCTTAGCAGCAGAGTGAAGGCGCGAGTCAAGAGTTATCTTGACGCAAATCCGGGAGTCACGAAGTTCATTTGCACCTCTGTTCGGCTCAGGACGACGCCTAGAGGTGAGTCAATTGCAAACCGCGCGAAAGCCAAGGCTGTATGCGAATATGCCAAGTCATTGGATCCGACTATTAGCACTTGGTATCAATCAAAGTTGTCGACCAAGCGCGCGGCCGTCGGCATGCAACTTGTCACAATCAAGTTCAATTAGAGAGCTACTGAGGCCCGTCGCTGCTCTGTCATGTCTTGACCAACGTCACATGCAACCCGTGACCAACTAGCTAGGATTTCCGCGTGGACAGCGAATTCATGAGGGTCGCGCTAGAGAAGGCTAGTCAGTCGGGCAATGATGTTCCGGTTGGGGCCATACTTATTAGCCCTGAGGGGGAGATAATCTCTTCCGCCCATAACCAAAAAGAGCTCGGCGATGACCCGACCGCTCACGCTGAGGTTTTGTCCATTCGGGCTGCGGCTGAGGCTCTTGGATCTTGGAGACTGGACGGCTGCAAATTGGTTGTCACCTTAGAGCCGTGTGTCATGTGTGCGGGAGCGATTGTTGCCGCGAGGGTCTCCGAGGTTATCTTCGGCAGCTTTGATGAGCGGGTTGGTGCTGGGGGATCTTTGTATGACATTCTCCGAGACCCCAGGCTCGGCAGCCCGGTGAAGGTCACCGGGGGAGTATTAGAAGCTGAGTGCGCTGAGCTGCTCACAGGCTTCTTTGAGTCCCGCAGGGACTAGAGGCCATTTCTAGCTAGGCGTTGTTTTGCTAGGCTCTTCCGCGGTGACGTGTCCGAGCGGCCGAAGGTGCAACTCTCGAAAAGTTGTGTGGGTGAAAGTCCACCGTGGGTTCAAATCCCACCGTCACCGCCAGAAGCTTCTTTAGTTACGCGATCGGTTGGGTCAGGCTGGTAAGTCAATGAGCGAGATGGAACCAGCGGAACTGCTAAAAGACCTCTCCGAGCGCCTCGAGCAGGTCAGTTCAGTTTTGAATCCTGCAAAGCTCGAGGCAGAGGTTAGTGAGCTCGAGCAACAGGCTGCCGAGCCCGGCCTTTGGGATGACCAGGAAAAAGCTCAGAAGATTACCTCCTCCCTCTCTCATAAAAAGCTCACGCTCTCAAGGCTTAGCGATCTTGCAGCTGGGGTTGATGATGCGCGGGTGCTACTAGAGCTTGCCTCTCAGGAGGCCGATGATGGCGCGCAGGCAGAGGCAGCGGGTGAGCTTGCGAAGCTGAGTGAGTTACTAGCTGCCCTTGAGACCGAGACCCTTTTGAGCGGCGAATATGACTCCAGGTCTGCGGTAATGAATATCCGCAGCGGAGCTGGCGGAGATGATGCCACTGACTTTGCCGAGATGCTGATGCGGATGTATTTGCGCTATGCGGAGTCCGAGGGGGTCAAGGCGCAAGTCTTAGATGTCTCCTATGCGGAAGGAGCTGGCATTAAGTCTTGTTCTATGAAGCTCGAGGGGCCCTACGTCTATGGGAAGCTCTCTGTCGAATCTGGCACCCACCGTCTTGTGAGGATGAGCCCATTTAACTCTGCGGGTAAGAGGCAGACGTCCTTTGCGGCAGTTGAGGTGGTGCCGCTTATTGAGAGCGACAGTGAGGTTGAGGTTCCAGAGAGTGAGATAAGGGTCGATGTCTTTAGGTCCTCTGGTCCCGGTGGTCAGTCTGTGAATACAACTGATTCTGCAGTGCGGATCACACACATCCCCACGGGCATCGTGGTCTCCTGCCAAAACGAAAAGTCGCAGCTACAAAACAAGATCGAGGCGATGCGGGTTTTGCAGTCGAGGCTTTTGGACATTCGCCGCCAAGAAGAAGAGGCGAAGAAGAAGCAGTTGGCAGGTGATGTCAAAGCAAGCTGGGGAGAGCAGATGCGTAGCTATGTGCTTGCTCCATATCAGATGGTGAAGGACCTCAGGACTGAGTATGAGGAGAACAACCCAGATGATGTCTTTGCGGGCAAGCTAGCCGGGTTTATCTCCTCGGGCATTAAGTGGCGGGCCCAGCAAACTAGCTAACACCCCGCGCTCAAGGGCCTCACAAAAAGCCTTTCAACCTAGGCTTGGCTCAGCATGATTCGACTAGACAATGTCTCCAAGACCTACCGTGGTGCCGGCTCATCGGCGGTGAGCGATGTGCAGCTGGATATCTCCCGTGGAGAGTTTGTTTTTCTAGTTGGTTCCTCCGGATCTGGTAAGTCGACACTGCTTCGCCTATTGCTTCGTGAGGAGAAAGCTGACGCCGGGGAAATCTTTGTTCTAGGGGAGAATCTCGCATCTCTAAGGCAATCCCAGGTTGCCGCCTATCGTAGGAAGCTGGGGGTTGTTTTCCAAGACTTCAGGTTGCTGCCTAATAAAACCGTCTATCAAAACGTGGCTTTTGCGCTGCAGGTGATTGGCAAGTCGAGGGCCTTCATCGAGACCTCGGTGCCTGATGTGCTGAGGCTTGTCGGTCTCGAGGAAAAGGCCTCAAGCTACCCATCGGCTCTCTCCGGTGGTGAGCAGCAAAGAGTTGCTATCGCCAGGGCACTGGTCAACAGGCCAGAGCTTTTGTTGGCCGATGAGCCAACTGGAAACTTAGACCCCGGAAACAGCAAAGAGATCATGGGGCTTTTAGAGCGCATCAACCTCTCGGGGACAACGATTGTTATGGCCACGCACGATCGCAGCATTGTCGATCGGATGCAGAAGCGCGTTGTTGAGGTAAGCGATGGCAAGCTCGTGCGCGATGCTCAGACGGCCGGCTACAAAGAGATCCCCTCGGATGCCATTGATCAGGTTGCAGACCAGGCTGGAGATGGCAAATGAACATCTCCTTTGTGTTGAGAGAGGTCTGGGAGGGTATCCGCGGAAACCTCTCGATGGTGCTATCCATTGTTTTGGTCAGCTTTGTGTCCCTTAGCTTTGTGGCGGTTGCTGCGCTCTTGCAGGTGCAGATTGGGAACCTAAAGAACTACTGGTATGACAAAGCACAGATCGCAATCTACCTCTGCAACGACTTCGAGAGCGAGCTGGTGTGTCCAGCAGGCGGCATTACCGAGAGCGAGCAGATCGCAGTTGCTGCGCAGCTAAAGTCAAATGCTCTCGCTCCCTACATTGAGACCTACTACTTTGAAAGCCAAGACGAGGCCTACCAGAGGCTCCTCGAAGAGAGCTCGGAACTTACGGCCGCACAGTATTTGAACCCGGAGCAGCTCAATGCCACCTACTGGGTCTCGCTAGTTGACCCTCAGTCGGCAGAGCTGGTGGTGGAGTCATTTGAGTCGCAGCCTGGGGTCGCCTCGGTCTCAGACCAAAGAAGCTACTTTGACCCGATCATTGGGCTTCTCAATGGGGCGACGGTTGCCGCCAGCTCTATTGCCGCGGTGATGCTCTTCAGCGCCGCGCTACTGACGACAACAACAATCAGGCTCAGCGCGTTTGCAAGGCGCAGGGAGATCGCAATCATGCGCCTGGTTGGCGCATCGAGCGCATCGATCCAGCTGCCCTTTATTCTCGAGGGGCTTATTGCTGCCTTGTTAGGTGGCGGTATGGCCATTGGGCTGAATGTGTTCCTGGTAGAGAACTACCTCACCGAGTCTTTGGCTTTGGAGCTTGCCTTTGCCAACTTCGTCACCGCGGGTGATGTGTATGCGGTGGCACCTTATGTTTTGGGCCTCGGTGCTATCCTCGCTGTCCTAGCCTCGGGTATTTCCACCTTCAGGCACCTAAGGACCTAGGAGTAACCAATGCCACGCGAGCGTGGTCAGAAGCTCATTGCCAATAACAAGCGAGCTCGCTACGACTACTTCATAGACGATGTCTATGAGGCTGGCCTTGTGCTATCCGGGACAGAGGTTAAATCGTTGCGTCAGGGCAAGGCATCGATAGCCGATGCCTATGCGCTTGTTGAGGGTGGCGAGGTATGGCTGGAAAATGCCTACATTCCTGAGTTCACGCAGGGCTCCTGGACCAACCACGCCACAAGGCGCAAGCGCAAGCTACTTATGGCCAAAAAGGAGATCGCGAAGCTTGCCGGTAAGTCCAAGGAGACCGGCTACACCCTGATACCAATCAGCCTCTACTTCAAGGACGGCTACGCCAAGGTTGAGATAGGTCTTGCCAGGGGTAAGAAGGACTACGACAAACGCCAGAGCCTAAAAGAAAAGGACGCCAAGAAAGAGATGAATAAGGCGATCCGAGAGCAAAAAACTAGAGAAATCTAATTAGGTCACAAATTTGTAAAAATCCTGCGGAATTTTTTGTTGCGTAGCATAATTCTCCCCCCTTAGAATAGAGGTTTGCTTCCCTAACCCTGCCCGGCGATAAATAGCGGTTGTCTGGCGCGATGCAAATTGTGGCTCGTATCGGTTTAGGTATGCGAATTTCCGCCCAAACCTAACAACTTCCCTAGGGGTATTCACTTTGGCTGCTGCGAAAAACGCTAAATCCACCAAGTCCGCAAACACATCTAGAACCGCTCAGAGACCTTCCTTTGCAAAGCACTCTGACCCGGTAGAGATCCCAGACCTACTCTCGCTTCAGACCGAGAGCTTTGACTGGCTAGTAGGAGCTCCTGCCTGGCGCGCAATCGCTGGCAAAGCTGCGAAGACCGGTCTCGACGAGGTCTTCGAAGAGATCAGCCCAATCGAGGACAGCAGCAATGCTGCCCAGGACGCGAAGATGGGACTGTCCTTCTCTGACCCAGAACTATTTGACCCTCCCTACACCCCAGACGAGTGCAAGGAGAAGGGTAAGAGCTACACTCAGCCGCTCTACATCAAGGCCGAGTTCACCAACTACCTAACCGGTGAGATCAAGAGCCAGACCGTATTCATGGGCGACTTCCCGGTCATGACCGGCAAGGGCACCTTCATCATCAACGGAACCGAGCGCGTGGTTGTCTCGCAGCTAGTGCGCTCCCCAGGTGTTTACTTCTCGGTATCCACAAACACCACTGGAAACCTGGACGTTCGAAACAACAAGGCTCAGATCATTCCAAGCCGCGGAAGCTACCTGGAGTTTTTGACCGAGTGGGTCAAGGACGAGCGAAAGCCAGCAGCCCGCTTTGGCCAGCCAATTCTTCAGGTTCAGGTTGACCGCAAGACCAAGGTCTCGGCCACCATCTTCTTGAAGGCCCTTGGTTTCACCAAGGACGAGATTCGTGCTGAGTTCTCAGACATCAAGGCAGCTATAGAGGCAAGCCCGCTTGAGATGAAGTTCGATGAGGACATCATCGAGAGAACTTTGGAGTATGACGAGTCGAAGGTATTTGCCAACCCAATCTTGACCAAGGAAGAGGCTCTTCGCGAGGTCTACCGCAAGGTTCGCGGTGAGGCTGCAGGTAGTGAGGTAGCAGACGCATGGCTGCGCTCCACCTACTTTGAGTCCAAGCGTTACAACCTCGCTCGCGTTGGTCGCCACAAGATCAACAGGAAGCTGCAGATCGAGGAAGACGCAAACATTACGACCCTCACCAAGGCCGACATCGTCAGCACGCTGAAGTACCTGCTGCTTTTCGACCTCGTCCTCGCAAACAATGTGTCCTCAAGCTCGCAGAACGCCGAGTTTGCAATCAAGATGAACGGCAAGAAGGTAAACCTTGCTGTTCGCTCTGATGACATTGATGACTTCTCCAACCGCCGCATCCGCAGCGTTGGTGAGCTGATCCAGAACCAGGTTCGCATCGGCCTCAGCCGTATGGAGCGTGTGGTTCGCGAGCGTATGTCCACTCAGGACATCGAGGCGATTACCCCGCAGACCCTGATCAACCTGCGTCCAGTTGTTTCTGCACTGAAGGAGTTCTTCGGTGCCAGCCAGCTGTCACAGTTCATGGACCAGAACAACCCACTTGCCGGCCTCGCTCACAAGCGTCGTCTTTCTGCTCTGGGTCCTGGTGGTATCGCTCGTGAGCGTGCCCAGATGGAGGTTCGTGACGTTCACCCTTCCCACTACGGAAGGATGTGCCCGGTTGAGACCCCGGAAGGTCCAAACATTGGTCTGATCGGATCGCTTACCGCGTTTAGCCGCATCAACAGCTTTGGCTTCATCGAGACCCCTTACCGCGCAGTAAAGAACGGCAAGGTTTCAAAGACCGTTGAGTTCCTAGATGCCGCTGCTGAGGATGGCAAGGTAATCGCAGGTGCTGACACACCTTTGAACACCGATGGCTCGCTGAAGGGTCCAAAGGCCTTCGCTCGTTTCCGTGGCGACATCGTTGAGGTCGACGCAGCAGATGTTGACTACATCGACGTCTCCCCACGTCAGCTAGCTTCGGTCTCGACCTCGCTGATTCCATTCCTTGAGCACGATGACTCTTCACGTGCTCTGATGGGTGCGAACATGCAGCGTCAGGCTGTGCCGCTACTGCGTGCCGACAGCCCATACGTCGGAACCGGTATGGAGCGCATTGCCGCCATTGACTCGGGTGCCGTAGTGGTTGCCGAGCAGGCCGGTGTTGTCGAGGAGATTGACGCTGACGAGATCACCGTTCACAACGACAACAAGAAGCGCTCCACCTACCCGCTGCGCAAGTTTGACCGCTCGAACCAGGGAACCGCTATCAACCAGCGAGTAATCGTAGAGGTTGGTCAGCGCGTTGAGGCTGGCGACGTTCTTGCCGACGGTCCTTCGACCGAAAACGGTGAGCTAGCCCTTGGAAAGAACCTGCTCGTGGCATTCATGCCTTGGGAGGGTTACAACTTCGAGGACGCGATCATCCTCAGCCAGGAGCTTGTGAAGCAAGACACCCTCTCTTCGATTCACATTGAGGAGTATGAGGTGGATGCTCGCGACACCAAGCTTGGTGCTGAGGAGATCACTGCCGACCTACCAAACATCTCGGTTGAGGCGCTTGCCCAGCTAGATGAGATGGGTATCGTTCGCATCGGTGCTGAGGTTCGACCTGGAGACATCCTGGTTGGAAAGGTAACCCCTAAGGGTGAGACCGAGCTCTCGGCCGAGGAGCGACTATTGCGTGCGATCTTCAACGAGAAGAGCCGCGAGGTTCGCGACACCTCCTTGAAGGTCCCACACGGCGAGGGCGGAACCGTAATTGGCGTCAAGGTATTTGATGCTGAGGACGGCGACGAGCTCGGTGCCGGCGTGAACCGCAGGGTTGTGGTTCACATCGCCCAGAAGCGAAAGATCACCGAGGGTGACAAGCTTGCTGGCCGCCACGGCAACAAGGGTGTTATCGCCAAGATTCTCCCGGTTGAGGACATGCCGTTTATGGAGGATGGAACTCCTGTTGACATCGTGCTGAACCCGCTGGGTATTCCAGGCCGTATGAACTTCGGTCAGGTTCTGGAGACCCACCTAGGTTGGGCATGTAAGCAGGGTTGGGACGTCAAGGGCGTTGCCAAGTGGGCTGATGACATGGCCAAGAGCCTGATCAAGAGCGAGCCTGGCACCAAGGTTGCAACTCCTGTGTTTGACGGTGCAACCAAGGACCAGGTAGCTGGCATCTTGGACCACACGCTGCCAAACGACGATGGCCAGAGGCTCATCGACGGCAGCGGTAAGGCAAGGCTCTTTGATGGTCGCAGTGGCGAGCCATACCCAGAGCCAATTGCCGTTGGTGTCAAGTACATGCTCAAGCTCCACCACCTGGTCGACGACAAGATTCACGCTCGTTCGACCGGTCCTTACTCGATGATTACCCAGCAGCCACTGGGTGGTAAGGCGCAGTTTGGTGGCCAGAGGTTTGGTGAGATGGAGGTATGGGCCCTTCAGGCCTATGGCGCAGCTCACACTCTCCAGGAGCTGCTAACCATCAAGTCCGATGACATCGCAGGTCGCGTCCGTACCTACGAAGCGATCGTCAAGGGTGACAACATCCAGCCGCCAGGAATCCCCGAGTCATTCAGGGTTCTGGCAAAGGAGATGCAGTCACTGGGTCTCAACGTCGAGGTAATCGACGACGAGGGCAGGGTTGTAGTGCTGAAGGACGAGGAGTTCGAGTCCGACCGCGCAGCCGAGGAGCTCGGCATCAACCTAAGCCGCAACGAGAACCTGTCCGCCGAAACCGATTTCAACACCTACCAGTAAGACCTAAGAGGAACTAGAGAAAATGTCAGTAAGAGTAGAAAACTTCAGTGCCCTTCGCGTTGGTCTTGCAACCAGCGAGGACATCCGTTCGTGGTCATCTGGTGAGGTAAAGAAGCCAGAGACCATCAACTACCGAACCCTCAAGCCGGAAAAGGACGGCCTTTTCTGCGAGAAGATCTTTGGTCCCACAAAGGACTGGGAGTGCTCGTGTGGAAAGTACAAGCGTGTCCGCTTCAAGGGCATCGTCTGTGAGCGCTGTGGTGTCGAGGTAACCAAGAGCTCGGTTCGTCGTGAGCGCATGGGCCACATCGAGCTTGCGGCTCCGGTAACCCACATCTGGTACTTCAAGGGTGTTCCATCACGCCTTGGCTACCTGTTGAACATGGCTCCAAAGGATCTCGAGAAGATCATTTACTTCGCTGCCTACCGCGTCATGGACATCGATCGCGAGCTTCGCGACAGCGAGTATGACCTGGTTCGCGAGGAGTACGTGGACCGTATTCGTGCTCTGGTTGCAGCTCGTAACGAGGAGTTCGAGGCAGCGGCCTCGGAGGAGATCGCCGAGCTTCGCGAGCTGGGACTTGAGCTTCAGGTTTCCAACAAGTTCTGGGAGCTACCTCGCTGGATTGAGAAGCAGTTTGCCAAGAGCGTTGAGCAGCTAATCGACGCCGAGGAGAAGGACCCAGAGGGCTTCTGGTCCGCTAAGTCGCTTGCTATCGAGACCGACGAGGAGCAGGAGGACGCAGTCGTCCGCACCTCGGATGAGACCAAGAAGATCAAGAAGCTCACGATGGACTTCAAGAAGAAGACCGACAAAATCGTGCGCGAGTACGCCCGTCTGGAGCGCCCTGCAAACCTTCACAAGGAGCAGATCGCATGGAGGATGTTCCTAACCGCTGAGGTTGGCCAGCTACTTCCAAACGACGTGATCTTCGACCACTTCGACTACTACTTCTCCGACTACATCATCACCGAGATTGGTGCCGAGGCAGTTATGCAGGTGCTGGCCGGTTTTGACCTAGAGGGTGCTGCGGCTGAGCTTCGTGCTGAGATCGCAACCACCAAGGGCTCAAAGCAAACCCAGGCAATCAAGCGCCTGAAGGTTGTTAGCAGCTTCGAGCAGTCGGGAACCCCTCCCACCTCGATGGTGCTGTCGGTGCTACCAGTGCTGCCACCTGAGATTCGTCCAATGGTTCAGCTTGATGGTGGCCGCTTTGCCACCTCAGACCTCAACGACCTCTACCGCAGGGTTATCAACCGTAATAACCGTCTGAAGAGGTTTGTCGACCTGGGTGCTGTTCCAAAGACCATTTTGAACAATGAGAAGCGCATGCTTCAGGAGGCTGTTGACGCTCTGTTCGACAACGGTCGCCGTGGTCGTGCTGTTACCGGTACCGGTAACCGCGCCCTGAAGTCGCTTTCTGACCTTTTGAAGGGTAAGCAGGGTCGTTTCCGCCAGAACCTACTGGGTAAGCGCGTTGACTACTCGGGCCGTTCGGTAATTGTGGTTGGTCCTCAGCTGAAGCTCCACCAGTGTGGTCTTCCAAAGCTGATGGCACTCGAGCTGTTCAAGCCGTTTGTGATGAAGCGCCTTGTTGATCTTGGTCTTGCTCAGAACATCAAGAGCGCTAAGCGCATGGTTGAAAGAAGCCGCCCGCAGGTTTGGGGCGCCTTGGAAGAGGTAATCAAGGAAAGGCCGGTACTTCTAAACCGTGCACCGACCCTTCACCGCCTCGGTATTCAGGCATTCGAGCCAGTACTGGTTGAGGGTAAGGCAATTCAGCTGCACCCGCTCGTCTGTGCTGCGTTCAACGCTGACTTCGATGGTGACCAGATGGCTGTTCACCTGCCGCTCTCCGTGGAGGCTCAGGCTGAGGCCAGGATCTTGATGCTCGCATCAAACAACATCCTGAAGCCATCCGATGGTCGCCCGGTTGCAACCCCAACCCAGGACATGATCATTGGCCTGTTCCACCTGACCGAAGAGGTTGAGGGTGCTAAGGGTGAGGGCCTAGCCTTCAGCTCGATGGCTGAGGCTCAGATGGCCTATGACATTCACGAGCTGGCTATCAGTGCAAAGGTTCGAATCCGCATCGATGGAGAGCTACGCGAGACCACCTTTGGTCGCGCACTGTTCAACGAGGCGCTGCCTGAGAACTACCCGTTTGTAAACGAGCAGGTTGGCAAGAAGCAGCTCGGACAGATTGTTTCTGATCTGGTTGAGATGTATTCGAGGACCGAGGTTGCCGCTTCCCTTGACAAGCTCAAGGACGCTGGTTTCCACTGGGCTACCCGCTCGGGTGTTTCAATGGCTATCTCGGACGCAAACTTCGACCCGAAGGGAACCTTCGACAAGAAGCGCGCCGAGATGATCACTAAGGCCGAGAAGCAGCACACCAAGATTCAGGAAGCATTCGACAACGGTCTCAAGTCAGACCTCGAGCGTCGTGATGAGCTGGGTGAGCTTTGGTCTAAGGAGACCAAGGAAATCCAGACCATGCTT
Source organism: Candidatus Aquiluna sp. XM-24bin5 (assembly GCA_003149555.1). The sequence goes on from QCWE01000001.1 coordinate 1,160,067, forward strand.
CAGGAGTCCATCCCGCACGACAACGCGATCTACAAGATGGTGACCTCTGGAGCTAGGGGTAACTGGCTGCAGATCCGTTCGATCATGGGTATGCGTGGTCCGGTTGCGACCTCATCCGGTGACTTCGCACCGATGCCTGTGAAGGGTAACTACCTGCTCGGTCTAACCGCGCACGAGTACTTCACCAACGCAACCGGTGCTCGAAAGGGTAACGCTGACACCGCCATGAAGACTGCGGCCGCCGGTTACCTAACCCGTCGTCTGGTTGACGTGGCGCAGGACGTAATCATTCAGATTGAGGACTGTGGCACATCGAAGGGTCTTGAGAAGGACCTGCTGGATGACGAGCAGGTCGAGCTGTCGATTGTTGGCCGCTCCAACCTTGCAGATGTAAAGGTCGGCAAGGATGTGCTGGTCAAGGCTGGCGAGAACATCGATCACGCCACCGTTCGCAGGCTCAAGGAAGCCGGAGTTGAGACCATCGTGGTCCGCTCGGTTCTTACCTGTGAGGCTGAGGCTGGTATTTGTGCCGCATGTTACGGAGTATCTCTTGCTACCAACCAGGAGGTGAACGTCGGTGAGGCCATCGGTATCATCGCCGCTCAGTCCATTGGTGAGCCAGGTACCCAGCTGACAATGCGTACCTTCCACACCGGAGGTGCTGCTGAGAACACCAAGAAGCAGACCATTCTGAAGTCAATTGGTGGTCAGAAGGTTCGTGTTGAGCGTCTGATCTCCTACGACATCACTCAGGGTCTAAACGGTGTTACCGACCTCCTCGAGGCTCGTGTTGGTTGGCGTCAGGCTGGCAAGGTTGCTGTTATGGCCTTCTGGGACGGAAAGGTTGACCTCGTAGAGAAGGTCTCCACAACCGGAACCAAGAGCTATGACGTCTTCGTTCGCCCACAGGGTGAGAAGGCGGAGAAGGAGGCTGAGGCGCTAGCCATGCAGTACAGCTTCTCCAGAACCGCCTCGAAGACCTTCAAGAAGCTGAGCCCATACCTGCCAATCACCACGGTGTCATCCGCCGATGACCTACTGGTTGAGAAGGGCGAGATGGTTGAGGCCGGAGACTACCTGGTTGATGGAACCCCAATTCCACACGAGGTGCTGATGATCAAGGGAAGCCGCGAGGCTGCCGCCGAGATCATCCGCGGTGTTCAGGCGATCTACGGCTCCCAGGGTGTGCCGCTGCACGACAAGCACCTTGAGGTGATTGTTCGTCAGATGCTCTCCAAGGTCACCGTTATTGACTCCGGAGACACCGACATGCTCCCGGGTGAGATCATCGACCGTCAGCGCTTTGCGGCCAAGAACCGCGAGGCAGTAGGTCAGGGTCTACGTCCAGCCAGCGCGCGTCAAGAGGTTATGGGTATGACCCGTGCCTCATTGGCAGCTCAGTCTTGGCTATCGGCGGCCTCCTTCCAGGAGACCACCAGGGTGCTAACCCAGGCGGCACTGGACAGGCGAGAGGACAAGCTCGTCGGTCTGAAGGAGAACGTCATCATTGGAAAGCTAATCCCAGCCGGAACTGGTATGGCTCGCTACCGCAACTTCGAGGTCGATGGCACCGAAGAGGCAAAGGCAGAGCGTTACCCGAACCGAATCTGGTCGGATGCTTCCTTTGAGGATGCAGACCTGGATTCCCAGGAGCTAAGCCTCTCGGTTGCAGACCCATTTGCAGTCGAAGAGAACTAACAACAACATAAAAAGTATTTGACCGCCTCAAGCGGCTACAGGTATGCTTGGCGAGGTTCATGCGAGAGCGTGTATCGGGCCGAAATCCTCTAGTCGCTGAGGGTGGGTCAAAGAAAATAACTTCGGTAACAGCTTTTTGCTGTGCCGAGGAACGAATAAGGAGTACTAGTGCCAACAATTCAGCAGTTGGTTCGCAAGGGTCGTAGCCCAAAGGTCTCGAAGACCAAGAGCCCGGCCTTGAAGGCTAACCCGCAGCAGCGTGGCGTATGCACCCGTGTGTACACCACCACACCAAAGAAGCCGAACTCGGCTCTTCGTAAGGTTGCGCGTGTGAAGCTATCGAACGGCGTTGAGGTAACTGCCTACATCCCAGGCGAGGGCCACAACCTCCAGGAGCACTCGATGGTGCTCGTGCGTGGAGGACGTGTGAAGGACCTGCCGGGTGTGCGTTACAAGATTGTTCGTGGTGCGCTAGACACCCAGGCCGTGAAAGACCGTCAGCAGGCTCGTAGCCGCTACGGTGCAAAGAAGGGTAAGTAATGCCTCGTAAGGGCCCAGTAGCCAAGCGTCCAGTAGCTGTAGACCCTGTTTACGGCTCCCCAGTTGTATCGCAGCTGGTCAACAAGATTTTGCTAGATGGCAAGAAGTCACTTGCCGAGAAGACCGTCTACGGCGCTCTCGAGGGAACCAACCGCAAGACCGGTGACGACCCAGTAGTTCTTCTGAAGAAGGCTCTGGACAACGTCCGCCCAACCGTGGAGGTAAAGTCCCGCCGCGTTGGTGGTTCTACCTACCAGGTTCCAGTAGAGGTCAAGGCACACCGTGCCAACACCCTTGCTATGCGCTGGTTGGTCCAGTACGCACGCCTGCGTCGCGAGAAGACCATGACCGAGCGCCTAATGAACGAGATCTTGGATGCCTCCAACGGTCTTGGTGCAGCTGTGAAGCGTCGTGAGGACACTCACAAGATGGCCGAGTCCAACAAGGCATTCGCCCACTACCGCTGGTAATCCAGCAACATCCGCAAAGTTTTGCATCGCCAAGACTCTGCGGATGACTTATTTCAACGACTAGTCACTTTCGGAGGACACCGTGGCACAAGACGTGCTCACCGACCTGAATAAGGTTCGCAACATCGGCATCATGGCTCACATCGATGCTGGAAAGACCACCACAACCGAGCGAATCCTTTTCTACACCGGTATTACCCACAAAATCGGTGAGGTGCACGACGGTGCCGCCACCATGGACTGGATGGAGCAGGAGCAGGAGCGCGGTATCACCATTACCTCCGCGGCTACCACATGCTTCTGGAAGAACAACCAGATCAACATCATTGACACCCCCGGACACGTGGACTTCACCGTTGAGGTTGAGCGTTCACTTCGTGTTCTAGATGGTGCCGTTGCAGTTTTCGACGGTAAAGAGGGTGTGGAGCCTCAGTCTGAGACCGTTTGGCGCCAGGCTGACAAGTACAACGTTCCAAGAATTTGCTTTGTCAACAAGATGGACAAGCTCGGTGCTGACTTCTACTTCACCGTCAAGACCATCAAGGACCGTCTAGGTGCAAAGCCGTTGGTTATCCAGCTGCCAATTGGTGCTGAGAATGACTTCCAGGGCGTAATCGACCTCGTTGAGATGCGCGCGCTAACCTGGCGTGGAGACGTCGAGATGGGCGCAAAGTACGAGGTTGAGGACATTCCTGCGGACCTCAAGGCCAAGGCCGACGAATACCGTGCTCAGCTGATTGAGGCAGTCGCCGAGACCAGCGATGAGCTCATGGAGAAGTACTTTGGTGGCGAGGAGCTTACGGTCGAGGAGATCAAGACCGCGATCCGCAAGATCACCATCAACTCCGAGATGTACCCAGTTTTGTGCGGTAGCGCATTCAAGAACAAGGGTGTTCAGCCAATGCTGGATGCCGTCATTGACTACCTGCCAAACCCACTTGATGTTCCTCCGGTCGAGGGTGGTAACCCTCGCGATGAGGAGCAGAGGCTAACCCGTAACCCTGATCCAGCTGAGCCTTTCTCAGCTCTGGCCTTCAAGGTTGTCTCGCACCCATTCTTTGGTCGCCTCACCTACATCCGCGTTTATTCGGGCAAGGTTGACGGTGGCTCGGGAGTTATCAACTCCACCAAGGGCAAGAAGGAGCGCATTGGGAAGCTCTTCCAGATGCACTCCAACAAGGAAAACCCGGTTGATTCGGTAACCGCGGGCCACATTTACGCGGCCATCGGTCTGAAGGACACCACAACCGGTGACACTCTCTGCGACCCTGACAACCCAATCGTGCTTGAGTCAATGACCTTCCCAGAGCCAGTTATCTCGGTCGCCATTGAGCCAAAGACCAAGGGTGACCAGGAGAAGCTGTCTCTTGCTATCCAGAAGCTTGCTGAAGAGGACCCAACCTTCAGGGTGAACAACGATGAGGAGACCGGCCAGACCGTCATCTCCGGTATGGGTGAGCTTCACTTAGACATTCTTGTTGACCGTATGAAGCGTGAGTTCAAGGTTGAGGCCAACGTTGGTAAGCCACAGGTTGCCTACCGCGAGACCATTCGCCGTCCGGTTGAGCGTCACGACTACACCCACAAGAAGCAGACTGGTGGTTCTGGACAGTTTGCCAAGATCCAGATCAAGCTTGAGCCACTAGAGGTCGAGGGTGACAAGACTTATGAGTTCGTTGACTCCATCACCGGTGGAAGGGTGCCAAGAGAGTACATTCCTTCGGTTGACGCAGGTATTCGAGATGCTATGACCTCTGGAGTCCTTGCTGGATACCCGGTTGTAGGCGTAAAGGCAACCCTTGCCGATGGCGCCTACCACGACGTTGACTCCAGTGAGATGGCGTTCAAGATTGCAGGTTCGATGGCCTTCAAGGAGGCCGCGAAGCTAGCTAACCCAGTTCTGCTCGAGCCGATTATGGCGGTCGAGGTGCGTACCCCTGAGGAATACATGGGTGATGTCATCGGTGACCTAAATTCTCGTCGTGGGCAGATCCAATCGATGGAGGATGCCTCCGGTGTGAAAGTTGTTTCCGCCCTGGTGCCGCTGTCGGAAATGTTCGGTTACGTAGGTGACCTACGCTCCAAGACCTCAGGTCGAGCCGTCTACTCAATGACGTTCGAGACCTACAACGAGGTTCCAAAGGCGGTAGCCGACGAGATCGTACAAAAGGCAAAGGGCGAGTAGGAAATCCTGCTTCAACTAGCTAAGATAGAAAGACTGTAAACCCCAAATCAGAGTCGGCCTCCGAGGTCGATGATTTACTACGGATCCATCAGGAGGACCCACAATGGCTAAGGCGAAATTCGAGCGCACAAAGCCGCACGTCAACATCGGAACCATTGGTCACGTCGACCACGGTAAGACCACTCTGACTGCGGCAATTACCAAGGTGCTGCACGACAAGTTCCCAACACTTAACGACAGCTACGCATTCGATGCAATCGACAACTCCCCAGAGGAGAAGCAGCGTGGTATCACCATCAACATCTCCCACGTGGAGTACCAGACCGACAAGCGCCACTACGCACACGTAGACGCTCCAGGTCACGCTGACTACATCAAGAACATGATCACTGGTGCCGCACAGATGGACGGCGCAATCCTCGTGGTTGCTGCTACCGACGGCCCAATGCCTCAGACCAAGGAGCACGTGCTTCTTGCTCGCCAGGTTGGTGTTCCTTACATCGTTGTTGCCCTGAACAAGGCTGACATGGTCGATGACGAGGAAATCCTTGAACTGGTTGAGGTTGAGGTTCGTGACCTGCTGAACCAGTACGAGTTCCCAGGTGACGACGCTCCTGTAGTCCGCGTTTCAGGTTTGAAGGCCCTCGAGGGTGACGCAACCTGGGGCGAGGCAGTTGCCAAGCTCATGGAGGCTTGCGACGAGAACATCCCAGAGCCACAGCGCGACACCGACAAGCCATTCCTTATGCCAGTTGAGGACGTCTTCACGATCACCGGTCGTGGAACCGTTATCACTGGAAAGGTTGAGCGTGGTCAGATCAACGTAAACGACGAGGTCGAGATCGTTGGTATCCGCGACAAGCAGAAGACCACCGTTACCGGAATCGAGATGTTCCGCAAGCTGCTCGACTACGCAGAGGCCGGCGAGAACGTAGGTCTACTACTTCGTGGTACCAAGCGTGAGGACGTCGAGCGTGGTCAGGTTGTCTGCAAGCCAGGCTCAATTACCCCACACACCAACTTTGACGCCAACGTCTACATCCTTTCCAAGGATGAGGGTGGCCGTCACAACCCGTTCTACACGAACTACCGCCCACAGTTCTATTTCCGTACCACTGACGTAACAGGCGTTATCAGCCTGCCATCGGGTACCGAGATGGTTATGCCTGGCGACACCACCGAGATGAGCGTTGAGCTGATTCAGCCAATCGCCATGGAGGAAGGTCTACGCTTCGCGATCCGTGAGGGTGGCCGCACCGTAGGTGCCGGTACCGTCACCAAGATCAACAAGTAAGTTCGTACAACGACTTGCTGAAACCCCCTGGGAAACCAGGGGGTTTTGCTTTGCCTTGTTGCCTGCATTTTTCTAAGAAAAAACTTGCATTGCAACCTTTGGCTATGGCAGGATTGTCAGGTTCCAAAGCGCGAGGTAACTCGCCCACTGCAGGATACGTGCACAGATTCTGGGCCGGCCGCAGATAGAGCAAAAACTAAAGCCGAAATCTTGTTTGGGTTTTTCGCGTGGTCTTTCCATGCGACACGCCCGAGTCAAGGTGTCGGCGAGAGTCCTAGAAATAGGGCGTTGACAGCAAAACAGTGCATCAGCATCACGGTGGTCAATAAGATTTGCGTTTTTTGCAAAGCGAGTTGGCCCCTAAAACACGTGACCGAGAGGTCACAAGACGGAAGCGAGTCAAAATGGCGGCTAATAAAATCCGCATTCGACTGAAGTCGTATGACCACGAGGTCATCGACGTCTCGGCGAGCAAAATCGTCGACACAGTCACACGCGCCGGTGCGAAGGTTGTAGGCCCTGTGCCACTTCCCACCGAGAAGAACGTGGTAACGGTTATCCGTTCCCCACACAAGTACAAGGACAGCCGTGAGCACTTTGAGATGCGTACCCACAAGCGTCTCATTGACATCGTCGACCCAACCCCAAAGGCCGTCGATTCGCTGATGCGCTTGGACCTTCCAGCAGACGTCAACATCGAGATCAAGCTTTAGGGATAGACAGATGGCTGTAGAGACAAGAACAGTTACCGGACTGCTGGGCACCAAGCTGGGAATGACCCAGGCATGGGACGAGAACAACAAGCTCGTGCCGATCACAGTGGTCGAAGCTGGTGAAAACGTAATTACCCAAATCAAGACTTCAGAGACCGATGGCTACAACGCCATTCAGGTCGCCTATGGCGCAATCGATCCTCGCAAGACCGACAAGCCATCCGCCGGACACTTTGAGAAGGCCGGCTCAACCCCTCGCCGTTTCCGTGCAGAGATCCGCACCGCTAATGCATCTGACTTTTCCGTCGGTCAGGCAATTGGTGTTGATGTCTTCACCCCAGGCAGCAAGGTTGACGTCGTTGGCACCTCGAAGGGTAAGGGCTTTGCAGGTGTTATGAAGCGCCACGGCTTTGCAGGCGTATCCGCATCGCACGGTGCTCACAAGAACCACCGCAAGCCAGGCTCCATCGGTGCCGGCACCACTCCAGGACGCGTCTTCAAGGGCCTCAAGATGGCCGGCCGCATGGGCGGCGAGCGCGTCACCACACTAAACCTCACCCTCCACTCGGTCGACCTTGAAAAGGGTCTGCTGCTTATCAAGGGTGCCGTGCCAGGACCTAAGGGTCAGCTGGTGTTCGTTCGCAATGCGGTGAAGGAGAGCTAATGCCTACCGTTGACCTAATTGACGTAAAGGGCAAGAAGTCCGGCAGCGTAGACCTGCCTGAGGCCCTATTTGACGCAACCACAAACGTTCCACTTATCCACCAGGTAGTAGTTGCACAGCTTGCAGCCGCTCGCCAGGGAACCCAGTCCACGCTTCGTCGTGGCGAGGTCTCCGGTACCGGTAAGAAGCCGTTCAAGCAGAAGGGAACCGGTCGCGCTCGTCAGGGCTCGATCCGTATGCCTCAGCACCGCGGTGGTGGAATTGTCCACGGTCCAAAGCCTCGTAGCTACGACCAGAGAACTCCTAAGAAGATGATCGTTGCCGCTCTCCGCGGTGCGCTTTCAGACCGCGCTCGCAACGGCAAGATTCACGTCATCGACCAGTTCGGTATCAAGGACACCCCATCAACCAAGGCAGCTGGAGCTTTCCTCAGCTCAATCTCGAGTGCAAACAACGTGCTTGTAGTTCTGCACCGTGATGACGAGGTCAGCTACCTGAGCCTGCGTAACCTTCCAGAGGTTCACGTGATCCCGGTTGACCAGCTAAATGCTTACGACGTTCTCCACGCGGAGGACATCGTGTTCACCTCAGCTGCTCTCGCAAGCTATGTCGAGTCAGCAGTTGCAAGCGAGGAGGTAAGCGCATGAGCAACCTAAACAAGGACCCACGCGACGTGATTGTGAAGCCAATCATCTCTGAGAAGAGCTACGCACTAATCGACGAGGGTAAGTACACCTTCGAGGTTGACCCTCGCAGCAACAAGACTGAGATCAAGCAGGCTGTTGAGCAGATCTTCAACGTGAAGGTCGACACCATTAACACCCTCAACCGCCAAGGCAAGACCCGCCGCACCAGATTTGGCATGGGTAAGCGCAAGGACACCAAGCGTGCGATTGTGACCCTCAAGTCCGGTTCCATCGACATCTTCACCTACATCGGCTAAGGGGAAAAGACAATGGCAATTCGCAAATACAAGCCAACGACTCCAGGTCGTCGCGGTTCTTCGGTTTCGGACTTCTCCGAGATCACCCGCTCGACACCTGAGAAGTCGCTACTGAAGCCACTGCCTAAGACCGGTGGCCGCAACTCCTCTGGCCGCATCACCACCCGCCACATCGGTGGTGGCCACAAGAGGCAGTACCGCGTCATTGACTTCCGTCGCCATGACAAAGACGGCGTGCCAGCGAAGGTCGCTCACATCGAGTACGACCCGAACCGTACCGCACGCATCGCTTTGCTTCACTACATCGACGGCACCAAGCGCTACATCATCGCCCCGAACAAGCTCAAGCAGGGTGACGCTATCGAGCAGGGCCCAAAGGCTGACATCAAGCCAGGCAACAACCTGCCACTGCGTAACATCCCAGTGGGTACCGTTATCCACGCCATCGAGCTGAAGCCAGGCGGCGGCGCAAAGCTAGGCCGCAGCGCCGGTGCTGCCATCCGTCTGGTAGCTAAGGAGGGCAGCTGGGCTCAGCTTCGTCTCCCATCGGGCGAGATCCGCAACGTTGATGCAAATTGCCGCGCCACCATTGGTGAGGTCGGCAATGCAGAGCAGTCCAACATCAACTGGGGTAAGGCTGGCCGCAAGCGCTGGAAGGGTGTTCGCCCAACCGTGCGTGGTGTCGCCATGAACCCGGTTGACCACCCACACGGTGGTGGTGAGGGTAAGACCTCCGGTGGTCGTAACCCTGTTACCCCATGGGGTCAGAAGGAAGGCCGTACGCGTAAGCCAAACCTTCCATCAGACAAGCAAATCGTTCGTCGTCGTTACGTCGGCAAGAAGTAGGAGAGCTAGATGCCAAGAAGCCTAAAGAAGGGCCCCTTCGTCGACGAGCACCTGATGAAGAAGGTGCGCGTGCAGAACGAGGCCAACACCAAGAATGTGATCAAGACCTGGTCGCGCCGCTCGATGATCGTCCCAGCGATGCTCGGACACACCATCGCGGTTCACGACGGTCGCAAGCACATCCCAGTTTTCGTCACCGAGACCATGGTTGGTCACAAGCTCGGCGAATTCGCACCAACCAAGACCTTCCGTGGACACGTGAAGGACGACAAGAAGGGTCGTCGCGGCTAGGGCCGGGGCGAATAAGAGAGGAAAAAGATGGAAGCCATCGCTAAGGTGCGTAACATTCGCATCACCCCTCAGAAGGCTCGTCGCGTCGTCAACCTGATCCGCGGTAAGCAGGCCAACGAGGCTCTGGGTCTATTGAAGTTCCAGCCACAGGCTGCTTCAGAGCCCATCTACAAGGTTGTTGCTTCGGCGGTTGCCAACGCAAAGGTAAAGGGCGAAAGCTCGGGAGCCATTGTGGACGAGGACGACCTAGTTATTTCACAGGCATACGTTGACGAGGGTGTGACCCTAAAGCGCTTTAGACCACGCGCTCAGGGACGTGCATTCCGCATCAACAAGCGCACCAGCCACATCACCGTTGTGGTTGCAACCCCAGACGAGCTTAGAAAGGCAGGCAAGTAATGGGTCAGAAAGTAAACCCCTACGGCTTCCGCCTAGGCATCACCACCGACCACCGTTCGCGCTGGTTCGCAGACTCCACTAAGAAGGGTCAGCGCTACAGCGACTACGTGGTTGAGGACGTCAAGGTTCGCAACTACCTCCAGGAGAAGCTAGACCGCGCAGGCATTGCCAAGATCGAGCTTGAGAGAACCCGCGACCGTATTCGCGTTGACATCTTTGCCGCTCGCCCAGGATTGGTCATTGGCCGTCGTGGTGCCGAGGCAGAGACTCTTCGCACCGAGCTTGAGAAGCTCACCGGTAAGCAGGTTCTTCTAAACATCCTTGAGGTGAAGAACCCAGAGGCTGACGCTCAGCTTGTTGCTCAGGGCATCGCAGAGCAGCTCTCTGCTCGTGTTGCCTTCCGTCGTGCAATGCGCAAGGGCATCCAGGGTGCACTTCGCTCAGGCGCTAAGGGCATCAGGGTTCAGTGTGCTGGACGTCTCGGCGGTGCCGAAATGTCTAGAAGTGAGTTCTACCGCGAGGGTCGTGTGCCACTGCACACTCTTCGCTCAAACATCGACTACGGCTTCTACGAGGCCAAGACCACCTTTGGTCGCATCGGTGTGAAGGTATGGATCTACAAGGGTGACCTAACCGCCAAGGAGCTTGCTGCTCAGCAGGCTAACCAGCGCGGACCTCGTCAGGGCGGTGGCCGCCGAGGCCCACGTCAGGAAGCTGCCGTAGCAGCAGGAAGTGAGAGCTAAGAATGCTTATTCCTCGTAAGGTCAAGCACCGTAAGCAGCACAGCCCAAAGCGCGGCGGTCACGCTACCGGTGGTACCAAGGTTCACTTCGGTGAGTACGGCATCCAGGCACTAACCAGCGCCTACCTGACCAACCGTCAGATTGAGGCTGCTCGTATCGCCATGACCCGTCACATCAAGCGTGGTGGAAAGGTGTGGATCAACGTCTTCCCAGACCGCTCGCTAACCAAGAAGCCAGCCGAAACTCGTATGGGTAGCGGTAAGGGTTCACCAGAGTGGTGGGTAGTAAACGTCAAGCCAGGTCGCGTGCTCTTTGAGCTATCTGGTGTTTCCGAGACCGTGGCCAGAGAGGCCATGACCCGTGCGATCCACAAGCTGCCGCTCAAGGCTCGCATCATCAAGCGTGAAGAAGGTGACGCATAATGATCGGTTCAAAGAACCTGAGCCCACAGGATCTCGACAAGATCGAGGACTCCCTGCTGGCTGAAGAACTACGCAAGGCGAAGGAAGAGCTGTTTAACCTGCGCTTCCAGTCCGCTACCGGTCAGCTTGACAACCACGGTCGTCTGAAGGCCGTCAAGCGCGACATCGCCCGCATCTACACAGTCCTGCGCGAGCGCGAGCTCGGTATTCGTGCCGTCCCAACTCCGCAGCCTGCCAAGACCACCACGAAGAAGAAGGCTGCTGAGAAGCCAGCCGAGGAGGCATAGACGTGGCCGAAGAGAAGAAGACCGCAGCCAAGAAGCCAGCAGCTAAGCCTGCAGCGAAGGCCGCCGCAAAGCCTGCTACCAAGGCAGCTGCAAAGCCTGCGGCTAAGCCAGCTAGCAAGCCAAAGACCCCGAAGGCTCCTAAGGAGATCAAAGAGGTCAACCGTGGCTACCGCAAGGCACGTCGTGGCTATGTAGTTTCGGACAAGATGGATAAGACCATCGTTGTCCTCGTCGAGGAGCGCAAGAAGCACCCTCTTTACGGCAAGGTCATGCGCCTTTCCAAGAAGATCAAGGCTCACGACGAGCAGAACACTGCCGGCATTGGTGACCTCGTTCTAATCAACGAGACCCGTCCGCTGTCAGCAACCAAGAACTGGCGTCTAGTCGAGATTCTCGAAAAGGCGAAGTAACCCCCCGCGAATAACGGTCGGTAATCGTTATTCACTAAGCAAGGAGAACACAAGTGATTCAGCAAGAATCAAGGGTGAAGGTAGCCGATAACTCCGGCGCCAAGGAGCTTCTCGCGATTCGCGTGCTCGGCGGTTCAACCCGTCGCTACGCAGGATTGGGAGATGTCATCGTGGCATCGGTAAAGGACGCCATCCCAGGCGGAAACGTCAAGAAGGGCGAGGTCGTCAAGGCCGTAATCGTCCGCACCGTAAAGGAGACCCGTCGGGCCGACGGCTCCTACATCAAGTTTGACGAGAACGCAGCCGTCATCATCAAGGCTGATGGCGAGCCTCGCGGTACTCGTATCTTCGGCCCCATCGGTAGAGAGCTTCGTGACAAGAGGTTCATGAAGATCATTTCGCTAGCTCCGGAGGTGCTGTAATGAAGATCAAGAAGGGCGATCTAGTTCAGGTAATCTCGGGCGGCAGCGAGGCTCGAGGTGGGGACAAGGGCAAGCAGGGCCACGTGCTCGCTGTCCACAAGGAGACCAACCGCGTAATCGTGGAGGGTGTAAACCTAGTCACCAAGCACACCCGCGAGGGACAGAGTGACCGTGGAGCCAAGACCGGTGGCATCATCACCCAGGAGGCCCCAATCCACGTCTCAAACGTTGCTTTGGTTGACCCAAAGAGCAAGAAGCCAACCAAGGCCGGTTTCAAGATTGAGACCACCAAGGACGGCACCAAGAAGACTCGTATTTCACGCAAGAGTGGGGAGGCAATCTAATGGCAACCGCTACTAAGAAGGCAGACGCCAAGGCACTTCCTCGCCTAAAGGCTGAATACCGCAAGGAGATTGCTCCTGCTCTGCAGAAGGAATTTGGCTTTGCAAACCCAATGCAGGTTCCCGGTCTAACCAAGATTGTCGTGAACATGGGTGTTGGCCAGGCCGCGAAGGAGAGCAAGCTCATCGAGGGTGCTATCCGCGACCTAACCGCCATCACCGGTCAGAAGCCTCAGGTAAACCTGGCTAGAAAGTCCATCGCTCAGTTCAAGCTGCGTGAGGGACAGGCAATTGGTGCCCACGTGACAATTCGTGGCGACAGGATGTGGGAGTTCCTAGACAGGCTCCTGAACCTGGCACTGCCTCGTATCCGCGACTTCCGTGGTCTATCGGCTAAGCAGTTCGATGGTCACGGCAACTACACCTTCGGTCTTTCGGAGCAGTCCATGTTCCACGAGATCGATCAGGACTCTATTGATAGCGTCCGCGGCATGGACATCACCGTGGTGACCACTGCTAAGAACGACGACGAGGGTAGGGCGCTGCTTAAAGCGCTCGGCTTCCCGTTCAAATAAACCGATTGAAGTAGGTCCGAGGGGCTTGTAAAGCGCCTTAGAAACCGCCTCGAGAAAGAAGACACAAATGACAATGACAGATCCGGTGGCAGACTTTCTGACCCGGCTGCGCAACGCGAGCAAGGCTCACCACGAGTCGCTCAGCGTCCCCTACTCAAAGCTGAAGGGCACCATCGCCGACATCTTGAAGGCCGAGGGCTACATCGATTCCTACAAGGTCGAGGATGCCAAGGTTGGAAAGAGCCTGGTTGTGAACCTGAAGTACGGCGCAAACCGCGAGGCCAGCATCGCTGGCATCAAGCGTGTTTCAAAGCCAGGACTGCGTGTTTACGCCAAGAGCACCGAGCTACCTCGCGTTCTCGGAGGACTTGGTATCGCAATCCTCTCAACCTCCAGCGGTCTGCTAACCGACCGCCAGGCAGCCAAGAAGGGAGTAGGTGGGGAAGTCCTCGCCTACGTCTGGTAAGCGCACATGTCAAGAATTGGAAAGCTTCCTATCGCACTACCCCAGGGCGTAACCGCTGAGGTTGCAGGCCAGGATGTGAAGGTGAAGGGCCCTAAGGGCGAGCTGAACCTGACCATCTCGGAGCCAATCAAGGTAACCCTGGAGGACAACTCAATTTTGGTTTCCAGGCCAGACGACGAGGCAACTAGCAAGTCGCTTCACGGTCTGTCCAGGACCCTAATTGCCAACAACGTTCAAGGCGTTTCCGAGGGCTTCTCGAAGTCACTCGAGATCGTCGGCACCGGTTACCGCGCTGCTTCCAAGGGCTCCAACGTGGAGTTGGCCCTGGGTCTTAGCCACCCGGTTGTTGTCACCCCACCAGATGGCGTGACATTGACGGTTGAGGGCAACAACAAGATCATCGTCTCCGGTATCTCAAAGCAGGCCGTGGGCGAGGTCGCAGCAAACATTCGTAAGCTCCGTAAGCCTGAGCCATACAAGGGCAAGGGAATTCGCTACGAGGGCGAGAGAGTCCGTCGCAAGGCTGGAAAGGCTGGTAAGTAGAAATGGCAACTAAGTCAAACTCAGCAGCGCGGACCCGTCGTCACGCCCGCCTGCGCAAGAAGATCGAGGGTACTGCCGCGCGTCCGCGCCTGGTGGTTACCCGTTCCGCTCGCCACGTGTTCGTTCAGGTGGTTGATGACGCGAAGGGCCACACCCTTGCAAGCGCCTCAACCATGGAAGACGACATGCGCAAGGCGACTGGAAACAAGACCGACAAGGCCACCCAGGTTGGCAAGTTGATCGCCGAGAGGGCCAAGAAGGCTGGCGTCTCGGAGGTTGTCTTTGACCGTGGTGGTAACCGTTACGCAGGTCGTGTTGCAGCAATCGCTGAGGCAGCCCGCGAGGGAGGACTGAAACTGTGAGCGAAGAGAAGAAGGACGAGCAAGTGGTAGAAGCTACCGAAGCTACAGCCGAGACTCAGGCTCCTGGTCAGCCTCCGGTTGACCCGAACGAGCGCGAGCAGCGTCGTGGTTCCCGCGAGCGTGGCCCACGCACCGAACAGCGCCGTGAGCGCGAGGACAAGTCCAGCCCATTCTTGGAGCGTGTTGTAACAATCAACCGCGTTTCCAAGGTGGTCAAGGGTGGACGCCGCTTCGCCTTCACCGCACTTGTAGTTGTCGGAGACGGCGACGGCATGGTCGGTGTTGGCTACGGCAAGGCAAAGGAAGTTCCAGCGGCCATTGCAAAGGGAGTTGAAGAGGCCAAGAAGAGCTTCTTCCGCGTCCCACGCATCGGCTCGACCATCCCACACCCAGTACAGGGTGAGGCTGCTGCAGGAGTTGTACTACTTCGCCCAGCCGCCGAGGGAACCGGTGTAATCGCCGGAGGTCCTGTTCGTGCTGTTTTGGAGTGTGCAGGAGTCCACGACGTGCTTTCCAAGTCACTCGGATCTTCAAACACCATCAACATTGTTCACGCCACAGTTGAGGCGCTCCGCCTTCTGGAGGAGCCAAGCGCAGTTGCAACCCGTCGCGGCAAGACCGTCGCCGAGGTAGCACCAGCGCGTCTTCGTGGCGAGAAGAAAGAGACTGAGAAGGCAGGTGCTAAGTAAATGGCGGCTCGTCTGAAAGTAACCCAAGTAAAGAGTTCCAACGGTGGCAAGCAGAACCAGCGCGATTCACTTCGCACGCTCGGTCTCAAGCGCATCGGTGACATCGTCGTGCGCGAGGACAACAAGAGCGTGCGCGGCCTAGTCCAGACCGTTGCCCACCTCGTAAAAGTTGAGGAGATCGACTAATGGCTGAAGAGAAGAAGCCAGCCGCTAAGAAGCCAGCTGCCAAGCCGGCCGCAAAGGCTGCACCTAAGGCTGCTGCCAAGCCAGCTGCCAAGGCTGCCGCTAAGCCAGCTGCAAAGCCAGCTGCTAAGGCCGCACCTAAGGCTGCACCTAAGGCTGCACCTAAGGCTGCTGCGAAGCCTGCAGCAAAGGCTGCACCCAAGGCTGCCGCAAAGCCTGCTGCTAAGGCCCCTGCGAAGCCTGCAGCAAAGCCTGCTGCCAAGCCAGCCGCTGAGAAGGCTGCTGCCAAGCCTGCAGCAAAGCCTGCTGCCAAGAAAGCAAGTGAGCCTAAGGAGAAGTCACAGATCCTGCGTCTTCACCACCTCCGTCCTGCACCCGGTGCGAAGAAGGACAAGACTCGTAAGGGTCGCGGTGAGGGTTCAAAGGGTAAGACCGCAGGTCGTGGTACCAAGGGAACCGGTGCTCGCACCACAACCCGTCTCGGCTTTGAGGGTGGTGGCGTGAACCTAGTCATGCGCACTCCTAAGCTGCGTGGATTCAAGAACCCTTTCAGGGTCGAGTACCAGGTAGTGAACCTGGACAAGCTCGGCCAGCTGTATCCAAAGGGCGGTAAGGTCACAATCGATGACCTGGTAGCCAAGGGTGCAGTTCGCAAGGGTGAGCCTGTGAAGGTCCTTGGTAACGGTGACGTCTCGGTTAAGCTAGAGGTCGCTGTCGACAAGGTGTCCGAGTCGGCTAAGACGAAGATTGAGGCTGCCGGAGGCAGCGTCAACGCCTAGTCAAACCTAGGGGAGGTAACAGGTGATTCAAGCCATAGTTCGCGCATTCCGCACGCCGGACCTGCGCAACAAGCTTGCGTTTACGCTGGGCATGATTGCGGTATTCCGTTTGGGATCCTTCATTCCCTCGCCGAATGTTGACTACACAAACGTTCAGCAGTGTCTTGCGCAGTCTCAGAGCACCTCTGGTCTCTATGAGCTTGTAAACCTGTTCTCCGGTGGGGCATTGCTCCAGCTCTCGATCTTCGCGCTGGGCATCATGCCGTACATCACGGCATCGATCATCACCCAGCTGCTCAGGGTTGTAATTCCTAGGTTCGAGGCACTGCACAAGGAGGGCCCATCGGGTCAGTCCAAGCTAACGCAGTACACCCGTTACCTGACCATCGCCCTAGCACTGCTGCAGTCGACCACCTTGATAACCGTTGCCAGACAGGGAGCGTTGTTTGGTGCTGACTGTACGCTGCCGATCCTGGTAGACACCGGGCCGCTATCGATCACTCTGATGGTCATCACCATGACCGCTGGAACGGGTCTGATTATGTGGATTGGTGAGCTAATCACCGAGCGTGGCGTAGGTAATGGAATGTCGCTGCTTATTTTCACCTCGATTGCATCTACCTTCCCGGCTAGCCTGCTGCAGATCCTGCAGACCAGGACCATCGAAATCTTCGTCATCGTGATGGCGGTTGGATTCTTGATTGTTGGGCTCGTAGTTTTGGTCGAAGAATCGCAGCGCAGGATTCCAGTGCAGTACGCAAAGCGCATGGTTGGCCGCAAGGCTTATGGTGGTCAGTCCACCTACATCCCAGTGAAGGTGAACACCGCGGGAGTTATCCCGGTAATCTTCGCCTCGTCGATGCTCTACCTGCCCGCCTTGCTTGCTCAGTTCAACCAGCCCGACCCAACCACGGGTCAGGTTGCTGGCTGGGTTACCTTCATCTCTACGTATTTGACCGCAGGTGACAACCCGCTCTACATGGCTGTCTACTTTGCGCTCATTGTCGGATTCACCTACTTCTATGTCGCCATCACCTTGAACCCCGAGGAGATCAGCGACAACATGAAGCGCTACGGCGGCTTTATCCCTGGAATCAGGGCTGGCCGTCCAACCACCGAGTACCTGCAGTACGTCATCAGCCGCATCACCGCTCCAGGTGCTATCTACCTGGGTCTGATTGCACTGATTCCACTCGTGGCCTTCACGGCAATTGGAACCAACCAGAACTTCCCATTCGGTGGAACTTCGATTCTGATCATTGTGGGTGTTGGACTGCAGACTGTGAAGCAGATCAACGCTCAGATGGAGCAGCGTAACTACGAGGGTCTTCTGAAGTGATCCGCATACTCTTGATCGGCCCTCCGGGAGCTGGCAAGGGAACCCAGGCAGCACTGCTGGCAAAGCACTTCGGGATCCCCGCCATTTCTACCGGAGACATCTTCCGTGAGAATGTTCGCAACGAGACGCCTCTGGGTCTCGAGGCGAAAGCCTTTATGGACCGCGGGGAGTATGTCCCGGATTCTCTAACTAATGCTTTGGTGCGTGACCGCCTCAACCAGCCCGATGCCGTGGATGGGTTCTTGCTAGATGGCTACCCAAGAACAATCGATCAGGTTGAAGAGCTTGACGACATCTTGGATGAAAGCGACAAGAAGCTTGACGTTGTTGTGCAGCTCACCGCGGACTCGGACGAGCTACTTAGGAGACTCTCGGGTCGTGCTGAGGAACAAGGTCGCAGCGATGACACCCCTGAGGTAATCAAGAGAAGGCTTAGCGTTTACGAGGAGCAGACTGCTCCCCTGATCGATGTCTACGCAGCGCGGTCGCTTGTCGCCAAGGTAAACGGCCTCGGAGACATTGCTGGTGTGACGACCAGGATCATTGAGGTCTTGGACGCCCGCGGCTTAGTTTCCTAATGCGTAAGCGTTACGAGCTTAAAACAGATGAAGACATCCGCAAGATGCGGATCGCTGGCCTACTCACCGCTGAGGCGCTAAGGGCCGTCAGAGAAGCGGTAAAGCCAGGCATATCAACCCTGGAGCTTGATCAAATTGCCGAGCAGACAATTAGAGCGGGCGGGGGAATTCCGAACTTTCAGCTGGTGCCGGGCTACTTTCACACAATTTGCGCATCGATCAATTCAGCGGTTGTCCACGGGATTCCTTCCAATCGCAAGCTTGAGGCGGGAGATTTGCTGTCGGTGGATTGCGGCGCAGAGGTGGATGGCTGGAATGGCGATAGTGCCTTTTCTATTGTCGTGCCGGGGGATGATTCCGATCTTGCAAGGCAGCGCCAAATCCAGTCGGATGTTTGCGAGGCTTCGCTCTGGGCGGGAATTGCGGCATTTGCTGGTGCCAGCAGGCTGAATGAGGTTGGCATTGCCATCGAGCAGCACATTAGGGCACAGGGCCCCTACGGCATACTTCAGGAGTACATCGGCCACGGCATTGGCCGCACCATGCATGAGGACCCTGCCGTATTCAACTACAAGACCCGAGATGCTGGGCCAAAGGTTGAGCCGGGAATGTGTATTGCCATCGAGCCGATGATCACCGCCGGTGACCAGCAGACCTTTATTCAGGACGATGACTGGACCGTTGAGACGATGGATGGCTCCGACGGAGCCCACTGGGAGCACAGTGTTGCACGTCACTCGAAAGGGATCTGGGTGCTGACCGAACCCGACGGTGGAGTAGAGAGGCTAAAGCCCTTTGGAATTACCCCAATTTCTTTGGATTAGCCACTAGCATTCGCCTAATTTTCCCCCTAGTATTGACCCCTGGCGTTTCTTACGTGAAAAACCTTTCTTTTCGTTGGGCTTTCGCGTGTTCGTGACGCTAAAAAGTAGTGAAGTGAGTGCATGGCCAACAAAGACGGCGTAATCGAGATCGAGGGCACGGTCGTTGAGGCGCTCCCAAACGCAATGTTTCGGGTAGAGCTGACCAACGGACACATCGTCCTTGCCCACATCTCGGGAAAAATGCGACAGCACTATATCCGCATCCTCCCGGAGGACCGCGTGATTGTTGAGTTGTCGACCTACGACCTGACCCGTGGCCGCATCATCTACCGCTACAAGTAGAAAGAAAGACTATGAAGGTTAACCCCAGCGTTAAGAAGATTTGCGACAAGTGCAAGATCATTCGTCGCCACGGCCGCGTAATGGTGATTTGCGAGAACCCTCGTCACAAGCAGCGCCAGGGCTAGGCCAGCCACCACAACTAAATAGCAAAAGGGCACCACAAAGCGAAAGCTAACCCCCGGAAGAAGGCCGGGGCCCTCTCCGCCAGGGAGGGAGTGTGATGCCGAAGACCTTCTAAAACAAAGAGAGCAATCTACAAATGGCACGTATAGCAGGAGTCGACATCCCTCGCGAGAAGCGAGTGGTTATCTCACTCACCTACATTTTCGGTATTGGCCGCACTCGCTCAAGCGAGATTCTGAAGGCGACCAAGATCTCCGAGGACATCAGGGTTAAGGACCTAACAGACGACCAGCTGGTCGCTCTTCGTGATGTCATCGAGAAGGACTACAAGGTGGAGGGTGACCTTCGCCGTGAGGTAGCAGCAGATATTCGCCGCAAGGTTGAAATCGGCTCCTACGAAGGAATTCGCCACCGCAAGGGACTTCCGGTCCGCGGTCAGCGCACCAAGACCAACGCCAGAACTCGCAAGGGTCCAAAGCGCACGGTCGCAGGTAAGAAGAAGGCAACCCGCTAGTCGCGGCAGAAAGGTTTAGGACTTAGATAATGGCAACCCCTAAGACAACCGCGGCAGCTAAGAAGCCTCGTCGCAAGGACAAGAAGAATGTGCCAGCCGGTCAGGCCCACATCCGTTCAACTTTTAACAACACCATCATCACCATCACCGACCCAACCGGTGCTGTGATTTCCTGGTCTTCCTCTGGAGACGTCGGATTCAAGGGTTCACGTAAGTCGACCCCGTTCGCCGCTCAGATGGCAGCCGAGAACGCTGCCCGTAAGGCTCAGGAGCACGGCCTCAAGAAGGTTGACGTGTTCGTCAAAGGCCCAGGTTCAGGTCGTGAGACCGCGATCCGTTCCCTACAGGCCGCAGGCCTCGAGGTTGGCTCGATCTCAGACGTAACACCACAAGCTCACAACGGCTGCCGCCCTCCAAAGCGTCGCCGCGTCTAACAAAAACTTAACCCCAAAGATTCGGTCAGCCCAACCGGATCAAACCCCGACGAGTATCAAATAGCGGGTACTCAGACGAAAGGAACCACATAGTGCTAATTGCACAGCGCCCCACCCTTCACGAAGAAGTTATCAGTGACAACCGATCACGATTCATCCTGGATCCACTGGAGCCAGGCTTTGGCTACACCCTAGGCAACTCCCTGCGCCGCACCCTGCTCTCATCGATCCCAGGTGCTGCAGTGACCAACATCCGCATCCAGGGCGTAAGCCACGAGTTCTCCACCATCCCAGGTGTCAAAGAAGACGTTGTTGAGGTAATCCTCAACATCAAGAACCTCGTGGTCTCCTCCGAGCACGATGCGCCGGTAGTTGCTCACCTATCGAAGTCCGCAGCCGGTCCTGTGACTGCAGCAGACATCCAGGTGCCAGCCGGTGTTGAGGTTCACAACCCAGACCTAGTAATTGCGACCTTGAACTCCAAGGGCAAGCTCGAGATCGAGTTCATCATTGAGCGTGGTCGTGGCTATGTTCAGGCAAGCCAGAACCGCAACCCAGATGCAGAGGCCGGAGTAATTCCAGTTGACTCGATCTACTCCCCAGTTCTCAAGGTTTCTTACCGTGTCGAGGCAACCCGTGCCGGTGAGTTCACCAACTTCGACAAGCTTGTTGTTGATGTTGAGACCAAGAGCTCGATGGCTCCTAAGGATGCAGTTGCATCTGCAGGTGCAACTCTGGTCGAGCTCTTTGGCCTCGCCAAGGAACTGAACGAAGAGGCCGAGGGTATCGAGATTGGACCTGCTCCAGTTGAGATGGCGGCCTCGAACGAGCTCTCAACCCCGATTGAGGACCTAGACCTCACGGTTCGTTCCTACAACTGCCTCAAGCGTGAGGGCATCAACACAGTTTCCGAGCTCATTGCCTTGAGCGAGGATCAGCTAATGAACATCCGAAACTTCGGCTCTAAGTCGGTAGACGAGGTGCGCGACAAGCTCACCAGCATGGGCCTTCGTTTCAAGGATGCCGTCCCAGGCTTCGACTCCGCTTACTTCGGTGGCGGCTTCGACGAAGACCAGATCTAAGTAGCGCAAGGAGAAACTAATGCCTACCCCAACAAAGGGCCCACGTCTCGGAGGCGGACCAGCTCACGAGCGCCTAATGCTAAACAACATGGCAACCAGCCTGTTCAAGCACGGCAAGATCACCACGACTGAGACTCGTGCGAAGCGTCTTCGCCCGATTGCTGAGCGCCTGGTGACTTTCGCCAAGCGTGGCGATCTGGCATCACGCCGTCGCGTTATGCAGCAGATCCTCGATAAGGGCGTTGTCCACCAGCTCTTCGCTGAGATCGCACCTCAGGTTCAGGATCGCCCAGGCGGATACACCCGTATCGTCAAGCTCGGCTACCGCAAGGGAGACAATGCCCCGATGGCCATGATTGAGCTGGTTCTCGAGCCGGTGACGCCAAAGCCAAAGACCAAGAAGGCCAAGCTGACCAACAACGTTGCGACTTCGGCACCTGCCGAGGAGCCTGCAGCAGAGGCAGTAGAGGAGCAGGCCGAGGCAGTTGCTGAGGAAGCTCCAGCAGCAGAGGCACCAGCAGAGGCTGAAGCACCTGCAGAGGAGCCAGCCGCCGAGGAGGCGCCAGCAGCTGAGGAAGCTCCTGCAGAGGAGCCAGCTGCGGAAGCTCCAGCCGAGGAAGCTCCAGCCGCGGAGGCAGCTGCTGAAGAGGCTGCAGCCGAGGAAGAGCCAAAGGCCTAACTAGAATCAAATTATGAGTGTGCCCGCTGGATTGACCGGCGGGCTTACTCGTTTCCGCATCAATCTTGCCTACGACGGAACTGACTTTGTTGGCTGGGCAAAACAGCCAAACCTGAGAACCGTCCAGGGCGAGATTCTTGGGGCTCTGACCACCATCTTTGGAGCAAGCCCAGATGACTTCGGGATGCGTGTTGCGGGTCGAACCGACGCGGGCGTCCACGCAGGCTTTCAGGTTTGCCATGTTGACATCACCGAGCAGCAAATAGCTCGGCTGGGCAGGGCACCATTTTCGGCAGCGAGGTTGGACGGCTTGCTCCCGGACGACATTGCGATCATAGATATTCTCGAGGCGCCGTCGGGCTTTGATGCCAGGTTTAGTGCTGCAGGCAGGACCTACCACTTTGGTATTGCCGATCCGGCCTGCAAGCCTGATCCCAAGCAGGCCAGGTATGTATTGTCAGTGGCTAGAGAGCTTGACGCAGGCGCAATGGATGTGGCTGGGAAGAGTCTCGTTGGCCTTAGGGATTTTGGGGCGTTTTGCAAGCCCCGAGAGGGAGCCACAACCATTCGAGAGCTCAGAGAGCTAGCTGTTGAGCGCGAGCCTGACGGTCGAATTCTCGTGACCTTGAGCGCGGATGCGTTTTGTCACAACATGGTCCGCTCGATTGTCGGAGCCTTGATCGCAGTGGGTGAGGGGAAGCTGTCTTTGGGCGAATTGGAGCAAATCACCAGGGCAGCAAAGCGAACCAGTAAGTTCAAGGTGGTCGAGCCCCACGGACTCTCGCTAGATGATGTACAGTACCCGCCGGATGACCAGCTAGCAGCTCAGGCAGAAAAGGCTAGAAATCTGCGCTCAGACGAGGATATTTCTGTTTGACCCTAGGGTGCAAAACCCCTAGACTTGCTCCTTGGTTCGGCGTTGCCGAGCGGTTTGAAACCGCATCAGTCTGCGGAATCACTCAACAAGAAACTACGAGGTAATTTAGCGTGCGTACTTATTCGCCAAAGGCCAGCGAGCTGAGCCACGAGTGGTTTGTCATCGACGCCACCGATGTGGTGCTGGGCCGTCTTGCTACCCAGGCAGCTACTCTGCTGCGCGGTAAGCACAAGCCAACTTTTGCAAACCACATGGACAACGGTGACTTCGTGATCATCATCAACGCAGACAAGGTCGCGCTAACCGGCTCAAAGCTGACCCAGAAGATGGCCTACCGCCACTCCGGGTACCAGGGCGGTCTAACTGCCACCAGCTACGCCGAGCTTCTTGAGAAGAGCCCAGAGAAGGCAGTTGAGAAGGCCATTCGCGGCATGCTTCCAAAGAACTCACTCGGTGACCAGATGCTGAAGAAGCTCAAGGTTTACTCAGGCAGCGAGCACCCACATGAGGCGCAGCAGCCAAAGACTTTCGTTATCGATCAGATTGCCCAGTAAGGAAAAGAACTTGGCTGAAAACGACGTAGTAGAGACTCAGGCAACCGAGGCAGAGGCCGAGGTCACCACCTACAGCACCGAGAGTGCTCCGGTTGAGAAGAAGGTTCGCTCTCGTGGCGAGCTCACTCAGGCAGGCTCCGGCACCGGTCGCCGCAAGGAGGCCGTGGCTAGGGTGCGCATCGCACCGGGATCCGGCAAAATCACCGTCAACGGCCGCACCTTCGAGGACTACTTCCCAAACAAGCTTCACCAGCAGCTGATTACCGACCCGTTCAAGGTCTTGGAGCTGCAGGGTGCATACGACGTAACAGCCCGCATTGATGGTGGTGGCATTGCCGGACAGGCAGGCGCCCTTCGCCTAGGTATTTCACGTGCGTTGAACCAGATTGACGCAGACAACAACCGTCCAGCCTTGAAGAAGGCCGGATTCCTCAGCCGCGATGCTCGTGTAATTGAGAGCAAGAAGGCTGGACTAAAGAAGGCCCGCAAGGCCTCCCAGTTCTCCAAGCGTTAGTCTTTCGGCCATGGCCAGGCTTTTTGGCACCGATGGCGTTCGCGGAACCGCGAACCAAGAAATCACCGCGACTCTTGCGCTAAACCTTGCCCAGGCAGCCGCAATTGTTCTCGCCGAGGGCGCTCGAGAGCGTGGGGAAAGACCGCGTGCAGTTATAGCCCGTGACCCCAGGGTTTCCTCAGACTTCATCGCTGCAGCAGTGTCTGCAGGCCTCGCATCCTCGGGTGTAGACGTATTTGATGCGGGAGTGATCCCAACCCCAGCCTGTGCGTACTTGACCGCAGATCTTGGCGCGGACTTTGGTGTCATGATCTCTGCAAGCCATAACCCAGCACCGGACAACGGCATCAAGTTCTTCTCTCACGGGGGACACAAGCTTCCCGACTCTGTTGAGGATGAAATCGAGAGCAATATGGGTGAGTCCTTGACGCCAATTGGCGGTGAGGTTGGCAAGGTAGCTCGATTTGCGGATGCCGAAGATAGGTATCTTGTTCACCTGCTTGGAACCCTCGAAACCAGGCTCGATGGCCTGAAAGTAGTGGTTGATTGTGCCAACGGCGCGGCGAGTGCGCTCTCCCCTCAAGCTTTGAGCGATGCCGGGGCAAAGGTAGTGGTGATCGGTGCTGATCCAGATGGCACAAACATCAATTCGGGTTATGGCTCCACTCACCTATCTGCCCTGCAGGCAGCGGTAGTTGAAAATGGCGCAGCGCTAGGTATCGCCCACGATGGTGATGCTGATAGATGCTTGGCTGTCGATGAGAACGGCAAGGTGATAGACGGCGATCACATAATGGCAATTCTTGCTTTGGCAATGAAAGACTCTGGCCGCCTGAGCCGTGACACCCTGGTCGCAACCGTGATGTCCAACCTCGGGTTGAAGGTGGCGATGAAGGATGCCGGCATAAAGATTATTGAGACTGGAGTGGGCGACCGTTATGTCCTAGAGGAGATGCGCTCTGGGGGTTATGCTCTTGGCGGCGAGCAGTCGGGGCACATAATTTTTAGCCAGTACGCAACTACCGGTGATGGATTGCTAACCGGTTTGCAGCTGGCAGCTCGAATGGTCGAGACCGGCAAATCGCTCAGCGAGCTGGCTGCCGTCATGGGCACATACCCGCAGGTTTTGATCAACGTCCCCGATGTCGATAAGTCCGCCCTAGCGCAGCATCCTGATCTGGCCGAGCTGGTCGACCAGGCGAAAGCTGATCTTGGTGAGGATGGCAGAGTGCTTCTTAGAGCATCCGGGACCGAGGCTCTGGTTCGGGTCATGGTTGAGGCAAAGGACCACGGCAGCGCCCAGAGCTGGGCTGATCGAATCGCCAATCTAGTTGCCGAGAAGCTCGCCCTCTAGATCTTTCTTAGCAGCACCCGCTCAACCCTGTGTTCGGCACCCTTCTGCATCACAAGGGTTGCCCTCGACCTGGTCGGCTCAATGTTTTCTTTGAGGTTCACAAGATTTATTTCACTCCAAAAGCCCCGGGCCCGCTCCATCGCCTGTTGCTGAGATAAGTCCTTGGTGAGGTTGTGGAAGTAGGAGCTGGGGTTTGTGAACGCTGTTTTCCAGAGCTGCTCAAAGCGTGAGAGGTACCACTGCTCAAGGTTTTCGGGATCAGCATCGATGTAGATGCTGAAGTCGAAGTAGTCGCTGAGGGCAACCTCCTGACCCGGGGCCGGGGGCTGCAGCAGGTTTAGGCCCTCTACGATCAAGACATCAGGCGTAGTGACGGTTGTGAATTCACCGTCGACTATGTCGTAGGTGAGGTGAGAGTAGACCGGGACCTGGACCTCACTTTTTCCAGACTTTATGTCTGCAACGAACTCAAGCAGGCGCTTTCGGTCGTAACTCTCAGGGAAACCCTTGCGACCCATGAGTCCGCGCCGCTCTAGCTCTTTGTTTGGATAGAGAAAACCGTCGGTGGTCACGAGCTCTACGTTGGGCATTCCTTCCCAGCGCTGCATGAGCTCTCTCAGCAACCTTGAGACGGTGGATTTTCCCGCCGCCACCGATCCTGCAACAGCAATTATGAAGGGGGTTCTTGCAGCCCTCTCCCCAAAAAACTCAACCGCATTGCCGTGAAGCATCTGGGCCTGCTTGACATAGATGCTAAGAAGCTCGCTTACTGGCAGGTAAACCTCACTGACTTCCTGGAGATCCAGCAGGTCACCGAGTCCACGAATCTTCCGGAGCTCTGCCTCTGTGAGCGGCATCGAGGTTGAGCCTGCCAGGTCTGACCAATCCGCACGCTCTATGGATACATACGGTGAGCGGCTTTGGGGTCGTTTGGCTGCACTCACAAGGGGCTATTCTGCCGTAGATTAGGGGCCATGTGTGGAATCGTGGGCTACGTGGGCCCGGGGTCAACACTCGATGTTTTACTCGGTGGCCTAAAGCGCCTGGAATATCGAGGCTATGACTCGGCGGGAATCTCGGTAATCACGAAGGATGCCGGGCTGCAGACTCGTAAGCGAGCTGGAAAGCTCTCGGTTCTAGTTGAGGACCTCTCTCACTCACCGCTCAGCGAAGCCCAGATTGGTATTGGCCACACCCGCTGGGCCACCCACGGAGCCCCTACCGACACAAACGCCCACCCGCATCTAGGTGGGGAACACCTAAAGCTATCCCTAATTCACAACGGCATAATCGAGAATTTTGCCGAGCTAAAACAGGAGCTAATTGAAGCCGGAGTAACTTTCAGCTCAGAGACCGATAGTGAGGTCGCCGCTCACCTAGTTGCAAGAGAGTACGAGAAGACCAAAGACCTAACCGCAGCCTTTAGGGCCGTCGTGAGAAGACTCATGGGTGCCTTCACTCTGCTGTGTATTCATGAGGAGCAGCCAGACCTGGTTCTTGCCGCGAGGAGAAACTCACCCCTGGTGATTGGGCTTGGTGATGGAGAAAACTTCCTCGGTAGTGATGTTGCGGCATTCGTGGCACACACCAAGCGAGCGGTTTCCGTGGGTCAGGATCAGATCGTACAATTGCGCCGGGACTCAGTGGTGGTTTCGACCTTCGAGGGTGAGCCGGTAACTCCTGAGGAGTTCACCGTTGACTGGGATGCTTCGGCTGCCTCAAAGGGTGGCTGGCCCTCTTTCATGGCCAAGGAGATTGCAGATCAACCGCAGGCCCTTGGCGATACGTTGATGGGGCGGCTTGGTTCAGATGGTTCTGTGAAGCTAAGTGAGTTTGCTGGTTTCGACGCTCTTTCCAAGATCAACAGCATCACAATCATTGCCTGCGGCACTGCTGCCTATGCGGGTGAAGTCACTAAGTATGCGCTTGAAAAGTGGGCAAAAATCCGAACCAACGTTGAGCTTGCTCACGAGTTCCGCTATCGCGAGCCAATTATTGACGAGCAAAGCCTTGTAATTGCAATCAGCCAGTCCGGGGAAACCATGGACACCCTGATGGCGGTGCGTTACGCGAAGGAGCGCGGGGCAAAGGTGCTAGCCATCTGTAATACCCAAGGAGCCACCTTGGCTAGGGAATCTGATACCACGATATACACCCATGCAGGACCTGAGGTGGCAGTGGCATCGACAAAGGCCTTCACCGCGCAAATCACTGCGGGACAGCTCGTTGCGCTCTCTCTTGCCTGGCAGCGTGGCGCAACAGAGCAAGACGAGCTGAGAAAGCTTGGCAGGGAACTACTAAAGCTCCCAAGGCTCTCGAAGAGGGTTCTTGACTCTGTTGGTCGCATGCGTGAAATCGGCCAGGAGCTGAAGGACGCAAAATCGGTCCTGTTCCTAGGTCGAAATGTCGGGTTCCCAATAGCTATGGAAGGCGCGCTTAAGCTCAAGGAGCTTGCGTATATTCACGCCGAAGGCTTTGCAGCCGGCGAGCTCAAGCACGGCCCGATTGCGCTGATCGAAGAGGGTCAGCCAGTTCTTGTGGTGGTGCCATCGCCTCGCGGAGAGGACTCCCTACACCCAAAGGTCGTCTCCAACATCCAGGAGATCAAGGCCAGAGGTGCCAAGGTCATTGCTATTGCTGAGGAGGGGGATAGCGAGGTTGGAGAAAGCGCGGACGAGGTCTTCTTTGTGCCTAAGACCCACTCGTTCATGGCGGCCCAGCTCTGCGTTTTGCCACTGCAGATTTTTGCCCTAGAGCTTGCGAGTGCCAAGGGTCTAGATGTTGACCAGCCAAGGAACCTGGCCAAGAGCGTGACGGTCGAGTGATTTGATTTATGGCATTGGAGTCGACGTCTGCTCGGTAGAGCGCCTAGAGCAGTCGCTTGGTCGAACCGATAATCTCGCAGCTCGCCTCTTTCACGAGGATGAGCTTACTCTTTCCGGACAATCTCTGGCCGCGAGGTTTGCAGCCAAGGAGGCTCTTGCCAAGGCTTTAGGCACTCCTTCGATTCTGGCTTGGAATGAGATTGAGGTGGCCAAGGAAAGAAGCGGCAAGCCTTTCTTTAGATTTCACGGGAAGACCGGCGACAAGATTGAGGAGCTTGGAGATTTGAAATTTCACCTTTCGCTCTCTCATGACGGGCCGGTTGCAGTCGCATCGGTTGTGGTGGAGAGTATTTAGATGCGTTCAATCGAGGTCAACCTAGACGCCATTAGAAGCAATTACTCTGCGCTGAGGGAAAAGCTGGCCCCTGCCAAGGTCATGGCCATTGTGAAGGCAAATGCCTACGGACACGGCATGATCGAAGTGGCTCGTGCGCTGGATGGCAATGTGGATGCCATGGGGGTGGCGGATCTCTCCGAGGCGATCTCTCTGCGAGAGGCAGGCATCAAGTCTCGAGTAATGGCTTGGCTCATTGGGCCAAGTGACGACCTTTCAATTGCCGCGGCTAGAAACATCGAGGTTGGCATTTCGACGTTTGATCAGCTTGAGCGCCTCCCTGAGAATGCCAAATTTCACATCAAGATAGACACCGGACTTGGCCGTAATGGTTTTTCCCGGTTGGACTTCGAGAAACTCTTTGCAGCCCTTGCAGATAAAGACCCGATCGGCATCTTCTCGCACCTTGCTAATACGTCTGTCTCGGAAGACCTAAAGCAGAAAAAGATTTTTGATGAGGCCATTGATTTGGCCAAGTCCATGGGTATCAGCTTTCAAGAGCACCACCTTGCCGCCTCAGCTGGTGCTTTGTCCTACGAAGATTTTCGTTATGACATGGTGCGTTGCGGCATTGCCGTCTACGGACTGAATCCTTTTGAGGATAAAGAGGTTGAGGGCATTGAGCTTCGTCCCGCAATGCGAGTTTTGAGCGAGCTAATAAATGTCAAGCGGGTCCCCGCGGGTCAGGGCGTTTCATATGGCTACCGCTACATAACAGAGCGCGAGACAAATCTTGGGCTGGTGCCATTTGGGTACTCCGAGGGGATGCCCAGGATTTCTGCCAATCACGAGGTGCTGATTGCTGGAAGGCTGTATCCGGTTGTTGGTCGAGTTGCCATGGACCAATTCGTTGTCGACCTGGGAAGTTCTGACCTACCCATCGGCTCGGAGGTAGTTATCTTCGGAGATCCAGAGGGCGGTGAGCCATCGGCCGAGGCCTTGGGAGCATCGGCAGGCACCATAAATTATGAGATTGTCACTCGGATTGGCGGCAGAGCCACGAGAACCTACCTGGGGCGCTAATGCAGCTGGAAGTAGCCACCTCCGATCAAATGGAGGAACTTGGAGCCAAGCTTGCCGGTCTGCTAAGGCTCGGAGATCTGGTTTTGCTAAGCGGTGAGCTGGGGGCTGGAAAAACCACCCTCACCAGGGGGCTCGGAGCTGCTTTGAAGGTTGAAGGGACAATTCAATCGCCAACGTTTGTGTTGGCCAGAGAGCACAGAATCCCCTCTGGTGGCAAGTTTGTCCACGTGGATGCTTATCGACTCTCAAGCGCGGTGGAGTTAGATGACCTCGACATCAACTTTGCGGGCTCGATCGTGGTAGTCGAGTGGGCGAGAGATTACCTCGATGGCTTCGCCGAAGACTACCTAAGCATTGAGATTGACAGGGGCTCTGAGGATGAGGTTCGGCAGGTTAGGGTAGCTGCATTTGGGGAGCGCTGGAGGGAGACGGATCTTGCTGCTCTCAATTGACACCTCGGCTGGCACCTCAGCCGCCATCCATGATGGCGCTGAGCTTCGAGCAGTTATCAGGTTTGAAGATCCATTTGGGCATGCCGAGAACATCGGGAGGGCAATCTCGGGAGCAATGCAAGAGGCCAGGGTTTCCCCGCAAAAACTCACTGGCATTGCTGTTGGGGTTGGACCGGCCCCTTATACCGGCCTCAGGGTTGGGATCGCGGCAGCTAAGGCGCTGGCGGCACCTTTGGACATCGAGCTGCACGGCGTGATGGTCCTTGATGCAATTGCCTTTTCACGGACCGAGGAAAGGCTCTTGGTCACGACCGACGCCAAGCGTGGAGAGCTATTTGTTGCGGGCTACGTTTCTGGAAAAAGGGAGTTTGGGCCAGAGGTCATTCAGCCAGAAAAGGTGGCCGAAATGACCGACTTCGTAAGGGTCTCAGACCCAGCCGATGCGGAGAAGGTCGGAGCTTTCGCGAGCTGGGCAATAGGCCAGGGTGTGGACCTCAGCAACACCAGCGCAATCTATCTGCGCTCACCAGATGTGACCCCCTCATCCGGAAAGAGGGTGAGCGGCTAGTGGAGATCAAACAGCTCACATCAGAGCACTTGCCCGCTGTCATGGACCTGGAGCGAAGGCTTTTTGAAAACGAGGCTTGGCTTGAGCAGACCATGGAGTCTGAGATAGCTTCGCGCCACACCCTTTACATTGGCGCTTTCGAGCCGCATTTAGTTGGCTATGCCGGCCTAAAGATTTCGGGCCCAAGCTACTCGAGTGACATACAAACGATTGGCGTCGAGCCCGGCCGCCAAGGAAGAGGCATAGGTCGGCAGCTAATGGAGACGCTACTGCATGAGGCTAGGCGTCAGGGAAGTGAAGAGGTATTCCTGGAGGTCAAGGCTGGTAATAATCCAGCAATACACCTTTACGAATCCCTTGGCTTTGAGCAGATTGATGTAAGAAAGCGCTACTACCAGCCCTCTGGTGAGGATGCGATTGTGATGAGGCTCAAGATTTCCCAGCCCGTTGTTTTGGGCATTGAGTCAACTTGCGATGAGACCGGGGTTGGAATTGTGCGCGGCAACCGGCTTTTGGCCAATGCTTTGCATTCTTCTATGGACGAGCACGCTAGGTACGGGGGAGTTGTTCCGGAGGTTGCAGCGAGGGCGCATCTCGAGGCTATTTCCCCAACTTTAGACTCGGCGCTCGCCGAGGCGGGACTTGGTTACGATCAGATCGATGCCATTGCGGTTGCGAATGGACCAGGGCTGTCCGGCGCTCTAATGGTAGGCATCGGGGCAGCAAAAGGGCTTGCTGTTTCGTTGAATAAACCCATCTATGCGGTCAACCACCTAGTCGGGCACGTCGGGGCTGATGTATTGGAGCGAGGTGCGGTTGAAGTTCCAACAATCGCTCTCTTGGTTTCTGGCGGCCATACCTCGCTGCTTCTTGTTCGTGACCTTCTCAACGACACCCAACTTCTTGGCGAGACCATCGACGATGCCGCAGGTGAGGCTTTTGACAAAGTTGCCAGGGTGCTTGGCCTGCCTTATCCGGGGGGTCCTCAGATCGACAAGATTGCAGCCGATGGTGACCCCAAAGCAATTAGGTTCCCCAGAGGCCTCACGCTTCCAAAAGACCTAGATAAGCACAAGTACAACTTCTCCTTTTCGGGTCTCAAGACAGCCGTGGCGAGACACGTTGAGAAGCTAGAGGACGCAGGCGAGGACTACTCAAAGCCCGACGTTGCCGCAAGTTTTAGAGAGGCGGTCATTGATGTGCTTCTAACCAAGTCACTCTGGGCATGCGAGGAGTTTGGCGTTAAGAGGCTGCTTCTCGGCGGCGGAGTGGTCGCAAATGCCAGGTTGCGCCAGGAAGCTGAGAGGCGCTGCAATGAGGCGGGCATTGAACTTCGAATTCCAAGGTTCTCGCTCTGCACTGACAATGGAGCGATGATTGCTGCGCTTGGGGCGCAGCTGATTATGGATGGCAGGGAACCAAGTGACTTGAATTTTGGAGCGGAGCCGACCTTGTCAGTAACTCTGGTGCAAACTCCATAGCATTTCTCAGTAAATCTCCCACTTGCTCCCAGCTTGCCCTGCTTGCCTAGTGCCACGCCAAAGAAAGGTAATAAATGGCAGCAAGCAAAAAGAAGGAATCAGATGGAACAGAAGCCTCGAATGAGATCGAGGGAGAAAATAAGGGCTTCGATTTTCGAAGACTCAACACCCTGGCGGTAGTCTCGCTGGCTTCGGCCTTGACCAGCGTTGGCGCAGTGATGGCAATCATTACTGGCCACATCTCCTTGGCCCAAATCAAGCGTTCGGATGAAAACGGAAAGCCACTAGCCGTCTCGGGACTCATCATCGGATATTTAACGCTGGCTTTTTGGATTATTTTGTTGGCCTCGGGTGTTCTGCTAAGAGCACGCGTCTTCTCAGACTTCTCTGGACTCCAGCCAGATTGGATTGAGATGCATGAATTCCGAAGAGGATTCGGACACGATCGCTAGGAGAGCCATCTAGCTTTCGTGGCAGACAAGTGCCTTACGGGCGCCGCCCACTTTGGTTGCTATCAGGGTGGCGGCGCCCGAACCTCTAAGCTTCAACTTTTTTCTAAACACCTCAGGATCGATGTCCACGCCTCGTTTCTTGATCTCCACCCTGCCGATATCGAGCTTGGCCAGATAGGCCTTGATTGCTTTCTCGTGAAGCGGCAATTCCTCAACCACCTTGAAGCCCCTGAGCCAGGGGCTCGAACACTCTGCGCCCGTGAGATAAGCGATGCCCTGCGATACCGATCCCAAGCCGTGTTCCCTAGCAAATGCCCCAATCAGGTGGGATCGAATCAGAGCGGGGTCCGGCTCATAGATATATTCGCCAAGTGGGGCTACATCCGCCTCAAAGACATCGCCCGTGAACTCCATTGCTGCGTCCTCGTCGACCATCACGGCGAAGCGTTTTCCTGCCCGCGAAGAGTCCGTGCTCCACTGCGAGAACTCCACAAGATCACCCTTATTTGAGACCCAAGCTGACTCAAATCTTGGGTCGATGAGCTCGTGTGGCATTGCGGGGGAGAGCTTCACCCCTCCAGGGTGCTTTGCAAGCAGTTCGAATACGAAGTCGATTGGAGGCTCAAAGTCATCGGGAGTCAGCAGCTTGCGTGAGCGGGAAGAAGCTTTCAGGTCTCGCCGAGCAGGATCAAGAAATACGGCCTTTGTTTGTACCGAGTGGTCTCTCGCATCACCCGCCCTAGCTTTCGCGTTTTCAAACCTGGATAGGTTGCTGGCCGCGAATTCGGCCGTGACCTCATCAATGTCTATTGCCACCACCTCAAGGTCTGCCTCGGCGAATGCAAAGGCATCGATACCAAGTCCGCAGCTAAGGTCAGACACCGAACCGCAGTCGCGAAGCCGCATCGCGTGGTAGCGCGCGATGGCCAACCTAGATGCCTGTTCCAAACCCGCGCGGGTAAACAGAAGGGAATCGGCAAGGGTGCCGAGCTTATGCCTCGCTTTTTGTCTCAGCTCGACCTGGCTGGCTACCTCTACGCAAGTTGCTGGGTCATAGCCGTGTTTTCTTAGGGCCAGGTTCAGCCGGTCTGGGTCTACCTCGGGCGAGTAGTTCGAGTCAAGTAGCTCCACTACCTCTGGCGAGGGAAAAGATACCTTGGAGCTCACCCAATAAAACATACTCGCTACACACCTAGCACTCGTCTTGACTGAGTGCTAAGAAGGCTCTAAAGTTTTATTAGCACTCGGATACCGAGTCTGCTAATCCAAAATCTTTACTAAAGAAGAGGTCAAAGTGTCGGTTTCTATCAAGCCACTCGAAGATCGTATTGTTGTTCGTCCCCTAGAGGCTGAGCAGGTAACTGCATCGGGTCTGGTCATTCCAGACACCGCAAAGGAGAAGCCTCAGGAGGCCGAGGTTGTAGCAGTTGGCCCAGGCCGCTTCAGCGACGAGGGCGACCGCATCCCGGTAGACGTAAAGGTCGGCGACATGGTCGTCTTCTCCAAGTATGGCGGGACTGAGCTCAAGTACGACGGCCAGGAGTTTCTAGTGCTCTCTGCGCGCGACGTTCTGGCAATCATCGAGCGCTAAATCGCTTAGCAAAGACGGCCTCTCGGTAGCGAGGGGCCGTCTTTTATTTTGCCCCTAGGATTGCCCCGTGAAGAAGCGTTCCGAGGGTGCTAAGGGACTCAGTTTTGGGGTCTCGGCATACCTAATCTGGGGATCGTTTCCACTGATCATCACCGCTGCCGCCTTCGCTAATCCATTCGAGGTGGTGGTCTGGCGGGTTGTGTTCGGGTTTCTATTCGCGGCGCTGTTAGTGAGCCTCACCAGGACATGGAAGCCCACAGTCGAGCTTGCAAGAAACCCCAGGCGGCTAGGTTGGGTGGCAGTTGCATCGCTTTTTATTTTCGTCAACTGGTCGGTCTATGTTGTTGCCGTTGCAACGAGCAATGTCCTTGAGACCTCGCTTGGCTATTTCATCAACCCGCTCATCACTGTGCTGTTCGCGGTGGTCTTCCTAAAGGAAAAACTCCGCACCGGCCAATGGGTCGCGCTCTCAATTGGGCTAGCTGCCGTGGTGATTCTGACTTTCGATTACGGGCGTCCTCCTTGGATTGCGCTCGCGCTCGCGCTCAGCTTCGGCACTTACTCACTGGCAAAGAACAGGGTTGGCGGGAAGATCAAGGCACTCCAAAGCTTCACAATCGAGTCCGGACTAGTCTTACCCTTTGCCCTTGTTCAGCTGTGGATTGTCTCGATGTTCTCCCCGATCATGCTTTTTTCTGGGGTCTATGAGGCGTCCGTACTGATCGCCTTCGGAATCCTCACGGCCATCCCACTAATTCTTTTCGGTGCCGCTGCCTCGAGAATCAAGCTCTCGACAATCGGATTCATTCAGTACCTAACACCGATCCTCCAGTTCAGTGTCGGCTACTTCATCCTTGGTGAGCCAATGCCAACGGTTCGATGGATTGGATTTGGGTTGGTTTGGCTTTCGCTAATCGTCCTCACAACGGACGCACTTCGTCGCAGGAAGCCGGATCTGCCCATCGCAGCCCAGGCCTAGGGATGAAATGTAATTGTTATTCAAAAAGTAACATTGTAAAAAACAACTAATTCCGAAGCATTTACAGAGATTTTCATAAGAATTCGAAGCATTTTTGCACAGATTTGAGTAGTTCTTGAACGTTGTTGACCGTTAACGCTTGCAAGAGGCCAAGTCGCTTAGGGATTACCGGACCCTTTCACTATGATTTACCTAGCAATGCGGGCACTCAAGCCCGCATTCGCATTACAAATTGCAATTGCAAGGAGCAAGAATGACCGTAAAGAACAACAGGTCGCGCTTCGTCAAGACTCTGTCCGCAGCTAGCGCACTCGCGCTGGGTGCTGTGGTTTTGACTGGCTGCGCCCCTGCCACCACTGCTGGCGGTTGTGAGCTCGGTGCAGAGCAGGACGGTGACCTAACGCTAAAGCTAGGTTCCGCACTACCTCTGACCGGTAACCTCGCATTCCTCGGCCCACCTGAGGAAGCAGGCGCTTACCTAGCCGTTGACGAGATCAACGCAGCTGGCAAGGGAATCACCATTGACTACACCCCAGGTGACTCAGGTGATACCGACAACAAGGCCTACGACACCGAAATCCCACGTCTGCTTAACGCTGGCGTTGAGGCTGTAGTAGGTGCCGCATCATCGGGTGTGTCACTGCAGTTCATTGACCGCCTGACCGCTGAGTGTGTAATTCACTTCTCACCAGCAAACACCTCCGCAGCATTCACCACCTACGAGGACAAGGGACTGTACTTCCGTACCGCTCCATCTGACGTTCTTCAGGGTGAGGTGCTTGGAAACCTGATCGCCGAGGACGGACACCAGAGGATCTCCATGATCGTTCTGAACGACTCCTACGGTACCGGTCTAGCTGGCTTCGTAACTGAGGCCTTCGAGGCTGCAGGTGGAGAGGTTATCGCTGCACCTACCTACAACACCGGTGACACCAACTTCACCAGCCAGATCTCCGAGGCTCTCGCAGGCGACCCAGACGCAATCGTGCTGGTCACCTTCGACGAGGCAAAGACGATCGTTCCAGAGCTAACCAGCCAGTTCCCTGGCGAGAACCTCTACTTCGTAGACGGTAACCTCACCAACTACTCGGATGACTTTGCTCCAGGAACCCTAGAGGGCGCAAAGGGTACTTACCCAGGTGTTAACGAGAGCAAGATTGCTGACTTCGTCACCAGGATGAACGACGCATGGGTTGCTCGCGGAAACGCAGACCTCGAGCTGAACGCATACGGTCCTGAGACCTACGACGCAGTTGTGCTTCTAGCACTTGCTGCTCTAGAGGCTCGCAGCACCGAGGGTGCCAACATGGCTGAGAAGCTCCAGGAAGTTTCTGGTGGTTCCGGCAACGGCACCAAGTGCACCAGCTTCGCCGAGTGTGCTGACATCATCAACGGCGGCGGAACCGCAGACTATGACGGTCCTTCCGGTGCCATTACCTTCAACGAGGTCGGAGACCCAACTGACGGTAACATCCTGATTCAGCAG
Organism: Candidatus Aquiluna sp. XM-24bin5; assembly: GCA_003149555.1. Next base: position 1,196,797 of record QCWE01000001.1, read on the forward strand.
TTCGACGGAAACAACGTTCCTTCCACCATCCGTGGATAGTAACTAGTTCTAAAGAACAAAGAATCCCCCCGGCGAAAGCCGGGGGGATTTCTTTTTGCACCAACTAACGGGGTTGGTAACTCTATTTCCGCTTGCGGTTGGTTGTATCGAACGCGGCTCCGAGAGCCACGCCTAGGGCTATCCAGAGAGCAAGGTTGTCGGTGGCTACGCCTACGGCAACACCAATGCCTATCCCCACTCCAATACCGGAGCCGGTGGGCAGCTTTGGTTTTTTAGGTGCCAAGCGTTCCTAGGTAGAGGCCAATGACCTGAGGGTCGTTCAAAAGTTCGCGGCCTGTGCCAACCACTGCATCCTTACCCTGATCAAGCACGTATCCACGGTCAGAGATTTGAAGGCAGCGACGGGCATTCTGCTCAACCATGATGCATGTCACGCCAGCCTTGTTGATGTCGGAAACTCTGAGGAATGCCTCGTCCTGGCGGACTGGGCTCAGACCCGCAGATGGCTCATCTAGGAGCAATACTGTTGGATCCATCATGAGGGCTCGGCTCATGGCAACCATCTGCCTCTCACCTCCTGAGAGTGAGCCTGCGCGCTGCTTGAGGCGCTTGCCCAGCTCCTCGAAGATGGAGATTACAAAGTCCAGTCGTTCCGAGTATTTCTCGGGTTCCTGGAAGGCGCCCATCTGGAGGTTTTCCTCAATGGTTAGGGACGGGAAGACGTTGTTGTTCTGGGGAATGAAGCCAACACCCTTGGTCACGAGCTGGTTGGCCTTGAGGCCAACGATGGACTCGCCGTTTAGGGTTATGGAGCCCTCGCGCACCTTTACTAGGCCGAAGATGGCCTTGAGCAACGTTGACTTACCAGCTCCGTTTGGGCCGATAATTCCAATTAGCTCGCCCTTATCGGCGTGAAAGTTGGTTCCATTGAGAATGTTTACACCGGGAAGGTAGCCGGCGACGAGGTCTTTGACCTCAATTACTGTCTCGCTCACTTGCCGTCTCCTTTGATGATGTTGATTCTGCCCGTCACTTCACCGAGGTCGGTCTCTTGGTGGGCACCTAGGTAGGCATCGATAACTGCCTGTTCCTTCATGACTGTCTCTGGAGGACCCTCCGCAACAACCTTGCCCTCTGCCATGACAACTACCCAGTCAGCGATGTGGCGGACCATGTGCATGTCGTGCTCAACAAACAGCACAGTCATGCCGTCTCCCTTGAGGCTGATCACGTGGTCAAGCAAGGACTGAGTAAGTGCGGGGTTCACACCAGCCATCGGCTCGTCGAGCATCACAAGGGTTGGATCGGTCATCAGAGCCCTGGCCATCTCCAGCAGCTTGCGCTGTCCACCAGATAGTGATGCCGCGAAGTCATCTTTCTTGGCATCGAGCTTGAATCGCTTGAGAAGCTCCATGGCCTTTACTTCGATTTCCTCGTCCTGCTTCTTCCAGAAGCCGGGGAACAGTGCCTTGAAGATGCTCTCTCCGTTTTGACCCTTCGCACCGAGCTTCATGTTGTCGGTCACAGTCAAGAGGCTGAGCGCCTTGGTCAGCTGGAAGGTGCGGACCTGTCCCATCTGGGCCACCTTGAATGACGGCACGCCAGACAGGGACTTGCCCATGAAGGACCAGGTTCCGGTGTCGGGGGTATCAAAGCCGGTTAGCAGGTTAAACAGGGTCGTCTTTCCAGCACCGTTAGGTCCAATCAGAGCGGTGATGACACCCGATGGGATTTCGAGGTGTTCAACGTCGACGGCGGTAAGACCACCGAAGCTCTTCTTGACGTGGTCGATGACGACCATCGGGTCCTTCTTCTTGCAGCCTGGCGCTGCATCGCCGATGTGGAGGTCGGTTGTCTTCTGTGGCTTCTTACTACTTGACAAAGGTCAGCTCCCTCTTGTCTCCGAAGATGCCCTGCGGGCGATAAATGACTAGCAACATCAGACCAATACCTACGAGCACGAATCTCAGGGTTGAGGCCTGTGTTGTCGAAACCGGAAGGATTCCGGAGGTTGCAAGCTCTGGCAGCACGTTGGAGAGGAACGCCTGGATCACCCAGAAGATCACCGCTCCAATTACGGGGCCAAAGATGGTCGCAGCGCCACCTAGCAATAGCGAAGTCCAGATGAAGAAGGTTAGCGAGGTGACATAGACACCCGGTGAGATGTTCTGGGCTGCCGTGTAGACAATTCCACCCATTGCACCGAATACTCCACCAATTACCAGCGCCTGAAGCTTGTAAGCAAAGACGTTCTTACCAAGTGACCTTACGGCCTCCTCGTCCTCGCGGATTCCCTTGATTACTCTGCCCCAAGGTGAGCGCATTAGGGCCCAGAGGAACCAGACGGCAACTGCTAGCAAGATCAATCCGAAAATCAAGACCCAGAGCGTTTGCTCGTTGTAGGTGAAAGGTCCAAATCCATAGGTTCCAGCAGGAATCGGATTGGAGTTCTGGAAACCCGTGCCGTCAGGCCGGGTATTGAAACCAAATAGACCATCGGCCGAACCTGTGACATCTGTAAATGCAGTGGTTAGGAACAAAAGCCTTGCAATCTCAGCTGCCGCGATTGTCGCGATAGCGAGGTAGTCACCTCTGAGTCGCAGGGTTGGAATTCCCAGAATCAAGGCAAAAATGACAGATCCTAGAATTCCGACCAGCATTCCAAGCCACCATGGGAAGCCAAAGGTAAGCACAGAGATTGCGTAGCCGTAGCCACCAATGGCCATGAAGCCCGCAATACCAAAGTTCAGCAGTCCGGCAAATCCGAAGTGCATTGCTAGACCCAGTGCGGCTAGTGCGAAGGCAATCGTGGTCGGGGTTAGAAAGCCCGCCAGAGTGTTATTGAGAATTGATCCCCAGTCCATGGTCTACCTCCTACCCAATCCTTTGTTTTCGACCCAGCAATCCCTGGGGTCTTACTAGCAGTACAACAATTAGAACAACCAGAGCGCCCACGTACTTGAGGTCGGCCGGGATAACCAGTCCCGACATCTCAACGAGCACTCCCACAATTAGCGCACCTAGCAGCGCACCGAAAGCCGTTCCCAGTCCACCGAGTGTCACCGCCGCGAAAATAAGGAGCAGGATCTGCGTTCCCATATCCCACTTGATTCCCGGGCGGAAGTAGGCCCAGAGCACACCAGCCAGACCTGCGAGGGCTGCGGCCAGGATCCAAACAATTCGAATCACTCGATCCACGTCGATTCCGGAGGCAGCTGCGAGGTCTGGGTTGTCAGAGATTGCCCTTGTCGCCTTACCTGTCTTGGTGCGGAGCAGCCAGTATGCAAAGGCGACGATAACCACGATGCTCAATGCCATGGACATCAGGTCGGTCGAGCTCAGGGCCACTGCCCCGAACAGCTGCATCTTCGGTGCATCAAAGCCTGGAAGCTGCTCTGTGCCACCACCAATTACAAACTGGATCACGTAGCGCATCGTTAGCGAAAGTCCAATGGAAACAATCATCAGCTGGACGATTCCCAGCCCCTTCTTTCGAAGCGGTCGCCACAATCCGGCATCAAGAGACCATCCCAAGCCGGCAGAGAGTGCTACAGCGATCGGAATTGCAATGAAGAGCGGTAGCTGCAGTCCGACGCCAAAAATCAATGCGGCAACGGCGCCGAAGGTCACCATCTCACCGTGAGAGAAGTTGGAAAGCCCGGTGGTTCCGAAGACTAGGGAGACTCCAACGGCGGCCAGACCCAACATCAGACCAAAGTTGATGCCATAGACGAACCGAGACACGATTTGGTCAAACAGAGAGGTTTCATTTCGCTCACCCTCACCGATGAAGAAGTTCTGTGCGACTCGGTCGGTGAGGCCAAACTCAACTTCTTGGGTGGCGCCACCCTCTAGCACCGCAATGCCCTCCGGCAGAGTCGTCTCGTCGAGGGTTACGTTGTAGTTGCGGACCTCAGGCACGCCGATTGACCAACGGCCGTCGGCATCAGTCACGGTCTCAGCTGTGTAGCCACCGCCATCGACAACGATTCGAACGCCTTGGACCGGCTCACCGTCAATCTTGACATTTCCAAAGATTGTCGCCGAATACTCTTCGCCAACACTGTCTCCCAGAGCTGGAGCCGAGACACTGAGGCCTCCGATAAGCGCCAGTAGGGCTACGAGAATGACGCGAAATACCCCGCGCTTAGTGTCATCCAAGAGGAATTTCACTTCTCCTCCAAATCCTTCCGAGCGCCATCGCCCGGTCCTTGCCCCGTGCACGGGGTTTACAAAACCTTACCAGCGTAGCGGGTGGCAGGAACAGCTGGCATAAAACCTCAGGCCTCCGCACCTTTGATGAGCAGGTAGCTGCTGGGTAGGATTGTGGGTCAGAGACACTCTGCGAGAGGCTATTTTGGAAAATCAAGACCCATTTGCACTTGTCGGACTTACCTATGACGATGTGCTGCTTCTGCCAGGACAGTCCGACGTCATTCCCTCGGCGGTTCAGACCGCAACTCAGGTCTCGAGAAACATCTCGATCAACATCCCACTGATTTCCTCAGCCATGGACACCGTGACCGAGTCGCGGATGGCCATTGCAATGGCTAGGCAGGGCGGAATGGGGATCCTTCACCGCAATCTCTCAATAGATGATCAGGCCTCACAGGTGGATCTCGTGAAGCGGAGTGAAGCTGGAATGGTTTCACACCCCGTTACCACCACTCCTTATGCCACCATTCAGGAAGTCGACGACATGTGCGGGAAGTTCAGAGTCTCTGGCCTACCAGTAGTAGACGAGGACGAGAAGCTAGTCGGCATAGTTACGAATCGAGACATGAGGTTTGTACTAGAGGTGCAGCGCACCACAACTTTGGTTAAAGATGTAATGACGCCAATGCCTCTTATTGTCGGCCAGGTCGGAATCAACCCAGACGAGGCAATGGCGCTACTGGCGCAGCACAGAATTGAAAAGCTCCCACTGGTAGATGGTGAGGGCAGGCTCAAGGGGCTAATTACTGTCAAGGACTTTGACAAGAGTGAGAAGTACCCAAATGCCTCCAAGGATGGAGCTGGACGACTTTTGGTCGGTGCAGCCGTTGGCGTCGGGCCGGATGCCTGGGAGCGCGCTATGGCGCTCATCGAAGCCGGTGCAGACATGCTGGTCGTAGATACCGCTCACGGTCACAACAGCGGCGTGCTCGAGATGATCAAGAAGCTAAAGAGTGAGCCAGTTGCCAAGCATGCAGATATCGTGGGTGGCAACATCGCAACCAAGGAAGGCGCACAGGCCATCATTGATGCCGGTGCCGACGGAGTCAAGGTTGGAGTCGGCCCAGGCTCTATTTGCACAACTCGAGTGGTTGCCGGGGTTGGTGTTCCGCAGGTAACGGCAGTGCACATGGCTGCTCAAGCTGCAAAGGCCGCCGGAGTGCCGCTGATTGCTGACGGTGGCCTGCAGTATTCCGGGGACATCCCGAAGGCGATTGTTGCCGGAGCAAACTCAGTGATGCTCGGCTCACTACTTGCAGGAACTGACGAGGCGCCGGGAGACATTACTTATGTCGGCGGCAAGCAATACAAGACTTATCGCGGCATGGGATCGCTGGGTGCAATGCAGTCCCGAGGCCAAGCCCAGTCCTTTTCTAAGGACCGCTACTTCCAGGACGATGTGCTTCGTGAGGACAAGCTGGTCCCCGAAGGAGTCGAGGGAAGAGTGCCCTATCGCGGTTCCGTGAGCTCGGTTGTCCACCAGCTAATAGGTGGCCTGAGGGCATCCATGGGCTATGTGGGTGCTGGCACAATCGAAGAGCTTAAAGACAAAGGCAAGTTTGTGAGAATCACGGCTGCGGGCCTGAGGGAGTCACACCCGCACGATATCCAAATGACCATTGAGGCTCCCAACTACGGCACTCGTTAGGAGTCCTAGATGTCAGAAGTAGAGATTGGTAAGGCGAAGAGCGCCCGCGTTGGCTATGCCTTTGATGATGTAGCGGTCATTCCCACCCGCCGCACTCGCGACCCTGAAGATGTTTCGACTGCCTGGACAATCGATGCTTTCAAGTTCGAACTCCCGGTTGTAGCGGCACCAATGGATTCTGCAATGAGTCCGAAAACTGCAATTGCACTGGGAAAGATGGGCGGCCTGGGAGTTTTGGACCTTGAGGGTCTCTGGACTCGCTACGAGGATCCATCCCAGCAGCTTCAGGAGATTGCAAACGCAAAAGACGAGGATGCCACCTCTGTTTTGCAAAGGGTCTATTCGAAGCCAATCCAGCCTGAGCTAATTTCGAAGCGCCTTGGCGAGATTCGCGATGCGGGAGTAACTGTCGCAGGAGCCCTCAGCCCTCAACGCACTGCAGAGTTTGCTGACATAGTCCTGGGCGCAGGCGTGGACATGTTTGTGATTCGCGGAAACACCGTGTCTGCTGAGCACGTCTCGAAGCAGGTTGAGCCTCTAAATCTCAAAGAATTCATCTACAAGCTTGACGTTCCTGTGATCGTTGGAGGTGCTGCGACCTACACCGCTGCTCTTCACCTCATGCGAACGGGAGCGGCTGGAGTTCTTGTTGGCTTCGGTGGCGGTGCTGCCGGGGCTACTAGAAATGTTCTCGGCATCCACGCACCCATGGCCACAGCCGTAGCTGATGTGGCAGCTGCCAGACGTGACTACATGGATGAGTCCGGAGGTCGATACGTTCACGTAATAGCTGACGGCGGACTTGGAACCAGCGGAGATGTTGTCAAGGCAGTTGGCTGCGGTGCAGATGCAGTAATGCTGGGAACCATGTTGGCGAGGGCTGCCGAGGCTCCCGGAGCCGGTTGGCATTGGGGTAGTGAAGCTGTGAACCAGAAACTTCCGAGAGGCCAAAGGGTATGGGTTGGCTCGCACGGCAGCCTGGAAAACATTCTTGTGGGCCCCGCATCCTCTGCAAGCGGAACCGCGAACCTAATTGGGGCTCTAAAGAGGTCCATGGCGACCACTGGCTACTCAGATCTCAAGGAGTTCCAGAGGGTCGACGTCGTTCTAAACCCCTATGGATAGATGAAGCCAAGCTTCTTCTCAGTCGCCCGAAGGCCAAAGTGGATTGCCGGGCTGCTAGTGGCATTCATTGTTGCTGGGACTTTTGCGGCACTGATGCAGTGGCAGTTCTCAAGAACCTTCGTGAGCGTGGGTGTCGACGTTGAGCAGGAGCCAGTGCCAATCTCCGAGCTGGCAGGACCACAAACTCTGGCGCCGGGTAGTTATGACCGATTGGTCACCGCCGTAGTTGAGATAGATCCCGCCAACAGCTACATAGTCTCGGATCGTTTGCAAATGCAGGGAGAAGATCAGCTGAGGGGTTACTGGGTATTGGTCAACAGCTATGAGAAGGAAACTGGTGCGAGCCTCACGCTTGCAATTGGCTTTGTCAGTGACCTAGCGGTTGCTCAACAAGCAAACCTCCCCGAGGGCGAATTCGAGATTGTTGGTTACCTAGAACCCAGTGAGCCCGTGAGCCAAACATCAGATGGCACCCTGGGATCGGTCGCGCTTTCGCAACTGGTGAATCTGTATTCGCCAGAACCTTTTGAAAGCTTTCCCGCATACGTCATTGTTCAAGACGGGCTAGAGGTGGAGCTCGACGAGATCCGAATCGGCATTCAAAGCGAGAGGATAGAGATCAATTGGCTCACCGCTTTCTACGCAATCGAGTGGCTGCTCTTTGGTTTGGCGGCCTTTTATCTCTGGTGGCGGCTCGTAATGGACCAGGTAGCTCGCGAAACCAGTTAATAGAATCGTTATCTGAAATTGTGGTTTTTTGCCCGTTTGGGTTCCAATTGTCTGTTTTGACTGCTAGCTTCAAAGAAATTATCTGTAAACGGACAATTTCGGAGACTGACAAGGGTGTTAGCAGAAGAGCGCAGACTCAAACTTGCTGAGTGGACCAGAGCTGATGGTCGACTCGATGCAAACGTTGCTGCCAACAAGCTAGAGGTCGCCGTTGAAACTGTTCGTCGCGATCTCGATGTACTTCAGAGGCGTGGAGCACTGCGCCGGGTTCACGGCGGAGCAATCGCTCTAGAGAGATTCGCGCACGAATACACAATTCCAGAGCGTTACAACCGCAACCCACAGCAAAAGCAGTCAGTAGCAGACGTTGCTGCAAACTACATCCCAGAAGAGGGTTGCATCTTTGTTGATGGTGGAACAACAACAGAGTGCCTCGAGAGCCACTTGAGAGACAAGCCAAAGCTCATGGTTGTAACTAACCACGTCACGCTTGCCTCGAAGCTTGCAGATAGCACCACTCAGGTGACGGTCCTGGGCGGCCGCATCAGGCCAGCGACTTTGTCCGCCGTCGGTGCCAAGACTGTTTCAGACCTTCAAGACTTCAATGCTGTAGTCAGCTTCCTCGGAGTGAACGGAATCGGCATGGAGGGCGGCATGACCGCATACGACACCGATGAGGCTCTTGTGAAGAAGACCATGATGGCACGCTCGGTAGAGCGCATCATTCTTGCCGACAGCAGCAAGTTCGGACCCACCTACCCCGCTCGATTCGGGGACTTTGGAGATTTTGACCGCTTGGTCACAAACGTTGACGCCGACCCAAGATTCATGGAGGCGCTAAATAAGGCGGGAGTTGAAGTTGCTCTTGCTAAATAGGTTTCCTCGGTTCATTGCCGAAACCGATGGAAAAAGGGAGATGCCGATGCCTAGGCGAGTCTCAAACCGAGCCTTGGCAGCGACATCGCCCATTGAATACAACCCCCTAAAGGAAGGTAGTACCCATGGCTAACTTTATACCCGCAGGTGACGGCGGCCACACTGGCTGGCGTGCAGCGGTACAGAAGCTAGGTGGAAACCTTGCTGGAATGGTGATCCCGAACATCGGTGCGTTTATCGCATGGGGTCTTCTGACAGCACTGTTCATTCCAACTGGCTGGCTGCCAAACGAGGAGCTCTCCTCGATGGTCGGCCCAATGATTATCAACCTACTTCCAATCCTCATCGGTTACACCGGTGGACGTTTGGTACACGGTCAGCGTGGTGCCGTTATCGGTGCTGTTGCAACCGTAGGTGTGATTGTCGGCGCTTCAATTCCAATGTTCCTAGGTGCCATGATTATTGGTCCTCTAGCTGCATGGATCCTGAAGAAGATCGACGGCGTATTGGACCCAATCACCCCTCCAGGATTCGAGATGCTCATCGGAAACTTCTCCCTTGGTATTTCCGGACTCCTCATGGCCATCCTCGGCTTCTTGGGTGTTGGACCAGTTGTTAACAGCTTCTCCGATGTTCTTGGTGCAGGCGTTCAGGCGCTCATCGACACTGGACTGTTGCCTCTTGCTTCAATCCTTGTTGAGCCAGCCAAGATCCTGTTCCTAAACAACGCAATTAACCACGGTGTTCTTGCACCAATCGGTGTTGTTCAGGCTGAGGAGATGGGTAAGTCCATCATGTTCATGCTTGAGACCAACCCAGGTCCTGGTCTTGGAATCCTGGTTGCCTTCTGGCTAGCAGGCAACAAGGTTCTTCGCGGTAGTGCACCGGGAGCGATCATCATCCACTTCCTTGGTGGAATCCACGAGATCTACTTCCCATACGTACTGCTTCGCCCAGTATTGGTTCTGGCTGCTATTGCCGGTGGTGCAACTGGTGTTGCTACCTTCCTGGTAACTGGCGTTGGACTGGTGGCAACACCTTCCCCAGGCTCAATCTTCGCTTACCTAGCGGTTACCCCTCCAGGAAACCACTTTGGTGTGCTGCTAGGAATTCTCCTTTCGGCCACCGTCTCCTTCCTCGTTGCATGGGTCATCCTCAAAGCCTCAAAGGGTGGCGATGACGACCTCGAGGCCGCAAAGGCTCAGAGCAAGGCGATGAAGACCGGCGGTGCGGAGTAATCCATGGCAAGCATTTCTGGAGCTGACGTCAAGCACATAGTTATTGCTTGCGAAGCTGGAATGGGTTCATCCGTCATGGTTGCCAAGATGCTGGCCAAGCAGCTCAAGGCAAACGGTGTGGAGGTAACTCACTCCCCTGTGAATCAGCTAGCCGACACCAAGCATGATGTCGTGCTGGTCCATCGTGGACTATCGCAGCGTGCAAAGCAGGCTGTCCCGAACTCACCTGTAATCATCTTTGACATGTTCCTGGGAGATATGCGTATCGCTCAGCTTGTCAATGAGGTCCAGGAAGGGCTCCCAATCAGCGATGACTGATCTGATTCAAAAGGCCGGAATCCGGTTAGATGCCGCGGCCTCCTCACCCGAGGAGGCCGTGCGCATCTGCGGCGAACTACTCATCGAGCTGGGTGCTATCAGCCAGGAGTACGCCGATGCGATGTGGGAGAGGGAGCAAAAGTTCTCCTCGGCAATCGGAATGGGATTTGCAATCCCTCACGGCACTGATGAATCCCGTGTCCACGTCGTGTTCGACCAGCTGGTCTTTCTAAGACTCACCTCACCCCTTACCTGGGGGGACGAAGAGGTTCGCTGCGTTCTGGGAATTGCATCCAGCGGCGATGGACACGTTGAAATTCTCGGCAACCTAGCCGAACTAATTCAGGACGAGGAGAAGCTCGAGGTACTTGCCGCATCTGGCGATGCAGCCCAAGTGCTTAGCCTCATCCGCGATGGTGGCGTGGCCTAGCCCACCAGATATAGAGACACTTATGACCACCGAAAAGCCAATTGCCGTTCACTTCGGCGCCGGAAACATAGGCCGCGGCTTCATCGGTGCAGTTCTGCAAGATGCGGGCTACTTCGTAGTTTTTGCGGACGTCAACCCCACCCTGATTCGGGCCCTCAATGATGCTGGTAGCTACACCCTCACTGAGATAGGCGCGGACTCTACAAAAAAGACCTACTCAAACTACAGAGCGATCAATTCCGTTGAGGAAAGGTCTGAGCTGATTGGACAACTTGCCAGGGCAGAGATCATCACAGCATCTGTCGGCGCTAACGTACTGCCCCTGATTGCCCCGGTAATTGCTGAGGGGCTCTCGGCAAGAGTTCTTCCAACTCCAGTTGCCATCATGGCGTGTGAGAACGCAATCAACGCATCAGATATTCTTAGGTCAGAGATTTCGATTCCAAATCTGGACTCCCTGGCAGTGTTCGCCAATACCGCCGTCGATCGCATAGTCCCAATCCAGCCTGAGGGTTCAGAGCCCGACGTGGCTGTGGAGGCATTCTGCGAGTGGGTCATCGATTCCAGCAACCTAGCCGGACTTGGACTTGAAATACCTGCAGCAACCTTTGTTGACAGGCTGGAACCATTTATTGAGCGCAAGCTCTTCACCGTCAATACCGCACACCTCTCAGCCGCCTACCTAGGGCAGCGAGCGGGTCATGCAACTGTAGTTCAGGCCCTGGCAGACAAGGCAGTCATGAAGAAGACAATGGCGGTTTTGGAGGAGACCTCTAGAGTGCTCATCAGCAAGCACAACTTTGATCCCTCGGCCCACTCTCGCTATGTCAAAAAGACCATGAAGCGCATCACGAGTCCAGCCATCGATGACCAGGTCGAAAGAGTTGGTAGGGATCCAATTAGAAAGATGTCGCGTCTCGAGCGGTTGATTGGACCTGCTGCCCAGTATGCGGAGAAGTTTGGAAAGCCAGAGAATCTGCTCTCGGTTATCTCCGCTGCCTTGGCATTTGAAAATGACGACGACCCCGAGGTTGCAAGGCTTCAGCTGCTCCTCACAAGCCTCACCTCAGCCGAGTTTGCCCAGGAGGTTTGCGGAATCTCCTCGTCTCATCCACTTTCACAATTTCTAGTCGAGGTAATCGACAGTCACAAACGTCAGGTGGCCAGGCAGGGCCTACTGGGGTAACTTCAAAGAAATTAATTGCTAGCATCCTTGTCAGTCCAAAGGAGAAAGAATGTCCACTGTCACAGCTGTAGTCACCATTGAAGACCCAATCGGCTTTCACGCTCGCCCTGCGGGTCAGATCGTAAAGCTTGTTAAGGACTCCGGGCTCGAGGTTCGCATGGGTAAGGTCGGCGGAAACCTCGTAAAGGCAAATTCCCCTCTAGGCCTGATGGCAATGAAGGGGAAGACCGGAGAAGAGCTCACGGTCGAGGTTGACACTGACGATGAGGCTCAGGGCAACGCCATCATTGAGCAGATCCAACAGTTTCTCAAGGGCTAATTTTGACTCAGCAGGTTCTTACAGGCCTCGGCGTTGGGCTTGAGGCGGTTTCCGCGGAGGTTTTTCGCGTCAAAGAGTCGCAGCCGCTTCCCATCCCCGCAAAGCATGTCGGTGATGCGGATTCAGAGCAAACCAAGATGCGAAACGCTGTTGATGAGGTCTCGGTCGAGCTAGAGAAGCTGGCTGAAAAGGCAGGCGAGACCTCAGCGGAGATCTTTGAGGCGCTAGGCATGATCCTGCTGGATGAGAGCTTGTTCGATACTGCGGTGGAGCAGATCGCAGAGGGCTGGGAAGCAGGAACTGCTTTTGTAAATGCCACGGAGACCTTCGCTGAGCTCCTATCGGGCGACCCGACCTTCGAGGAGCGAGTCGCGGACATCAGGGACTTGGCCAAGCGCGTTGCCGCCAACATTCATGGAATCTCTTTAGGGCTAGATCTGCCCGAGACTGGAAACTATGTGATTGTTGGGGAGGACTTCTCGCCAGCCGACACCGCCCAATTCACTTCTGCCGTGGTTGGCGTCATCACCATTCAGGGCGGACCCACCTCGCACACCGCAATCATTTGCCGTTCAAAGTCCATCCCTGCAGTTGTCTCCTGCCAAGGAGCGAAAGACCTCAAAAACGGCCAGAAGGTTTTGGTTGACCCAGTTGGCGATCGCGTTGTAATTGGTGGAACCTCGTCAGATGCGACAAAGGCGATTAGTTTCGTAGCTAAGTCTGCAGAGCCTGTAATTCCAGTGCGAGCAAACATCGGCTCTCTCGAGGATGCAGTCGCAGCTGCGGCAACGGCCGCAGAGGGTGTTGGACTTTTCCGCACCGAGCTGCTTTACCTTTCTGCCACCACTGAGCCCTCGCGGGAAAAACAGGTTTCGTCCTACACCGAGATCCTCTCTGCTTGCCCAGAGGGACCAGTCGTGGTTAGGACCATTGACGCCGGCAGCGACAAGCCGGTGCCGTTCCTAAAGATGCCAGACGAGGAAAACCCTGCATTGGGCGTCCGGGGTTTCCGGCTGGTGAGGGATCACCGCGACTTCATCGTCTCTCAGCTGGAGTCTTTGGAGGAGGCACGCAAAGCATCTGGCCGCGAGGTTTGGGTCATGGCTCCCATGGTTGCAACCGCCTCGGAGGCAAAAGAGTTTGCACAGCTTGCTCGTGCCGCCGGGGATTTCAAGGTTGGCATCATGGTAGAGACGCCATCCATTGTTTACGAGATTTCAAAGCTTTCTGGAGTGGTCGACTTCATCTCGGTTGGGACAAATGACCTGTCCCAATATCTCTTTGCTTCGGACCGAATGAACCCCAACCTCGGAGCGATGTTGAACCCTTGGCAACCGGCGCTAGTTGCGTCTCTCAACCAAATAGCCCTCGAGTCAAAAAAGGCCGGGATCTATTCAGGGGTTTGCGGTGAGAGTGGCTCCGACCCTGCGTTTGCAGTTGTGCTAGCAGGAATGGGTTTCGACTCGGTGTCCTCATCACGATCTCAGGTTGGGGCTGTTAGAACCGCCCTTTCCTCGGTCACAAAAGACGAGGCGAAAGAGGTCTTCGAGGCGGTCATGTCAGCTGGCGATAGCGACCAGGCCAAGTCACTCGCACTCGCCAAGCTGGGCGAAATCGCTAAGTAGACTTAGGGCATGTCATCCCCTGCGCCGAGCCAAATTCCCGCAATCCGCTCGACGCTCAAGTTCTACAAAATCTCGTCTTATGTGACCGGGGTATTCCTTCTTCTCCTTATGGTGACGTGGGGCATCAGGAGGCTGCCATTTTTTGGTTATGACCTTTGGATGTTTGGTCCAAATGGGCTGATTTCATTTGAGAGCTACGGGATAGATGGCGAGGGCCTGCCCGAGGTTGGTCTGAACCTGACGGTCCTAATTTTGATTGTTCACGGCTGGTTGTATGTGGTTTATCTGCTTGCAGATTTCAGGCTTTGGACCCTCATGCGCTGGCCATTTACAAGGTTTCTATTCATTGGTGCTGGCGGCGTTGTTCCGTTTTTGAGCTTTTACACCGAGGCTAAATACGCAAAGCTTGCTCAGGATGAGCTAAGGGAGCTCGAGGGCAAATGAAGCCGGTATTAGTAGTTGATTTTGGCGCTCAATACGCGCAGCTGATTGCGCGCAGGGTGCGAGAAGCGAACGTCTACTCTGAGATTGTTCCGCACAGCATCAGCGCTGCCGAGGTGAAAGAAAAAGACCCAGCGGCAATCATTCTCTCCGGTGGACCCTCGAGTGTTTACGAGAGCAATTCACCGAAACTAGACGGGGAAATTCTCGAGCTCGGAGTACCAGTTTTAGGTATCTGCTATGGGTTTCAGGTGCTGGCTCAGACCCTTGGGGGCAGGGTGGATAAGACAGGCAAGCGTGAATACGGCGCAACGGATCTGAAGCTCAAAAGCGGAGGAACGCTGCTAGCTTCCCAGCCTGAGCTTCAGGTTTGCTGGATGAGCCATGGTGACCAGGTGATGGAAGCTCCAGACGGCTTCGAGGTGCTGGCGTCGACCGCGACGACTCCCGTTGCGGCCTTTGAAAATGTTGAGAAAAAGATTTTTGGTGTTCAGTGGCACCCCGAGGTAAAGCACTCTGAGCAGGGCCAGCAGGTCTTGAAGAACTTCCTCTACGACGGAGCAGGGATAAAGCCAAGCTGGAACTCGGGCAATGTAATCGCGGAGCAGGTCGAAAAGATCCGCGATCAGGTTGGAAGCGCAAGGGTCATCTGCGGTCTATCAGGCGGTGTTGATTCGGCAGTGGCAGCCGCCTTGGTTCACAAGGCAGTTGGGGACCAGCTGACCGCGGTCTTTGTTGATCACGGCCTGTTGCGGAAGGGCGAGGCCGAGCAGGTCGAGCGTGACTATGTTGCCGCAACCGGAATCAAGCTCGTCGTGGTCAACGCTGAAGAGAAGTTCCTCACTGCCCTAAGCGGGGTAAGCGACCCGGAGGAAAAGCGCAAGATTATTGGTCGTGAGTTCATCAGGACCTTCGAGGATGCAGAGCGAAAGCTGGTGGCAGAGGCAATTGACGATAACCAGCCAATCAAGTTTTTGGTGCAGGGGACGCTATACCCGGACGTAGTTGAGTCAGGCGGGGGAGTCACTGCTGGCATCAAGTCTCACCACAATGTTGGTGGGCTACCGGATGACCTAGATTTTGAGCTCGTGGAGCCACTCAGAACTCTCTTCAAAGATGAGGTTCGGGCCATTGGTGCCGAGCTTGGGCTTCCCGCAGAAATCGTCCAACGTCACCCCTTCCCAGGTCCTGGCCTTGGAATCAGGATTGTGGGTGAGGTAACCAAGGAGCGCCTGGATCTGCTGCGCGATGCCGACGCAATTGTGCGCGAAGAACTAACTGCCGCTGGCACCGACGGAGATATCTGGCAGTGTCCGGTGGTGCTACTTGCTGATGTGAGATCGGTTGGAGTACAGGGGGACGGCAGAAGCTATGGCCACCCGATTGTGCTGCGGCCGGTTTCGTCCGAGGACGCCATGACGGCTGATTGGTCAAGGCTCCCGTACGAGTTGCTTGCGAAGATTTCAAATCGGATTACCAACGAGGTTGAGGGTGTGAATCGGGTAGTTCTCGATATCACCTCGAAGCCTCCCGGCACAATTGAGTGGGAATAGCGGTGCAGGTTTTTGGCCACCGCGGTGCTTGCGGCTATCTGCCAGAGAACACCATGGAGTCCTTCGAGCACGCTTTTGAGTTAGGTGCCGAGGCAATCGAATTCGATGTGGTAATGACCCGCGACGGTGTCCCGGTTATTCGCCACGACCGCGACCTCACTCACACCACCGACATCCTCAAGCACAGCTTCCTTTCAAACATGGTTGATGACCTCAAAGCAGAGGATATTGCCCAGCTCAGAGCAGTTGAGAGGTATCCAGAGGGTCGCCCTGACTCCGCCGCTCACGATGGCAAATATCACGTGCCGACGCTCAGCGAGGTTGTGAATCACCCTGGCTTTGATGGCAGGCACCTAATCATCGAGCTGAAGTACGGAAAGCACTTTTTTGATGCGGGGCTGGATTCAGTGGCTGCGCTGAAAGCCGTGTTGGACGGAGCAAATCTTGTCGAGCGAGGTGTAAAGGTAACCATTGAGTGCTTTGAATTCGGTGTCCTGCGCCGAGCGAAGAAAGTGATTGGCGATAGGGCTCAGTATGTCTTTCTCTCTGCTCCGGACATGCTCCCCGAGGGCTTCAGCGAGCTTGAGGACGAACTTCTTGATGAGATCGCAGATAACTTCGAAGGTCTTTCGGTCGCGATACCCATGGTGCTGCAAGGTGACTTAGTTTCCCGAGCGAAGGGCAGGGGACTTTACGTCTTCACCTACACCGCAAGAGTCGAAACCGCAGAGGGAGAGTGGCGTTCGTGGTTCGAGAGGCTAGTTGCAACTGGAGTTGACGGCATCTTTAGTGACCAGCCCGACCTGCTGGCTGAAGTTGTAGCTGCCCTGCCTTAGGCTACGCAAGATGTCCAGCGTCGCCGAAATAGATCCACTGCTCGAGGGCCTAAACCCAGAGCAGCGCAAGGCAGTGCTGTTTAGAGGCAGTGCCCTCCTTATTGTCGCTGGAGCAGGGTCAGGCAAGACAAGAGTGCTGACCCATCGCATCGCCCACTTTCTAGCGAGCAGGGAGCTCTGGCCCTCTCAAATCCTGGCAATTACCTTCACAAACAAGGCCGCGGCAGAGATGCGCGAGCGGGTGGAGTCTCTAATTGGCCAATCGAGTGAGGGGATGTGGATCAGGACATTCCACTCCGCCTGCCTTCAAATTCTCAGACGCGAGGCGGAGCGGCTTGGACACGATTCCAACTTCACGGTCTATGACTCAGGTGATACGAGGGCTCTGCTTAAGCGCCTCCTGCGTGAGGCGGGTGCTGAGGATGCTGATATCAAACCCCAGCAGGCCGCGGCCATGATCTCCAACGCAAAGAACGAACTCAAGGATGCCGATGACTTCGCTCGCAGTGCCGACAGATCGAATCCGAGGCAGCGCATAGTTGCCGAGGTTTACCAGGCCTACACCCAGGAGCTGAGGCGCAACAATGCTTTCGACTTTGACGATCTGATCGCAGAGACCGTCAACCTTTTGAGAGCCTTTCCCGAGGTTCGCGCCAGGTATCAAAAGAAGTTTCGGCATGTTCTGGTGGATGAGTATCAAGATACAAATCATGCGCAGTATGCGCTGATCAGGGAGTTCACCAGGCCACTTCCACCTGACCATCAATTAGTAAGCGAGGAGACCGGAGAGGTGATGCCTCCGGCCGACCTAACCGTTGTCGGCGATAGCGACCAGTCAATCTACGCTTTCCGGGGTGCTGACATCCGGAACATCACAGAGTTTGAACGAGACTTCCCAGGAGCTGAAACAATCCTGCTCGAGCAGAACTATCGCTCAACCCAAAACATCCTTTCCGCGGCAAACGCCGTAATCTCCCAGAACCCCTACAGGCCGCCCAAAAATCTCTGGACAGACAGTGGTGCCGGCGAGAAGGTCACCCTTTTCACAGGCTACGACGAGAGAAATGAAGCAGCATTCGTTGTCGACCAGATCAAAGAGCTGCACGAAAGCGGAACCAATTACCGCGACATGGCAGTCCTCTACAGGGTCAACGCCCTAACCCTTTCTCTAGAAAATCAGCTCAAGGTTCAGAGGATTCCCTACGTAGTCATAGGTGGCCTGAAGTTCTTTGAGCGTAAAGAGATCAAGGATGCCCTCGCCTATTTGGCTGCCATCTCAAATGCCAGAGACGATGAGGCAATAAGGCGAATAATCAACGTTCCGGCAAGGGGTATCGGAGACAAAACCGAAGCGAAAATCTCACAGTTAGCTCGCTCAAACGAGATTTCAATTCGCCAGGCCCTCCTGCGCGCCGGTGAGCTTGGACTTGGGCCGAAGCTCACAGGAGCAATCGATGAGTTTGGTCGTCTGCTAAACGAGCTCGACGCAATGAGTGCGAGTGACGGACCGGCAGATGTGTTGAAGCAGGCCCTGATAAAGAGCGGTTATCGAGCTGAGCTGGAAATTAGCCGCGATCCTCAAGACGAGGCGAGGCTCGAAAACCTCGATGCCCTCCTGGGCCAGCTCTATGAGTGGCAG
The DNA here is from genome assembly GCA_003149555.1 of Candidatus Aquiluna sp. XM-24bin5. Next base: position 1,214,975 of record QCWE01000001.1, read on the forward strand.
GCAAAGTTTCCAGAGGGAACACTGAGTGATTATTTGGCCGAGGTGACACTTGCGGCCGCAGCCGATGAGATCGTCGACGATTCCGGAAACCTATCGCTTATGACGCTCCACACCGCAAAGGGGTTGGAGTTTGATCAGGTATTCATGATCGGTTTAGAACAGGGAACACTCCCGCATGTCCGCGCCTTTGATGAGCCAGGTGGTTTGCAGGAGGAGCGCAGGCTGATGTACGTGGGAATGACGCGAGCAAGGCAGCGCCTCACCCTCTCTCACGCCCTGCAGCGAACGCTCTTTGGTTCAACCGCCTCTATGGCTCCCTCTAGCTTCCTGTCCGATATTCCTCCGGAGCTACTGGAAAACGTGGGCACCGAGCGGTCGATTGCTGCGACAGCACCAAGACCTAGCAAGTGGGAGGGGGCAATCACTGCCAGCTCGATACGAGACAACAAGGACCTCGAGCTTGCCCTTAGCGACCGAATACATCATGAGAGCTTCGGTGAAGGAACCGTTGTGGGCGTGAGCGGCGTTCCCCCAAAGCAGACCGCAGAGGTTTCCTTCGATAGCGGAGTCACAAAGCGCCTACTGGTGAAAATGGCACCAATAACCAAGCTTTAGGGGAGTCTGGCCAATAGCCGTTCGCTAGACTTAGCGGGTTGTCCGCTCTCACAGGAAACGAATTTCACCGTGGATTTATTTGAATATCAAGCACGCGACCTATTTGAGGCCTACGGGGTCCCCGTTCTCGCCGGTCGCATCGCAGACACCCCAGAAGAGGCTGAGAAGGCCGCTGCCGAAATTGGCGGAACAGTTGTAATCAAAGCCCAGGTCAAGACTGGGGGTAGAGGTAAGGCTGGTGGCGTAAAGCTTGCTCACAACCCTCAGGAGGCAAAGGAGCGAGCCGAAGAGATTCTTGGACTCGACATCAAGGGCCACATCGTTAAGCGCGTGATGATTGCGCAGGGTGCTCAAATTGACCAGGAGTTTTACTTTTCTGTATTACTCGATCGCTCCAATCGCACATTCCTCTCACTTTGCAGCGTTGAGGGTGGAGTGGAGATCGAGCAGCTTGCGGTAGAGCGCCCTGATGCACTTGCAAAGGTGCCAATTTCTGCGGTCTCAGGCATCGACAAGGCGAAAGCCTTGGAGATTGCGGCGCAGGCAAACTTCCCGGCCGAGCTCCAGGACAAAGTTGCTGATGTTTTTGTAAAGCTCTATGAGGTATTTACCAATGAAGACGCAACCCTGGTTGAGGTAAACCCTCTAGTTCTTACCAAAGATGGGGAGATCATCGCACTCGATGGCAAGGTCTCACTCGATGACAACGCAGAGTTCCGACATGAGCGTGAGGAGATGGAGCGTGACCAGCTTGATCCTCTAGAGGCCAAGGCGCATGCCCTCGACCTCAACTATGTGAAGCTTGATGGTGAAGTTGGCATCATCGGTAACGGGGCGGGGCTTGTTATGTCAACGCTCGATGTTGTTGCCTACGCCGGTGAGCGTCATGGCAAGGTAAAGCCGGCAAACTTCCTTGACATTGGTGGCGGCGCCTCTGCAGAGGTAATGGCCGCGGGTCTTGATGTCATTTTGAACGACCCGCAGGTCAAGAGCGTGTTTGTGAACGTCTTTGGCGGCATCACTGCATGTGATGCGGTTGCCAACGGCATTGTTGGGGCACTCAACACTCTCGGTGACAAAGCCTCAAAGCCTCTGGTTGTGAGGCTGGATGGAAACAATGTTGACCAGGGAAGAGCGATTTTGGCCGAATACGCCCACCCACTCGTCACGCTCGCCGAGACCATGGATGGCGGCGCCGACGAAGCAGCGAAGCTGGCGAACAGGTAAGGGACAGACAATGGCAATTTATCTAGACTCCAACTCCAAAATCATCGTCCAGGGCATGACCGGTGCTGAGGGAATGAAGCACACCCAGCGCATGCTCGCCGGAGGCAGCAACATCGTCGGTGGCGTCAACCCACGTAAGGCTGGCGAATCAGTTGATGTCGAAGGCAAGTCCCTGCCCGTATTTGGCTCGGTTAGTGAAGCTATGGAAAAGACCGGCGCTAACGTGTCGGTCATCTTTGTTCCGCCTGCTTTCGCAAAGGCGGCAATCATCGAGGCTATCGATGCTGAGATTCCACTTGCCGTCGCCATCACCGAGGGCATTCCTGTGCACGACTCTGCGGCCGCATGGGCTTACAACGTAGAAAAAGGCAAGAAGACCAGACTCATCGGTCCAAACTGCCCCGGCATCATTTCACCTGAGCAGTCAAATGCGGGAATCACCCCATCAAACATCACGGGTAAGGGTCCAATCGGACTGGTCTCAAAGAGCGGAACGCTGACCTACCAAATGATGTTTGAGCTTCGCGACATCGGCTTTTCAACGGCAATCGGGATCGGCGGCGACCCAGTTATCGGCACCACGCACATCGATGCCCTTGAGGCGTTTGAGCAGGATCCGGAGACAAAGGCGATCGTTCTCATTGGGGAGATCGGCGGCGACTCCGAGGAGAAGGCTGCTGAGTACATCTCAAAGAACGTGACCAAGCCTGTCGTCGCCTACGTTGCAGGCTTCACCGCCCCAGAGGGTAAGACCATGGGCCACGCTGGAGCAATTGTTTCTGGTTCTGCTGGAACCGCGCAGGCCAAAAAAGAGGCTTTCGAGGCAGTCGGCGTGAAGGTTGGTAAGACCCCGTCTGAGACCGCCGAACTAATGCGGGAAATCGTAAGCAAGCTGTAGTTCGGTGAACCGGGGGCTTAGCTTTGCGATTGCGGCGCTGCAAGCGCTCATCATCATCGCCTCGGTCGTTGGACTAGTAGTTGCCCCGCTCACTCTTGCCTGGTTTATCGAGGGTGACGGTTCGGTCGACTGGATAGTGGCTCTGCAAGTTGCGGGCTACGCCTTTTTGCTTGCCTGTGGCGTACCACTGCACTTTTCTGCAGGTGAGCTTGTCGGGATTACATTTCCCGCGTTTACTCTCAGCGTGTTACCGCTCGGGCTCACTCTGCTCATGGCTCTGATGGCAATTCGCATCGGCTATCGGCTGAGCGCCGCCTCTTCGCTGTGGCCTGCATGGCTGGGTGGCGCTGCGGCGTTTGGCGGCATTTCTTACGGGCTAAGCCTGCTGATCCAAAATGAAGCCGTGGTGATGGGGGAGTGGGGACCGCTGTTTATCCCAGCTACCTTCTTTGGGGGACTGCTCTTTATCTCGTCCATCTCTGGAAAAAGGTTTGAGCTGTTCGAAGGTGCCAACGGCCCTGAAGCTAAAGAGCGAGTGTTTCTTCGATCTTTGGCAAAATCTGCCTTTGAGAAGCTGCATTGGTCAATCAAGACCGTCCTTCCTCCAGCCGTGAGAATTGGAGTGTCGGTGATTGCGACACTGGTTCTGGCGAGCTCACTGATGATTGCCATCGCCCTCGGCTTCGGCTGGATTGAAGTTTTGCGCCTTTATCAGGGACTTGGGCTGAGTCTTTTTGGCGGTCTGATGCTGACCATTGGCCAGCTCGCGATTCTGCCCAACCTCATAGCCTTTGGCTCTAGTTGGATAGCGGGTGTCGGTTTCGCGATTGGAGAGGGTAGCTACGTATCTCCATTGGCGACCCAGCTGGGACCGCTTCCAGCGCTACCAGTTTTTGCAGCCATCCCAACCGGAGGTTTTGACAGGGGCATCCTGTTCGCCCTGGTGCCAGTTGTTGCTGCGTTCTTTGCAACCGTGCTCTCTAGAAAGTTCTCCGACAGCCTGAGGTGGGAGTATGCGACCCGGTTTGCCGCCTCCAGCGCTTTGGCTCTTGTGGCCGCAACCGTGGCTGGGATTCTTGCCTGGCTTCTTGCACTGGTCGCTAGCGGAAGCTTCGGACCCGGCAGATTTGACTGGGTCGGGGTAGATTCGCTGGTATTCGCGGGAGTCATATTTCTTCAGGTCCTGGTTCCGACCTTTCTTGCCTCGCTCGTTGTCGTCAGTCCCTACACCAGTGCAGAAGAGCGAAAGTAGACTTTGCCCGTGCTCTCCATAGTTGTCCTCATTTCCGGAACCGGCTCCAATCTCAAGGCCCTACTGGAGGCGTGTGATAACCCGCTATATCCGGCAAGAGTGCTGGCGGTTGGCGCTGATAGACCTGCCGCTGGTTTGGAGCACGCCGAGCTATATGAGAAGACGACTTTCGTCGTTGAACCCGGGTCCTTTGCATCTAAGGAGGCATGGTCCGATGTTCTTGCCAGCAGCATCGATATTCACCAGCCAGACCTCATTGTTTTAGCTGGCTTTATGAGGGTTTTGCCCAAGAGCTTTGTTGATCGCTACGCCCCCCGAATCATTAACCTGCACCCCTCACTCTTGCCGCATTTCCCGGGAGCGCATGCCGTTCGTGACGCTCTGGCCGCAGGATCAACAGAGACCGGCAGCACCATACATATCGTTGACGCAGGAGTTGACTCAGGACCTGTCATCGCCCAGCAGAGCATTGCGATACCCCAGGGCGTTACCGAAGAACAATTGCACGAGCAAATAAAAAGTATTGAGCAGCAACAGCTTGTTAGGACCATCGAGGCAATTGCCACTGGAGAGATAAAGCTTGAGGAGATAGCTAAATGAGAGACAAGGTAGCCATCAAGCGAGCACTGATTTCAGTCTCAGACAAGACTGGACTAATTGAGCTCGCGACCGCGCTGAGCAAGGCAGGTGTGGCAATCGTCTCCACCGGCTCAACTGCAAAGCAGATCGCGGCAGCTGGGATCAGTGTCACCGAGGTCAGTGAGGTCACAGGCTTCCCCGAGTCTCTGGATGGCAGAGTTAAGACTCTTCACCCATCAATTCATGGAGGGCTGCTCGCCGACTTGCGTCTTGAGTCTCACGCAAATCAGCTTGACACTCTGGGCATTGAGCCGTTTGAGCTGGTCGTGGTAAACCTCTACCCGTTCGTAGAAACCGTGGCAAAAGGTTCTGGTTATGACGAAAGCGTTGAGCAGATAGATATTGGCGGTCCTGCGATGGTGCGGGCCAGCGCGAAGAATCACGCAAACGTCGCCATTGTCGTCAGTCCAGCTAGGTATTCAGAGGTAATCGCTGCGGTAGAAGCAGGCGGTACCTCTCTAGAAATGAGAAAAGACCTGGCCCTCGAGGCTTTCAGCCACACCGCCAGCTATGACGCTGCTGTCTCCTCATGGTTAGCTAGCCAGCTTGGATCGGAGCGCCTTGCAATGAGCTTCACCAAGAAGGGTGATTTGCGCTACGGAGAGAACTCCCACCAGTCAGCGGCGCTCTTTGTAAATGGAAGCTCAGGCGTTGCAAGTGCCAAACTGCTGGGCGGCAAAGAGATGTCCTACAACAACTTTGTAGACATTGACGCTGCCGTCAGGGCAGCCTATGACTTTGACGAGCCAGCCGTGGCAATCATCAAGCACGCCAATCCCTGCGGAGTTGCAATCAGTGAGCAGGGGGCTAAAGATCCCATTGCCTCTGCCTACAAGCGCGCACACCTGACAGACCCGGTCTCGGCGTTTGGCGGGGTTGTCGCAGCAAACCGAACCGTGACTGCAGAGTTTGCCACAGCACTCTCGGAGGTTTTCACCGAGGTGATAGCGGCACCGGGATTTGAAGGCGAGGCTCTGGAAGTCCTGAAGAAAAAGAAGAATCTGCGAATTCTTGAACTCGACGCCGACTACCAGCTCCCAGAAAAGGAAGTCAGACAGATATCCGGTGGAGTCCTGGTTCAAGACCCTGACAGCTTTGAAGCCATGGACAGTTCGAAGTGGACTTTGGTTGCGGGGGATCCGGCTTCTGAGTCTTTGATGGCAGACCTCGAATTTGCCTGGCGGGCCGTTCGTGCGGTGAAGTCGAATGCGATTTTGCTTGCAAAAGATGGTGCAGCTGTAGGAATTGGAATGGGCCAGGTTAACAGGCTCGACTCGTGCCACCTTGCAATCAGTAGGGCCGGAGATCGAGCTGCCGGGTCAATAGCGGCCTCAGATGCGTTCTTCCCATTCGCGGACGGGTTGGAAGTGTTGATTTCCGGTGGTATCAAGGCAGTTGTTCAACCCGGCGGCAGTGTCAGAGATGAGGAAGTCATCGAGGCTGCCAAAAAAGCCGGCATCACTATGTACTTCACCGGCGAGCGACACTTTTACCACTAGGAATCTCGTGGGCAAACTCTCTGTTAGCCTGTAAGGCTGCCTGGGGCGGCGAGAGAGATAAATGCCTAATTCCGAAACTGGGACCATCAGGGTTCTGCTGCGTCTTGTGCCGTATGCGAAAAAGGCCATACCCAGGCTGATTCTTGGAATCTTTGCGGGAATTGCAGCCCACATGTTCGCGCTCGCGATTCCTCAGTTGCTCCAAGACCTGGTGAACTCACTCGTGGCCGGTGGTCTGGACGCCCTGTTACCTGCGGTTGGCCTGATCCTGTTTCTAGGGGTGCTGGAGGCGCTGTTTGTTCTTCTCAGGCGTTGGCTCGTATTGACCCCCGGAACCTACGTCGAAGCCGACATGAGAAACAGGCTGTATGAAAAGTTGCAGGATTTGCCGGTTGCATTTCATGATCGCTGGCCCTCGGGTCAGCTCCTTTCAAGGGCGGTCTCCGACCTGCACCTAATCAGGCGCTGGATGAGCTTTGGTCTTGTCCTGTTTACGGCGAACCTAATTACGATCATCGTTGGCCTGACAATTCTGTTCACGTTCAACTTCTGGCTGGGCTTGATCTTCTTCGTTGCAACGGTTCCGATTTGGATCGCTGGCTTTATGTTTGAAGGTAAATACAAGGTGATCGCTCGTCTTTCTCAAGACCAGTCCGGAGACTTGGCGACCAGGGTTGAAGAGGCTGTTCACGGCGTTAGAGTGCTCAAGTCTTTCGGGCGGGGTGCCTTCGCTGCCGTTAAGTTCTCAGATCAAGCCTCGGACCTACGGTCAACTGAAATACGCAAGGCTCGTGCTGTTGCAAACATCTGGCTCTACCTGATCTTGATTCCTGAGCTGGCCGTGGGGCTCTCGATGCTGGCTGGAGTCTGGCTGGTAGCGCAGGGAGATGTCACTGTGGGAACGCTGGTTGCTTTTTTTGCAACCGCAATGGTCTTGCGTTGGCCAACCGAGTCACTGGGCTTCTTGCTTTCGTTCACCCTTGAGGCCAAGACCGCAACAGAGCGCTTCTTCGAGGTCATGGATGAGGAAAACCCAATTGTCGACCCCGAGCAGCCAAAGACGGTGGCGGAACCTAAGGGTCTTCTTGAGTTTCACGATGTTCACTTCCGCTATCCGGATGCACCCGAGGATTCAAAACCATTGCTTGATGGAGTTAGCCTGCGAATTGAACCAGGTCAGTCGGTCGCCCTTATCGGACTGACGGGATGCGGTAAAACCACACTCACCGCTCTTAGCACCCGCCTCTACGAAGTCACTGGAGGCTCCATCACCATTGACGGCCTAGACATCCGAGACATGTCGCGGGGCGAACTAAGAAGTCACATCGCAATGGCCTTCGAAGACGCAACCCTCTTTTCGTCCTCAGTTCGTGAGAACGTTCTCCTTGGAAATCCAGGTGCGAGTGAGGAGGACCTGAAGCAAGCACTGGAGATTGCCCAGGCCCAATTTGTCTATGAGCTTCCAGAGGGACTGGACACCACCATTGGTGAAGAGGGGCTATCGCTCTCGGGAGGTCAACGTCAACGGCTCGCACTTGCCAGAGCTGTTGCTGCAAACCCAAGGATCTTGGTTTTGGATGATCCGCTCTCCGCTCTGGATGTTGACACCGAGGCCATGGTTGAGGATGCGCTCAGGCACGTACTCAAAGAGACCACCGCGCTCATCGTCGCGCACCGACCCTCAACCGTCATGCTGGCCGACAAGGTTGCCCTTTTGGAGAACGGGAAAATCACCGCATTTGGCACCCATCAGGAGCTCATCAAGAACAGCGAGCACTATCGATTCGTAATTACCTCCCTCGATGAGGAGCAGAAGGAGCGGGAGGTGAACATTTGAGTCTCTACGGAACAAACGATGAAGAGCGCACCGACCTCACCAAAGAGGAATCTAGGTTTGTGCGTGCCCGCTCGAGGAGGCTCCTCGGTTCGCTCCTAGCGCCGATGAAGCTCAGGCTTATCCTGGCAATTTTCTTGGGTGTCATCTCGACGGGTATCAGGGTTGCCGGCCCAGCGTTGATCGCGCTGGGGATTGACTGGGCCCTCCCTAGGGCAATCATGCGCGAATACAACGAGCTCTGGATTGTGGTTGGACTGTATTTGTCTGCAGCGTTGATGACGTCGATTCTCACCTACTACTTCCTAATGATCACCGCCAGGCTTGCGCAGAGCGTGATTTTCGACCTTCGAAATCGAATGTTTGTGCACACTCAGAAGCTGTCGGTTGAGTTCCACGAGCGGTACACAGCGGGCAGGGTGATCGCCCGCCAGACCTCGGACCTGGAGTCAATTGCAGAGCTATTGGCCGGCGGCCTAAATGAGCTAGCGATCGGTGCAATGTTCATGTTCTTCACCGCGGTTGCCCTTTTGCTTTTGGATCCGGTGTCATTCCTCGTGTTGTTTGGTGCACTCCTTCCGCTTGCTCTCCTTACACGCTGGTTCCAGGTGAAGACCAACCGCGGCTATCGCAAACAGCGCGTTGCATCATCTCGGATGATCCAGTTTTTTGTGGAGTCGATGACCGGCATTCTTGCCGTGAAGGCCTTCCGCAAGGAAAAGCGAAATGAAAAGCACTTTGGAGGCTTGGTTGAGGATTATCGCGGGCACAATGCCCACCTGATTCAGCTCTTTGGTATCTATGACCCGGGCCTAATTCTTATCGGCAACGCCACGGTTGCGGCCGTGCTTTTGGTGGGTGGCTACCGAGTCCTGGAGGGTTCTCTCGGAATTGGGGTTCTCACGGCTGCAATTTTGTATGCAAGACGGTTCTTTGACCCCATGGAAGAGATCGCCATCTTCTATAACTCCTACCAGTCAGCTGCCAGTGCACTCGAGAAGATCTCGGGAGTGCTGGAGGAGGAGCCCTCCGTTCCAGAGTCTGAGAACCCTGTTCAATTTGAGAACTCAAGGGGTCAGGTGCATTTCAATGGGGTCGAGTTCAGCTATTCGACTGGACCGGTAGTCCTGCATAAGTTCGACCTTGAGATCCCCGCGGGTCAGACCATAGCCCTTGTCGGCACCACGGGTGCTGGAAAGTCAACCCTTGCAAAGCTCATTTCAAGGTTTTATGACCCGACGCTCGGCACAGTCACGATTGACGGGGTGGATGTGAGGGACATCGCCAACAAGGACCTAAGGCGTGAGGTCGTGATGGTTACCCAGGAGGCCTACCTATTCTCCGGAACCGTTGCCGAGAATATTCAACTGGGAAGACCCGGAGCATCGATTGAGGATGTTATGGAGGCCGCTAAGGCTGTTGGCGCTCACGAATTCATCATGAATCTTCCAGAGGGTTATGAGACCGACGTCAATAAGCGTGGCGGAAGAGTATCGGCTGGGCAGCGTCAGCTAATCTCATTTGCTCGGGCCTTCCTCGCGAACCCAGCGGTATTGATTTTGGACGAGGCAACCTCCTCGCTGGACATCCCCTCAGAGCGGATGGTCCAGAGGGGACTAAAGACCCTGCTTGCCGGCAGGACTGCGGTAATCATTGCTCACCGGCTTTCGACTGTCTCCATCGCCGATCGAGTGCTTGTTATGGAGCACGGTCGGGTAATCGAAGATGATGCTCCGCAGGTGCTGGCCGCGGGGACAGGTAAGTTTGCCAAGCTCTACAAAGCCTGGAGAGATTCTCTGGTTTAGTCGACCTGGTCAGTAACCAGAAGCGCTATCGCGCTCATCGCCGGCATTGTTGCTGAGAGATTTCCATCCGAGATCGTGTGGGTCTCGCCATCGATGAGGTTCATGTACTCACCGTCTGGAAGAGTTGTCGCAACGCTCACGGCCATCTCTTGGGTGTCAAAGACATTGGTGATGAAGTAGCCAACTCCTTCCCTGGCGAAGCCGTAAACCCCCCGCTCCCGGTACTTCTCAACTACGGGAGCATCCCCGGCTTTGTCTCGGAAGCCAATCATGTTGAGGGTTGACTGCCAGCGATGCTGGCAGATCCACTCGTCTGCCTTGTATTCGGTTTTTGGTGACGTCGTGCTGGAGCAGTCCACCGCACCAACGCCTTTGACCGTCTCGTAAGGTCCTGCGTCCCTCGAGCGGAATGCGTAGGAGGAGTAGAGCATTGGTTGTCCGTAGTCCTCGGCCAGCATCATTGCGGTTGCAAGTTCGAAGTAGCGGGAGTCGTTGTAGTTCAGGGTCTCGCCATTGCGTTCGGTGTCATGGTTTGAAACGAAAGAAACGGTCTGGTTGCTTGGCGTGAAGTCGCGAAACCTAATTGCCGAAGCTGCAGGAGTAATGACCTCCCCCTTGAAGTAGCTGCGCATATTCCTCGCGTAGTCAAACTCCCAAACCTCGCCTGAGTTTAGGTATTGCTCAGGCTGCACTGGCTCACCCCCTCCCCGAATCACCTCGTGGATGATGCGGGTTTCCTCCGGGAGCTGATCCACAATCTGCTTGAGGTCGCTCGCAGCCATGTGCTTGGCAGCGTCGATTCTGAAGCCAGCTACTCCTAGGGAAAGAAGATCGTTTAGGTAAAGCAGTATCTGCTGCTGGACATTTTCAAGTTTTTGGTTCAGGTCGCTTAGCCCCAATAGCTCGCAAGTCTGTACCTGCGCCAGGTCTTTGTAGCTATTGATGGAGTCATCTGGCGTGAGGTTGCAGTTGTGGAAGTCCGCACGAGTGTAGAGGCCTTCGTACTCGTATTTTGTGAACTCGGTGCCGGCATAGCCGGTTCCCGAGGTCTGAGCGGTCATGTGGTTGATGACTGCGTCAGCGATTATTTCAACGCCGTTGTCTGCGCACGTGTCGACCATGTTTGCAAACTGCTCGCGGTTGCCCAGGCGAGACTCGATTTTGTAGCTAACAGGCTGGTAAACCGTCCACCAGGCCGCGCCGGTGATGTGCTCTTGCGGCGGTGAGGTAAGCACCCAATCCACACCGGAATCCCCCAAAAACTCGCATTCTTTCGCAATGGAGTCCCACGGCCACATGAATAGCTGCACGCCGATCAGAGATTCGTAGCGATTATCTATCTCAGGCACTACTTGCTCTTCTTGGATGCTTGAACAGCCCGCGAGGGAGAGCGAAAAAGTGACCGCGGCAGCCAGGGCAGAGATAGAGCGCACATATCAATGGTAGGTGATGGCCGGGTAGCGAGGGTTTCGCGCCTGCTGTGGAGAACTCTCAGCAGGAAAACGAAGACGGCCTTAGCTTTTGCGGCATGAAAAAGCACTCACTACTAATGATTTCTCTTCTCGTCTCGTTCTTTTTGGTGCCCGTGCAGGCTCAGGGGGAGCCAATCTGCGAGGGCAGCGAATGCAGCGTCAGTTTCAGCTACACAGGTGAAATGCAGACCTGGCAGGTTCCAGACGGTGCCGTAAATCTCAGGTTTGAAATCTACGGGGCATCTGGAGCTCGCGGGGGAGGAGGAGGTTTAGTCACTGGTTCGCTTGTTGCCATCCCCTCCACTCTTTACTTATTTGTGGGAGGCCAGGGAACTGAGGGCGCAAATGCGCCCGGAGGATTCAACGGCGGTGGCGCAGCCGGTGGAAATCGTGGCAATGAGGGATCTGGAGGCGGAGCGACCGACATCAGAATCGGGCTTGCGCTTCAGGATCGGATAGTTGTCGCAGGAGGAGGAGGTGGTGCGGGAGGCTACGCTGGGGCCGCTGGCGGCGCTGGAGGCGGTCTAGTGGGTGACTCTGGAGGCTCAGGTCAAGGCGGCGGCGGTGAAGGTGGCACCGAGAGTGCGGGTGGAAATCCTGGCTACTCAAACGGTGGCTCCGCGGCGTCTGCTGGGAATTTTGGAACCGGAGGTACAGGCGGCACTAGCTGGAACGCTGGGGGCGGCGGCGGAGGTGGCGGCTGGTATGGCGGCGGCGGTGGCGGTGCCGACGACGACTCCTGTTGTTCAGATGCAGGCGGTGGCGGCGGAGGTTCCTCCTATGCCGCCACCCAATACACCGACAGCATCGAGCATCAAAGAGGAGTCCGCACCGGCGATGGCCTAATCGTTCTCTCCTACTCAATCCCCGCCCAGGTGCTCAGCTTTTCGGGCCAGCAGGTTGACGCATTGACAACAATTTTTTCTCTGGAGCTTTCGCAGGCAATCTCGGGACTTGACACTGATGACTTCGCACTGATTGGTGCGGGATGTGCGATTTCAGGAATCGAACCAGCAGACACTATCGCTGAGATCACCGTGACAGGCTGTGCAGACGGAGAGGTTGAGCTGGTTCTTCGAGCACTTTCAATTGGTGACAACAATTCGGCACCTCTTGAAGAGGTGGTCGCAAGCGCAACAGTAGATGCAACACCCCCTGAGTTTGCATGGTTAAGCCAGGGAGCGCTTTTGGCGCAGAATGAGCTAACTGCCCAGTTCAGCGTTTCAGACTCTCTCATGCTTGCCACCAGTGACTTTGAGGTTGTCGGTTGTTCTGATGTCGAGCTAGTTCTGTCCACCGTAGTTGCCTCCGGTTGTGAAGAGGGAGAGATTGTGTTGAGCCTGCTCCCTGGTGTGCTGTCTGATACTTATGGAAACACCGGTCCCTCGAGCAGGATCTCCATAGCTTTCAATGTTGATACTCAGCCCCCAGATGCGGCCTGGCTGGACGTCGCGATCACGGGAGAAGGGCCCTTTGAGTACTCGGCGGTGTTGGTGCCAAGCGACCTAGAGTTGTTTGACCCGGCCGTAGTGGTTTTCGAAAGTGATCAAGACTGTCTCGAAGAGAGTGAGCGGGTTGATGGTGGTTGGGCATTCCGAGCCGTTTGCGATTACGCCGCTGGAAAGTGGACGCTGCCCGCCCTTTCGATGTTGGATCTTGCAGGTAATCAGGGACCGCTCTTGGAGAAATCGATTGAATTTCTATACGAGCCTCAGCCACAAGAGGTCGAGCCGCCCGCTGATCCGGTCGCGCCAGTAGCCCAACCCATCCAGCCAGCACCGCCCTCAGACGTCGCTGCGGATTCCCCCGTCACTCAACAAGATCCCATCGAAGAGGAGTCCAGTGAGGAGCTATTAGAGGATGGTCAGACTGAGGTAATCGACGAGGCATTGGAAGTTGAGCTGATCCAAGAAGTTATTGAGGAGGTCGAGGCTGCACCGCTTCCAACAAGCTCGCCGAGCCCTCAGCCAATCGAACCTGAAGTCAGCCCCGAAACTTTCGAGAGCGGCCTCGCGCCAAGCGAGGAGAGTACGCCAGATCCGATTGCTCAAGAGTCCGAGGAGCAGGATCCGATGGATGAGCCCCTGACTGCGCCCGCTCAGCCTCAACTGGACGGAGAGCAGCTTGCCTTGCCAGTATCCAATTCAGAAAACACTGAAGAGCCAGTCGGCATGAGTCTGGTCGGGCTGCTTTGGCTCTTGCTCTTAGCCGGAGGCGGTTTTGTCGCGTGGAGGCTTAGCGGAAGATGATTGTCCGCTGGCCATCCAAGAGAACTCGATGTTCAGCAAACCAAGTTATGGCTTGAGTGAGCGTCCTGGACTCAGCATCCTGGCCAATCTGAACGAGCTTGCTCTTTGAATCGCTGTGCTCAACTCGGGTCACGTTCTGTTCGATAATCGGGCCCTCGTCGAGATCTCGAGTCACAAAATGGGCGGTAGCGCCAATCAGCTTCACTCCCCGCGCGTGAGCTTGGGCGTAGGGGTTGGCGCCTTTGAATCCCGGCAGGAATGAATGGTGGATATTGATGATTCTTCCGGCAAACTCCTCACAGAACTCTGGCGAGAGGATCTGCATGAATCGTGCCAAAACGATTAGCTCAACATCCTTTTCTGCAATGAATTCGCGTAACCGATTCTCAAAGAGCTCCTTGTCGGTGCTACTTGATATCTCGTGATGCTCGAACCCTGCCCCATAGAAATTGGCCATTGGCTCAAGGTCTGGGTGGTTTGCGAAAACACCTGCAATTTCAATAGGAAGTTGACCTGAGCGGTGGCGGAAGAGGACATCATTTAGGCAGTGTCCAGCCTTGGAGGCAAGCAGAACCGTACGCATTGGACGGCCCACATAGTCGAGCACATACTCCAGCTTGAAATCGCCAATTATCTTTTCAATTTGCTTCTCAAAGTCCGCCTTGGAGATGTCTGCTTCAATCTGCAGGCGCATGAAGAAACGGCCAGTGTCCTCTGAGGTGAACTGCTGGCTCTCTGTGATGTTGCCGCCAGCTTCAACGACCGCTCCGGAGATAGCGTGAACAATACCCGGCTGATCGGGGCAGACAAATGTGAGTACCCAGTGCTCTTTTTCAATCACAGGCTCAATCCTATTGAGCGAGCCGCGGCTATCAGCTGGTAGGGGCTTGTAAACTTGGGGGATGCCACTAGCCGAAAACCACAATGCACCCCTTTCAGAGGTAGACCCTGAGATTGCGGCTGTGCTCCAGCAGGAGCTTGATCGCCAGCGGGGAACCCTAGAGATGATCGCAAGCGAGAACTTCGTTTCCAGAGCAATTTTGCAAACTCAGGGTTCAGTTCTCACCAACAAGTACGCCGAGGGCTACCCCGGCAAGCGCTACTACGGGGGCTGTGAAGCGGTAGATGTCGCGGAGAATCTTGCCCGCGACAGGGCTAAAGAGCTCTACGGCGCCGAGCACGCGAATGTTCAGCCGCACTCCGGTGCTACCGCGAATGCAGCGTTGATGATGGCACTGGCAAAGCCGGGAGATCGTATTCTCGGCCTGAGCCTGGCACATGGAGGCCACCTCACTCACGGTATGAAACTGAACTTCTCAGGCCAGATGTATGAGGCGCACGCCTATGAACTTCATCCTGATACTTACCTTGTGGATATGGACATGGTCCGCGAGCGGGCCCTGGAGACCCGACCTGAGGTACTTATTGCGGGATGGTCTGCATATTCCCGCCACCTAGATTTTGCAGCGTTTAGATCAATTGCTGACGAAGTCGGCGCCAAGCTTTGGGTCGACATGGCCCACTTCTCCGGACTAGTTGCCGGCAAGGTTCACCCCTCGCCAGTGCCATACGCAGATGTTGTCTCCTCAACCGTCCACAAGACACTTGCAGGACCCAGATCGGGCATGGTCCTTTGCAAGCAGGAATGGGCGAAGAAGATCGACTCGGGCGTGTTCCCAGGCCAGCAGGGTGGACCCTTGATGCACGTGATTGCGGGTAAGGCTGTTGCCTACAAGGCAGCAATGTCACCAGCTTTCCAGGAGCAGCAGCAGAGGACCATCGATGGCGCGAGAGTCATAGCTGACAGGTTGACTCAGCCTGACATGAAGGCAGAGGGCGTTAGTGTCCTCACCGGCGGTACTGATGTCCACCTTGTGCTGGTTGACCTCCGGGATGCAGCTATCGACGGTCAGAGCGCTGAAAACATCCTCCACGAGGCGGGTGTGACTGTGAACAAGAATTCGGTACCTAACGACCCGAGACCCCCGATGGTCACATCCGGCATCAGGATTGGAACTGCCGCTCTTGCCACACGTGGATTTGGCGTGGAGCAGTTCACCGAGGTTGGAGACATCATTGCCTCTGCACTGAAGCAAGGTGCAGACCTTCCGAGTCTTCGTGCAAGAGTCAACAAGCTGACCGAGGCGTTCCCTCTCTACGAGGGTCTCGAGAACTGGTAATTCTTTGACGGCAATCGCGCTTGACGGCCTCGCAACCGCAGCCCAAATCAAGAAAGAGCTGACGGCTGAAGTCGAAGAGCTTCGTAAACAGGGAAAAAGGCCTGGTCTTGGCACACTCCTGGTAGGAGACGATCCCGGTTCACACTCCTATGTTGGAGGAAAGCACCGTGATTGCGCAGAAGTTGGCATCGAGTCAATTCGGATTGACTTACCAGCAACTGCAACCGAAGCCGATGTTCGTGCTGCGATTGCAGATCTCAATTCTTCTGACGATGTCACTGGCTACATCGTTCAGCTCCCGCTGCCGTATGGAATGGGAGCAAATCAAATGCTTGAGCTGATTGATCCCAAAAAAGATGCCGACGGCCTGCACCCAGAGAACCTCGGCAAGCTGGTGATGAATTCATCAGGCAAGTTCGAGTCTCCGCTGCCTTGCACACCGGCCGGCATTGTTGAGCTCTTGCGCCGCTATGAAGTTCCAACCAGGGGTAGAGAGGTGGCCGTTCTTGGTCGAGGCCTGACGGTCGGTAGACCACTTGGGCTCTTGCTAACAACGCGAGGCGTCGATGCAACACCAACTCTTCTCCACAGCGCTAGTGAAGACATCCCCGCTGCAATCAGGCGGGCCGACATAGTTGTCGCGGCGATTGGCTCACATCACTTTGTGAAGCCGGAGTGGGTCAAGTCAGGTGCTGCTGTGCTTGACGTTGGAATTAGCAGGGTCGAAGGAAAGCTTGTGGGAGATGTAGACCCTGGTGTATCGCAGGTCGCAGGCCACCTCTCACCAAATCCTGGTGGAGTAGGCCCGATGACCAGGGCAATGCTTTTGAAAAACGTCGTCGAAATGGCGCGAGCCTAGCTCTCACCAAAACCTTCAAGCGCACTGAATCGAGGGTCAATTGGGTCCTCGTGAGAGTGCTCAGGATCCTCTTCCATTCTGAAGCCGCAGCGAGAGCAGAGCCCTGCGCAGTTTTCATCGCAGAGCGGCTTTATTGGCAAGGCCGGCACAACAGAGTCAATCAGAGCCTGTTCTAAATCAATGCGGTCTTGCTCAACGACAAAATCATCTTCTTGCTCAGGTCGGTAGAGAAATAACTCCTGAACCTCGATATCTATCTCGCTTTTCACCTCATCGAGGCAGCGCGAACAAACACCTTCAGTCTGTGCCGAGAACTCTGCAGTTGCGAGAATCCCCTCGTGGACAGATTCCAGTCGGGTTGGAATCCTGAGCTCGGCTCCGGCGGGAATTCCCATTACCTCGGTTCCGATTTCCTCAGTGAGAGTGTGTTCAAGGACAACTTCTTTCATGTTTCCAGGCTTGTGAATCAGCTCCTTGAGCTGAACTACCAGGCTCACTTGCCTAGCCTCTCAATGAGCGCCTGATTAACTGGCTTGGGAACATGGGCTGATACGTCCCCTCCAAGGGAGGCAACCTCTCTTACAAGGGAAGAGGAAATGTGTGAGTAGGCGGGCTCTGTGGCGAAGAAGAATGTCTCGATGCCTGCTAGGTCGCGGTTCATGTTCGCAAACTGCAGCTCATATTCCAAGTCTGCAGCAGTTCTCAGACCCTTGATAATCGCATCGGCACCATTGGTTTTGGCGTGAGTGGCGAGCAAACCTCCGTCAAGAAGTGAAACCTGAACACCGGTGAGCCCCGCCTCAGCGAGTGACTGCTTCCAGAGCTCGACTCTCTCGTTGCCATCGAACAATGCTTTTTTGTTCGGATTGTGCACAACGACAATCTCAAGTTCGTCCATAACCCCTGATGCCCTCCGGGCAACGGATAGGTGACCGAGCGTCGGGGGGTCAAATGATCCTGGGTAGATTGCTTTCTTTGCCACGGCTTAAGGTTAGCTGCAATTGAGTTGAAGTCAGAACTGGCTTCTTATGGCCCACAAATCTGGAAATACAGGATTAAAGAGCGTTGAGGCTAGATAACCGGCTCCGCTTGATCCGCCAGTTCCCAGCTTCCTGCCGATGGTTCGCTCAACCATTTTCACGTGGCGATAGCGCCACTCCTGTAGCCCTTCGTCGAGATCCACCATGGCCTCGCCAACCATTGCGGCTTCTGGGTCACTGCGGTGGATTTCCACCAACACTTTTTGAACCGCATCACTTTCTAGCCAAGGCTCAGTGATGTCTCTGTTGAGCGCATCTTGTGGAAGAGGCATTCGGCCGTTGAAGTAGCGCATGGCCGAGTCCCACATCGATGGTCTCTGCATTGCACTTTCCACCCGCTCCCTCGCGGGCGAACCGGGGATCAGGTGTTCCGCCATTCCCATGCCAGAGCTCTTGTCAGCATCTTTACCTGCCTGATCCCTACGACCCAGGACAGCCTCTAGCTCCCTAAACTGGGCAGACTGAAATCCGGATGCTGAGCTCAGCCGCGCCCTAAACGAGTTGAACTGAAGCGGAGTCATTGTTTCGAGAATGTCGAGTTGAGAGACGCAAGTTTTCATGATGGTGCGCATACGACCGAGCAGCGCGAGGGAGCGATGGGTGTCGCCAGCCTCAAGAGCCGCTTGCAGAGCGGTTGCTTCATGGAGGAGCTGCTTGAACCACAGCTCGTAGACCTGATGGATGGTGATGAAGAGCAGCTCATCGTGCTCTGGACCATCGCTTAGGGGCTCTTGGAGCTCTAGGAGCTCATCGACCTTCAAATACGAGATGTAGGTTACATGCTTATCGTGAGTCATTTTTTTCCTTAGGTAACCCGATTGCCGTCCATCGAGACCTGCTTGTAGTCACCAGATGCAACCAGATCTCTAAGGCGCAAGAAGCCTTCGAAAACCTCTTCGTAGCTGGTTGGCAATGGCGATATCGCAAGCCGGATAGCCTCCGGTTCTCGGTAATCGGGGATGACTTTCTTCAGCTTTCTAAGAGCGAGGGCGATTTGTTTTGCGTCTGGATGTTTCAAAATTATGTGCCCACCACGACTTTGCGCCTCTGACGGGGTAGCTAGCGAAAAGCCCAGCTCTTCAAGCCATTGAGAGTTGAGCCTGATCATCAACTCGGTCCCCACCGCCGCTTTGGCCTCAATGTTTTCGATGCCCGCCTCAGCAATCATTTCGAAGGCAACCTCGACGCCTCGGATGCCAATAATCGAGGGCGAGGCTATCTGGAATCTGCGCATTTCATCGCTGGGTTCGAAGTAAGGCCCCATTTCAAACTGCTTGTCCTGGGCAAACCAACCCTGAATAGGAACCCGCAAATCTTGTTGCAGCTCCTTGCGCACGTAGAGCCATGCTGGTGAGCCGGGTCCTGAGTTTCCGTATTTGTATGTGCAGCCAACTGCAAGATCGACACCGTTGGCGTCCAGGTCAAGCTTGATAGAGCCAACGGCATGCGAGCAGTCCCAGACCACCAAAATGCCAAAGCTTCTTGCCAGATCAGTAATTGCTTTGAGGTCCTGCCTGCAGCCGGAGCGGTAGTTGATTGCCTGAAGTGTTAGCAGTGCAACATCCTCGTCGAGGTGTGGCTCGAGGTTCTCTGCAGTGATTAGCTCAAATTCAGACTCGATTGCGACTGCACCCGGGCCTGATGAGCCGTCATTGTCCAGGGTCACAAGCTCGAGGCCATGCTGCTGGGCAATGCCCGCCAAGACATACCTGTCAGTGGGGAAGTTTGAAGCGTCGATTAGTACTTTTTTGCGTCCGGGTCTTGCCATGATCGCAGCGGAGCAAAGCTGGAAGAAATTCACGCTTACCGTGTCGCAGACCAATACCTGACCGGGTCCAGCTCCCAGTGCCGCTGCCCCAACAAGATCACCTGCACTTTGCGCCTGATCAATCCAATGGCTCCAACCATCAACTAATTCATGCCCCCACTCGGAAGTTAGAAAACTGTTCACCTCGTCAATGGTTCGCTTTGGAAGCCTTCCTAATGAATTGCCATCTAGATAGCAAACGTCGCTGTCTGAGAAGTGAAAGAGGTTGCGAAAATTCGCCAGCTTGTCTTCGCTGTCTAATTTGCGGACGAAATCGATGTCCACCGGGGAGGGAAACTCCATCCCAACACTCTACTCAGACCAGTAGCTGGTGTTTGGCCAATTCGGCATAGAGGGGAGTAGATTTCACGAGCTCGGAGTGGGTCCCCACCCCAAGAATGCGCCCGTGCTCCAAAACTATGATCTGGTCCGAGTCAACAACGGTTGAAAGTCGGTGCGCGATTACCAGTAGCGTTCGGTCTTGAGCGACTGCGTCAATCGCTTCGCGCATCCGCTGCTCGTTGGGGCCATCTAGGGCACTCGTTGATTCATCAAGCAGCAGAATCGGAGGCTTAGCAAGCAGTGCCCGGGCGATGGCTAGGCGCTGGCGCTCGCCACCTGAGAGCATGATTCCGTCCTCACCGACTTGGGCCTCAAGACCCTTGGTGTCTCGAGCAAGGACTTCGGAGAGGTTTACCTGCGCCAGAACCTCAGTGAGTTCATCGTCTGTGGCATCTGATTTGCCGAGCAGCAGGTTGTCTCTGATCGTGCCAGCTAGCACTGGGGCGTCTTGTTCGACATAACCAAGCTGTTCCCTCAGTGATCGCCTGGAGAACTCAGTGACGTCTTGCCCGTCGAGAAGAATTTTCCCTCCGGTTGGTTCATAAAAGCGCTCGATAAGGGAGAACACGGTTGACTTTCCCGCCCCAGAAGGTCCGACTAGGGCAACACGAGAGCCACGCTCTACTTTGAAGCTGATCTTCTTCAGGATTGGCTGCGGCTCTTCGTCCTCATCTTCTTGATAGTGGAACTCGACCTCCTTGAATTCGATTGCAGACCGGTTAGCTGCGACCCTGTGGTCTCCCACCGGAGTCGGCTCTTCCTCCTCCAGCACCATGATTTCTTGGATTCTTGCCAGTGCGCCCAGCGCACCCATGATTGAGGTGTAGGCACCGAATGCTGAGATAAGGGGCCCAACCATGAAGAACAGCAAAATCACGAAGGTAACCAAAGAGGCAATCGTCGTCGCGCCGGTCGCAACCCTCAGGCCACCAAAGCCCAGCACCACTATGAATGCGGTGTTAAAGGCCACCTGTGCAATGGGAGCAACAGCGGCTGAAAGCTTTGCGATGGAAAGACCTTGGTCGTAGGCGGCAGTGGCATCCCTGTAGATCTCCTGGGTCTCGCGCTCTTCAGCCCGAGCCGCGCGAATGGTGCGAATCGCGCTTAGAGCTCGTTCCACAGCCGCCGACATCTGGCCGACCTTTTGTTGGGCCTTGGTGGTAGCTCGGCGAATTTTTCTTCCGGTGAACGAGATAGCAAACACTGCAGTGAAAACGACCAACAAAGTCGAGCCGAGCAGCAGCGGATCGATAAATGCCATAACCACGATTGCCCCCACGAACTGCAGCAGTCCGCCAAGGGCGTCTACAAGCCCCTGGGTAAGAACTGCTTTCAGCAGAGTTGAGTCGGAGCCAACTCGAGAGACGAGGTCACCGATTCTGCGCTTGTCGTATTGCCAAATTGGCAGTCTGAGCAACCTTGAAACCATTGCTTTTCGAGTGTCCAGCACCACACCCTCACCGGTCTTGTAGAGCAGGTAGTACTGAAAGGCATTCACGAGTGCACTTGTAATGACCAGCGCGACAATGGCAATGGCAAGATTTCCAAAACCAAGTGATTGTTCCACGGCTGTAATCAGCTGCCCAATTAATAGTGGCTGCGCGAGTGCCAGGGCCGAACCAAGCACGGATAGCCCAAGGGCAAAGCCAAGCGCCGTGCGGTGCGGCTTCAGATATGGGAAGAGGTCCTTCAGGGATGCCCTTGGTCCCTTGTATTCCCTCGACCTCGGATTCTGCGTGGGGTCAGAGTAGTACTCGCTCACTTATGTTTCAGCTTTCTCTCTGTGAAAAGGATTCCCGTAAATAGCCTCGTTTAGAAGGTAATTAATTTCCGTAAAGGCCAGGGCTTGAGTGTATGCGGTGTTCTCTGAGAACTTGCTGTACTCCAGAAGCGGCAAAACCTCTTTTGCTCTTTTGCTGGTGCGCAGGAACATTAGTGTGGTGTTGGGTTTCCGTGGAAATTCTTTGAGCACCGTGCCGCACCCGTAGCCGAACACCCGGATTGCAATGTCCGCATCCTCGGGGAAGGATTTTGTGATGAGTCCGTTGTCGGGGACTTCAATCTTTTCTCTTGGCTGGGCTTGCCTTTGCCAGATCTGGAAGCAGGTCCGCAGCCCGTTCTTAGCACTGATCGGTGTTCCGTCTGCATCCTCATAAGAGACGAAGACGTCTTGGTCGTAGGTAATGTGAAAATCTCGGTCTAGGCGGTTAGTGACGCTCCACTTTCTCCACGACCTAGGAACTAAAAAGCATATGGTGTCGCTGAATCTGGCAGCGTGGTTGAAGAACGGGATCGAGAGAGCATTGTTGCGCCCAAAGGGTGGATTGGTGAAGGTAATTAGGTGCTGTTCCGCCAGCTCTGTTTCTAGAAAGTTTGCTTCTCTTATGCGCTCCGCTGCCGGGTAGCGGTCAAGGGCGATGATTCTTTGTGCCCCAGCTTTTTGCAAAGCTTCAACAAAGCTGCCATTGCCGGCTGCAGGTTCTAAGAAGGTACTCTCCGAGGGCTTTGGGATGTGGGGGAGGGCGGCCTGAACCAATGAGGTTGCAAGCTCTCGCGGGGTGTAAAACTGCTCAGTGCCGGTTGTTCTGCGATTGCCGAGTTTTTCCGCCACTTGCAAAAGATATCAGCTGCCCAAAGAATTCTTTAGGTTTTCACTTTTACAAGTAATCTGGAGGGCTGCCGCTTTGGCGCAGATGGAGAAGAGCTTGTTCGCTAAAGATTCCGAAGTTGTTATTCGCGCCAAGAATTTGACTAAGAAATATAAAGACTTCCTTGCCGTCGATGGCATCGATTTCGAGGTCAAACGTGGCGAGTCATTTGGCCTGCTGGGGCCAAACGGTGCCGGTAAGTCCACGACCATGAAAATGATTTCTTCTGTCTCACAGCGGACCGGCGGCGAGCTCACGATTCTTGGCAAGGAGCCAAATACTCACGGCCCTCAGATCCGCGCACACCTCGGCGTCGTGCCTCAAAAGGACCTGCTAGATAGAGAGCTCAAGGCGTGGGAAAACCTATTCACCTATGGTCGTTATTTCGGCCTCTCGAGAAAGTTCTTGAAGCAAAAGGTTGAGGAGCTACTTGAGTTTGCTCAGCTAACCGAGAAGCGCAACTCAAAGGCAGACGACCTCTCGGGTGGAATGCAGCGCAGACTTGCAATAGCGCGCGGACTGGTCAACGAGCCGGAGATTTTGATGCTCGATGAGCCCACAACCGGCCTAGACCCCCAAGCCAGGCACATCCTTTGGGATCGGCTATTCAGGCTGAAGGAACAGGGTGTGACTTTGGTAATCACTACTCACTACATGGACGAGGCTGAGCAGCTGTGCGACAGGCTCATAGTCATGGACAAGGGAAAAATCATGGCCGAGGGTTCCCCTGCTGCCCTGATCAAGGAGTATTCGTCCAAGGAGGTAGTCGAGGTTCGCTTCGGAACCGACAAGAATGAACAGTTTGCACCGCAACTGGAGAAGCTTGCGGATCGGATTGAGGTCTTGCCAGATCGTATTTTGCTCTATACCGAGAAAGGCGAGGAGCTGCTCACAAGAATCGTTGATGCTGGACTGCACCCAATGACCTCGCTTGTTCGAAGGAGCTCTCTAGAGGACGTTTTCCTTCGCCTCACCGGAAGGTCGCTGGTCGAATAGTGGCAGAGCTTACTTACGAGCCCGGAACTGCTGTTGATGCGAAACGAGCGGTGCGCTGGGGTGCTTTGCGAGTCGCGGAGTATCGCTTTTACTCCATGAGCAAATGGATGGGTTCAATACTTGCCTTTGGCCTCGGGAACCCCATTTTGTTCCTGCTCTCTGTCGGGCTTGGGATTGGAGCGCTGGTTGACGCCAACACCGGCGGTGATGTGCTGGGTGTCAGCTACTTGCAGTTCGTAGCCCCTGCGCTGCTTGCATCAGCAGCCATCCAAGGAGTGATGGACGAGGTCACCTTTCCTACGATGGACGGGTTTATTTGGGACAAGCTGTTTTTTGCGATAAACGCGACATCGATTTCTGCCAGACAGATTGCCAATGGCGTGATGATTGTTGCTCTGGGTAGAGGGCTTTTCACAACACTTCTGTACCTGGGGGTTCTGCTGATTTTCGGGGCGGTTCCGCTGGCATCTGTTCTACCGCTGCTGTTCACATCCATGCTCGCCGGCTGGGGCTGGGCTTCAATAATGATGGCCGTCACTGCACGCCTGGAAAACGACGAGGGTTACTTTGCTGTGATCGGCAGGTTCGTCATTGCCCCGATGTTTTTGTTTTCGGGAACTTTCTATCCACTCGAGCAGATGCCTATTTTCCTGCAGCCAATTGGCTGGATACTTCCGCTTTGGCATTCCACGGAGCTCGGCAGGACTCTGAGCTACGAGTACCCGATTGAGCCGACCATGTTGGCGATTCATCTCGGTTATCTGACCCTGATGGGCATTGTCGGCATGCTGCTGACCTACCCAAAGTTTGAAGAGAGGCTGTCAAGGTGATTACCCAGCTGGTTGTCTCTCAAGCCGTTGCTATTCAGGAGCGGAGAAGCTCTAGGCCCGGAAGTTCGATCTATTCGGGAAGATCCTTCACTTTGCTTGAGCGAGGGTTCAGAGCTTTCAAGAGTTCGAACTGGATGGTCGTGTTGTCGGGATTCGTCGAGCCGGTTCTCTACCTGCTCGCCTTCGGTTTCGGTATTGGGCAGCTTATCGGGAACCTAGAAGATGGCCTGGGCAGGCCGGTCAGCTATGCAGCCTTCATTGCCCCCGCACTCCTTGCGACTAGTGCCATGAATGGTGCCGTCTATGACTCCACCTGGAACGTATTCTTCAAGATGCACTTCGGCAAGATCTACCAGGTCATGCTCTCCAGCTCACTCGGCCCGATGGATGTTGCGCTTGGGGAGATTGGTTGGGCGCTTCTTCGTGGCGTTGCCTATTCGCTTGGTTTTATGGCTATTGTCACGCCGCTCGGGCTAGTGACTAACGCCTGGGGCATACTCGCAATACCTGCAGCAACGCTAATTGCCTTCGGTTTTGCATCTATTGGTATGGCGATAACCAGTTACCTCAAGAGCTTCCAGCAAATGAACTGGGTAACTTTCTTTATGCTGCCCATGTTCCTTTTCTCCGGAACCTTCTTCCCAGTCAGCGTCTACCCCCAGTGGATTCAGATGATTGTTCAGGCGTTGCCGCTATGGCAGGGCGTTGAGCTAATTAGGTCGCTAATGCTCGGCATCGTGGACTGGAGCCTGCTCGGCCACGTTGCCTACTTCCTGGCGATGATTGCCGGAGGCCTCTGGTTTACAACCGTGAGGCTAAAAGCGCTGTTTATGCGCTAGTTACCAAAAGACAGCCAACACCACGTTGGTCAGAGTAAGGCCGCCGATTAGTCCCAGCGTGCCGGCCCTAACAATGTCTTTCTTACGGTTGAGCATCACAAGTACCAGTATCACCAGCACCACGGCTGTCTTGACTGCGATCTTGATGTGGTCAACCTCAAAGTTTGCTCCCATGGCTATGCGCCACTCGGCCACGCCAACCAGTAACAACCCGGTCACAAAAGCCGTCCATGCACCGTGGACCATCGCTGGAATGACCTTTGCTGAGCCAGCGGACATTGCCTTGATTTGCGTCAGAAAGCCGCCTAGAAGCGATGCCAATCCAACAAAGTGCAATACGAGAAGTGAGTTACGAACCAGTTCTGCAATTTCCATTTTTCCTCCAGGATTCCAGTCTAGGCATCGAGCCCGTGACGAGCGGAGGCATTCGCCTTCGATATAGACGTCGCCTTGGGAAATCGCGGCTAAGCGAGATTGACCATGGAGAGAGCGGCTTGAACCGCCTCGGCCCCTTTGTCTTCTTTTGAGCCCTCTAGACCCGCGCGTGCTAGTGCCTCTGCTTCGTTGTTCACCGTCAGGAGGCCAAATCCAATTGGGACCTTGGTGTCGAGCTGCACCCTGGTGAGGCCATCCGTCGCCGCCGAACAAACGTAGTCAAAATGAGGAGTCTCTCCTTGGATAACTACCCCTAGCGCAATGACTGCTTGTGCTCCGCTGGCTGTTGCCTTCTGGGCAGCCAATGGCAGCTCGAATGCGCCGGGAACTCTCCAGATAGTTACGTCAGTTGCTCCCGATTTAGCGAGCTCTTTTCTAGCACCGGCCAGCAGGCCATCCATTATTTGGGTGTGCCACGATGTGGCCAAGACATAAATCTTCAGGCCTTCGCCACTTACTTCAAGTTGCGGTGCTCCGCTTCCACTCACTACTTCAGGTTAGCGGGAATCGTGTGGCCCATGCGAGCGCGCTTTGCCTCGAGGTAGCCGAGGTTTTCCTCTGCCAGTCCGACAATTAGAGGCACAGTCTCGTTGACGGGAATTCCACCGTCTTCGAGGTAGCGCTTCTTGGCTGGGTTGTTTGTCAAAAGCCTCACGCTCTTGATTCCTAGGTCGCGCAGAATTGCCACAGCGGCACCATATTCACGAGCCTCGCTTGGAAGTCCTAGGGCGAGGTTGGCATCTACTGTGTCCAGACCCTCCTCCTGCAAGGAGTAGGCCTTGAGCTTGTTCAAGAGCCCAATGCCGCGACCCTCCTGGCCACGGAGGTAGATAACTACTCCGCCAGTTGGCTCGGTGCCAATTGCATCCATAGCTCCTTCGAGCTGGGGTCCGCACTCGCACTTGAGAGAACCGAAAGCCTCTCCGGTGATGCACTCGGAGTGAAGTCTTACCAGCACATCTTCGTTACCAATGTCGCCTGCGATGATCGCTACGTGGTCGGCAGTCGTCTGCACGTCGTAGTAGCCGCGCACTTTGAAGTCGCCGTGGGTGGTAGGAAGCTTTGCCTCTGCCTCAAACCGAATTCGGTTGCTGCTGTTCTTTCGCTCCGGGGAGCGCTTCTCCAGGTGATCACGGAGGTGCGAAATTGTGCTCATAGGTAAGTCAAACCTCTGGGCTACCTCAAATAATTCCCCTCCTCGCATCATGGTCCCGTCGTCATTGACCAATTCAGCCATGAGGGCAACGGGCTCAAGCCCCGCCAGTTCCATTAGCTCGACAGCCGCTTCGGTGTGACCAGGACGCTCTGCTATCCCTCCGGGCACCGCTCTGAGAGGGATAACATGCCCCGGTCGAATCAGCGATGCGGGAGTTGAGTGAGGGTTTGCCAAAACGTTTGCAGTGTTCGCGCGCTCAGCAGCAGAAATGCCAGTTGAGGTTCGGTTTGCTGCGTCAACGCTCACGGTGTAGGCGGTCTGGTGAGGGTCTTCGCTGTTGAGCCACATCAGTGGCAATTCAAGCTGGTTTGCCCTCTCTTCACTCATGGGAGCGCACAGATATCCAGAGGTGTAGCGGACCATCCAGGCCACCCACTCGGGAGTCGCAAACTGAGCGGCGATGATTGCATCACCCTCGTTCTCGCGATCCTCGGCATCGGAAATGATGACCGGCTTGCCCTCTCTAAGGGCAGCCAGCACCTCCGCTATGCCGCTGTATTCGATCTTCACTTAAACTCCATGAGCCTTTCAATGTGCTTTGCAAGCACGTCAGCTTCAACATTTACCTTGTCACCTGGCTTTTTGTAGCCAAGGGTGGTCACTGTCAGGGTCTCTGGGATCAGACTTAGCCCCACGACATCATCCTCAATCTCATTCACTGTCAGTGAGATGCCGTCGAAGGTGATTGAACCCTTGTGCACCACGTACTTCATTAGCTCCCCCGGAACACGAATCTTGACCCAGTCCCAGTTCTCGCTCTTCTCTCTTGAGACAAACTCGCCAACTCCGTCAACGTGGCCTTGAACTATGTGACCCCCGAAACGGGTCTTATTGCTCATCGCCCTCTCGAGGTTTATCGGGTCTCCCACCTGAACCCCATCGAGGCTTGAGCGCTTTAGGGTCTCGAGCATCACATCTGCAGTGAAGCCCTTGTCGTCAATTTCGATTGCGGTGAGGCAGGTTCCTGAGCAGGAGATGGAATCCCCACGACCCAGGTCCGATAGCACCTTCTCGCAACCGATAGTCAGCCTGATTGCATCCGGCTGCTTCTCAATTGCAAGCACCTTGCCAAGCTCTTCGATGATTCCGGTGAACATTACTTTCTCCTTGCTCTAATAAATAGGTCCTGATCGAGCAGTTTCTGCTCAACGATTTCGAGCTCTGCGGCATCTTGAACCGACCCGACACCGATGTCCTGAAGGGCCACCTTGTCACCGCCAAGCAGCATTGGGGCCAAATAGATGATGAACTCGTCAACTAAATCGAGCTCTACAAACTTGCTTGCCACTGCGGGCCCACCCTCAACCCAGACATGCTTCACGCCCCGCGAATACAGTTCTTTGAGGGCATGCGCGACGTCCCGGGTTTTGAGGTGGAGAGACTCCGCCCTGTCATTGAAGACTCGGAGCGAACCTGGCAGCTCGCGCTCTCCAAGCACAACCCTGAGAGGCTGGTGCTCGTAATAACCGCCTTGGTCGTCTCTTGCGGTTAGCTCAGGGTCATCAGCTAGTGCAGTGCCAGTGCCGACGAGGATTGCGTCAACCTCGCTGCGGCGTTTGTGGCTATCGGATCGCGACATTTCACCCGAGATCCACTTGCTAGAACCGTCTGTGGCAGCCGTCCTGCCATCGAGGCTGCTGGCCCATTTCAGAGTCACGAAAGGTCTCTCAAGCCTGTTGGCCGTAAGCCAAACCCTGGACTGCTCTTCCGCAGCCAATGCGCCAACACCGGCAATGACCTCGACTCCACAGCCGCGAAGAAACTCAGCTCCGCCTCCCGAGTCTTTCCCCGGGTCGGAAACTGCATAAACGACCCTTGAGATACCCGCGTCAGCAAGCGCTTTTGAGCAGGGTCCGGTCTTGCCAGTGTGATTGCAAGGCTCCAGGGTGACTACTGCTGTGTGGCCGGGGAAGGAGCTGTCGCCAGTTTTCGCCCTGAGCTCTTTGATAGCCATTACCTCGGCATGGTCTGTTCCAGAGCCCTTGTGGTATCCCTCAGCGACAATCTGATGTTTTTCGTCGAGAATTACCGCACCCACCTGCGGGTTCACCCCTTGGGCCGGGCCCAGCAGGGCAAGCTCAAGAGCGCGGCTCATTGCCGCTTCGAACTGGCTCTGTGACATCCTGCCCTCTTTTCTCAGCGCAGGACAGGGCAGGGAATACGGGTGCGCGAAGCATCCCGAGCTCTTCTCCCATCCGGACTTTACCGTCGGTATCGGAATTTCACCGATTCAACCGCCTGGGGTCTAACCGCTGGCTGCGGAGTTCCCAGTCGGGTCGCGGACTATAACCGCCGGTTCAGAATTTCACTGACCCCGAAGAACTGTGCTTGTTTAGAACAATACTCTTTTGGACTGAGAAATTCCTCAGCGTTTTGGTATGAAGCCAAGCTTGGCATGGACATCTGAGAGGGTTTTCTCCGCTAGCTCGCTGGCCTTCTCTGCCCCAAGTGCAAGCAGACTATCTAGCTCGGCTGAATCCTCAAGAAGGTCTTTTGTGCGCTGTTGCATAGGCTCGACCAGGCTAATGACCGCTTCGGCAACTGCGGACTTCAGGTCTCCGTACCCCTTGTCCGCGAACTCGCTCTCGAGAGTCGAAACGCTCTTGCCTGTGACGGCGGCAAAGATGCCGAGAAGGTTTGAAACTCCAGGCTTGCTATCGCGGTCGAAGCGAACCTCGCCATCGGTGTCAGTCACCGCACTCTTAATCTTCTTCGCAATTGCCGAGGGCTCGTCCATGAGGTTTATCAGGCCTTTGGGATCCTGAGTTGACTTTGACATCTTTGCGGTGGGTTCTTGGAGATCGTAGATCTTGGCAGTCTCCTTCAAAATGTGAGCCTCAGGAATCTCGAAGGTCTTTCCAAAGCGGCTGTTGAATCTCATCGCAAGGTCTCGGGTGAGCTCCAGGTGTTGGCGTTGGTCCTCGCCCACGGGAACGCTCTTGGGTTGGTAAAGGAGAATGTCGGCGGCCTGCAGTATCGGGTAGGTGAACAGGCCAACGGAGCTAACATCTACGCCGCCCTTTTGGCTCTTGTCCTTGAACTGCGTCATTCTCGATGCCTCACCAAAACCCGTGATGCAGTTCAGCACCCAGGCCAGTTCTGCATGGGCAGGAACGTGAGACTGGACAAACAGTGTTGCCTGCTGCGGGTCCAGGCCAGCAGCAATGTATTGGGCGGCGGTTCTCCTGGTGTTCTCCAAGAGCTCTTTGGGGTCCTGGGGAACCGTTATTGCGTGGAGGTCAACAATTACGTAGTAGGCGTTGTGGCTCTCTTGCATTTCAACCCATTGCCTCAGTGCACCTAAGTAGTTGCCAAGATGCAGAGATGAAGCAGAGGGCTGCATGCCACTGAGCAGGTTAGGTTTTCCCACTTCGTCTCCTAAAGCTTGTAATCAACAACCACCGGGGAATGATCGCTCCAACGAGCGTCATAGCTTGGCGCTCTGTCTACCCGATAATTCTGCCCCAGCTTTGCAAGCTCCGGTGTAGCCAGCTGATAATCAATCCGCCATCCAGCGTCCGTGTCGAAAGCTTTTCCCCTGTAGGACCACCAGGTATAGGGTCCGGGCACACCAGGATGCGCTGCACGGCCCATGTCCACCCAGCCCTGCTTTGCAAAGTCATCGAAGTAGGCGCGCTCTTCAGGTAGGAAACCGGCGGACTTCAGGTTACCTTTCCAGTTTTTGATGTCCAGTTCGGTGTGCCCGACATTCAAATCACCGACCACTACCGCGAGCCTCTTCGAGCTCATCAGCTCGGCCATGCGCTCACGCATTGCGTCTAAGAACTTGTACTTCTCAACCTGTTTGGGTGTATCAGCCTCACCCGAGTGGACGTAGCAGCTGACAACCGTAAGTGGTCCAGCACCGGTCTCAAGGTCAGTCTCCAGCCATCTCCCGAAGGAATCGAATTCTTCAGGGCCAATGTCTGTGCGATGGTTGAGAACTTTCGCTTTTGTGAGGACAGCAACGCCGGCTCTGCCCTTTGCACTCGCCTCCTGGTCGAAGATGTTCCAGCCACCAGCGAGTGGACCGTCACCCTCTGCCAGTTTTCTAAGTTCCTCAGAAGGAGCCCTTACCTCTTGCAAACAGAGGATGTCTGGGTCCGTCTCTTTCAGCCAGGCGTCCATGCCCTTTCGAGCTGCGGCACGTATGCCATTTACATTAACCGTTGCGAGAGTGAGCACGGGTCTAACTTAGGAGCTAGATAAGTGCATAGAGGTCACTGCCTCGCACTTCCAGCTGAATTTTCCCGAGTGGACTGTTTGCCGGACCCGAGACTGGCTCACCCGTATCGGGGCTGAACCGAGCTCCGTGGCAACCGCAGGCAATCTCGTCATCCCTTATGCCATTTACTATGCAGCCGGCATGGGTGCACTTAGCCGAAAATGCTCTGAACACTCCCTCTCTGGGTTGGGTCACCAAAATAGTCAGGCTCTCATCCACCATGAATTTTGTTCCAGATCCGACCATTACTTCAGCAGTGGAACCAAGGAGTATCTCGCCTGACAGCTCTTCGGGAGCTTCATCTACGGTTGCAGACGGCGGGGTGGTCTCAGCTGGCTCTGGCTCTGATGCGCATGCTGCAAGGGTTACTGCACCGGTTGCTGCAAGGCCTGACGCGACAACGGTTCTGCGAGAAATGGACATGCACTGCCCAACAGAAAAATTGCCTAGGGTCTTCCCCGAAGAATTGCCTGCTTTACCTCTGCGATGGCTTTGGTCACTTCAATTCCTCTGGGGCAAGCCTCGGTGCAGTTAAAGGTTGTACGGCAGCGCCAGACACCTTCTTTGTCGTTGAGAATGTCGATCCTCACCTGAGAACCTTCGTCGCGTGAGTCGAAGATGAACCTGTGAGCGTTGACAATGGCAGCGGGGCCGAAGTACTGGCCGTCTGTCCAGAACACAGGGCAGCTTGTGGTGCAGGCTGCGCAAAGAATGCACTTGGTGGTGTCGTCGTAGCGGGCGCGATCTTCTGGGGACTGCAGACGCTCTTTTGCAGGGGTGTCGCTAGCCATCAGGAACGGGTTGATGTCACGGTAGGCCTGATAGAAGGGCTCCATGTTTACGATGAGGTCTTTCTCAACCGGAAGTCCCTTGATTGGCTCCACGTAGATTGGGTTTGAGATGTCGAGGTCCTTAATCAGGGTCTTGCATGCCAGGCGATTTCTACCGTTGATGCGCATCGCGTCCGAACCACAGACTCCGTGAGCACAGGAGCGACGAAATGTCAGCGAGCCGTCTATTTCCCACTTGATCTTGTGGAGGGCATCTAGCACTCGGTCTGTGCCAAACATCTCGACGTCATAGTCAACCCACTTAGGCTCCTGGTCGACCTCAGGGTCAAACCTGCGGATCATCAGGGTTACTGTGAAGCTGGCTACCTCAGCTATTGCCTTCTCCATTAGTACTTACGCTCCATCGGCTGGTAGTTGGTGATGACAACCGGCTTCCAGTCGACCTTGATGTCGATGCCGGTCTTCTTATCGATCTTGCTCTGCTTGTATGCCATGGAGTGAACCATGAACTTCTTGTCATTACGCTCGGTGAAGTCCTCGCGGAGGTGTGCGCCTCTACTCTCGCGGCGCTCGCGGCAAGTGATAACCGTTACCTCAGCCAGATCCAGCAAGAACCCAAGCTCCACAGCTTCCAGTAGATCGGTGTTAAAGCGCTTGCCCTGATCCTGAACAGAGATCTTTTCGTAGCGCTTTCTAAGCTCAGCAATCTTTTCCAGGGCCTCGTTCAGGGTTTCCTCAGTCCTGAAGACCTGGGCATTTTTGTCCATGGTTTCCTGGAGCTCCTTGCGAAGCTGAGCTACTTTTTCCTTGCCCTTTGAGTTGCGAACTTTGGCGAGTAAATCAAGAACATCCTTTGCCGCATCCTCGGGCATCGGCACCTGCTTGGCACTCTTTGCGTATTCCACGGAGTACTTTCCTGCGCGCTTGCCAAAGACGTTGATGTCGAGCAGA
>QCWE01000002.1:0-53379 GCA_003149555.1 Candidatus Aquiluna sp. XM-24bin5
TTTAGAAATCACGACAAAGCGCAACTGTAGTACTAGCTGCACAAAGCCGGTATTTTGATCGCGTGAGAACCATGTTCGTCCGAACGGTGAACGCTTTCCCACGGTCTTCGAAAGGAATGGTGTTTAAGATCCACTAATGAAACAAGGCATGCCAGCTTGAAAAACCACTTGCATGAAAGATAATCAGTGGATAGAAAAGCTTTGGCTAAAAATGAAATTTACACTATGCGGAAAATTGTGAAGAATGTCAAGAAATTTTCTTGTGAAGAAGATGGCGCAACCGCAATTGAATATGGTTTAATCGCGGCTTTGATTGCCGTTGTCGTCGTGACCGCTTTAACGACTATTGGAACGGACTTAAACACAGCCTTTACAGCCATTGGCACTGCGTTACCTGATAACTAAGATGCTGATGTGAATACTCCACCGGCTAAAAGCCGGTGGCTTCGGGTTACGGCTAGAAGCCGGATTGGTCCGCCATTGGGCGGGCTCAGGCCACCTGAAAGTTATCGTCAGGTTCAGGTGGATTCTGTGTCTCGATGTGCTCCATCCACACCTCGTCCGTCACGTTACTGCTGGTGCAAACCCAGTAGCCCCGGACCCACGAGTGCTGGCCCCAATAGCGCTTCTTCAGCACCGCAAATTCGCGTAACAACCGATACGAACTGTGCCCTTTCAGGTGCTGCACCGCACGGCTGACCGATAGGCTTGGTGGGATCGACGCAAGCAGATGGACGTGATCGCGTTTCACAGACCCGACATGGATCACCATCGCATGAGTTATTGCAGTCTCACAGATCAACTCGCGACACCGCAGGCCGACATCATCACCCAGAACCTCATAGCGATATTTCGTGACCCATACGATGTGATATTTGCAGTCCCAATCCGTGTGACTGCCGCGTTTATAAGATTCCATACGGCTACTCTACACGGCAATCGTCGCAGTCCCATGCCGCCTAAAGGCGGGCCTCTCGATAAATTGCCGGTTTGTCGGTGAGCGGGTATAAATTTGCTCCCCGATCGACGTATTCCTGATCAAGCTGATTTAGAAGCACAGGTCAGCGCTTGGACCCGAAAATCGAAATAATGCGCAGGCCAAAACAAGGTAGCACTTCACAACTGAAGACGCCAGACCCAAACTCATCAGCCTTTACCCTCAAATCAACTGAATCAGTGGACTAGGAGGTGATATGTGACTACCTATTGCAGAAAACGCAAAACTAATCCCTCTCTTTTGGAGCAGGACTGTCGAAAACATCCGCAAACTCAATCTCAACGCGCTAGACTAAATCAGGGTAAATGGTACCAATTTTGAGACTTGGGACTTCAGGTTTTGTGGAGTTGCGTGCCAAATGCAGTAGTACCGAGTAGTCAACTTGGCAGATATGCAATGAAAAATAAAAGTGCCTATGGTAAGTTAAAGGATAGCGAAAGGACTGGTTCGATCTCAGTTGCTTTTATTATTATTGGAGTATTTTTAGGTTTTGCTGTGGGAATCTTGATCCTAATCCTTTCAGGATCCTTTATGCACGCATTAATTTTTTATTTAGGTGTGTCAGTGACGGCGCCAATTATCTCAATTGGCTGGTGGTATCTAAAAAACTCCCGAGAATTTAATGGCTTATCGACTAATCCAAAGGGAAAGATACTTATCCTATCTGGTGAAAGTTGTGATGTTCTTGATAATTTGGATTTATTGCCTGAGGCATCTTTTTATTCGACTGATAAGTATGATGCAAGAATTGATGACACTCTTTTTCAAAAAATATATCAATATTATTATGATTTTATTTTCGTGGATATTGATTTTCTGGAGGGTGCGGGGGTAAGTATGGCAACTTATATTGATGAGCTTCGTAAATTTAGAAGCAAAAAATCTGGGACATCTTTAATTCTTTTGTCAAAGGAATTTATCAAAGATAACTCTGAACTTCACAGGATTGAAATATGTGATGCAAGCTTAAAATTGCCAATATCGCCTCAAAGATTGTTGAGCGCAATGAGAGAGGCTTCTGAAAATAATCTTATTTGGTGTCAACGGCAAAAAGATAAATTATAAATATTAAAGATTTAACGTTCTCGATAGGGGATCAGGAAATCCCACGCCTTTAGGCGGCATCGGACTGCTGCGATTGCCGTGTAGACTAGCATTACAGTTGCATTTTTTGCTTGATATGACATTGTTGCGCGACTGCTTGGTGTGCTCTTCGCCAAAGCGACCATGCGATGATCGCAGCCGGCTCTATTGATCGCTACGACATCTTGCATGCGATGCATCGCATCTCCTGGAGCGACCAGCGTATCAAGGCAGGGTACTGGCTATCTTGAGGAGTTTTTTGGGGTTGTAATGGCACTCGCGCGACGCCGGATTGCCACCATCATGGCGAATGCCATCATGACCAATGATACGTGACGGTGCCATCCATGCCACGATCGGGTTCGTTGTGATCAAGCCCCAATTCATTCTTTGCGGTCTCAAAGCTGTCTTCGATGGCCCATCAGTGCCTTTCCACCTTCCCGCGAATTTGCAGTGCTGAAGAAGCGTTATTGGGACCAGCACTTGTGGGCACAGGGCTACCGGGTTTGTACCAGCGGTAACAGCGGTAACGTGGCGGACAAGGTGTGGATGGAGTATATCAAGACCCAGAAACCACCTGACCTTGACGATAACTTTAGGGTGACCGAATATCCCGAATGAGGGACCAATCTGGCTTCTAGCCGTACCCCGAAACCACCGGCATTTAGCCAGTGGGACATTCACTCAAAATGAGCCTCAGCTCTCCGAAGATCTTCTGGTGTGGTAATCTTAAAATTGATTTCTGATCCTTGTATGGCAATAATATTCAGTTTTGAGACTAAGGCGACTTCTACATCATCTTTGGCGGATTCATCGCCATGCGAGTGTGCTTCAAGAATCTTTTGAAACTGAAATGCTTGCGGCGTTTGTGCACGCCAAACATTTTCACGATTGATAGGATGACTTGCACAGCCGTTATCAATTTTCCACAGTGCATCCATGACTGGCAAAGCAGCAAAAGCTCCATCAAAACTGTTAAGCGGCGCAAGTACAGCGTCTACGAGATTTGGTGGGCAAAATGGGCGTGCTGCATCGTGAATAATTACATTGTGCGGAGAATTTTTACTAAGATCTTCCAGCCCTAAACGCACTGATGCTGCCCGCGTATTACCACCATATGATGGTGGTAATAATTTTTCCGAGCTTATATCAAATATAGCTTTGTCATATAAATGAAGATCATCCTTATTAATCACTACAACGACAGCATCAATTGAATTATGAGAAATGAATAGCTTAATGGTGTGGCTTAAAATCATTTCGTTATTTAAGAGTAAATACTGCTTTGGCAGGCTCTGCATCATGCGGCTGCCCCGACCTGCAGCAACAATAAGGGCGACATTATTCATTTGTGAACCGCATTCTGTTCCAAGCAATTTGTACTTCAGAAGTACTAACATTCAACATATGAAGCAATTGCCTTGAAGTGCGCTGTGAAGAGGGTCGTTGCATCATGCGGAGGCATGTCAACATAGTCGACCACCGAATTTTGTTTATTCAAGCATATAAATGAGCTTGTGAACTCTGATAGGTGCAGAGGGTGTGTGGTTACATTGGATGTGCTGCGTTGAGAATGGGTGCAGTTGACGCGCTGTCGTAGAAGCGCATAGATAATTATACCGAGCTTACGCCAAAACCCGAAATTTGTCGTGATTTCCGTTGACGATGCTTCCCTTTTTTGAATGCGCTAATATCCCGTCAAGTTGCAGTCCGCCCACGCTGATATCTTTGATCGGATATGTCTCTCCCTCGTAGATGAATATTCCTTCGGTTTCTATGCGATCGAACAGGCGGCGGTTTTCAGGAGAGGGTGGACTATGGGCATTCATTTGTGAACTACCGTCTAATTATACTTGCAACAATGTTGCCGCATGCGAACGTATGCTAACTTAGGAACGGTTCCTAGTGGTTATATGTTAGTGGACTAGGACAAATTTTGGACCTGCAGTCGTCCTTAACTGTGGCAGTGTCTGCTGCGCGATAATCTGCGTTATCGTCAGTTTAGTGCTTCACGCACGCTGGCATTCTTTGCAACGTTTGGGCATCCGCTGCGATGCGGCAGGCGTTTCAGGACGATGATGGCGATGCGATAAGATGAAAAGAACAACGCGACAAAAGTAATAACTGCAAAAAATGCATATCTATTTTGATCCCACAGAAAGATGGCGCTGAGCGGTGGTGCAACAACGAATGGCGCCAGGATCAGCGTCGTCAACGGATTGCTTATATGCCTCTGATGCCGCCCTAGAAAATAGATCTCTAGCGAGCGCATCACCATTTGATGAACATGTAACCGATCCGGGGCAAATGTATCTGTCGAGGAGGCCAGCCTTCTGTAAATGGCCAACAATGTGTCGGCCAACGGCCAGAATACTGTCAGGAGGATCGCCCAGGGCGAAACATTAGTCGCCTGGAGCAAAATGGAAATTCCAAACCAACTCAAGATGAAGCCAAGAGTATAAGCCCCTGCATCGCCGAGAAAAATGAGACCAAAAGGATAGTTCAGGACAAGAAATCCGAGTATCCCCGCGGCCAAGAGAAGGCAGATATCTGTCATAGCAAGATACCCCGCGTGGTGCGAGATGGTTGCCAATGCGCCAGCAGCAGCGATTGCCGTAAGTGCCGCCAATCCGTTAACGCCATCTATGAGGTTGAAACCATTTGCAACGGCTGCCGTGATCACGAGCGTGATCGGGACGCCAATCGCCCAAGACGCCATAATCGGGTCGAAGCTTGGTATCCCAATCCGGGGCAGCCAGGCATCAAGCAATACAATAACGGCCAAACTGGCGATCAGACAGGCCGCTAGGCGCGCTTTGGGTGCGATGTTGAATCCCAAATCCTCCGCCAAACCAACAGCGAAGAGTATACCTGTCGCGGCTGCAAATTTCACATAATTCGCGGTAAGGCTCACAGGTACGAAATACGTACTTACCAAAAAGGCAATAAATATGGCGATGCCACCCACTCTGGGCGTCGGGCAATCATGCATTGATTGCACCGCAGTTAGGTCATGAGCCCGCCCGGCAAATCGAGGTATTCGATCAGCGGTAAAGACCAGCGCCATGCAAACAAGTGCTGAGATCATTGATAGGACAAGCAAATTTATCAAATCTCCTGATCGCCGTCCCGGCTATGGACCACTCTAACGGTCCGACAATGTTATCTAGCACTAGCATGCTGGTTCGCCATACTAAAGCGCCAATGAATATCTTTAGGATGGGCCTCATCGCAAACCTGTAAGCGCTATTTTGGTGTTTAGCAGCGGCGCAGCTGAGAATTTTCTGATATTAGAATTTTGAGTGAT
Organism: Candidatus Aquiluna sp. XM-24bin5; assembly: GCA_003149555.1. The sequence goes on from QCWE01000002.1 coordinate 5,388, forward strand.
GAGACGTTTAATATTGGCGTAAATAATCATGAAAATATAATAAAAACAATATTTTGTGAGGTTTTTTTGAAGTTATCTCCGTGCATCATAGGACTCATGCGACATGCTCTTAACCCAGCCCATGTCGCCTGACTTTGATGCATTCAGTACTGGTTTCAAATTGTCGAGTACGCGCAAGATATTCTCCACAAGCGCAGCGTACACGGTTGATGCATGCCGTGCTGCTGCGTAACCTTATCTTGCCTGGAGGATCGGAATGCAAAAATTGAAAAAACTCTCTGTACTTTTTGAGTTGCGCTCAATGTTGCGTGAAATGGAGAAAGATATGGGTCTTAGGGACTTAAGTGCACCTGAGATGGATGCACTCTTGGCCGCTCATGACGTTACGCAGAAGTCCGGCGATGTCGTGACCTCTGAGCAGATCAGGCAGCACGAGCTCGTAGCTGAAATCGCGCAAGCGACCTATCATCGTGCCTTGAAGTCACTGCAAGCCATGGGATTTCTTGTAAAGGCAAACGGGTCTCGGGCTGGTCGGTATGTTTTACAAGTCACAGAGCTCGACAATCTCTTGAAGTAATAATATAGAAAAATCACATAAATATTCAAAAATAATAGATAATTTACAATCTGGGGATTTTCTTGTATTTCTTGATCGTCGTGCTGGCGTATATTTTCTGTCACGGCGTGACCAGCTTGCTCATAACGCCTTTGCAGTCGTATTTCTTGCCGAATGTGACAATCTTTGCCAGCTTCTTGTATCTCCCGCATGGTGTTCGGGTTCTAGCCACTTGGGCGTATGGGTGGCGGGCAATACCTGCGCTTTTGCTGGGGGCGGGTCTCTCAGAAGTGGTCTTTGCGCGTGCTCGGGCGTTTGAGCTTTTGTCACCTCTTTTCTTCGAGAGTCTGTTGGTTGGCGCATGTTGCGCACTGGTGGCATTCGTGGCAATGCGACTGCTTGGGCGCGATATGTATTTGGGGCGTGCGCGCGGGCTTCAGTGGAGAGGCGTTCTGAGTGTTGGGTTCTTATCGTCTATAGTTAACTCCATCGGACAAGGGTTTGTTTTTGATAACATAATTCAAATAAATGATCTGCCGTATATTCTGGCTGTCTATACTATTGGTGATGTGTTTGGACTGGTGATGTGTATGTTTGTTTTGATGTTGCTTTTCCGTCAGTTGCGTTAGGGATATTGCTCAAGGACGCTTTGGATATTGCCGATTGGATTTTAAACCGAATGCAGCTCGAGCAGGCAGACGCAAGATTGTCCTTTTTTGACTTGGTGAGCCCAGGTGATGTTGCCGTGAGGCTCAATGCATGGGTATCGCAGTTGTTTGCCGCCATCGATGGTATGTCCGGTGTGACCTGCCACAGATTGGCTTTAAACTTTGCACCTTTTGGCGCAGATCATCCTGAGTGGCGCGTTGAGTTTCCCAAGGGCACTCTGGCTGCGTCTGATACGGAAACTGCACGCTCTGAGGCATTCAGGTTGCAACGGATTGCAGTTGCTGGTGCGTTGCCCGGTGGAGAAAATGAGACATCCCGCTTCACCGCTATCGTGCTCCCAATCAGTGCAGCTGATGAGCTGCGTAAAAGCTGGATAGAGATAGAGGCAAAGTTTCTTCACCAAGATCAGATCGGCCATGTGATCACTCAGATTGGCGCTGCATTAGGGTGGCTGTTTTTTCTGAAGTCAGAGATGCGTGAGCGCCAAAACTCAGTGGAAGATGCCAAAGCAGTCAACGCTTTACAGGCCGTTGTGAGTCTGACAACGGCCGATCAATTTACGGATGCTGCACGTGCGCTGGTCACTGATATTGCTGATCGGTTTAAGTGTGACAGGGTTTCTCTGGGCTTCGCGTATCGCAAGAAGATTAAGTTGCAAGCCATTTCACACACAGGAAAATTTTCTCATAGTATGATACTGGTGCGCCGTCTGCGGGCAGCCATGGAAGAAGCATTTGACCAAAATGACGTGGTTTTATGGCCAAGAAGCGCTGGGGGCTTTGAACTCTTGCGAGATGCGCAGGCAGAGCTTGCAGAGAAGGATACAACACGGAGTATCCTCACAATCCCACTCTTTGATGGTCGACGGTCACGGGGCGCAATGGTTTTTGAACGCTCAGACAGCAAGGGTTTCGATCAATCTGAAATTTTTACTTTGGAGGCCCTTTGTGGGGTGCTAACCCCCCTTCTCACCGAAAAACGGCACAATGATCGCTGGCTAATTACACGGGCATTTATGGCTGCGGGCAATGTGTTCTCTTATTTATTTGGACGCCGTTATTTTGCTGTAAAGCTCACTGCGATTGCACTTACTGTTGTTGCGGTTCTCTTGGTTGCGATCGAGCGGCCGGTTTCTGTGGTCGCGTCAGCGATGGTCGAGGGTGCGGAAGCACGCACAATCACCGCGGCGTTTGATGGCTTTATTTCTGAAGTTGCCGTTCGGGAAGGAGACAAGGTTGCCTCTGGCGACATTCTGCTCAAACTAGATGACAGAGACTTCAATTTAGAACGTCTGCGGCTTCTGGCTCTGAGATCACAGGCAGAGCTTGAATTAGATAGGGCCATTTCTGCTCGAGATCGTGCTGAAACAGCGCTCGTGGAAGCTAGATTACGCCAGGTAGATGCGCAGTTGTCCTTGGTGGAGCAACAAATTCTTCGCAGTACATTGCATGCACCTTTTGATGCTTTGATCGTTTCGGGCGATTTGACAAGGAGTATTGGTAAAGCAGTCTCCCGGGGTGAGACGCTGCTAATCTTATCTCCCCTCAATGAATATCGTGTTGTTCTGGAGGCGCCGGAGTCTGATATTGGAAAATTAATTCCAGGCCAACAAGGGCAACTTAAACTGAGCGCTTTGCCGGAAAGGAATTTTAGCATTGAGACCACAGATCTTGTCCCAGTAGCGCAGTACAAGAATAATGAAACGGTTTTTTCAGTTGAGACACGGCTTCTAAGCACGCCAGATGTTCTGCTTCACGGCATGACGGGATCTGCGCGTATTCAGGTGGGTGAGCAACCTTTGTATATGCTGTGGGGTAAACCGCTTTGGGACCAAGTCCGTGAGTGGGCTTGGCGTAATATTCCAATTTAGAAATGTCTGGTGCTTTTCTTTCCCCCGACTGGTACCGTGTTGCACCGCTTAAATTGCGTCGTAGAGCTCATGTTCAAATTGCGCGCCACGTTTATCGGGGTAAACCATGGTTTATCTTGCAAGATTTACAAGCGGGAAAATTCCATCGGTTAAGCCCTCAGTCTTATGCCATTTTTGCAAGAATGGATGGACAAAAAACGATACAAGAATTGTGGGAGCTAGGTTGTAAGCTTTATCCAGAAGACCCACCAAGTCAAACGGAACTGCTTCAATTGCTATCTCAGTTACATAATTCAGATCTTGTTACAGGAGATAAGCGTCCAAACTTACGGGAAATTGACCGACGCGCTCGCGAGGAAAAGCGCAAAACAATAATTGGCTATTTTAAGAATCCGCTTTCTGTGCGGATTCCACTTTTTGATCCCGAGCCAATACTTAAGTTTCTTACACCGCTCGCAAATTATATTTTTTCTCCATTTGGAGCAATTTTGTGGTGTGTATTGATTTTTGCAGCCTTAGCAACAACGTTTATGTCGTGGGACAGGCTCGAAGTTCCAGGTGCTGAAGCCATCTTGACTGGCGCTAATATCGCCTATCTCGCGATTGCATATATTTTTGTGAAATTTTTGCATGAGCTTGGCCACGGTTTGGCAATCAAACGTTGGGGCGGTGAGGTTCGGGAGGTTGGCGTTATGATGCTAATCTTTTTTCCTGTGCCCTATGTGGATGCGTCCCAATCATCGTTTTTTCCTTACAAGTACCAACGTATATTGGTCAGCGCAGCGGGTATCCTCGTTGAGCTTGCTGTGGCTGCTATGGCACTTATTGTATGGTCTTTTGCGGAGCAAGGTATTGTTGCAACACTTGCTTATAATCTCTTTTTAATTGGTGGTGTTTCAACTTTGTTCTTTAATGGTAATCCCCTGCTCCGCTTTGATGGGTATTTTGTTTTTGCTGATTTTTTGGAAATTCCTAATCTAGGTCAAAGATCTAATCAATATTTTTGGTATTTTTTTCAGAAGTATGTTTTGGATCATGGTGATGCGCGCATTCCCATAGTTAGTCCAGGAGAAGAGATTTGGTTGTTTGGGTATGCAGTTGCAGCATCTCTTTACCGCATGTTTGTCATGATTGTGATATCTTTGTATGTTGCTACAGCTCTACCCATAGTAGGCGTGGCGATTGTTATTTGGAGTCTTTACACTGTTTTTTTAGTGCCAGTAGGAAAAGGAGCGCGCTTCTTGTTAACTGAACCATCTTTGGAAATTCAGCGGGCAAAGACATTTATGCGCATGTTTAGTCTAATTTTTGTGCTTTTTGTGCTTATGTTTTTTATTCCCGTCCCACACACGACTGTCTCAGATGCCGTTTTGGAGACGCCTGGGGAATCCGCTATTCGCGCGCAAGGCCAAGGATTTGTCAGTGATGTTTTGGTGCAAAATGGTGAGCGCATTAATGTTGGTGATCCAATTTTAAAGCTATCGGAGCCATTGCTGGGTGTGGAGAAAGAAGTTGCCATTGCGGAGGTCGAGGATGCACGCCTTCGCGTGGAAATGATACCTCTGGAAGATACAAACGCACGATCTTTGTGGACGGAACAGTTGGGTTTTTATCAAGCACGCCTGAATGACCTTGATCGACGTGCAGATGAGTTGTGGGTGCGGTCCCCTACCGATGGCATTATCATTCTGCCCAATCAATACCAATTGATAGGGCGTTTGGTGCAGCAAGGGGAAATTGTTGGTCATGTTCAAAAGAAGTCTGAGCTATTGTGGCGAACTGCTGTTCCTGCGGACCGAGCCGAGTTTATAGATAGTGATCTCTTGTCAGTGTCGATCAGGCTAAAATCTGATTTTAATGTGGAGTATGATGCACAGATCACATCAAGGTCGCCTGAGATCACGACGCGCCTTGACAGTTTTGCTCTGACAAATCGCGCTGGTGGGCCGTTGGTTGTTGACCCGTCACAAGAGAGCCCTACCAGCATCATTCCTGTCGCAACCTATGTTCTTTCAACTGGGACTGCTTTATCTGATATGCCGCTCTTGGCCATCGGTTCGCGTGCAACCGTTCGGTTTGAGCATCGACCCGCTCCAATCGCTCCAAGGGTCTGGCGGGCTGTGCGGCAAACGTTTCTAGCGTATTTTGGAACGTAGGAAATATTATGGTGCAGCCAACACGGCCAATGATCTTGCCTCGACTTGATCGTTATCCGCAACGGATTGAGCCACAATTATCTCCGTTTGACGCAGGTGTTCTTTCTTTCTTTTCATATCTTCAACCATTGCGGGGCCGTAAGGCGGCTTGGGGAAGTGATGCACGTATCGTTCACCATGTGCGTGTTGCTCAGGATAGGTTGCCGGCCAGCCTGGGAGCGTGCTTGGACCTTATTCCAGCTCTGAGACGCCAACTAAAAATGCAAGGAGAAAGATTGCCGATCGTTGAGGGAGCGCATTTACTCGCACTCCTGCAACGCGTGGCTGAAGAGGTTTTGGAGCAACGTCCGTACGATGTGCAACTAGCGGCAACCTGGAGCCTTATGTGTGGTGAAATTGCTGAAATGGGTACAGGTGAGGGGAAAAGTCTGACAGCTGCGATTGCCGCCGCAGCTTTAGCTTTTCGTGGGCGCCAAGTACATATTCTGACGGTTAACGATTATCTTGCCAGTCGGGATGCTGAGCGTTTTTCTGATTTCTTTTCTACGCTGGGGCTATCTTCCGGATGCATAGAGGAAGGGTTACCTGCTGAAGACAGAGGTATGCTGTATCAAAGCAATATTATATTCTCTGCCGCCAAGAACGTTGTATTTGATTATTTGCGAGACCAAACGGGCCCATCCTCTAATGTTTTGAGTGGTTTACCCGCGAAACTTTCTCAACTTATTCCGCAGGACAGTGTTGCAGCCCCAATTTTACAGGGTTTGGATGCTGTTATTGTCGATGAAGCGGATTCTGTTCTAATTGATCAAGCTGCCACGCCTTTTATCCTTTCTGGAGGGGATGCAGCCCTTGGTGGATTGGATGAATTGGTGCTCATGAATGCTTTGCAGCTTGCAGATAAGCTTGTAGAAGGGCGGCATTTTAAAAATCACCCTGCCCTGCGTCGTGTGACACTAACAGAAGACGGTAAAGATTGGCTGTCTTCGTGGGTGGACGGAGATCAAGGCCTTCTTTCTGTCACGCCCATCCGGGAACATATTGTCTCGCAAGCACTTATTGCTCGACATCTCTTACTACGTGATCGAGATTATCTGATCAAAGAGGATAAAATTCAAATTATTGATGAGAGTACAGGTCGCATTATGCCGGACCGTCAATGGTCGGAGGGCCTGCATCAGCTTGTAGAGATAAAAGAAGCACTCCCCCCAAGTGAAATTCGAACAACATTAGGTCGGATTACGTATCAGCGGTTCTTCCCCCGTTACCGACATCTTTGTGGGATGAGCGGAACAGCTCGTCCAGCCGCTAGAGAGCTTTGGGAAACCTACGGGCTGACTGTGCGCCGCATCCTGCCTCGCAGGCCTGATCGGAGGCGTTGGACGCCAATAAAAATTTTTCCTACGGCCACGTCAAAGTGGCAGGCAATCGCAAGTTACGTTTCCCGACTGCATTCCCAAGATATTCCTGTTCTGATAGGTACACGCACTCTGGACGGTTCTCGGCAGTGTAGTGCGGCGTTGGTGTCTCATGGCATCCCTCATCACGTTCTGAATGCGGAGGAGATTGAGAAAGAAGCCACGATCGTGTCGCTGGCGGGAGAACCTGGTCAGGTTACAGTAGCAACAAACATGGCAGGCCGAGGTACTGATATTATTTTGTCAGATCGTGCGCGCAGCGTCGGTGGTCTACATGTCATTTTGACAGAGCTACATGAAAACCGTCGTATTGACTTGCAGTTGGCCGGTAGGTGCGGAAGGCAGGGCGACCTGGGGCAGGTCGATTGCCTCCTGAGCTTAGAAGATACGATATTCTCTGGTGAAGCAAAAATATTTAAAACATTGGCAAGTGGCTTGCTTCACATTGGACAGATCAAGGCGGCATATGCTCTCATGAGGCTTCTTCAGGCTAAGCAAACTCGCAGAGCAGAAGCATCAAGACGACGTCTTCAAAAATATGAACGCCAGCGAGAGCGAACGCTTGCCTTAACTGGCGCATTAGAGTGAGGTTCGCTCATGCTTGAGAGAAGATTGGCTGGAACTGGTAGGCTTTGTGGAGCGCTGGGGATTGTGGCGGCCGCAAGTGCGATACTGTTCCCTGATCCTTCCAGTGGTCAGCCTTTACCAGATCATCAGGTGCGGTTCAGCGCGGAAACAGCCTCATGTTCTGTCAGTTTTGTCCCCGACGCCACAACAGGAGATAATCCTCCGGAGCTAGAACTATCAGTTAACATGATCTCTGAAGAAATAGACATGCAACTGATAGGCGCTTCTTACACGGAGCAGATTTTCCTTTGGGGAGAGACGCGGATAGAAATGCGCCCGCTCAAAGCTGTCTCAGTTGAGGAACTAACAGCAGATATGCTCTGGCAGGGCATAAGCGCAGCCTCGCAAGAGGGTGCACCGTTTTACTGGACTGTGCAGGAGATTGGAGGAGGCTATTCCAGCGCTCGCTATGATGATTTGTCGCCGGTACAAATTGCCCGGACGCTATCTTTGGCCTGCAATATCAATGTCTTGAACCCGCCTGTGCCTACGGAAATTGAAGCCAAGCGCGCAGAGGCGCGCTTGGCGCTTACAAGCGAGAATGTCATACATATTCGTCGCCTACTCTTTTCACTGTATGGCGAGCCTGGGGCTCAGCCAGGCACTGGCTCAGAGTGGACTGTCACCGATCGTCGTTTGATTGACCTTTACAACCAAGAAAACGAAATAGCGTCTGGTAGCTATTTAACCGAGGCGGCCGTAGCCGATTTGCTTGAGCGTAAACCTGTTTTGAAAACTCCAGAGCCGGAATTAAACAGTTCCCTACGGGCGACATATGAAGATTGGAGCGTCTATGCAGAAGATGATGGCGCAACCTGTAGTGTAATGACTCCAGCTCAGACCACGTCTGGCTACACAGAGTTTGAGCGCCCCTTCATGCGATTTTCGGTAAGCCGTTCTGGCAGCGGTGGCCTGATGGCAATAGAGTTGAGCCGCCCCAATGCCTTTGCGCCGAGTGCCCAAGTGCGCGCCATAATTGATGGCCAATCTACAAATCTGATGACAGAAGCCTCCACTGGAGCACTTGTTCCACGGCCTTTAGCGGACGGGCGTTTGTCTAATAGTTTTACCATTCAACTGCGTCGTGGACGTGAGATTGCAATTGAAGGTACGTCACTTAAAACTGGTGAGCCGATGCGATTAACCTTTAGCGCATTAGGTTTTACTGCTGCATTTCGTGTAATGTCAGAAATCTGTAATCGGCCGGGAGTGTTGGGTTGGATACGATAAAATCTTTTCTATTAAGTCTTGTTGCGGCAACGTTTTGCTTTGGACTGCCCCTCACCGCACAAGAAATTGCCTATCCAAGATATAGCCCATTACCTGTGTATGATAAACATCCAGAAGTTGATGAGGCAAGTAGCCAAGTTTCGGTGGAATTTGGTGAAGCACTGCCTGTCATCGAATTAGATGACAATACGGTCTCGGTCAGGCACCCTCGTCACGGTGTGGTACGTTTCAGACGCGCAGATCTTGTGCTTTCCAATGGTAATCAGCATATACTCCCTGGCCCAAATTTTCAATTAGAGGATCGCGCAAGACTCTTATTCTGGGATAGTGAGTTGCGCGCCCAAGGATTTTTGCAGAATGGCCCATCACTCGAAACCTCGCCTTTGCTAAATGAACTCAACATCGCGGAGAGTATTCCGGCACTACCTGTTTTGGATTTATATCAATTTTCCAATATTTTAAGCGGCGAAGTTCAAATCTCACAAAGCCTTCTCCCAGTGTCTGATGGGTTTCTGAAAAATTTGATTTCAAATGAACAACAGCAAGCCAAAAAAGTTGACTTGCATCTCATTGTAGATGGGAGCGCCTATGCACGTGATTTTGCGCAGCGTAGACTCAATACATTTTCACGACGGGTTGCCACAAGCGATGACCTCCAAGGTATGACTTTAACGCGTACGATAATTCTGGAAAATGGGGAAATTTTTGGGCCAGAAGCCATTCAACTTAGTGGTTTACGCCAATTATTTCCTCAAGTGGTGACTTCTGAAAATAGTAATGGAGCCCTTGCCCAAGGATTTACCAAAGCTTTAAAAGAATTAGTGCTTCGGCTTGAAGAACAAGATTTCTCCAGTAGTCCTCAAGTCATATTGATTTTACTCGGTCCTGCTATTCGAGAGAACATCTTGGATGATCCAGAATTTAAGGCGGTCACGCGCATTTTTCAGGACAAGGTCCGGGGTAATCGCTTTGGTGTTATGATTGGTGCAATCACCCCAGAGCCTAGTGATGTGCCGGCACTGCTCTTGTCGCAGCTTGGTTTAGGTGTTCCTAACAGTGTGATCGGATTTGCTGAGCAGCTGGATCATTCAATTTTGAATTTAGTGAATGAAGTTTCAGCGCTAGGGTTGGGAGGAGACCGCACTGATGAGCGCTGCGTTTTCGGTCAAGGCCAGTCAACACTTTGCCTGGGTGGTCAGGATATGGAAGCTGTTGGCAATATCATATCCATGCCGGAAGTGGCTTCACTCGAATGGCTTGCGGTGCCAGTGTGGCATATTGTTGACGGTACGACACTTATTCTTGATCAAAAACGCATCGCGCCAAAGCCCTCGCCTCTTCTGTCGGGTTCTGGAGAAGATAACGCCATATTAATCAATAATTTACGAGAGCATATTGAAGTGATGGAGGAAGACCTTGCCGGGCTAAGAGGTCTTCAAGCGACTAAATCGCGCGAAAGAGCGAAAGAAGTTGAGTCCTGGCTTGCTCGTGAAGCTGATCTTAAGGCGTCATTAGATGCTGCCCAAGTGCAACATGACGCGCTGCGTTCTGCATTGACCGTGGCCAGAGACGATGTGGCGTTTTTGGATGCTCGCCTGAAAGATGTTAGTCTGCAACATCTCACTGAGGTGGAGAGGCGCACACAGCTGCAGCAAGACTTGAAAAAGACCTCTGAGAAGTTGCGCAAAGTTGAGACTCAAAAACAATCACTCAATAAAATAGTGTCAGAGCTTGCAGCGGAGAAGGATCGTATCGAACAGCGGGCGTCAGATATTTTTGAAGAAAACTCCAACCTCGCATCACGCTTGCAACAGATGAACATCGCCAAAAATGAACTAAACGAGCTCCTCTCAAAGCAGAAAGTGGATGTTGAGAGTGCAAGACAAGCCTTGGACAGAGAGCAAAATAAGTCAGCGGCTCTCAATGAAAAGCTTCAATCCCTTTCTAGTGAACAGATGATTTTGACTGCAATGCTTGATGAACGAGATGCTGAAATTCAGGTACTTGAGGATGAGAAGACGTCTCTGGAAGTGTCTCTTAAAGACAAAAATGCACAGCTCGCGCTAATTAGCGCTAAGATGGCTGATGTGGAAAATGATTATAAGCTCATGCTCCGGCATGTGGAGGAGGAAAGTTCTAGGAGTGAACAGCTCCAGCTTCATATTGACGATTTAGAGACTCAGCTTGAAAAGCTTAGAATTCAAAACTCCGTTCTCCTAGAAAATGAGAAATTATCCTTGGAGAGTACAGCACTGCTCGAGCTACAGCTCTCCAAACTTGGAAGAGAAAAGTCAGAGCAAAAAAAGATCATAGCTGACCTTCAAGTAGGCAATAAAGCACTTGAAGAAATGAATAATAGAATGTCGGTTGAAATTTTAACTATAGGCGAAGAATTAAATATTAGAAAAACGGAAAATTCAGACCTGGAGGTAAGGCTTAACGAGCTAGTCCACGAATTGGACGAGGTCAGACGTGAAAATTCAGGGCTTCGCGCGTCTGTATCGATAAGTGATGCGCGTGTAGCAGATTTGCAGTCTGAGCGAGATGAGATCCTTAATCTCCTGGAGGATCGCTCTGAGCGCCTACTCCAAACCCAAAATGCACTTCAAGAAATTGGTGATCTGACTGATGTTAATACAACAGGTGATGACCTCCAAACCGTTATAGAAAAATATAAAAATACTTTGCTTTCGGCCCAAGAGCAGATCCTCTCTCTAAATGACGTTAAATATGCGCTTGAAGACGAGGTGAAGGTCACGAAGGCCCGTTTGGCACGCCACATGGCTGATTATGCAGTTGAAAGCGCACGATCGTCATCGGAACTTGCTCAATCTCGAAAAGCTGTCTCTGACTTGGAGGCACGTCTAGCTAAAAACGAGATAGAGCTATTTGAGCTCGAAAAAATAGAGGCTTATTTATCAGACGAGCTAGAGAAGCGAAATGAGCAAATTTTGCAGGCTGAAAATATGCTAAGCGCATTAGGCGATCACCTCGCAATCGAAGCGTCGAATGAAGGCCTGACAGGAAAGATCAACCATTATGGCGATGTTTTGGTTGAAGCTATTGAGAAAGCCGCGCAGCTCTCAAATGAAAACGACATTTTAAAAGCGGAAATTTCTAGAATAAGAAAGAGCAGTGAGTACGCTCAATTTAAAGAAGAAGAGATTATATCTGCTCTAGAGGAAAGTATTGAGAGTAAAGATGAGAGCATTGTGAAGTTAAAGGAGAATATAGAAAAATTACAGAACGAAAATGAAGATATGCGCGGGCGCATTGAAATTGCAATGGGTGTGGCTGAAGAAAATGTTCAGCTGATTTCAGTAATTAAAAACGCTGAACAGATGTGGAATAATCGAGAGGCAACGCTTCAAAATGAAATAAATCTTCTAAACCAAAAACTCAGCCGTTTTGAAAATGGAAGTGCTAACGCCAATGATGGCGGTGGAAGCGACGAGACTGCGCGGTCGACTGAGCAGGTCGCAGGTCTTGAAGAGTCTACTTTTGAGCCAAGCATATCTTTACGACCGATGGCGCGCCCGCAAAATTTAGCTAAAATTGTCAAAGAGGCTCCGATAGTTGCGGAAGCGGTTCGTGGTGTTCCGCAAGCAGGTCCGTCGCCACAAAGAAGCCCCTCACGCAGAAGCTCCGCGAAGGAGACAAAAAAGCCGGACGCCCTTGCTGGGAGTTTGTTTGTGCGGCGGCCGTCTACCGCTCGCGTGGAGCCCAGTGGTTTCCAAACAAGCGGTGGATTTTTTGGCAATTAATTTTGCTCATGGTCGTGTGAAGATTTTAGCTGGGTCAGTCCGTGCCGCGCTTACGGCGGGAAATAAGGCCGCTGCCAATGTTAAAATTAGCGTTATTGCAAAAAGCTGAGGAGCAAATCCTACGATAGGATCAAAGAGTGCTCCACTTACTCTCGTGGCGGCACTTTCAGGAATGCGCGAAAGAAGATCGGCTTGTGCTTCAAATTGAGCTGTCAGTACGTTTATGACCATGTGAGCAGCTCCAAGTCCCAGTATTATCGCAAAGCAGGTCAGAATGACGATGCCGAGCAATTCGATACAGAGCAGATCGCCCCTGCGCATTCCCAAGACACGACACAGGGCTAGTTCACTTTCTCTCAGTTTTGCAGATATATAAATGGTACTAATCAAGACTAAGCTAATGACGGTCCCCATGAGCACCAATATGGGAATAAAAATTTGCACCGCTGCTTGTTTTAAGTCTAAAACCCAGAGATACTCCCAAATTTCAGCTTCAGGTCTATACCCGAAGCTAACAAGTTCGCTCAATGTAGGAAGCACAGCGTCTATATTTTGAACGTGAATATGTAACATGTCTTGCCACTGCCAATTTGTCAAATAAGTAAGGTCAGCGGTTTTCTCCCAGTTCGCATTTGAAGAGTTTGTTGGAAGGGTTAATAAGCCAGTACGGTCTCGTTTAATCATGTCTGCTGCAAGCAAGAGTGTGTTTGCGACGTAGAATTCTCGCGTTCCCTCGCCTGTCAAAATAACTCCAGAAATTGACAGTGTTAAAATCTCTTCCCCAGTTTGTTGCCCTGCGCGGTTAAACCTTGGAATAGCAGTAAGCACTGTCTTTCCAAGCATTTCTTGCCAGTTTATCTTGTTTGAATTATTTTCGATTTTGAAGGTTTCTGTTAGAAATGCTGGCGTTGCTAGAATGTTGAAGTCACTTTCTTCAAATCTACGTGCAGTGCCAGCAATAAATTTGAAATTTTTCAGTTCGATATCATTTTTATGTAAGCCTATTGTTTGAAAGGGTCGTTTTGTACCCTCGCTGTCAATAATGGAAAAACTAGTGCTTCGTCTGGGTATGACTGCTTGAACATTTGGCAGCATCTGCATTTTATCTATAAGTGGAAATCGATCATCTGCGCTTAGGTCAATATTCCTTGGTCGAACAATAATTCTGGTCAGGCGTGACCCATCTGCAATCGCATCCTCTATGACTGTGTCAATGCCGCCTAGGAGTGAGACGAAAATAGCAACCTGACATATGCCAGCTATCAATGAAACTAGTGTAAGTATGCTGAGAAGTGGCCTTTTTAATAGGCCAATACTGGCTTCTTGTATGAGTAGGCGCCAGTTTAGTTTTGGCGCCCAAGATTGCCAAATCAATGCTGCGGAGTCACTAGACTGAGTCTGGGTTTCCGATGGCGTGGGGGCTTTTGGGGGAGCTAACGTTGTGTTTGAAGCAAGTGCCACCAGGCGACCGTTGTCTAGCTCTAACTGATCTCCGTGATCAAAGAATATAGGATCATGGCTCACCACGATCACTGTTGCGCCTTGTTCATTAGCTGCCAAGAGTTTCTCGACAATATGTTTACGTGATGCGGCATCCAGGCTTGCTGTTGGCTCATCTGCCAAGATGAGCTTTGGCTTTGTTATCATTGCACGAGCAAGTGCCGCACGCTGCCGTTGGCCCCCAGACGCCTGTGATGGTCGGATAGTCAAAATATTTTTGGATATTTCTGATGTACGGAAGACGAGTTGACTAACATGTTTAAGGGTTTTGTCACTTTCGCCATTGGGGCTGCCACGAAGCTTTAAAGGTAGCGCTATATTTTCACCAATGCTCCGATGACTCAGGAAGCGACCCTCCTGGAACACAAAACCTATGGCCTCACTGCGAATTTGGTCTCGGAAGTTGGGCGACGAATTTGAAATATCGTCCATTCCATATTTAAATGAACCGGAAAATTCGTGATCTAAAAGACCAAGAATTCTCAATAGTGTTGTTTTTCCAGCCCCACTAGATCCACGGATCACCGTGAAGCTTCCTTCTTGTATGTCTAGGGATATGTCCTTGAGGATGGATATTTCATTTACGCCATCCTTAAAGACACGGCTCAGGTTTCTTATTTCTAGTAGATTATTCACTTTTCAGAATCATTTGAATGTCTTTGGTACGTACTTGCGCTCGGAAGTAAACTGGATCGGGTAGGCTAGTGTTTATGGAAGAGCAGAAACTGGCATCCAGACCCATGGATTGCTGTCTAATTCTTCGAGGTTGGCATTTAGGAACATGTCCAAGCCTTGAGCTGCTTCTTGAAGGCGACGCCCAAAACTTGCCCGTTCGGAGGGCGTTAATGCATCCAGAAATTCGAGGTTGAATTCGAGTAAGCCAGAACGAAATTGAATTCCGAGCTGCCTCTGTAGAGTCTGCGCAATTGTTTCGTTTGGGCTGACATCTTCCCCGGAAATTGCTGCGAGTGATTGTTGGACAGATCTGCGCATACTCTCACTGTCGACACCGGTAACGGCAAGGACTGACATGAGATTGATGAGTTCTAGAAGCGTCTTTTTATCTATTCGAATTTGGGGAACAAGAAGGTCGCCAGTATCCATCATGTATCCTGGCTGCACGAGGATGCCATCGTCTCCTAAATCAATATTGAATTTCACGCCTGCTTCTCGCAAGCGCTGCAGCTTTTCCCCGTCTACGACTTGAAGCGGCACAATTGCATTGTCTCCTTTAGTCAAAATTTGATCAGCGATGGCGCGGCCTTCAGCGATGTCAGCGATGGCTCGCGTTTGGAGCTGCCGTGATAATGCGTCCGCGATTTCCGCCTCGTTTAAGCCATCCTCCCAACGGATAAATACACCTTCGGTTTCTCGCGCCAATGTGCCTAGGACTTGATCTAGATATTGACCTCTGCTTGGACCGGCTTGGACTGTAATGATTGGAATACCTTCTTCAAAAAGACTGCGTGCTACCCCAATCGTGTCAAGTCCGGTTGGGACGTTGTCTGTTGGATCAACATTGCCGATGGTGCTCGCCTTTGCATCATCATTCAGTATGGCTACAACAATTTTTCGACCCGCATCCTCAGGCCAGTCATACAAATGAGCGGCAAAGTATGTCGCATCCAAAACTGGTTCAGCATCATCTCCGCCACCGTACATATTTTCAGAAGCGGCTATCAAAATTTCTACTGCTTGCGAGACTGGGAGTGGAGGTGTCGTTTCTAAAGGTACCGCATCATCAACATCTCGATAAAAGACAAAACCAAGATTAAGTACTTCGAGTATATCATCTGGAAGTTTCGCAAACGAAGCCTTCAAGCTTTCGGCGACTGATCGCGCAAAGCTCTCCATGGAACCAGTTGCATCAAAGGCGATAACGATTGTCGCAGAAGTTAACGCTCTCGTCGCGCGATCCAGATCGCTCTCTTCAAAAACCACCGCGTCAGTTGGGCTAAGTGCCGCTGGCAGTAGGACTTCAAAGACGCGTCTAGGCGTCCTGCCAAGAAGTAGTTCCTCGTCAGAGGATAAAACAGGATAAGGCCGAGCATCCTGAGTTCTGCGCAGGGTTTCTTCTATATTTTCGCGGAAGCTAGGGGGATGTGCTGTTGCATCGCCTGATGTCATATAACTTTGGACGGCGGTCTTATCATCCCAAGCCACTATCTCAGGACGGTCGCCAAGGAAGGCAAGGTCAGAAAATGCCAATGCCTCACGCGTGGGCCAATCAAAAACTTGATCTTTCCGAACAAACCCTGTTAGCCCTGTTTCCGCCTCTGAAACACTTAACGCCTCCAAATCCGAAAGCCTCAAGTGTGTTTCAGTTTCACAAATTACAAAGTATGGCTGTAATAACTCTAGTAGAAATACTTCGCGGATTTCATCTGGCGTATCATATGCCACGATTTTGTCTGATCCAGCTACAATTTTCTTAATAAAACCATCATCAGTTCTGCTCATTTCCGTGGCTGTGCAAGCAAAGGCTGTGTTGCCAATGATAACCATCACCCCTGTGACTATGCTTTTCCAGAAAAACGTCGGGTATCGGGCTTTCATGTGGGGTGACCAACTTTCAGGAGTGAAGTAAGAACGCTCAAGGTGTGATGATGAAGCATTCCATGGGACAAGGGTGCGTGGCAAGACTCTAACCATCTCGGAGTGCGATAGTTTGCATCAGCACGAAGCCTTCTTCAAGCGCCGATGCTTCGTGGCGAGATGTGTGCGTGGTTAAATGTCGCTACAAGGCGTGTGGCTTGATAATAAATTAAATTGCAGCAACTATAACTTTGGTAAATGCTTGGCTCAGAATGTTGTAAGCGTTGCGGGTCGGTAAGTTTGGCGTAGAACGCAAACTGCGCGCAAGTTTCATATATAAATAAATTGGACCAAATTTTAATTCTGGAAAGTCGTTGTGAATGGTTGGGGCAAACATGAGTAAAATCGAGCGAAAATTCCTAACACTTGTACTAGCTCTTGTAGTGTGCACCTTAATAATAGGTATCTATTTTTTTAATCTCGTCACAGACGGGGTTATTAGAAATTTAGGCCAAAAAATGGCTGAAAATCAGGTGCGGTACAATGCAAGTAGATTGCTACAACCAATTGAGAGAGAAATCGCTTTGGTTGATCAAATGGCTTCTTCTCCGACATTGATAGCGTGGGCGCAAAATCCTGAAGATGAAGAGCTATACCGTAAGGCAAGGATTGAACTAGAAAGCTTTAGAAAAAATTTCACATCAAAAAGCTATTTTCTAGCTTTAACCAAAAATCGAGCTTACTATTATAATAATAGCTCTGGAGATTATACAGGTTCTGAATTCCAATATATCTTGAGAGAAGGTCGTCCCGCAGATAAATGGTTTTTCAGTTTAGTTGATGGAAGTCTAGATTTGCATCTCAATGTGAATCCAGATGTGGAGTTGGGCGTAACAAAGCTATGGATTGATGTTCTTATGCGAAACGGTGACGGTCAAGTGTTGGCGGTTCTTGGCACCGGCATCCTGCTTGATGACGTCATTAAAAATATACTGGCTCCGTCTCAAGACGGCGTTACGAGTATGTTCGTTGATCAAGATGGCGCAATACAATTATATCAAGACAGTCGTGTGATTGACTTTGGTAGTATTGCGAAGTCTCAGGATCAAAAGCGGACGCTTGACCTTATTGTTGACTTGCCGGAAGAAGGCGCAAGGTTAATTGCCCTATTGCAAACAGTGGAGGCCAGCCCGAAACTTCAAAGAAACATCATGACTGAATATGTTTGGGTTTCGGGAAAGCGTCACTTGGTTGCTATGGCATACTTGCCATCTATTGGTTGGTTTGATGTTACATTCTTAGATTTATCAACTGTTTTTCCACGAGACCGCTTTTGGCTTCTCAGCTTTATCTTCTTATGTTTCTTTGTGGTTGTCATTTTAATCGTACATTATCTAATAAATCGAGAAATTGTACGGCCAATCTCAATATTATCATCTGCATTACGAAAGTTTTCGAAAGGCGAGATGCAGCCGGACACACTGGAAAATCGACATAGCGGTGAGCTTTGGGAAATTTTTGACCAATTTAAAAATATGGCTGCTTTAGTTACTGATAATACGGCGCGATTAGAGGCGATGGTGGAGGAGCGAACAAGAAAGCTAGAGGCGATGGCAAAGGTAGACAGCTTGACTGGACTACTAAATCGGAATGCTATGACGCCGATCCTTAAAAAAGAGGCTGATCGGTGTTCCAGATTGCATCTCTCATTTGGATTGATCTGGATTGATATTGATAATTTTAAAGACGTGAATGATACATATGGACATGCATGTGGAGATGAATTGCTGACAGAGCTTGCCACACAATTAAAGAAAGACTTGCGTACTTATGATTATGCGGCTCGGTGGGGTGGAGATGAATTTATAGTTCTTTTATCGCCATCAGATGAGGAGCAAATAAGTCGAGTTGCGAAACGCCTTTGCATGTCAATTGGAAAAAGTTCATTGTTTGAGCGATACTCAATGACTGTTAGTACGGGGTGGGCTCTGTCTAGTGGTGATGAATCATTTGAAGATGTGCTTGCACTCGCCGACCAGGTGCTCTACCAGACAAAAAGACAAGCAAAAAATGTTATATAGACACTTTTTAAGTGAAGAATTTAAAAATCCACACAAATTAAGGCTGTAGTTCGGAAATGTAAATTGATTTTATATGCTTGTATTTCGCGCACTATTTTTAATTGGGGTGAGAAGATTTTTTTCATTACCAAATCGAGAAATATATGCTGGTGTTAATCCAAGACACTGTTTTGATTGACAAATATCCTGATGTGGGCAGTTGTGAAATGAATTGCGGTCAAATTCTATCCAGAAGTCGTTATCAATCAACAGCATCGGTTGATCATTGACAAGGTGTTGTGCAAACTCTGCGAGAAGACATTCTGGAATATTTTTAATCTCGCATTTTTTACCTGCTTTAATTGACGACTTTATAGCTGCTATTACATGAGGCATAAGGTGTTCAAGTTTTACAAGAAGTGTCTTATGATCGCGTCCATCCATTGGGAAGAAGTTCCAAAACTCATGACGAACAACTTTTTGGAACTGAGCAAGCAGGTGAACAATATCTGAAAGAGCATAGTAGGATTCACTTGTTATGACAGTATTTGTTATAACGCGTGCATCAATATCTGAATTTTCAATCATTTTAATGCCTGTAATCATCTTATCAAATGCACCGTCCACCTTTGTAATATGATCATGAAGAGTAGCGTTGTGGCCTGCAACAGAAATAAAAAATTCATTTACACCGCTTTGTAATAACCGATCAAGATATCCAGGGCGTGCGAGGTGCATTCCGTGAGTTTGAATGCGAACATTAGGAAATCCTGCAGTTCGGGCTTGCGTAGCCAGTTTGGGCAAATCACGTCTAAGTGTGATTTCTGAGCCTGTCAGTATAATCCCTTCCCATTGATGGGTTGCCTCTTGGGTTCGTAATATTTTTTTGAATTCCTCGTCACTTGTTGGTCTCAGCCTGTCCATTGTGCCTTCAATCATGCAATGCGTGCACCGAAGATTGCATCTGAATTCCATAGTTAGCGACACGTATTTTGCGTCGTCAAATCTTGTTGTGTGGGGCGTATCGTTTTTTGGAACAATTATGTTAGAGAATTCTGGCATGGCTGTAACGGACCTGTAAGCAATTCGACTAAGTATCATCGATCACTGGAGAATTATTATAGCGTTTCTTGGCCTTATTTTCGATCCACTTTCAAAATTTTGGAGTCCTGTGCTGTGTGTGATCTAGTGAAGACAATGGCTCCACAGGTTGCAGTGTAAACTGGTTTTTAAGCCGTTTGATTTGACGCTTTGTCTGGGCAAAGGTTTGTTTTACAGTGTAGTTTTCCGAATAGTATCGATTTTTTTGAGCTCGTCCAGAAGTCCGGAGAGCTGGGATATGGGCAGCATGTTCGGTCCATCAGAGGGGGCATTGTCGGGGTCTTGATGTGTTTCGATAAAAACGGCTGCACATCCCACGGCAACTGCCGCGCGCGCTAGTGGTGCTACGAATTCTCGCTGTCCATCGGAAGATACTCCCTTCCCTCCAGGTAACTGGACGGAATGGGTGGCGTCAAATACAATTGGGTAACCAGTTTGGCTCATGATCGGCAATGCCCGCATGTCAGAGACAAGCATATTATATCCAAAACTCGTACCGCGTTCGCAGAGGAGTATTCGATGGTTGCCCGTGCTTGCAATTTTTGCAGCAACATTCGCCATGTCCCAAGGAGCCAGAAATTGACCTTTTTTAATGTTGACAGCGGTGCCGGTTTCGCCTGCTGCGATGAGAAGGTCTGTTTGTCTAGAAAGAAATGCAGGAATTTGTATGATATCCACGATTTCAGCTGCAATAGCACATTGCGCTGTATCGTGCACATCTGTTAATATTGGTATTTTATATTCATCTTTAATTTTGGATAAAATTGATAGGCCCTCGTCAATTCCTAATCCGCGTTCGCCATGCAGAGAGGAGCGATTTGCTTTATCGTAACTGGCTTTGAATATCCAATGTGTTTTAGTTAATTCAGTGGCTATGGAGATTTGATCAGCGAGCATTCGAGCATGATCAAGGCTCTCGAGTTGGCAAGGCCCTGCGATGAGCGTATACGGGGCATGATTGGAAACCGTTATATCGCCTATATTGATAACTTTCATATGATGCCCTCTTTTTTTAGAATTTTTTCTATTCGAGAAACATCAATAGGATTGTTGAGTTCCCAGAAAACACGATTATTGGCTTCAACCGGGACACAAGTAACCTGAACGCCGTTTTCCAAAAAGCGTAATTGTTCCAACCCTTCGGCACGTTCGAGTGGGCCTTCTTCCCAATTTTTGTAAGCCCGTAATGCGTTGGGTGTATAAGCGTACACGCCAACATGATGCCAAACTTGTGGGGGCTCTTGTAAGTCTGCGATATATGGCAAGACTTCTTTGGAGAAATACAACGCAGATTGATCATTTCTCATGACCACTGTCGTTCCACCAACCCTGCCGTCTTTGCGGTCAGCAATAAAGTTGGATAGCATATCGCGATCACATCTTAGTACTGGCGTGGCCATTTGTGCTCCTTTAGCCATCACTGCCAGAAGAGCTTCAACAAACCAGTGTGGAGTTAATGGTGCGTCGCCTTGCAGGTTTATCACTGCGCTTGGTTCATATCCCAGCTGGGACAATCCTTCACTGCATCGTTCTGTTCCGTTGCGCGCTTCTGCGGAAGTTATGAGGACTTCAGCCCCAAAGTTGGTCGCAACATCAGCTATGCGGGTGTCATCTGTAAGTACATAGATGTTATCTACGCCGGGCACTGTTTTAGCGGCTTCCCATGCGCGTTGGATGAGTGTTTTTTTTTCTCCTGATGCCCCAACCAACTCCACCAATGGCTTTCCTGGATAGCGCATTGAGGCATACCTAGCTGGGATAAAAATTACGACGCTCATATAACACCTGCGCGAAGAAGGTCATGAATGTGCACTAAGCCTAATAGCGAACCATTTTCGGTTACCATCAGCGTACTGATTTGATTTGCGTTCATTTCTGCCAATGCCTCAGTGAGCAATGCATCAGGAGCAATGCAAAATGGGTGTGGGGTCGCAACCTCGCCTGCAGTGCAATTGGTAAGACGGTCAAGATTGCGTCGGAGGTCTCCGTCTGTGATTACGCCTTCTAGTTTCCCTTGGTCCATGACTGCAGCAACACCAAACCCCTTGGCGCTCATCACGATGAGTGTTTCACCCATGGACGTATTGGGCGTTACAGTTGGGAGAGCGTCACCTCGATGCATAATGGCAGAGACGCGAAGTAATTGCGCTCCTAAAGACCCGCCTGGATGGAACGTGGCATAGTTCTCTTTATCGAAGCCACGTTGTTTCATGAGAGCCACCGCAAGCGCATCACCAAGTGCCATTGCTAATGTTGTTGAGGTGGTCGGTGCCATGCCAATAGCGCAAGCTTCAGGTGCGGAGGGCAATTTTAATACGTAAGTTGCAGCATGTGCGAGTGTACTATCCGAGCGCTTGGTTATGGCGATGATTGGTATATCAAACCGAGTACAATAGGCTATAATATCTGCAAGTTCACGTGTCTCCCCCGAGTTGGAAATCATAATCACGGCGTCTTGGCGCGTAATCATGCCAAGATCGCCATGGCTTGCTTCGGTTGGATGCACGCTCTGGGATGGTGTCCCGGTTGATGCGAGGGTGGCGGCTATCTTATTGGCGACATGTCCAGACTTACCTATTCCAGAAACTATAACTCGGCCAGGTAAACTGATGAGATGTGATACTACTGTGTGAAGGTCAGGAGGGAGTTCTTCCGCTAACTGATTTAAAGCGGCTGCTTCCATTCTCAGGACTGTGCGGGCAACATCGGAAGGTTTTTCGATCATTTCTTGGGGCTTCCGATACTATTTTCTGAAGGAGTCTGGCGGTTGGCAGAGATATATCAAAGGCTACTGTGCGCGATAAGATTGCTATACATAGCTACGCTACCGAGTGATGAGTGATGTGATACAGGAATTAAATCTGTCGTGCACCGCTCACTGGGAGTATTGCATCAATACCTCCCCATATTTTCCAGCGTCGGCGCAACATTTGGATTGCGTTTGCATCAAGCTCTGAGCGGCCCTGTTCGGCAATGCGATGGCGAAAGAGAGCATCCCGTTTGTCGGCCTCAGTGGTCTTCGGTTCAAACTGATTTGATGCCAGCCATATACCAATCCCTTGTCTGGTCAACATGCCCGAAAGCCATACATCATCTACATGGAATGCTTCTGGCGGTATTTCAAATGACGTTGCATCAAAAAATTCAGGACGTACGATTACTCCGCCATAACCTTCGAAAATATCGGCAAAACCAGATTGAGCAATAATTCTGCGGGGTGGCTTTTGTGCCAAGGCAACATTGCCCTGCCCTATCAAAATCTGTCGTAGCCTTGATGCACGATATTCAAAATCCCAAGTTCGTGAACGACGCTTGTGCCGGGGACACGCAAAGGCATTGCGTTGACTCAGGCCAGCTATGTCCCAGCCAGCCAGCGCTACAGCACATCCTGGGTGACGCTCAGCCTCTTCTATAAGCCCTTTTGCCCAGTCCGAACTGTAATTGCGATCATCATCACAGAAAAGGAGTTGTACATTTTCTCCGCGGTAGCGTTGTGCTGCTGCAAGTACCTTTGTGGCGGGTCCATAATCCATATCTATACACTGGATATGGATGCCACTAGGCACCTTTGGCAACGTTCCATCCCAATTGGGGAAGCGTTGGTAACGTCGAGGCAAGTAAAGTTCAACGCCATCAACACCCTTTTGAGCAACTAGAGATTCGAGTGTTGGGCCTATCAGCTCAAAGCGAGGTGGAATGGAGGAGAGGGTAATTAACGTCATTTTGAGTTAAACGACCCTCTAAAGTGGGCTGATCCTGCTTGATGCGTAGATATCCTATGCAAAACTGCTTCGTGCTTCTCACGCGGCTGGTTGATTTGATATGGCGTTGTGCGGCTGTTCACTTTGATGCCTCATTTTCCGCAACCTCAACCGCTTTGGTCATGTTTTCAAGGAGCTTGGCATTTTTGCGCGATCTTACACCGTAAAGCCGAGCGCTGAAGACGGTGATGATTTCGAGTACATCTCGCGCGAGCTCCTCTTCCAAACTCGTATCTTCTCCCTTGTTGAGAATAACGACCTCGACGCCTTTCGCTTCGCAAATCGCAAATACCAGTTCCGCGCCAAAACGCAGGAGCCGATCCTTGTGGGTGATAACGAGACGACCCACGCGATCTTCGATGATGTCATCGAGCAGTCGCTTCAGGCCTTTTTTGTGGTAGTTCATACCTGATCCGAAATCTGTAAAGATTTCGTAGGTCCAGCCTTGTTGGATGCAAAACGACTCTAAAATCTGCGCCTGCCGTTTCAGATCAGGCTTTTGGTCACGTGATGACACGCGTGCATAGGCGATTGTCTTGCGATCCGCTTGCACTTGGGCCCTATGCAGTTCTGGCTGCAATCTGGCCAAGTCATATCGCCTGCGCCCACCCTTAGTCACGAGGTCTGGAACAAGCTTGCCGCTTTCATGCCAGCGGCGGAGGGTAAGGGGCTGAACGCCCAAGGCCTTAGCAGCCACACTGATACTGACAAGTTTCCTCATGTAATGATCAATAAAGATGCTGAATGATTAGTTCAATGCGAAAGTGGTGGTGCCCTGTTTGGTGCAGTCTGCAATCTAAAAGACCATGAAGCCTGCCAGTATCTAAGTTCACGCCCTCCCCAGCATACGGGGTAGGCCTAGGCGCAGGACGCGCCGAAATGATGCGGATCACTTCAACCGGCTCGTCAAATGGCCTGTCTTCCGCAAGCGTGTGAGCGACTAAGACGACCGCAAGGCCATCGATCTGCCCAACCGTCTGCCTCCGTTATTCATGAGAGATGTCCATATGTCAGGCTGACTTTGTATCGGTTTGGGTGGGTGACCTTTACCTTAGAACATTCTATTACTCAGTTCGATACAAGATACTCTGGGCATATCTCTCCCAGCAACGCGAGTAATGCATGTCTGACCTTCCTCTTATCACCCCTGTATTGCTTTGTGGCGGTTCTGGAACAAGGCTTTGGCCCCTATCTCGCAAAAGCTACCCAAAGCAGTTTGTACAGCTCTTGGGTGAAGAAAGCTTATTTCAGGATGCAGCGCGGCGCGTTTCAGGTGAAAACTTTTTGGCGCCTTTGGCAGTCACTGGTGATGGCTTTCGGTTTGTCGTGGCAGAACAATTAGATCATTGCGGGTTACGCCCGTCTGCAATTCTGATTGAACCAGAGGGGCGCAACACTGCGCCTGCGGCGGCCGCCGCTGCTTTGCATCTCGTAACGCAAGACCCGCAAGCTTTGATGCTTTTAGTGCCTGCAGACCATGCAATTCCTGATACAAAATCTTTCCAAGCCGCTGTTTTTAACGGTGCTAAAGCAGCCGTAGAGGGTCAAATTGTGACCTTTGGGGTTAAGCCCACAAGACCTGAGACCGGCTATGGCTGGCTAGAGACTGGCCCCGAAATGCAGCCTGGTGTCAGTGTGCTGGAACGTTTTGTTGAGAAACCGGACGTTGCGGCAGCAGAGGCGCTTTTTGCGGACGATCGATATCTATGGAATGCAGGTCTGTTTTTGACGCGGGCAGACATCTTACTTGCTGCCTTCGAGGACTATGCTCCAGACATTCTGAGCGATACACGCGCAGCTATGAATGCTGCAGAGCTAGATTTAGGTTTCTTACGAATAAATGCCCAGCTCTGGGGAAAGGTCCGCGCAGAGTCCATAGACTATGCTGTAATGGAGCATGCGCAAAATGTGAGCGTCGTGCGTCTCAATGGCGAGTGGTCGGACCTCGGTTCGTGGGAGGCAGTTTGGCAGGAAAGCCCGAGAGATCCACAAGGCAATGCAACGTCTGGCCTGTCAACAGTCATTGATTGCGAGGATACGCTTCTCCGCTCTGAAAGCGATGAAATCGAATTGGTAGGCATTGGGCTGAAGAATGTGGTCGCGATTGCCATGCGCGACGCTGTGCTTGTGGCGGATCTCTCTGACAGTCAAAGTGTCCGACGTGCAGTCGATGTGCTTAAGGCGAGAGACGCGAAGCAAGCGGTACAACTTCCTGTGGATCATCGTCCTTGGGGGTGGTTTGAGACGCTCATTCTTGCTGAGCGGTTTCAGGTGAAACGTATTCATGTCCATCCAGGAGCGGCGCTCTCTATGCAAAGCCATGTGCACCGTTCAGAGCACTGGATTGTTGTTTCTGGTACCGCCAGGGTAACAGTAGATGATGAAGTGCGTCTCCTAACTGAAAATCAGTCCGTTTATATCCCTTTGGGTGCAGTGCATCGGATGGAAAATCCAGGTAAAGTGCCAATGGTGCTGATAGAAGTGCAAACTGGCACCTATCTTGGTGAGGACGATATCATCCGCTATGAGGATATCTACTCACGTACCTGATAAATGTTCTCTTAAGTGAGATGTCACCAAGTTTAAGCTTTTTTGTACCAGCAACTCAGCACGGGTCGTTGTGTCTGCTTCAGCATAGCAGCGAAACTCTGGCGCGTTCCCAGAGGGCCGCAGGTGAATTATTGTTTTATCTTCAAAGGTAACCCGCAATCCGTCTGTGGTATCGATGCTGGCCTCTTTGGCAAGGCTGCTGAAAAAACGTGTCCGTCGTCTTTGATCAGTGATTAATTTTGTGATGAAAGCTTGTGACCTTTCTGATGGGATTCCTTGAATTCTATCGGCCGCCGTAAATCTTTTCGGCATCATTGAAACCAACCGAGCAAGGCTGATGCCTCTTCGTTTGGTCATTGCTAAGGGAGCGATAATTGGCAAAAGACAATCGCGCGTCATTAATGGATCCAGTGTTCCGCACGGGCCTTGTGCTTTGAATCCCAATATAAATCCCCCATTTGCTTCATAGCCTACAACACGTCCAGAGTTGGCTTCCATCGCTTCGATAACAAAGGGGGAGCCAATTTTTGTGCGAACCACTTTGCGGAATCCGATCTGGTCAACGCCTGTGTTGGATGAGACCGGTGTGCAAACTGTATCTGCATTAAGCATTTGAGCAACGATTGGTCCCAGTACATCCCCTGTCACCAATGTGCCGTTTTCATCTACAACCATAGGCCTATCGGCGTCACCATCAGTAGAAACCAGCGCGTCAAGTGAATGCTCACTACACCAATTTTGAAATAGTTTGCGCGTCTGCGTGTCCACCGCTTCGGTATCTACTGGGGTAAAATGGTTGGCACGTGCCAATCGCACTACGTCAGCCCCCATATTAGATAGTATGGTGGCCAATGCGTCTCGGGCAACCGATGAATGTTCGTATATGCCAATCCGTAAACCGTTGAGTGCCTTTTCACCAAAGGCATTCACATATCGCTCAATATATTCTTGGAGAGCGTTGTGCGCGTGCTCCCATTGGCCATTGGCTACTAAATCAGGTTTGGCACCCAGTGTTGCCGAGATTTTGGCTTCGTCGCATTTTGTAATTTCTCCGGTCGGAAGGTAAAATTTCAGTCCATTACGGTCAGCGGGAATATGGCTTCCTGTGACCATAATAGCTGTCTGTCCCATTCGCATTGCGGTGAGTGCCAATGCCGGTGTTGGTAAGGTGCCGTGGTCAATTGCTGTGAGACCTGAGGCGGTGATCGCTCGGATCACTGCCTTGGCAATTTGTGGTGAAGACTCTCGAAGATCTCGTCCTACATGTACTGCACCTTCGGGAGCGCTTATTTTAAGAAATGCGTGAGTGTAGTCGGCGACTAAGGTGTCTGTTAGTTCTGAAACCAGACCGCGTAGGCCGCTTGTGCCGAATTTGGGGGACATGTTGGCAGTCCTTGTGTGCGTAATTATGTTAGCATGGCCTAAAAAGTGTGAACTGAAGGCCACCCGCCTCATGTGCCAAACCAGCCATAAGGCGATGAAGATGTTAAAGTCCTACGGACGCAGAACCTGTGTGTGAGCGTAGATGTGCTGCTTTTTTAGCTGCTGCTTGAGTGAGCGCAGCTTCCAAACTATCAGTCTCACTGTTGAGGATATAATCAGCCGAAGACGGTCACATTTTCTTGTAAGGCTCCAAAGCTAATGGAATTTCTTCCAATCTACATTTTAAGCTTGAAGGATGCACAGCGTTTTATGCCGCTTGCCAAGGCGCTTGAGGCTCATGGTGTAGATTACGAGATCTTTTGGGGCATTGATGGTCGAGACGGACTACCAGCGATATATGAAAAAAACATAGATCGTCTCGGTGCAGAGGCTCGAATGGGTCGGCCAATGTCGGATGGTGAATTCGCCTGTGCCCTCTCACATCGACAAATCTATATGCGGATTGCAGAAGGAGATGCGCCCGCGGCTATTGTACTAGAGGACGATGCCGATCTCTCCCAAGCATTTTTTTCGCTCGGGCAATTGCTGACTGAGCCTCCCTGTGGATTGCTGTTGTTTGATCATAAAAACACTTACGTAAATCTCCGTGATCGGCTATTCATGGCTGGAGAGGTTTATGCGTACCGGATGGTTTTGCCGCCATTTTTAGCGACGGGATACATGGTTTCACGAGAGGTCGCGGCACATCTTGCCTTTCGTGATGGTCCAGTAACGCAACCGTCGGATTGGCCTGATGTCATTACAAAATTTGATAGCTATGCTTGTGCTCCAAGGTTAATCACACAAAGAAACCGAGCCTCTGAGGTATCTGGTTTGGAAGAAGGCCGCCGGCGCCATAAATATAAAAAACGTAAAAGCCTCCGACGAATTTTTTATAAGGCATACTGGCGACGTTGGATAACGAAGCGATTAGCTTATAAATTGGCTTGAAAATCCAAACATGCTATTGGCGAGAGCTTTTACGTAGAGCGCAGTAAAATTTTATTGGACCCTATAGCCGCGGCAACCTTTTGATATGAGAGCGCCCTCGTTGGCGATGTGCTGGACGCTGAACGTAGCAAAACGGTTTCAGCTTCTTCCAAAATTTCCGCAGCTTGAATTTTTAAGGCCGCCGTTCTTGTTGCGGCAGTTGCATCCATTGAACGCGTTGTTACAAGCTTTTCTCCGGATTCATCGGTCAGATATGCTCGTAACGCTGGTTTCTCTCGGTCAAGATTATTTTGAACCAATTGATCAAGTTTACGAGCAGCAGTATGTAAAGAAGAGCGAATAATTTCGTCTCCACCATTGCGTTGCAATGCGTTTGCCAAGTCTTTGTAGGTAACTGCAAAGCATGCGACCCTATACTCGTCACCCATGTCTTCACATATTTTCTGAATTTGGGCCAAATTCTGTGCCACGAGAGAGGCTTGAGCTTCTACCTCAAGATTGGGTGAAATACCCCATGTATTGGAAGATGATTGACCAGAAAAGCGTTGCTTGCGAGGGCCATCTTCGTCGTTGTCTGACTGATTTGCCGTATCAGCCATATCGCTTTGCGATCCGTCATATGCCTCTTTAGATGTTTGAGCGGATAGTGAGAAAGCATTGATGGTACAGACGATTGCCAAAATGATACTAATCAAATACCGCATGGTTCTTTGGCCCCTACTGAGTGGCTGATGATATGCCATAATTTTACTGCACCTTCAAAGGTGTAGCAAAGAATTTTCAATTTCTAAAGCTGGCTTGCCTCTTCCTCCCAAAAGAAATGAGCGTTCGTTGCGAACGCTCACTATTAAGATTAGGAGTTGTATTCATGCCACGCCATATCTTGACCTCCCAATCCACCTTTCAAAACGCGCGTCGGTAGGCCGATCTCGTCCAAAAGGGCGAGAAATGGTATTGGATCAAGTTCCTCAACGTTTTTCATAGTCTTTACATCCCAATCGCCACTTGCGACCAACATCGCAGCGGCAACTGGAGGGACGCCCGCCGTGTAAGAAATGCCCTGACTTCCGACTTCTTCATAAGCCTCGGCGTGGTCAGCAACGTTGTAGACGAATAACTCAATATCCTTGTTATTTTTGGTTCCTTTGACCAGATCACCAATACATGTTTTCCCTGTATAATTCGGTGCAAGACTTGCAGGGTCCGGCAGGCACGCTTTAACGACCTTTAGAGGTACAACGGTTTGGCCTTCAGCAGTTGTCACGGGTTGCTCAGACAACAAGCCAATGTTTTTCAAAACATTAAAGACGTTTATATAATGATCGCCAAACCCCATCCAAAATCTGACATCAGCTTGCGGGTAGTTTACCGCAAGGGAGTGTACTTCATCATGTCCAGATTGATATGCTTTTGAAGGTCCAACAACGGGAAGGTCCCAGGTTCTGCCGCTTTCGAACATTGATAGTTCTTTCCACGTTTGCTCCTCCCAATAATAGACTGTGCCGGTGAATTCTCTAAAATTGATCTCTGGGTCAAAGTTTGTGGCAAAGTACTTCCCGTGAGAGCCAGCATTGATATCGACAATATCGATGCTTTTTACGGCATCCATTTGGTCGATAGCAAAGCGAGCGTAGGCATTCACTACGCCTGGGTCAAAGCCCGCGCCGAGGATCGCAGTTATCTTGTTCGCAGCGCAACTATCGCGCTTTTTCCACTCATAATTTGCGTACCAAGGTGGGGTTTCGCAAATCTTATCAGGTTCCTCATGAATTGCAGTATCTATATAGGCAGCACCTGTTTGGATACAGGCTTCAAGAACATACATGTTCACAAATGCTGAGCCAACATTAATAACAATTTCTGCCCCTGACTCACGAATAAGTCCCGCAACGGCTTCTGTATTTGTGGCGTCAACTTCATAAGAATTAAAAGCCCCAGGTATTTTCATGGCGCTTTTTGACATAACAGTTTCGATAATCGCGTCACATTTGGACTTCGTTCTGCTCGCAATGTGTAATGCGCCTAAGACATCATTATTTTGAGCGCATTTGTGCGCTACAACTTGAGCAACGCCACCTGCGCCAATAATAAGTACACCTTTTTTCAAAACACGTCTCCTTTACGGTCAGTAGATGGCATTAGGATAGAAAATCTTCACGATAGTGCTGTCGCAAAATCGTTATATGTGAATTCGCGCACTAGTCGTGTAGAGCCATCTAGTTCTCTGATGGCGATTGCTGGCATTTGGACCCCATTAAACCAATTTTTCTTGACCATAGTATAGCCACCTGCATCTTGAAACGATAGTCGGTCACCGGGTTTCAGATCGCTATCGAAACGAAATTCTCCAAAAATATCGCCTGCGAGACAAGATTTTCCACAAATCATCCAATTTCGTGTGCCGGTTTCGTCCATTTTTGCGTTTTCCCGATAGATCAGCAAATCCAGCATGTGTGCTTCGATTGAGCTATCAACGATAGCAAGGTCTTTTCCGTTAAAAAGTGTATCCAAAACCGTGACTTCGAGTGTTGTGGAGTTTGTTATAGCAGCTTCGCCTGGTTCGAGATAAATCTGAACTTCATGGTTTCCAGCAAAACGTTTGAGGCGGTTGGCGAGTTTATCTAAGGGATAATCTGTACCTGTAAAATGTATGCCACCACCAAGAGAAATCCATTTCATTTTTTTAATGAGATTTCCAAACTTTTGCTCAATATGGCATAGCATCTCGTCAAATCTATCATAGCTTTTATTTTCGCAGTTGTTGTGAAACATAAATCCACTGACCATATCTGCAACGGGCTCAATGTCTTCCAGTTTATGTTCGCCTAAGCGAGAAAATGGTCGCGATGGATCCGCGAGATCAAATCCTGATGTCGAAACGCCAGGATTGATGCGAAGACCACGAACATGGTTCTCACTCTCATGTGCAAAGCGTTTGAGTTGTTGCGCTGTGTTGAAAATAATTTTGTCGGATGCAGACACGACCTCGTTTATTTCTTCAGGTGCCCAAGCGACTGAATAGGCATGTGTTTCGCCTGGAAATTTTTCCCTCCCAAGCTTTACTTCAAAAAGGGAGGATGACGTGGTTCCGTCCATATATTCTGACATCAAGTCGAATACGGACCAGGTGGCAAAGCACTTTAAGGCGAGAAGGGATTTGGCTCCAGACCGCTCTCGGAGCTGGGCGATTGCTTCTAGGTTGGGTAGAAGTCGAGCCTTGTCGATAAGATAGTATGGCGTCTGCATGCGTCGGGTGCCTTTCGCCTTTTGAAAAAATTGCATTGTCTTGGCTGTGCACAGCCCATCTATCGCGCTGTTTGCTGTATCGCAATCAGCAATGGCATTTGGCTTGAAGTCATGTGTAGCAGTTGTGGGCCCTGTTTTGTAGTCAGCCTGATATCCAGCCGTTTATCCGTGACGTCATTATCCAGACTTGTGAAAAAGTGGACATCGACATCGTTCAAACCGCTGCCGGACCAAGGCCGTCAACTTTTGGGCATAGCTCTCGCTCAGGGCGTTTTGGCGCATGCTCATGTCCACATGTTGATGTCGGTCCCGCCCAAGCCATCCCTTTGAAATGTCATGTTGCGTACCACGTGGCGCTGAACTTGCCGTATCCAGATGGGGTTGCCCAACTTGCGCAAGTGGCATTAGTGTAGGCGCTTTTTGGCGCGCAAGTATGTCTTCACGACTTCCGCCACCGTGATGGGCGATATGCCATATAATGTTTCGCATGACATTCCTCCAACTGACGTCGCCGGGCTCGTTCGGTGCATCCCTCATTTGATCCGGGTTTGGAGATTGAGATCTGGTTCTTGAGGGCGGCTTATAGTTTGCCACTGGCAGAGAGAAGCACCGCGATCGGCCTGGTTGTTTTCAGCTCTGCAAAGACGAGGATCAAGCTCACAGTGAGCGGTACTGCGAGCAGCGCGCCAGGTAATCCCCAGAGAGTGCTCCAGAATGCCAAGGCGAGTAGGACAACGAATGGACTTAAGTTAAAGGCTCTCCCCATCATGCGTGGTTCCAAAAAAAACGCAACAAAGATCTGCACAATTGTGAGTGTGATCATAACTGAGCCAGCCATTGATAAAGTGCCAAACTGTGCCAAGCTTAATAAGACAGGGAAAATGACTCCAATCATCGAGCCAATATATGGTATGTAATTTAGAAAAGCGATCAATACTGACCAAAATAGCGCGAACTCAATTCCAAAGAAAAGGAGCACTATAAAAGATAATGCGCCAAGGATCATATTTATAACAGTTTTGACAAAAAGATATTGTCCAATTCTTTCATTTATTCTCGAGAGCAGTTGGATGGCCCTCTCGCCAACATCGGCGTCACCCATTGCGATCATGACTTTACGGGCCATGACGCCGCGTTCGGCTATGAAAAAGCTAGAGTAAAGAACAACAAGAAATAGCGTAACGCCGAACCCACGCAACGATAGTAAGGCTGGGGTCATCCAGGCACGTACATCTATTTGGTCTAATGTGGCGCGCCGCAGATTTTCCCAAGTTGGCTCATTCTCAATCCCGAGAATGCTGGCATTGTCGGTTATGAGTTGTTCTAAATTTGTTTCATATTGAGGTAAAATCGCAACAACTTGCACAAGGTTGTTGATCACCAAAATAAATAATAAAATGACAACGATTGCAAAAAGAATTAAAATAAGGCCGCGCCGCGCCCATGCTGGCAAGCGGCCCAATATGGGCAAGGCTTGCATGCTTGCAGCTGCAGTAGATAAAATATAAACGGAAATAACAGCCGCAAATACTGGAAGCAGTATCGGCTTGCCTATCCATAGCAGCCAGCCAAGCATTAAAGTGAGTGCTGTCGCGTATGTTGCGCTGCGCATATGCTGTCTGTGAGCCTTATTCGTTCTGGTTTGTCCCTATCACGGAACGTTCGCTGCGCAGTGTCAATCTCTTGCGGGGTAGACTTGCAACTTTTGCTGTAGATTTCGGAAGCGTTGGCCTTCAGATGTGCAGGGCCACTTTGCTGGTGTTTGCGTGTGCTTGTAGCCTATGCTCAGGTCGCCCATGATGTTGTGATCTCATGAGCGAACACGGCGTCGTTGTAGCGTTGGCAAAACCGATGTGCGGATTGGGTTGGCGTTGCTCTGCAGGCCTGAGCTACTTGTGCTAACTTAGTTCTTTATAAAACCATAAAACATCAAGCGTGGATAAATTGCTAAGCATATTGATTATTATAGTTGAAAAATGCTGGAGATTATATCTCAAAAATCAATGTTCTGCCGTATCAAGCATGTGTAGGTTAACTGGATCTTCGAGATAGAGAACCTCGCGCCCATTAAATTGTTTGATCGAAGTCCTGCTTTTGAGTTTTGAGCGGGCAACAAGCTTATCTCTCTGAGATAAAATATGTGCGAATGAAGCGGTCACATCGTGGAGTTGTTTCTCCAAGCGGTCTCCTCGTGCCTGAGCATGTTCAAGCTGATATTGCATAAAGTTAACTTGATCTTTTAGGCTTGAGCGCTCCTGTTTTGTTATTTCTAGAGCAACCGCCAATTCCAGTTCTCGTCTTTCAGCTGCGTTGAGCTTTTGGGAGAGGCCTGTTAATAAAGTATCTTGGTCAGCTGACTTGGGTGCAAAGTAGCGTATGACATTGACCGCATCCTCAAGAGTGAGAGCTTCGTCACATTCTGAAATTTTCAGAATAGCCATGCTTACACGTAAAAAGGCGCTCGAACGCCCTAAGGCGTGAGCCAGTTCATCAACCGGGAAGGTTAAGGACATGTGTTCGGCTGCATCATCTGTCTTGTCCATCTCGGTCACCATATTGGGACCAGCTATCTACTGCAAACACTGTGACATATTTCCGAGTGCATTTCTCGCAGCGCATAGATTGTGCATCCAGCGCGGACTTATGACAGGCGGATCAGAGGACCCTCTTCGGCGCCTTGTTGCCTACACTTGGTGTTGACTGCACTGTTATGTGTGCGGCCATGGGCGGATTTTTGAACCGGTGCGTGCAGTTTGGTAACACTATTATCGACCTTTGGCGCATGAGTGCGCGGGTCACAAAGCTCAGATCCGTGTCACTCATTTAACCAGCTGCAGCCCTCCTTGACATCCCGAGTACAAAAACGGTGTGGTGAAGTGGTTTGCGGAGAGCGTACCTCTGAAGATCAAGAGATTGTTTGGTCATGTTCAGAGGGAAAGCACGTCGTGCGATTGACTGAACTTCAACCCTTGGTTGCTTGGTGTAAAAATTTTCATTGAATGCGTGCTCTCGTGCGCTATGATCTTAAGCAGTAATGGATTAAAAATCTGATGACTGATAATTTAAATTTATATAAATCAGTGAGCCAGACATCTATTCTGGAGGAAAATGTCTCTTTGAGAAAGGAGGTGGAGGTATTAAAGCAGCGCCTCAACTACGATCGCCTGACGAAGACACTGTCGAAGTCTGGTTTTTTTAGCTATTTTGAAGAAAACGCCAATATTGGGGATGTGCTATATTTTATCGATATAGATGATTTTAAAAGCGTCAATGATTTTTATGGTCACCATATTGGCGATCGCCTCCTATCTGAGATCGCCAAGGACTTGATGTCCAGCGTTGGTTCTGTTGGAGGGGTTGGTCGTTTGGCCGGTGATGAATTTCTTATTCTGATGCCAGGCCGCCACTTTTCTGATCCAAATGACTTTGCAAATTTTCTCTGTAGGACCGCGGCAACATCGAGTGTAAGAGTTGACGGTGTTTCAATCGCACGTACAATATCAATTGGTTTTGTCGTTCTGGATAAAATTGTGGACCCTGAGCATGTTGTTGTAAACGCAAATAGTGCTCTTCGGCTTGCTAAGCTGTCAGGGAAAAAGCAAGCTAGAAAGTTTTGTGGTAAGCATAAATGTGCGAGCTACAGAAAACCTTCTGTGGATGAATTAAGACTTGGATTGCAAAAAGACGAGATAAGTTACTTTCTTCAACCAATTTTTGACGTCACGTCTAACACATGTATTG
Source organism: Candidatus Aquiluna sp. XM-24bin5 (assembly GCA_003149555.1). The sequence goes on from QCWE01000002.1 coordinate 40,545, forward strand.
GGTACGAAGCTCTTTTAAGATGGAGCCGAGAGAATGGTGAGGTGCTAGGGCCGGAGCACTTTCTAGATCAAATGACTGCAGCTTATAATTTTGATACGAAACCACCTCTTGCAGCAGCACATAGAGTTGCAGACTGGGTCACGGTTGCACAAAAAAAGAAGATTTCATTTAATATTTCATCAGCATTTTTGTCCCAGTTTATAAGTGAAGGACCTGGTTGGATAAGTGAGATTGTTGGCCAAGCCCCTCATGACATGGTTATTTTCGAGCTGGTTGAAACGATTGTTGATGGTGATAATAAAAAAATGTCTAATGCTGTAGCAAAGCTTCGTGAGTTGGGGATTTGTATTGCATTAGATGATTTTGGTATTGGCCATTCGACTTTGCATCGTCTTCATTTGGTGCCCGTGGATTACGTAAAAGTAGACCGGCATTTTCTTCATGCTGCAGGGATATCAGATCGTGGTAAATGCATATTGCAGAGTATCATCGATCTTATCCATATCAGTGGGGCGGCAGCGATTGTAGAAGGTGTAGAAGATGAATATCATCTTGATTTGGTGAAATCTTGCGGTGCAGCTTATGGTCAGGGCTTTTTTCTTGGTAAACCTGGCCCGATTTCAGCATGGGATGTGTCAGATCCCGATCGTCCTGTTCTGGTACGATAGAAGCTCTATAAAGCGTTTGTGGGCCATCACTCGTATGCCGTGCAAAGACTGGTGCATGCCAGACGTCTTTTTGTGTGTGAGAACATACGTTATCGTCAATTTGGTCCACATATGTGAGTTTGAGCACGGTCAAATAAGACTTGTCGCGCCCTGCCCTTTTGAGGGTTGGAATTTTCAACAAGGACAAATTTTTTAAAGGAGTTTCTTCGCCGAATGCTGTTTAAATGAAGCAATCACGTCTCAAAATGCCTGGTCCAGAACTTCACCGGCTCGCTGAACGTCTCGTCCAATGCCCTTGGTTGTCTCACACGCTGATACAGCACTCAGTAACAGGAGCATAGCAAAAACTCTCACGGTGGGTTTATTCCTTCAGTTCCGACTGGTGTTTTTTTAAGTCAAGCATTTGCAGATATATCATGACATATTGTGTTTATTCAATCTTGTCTCGTCAAAACTATTTTTGTGGTCTAGGCTGATTAGGAATCGTGGTGAGGCTGCTGTGCTCGCGTCTCATCCTGAGCATGTCTCTTCTCACCTCACTGCGGTTCACCGTTTTAGCCGTGGGATACACCTTCTTAACCAAAGGTCGCAATGTCCGCACGGCACAATCCATCCCTCTCCCGCAGTCCCTTTTTTGCGTCTAAGCTGAAATATTGGATGGAAAAGTTATAGATACCCCGTCTGCACTATATGCGCTTTTCCAAGCCCCTGCCCTTTGTTAAATTATACCAATTCAAAGCCAGGCGGAAGATTTTATTCAGTCATCTGAGCCGATAGGGTATTTTACTGCTGTGTGCGGTGATCGGTCACCGAATGCCCATTCTACCAAGTATTTATCTTACGACCGCTATGTGTCGCCCAAGCGATTTTGCCTGATATAGCGCCTCATCCAGTCTATGATAAAGATCGTGAAAGCCAGTGATACTGCCATCTAGTTTGGTAAAGCCAGCACTTACTCCAATTTTTTGAATGGTTCTGTCGATTTTGCAATCCAAGCATATCTGCTCAAAATCAGATTTTAATCTATCAAAGAAATCTATTGGACTGATTTGACGCTCTAATTGGATGAGACCTAAGAATTCATCACCACCCATTCGTCCAAAGTGTTGCACAGACGAAGACAGCATGCGAGATATGTCTGCAGTTTGTTTAAGCACTTGATCGCCCACTAAATGTCCATAATTGTCGTTGATTGCTTTGAAATGATCCAAGTCCAAAAGCATTGCATATGTCCGACCGTCTAATCGAGAGCTGCCTGAAAGAGCTTCTTTAACCTGAGTAATAATTGCTGCGCGACTGAGTGCGCCAGTTAAAAAGTCAGTGTCCAATGCCTGCCTTAGTTGAGTGTTTGCTGTAGCCAGGCTCGCGTTTTGCCGCTCAAGGTTTGAATGAAGCTGACGCAATTCTGTTACATCGGTTTGGACACTGATGAATCCACCGTCTGGCAAACGCCGGTCTGTTGTCTTAATCCAGCGGCCATCTGTTAGATGGACGAAAAAAGAACCCCGCAAGTGTTTGCGATATTCAGCTTTCCTTGCGAGATAACCCTCTCCATCTCCAAGGTCATCACCAATGGCTACATTTCCTTTTTCGATGTCGATTCGACCCAATTCTGAAAAGTGGACTCCAATGGAAAGTTCGTCATCTGTGTATGTATACAGGTCCTTAAAAGATTTATTCCAGTATGCAAGCCCACCATTTTTGTCATAAACGACGACGGCCTCTTCTACATGATCCAAAATTATTTGCCATGTAGAGTCAGATAAATTGTTGAACTTCATAAGGTGGATCCAGTCATGGAATATTTACAGTATTTTTTGTATAGTTTTTTCAATTGCCTCAATGGCACGTCGTTTTCTGGGGCGCTCAAGAGTTTGATTACAAAGTGAATTCGACATTGCCCGAGTGGCGTACAGTCCGATACCAAAATTGCTTGAATCTGTCTATGTGCCAAGCTGTTTTTGGTTTTACCTGTGTCTGTGATCGGGCTGACGGCGCGAGTTAAACGTACCACGTCACGACGCGGCCGATTTACAGCTTAGCGGCGGTGTTTTTCAGCGCATCGGGTATACTTTTCAGTCGCTTTTGTTCTGTATCCGCGTCAGTGTGAGGGAACTGGCTTATGATCACTGCAATACGACACCGTTAGGGACAGAGGCTGTTATCACGGTTATTTCGTGATCTGGGTCACCAAGTGCCGTTTCAAAATGCCCACAGGTACCGCTGACATCAGATTGGACTGGCTGATCGCTATCATCAAGCTTGTGTATCGCCAAAAGGCTGCTGTCCCAACTGAACTGCGCTTTCTCGACCTCCAGATACAAACCGCGGTCGACATCGGTGCTGTTACCTTACTGAGAACTTCCGCTCTCTTGGCAAACTATGACACATGCCCTCAGCCGTTATATGCCGCGTGATTTAAATGCATACAATCAAGTCATGCCAGTACAATCAACAGGTTAGAGCGTGTTGCGTTTAATTGGTTTCATAGCCGGCAGCCTTGAAAAAATTGTAACATTCCTCGTCAGTGAAGAGATCACAGACGTGACCGACCGCGCGCCAGAGGTCTTCGTAGGTTCGAGCGGCTGCTCGTCGTATCAGGGCCTTGAGTTTGGCAAAGGCCATTTCGATGGGATTGAGATCGGGGCTGTATGCGGGCAGAAAGAGAAACCAAGCGCCAATATCGCGCATGGCCTGCGCGGCCGTCTGGCTTTTGTGAGATGACAGGTTATCCAAAATGATCACATCGCCGGTTTGCAAGGTTGGGACCAATTGGGTCTCGACATAAAGTTCAAACAAATCCTGGTTCATGGCGCCTTCGATCACCCAAGGTGCATCGAGCCGATCATGGCGGAGTGCCGCGATAAACGTCTGCGTATTCCAATGGCCGAAGGGTGTGTAGTCGATCAGACGTGTGCCTTTTGCAGACCAACCTGTGGTCTTCGCCATGTTCGTCTTGAGTGAGGTCTCATCGATGAAACCAATGCGCGGCAACAGGTTAGTCATGAACGGTTGCCGCTTTGTGATCCATATATGGCGCGCCTGCCGAACTTCAGACCGCTTTTGCTCTACCGCTTGCAGGTCTTTTTTTTATACGTCAGGCCGAGACTGCGCAGCGTACGCCAGACCGACACGCGATGGATTGTCGTTTGATGCGCATCAGCAATTTCCAGCACCAGATCATCCAGCGTGAGGTCGGGCTTGGCCGTCATACGCGCTGCGATCCAGTCCCGCAGATGGGCCAGTTTGCCGTGCCCGCCACCATTACCTTGTTGGCGCGGCTCCAACCCGCCTGTCTCGCGTTTCAGGATCACCATATCGTTCACAAACTTCACCGAAACCCGAAACCGTTTGGCCGCAGCGCGATGTGAATGCCCTTCCTCCACAAGCGCGACAACCCGCTCACGAAGTGCCATAGGATGTGGCTTTCCCATCTCAAACCCCCATATCTGCCATGCAGAAAGGGAATCACAGATCAAGCCTCATGGAAATCTGAATCGGAAAGGGCGCAACACGCTCTAAGGGGAGACTGTGGAGCAAAAGAATTCAGGAATGTCATACACAATTGGTCATAAGGTCTGACCGATCTTGTTTTGTTCACCTGTTGGGGCGACCTTTTGTCAAGTAATCAATGGTGAATATAATGCTGACGCATAGAGTCTGCCTTGTTGTCTGTGAATATGAATTTTGTTAAGCAATTCGGCTTGCTCAGGTGTCTCTACGCCATCGGCGATTATCTCAAATTTTAATTCATTAAGAAGCCCAGTAATTCCACGCAAAAGAGCGTATTCACGCTGTGAGTGTACAATATTTTTAATAATAGATTGATCCAATTTAATGATATCGATGGGAATCATCAATAAGCTCCGCATGGAGATTTGACTTTTGCAGAAGTTATCCAATGCGATCTGTATCCCTGCCTGACTCAGGCCTTTTAAGTAAAATGCAATTTCCTCCAAATTTTCACGGGATTGGAATATATCCTCGGAAATTTCCACTATCATTTGATGTTGAAGAGATTTATTAAGCTCGGCAAATTCTGAAATGATATAGTCTGTAAAGTCCTTATTCGTGAGTAGCTTAAAATCAAGGTTCCATGTTATATATGTTTCCGGGTGGTTTTCTAGAGGGTGAAGGGCCTCACGTTGCATTTTTCGATGTAACTCAATGTATTCAGATCGATAAAAAGCTACGCCAAAACGCCGCGTGGCAGTTTCGGATGTTACAATACTCCCATCTGGTCGACTCCAATGGAGCACCGTTTCAAAGCCTTCAACCTTATTTTTATATGTATTGTAAATAGGTACTTTATGGTATTTGAACTCATCATTTTTGATCGCAGTTGCAAGGTCCGTCTCCGTGATCAATCCCCCCCGAATGCGCTGTTCTCTGATGAAGGTGGCATCTGCGAGGATTGAGGCATTTCGGCCAGATTCCTTTGCTTCCCGTAACGCCGAGTCTGCAATTTGAAGAGCCTGACTGAGGGGTTTCCCTTTCATTAAGCGTACAATTCCAATAGATGCGGTGCAGGATACAATGTGCCCATTGGCTATGATTTTTGTTTTTCTGATTTCTTCCCTTAAGGTTTGCCCAAAGCGCTTGGCGTGTTCGTCTGTTTTCCAAGGGTGTGCGACTAGAAATTCCTCGCCGCCAAGTCGTACAACCATGCCATCCGTTTTGGATAATGTTAGAAGTGTTTTTGCAATTTCCCGCAGCAGCTCATCGCCCGTCTGATGAGAATAATGATCGTTTACTTTTTTAAACCAATCAATATCAATAATGAATATCGCATAGTCTTTTTTAAGCCATGAAGTTCCTTTTTCTCCAAAGCGTTTTTCAAGACCCAGTCGATTTAAAACACCTGTAAGTGGGTCAGATTCTGCTTGTTTAGCTAACGCTTCTGCGTGCTCTTGAAGGGTTGTAACATCTTCAAAACTGATGACGAGAATGCGCCCTTTTCCATCTATGCTTGGATACCATTTCGCTCGTGTTTGAAATGTGATGAGCGTACCATTACGTGCGCGTAAGGTCTTAAGATCAGGGGCAGTTGAGGCACCAATAGGTAAAGATAGTAAAAATTTACGCCGTTTTGTGAGATGTTCTCTATTTCCTGTTCGTAGTACTGCCGAGCTTGGTAAATCTTTTTCTAGTTCGTAGCCAAGCAGGTTTAAAAGTGGTTGGGATGTGTAAATTATATCAAAATCTTCATTTTGTATGGAATAGAGACCCTGGTTAAAATTAAGATATGTGTTTGCAATTTCGGACAGCCATTCTTGTTGTCCCAAATTTTGCTCAAACTGTTTGTCATCATTCATCGGACTTATCGCCAAAACTGCCGCCCGCAAAAAGTTTTGAAGCCTCTCACGCATGCTGATTTACACGTTATACGAGAAGCATTATGTGGCGCAAGCAGAGCGTATACATAAAGTATCCAATTTTTTCCCATACCTTTAAAGTGTTAGCTCAACTGTCGATGGCGCGTGTTGTTGCGTCACTCTTAAGATGAGACGCTTTGCGATAAAATTTGCCATTTAGATGGTGACGAGGCTGCAAGCTTGTATGCTGTGATATTTTTTGTTCCTGCGTGGAAATCTGCTCAGTGTTATCGTCAGTTTGAGTGCAGGAGCGTGAGATCGAACCATGCGGTCTAGAAGGCTGCAGAAACGCGCCTATCGGGGGGGGGCTGTTTGCGACGCGTAATAACGTGGTGCCTGAGATAAATAACTTAGGCTGGAGGGGTTGTGTATAGCATTGGATCTGTTCAGTTGGTGCAGTGTGAAAACATATTTTAACTTTCGATTTGATTGCATCGAAAAGCTTCGGTTTGGGCTGTATTAAATCTATTAAAATGAGAATATTGCTTCCATTTGTTGGAAGTGTGTTTCCATTATAGTTAAAAAGTTTACTCACGTTGAGTGTGTTTGATGCTGACTTGATGTTGTGAAGGTGGATATTAATTAGTATATGCTTGTAAGAAAAAATTATTGATGGTGTTAAAGATAATTAGGAATATCACGTAATGAAAAATACTATAACATTATGCGCTGTGAAATAGTAAAGCAAACTGCATTTACTGATAGATTGCCACCTCCGCGGAAAAGTACTTAATTTCGACCTGGCTCAGATTGCGTTGGGATATTTTCTTTGATAGTCCTATATGCTTGTCTGCCGTTTGAAGAGTTGATGCAAAAATTTTGTTGCTTGGCAGTTATGAAAAAGTGATAATCAAACTAATGTGAACGTTCAATGCTTGGAAGATGCAATGATAGATTACAATGGACGCACATCCGCAGGCGGAATAAATGGGTTTACAGCGGAACTAAGCGACCTGCATGACAGAATTCTAGAGCAATGCCCAAGTGTCGTCCGCGTAGCATGTATTACATATGATCCGGGCAGTGGTATGTTGCATACCTTTTTGAATAGCACGCGTGACGGTTCTCCATTAAAAGCGTACGAATTTCCTCTTGCAGAGAGTCGATCTCTTTCAGAGATCGTTGAGGCCCAAAAGCTGCGCTATGTTGCTGATATTCAAAGTACAATAGCGCCTGGTCGGAAGCACTCGAACTGGTTAATTGCCCAAGGGTATAAGTCTTCGTTAACCGTACCTGTCTTTCGGGGCGAAAGGTTTTTGGGTTTCGTTTTCTATAATTCAAGTGAAAAAGATGGCTTTCCTCCAGAGTTGCAGAGCCGCTTGCAATATTATGCGAAGTTGGGTTTTGGTTATGTTGAGGAAATTGAAGCTCCACTACGTATTGTTATGAATATTTTTATGCGTCGAGATTTTGAAACTGGCGAACATATCAAGAGAGTGGCTGCCTATGCTGAGTTGGTTGCCAAAAAATTGGCTAAAGAAGACATTGTCGATGATGAATTTGTCCACTTAATGTTTTTGGCGGCCCCGTTGCATGATATTGGAAAGATTGGAATTCCTGAAAAAATTCTGCATAAGCCGGGGCCTTTGTCTAATGCAGAATATGAATTAATTAAGACCCATGTTGAAATTGGAGTTGAAATGTTAAACGATGTTTTAGAGAATACACCTTCTGTACCAGAAAAAGTAAAGTCAATATTTTCGAACATTATTAATCATCATCATGAGAAACTTGATGGCACGGGATATCCAAGAGGTCTCAAAGGAGAAGAGATTTCATTAGAAGGAAGAATCCTTGCTGTGGTGGATATATTTGATGCTTTAACAGCGCGGCGACCGTATAAAGACCCATGGTCAACTTCAGAAGCGTTTGATTATCTCCGTGATCTTGGAGATAAAAATCAATTAGACTTAGAAATAGTGGACGCATTTTGTTCATTTAATGAGGACATTTCTGCAATTATGCAGCTCTATCCGGAAAAATCGCCGGAAAGGTATAGAGCAAATGATATGAAGTGAGCTCTTGCATGAACGAAAAATTTTGAGTTTTTCTAGTCACTTATCAACACTAAGGCTGGGCATTTTCGGAAGAGTTATTGAAGTTCCACCAAAAAGACGTTTTTCGTATTTTTCGGTGTTTGGATTTGGCTCTGTGTCCAGAGGGCCTCGAAGGCGTGTATATTGATATGCACCGCCACCCTTGGGGCGAGTTTCTCTGTGCAAAAAGCTGCTGTCTACATAGGTACCGATCTGTGCAGCAACATTGGACGTGTCGAGTTGTGGAATTCCAATCGCCTTGACAATATCTGCTGCAGTCATTGGAGTGTTGAGCGGCATTGCATCTCGCAACATCGTCTCTGTTAGCCTGAATATACTATCTTTTTTCACTCGATCTAATCTTCTTGGCAGAGCTAAAAGTTGTATTCTATCGGCCTTCTAGGAAGAGAAGGCAGCTCCTGCAAGGTGTTCCCGCACATAGCATCTCATCAATCTACTTTTGATATATGAAGGTAGAGCTTGGGAGGGCTTCGGGATGAGGTAGTGGAATTGCCGTTCGAGCTGAATGTGCGGTGTTTGTGCATGCATTGGAGGCTGAGTTGGCTTCATTAGTTTGGGATGATCCTATGTAGCGCTCTCGCTGATGCAGATTTTCGTTTTTGATCATGAAGACGTTCGTGATGGGCGCCTAAGCGGCGCGCCTTTTGGTGCCGTTCTTAATGCTTGACACAATCTTTGGAGGCAGGCTGTACGCCTAAGACGGCCCTTAGGGTGCAGAGGCGATTAGCAAAAATTCCGCGTTGATCGAGATATCAGCTGCGCAATATGCGATATACGTCGTCCGCTATATGGCAACTTGTGTCATGAACAAGTAACGTGCGCAGCCTTATGTCGTATTTTAAGTCAAGTGGTATAACATTGCTGAACAGTTGTCTGAAATCGTGACACCTGAGAGGCCAAGGCATTGCATGCATCTGCAAGCCGGCCGCAGGCTGATGTTGTCTCTGCAGCCATTTGGGCGTTTTCCTGGGTCATATGCTCCATCTGTCCTGTCGCTTGATTAATCTCTGATAGTGCAGCCGATTGGCTGGTAATGCCTTCGGCAATTCGTTCGACAGTTGAGCTGAGACTTTCAAATCCATCGAAGAAACTGTTCAAGTCAACGCCTGCGCGATTAACTAGCAAAACGCCATTCGAAACGTGATGCCCGCTTTCTCCGATTAAGTCGCTAATTTCACCAGCTGCTTCCGAACTGCGTTGCGCAAGTCGCTGCACCTCTTTTGCAACGACAGCAAAACCTCGTCCCGCATTGCCTGCGCGTGCCGCTTCTATAGCGGCATTCAGTGCGAGAAGATTGGTTTGAATTGAAATGGCTTCAATCGTATTTACAATCTTTGAAATTCGTGTTGAAGACGTTTGGATGAGGACCATCGCTTCCTTTATGTCATCAACAAGCTTTGCATTTCTTTCAGCCTTACCCCGTGTATCCTTTGCAACAGTGTCTGCAGACTGTGCTTTGGTTGCCGCATTGCGGACCGTGTTATCCAACTGGTTTAATGCGCGCGCTGTTTTGCTTAGAGTGGAAGCCTGCGTAGAACTACGGTGCGAAAGCTCCTGAGAAGATAAGGATAAAGTTTCTTCGATCGACTGCACTACGTTTGTTATGGTGGACACGCGTCCGAGCAAAGTGTTCCAGTCGTCCATTGTGCGGTTAAAGGCTTCTCCTACAACCGCCATGTCTGGTAATTCGCTTACTGGGATCCTGTGTGTCAGATCGCCTTTGCGTAGTTGTATCAAGCCGTTCGCTACAGCATGGATGGCTTCCTGTCGCGCTGTGATGTCGGTTGCGACCTTGACGATGCGCGATACGGTACCCTCCGTATCAAACACTGGCGCGTAAGTTGCTTGTATCCAGATAACCCGTCCAGTTCGAGTGCGCCGCGGAAACTGATCAGTAAAAGTTTGGCCTGACTTCAGGTTTTGCCAAAATTGAGCGTATTCATTACTTTGAGCGTATTTTGGATCAACAAACATGCGATGATGCTGTCCGACTACGGCATCCGCAGAATATTCTAGGGCGTTAAGAAAGTTTGTGTTGGCATGCAAAATGATACCATCGACTGTAAAGTGGATGACAGCTTGTGTTCGCTCCACCATTGATAGGAGAGCTATCTGCCCCTCATCAATTTCAATGTCTACTATATTGTCTAACATATGGCTGGCTCTCTTGGGTTCATTCTCTCAAATGATAACGACACGTGATGTAAGTATTTTATCTCACTGGGCACGGGGGGCTGGATATTTTGCTCGACCAAGCAATCTCAGCCCTGCTGACGCGGTTGCACGCTAAAAGGGTCTCGCGGACATCGAGCGTGACTTTCGCGTTCTGAAATCCGATATCGAGATCGCGCCGGTGCATCACCGGCTGCCCGATCGCATCCGCGCATACGCCTGAAGGCCAAGGGTGACAGCGCAAGCCCGCGCACCCTACTCGAGTTGCTCGAACGCATCAAACAGCACGTCACCTGCATCGGCACTGCCGCCAAGACAACCCTCACCCGACAGCAACAGAAACAACTGGACGGTACTGTACCCTCATGTCTGGAAATTCGTTTGAGCCGCGGGTCATGAGCCCGTGCTGGGGCGCGCCCCAGCACGGGCTGCCCATTCTGGTATTCCATGGAGTTGCAACACAACCATGGAGAAGAGCGAATGGACAGACGAAAGGATACGGCGCTTGAGGCGGTCTTGGAACAGTTGATCGAGCACGGCCCCGGCGAGATGGCCTCTGTGTTCGCGCGGACTTTCGAGCTTGCGATGCAGATCGACTGGACCTCTTCGACGCTTTGAACTTAAAACACCCAATTGAAACGGCCATGTTGCGGCAAAAGTGGGTATTTCCACTTCAACAATATAAATCGCTTACACGTCAAGCTTTTGAGCTCGGATGCTTTGGCGCAGAGCTTTCGACACCATCGGAAAACTCGAAGCCACTCTTAAGAAATTCAAAGTTGATTGAAATAAAAAGGCTGACCCATTGGTGCGGGCACCACACGCCAAACCAATTCAGATGTAACGCAATGGGAAAAATTTCAGCCACTGCAAAAGCTTTGCGAGTATGTCAAGAAACATTACGGACAAGTGTGAATTTTATAAACACTAAGTCAAGTCAATTCAGTCACTGAGTGAATTAGTGAGGAGTATTGTTGATTTTTGCAATAGATGCCTATTTAAGATCGTGTCGGCAGTAATTTTCGCAAGTCCAAGCAAGATAGTCCTTTGATCAGTGGAGAGTGGCTTTCTCATATTGTAATCTAATAAGCAGAGTGCACCAATAGTGTGTTGCTTAATTATAATGGGAGCTCCACAATAATATCTAAGATGAAATTCTCCTGTAACAAGCGGATTTTCCTTAAATCGCTCGTCATTTAGAGGATCATGCACTTCCAAGATTTCGTCTGACAAGATCGTATAATTGCAAAATGCAATTTTCCTGTCAGTTTCGCAAATATCAAGGCCATGGTGACTTTTGAACCATTGTCTTTTCTCATCAACAAGAGAAATGGTTACCGTCGGCGCATTGAAAATAAGTGATGTGATATTCGTTATGTCATCAAATTTTTTTTCCTCAAGTGTGTCAAGAATCGACATTTCTTTGAGCACTGATAGGCGTGCATCCTCTTTTGGGGATATTGGAAACTTTTTACTCATAGAAGTTCCTCAATAGGCGCTGGCTTATGAAAGAGAAAACCTTGGAAATTGATAAATCCGATTTCTGTCAGGCTATTAAATTGCTTACGATCCTCTACGCCTTCTACGATGTGTTCCTTATCCAGAACATTCAAAAGATCCAATATATGAGATAGCACTTTTAATTTTTGTGGCCGTTCCTCAATTCCCAGCGTTAATTTACGATCAATTTTGACAATATCAAAGTCGTAATCTGCAAATACAGAGATACCGTTGAGGCCAGTTCCAAAATCATCAAGCGCAAGTTTCACACCTTGTCTTTTGAGCTCTAAAAACACCGAATTAATTTCATCTATTGGTGGCATTGGTCGAAGCTCAGTGAATTCTAAGATTATAGGCTGTGAGAATGATTTACACTTATCAATCAATAGATTTTTTAAATCATCATTAAGCCATGCATAATTATCAACATTAATAGAACACACTATATTTGTTTTATCATAAATTTGTGCTGCTAGCTCAATTTGCCGCAGAGAGATGGTAATGCTATCTTTTGGAGTGAGCTTCTCAAAAAATGAGTCCATATCACTGTTGTGCTCGCTGAGAGGCAAGCGTGTAAGTAATTCTCGTTTAATGATGCTGCCATCAACATTAACAATGTTTTGATAATAAGTCGCAAGATTTTGCATGCAGTCCCTAATCATATCTTCGGTCATACATCCCAACTCTCGCAAAACTCTGCAGGCTCATGTTACCCTTATGTTAATGTGGTCCTAAACCACATGGTCGACTATCCGAGGTTTCGGACGGTGAGTCAATGTTTTAGATTAATAAGTCATCCGGTTAACCTAGATCAAAGGAAACAGGTAAGCAAAATGGCCCTATGTCATTTCATATTGCTTTCAACGGTGTAGAAACGGGCTGCAGCGCCGGCCATGTGGTCGTGTATTTCTCACCTATCTCGTCCTCCGTATGGGTGAATGTTACGGGGGATTTATCAGAATGTTCTTTTATCGTTGAGTTGAGGAGGATCAGATCTAGTATTTGTAATAATGGCGATTTTATGGAATGACCGTGTTGTAAGTTTTACACGAGCAGTGAAGGA
>QCWE01000002.1:54092-56641 GCA_003149555.1 Candidatus Aquiluna sp. XM-24bin5
ACGGTATTTCGTGGCCCACACGACGTGGTATCTGTGATAAAATCGCGTGTGCGCGGATGACGAGTAGCGCAGATTCGCTGAAGCGGACCGGCTGGAAGCCGGTGACTTCGATCCATTAGATGGAAAGTGAATCTTGTCATCATATAGGAAAATGCCATGCAGAACATTGTTGAAGCCATCCGTCATGATCACGTTGCGATTGCGAATGCGCTCAAGGTCAACATGATGCATACACTTAGGGCAATTCCACACTACACGACTCCCTCCCGTAATCGTTTCTTGACGGCCAACTTCGATCCGAAGATCGACGTATCCTCAATTGTTCTGAGGCGGCGTCGTAATTCGTCGAAACCGGTCCTGAACCACGACTTTGAACAGTACCCGTGCTTTTTGCGGGCGGGATATTTTGTGCCCATGAGCTTGGACGCCATATGGCAGGCCATAGCGAGGACGATGGCGGAGATACCAATCAAAAGACTCAACCTTTTGGAGAGTTTTATCCTCGTATCCTCGAGATTCAGCCCCTTTGTCTTGCAGTCAGCGAACATGCATTCGATGAACCATCGCCAGCTGTAGTACCGCAGGATGCGTTGCCACGCAGCGGCTCGGAGCAGGCTACGATCAGTAGCTCACCCCCCTTGATGCGCTTTGCCCCAAAATGCAGATCAAGAGCGGGCTGGCCTGCCTTGGTTGGCAGAGTTGCGGTAAAGCCACGCTCTCCCTTGCAGCGCCTCAGATAAGAGCGCAGCGAATATTCGCGTCCCCCGACGACAACGAGCTGATCTTCCTTCACGCGGATCGCGAATGGAATGTTTTTGTCCTTGAGAAACTTGAACCAGGCTTGCCCAATGAATTCACGGTCTGCCAAGAGCATCCGCACTGTGGATGGCTGGAAGCGCGCCAGGTAACGCTCCATCAGGGCGATGCGCTGCCGTGTCGTACTGTTGCCCGAGTGGTTCAGAAAGGTCCACATAAGGGGAACGCGGTAGCGCTCGGTCACCACCGCCAGCACGAGAACGTTGACGTCAGACTTGCCGATTTTCCAGTTCGTCCGATCGAGGCACAAGTACCACCGATCCGGATTGCCGATCAGCGCCATCACGATCCCAACGCTCCAATCTTCGGGCAGGATCACCTGTTGAAAGAACCGCTGCAGGCGGCGGTAGGTTGACGCAACTTTTGCGCGAGACGGTCGCTCTGCTGCAATGTGGGTCAGGTTGACGGTACGGGCGCTGATCATGCCCAGCACGAGTAGGCAGAGGGTCTCCAAGCGTGACTTGCCCATTGCAACATGCGGGGTTAGTAACTTACGTAGATCGGCGAGAGCGAAACTTGTCATGGACGAAATCCTTGCACGGAAAGAGTCCGTGTTCAGAATCCATCTCGCCGGTCAGCACCAGCCCTAAAATCGCCAAAAGCACCCAGTGTCGTGTAGTGTGGGGAGTTACGAAATAACTCAGCCAGCCCCCTCAATTCAGAGGAATTTCGGCGGTTTCAGTCGAACTCGGCGTCCATATTGTAAAGAGCGTTGTGGTGCGCGATCATGTCCACATGTTCCTGTCGATCCTTCCGAAGCTGTCTCTGTCCGATGCCATGCAGCGCATCAAGGGCCGCTCATCCCGCCGCATCCACATGGCGTTCCCAGACCCGTGCAAACGGTACTGGGGGAGGCGCTTTTGGCCGCGTGGGCATTTCTCCACAGCCTCTGGCAACGTGACTGACAATACTTGGAATTACATTCCGCCAAGTGGTCCCTTATCAGTGGACTGAAAGAAAGATTAACAATGACCATTACCCATCTCGTCACGCATTCTGGTGGATTTCACGCCGATGAACTCCTGTCGTCGGTAATCCTAACCCGCCTTTTCCCAGATGCAGCCCTGATCAGATCACGCGAAACAGTATGGATCACGCCAGGTGCGGGAAAAATTATCTATGATGTGGGGAGTGCTTATGATGCAGATGCCTTGATATTCGACCACCATCAGCGGTCAAACCCCCTTCGGGATGACGGTCGACCTTACAGCTCATTTGGGCTGATTTGGCACCATTTTGGCCGTGAATATTTGCGCGCTCTTGCTGTTCCAGAGGCAGATATTGAGGCCATCCACGATAATTTTGACCAAAACTTTGTCCTGCCTGTCGACCTCATCGATAACGGTGCTATAGAACCATCTGTTGCAGGTCCAATGGGCGGTCTGACACTGCCAGTTTTACTTGAAACGCTGAAACCAGTTTTTGACGAACTTGGGCCGGATGTGGACGATACCGCTTTTATGGCCGCACTGCCGATTGCGCAGGCTTTTGTGCAAGCTTCCATCAAAAGCAAAGCAGCAAAGGCTCGTGCTGAAACGATCGTGACCGCGGCGATTGAGGCAGCGGGCATGTCACCAGTGCTCGAACTACCAATGGGTATGCCATTTCGTTCAGCCGTTGAGAAATCTGGCGCTGATCACCTGCTCTTCGTTATCCACCCTCGGGACAGTGACTGGGCCCTGACCACAATCCGAAAAACCGCTGATAGCTTTGAAAACCGCGCTGACCTACCC
>QCWE01000003.1:0-6534 GCA_003149555.1 Candidatus Aquiluna sp. XM-24bin5
TGAGCAGTAAAATATTCTCTATATTAAAAATATGATACCATCACCTTCTCCCAGAAGGTCGCAATATGTATTAAATTACAACCTCTATTGAGAGAGCGGCGCATTTCTTTCTTACGCGAGAGAGTTAAAAAAGTGCTTCCAATGACTAATATCTCAAATTTTTACCATAATTCTTTCGGAAGAAATAGGAAATTCTGCAGACCATGATATTGAACGGTAACTTCTTTCAATTGATAGTTAATTTCATTAAAGTATTGAGTCACGAATTCTTTAGTATTATTATCAACCTCTACAAAGACAGAGGGGCGCCAGCGGGCGATAGTTTTGCATAAGCCGCTGAGGCACTCGCGCTCGTGGCCTTCAACATCTATCTTTATGAAGCTGATATCCTGTGTTGATGAGAGAGCCTCATCGCCAATTTGGAGCTCACAGGTCCAACGTTCAACTATCTCATCTTGGAAACAGCGGTTTGTATTGCCAAGGTATGATCCGCCAATATTATTTGTCGGGGTTTGAATGGTGCCCGTTCCTGCACGATCTGAGAGCGCCGCACGCGTCGGCATTATTCTCTCAAAGAGGCCATTTTCAATTATATTAATATAAAGATATCCATACGTGCGCGGGTGTGGCTCAAAACAAACTATCTTCCGATCAGGGAATGTCTTCGCCAGAAAAATTGCATGGTTTCCTACATTTGCGCCAATATCAACAAAAGTTCCAGGCCGATAATATTTAGCAATAAGCTGTAAATCAGCCTGCTCGTAATACTCGCCCCTAAGGTGAAACAGCTGGATACTGTCATCTGGATCATATGATAGAAAATGCGCGAGTTTAGAGCCTGAGCCTACCCTACAATTAGTTGGAAACCGGTTGGTCTTCATCACTCTATAATCCCACCCCTTCTTATGGATTATCTTGATATCAAATTTCTTCAGCGTATTTTTTAAAAATTTCTTCATCAGTAGGAAACTCAGTGAGTGGATTGGATCCATTCCATTAGAGACTTGGACTTAAAGTGTTCGACGGCAAAGGCTCGGGCGGTAATACTTAAACGATCCCGCATCGCTTCTGACGCAAGCAAGCTGCAGATTGCATCGGCAAGGGCTGTAGGTTCCTCTGCTAGCAATATATGAGGAGTGATTTTGGGAAAAAATGCTTCGGCACCGCGTGTGTTCGTGACGAGTGGGATGCCTGCGGCCATTGCCTCCATCAGCTTGTTCTTTACTCCGGACCCTTGCAACATCGGCATCACATAGACATCGACCTCGGACAACACCGCGCGCATGTCCTCAACTTGCCCCATTACCTTAACCCCTCGCTGCGAGCTTAGCGCTGCAATACGGGATACAACTGGGCCACCAATGATACGGAATTCTGCGTCAGGGTTACGGTTAAGTATATGCGGCATTAGTTCATGAACAATATACTCTACAGCGCTAACATTAGGGTCCCAAGTCATAATACCGTGGAAACCAAGCACATAAGCATTCCGGCGCTTGTAATACAGTGGAGGAGCATCTACCCACTCGCTTCCGTTTGGAGCCGAAACCACTGTCGCCGCTCCACCCAGAAACGCTCTGGCATCTGTTTCAGCTGCCGCGAGAAGAGTCCAAGATACGGATTTCGCTTTTCTTTCAATAATGCGATTGCGAAAAAACTGTAAAAGCGCATTAGATCGTTTTAGAAAATTACTCCAATGAAGAAACCGAAAGCGTCTTGAAAAATAAACTGAGTATGAATCAACAATGTCAACAAAATCTGGCGTGACTCCACTTTCACGCAACCTTAATGCAAGCTCAAGACCCTGTACGAATAATTTCCCACCATGTTCTTGGTGAGAGATGCATGATTTGATTAGTGTGGAATAGTCATTTTTTATTAGGTTTCGCCATTTGAGTGGTTCCTTATTTATTAAGTCTACTTCAGGCATACTGCTGAGAAAGTAACATTGGTAATTACCCTGTTCACAAAGATGCCAAAAACGCAAAGATCTGCCGTTTGCGGCTTCGAGTGGTTCTAATTCAGTGATTGCTATAACCTTCATATTTTGGCCGCGCAAAATAAAATATAGCCCAAATTACGCCGAAGGATTGGAAGGAGATAAATGTGGGCTAAAACAATCATTAAAAGGAAGGAGAGCGCAGCCCCCAGAGTACCCAGGGTCGGGATAAGTGCCCAAGCCGTCAGTGCCCCGCCACCCAAGCCCAAAGTGACCCCAATCCAAACATCTCGCTCCCTACCGAGAGTGATCATCAGAGCGACAACGGGCCCCAACGCGCTGACCACTACCCACCCGAATAGTATGATAATCATCGGGATCTGCGCCTCTTTAAAACTCTCTCCATAAAGGTGAAGGTAAGGTCCGGACACGGTCGCTGCTATAACCGCCACCAGCAGGGTAGCAATGAAAGAGACCCTTGTTGCTTGGAGAACTTCATGATCGCGCGCCAGAATTTCGCCCGCGGCGTGCAGGCGTATGATCCGCGGCGTATAGATCGCGAGAACTGATGCGTGCAGAAGAGACACCCCATTCCCTGCTCGCGACGCTGCAAAAAAGTGAGCCACATCTTCGGGTGAGGCAAGAACCGATAGCCAAAGGATCTCGGCTTGCTGCGTGGCATTTATGAGAACCTGAATAAGCGCGAAATTGAAACCCGCCAAGGCTACAATCCGATGAGTAGGTCCCGGGCGCAGACTAAAAGCAGCTTGAACAGCATGATGGATGACCTCAACCTTTACACGCCATATCAGCCAGAGTGCTACGGCTGATGTAACCGCACTAGCGAGTATTTGAGCTGTCAAAGCGCTCACCCAGAGTGGGCCCATAGTCAATGTTGTCAACACCAAGAAAACTAGCGCCAATGCAGGGCGTAATATTCCTATAATCACAGCAGAGATTTCGACACGTTCGATGCCATTCAAAACAGCGGATGCAAAAGCTGCCCCCATGCCTGTCAGTATGACAAGAAAAACCACTAATCCTGCTTGGCCAAAAGCAAGCCAGATGATCGACAAGATCAGGATCGAGACCGAGCCAAGAAGTGCAATCCACTGTAGCACGATTGCGAGTCGTTCGTTTGACCCACTTCCTCGCGCCGCAGCGGTCTCTCGTTCCAATAGTTGCGGCAAACCTGCGCCAGCAACTACCGTAAAAAGTCCCACCACGGCCATCAGGGCGACATAATCACCGAAATTTCCAACACCTAGTAGTCTTGCAGCAAGAATTGAGAACCCAAGTGAAAGAAGAACTGATGCAAGACGGACAAAGTAAAGTCGAATTATTGGAAAAATTCTTGTAATCATTCGAGGAGAAGTGCGCCAGTTCTTTCGTGGCAGCACGGTTCTACCAACTGAACATTTGTCGTCGACGCAGAGTTTAAGCCACGCATAAGGCTAACATTCACGTTAGTATCCAATAACAATTCACCAAGTCGAGCATACAAAGGTTTTCAACATGGCCGCCGGGCCTCAAGGGCCAGTTCGTCGCGTCCGGTATCGACAAAGCGGCCTTCGTCTTCGACAAGAGCGAATATTGGGTCCTCTGCGTCACCAAAACGGCATCGACGGATACTGACAAAACCAGTTTGGGCAAGTAGTGCGGTCATAGCAGCCTCATCGTACATCCAACGGTGATCGGAATTGCCGAAAACCCGGCACATACGCCTGATAAAGCCTGTTGCTGCATTCCCCTGCCCGAGGTGGGCCTTGCGGATGAATTCATCTGCTGCGTTGGAATCACCGCGATCACGGGCTCTCAAAAATTCCTCGGCTCGCCAGGCCAGATCAGGAACAACAAGCCGGAAGACACCATCTGGCCTGAGCATTCTGTAAGTGTTCTCGAGAGCAATTATGACGCTCTCTCGATCAATGTGCTCAAGCACGTGGCTGCAGTACACAGCTCTTGCACATCCCTCCGGCACTGGAAGACCTCGGACGATATCTCCGTATCGAACATTCTTTGGGAACAAGCGTGTACCGGATGCCTCAAAGGCTCGACTTACGAACGGAAGTCGTTCAAGTCTCAATCGCGGTGACGCATCGAAATTCAGCCAACCGTCAGGGCAGGAAAGCCCGCATCCATATTGCACATATTCAGGCGTCATTCATGATACCAAAGAGTTCATAGAAATATGGGCCAACTACTTGCTCTGTCCGCGTGTAAACCTCCAAATGCCTGATAATGCAAATCCTCAAGCTTACTCGCAACATACCGCAATACCAACTTGGCGTGGTTGCGATCTATTATAGCCATTGAAGGACACAGATCATCTAGCAGGACGGCCAGCATCATTCTCTAAATCAGCTTCCAACCCCTCAATTTCTGCCTTTAGCGCTTCATATTCAGCATATTTGCGCCTGAGAAACCCAAGCGTTAATCGCGCTTTGGCTTCAATACCGCTTGGCGTCAAAATGTAGGCATATCGTAGCTTATTTTTGGATGTTCGAAAATTTTGGATCTTGATGTGGCCTTTTTCAACAAGCGCCCGCAATAAATAGTTCGCAGCCCCAAGACTAATACCCAGTGCCTCCGCAACCTCTCGCTGCGGCATTTCAGGATTTCGCTCCAGAAGCCGTAGAACGCGGAAATGTGCATCTTCATTTTCAGGACGGGACATCAGGACAAACGCATAGCTGCCGCACAAGCACTCACCACAATGGTGCTAACAATAAGATACCTATGGGTATCTACGTTCATAAATGAACGATAGCACTTGCTTGTTGAGATAGGAAGTTGAAAAGATGTCGTCACACCGACTGTCCATCTTCAAAGACTGCGTAAAAGGCTCTTCCTTGTAAGATCCCGTTGACCCTAACGATAGCTACGCAACTGAAAGCGCTCACTGAAGCGCTTTCAGCACTGCTTAATTGGTACTGTTTCCAACAATCACGCCCCTCGAGAACGCAAGCACCCCAATCGTCTCAGACCCCGGGAAAGATGTCGTAGAGGTCTGCAAACCAAACTGTCTCGAAGAGCTGAACGTCTTCCACTTCACGTCCACTTTATCCGCAGAATTCTGGGTTTGAGTATCTGCAACAGCAATCATATCCGTGAAGCCAGTCGGCGGTGCCCAGCTGTAGAAACTTGTCCCGAACACATTGAAACTGGTTGCCACACCTGTATCTGCACTACCACCTCTAGACATCGCAATATAGCCGACGGTCTCTGCGGGCCGTGACGTAGCATTGTAAGAGTTTGCCGTATCAAGGCGCACATCAAATCCATTTGCCGTGATGTTCAGAGGATCGCTGTCGACCGGCGTGGCATTATTTTGGGACATTGTCGTCGTGATAACGACCGGCGGAGCCGTGAAGCCAGCTGCAAAGGTTGCACTACCCGTTGTCTCTGTCGCTTGAACATGACCAGCCTCGATGATGCGCCCATCTGCCAATTCATGTACGCCAGCTTCAATTGCCACCCACTGAACATTCACATTCGATAGGCTGAAGCCAAATTGGTTGGTCCAGTTTTCTACAATGAACGAGAAGCCGTTGGCATCACTGGAGACAACGCGCAAGCTGTAGCGAACCCCAAGGGCGTCAGAACCGGTGAGGGATACAACTGCATTCTCGATCGGGCCCGTATAGTTCACTCGGATCGGGTTGTTGATATTGAACGAACTGACTGAGATCGTCTTACTGCCCGCTTCGCCAATCACTTGCGTAGAGAGACTCTGCGCTGCTTGTTCAGCGGCTGCGAGTTCAGCAGTCGTCACCAAATTTGCATCCCCAGTGCGATTGCCTTGTAAAGCCCCAGCCTCAAAGGCTGCCACCCCTACCCGTTCACCGAATGTCCGGAAGGTCTCAGAGTCATTGGATTGCTCTTCCGCGACAAAGATGGATGCCCCTGTTGAAGACTGCGAGCGCAGCATCAAGCTTTGCGTGTCAGCCTCAACAAGCGTTTGAGTATCTGCCACGACAACGCTTTGTGTGAAGCTGTCCCCAAAGCTCACACTTGTGCTGTTATGCGTCACATTCGTCTTGGTCTGGACAGTTCCACCAACCGAGAAGGCAATATAACCAATCAGTTCCTTCGCTCTGGGACCTTGCAGGGCTTCCTTTTGCTGTAAGCGTGCATCGAAGCCAGTTGTTGTGATGCTCAAGGGCGAGCTATCGACCGCATTTTGATCAAGAGACGACATCACAGATGTGAGCACGACAGGAGCAGTTTCGAACTGAGCTGCAAAATTCACAGAGCCACTTTCGTGATCTGCAAGCATCGTGCCTGCCTCAACCACACGCCCATCAGAGAGGGTATGTGTGCCAGCAGCAACCGCAACCCAGTTCACGGTAACAGAGCCAAACCGTGTTTGAGACTCCCATTCCTCGACCATGAAGCTGAAACCTGTCGCATCTCGATCCACAACACGCAGTGTGTATGGTGGGGAGCCGAGAGCCACTGTTCCAGTCAAGACAATGATCGGATTATCGACATTCGAACCAAAGTTCACGCGAATTGGTTTCCCAAAATTACTTGCGCTGACAGAGAGTTTTCCGGTCTGACCTATATCAACAAAACTCTCGCTTGGTTGACCA
>QCWE01000003.1:7200-7943 GCA_003149555.1 Candidatus Aquiluna sp. XM-24bin5
GCCGCTGCAGCATCAAGTTCAGCTTGGGTCACAAAGGCAGCGTCTGCAGTCCGGGTGCCTGTCAGAGCTCCAGCCTCAAACGCGGCGATGCCAACCCGTTCACCCGCAAGACGCACACGTTCACCATCAGCAGAGAAGTCCTCCTGCGGGAACACATGCACCGACGAAGAGCTTGGCGCACCCCAGAACATCAAGGACTGCGTTTCCTCATCATTCCAAGTCTGCGTGTCAGAAACCACAACAGGCGCGCTGAAGGTCTGGCCAAAGCCCACACGCGTGCCCCACATCCCAACGTTGTCAACCGCCTTCACAGACCCACCAACACCAAAGGCAATATATCCAACCAACTCTTGGCTGCGCGCTCCGCCAGAACGCGCTTCTTCCATCTGAAGCCGCGCATCAAAGCCCGTGCTCGTCACATTGATCGGATCACTGTCAACTGCCGCCCCATCAAGAGACGACATCACTGACGTCACAACAACCGGCGACTGCGCTCCAAAGTTGGCCGTAAAGGCTACAGACCCACTGTCACGGTCAGCAAGAACAGTTCCCGCCTCAATAATCCGGCCATCCGCAAGCTCGTGAACACCAGCCGCAACGGCAACCCAGCTGATCGTCTCCATGCGAGAGGTCAGACCCGCCTGATACTCCCAGCCATCAACCACAAAGCTGAAGCCCGTCGCATCACGATCCACAACACGCAGCGTATACGGGCTGGTATCCTTCGTCGTCGATCCCGTCAG
>QCWE01000003.1:8626-36349 GCA_003149555.1 Candidatus Aquiluna sp. XM-24bin5
CACAATCACCGCATCTGTCAGCGACCCACCAAACTCAACACGCTGCGGTACACCTGCAGCAGAGCCAACGTTCAATCGAACAGTGCCAGCATAACCAACATTGCCCTCAGTCGGCACCGGATCAACAGGATCCACCGGCTCCTCACCGCCACCACCGGTATCTCCCCCACCGGTCGTCGTGCGATCCACAATGAGCTCATTGTCGCGCATCCAAACGCCGCCCAGATCATCGATATAGGCATAGCCCGATGTGGAGGTCTGAGTGCTGACCACATCAATCACACGGGACGCATCAGCTGTCACAGGTCGCAGACCCGGGGTCTGAGTTTCGAACTGACCGGTGCTTGGGTTGTAGAGATGCACCGGTACAGACCCGGCGGTGAACACCCCTTGCGAGGTGCGCACATCCACCAGCGTGGCCGTGCCTTCAAAGCCTGCCGCCGCCAGGGCCGGTGCGCGCCGATCCACATCATCCACCAGCAGCGCCAGGTCCTGATCTTCGCGCGCAATCACCTGATGTGCGCCTGTCTCATTATAGCGCTGTGCGGCTGTCGGGTCTCCGTAAAGGATGTCGCCGATATTCTGACGCACCATCAGCTCATGCGAGCCACCTGTGCCAAAGAGACGGTTTTTCTCACCTCCAAAGGGCACGGCTTCGGCAATCTCGATCGCCCGGCGAATGATCTGGGTGGCCACCCCAGAGGTGTCGGAGACGGTCTCAAACCCGCCAGCCCCCATCTCACGACGGATCGTGGCATGGCCTGCGGCAATCACCGTGCCATTGACCGGGGTCTGATCTGTCGGATCGCCCGTGCCGCCCATCAGGATGTTTGAGCCCGCCCGTGTGGAGGGTGCCGGAAGCGGCGCGCCAAAGGGATCGGGGTTTGAAACCGTCAGACCTGTCAGGTGACCACCGTAAAGCGAGGACGCCCCACCCATGATGTCATTCTGACCTTCGCCTCCAATGACCACGTCATTGCCAACACCCGCCTCGATATAGTTCGACCCTGCCGTTGTCGGCTGCGCACCTGTTCCCGGACGGATCAGAACAAGATCTGATTTGCCACCGCTTGCGGCTGTGGCCGTCGCGTAGAGGTACTCGCGGCCCCCATTGATGTCGCGATACATCAACAGACCGATATCGGTGGTGGTCTTGTCGGCCCAAATCTTCCAGCCGGACCGATTGCCCGCATCGAGGTAGTCGTAAACCGCATCCCCCTGCAGGACAGACGGGTTCACACCAACACGGGTATCGAGCAGACCACCCGTCGTCAGAACCAGACTGCCATCGCCCAGAATGGTGTCATCGCCCTGCCCCCCAAAGAGCAGGTCATCATCTGCACCACCGGCAATCGTATTGCTGCCAAAGCGCGACGTGGTGTGCGCAGGATCGATATGGAGCAGGATTTCCCGAATGAGCCGCCCGGTTGGGTCGGTCTGAGCTGCCCCACCACTGGAGGTCAGCCTCGGATCCACCTGCTGCGCCGCCACCTTGATGAGGCCATGCCCACCAAGAACCACATCATCTCCGGCACCTGCATCAATCGCGTTGTTGCCATCGGCCAGAGCCAGACCTGTGGGCGCCAGACGCGCCGCATCCACGAAATGACCCCCAATGATGTCATCATCACCGGCGCCACCGAGCAGCACATCACCGCCCTGGCCACCGATGATGAGATCGCGGGCCCCGCCGCCATCAATGCGGTCATCGCCACCCTCAGCCGCTGCCGTCAGGATGGAATGCAGACCAAGCGCACCCCCCTCGACTGGCAGAGCCAGACCCGCGGCACTTGCGGCCACCAGACCATCGATCTTGGCATGATCACCAACAAGGATGTTGGAGCCACCCGAGGTGACAATCCGGTCCGCACCGTAGCCGCCCAGAACAATGTCATTGCCGCCCGCCGTGGTGATCGTGTCATTGCCACCATTCACCCCAGCCAAGGACGTCAGGCCCTCCAGCTGGTTGTTCACCACAACCGCCTGGCCGAAATCACCGAAGATCCGGTTATTGCCACCGGTTGCCGTGATCGTATCACCACCTTCACCACCGAAGGCTATGGCACCGCTCATACCGAGCGTAATGCTTTCTCCTGCGCCACCGCTTTGCGCAAGCGAGCGCGTTGCATGGATCTGGCCCATCTCACCGGTGAAGGTGATCTCGGCCCCATCACCGAACACCATGCTGCCAGCACCTGTGGCAGAAGCCAGGATCTGATCCGCAGCGCCCCCACCCACAAGGATGTTCAGACCCGAGCCCGCTGTGATCTGGTCAGCCGCACCCGAGCCAGCTGTGCTGATCGTGGATGGCAGCGCGCCATTCCAGGCCGTGATAGTGTTGGCCACTGCGTGGTCCCCAAAGACCACACCTGCGCCGCTGCCAAGAGTGATTGTATCGGCACCCGCTGTGTTCAGCGCCTCAATCCGCGCAAGACCCGTCATCCGGTCAATTCTGAGCGCACCATCCCCGATGATTAGATCACCACCCGTGCTGCCGATGACCGTATCATTGCCAGCACCCGCCACCAGGGTGGCGCTGACAGGACCACCACGGATCGTGTCATTGGCCGCCCCTGCATCCACCAGAACATGGCCACCAGATTGTTGGCGCAGATCAATAAGATCAGCCCCCGATGTCAGATCACCAGACGTGCCGTCTGCCGAGAGGCCCGGATAAAGCGCATGATCCCGCTCGCTATCACCGTAGAGCACAACCGCTTGTGTGCCCTCAATCTGACCAACCGGCAGAGTGTCACTGCCAGGGCCACCATGCACGATAGTAACCGCCCCACGGCTGGTCCCATCCGATGTGTCCGGCAAATTGACGATATCGAAGCGATCATTGCCAAGACCCAAGAAGACCTCATTGGTCTCAAAGCCTTCGGCCAATACGCCTGAGACTTGCGCGATTTCGCCTGCAGATGTCAGGAGTGACACTGGGGTTGTGGCGAGGCCCAGCCCCGTCAAACGCATGTAATCCTGCGCACCCACGCTCGCCGCTGAAATCGCGCCTGTCAGCGCATCCTCAGCCAATTGGCTTTGCACCGAGAGCCGGTCAATCGACGCGGTATCGGTTGCAAAGACCCGTGCCAGACCAATCTGACCCCGCCCGGTTTCCCCAGGCAGACCGATGGTGCGCGTGAGCGGATCAGAAAGCCCGGCCCCCCCATGCAGACGCAGACCGCCATCAAAGCTGTCCAGAATGCCACGCGCCGCGATTGGATCGATGGCCACTTTGCTGAGATCGCCTGAGCGCGTGCCCTCCGTATATTCATGGGTGGCAAGCCAGGCGTCAAAGCTGACCGGGGTCTGGCTGACCAGTGTTGGGCCACCAATAGAGATCGGGGCAATAACAAGGGGGTCTCTACCAGCACCCACAACACCGGAAACGGCTCCTGCCATGACAATATGGTCAGACCCGATCCCGCCAAAGACCTCGGTCAGCGCACCTGCCCGGGAACTGTGCAGGTGTATCGCGTCATCTCCACCGCGGCCATCAATGACCACATGCTCTTCAGTGCCGGAGACATTCACGGTCCGGCCCGCACCGCGCAGGCGCGTTTCTTCCAGCAAGATCACATCGGCGCGCTCAGAGCCGTGGAACTCGACCCGGTCCACATCGCCGCCTGTCACAAGATCAACTTTAGCATTCAGCAGGTAGCGGGTTTCTCCTGTGGTCTCGGTGCCCGTAGCAAAGCTGCGCAGGATAATGTCATCCTCTCCTGCACCGCTTTCGATCCGCAGATCCGCTGCGTTGGCATTGACCTCGATCCGGTCGCTGCCACTGCCGCTGCGGATCAAGGTGGCATGGGCCACACCTGGGCTGATCCAGCCCCCATCCACGGCTGTGGTCAGCACCCCTGTCAGCGGCTCACCGGACAGCAGATCTGTGGTGTTTGCCGGAGCAGACGGGAAGAATTGCCCAACCACAATATGGTTGTTGCCTGTGCCAGCATCGAGGACCGTTGTTGTGGTGTTGTCTTCAAACACCACAAGATCGTCGCCACCCGCGGTCTCAAGCAACAGGCCGCCATTCTGCTTGCCATTGTAAATAATCTGCTCAGCCGAAAGGGCCGGCTGTCCCGCCCGGAATTGATCCGGCGTGCCATGCAAGACCGCAAGCAAGCGAGACCGCGACAGGAAGACATCATTTTCCGATGTGCCTTGCACGCGCAGTCGGTCCAGCTCGGAGGTCGATGTGCCGGTGTCGAGAACCTCGATCTTGTAATTGATCCCAGCGCCCGATGTGCTGCCATGGGTCAGGATGTTGACCTTGTCTGCACCTGTCTGACCATTGATCACCAGGCGATCCCCTGGCGCCTGTGCAGGTAGGCGGATGATGTCAATCACATCGGCGTTCTGACCACCGAGGATGGTGGCATCCGCGTTCAAGCGTTCAAGGTCGAGGAAAAGCAGGTAGTCTTCTCCGGCGCCCAGATTGAAGGTGGCTGTTTCAGCCTCGACAGCCGTCAGGCCAATGCGCAGATCATCCGCCGCATCACCGGTCCGGACATCCAGCAGGTCCGCTGCGGAAACCAGCCCCTCTTCAATCCAGACACGATCCGCCCCACCAGCCGTATCGAGGTAAATGTCCCCCGCACTGACCAGAGTGCTGTCAAAAATATCAATCTGATCTGCACCGTCGCCCAGCTGGATCAGTATACCTTCCTGACCTGCCTGCAAGCGCGCCGTGTTAAGGTTCATACGGGTTGTCGTATTGCCCGTATTGCGGATTTGCAGAGTGGTGGCTGCAATCAGCGCGCCCGTCACAATCAGGGCATCCTGGACGGCGTCATCCGCGCCAAGATCAATGGTCACAGATTGCTCGCTGCTCTCCAGACCACCTGCAGCGGTGATCTCGACCGTGTCGCCGCCACCATTGGTTTCAACACGCACGACACCTGTCAATGCCCGCATGAACGCGTTGAGTTGCAGCACATCCGGGCCAGCACCGGTGGTGATCACCACATCCCGTGTGGCTTCAGCCAGCGCATTGAGCGTCATCAGCAAGGCGCCTGCACCAGTATTGGTGACGATGATATCCCGCCCTGCGGAGAGCACATCTTCGATGGTCAATGTGGCCTGGCCAGAGGCAATAGACCCCAGATCAAAGCGGATATCGCCTGTCTCTGCGGTCACCGTGCTCAGGGTTGTGACGTCATCCTGACCCGCTCCGGTTTGAATGGTGACATTGGTGCCCGCAAGAACCGCATCACGCAGGATGATCTCGTCATTGCCAGAGCCTGTGCTGACCAGAACGAACGTGTCAGCTGTGATCGTGCCTGTGACATCGATGAGCGCATTGCCAAGGGAGGATTTCAGAAGGCTGACGGATGTGCCCGCGGAGATATTCCCCAGCACACGCATGCTTTCCAGGGCTCCGGACACCCCAGTTCCCAAATCGAGACGAACCAGACCTGTGGTGCTGGTCACATTGCGATCAAGAAGAATGCTGTCTGTGCCGCCACCCATATTGACGATGAGCGAATTGGCCGCGCCGTCGATCAGGGCGTCGCCTGCCAGAACATCTCCCGTCACATGCAGCGTATCATTGCCCGAGCCGGTCTGTATCAGAACATTGCGCCCTGCGGTAATATCACCATCCGGCAAGGTCGTTGTGAGCAAGCCCCCCTGGACCAGGATGTCGGTACCTGTTGTGCCAGACGAGAGCAGGGTGACATCGAGACCTGCGGTGACATCCCCCTCGATGATCTCAAACCGCTGGCGACCAAAGAAGCCGCTTGTGCCCAGATCGACAGTGATCGAGCCCGTGAGGGCAAGCATTTCATTCGCCACACGGATCTCGTCAGAGCCTCCATTCGTGGTGATCTGAATGTTCCGCCCTGCATAGAGGGACTGGCGGAAGTAGAAATTGTCATCCCCATCCGGGGTATCAATCAGGATATCACGCCCTGCGACCACATCCTCAATGATATCAATTGTAGCATCCCCATCGAGCGACGCAAAAATAACCACGTCAACGCCGGCATAGATCCCACCTTCTTCGAGGATCAGGGCTTGCACGCCACCATTGCTGGCATCGCTGAGATCGACCGTCACCGTGCCTTCACGTGCAAAGAGCGTGTAAAGCGTGGCATCCGGCTCGCCGTCAAACGGCAATGTGCCGCGGATATCGACCGTGTCTTCGCCGCGCCCGTTTTCAATGGTCACGTTCCGACCCGCATCGATGGCGCCTTCAGTGATAAAGCTGTCGTCACCACCACCGGTCCAGAGCGTAAAATCACGCCCTGCCACGAAATTACCCGCCTCGCTGGCTGTCGCGATCAAGGCCCCAGTATTATTGGCATAATCTGCAACATCAGTAAGTTCCCACTGCGCCGGGAAGCCAGATGTGAGATCCTCTTCGGTCAGAGCGGAAAGATCAAAAGTCTCTCTGGTAAAGCCAATATAGGTATAGATGACGGGCTGGCCATCGAACTCAAACAGGACCTGATCCCCGTTTTGCACAAGAACGGGCTGCGAGGGATCAAGCTGCAGGGAATAGAGCCGGTCGAACGCATCGATCTGGATGCCTTCCAGGAGGCGTGTGGACTCTTCGGTGAAGACCAAACGATATCCACTGTCATCAATATCCGCAATTTCGAACGTGCCTGGGCGGCTGGTGCCCCCGGGTGAGGTCAGCAGAAGTGTATCGCCAACATTCATCTGCAGATTGGCATCGAGCTTGCGCTCCACAGAAACGGTAGAGGTCACACCCAGGCTGAAGTTTGTCCCGAAGGCCGTGCTCAGAGTGATCTGGCTGCCATCCTCGGACACAGCGCGCACTGCCATCTGCTGTACGGCACTTCCTTGAGTGATCCGTAAAAGATCGCCTTCCCGCAATCCTTCAAACGTCTCTGCCGCTGCTGTGAGCTGACCACGCCCACTGACATTGGCCAGCACCATGCTGTCTTCGACACCAGACGTGACGGCCTGCGCCGCACCTGCCGCTTCAACATTCAGGCCAAAGCCCGAGCGCACTGTGTAAATGTCCCGCTCCAGCGCAACATACTGCACCTCAGGCAATTTGTAGATGCGGATGTCGCGCAGTGCATCGATATTCCCTGCGATGAGGAACTGATCCTCCGGATCGCTGTCATCCCCAAAATCAATAATGACATCGCCGCGCTGGATGGAGACCCGCTCCAGTTTCGCAGCTGCGGTCTCCGTTTCTGGAGCAATCCAATCCGCCCCCAAATATCCGAAGGTGGCGATATTCCCCTCAACGTCCAGAATATCATTATCCGCGCCTGTCCGGATACGGATATTGGCGGCTGTGAGATCTGTCACGATGTTGATCGTGTCGGCCCCCGCATAGGTGTCGAGCACAAAATCGCGTGCCAGGGTCAGGGTGCCGGTAATATTGACGGCATCTGCACCAAACGTGCTGGTTCGGATGATGAGATCCCCAGCTGTGGTCACGTTATACGCGGTCTGGGACGAGCTGATGATCTCTTCGATGACACCGCGAGTGATCATGGTCCCGGCGATGGTGACATCCCCGCCCCGCTCTTCATCAGTGGTGAGCACATCATAATCGGTATTGACGAAGATATCGCGCAGCGCGTCGACAGTTGCGCCAGCTTCCAGCACAAAGTGATCGCCCGCATCAAAACGGATCGACCCTTCACGGGAGAGCACTGTGACACCAGAGGCCACCGTGATGGTGTCGTCATCAGGATCAAAACTGTCATTTGCGATGTAATGGATATCACCCACAGCATCGACACTGCTCGTGATATTCACCGGTGATGAGGCGCTGACGATGACTTCGCCGCCAGCAAACATACCTGCTGCAGCGGAATCTCCAAAGGCCTGAACTTCCAGGTCTCCAGAATTCGCGAGATAGGTGTTTTCCTCGGTAGACTTGCCCTGCAGCACGCCGATCCGGCTGAAGATCGGATTGTCAATCTCACCAATGTTGTAGCGCGCCACCAGATAGGCGCGGCCGCCAGAGACGTTGGAAATCCGGTCGCTGTTGTCATCAAGACCAGCGGCATTCAGGATGGAGCCGTTTAAGGCCGTGATAAAGGCTGTCCGCCCGATATCATTGGCCTCAACTGTCTCTACTTGGGCGGTTGCCGTGGTCGAGGTGATCGAGATGAAGGCCGAGTATGGAACGCCTGGACGGCGGGCCGTCAGTTGGACAGCTCCCAGCGTGGCCTCAAGCGCCGCATCAACCTCTGCAATCTCAGACAAGGCCGCGTTGGCATTGATCAGGGCTGCAATCTGAGTGGCCACGTTCTGGCGTGCAATCAGACTGTCGCCTGTGACTGCCGCGCCATTGCTGTCCTGAAGGTCTTCGTCTCGGACCGTGTAGGTGATGACCACGCTCTCGATGGTGGTGGTGATTGTATCACCGACCGCCAGCACACCGCCAAAGACAAGGTTTTGGATTTGCGACAGCGGATCACTGGTCTCGATCGTGTAGACATAGATATTGCCATTCCCCACGCCGTTTGAATCGACCTGGGTGATATAGCTGTCCTGGAAGCTCTCTGTGGTCAGCACGCCAAGGGCTGTGCGCGCCATATCAATGTCCAGCGCATTGCCAGCGCCGCCAATAAAGCCGTTTACAGAGCGCAGCGTGATGTTGTTGCCATAGATATCCGCTCGCGGCAGGCTCGGAGTGGTCTCCGATGTGCTATAAGGATCGGTTGGGTCAAAGAGATCCACTGCGTCCTGCATGGACCCCAGAGCCGTCAATGTCACATCGCCATCTGCGACATAAACACTGCGCACACTCATGTCGGAATCCTCGTAAAGAACGATCCCATCACCCGCGATCAGGGTCACCCATCCACGGCCCACGCCGCTGCCATCCCCGCGCGCATCGATCTCAAACGGATTGGCATCCGTGCCAATTGTGCCTGCAGCGCGCAGACGAATATCCGATGCCTCGATATTGACGAAACTCAGCGAAAGCGCATCGATGATGCTGCCATCAACTGCGTAAAGGTCCGCATCGCCTCCTGATGAGAACACCGTTGCAACACGCATGTCCCCTGCCGTCTCACCCAGCCAGATATCTCCACTGGCGCGTGCCGTCATGTCAGCACTCAGACCTGTCAGATTGTACCAGACGCGCGCATCAGCGGTCCCGATCTGACCATCTGAGGCCTCAAAAAGAACAGAGCCCACTGTGACAACATTGGGATCCGTGCCACCGCTTGCATTAAAGATGCTTTCAGACGTTTTGAGACGCACAGGCCCATCAGCCTGCACCAGGCCCAGTTCCATGGATTGGGACTCAGAGCCGAGGAAGACCTCGCCCCCCGCCACAACATCGATCTGACCTGTGGCCTCAACGTTGAAGTCATCGCGCAGGATCACTTCGATGAACTGAACAGGCACAACGGTGCGCAAGGCCACACCAATGTCCGTCTCATCGATAATGCCATCGGCTTTTGTGGTCTCGACGGTCAGCACCGTGCCATCAGCACTGATCGCCGTGATGACAAAGGCGGTATCCTCACCATTGACATTGTCCGACGACCGGATGGCACTGTCGGCAAAGCCTTCCGCAACCGGGCTGAGATTGGCCACAACCAGAGCATCCCCAACCTCAAAGACGTCAAAGGGATCACCGCCGGTATTGGTGATGGTCCCGGTAAACTCGCCGGTACGTTCAAAACTCACAAGGCTGCTGGCACTCTCCCCAAGGGGGTTCAGTGACACGGACGCCAAGGTCACATCGATATCGACTTCGAGCGCAATGATCTGTTTGGAACTCGCCTCTGCGATCACAATCGTATCGGCGGTGACGGACTCGATTGTGTAGAAGGCCTCTTCGGTTGCGTTCTGCGTGCTGCCATTGACCTGCAGGATATCCCCCGCCTCAAAGAGCGTGTCCCAATCACCGGTCCCACTGGCACGTGTGATTGTCCGGGTTTCAGGATCAAAATCGACCGATGCCGAGATTTGATCGGTGAGCAGGAAGTTGATATCCGAGCGCTCTGCCGCAGCCAGCAGAATACGGCTCTCGGTGGTCAGCTCCTCGCTCATGTCAATGAGAACAGAGCCCGAGGTCAGGCCCACATTGCCCTGGACTTCGATGCGCAAGGTGCCTGCAGAAATATTCGGGTCCTCAATAGAGGTCCGCGTATCTGTGACAGGCTGCAGCAAACCAACGCCGTAGCCGTAAAGCAGCTCATCGGCCGTCCAGATCTTAATCGAGGCCTCGATACGGTCGATCTCGCGCTGAGTGAGGGCCTCAACGTAATTCGGGTTGTATTCATCGAGTGTGAACGTCTCAACCGTGCCCACATCCGTCGTGGGCGCACCTGGATCATCGGTCCCATTGACCCCAAGCAGCTCGTCCTTGGTAAAGGCCGCGGACCAGGTACCGTCTGCCGCTGTTGTGACCTGACGATTGGTCCCGGACCAGGTGATGGTGACGACCTGCCCTGCGGTGGCCGTCCCCGAAACCGTCCCATAGGTAGGCTCAAGGTAACGTGCATTGAGTGTGCGGAACTGTTCGGCACGGGTGGTCCGCAGCACCTCGATTTGTGCAGCGGCATCCCCTGCGGGATCACTTGAGCCAAGCTCTGTCGCTTGAGCCTCATAGAAATCCAGAAGGGCGGCCTCTTCGTCCGGATCAATGACAAACGCCGTATCATCCCCGCCCATAACAGCGTCATAGGCAGTTTGATCATGCAAATCGCGCCAGCGCCAATAGGTCTGGTATTCACGGGTCTTGGCGGCCTGCAATGCGGTCTTGGCATCTTCGACCTTGTTGGAGGCCCCCGTCTCTTCTGTGAGCTCCATGTCGGTCCAGACCGAGCCCAGAAGTTGCTCAATGGCGCGGGTATCAACGATCGCGCGATCATTGCTATCGAGGATACTGCCATTGGGCACATAAATCGCGACATCCTCAATCGGCAGGAAGCCTGACGGCGTCTCACCCGCATCAATGCGGTTCACACGCAGATCACCGGAGATTTCACGGATATGTGCGCCGGTCATTGCCTGAATCGTCAGGTGGTCTTCCGCGCGAATGCCGGATGTGTCGATTTTGAGAATATTGGTCGCACTGCCGACCGAACCACGCTCCGATACCAGGGTGATATCCGCGCCTGTCACAGAGGCTGCAACGCCCAGGTCCGAGGCAAAGATATCATCTTGCGCCGAGAGGCGCACCGAGCCGCGATACCCGGTCGTCGTGTTCTCGGAGATCACCTCACCGAGGGCGAGATCCCCAGATGGCTGATCGATGTTGATCTTACCGCCAGAGGTTGTTGCATCAAGCTGCGCATCGGGCACCTGGCTCAGATTGACCGGCAGAGGAACAGTATCTGTCCCAATACGCCCACCAGCTGTCAGGGAAACAAATTTGCCGCCCACGGATGCCGTTGTGACTTCATCACCTAAGTCCACCTGACTGGAGAGGCTGGCTTTTGCGGTGATGTCTTTTTGCGTGGTGAGCGTGGTGGTGCCACGCTCGTTGAGGATCTGGCCATCCACCAGGATGCTCGAAGAGCCTGCATTCACATTGAACGACCCTGCCGTATTAAACAGGAAATCGATCTCAATCATCCGGTCCGCAGCAATCGAGTGCGAATGGGTGGTGAAGCGACCCACGGTCCGCTCATACTGATAGGTATAGGTTTTCTTGCCATACCAAGAGGAGCGCACATTGTAATATGTCTGCTTCCAATCGGTGGCATCCGTTGTGACAACATCACGCGTGTAGGTGTAAAGCGTGCCACCCGATTCAGAGACATTCGCAAATTCATCGTCAGGCAGGCTGATACTGCTATTTCCAACGCTGCTGACATCACGGGTGTAGAAATAATTCGAATCCGGGATCAGCTCCTGGCTGAGGATCTGCGTGACAGGCGGCACCGGAATATTATCCGTGCCCAGATCAATGATGCCGAGCCAGCCTTTTTCCTGCCAGCGCGCGGTCTCGCGGGTCCGTGAGGATTCACCAATCGCCCAAGCATATCGCTGATTGGCCAGTGGCTGGTAGCTACCAGTTGTTGCATGTCCAAAGGTACCAATCGCAGCCCCTGTCGCCCTATTGGCAACAGCAACATCGACCGTCCCATTGGCCTGTTTGGTATAAATGGTGATCAGGCCACGCGCTTTATCTTCGATGTAGATTTTACCGTCACCACGGGTGTCCACATCCATAGATTCCAGTTTCACCGTCACATCGGGCAGAGCCATATTGTTGGTGATGGAAATCTCCGGATAGGCGGCGTGAGACAGGATCCGGCCCTTTCCGGTATTCACGATATGCCCTGTCAGCGAAATCGTCCCACCACGCGGACGCATGGCTTTGATGATCAGGGCTTTTT
This sequence comes from Candidatus Aquiluna sp. XM-24bin5, assembly GCA_003149555.1. The sequence goes on from QCWE01000003.1 coordinate 20,929, forward strand.
CCTGCTTGCTGTAAATCCCTGTAAAGTCATCATTTGGCAGGGCGATATTGGTGAAGTTCTGCCCCGTCCGGATAGCATTCTGAATAAGGGTCTGCTCAGCGCTCCCCAGAACCAGATCAAAGTCTTTCTTACCCGCCTGAATAAGGCCGTTTACGTTGATATATTCAGCATCAATCGTGATCGTATCGGCCAGCAGATTGGGTGTATTGGTGTCAATGCTCAGCCCATTGAGCCAGCTCTGCACTGCCGTCAGCGAGGTCGGGTCCGTGCCGTTAGAGTTGCGCAGAAGCGAACTGTTGGCGAGGAAAATCCCAACCGGATCGCCGCCTACATGCTCCATAAGCACGCCAAGGATATTGATCGCATTCTTGGCCTGGATGAAGATCTCAGCCGCCTGGATTTGACGCAGGATATTGACCGAGCCACCTTTGGACGGGTTGATGATATCCAGCCGTGCTGTTGGGGCGATGATATCGCCCGTAATATTGATGTTCTGGCTCGGTGGGATAAAGCCCGTATTGGGATCAACAAAGGTGTTGATATTGGCGACCGAAATCTTGATCTTCGGATTGGCCTCAGTGGCACTTACCGTTGCCTCAGAGAAGTCAAACGCAACCGTCCGGTTGTCGACATCCTTGGTGCCCAGATTGTCATCCGAGTTATAGGTCAGGTTATTGCGATCTACGTTCCGGCTGTTTTCTGCCAGGATGAGCGATGTCGGCGTATTTTCATCATCAGACGTGATGTCAGTGCCGTTAAAATACACCCCACCATTGAAGGTTGGGATTGTCATGCCCGTGATTTCAAGCTGCGCATGGGTGTTGTTCAGGATCTCGATCCGCGCATCTTTTGGCGTGTCAAAAAGACCACTGCTGCTGCCAGTCAGATAATCTGACAGAATCCGTACACGACCCGCCTGCGCATTGGTGGGCTCCACCACAACCACATCGGCTTCAGGCAGGCTGGGTACGATGGTGTCGCCACGGCGCTCGGCAAGGCCCATATCGAGCAATTCCTGCTCAAGACGGGCAATCTGGCCGAGATAGAAATTTCTCAAATCCGTGTTGTTGGACCCATCATAGAGGGCCAGCTTTTCCCGCGCTTTTTCAATTTCTTCAAATTGCGGCGCCAGAATACCCGCACGGATCACCGTAAAGTCGATATCACCTGTGGAATTGCGCCCTTCTGAATCAACGGCTGTGAAGTCTTCAACAATATTGCCCTGATCATCATCGACCTTCAGGATCAATGTCTTGAAGCGTCGCTGACCCGTGACAATCTCACCATCATTGCGCACTTCACCAAAGAGAACGGCCCGCCGCTCCCCATTGCCGGAGCCCACATTGCCGCCGCCCAAGGCGTCTGCGACACCAGATGTCCAGTTGGTGGCTTTGGCCACGCCTTCGACACCAACATCTCCCCAGCCATCGGCATTGATATCGATATTGCTGTCACCCTCAAGACGTGCACCGGCTTTGACGTGAACGAGGTTGTTGGCCTCGTAAAGCGTGACTGTCTTGAGATCGGAGATCGGGATGGCAGAGCCGGCAAAGTTATCGACCCGGGATTCGTAGTTCTGATCTGGCAGATTCAGATCCCGATCCACACCTGTGCTGAGATACATATTGCCTGCAGCACGGACATTTGAGCGATCTTCAAAGAGGATCTCATGGGTCGGCGTCACATAGGTGCGGGCTGCACCCAAGGCGACCGTCGCCGCCCCAAAGGTCTCGGAATAAGACTGCAGGTAAGTGGTGCCTGTACCTGAGGCCTCGAACTCCAAAATGCCATGGGTGTCGATATCGGCGCTGTCTTCAACCCGGATACGGGCATCGACCGTGTAGGCTTCAAACCGCCCATAAGCACCCGCCCCGGAAATCGCCCCGCCGGTGACCAGTTTTACCTTGTCGGAATAGTCGAGAATGTTGCGCACAATGGCCCGCAGATCCCCGGTGATCCGAGTGCCATCCGCCTCCTGATACCCGGTGGTTTCCACCTTGGCACTGACGCCAAAGCGCATCTCTGTGACAAAGTTGACGGTCGTATTGATATTGGCGCTTGCGCCAGAAGCCACACCGCCGGTCTTGCCATCTACATACCCACCCCCATCAAGCTGACCGGTGATAACGGCGTCAATCCGACCCGCACGGATGTTTGAATAATTCCCAAAGGCGCCATCAATATCCCCATTGATGACATGGCGCATTGACGCCCCTGCTCCGGCAATCGCACCAAAAGAGCTGGTTGAGATCTGCCCATCTGGACGGGAGGTATAGATGGCTGTCACCGCAAGATCGCCTGCCACCGTAATATTGGCACGATCCGCATCAGAACTTGATGTGCCATCGAGCGTCCCGGCAAACACAGAGCCTGCGGATTCTGTCCGGCCCGTTGCAGCAGCGCCTGCGGCCAGACCATACGCACCCGCCACAATATCAAGATCATTTGCGTCTGTTGCGACCGCAGAGATACTCATCGAGCCGGCATTGGTCACTTTAACGCCGGCTTCGATCTCGCTCTTCACATCAGCGGTCGAGCTGACTGTGGCATCCGTGGCACCAACACCCACAAGCCCGCCGGCCACACCCACCGAATTGGCGCGCTGACGGCTATCAGAGCTTGCATTGAGGCGCAGCGCACCGCTCACAGTAAGGCTGGCACCTGAGGTCAGGGCAGAGCGCACAATGCTGGTATTATAGAGTGCTGCATCGGTTGACTGGACGCCAATCAGGATGCCACCACCGGACGCTTTGGCGATAGCCTCAGCCAGAAGATTATCCCCTGACGGCGCTGAGAGCGCCTCAACGGTCAGAGCACCCAGATTATAAGACCCACCAGTTCCACCAACGAGCGCCGAGACGCGTGTGCTGGTGTCAACCTGTGCGGTATTGGCGCCGACCCCTGCAGTGGTCCCAACTGTCATGCCTTCGGCAGCGGCACGACTTGTGCCTGTCCGGTCTGCGCGCACAGAGACGGTGCCCGAGCTTGCCGTCATAGCCGCGCCAGAGATTTCCGCGTTGAGACTGCCGCCTGCATCCACATCAGCCACACCACCGCCCCCGGCAATGGCAAAGAAACCTGCAGCAATTGAGTTGACCTCAATATCTGCATTGAGGCTCACATCGGAAATCGCTTCAATCGTGGCGTCTCCAGCGAGGGTAATCGTCCCTCCGGACAGCAGGGCCTCACGCGCGCCTGTGTCCGTGATCTCGGCACGTCCACCACCGCCAGAGACCGCCACGCCAATTCCCGTTGCCGCCAGAGACGAGGCTTCAGCCACCACGCTGACATCACGTGTGTCCTGGGTTTGGATCAGAAGATCGCGCGTGGTCACGGTGCTGTTTTGCACGACAGCCCGCAACCCACCCGTAATCGACCCGCTGGCAAGCGCGACGGCGGTCGAGAAGGAGCCACCAAAGCCCAATGTTGCCGCCACCGATGACGACAAAACGGTTGCATCAATTGTGCTGGTATCATCGGCCGTCACCGACACATCCCCCACCGGGGCGGTCAATGTGCTGTCGCTGACAATGCTCTCAACATGATGTCCAATGCTATTGGTGGCCGTTGCGCCCGACGCGCTTCCCGCGCCACCCACAAGCGCCACAACGACAGCCGCAGACATCGCTTCAACCTTGGCATCGATTGTGCCCTGCATCTGCGCATCGATGGTGATATTGGCCCCACCAGCCCCACCGCTGGCAAGGTCTTCCCAATCTGCAGCCGTGGAGAAATCAATCGCCCGAAGATCAACCCCGGTCTGATCTGCGCCTTGGTACTGGTAAACCTGCCCATCGATATCTCGGACAAAAAGTCCGGTCTGGATATCGTAGGTCGTGCCAGCTGGGGTCAGGTAGTTGTTGTCAACATCAAACCCGGTGCCTGGATCGGCAGCGATGATTTCGCTCCAGCCCACATCAGAGCTAGGCGTGACAGATATGGTGGCCGGAGCTGAATACTGACGCAGAAGTGTCAGGCCATTTGTATCAATGGCCAGGATCGAGCCATCTTTCCAATTCGTGCTCTCACCATCCGTCACAATGCCCCAGAGCAGTTCGGACTCGTTCAGGCCAAGTGCATAATTGGCATCCACTGGTCGCGTAACACTGCTCATGCGCTCAAAGAACCGCGCCGATGTGCCAGAGCCCACCTGCAGGAATGTGCCTTGAGCCACATTCACTGTGCCAGAGCTGGGCGCGGTCACCACATCGGTGCTGAGCACAACATCATCGGTGATGTCGATCCAGACATTCTGACCTGAACTATTGGCTTGCAGATAGGTCTGATCCGCAAGGAAGGTGGCATCGATCGTGACCGCATCCACACCTGTATAGCGGTAATAGCGATCATCCCCATTTACGTTGACGAACAGAATATCCGTCGCGTTGGCTGTCGCTGTGCCCGTCAGAGTGGTTCCATTGATGAACCCTGCGGCAGAGGTATCCACCACAAAGACACCAAAGCGCTCCAGCCAGCCCAAGTCCGCGCCTGTGCCCAGATTTTCTGCCACTGCTTCAAAATAGGACGCCGAGCGCGAGAAATTCGTCTGATCTGCGCCCGCATAGCGCAAATACGTCCCACCTGTGGACAGGTATGTCGAGGGGACTTGGATGTAATCACCCGTCTCAAGATCAAAGGTCCCGTTGAGATCCGTCTGAACCCCTTGCTGCGGCCCCCAGAGTGTTTGAGACGGCTCAAACCCGCCCTCGATCAGGCCAAGCGCATAATCACTATTGGTTGTGATGGCGCCACCGCTGACATTTTGGAAGAGCGAGAGCCCAAGAGTAGCGTGTTCATAAAGAATATACCCATCATCCGCCGTGGATGTATCGGTTGTGCTGGTCTGGGTCTCAGAGCGAATGAGGATGGTGTCATTTTCAATCTGCGTGGTGATCAGATCCCAATCTGCATCCGCGTCCAGACCCGCATTGATCACATCCCAGTCCAAAGCCGGTGGGGGCACATCAGGCGTATCGGGATCATTATCCGGGTCAGGATCATGCGCAGGCATGTAGCTGCGGAAGAAATCCTCGTTGATGATCTCCGAGCCAGACCCATCGTAAACAAAATAGGCGTTGCCGCCACTGCCATCCGGAATGATGAGCACGGAGCTTGGGTTTGCGAATGTGACCAGAGTTTCGGCATTTGTCGTCGCATCGATCAGACCGTTCGGGGCTGTATCGTCGACAATAAAAACACCTGTTCCCCCATAGATGAAGGTAAAGGATGTCTCCTGCCAATCCGGCTCCTGATCGAGCGGATCCGCCGCGGCAAGTGCGGTGTAATAGAGCGCATCGCGTGTGAAGGTCGGATCATCGGATCCGGTATAGCGGAAGAAGCGATCTCCCACCTGCACATAATCGCCCCGCGCAATCGCGATCTCGCCATCCGGGTTGGAGAAAACGGTCTTGCTCGATTCAGAAATATCCGCCTGAGCAGCATGGAGCCAATCGCCCCCTGATGTCACCGAGACAGACGAAACCCCCGATGCCGCAAGATCGGCATCCCCGATATAAAGATAATATTCCGAGCCAATCCGCAGCACATCTCCCTTGGAGAGCGTTCCAGTGCCCCCCGCACGCAATGCGCCATCAATCTGGCTGGCACTGAGCACGGCAATCCATTCCTCTGGATTGGCGAGTGCGGAGGCCTGCGCCTCTGGCTTGGTATATTGATAATAGCGTCCGTTTTCTTCGACCAGCAGGCCGGTGAGAAGCTCTGTCACATCGCCCGGGCTCAGGATCGAGATCGTGCCGCCAGTGTTCTGACCCACCTGGAACCAGTCCGGATTGCCATCCGGATTGAACCCGGACATGTCAATCAGACCGCCATCTTCGCCAAGATACTGGAAGAGCCGTCCGTCGCTGGTCTGCGCATAAGTGCCATTGTCAACCGGCTGCAGATTGGTCTCAAGCGTGAGGGAGAAGCTGCCCGTTTCCAGATGTGCATTGGAGACATCGGTGAAGGCGCCAGCCTTTTTGCTGTCCCGACGTTCACCCAAGCGGTTCTGGGCCGTCCCCACACCGGCAGACAAGCCCAGACCCGCAAGCCCTGCGCCCAGGGACGCGGCCGCAGAGATCACTTTGGCATCAATCGATGTATCGCCAATGGCCTTGATATTGACGAGGTTTGCCGCTTCCACCCGCATGCTGGAGGCGCGCGCCACCGTCCGCGAGCCAATGACGTTCTCAACCGTTGCCCCTGCCCCGCTGACAGAGCCTGCAATGAGACCCCCGGCAATCGCCAGCCCGACTGCGGCGCCCCGGGCGCGGATCGAGGCGGTGTCATTGGCCAGAACATCAACAGCGCCCAAGACACCATAGACCTGGCCATGGTTGCTGGACGTTGGGTTGGCGCCATAATCGTTTTGGGAGATCTCGGCGATGGTTTCGCTGAGAATCTCGTTGCGTGCCGTGGAGACCGCAATCGAGATGCCGGCTCCAAAGGCCCCACCTGCAAAGCTGAGGGCGACAGCGTTTGCTGTACTGTCAATGGTGGAGATATCATCTGCATCCACGGTGACCGTGTTTGCATAGATCACCGTGTCCGACCCACCGATCCGGGCAACCGTCTCACCGGCAATCAGGTTGATCGAGGAGACCCCACCTGCGGCTCCCGCCACGCCGACAACACCCACCGCCAAAGCGCCAGCACCGGCAAAGACCGTGGCATTGATCTCGCGGCTGCTTTGGGCCTGTACAAGAAGTGCGCCCACTTCGCCGCCGGAAGCAGTCCCAAGACGGGCATTCACCACTTCTGCAAGGGTCTGCCCACGTCCTGTGAGCTGGCTGCCTGTGGCGTCATAGCCAATATAGTTTTTCGAAACCGAGACACCGACGCCCACGCCGACCCCAACCGCACCTGCCCCGACAGACAGAGCGGTTGTGAGCACTGAGGCATTGATCCGTGAGTTGGAGTGAGCCTTGACCGCAATCGGATCGCCGGATGTGTCCCAAGCCCCGGCAGAGCTATGCGCGCCGCGAATGGCGGCAACCGTGTTGGTGTTGACTGCGTTTGTCGAAACCGCGCCGGCCCCTGCCAACGCCACGCCGACAAGCCCACCCCCAATCGCAGCAGAGGCCGCAAAGGCCACGGAGCTGATTGTGGCCCGCGAGGCCGTGAGCCCTGAGAGGCCATTGCGCAAAATCCATTGCGCGCCCGACACTGTATCTACAAGCGACCAGACCGAGCCTTCCTCAACGATGGTCAGGCGCAGCTCTCCGGTGATCTCCTCACCTGCGTTGACCATGGCGGCCCGCAAGTTGCCCAGCAGGATGACATCGCCGTCGACATCGCTCTGAACCGCAGTCTCGTTTTCACCAGAGCCCGTGGTTTCTGTACGTGACGCATCATCAAGATCAGCAGCCGTGACCCCGGCAGGCAGGGTGACATCCGGGAAAATATCGCCTGTCACAGCCTGGATGGAGACACCATTGCCAACTGAGCCGGTGACCAGGCGGCTGTTTTCCACCACCGCCTCAACATCATTGGCAACCTCATTGATGGCGCTCGACACACCAACTGAGACAGCCACACCAACCGAGCCCACGCCAAGAGCAAGCGACACTGCCCCGGCAACAGAAGAGATCGCACTGTCATCACGCGCCAACACGGAGACATCACGCGCATCAATGAGAGAGTCATTGTCGATCCGGGCAGAGATATCGGTGGCAATGCGGTTGAGCACACCGACGCCCGCCCCCGCAACGCCCACACCCACGGAGCCGGCCGCAACAGCGGCGGAGCCAGACAGAATGAGGGCATCAATGGTCTGGGTGCTTTTTGCAGTGACATCAACAGAGCCAGAGGCTGTGATCTGGCTGTTATCAATCTCAGCGGTGACGCTTGCGCCGGACCGGGTCAGGTCAATGCGCTGCCAGGCGCGTGTATCGCGGTAATCAAAGTCCTCAAGACGCAACGCGGTCTCATCCGGGAAATCGCTGGCGACAAGCGGGTCTTCGCCAATATATTTATACGCCCCGGCTTCACGACCATAAATATCATAGGTCTGCACGGTCTGGCCGGAGGAGATCTGCGTCACACCGGTAGAGCGCGTCGTATAGGTCGTCGAGACAGGGGGTGTCGACAGATAGCCAATTTCGTTATCGGCAAGCGCCACGCCAATTGCAGCCCCAACACCCACAGAACCCACCGCCAGTGCCGCCGAGAGCGTGGCCACACGGGAGGTGATGTCTCCTTCCGAGAGCGCTTCCACCGTGACCGTTCCTGCAGATTGGCCATTTTGGCCAATGTCATAGCCTTCGATCCGGGCCAGGGCCGTTTCCGCGCCGCCCAGAATACGGTTGGTCGCAGAGGCCCCTGCCCCGGAAATCGCAATCCCAACAGAGCCGGCTGCGGCTGAAAGCGACGCGGCAACTGCGTAAGACTGAATTTCGGCACTATCCGTGGCTTTCACGATGACTGCCCCGGCCGTCTCGATCACCCCACGCCCTGTTGCCCCATCACGGACAATCTCTGCCACTGTGCTGCTGGAAATGATATTCTCAGCAACCGTGGCGCTGATGGAGACCGCAACCCCAACACCGCCCAAAGCCAGGCTGAGCGCCACAGCCCCGGCGGCTGCATTGATCTGCGCCGTGCTGTCAGCCCGCACATCCACGCCGGCTGCGGTAATATCTGCGGCCTTCTCGATGGCCGCCCGCGTGGTGCCTGCGACTTCATTGAGCACACCCACCCCGGAGCCGGAAAGCGCCACTCCAACCGCACCTGCAGCCAGAGCCCCTGCACCGGCAAAGACCAGGGAATTGATGGCCTGAAGATTATCCGCATCAACGATGACCGACCCCCCGGAGAGGTTGATCATCCCACCCGATATAATCGCGCTGGTTTCCCCAAGATACAGGCGTGGCGTGGTCCCGGAGGCGTCTCCAATGAAGTTTTTGGCCACTGAGGCCCCAATCGCGACACCAACCCCAACCTTGCCAATCCCGGCCGAGAGCGCGGCGGACAGAACGGCGGAGTCGATCCGCGAAGACGCCTGAGCCTCAACGCGCACATCCCCCGCTGTCACAGGTGTATCTGTTGCCCGCTCCACATCACTGTCGCGCAACAGCGCACGGGTTGAGGAGGAGACGATATTTGTGGAGGCGGCCCCAGCGCCAGCCACAGCGATCCCGACTTTGCCAGCGGCAACCGAGAGGGAGGCCGCCGCAGCCACTGCGCTGATTGTGGCTTTATGTGCAACGATCGATGAACCGGTGTTTGCGATGGTCCAGACCTGACCGGTCGTATCTGCTGCTTTCCAGAGCCGACCCTCTTCCACGATATCGAGACGGATCTCGCCGTCACCCTGCAAAATAGTGCTGACAATCTCGACGAGATCAGCGCGGGTTAGGGCTGTGGCGCTGTAATCACCGCCAGTGGTTTCTGTCTCGATCCGCCAGAGCCGCAGGACAGAGCCGGAGCCATCCCGCTCTTCGACCTGCCAGATTGCGCCCTCGTCGAAGGCTTCATAGTCAACCTGATGCAGGGTGCCAGAAATCACAGCACCCTGATCCTCAAGCTTGGTGCGCAGGTCGGTCATATCAATGACGCCACTGCTGACACTGAGCGTGTCCATCTCGACAAGCGTGGTGCTGGCCGCCTGATCAAGATCATCTGCGGACAGGCTCGACATGTCGATCCCTGCGCGCTCAATCCCTGTGGTGGCGCGCACAGTGAGCGCATCCTGAGCGCCGTCTGTATTGCTCAGAGTGAGTGTGGCATTGCTGACATTTGCCAGCACATCATTGTCAACTTCATTCCGCGCGATCGACACGCCAATGGAGACGGCCACACCCACGGCCCCAAATCCCGCGGCGACGGACGCCGCCCCTGCCGCAGCACGGATCTCGCTTTCATCACTGGCCAGCACATCAAGACGGCGGGTTGTGACACTGCCCCCATCGATCGCAGCAGAAATGCTTACGGCGATCTGGTTGTTGAGCCCGACACCACTGCCAGCAGCTGCCACACCGACTTTACCAGCGGCCACAGCGACCGAGCCTGCCAGAGCAAGCGCATCAATGCTCTGTGTGGAGACCGCCTCAACGCGCACATCGCCAGTCGACGCGGATGTGACGATATCGGAATTGGTGACCGTGGCGGTAATCCCGGCCGGGCTGCGCTCAAGGTCAATCCGCTCCCAGAGGGCATCGTTGGAATAATCGAGCGTCAAAAGCTCGATCCCCTCCGCATCACTCAGCGGGTCAGACCCAATATAGCGGTAGGCCTCACCGGCGCGTCCCCCACTTGCGAGATAGACGCTGTTGCCAGTGCTGATCGTGGTGGGCGCTGTTCCATCAGAGGCATAGGTGGCCCCAATGTCATTGCGATTGCGCGACCCAAAACCGATAATATTGCGCGCAACAGCCACGCCCACGGAGGCGCCAACACCTGTCTTGCCCACGGCAACGGCAGCAGATGCCGCAAGCACATTGGACATGATATCCCCGGTGCCCATGGCGAGGATGTTGATATCTCCACCGGTCGCTGTGAGATCGCTATTTGTGACCTGAGCCTGTGCGGCGCTGCCGATCAGGTTTGTGGCAAACGCCCCGGCACCGGAAATGGCAATCGCCACCTTACCAAAGCCGGCGGCAATCGAGGCCGCGAAGACATTGGCATTGATCTCCGCCTGGCTATCGGCCAGCACCGAGAATGCGCTGGTCTCACCCAATGCAAAGCTGGTTTTTGTGGAAAAAATCCCGCGGGTGACGTTCTCGATCTCCGCTTTCACACCGCCTGCAATCTCATTGCGCGCGATAGAGGCCGCCAGAGACAGACCGCCTGCTGTAGAGCCGGCGGCAAAGGCCACAGATGCCGCCCCTGTGAAGGCATCAATCTGAGTTGTTTCACGTCCGGTGACATCAAGGCTCGCAACGGTGATCGCGGTCCCCGTCCCACTCGCAGCCTCGCCCGAGATCAGGGCGGTGGTCTGGATATTGATATCATTGAGTGAGATGGCGCCAGAGCCTGCCGCCCCCACACCGGTTTTGCCAACGCCCACACCCACGGCACCAGCAAGAACAAGGGCTGAGATGCTTTGATCGTTCAGCGCAGTGACCGCAAGACTGGATTGGGAGGCAGAGATATCGGTGTTGAGAATGTCTGCCCGGATGTCGGCCGCTGTCCCGTCAGAGCCTCCAAGCGCGTTGATTGAGACCGCCGCACCAAGACCAACGCCCACACCGGTTTTGCCAAGCCCTGCAGAGAGAGCTGCCGACAGGATTGTGGCTTGAATGGCGCCTGTATTTTGCGCCTCAACGTTGAGAGCGCGCGCCCCCGTGACAGTGACATCGGTATTGGCCAGCGTTGCGCGTGTGTTGCTGGCGACGATGTTTTGAGCAGCAGCCCCGGCCCCGGAGATCGCAACGCCTGTTTTGCCGGCTCCAACCGCCAGAGCCGCAGCGGCGCTGACAGCAGAAATTGTCGGGCGCCCGATCACCAAATCCCCGGCCTCGGTGAAGGACATCCGGAACTGTCGTACCTGACGGTCCACCAGAACCCAGGCATTGCTGTCAGACGCTTTCTCCAGACGCACAAGGCCCGCCTCGATATCGGCATCCGAGATGGTCTCAATGAGACCGTATTCCGTGTTGATCAAGGCCGCGAGCGTTTTCAGGGTGGTGATATCGCCTGTGAGATCCCCCCAATCGCGCGCAATGATTTCCAGATTGCCATCGTCGTCAAAATTGATCGAGAAGACACGGGTGACACCGGAGACGGTTTGTGCTGTCAGCGACCAACCTGCCTGCCCGTCACTGTCTCCAATGAGCTGTGCCCCGGCGAGCTGGATATCATCACCGGCAAAGTTTGCATTGATCAGGGTGACCAGCGTCTGGATCGTGGTGGATGAGGCAGCATCAAGTGCGGCTTCCGTGAGCCCGCCAGGTGCAAGGGTCTCGGAGACAAGCGCCTGTTCGGACGCATCATCAAAATCACTCGCTGAGACCGATGGGCTGGAGACCACTTCCTCGGATGGCCCCCCGGAGGTAGCCTTGAGCGTAAGATTTCCATCCAAGTCGATCGTCGAGAGACCATCGATCTCCGCCAATGTATCGCCCGATATGGCATTGAGGGACAAGCCCAAACCGACACTGATCGATAGCCCCGTTGTGGGCGCCAGACCTGCGCTGATCGAGGCGGCGAGCGCCTGGGCTTGAATAGAGGCAAAATTATCTGCTGTGACGCTGAGACTGGCGGCATCCAGCGTATGGGTGCTGCCGGTGATCTGCGCTTTGACATCCATGTCGATGTCATTGAGCGCCACAGCCCCACCAACACTGATCCCCTTGCCAGCTTTGGTTGAGGCGCCAATGCCGACGGTCAGAGCGGCCACATCCGCATCAATCGTGGCGCGCGAGAGCGCCGTAACCGTGACCGCACCTGTGACATCCACAGAGCTGTTTTCAATCACAGCTGATGTGACAGCCGTGTCAGACACCCGGTCAAGACGCGTCCACAAGGATCGGTCTTCGTAGTCCTGAAGCGCCAGGTCCGGGTTGGTTTCTGTGGGCCCAAGATACTCGTAAATGCGCCCTGTGAGGGGGCCTTCATCAATGCGGACAGTATCTCCGGCTGTGAGGGTTGGGACCTCTGAGGGCAATGCGGAGCTGACATAATCCGCTGTGCCTGGATCAAAACTGTCCCAACCGATCTCATTGATGGCAAAGGACATGCCCACAGCCACAGCGGTAGCATTGGCGGTTGGGCTCACGGCCACGGAAATGGCAGAGGCCCGGACTTCGGAGTCAATACTGGCCGTATCGGTTGCAGAGACAGTGAGATTGGCGCCCCTGAGAACAGAGCTTTCCGAGAGCAGGGCGCTGTTGCCGCCCGCGATCGTATTGATGGCCAGAGCACCTGCCCCGCTGACAGCAATTGCGGCCCCAACACCTGCGGCCACCCCGACAGCGGCGGCACTGGCATTGGAGGAGATAGCGCCGGTGCGATCCGCGCGCACGGTGATATCACGTGTATTGCTGTCATCCGCGCCCACTGAGAGGCTGTTGCCGGCCGCAAGAATGGCACTGTTTTCTGCGCGCACGAAGTTGCGGGAGATGACCACGCCAATGGAGATGCCCGAATTTCCGCCGGAGAGGCCCAGACCGACGGCCACGGAGGTTGCCTGAACATCCGCCTGGATGCCTGCGATCTGATCGGATGTGACCGACAGCGTCCCGCCCGATTGGACTGAGCCGCTGGTCGCACCCAGGCTGGCTTGCGTGGTGGCGCTGACGCGGTTGAGCGCCATGGTCCCAGCCACGGCAACGGTGTCAGATCCCCCGGCAAGCGCAAGGGAAGTGCTGATGGCCGAGTTGACGATAACCGCTGTTATCGTCGACTTGCTATCGGCCTGAACCAAAATGTTGCCTGCAGCATTCAGATCAAGACCAAGTGTCGTGGCCTCCGTGCGAACTGTATCTTCAGTTCCAAAAACACCGCCCAAAAGAACATCTAACGCTTGAGCAAAGATATTTTGCGGGTCAAACCCGATTGTATTGAACGCAAGATTAATACCAATGGAATACCCACCGGACTCAGTGGCGGCATCAACACTCGCCGAGATCTTAGTCAGGTTTTCCGCAAAAATGGAAATCGCGCCAGTCTGATTTGCATCAGCCGTTGGATTGGTCGCAGTGACACTGCCAAACTGGGCAGTCGCAAGTGTATCCGATAACACCAAATTGGTTGCAATCACGCCATTAACCGCGGCAACCGTTCCGCCATCAAACGCCGAACCACCAGATGCTGTAACCGTGCTGTCTGCCTGGGCAGTAATAACGGCAGATGTCTCAGCGGCAATACGCACATCACCATCAGCGGTGATGGCATAGTTCTCGACAAGAGCTTGAGCCCCTGTACGCAAGTCATTGCGAACGATTAGACCGCCGAATGCCGAGGCATCTGAATCTGTAACATTGGTGCCAACCCCAAACGCCTCAAGCGCTGAAAGAACAGTGCCAGAAGCACTTTCCCAAGACGACGTGTCGCTATAATCGGCCGTACCCAAATCAATGCTTTGCGGGTCATTGCCGACAAATCTGTAAAGCTCTCCCGCCTCACCCAACACCTGTCGCCAGCGGCTGGTATCCGAGTAGTCTTCAAGCTCCAACTCGACGTCACTATCGTCTGTCCCAATAAACTCAAAGACATCACCTGCACTGCTCTCTCCCGTATCAAAGGACAGCTCAACACGATCACCAGCCGTCAATACGTCAGCCGTATCCAACGAGACAAAATCGGGAGCGGCAATACGTACCAAATCTCCTGTGTTAACCGTGCGCGTGCCTGAGCGATCCGTGAAATCCAGCCCCTCTTCGTCTTGCAGAGCCTGCATGACGAGACCTATCCCGGCATCGTTTGTGGTTGAGGAAATTGCCTCCAGCTTGGTATTTGCAACAATTGCGCCTGTCTCGAGCGCTTCGACAGTGACAGCCCCGCCCACGCCAGCAACGATAGGCGTGCCAAAGGTTGCCGGTTCTGTAGCCCCACTTCCCAGATAGGCATCGGTCTGCATGGCGACCATATTACTGGACAGGACAGCACCCACCGCAAGGCTACTTGCATTTACCAAAGCCTCTGCCTTGGATTCCGTTTCGTTGCTCACAGTGGCGCGCAACGTGGCATCATTTTGAGCACGCAAAGTGAGCGCACCCGTTACGTCAAGCGTTGTGTTTTCGATGCGCGCCATCGTAACTGATGGCTCAGAAGTCCCGATACTGGTGCCCAACAAGGCATCAATTGTATTGAATAGAACATTCTGCGCCTGATATCCGATCGTATTGAAGGCGAGAGTAACATTCACACCAGTGTCACCAGACGTAACATTGGCAATATTCCGGGAAACGATCACAGACGTATTGTCAGCTATGACTGTCAAATCGCCGGAGGTCGTCGTTACGCCACCATCCAAAATTTGGGAGCGCGCAGCGGCAAGAACAGTATTTGTTGCGACAACACCATTTACTGCAAGAGAGGTGCCTGTCCCAAAAGAGCTGCCACCCGATGAAGACACTTCACTATTATTGACAGCAAGAACTGTTGAGGTTTCCTCAGCTTCTACCTGTAGAGACCCTGCCTGAATTGTAACGCTATCCAGAAGCGCATCCGCTCTGCTCTCGACCAAGTTACGAACAACCAAGCCACCGACGGCGACAGAGTCTGACGCAGAAACATTAAGCGCTGGTACGTTTTTGGTCGCGGTCTCTTCATACCAATACGCGAAATCTTCATAATCAGCTTCAACAAGATCAAGCGTGGTGTCATCCACGCCCATGAAACGATAATAACCGCCCTGATTACCTGTACCTGCATGATCAGCTGAAAGTCTGACAATGTCTCCAAATTTGAGAACTTGAGAACCATCACTTGAGAGGTAATCAAATGGCCGGTCATCAAGCAGGTTGACGCCTCGGGT
>QCWE01000004.1:0-11865 GCA_003149555.1 Candidatus Aquiluna sp. XM-24bin5
AACTCCTTGCAGGGAAAGAGTCCGCGTTCAGAATCCATCTCGCCGGTCGGCACCAGCCCTAAAATCGCCGAAAGCACCCAGTGTCGTGTAGTGTGTACTCCCGAACAATTCTAACTGTAACACTTTTACGTAGCAATCTGAGACTGGGCATTTGACGTATCTTGCGCATCGGCAATCTCTTCATCGGGCTTCCTCCAGGTCAAAAAGACCCGGACGGTAGCCGGTGGCAGATCGCCCCGCAGCATCACTTCACAGGGGTGGCCGAATACCCCGGAATCACTGGCCGGATGAAATTGGATTGGGTGGGCGGATACTTTTGGAATCGGTGGCCGGATGACCCCGGATTACGCAATCGACGATGTCGGCTACAAAGGTCGGACGTTCAACCGCATGATCAACAATGGCGCGCGATCGCAGTATACATCTCGCGCTGACGACAAATTGGCTTGGAAAGGACTCCCGCAGATCAAAATACCCAGCTTCTTCACCAGCAGCACGGACTGGCCCCACGGCCTTGTCGATAAGGCACAGCGACGTGGACCACTCTTCAAGTCTGCAGTAGATGGAAAGACCTGGGATGCCGATATGCACGGCGCTGAGATGATCGGGCGCTGGCTCTTTCTCAAGCCCAAAGAAACAGCCAGTCAGGCGGTAAGCCTGGCTGCTGAGTGACAAATGTTTCAAATCCCCGCCAGATGGCTCAATGCCAGCTGGCGGGGATGCCAGAAGCTCCTTCCTTCAGGGAGGCGTAGTTCACGCCCAAACATTGTGCTCAGCGTATTCAAGATACCGCGCCAGCACGTTTACGGATTTCCAACCACCAGCCCGCATGATCGCTGCGGTGTCAAAACCTTGCTTCAACAAATCTTGTGCTGCGCCCACGCGCATGGAGTGACCGCTGAAGGCGTCAATGTCAGCCCGGTCGAGACAGGCCCGCTTCGCAGCCTGTTTGATCACCCATCGAACGGTGCTTGTGCTCAGGCCCCGATCGATCAATGTGCCATGGTAGACGGGACAAAACAGCCAGTTGATCTCCGGCCCACGCACATCAAGCCAGGCGCGCAGCAAATCAGCCGTCTGCCGTGAAGTAAAAGCGATGCGGCCGGCACCATACTGGTCTGATTTGCTCCGACGGATCAGTACCCGGAAGGTTCCATCGGCGCGCTCTTCAAGATCATTACTACGGAGTGCCACAAGCTCTGAGCGGCGCGTGAGCAGTTCATATCCAATCGACAGCATTGCGCGATTGCGCAGACCGATGGCCGTCTTGGGCTGAGTGTCGCAAAAGCGATTGAGGAAATCATGTGTCAGGCCCTTTGCCTGGCGCGGGCGGTTGGCTTTGTGACGTCGCACACGCCGCAAGGAGAGGTTAACATCCTCGTTATGGGTCGGATCCGGCAGGTCGAGGAGCCGGTGAATCTTCCGGATGGCGTAAAGACGTCGCCGGATTGTCGAGGGGGCTTTTTCGTGGCTTTGACCTTCGATGAACTGACAAACCGTGTCGGCATCGGCAGGGAAGGGCACACTCCCCTCAGCTGAGCACCAGTCTTCAAAGGCCGCAACATCAGTCATGTAGCTGCGGATGGTCGCAGGAGCGTAGGCTCCCTCGAGACGACGAAATTCGGCACGCCAATCGGGTGCCGCAGATGAGACATTCTGCATCGCACAAGCCTCCCTCAGACCGCACAGAACGGGCGGTTGGCGGAGGCGGTTTCCGGCAGAAACACAATCTGGTTGAGATGCGCGGTGAGTATTGCACCCGCCGCGTCGCTGGCAGCCCAAGCGCTATCGTCCCCACCGGCATCGACGTCGATCGAATGGCACTCAGCGGCAAGGCACCGCTCGCGCGTGCGCAGCACGGAGAGGGCGACGGCCTTTACAGGGCTTCGTGTGGTCAACCCTTCATTGAGGCACGCCGAGGTGGTAAAGGTAGCGTCAGTCATGGTGATCTCCTGTGTAGATCGCTGTGGCAAGAGCCGGAGCGAGGCCGCAATCCTTGCACCGGCTCATTAAATTTAGTATCCGGATATCCGGAAATCAATAAGGGCGTCTGGTGGCTGAGTTACAAAAAAAAGATGGGCGCGCCGAACCAGTACTCGTGCGGCTGCCTGATGATCTGCTGAAGGCGCTTGATGCGCTACGGCGCGCTGAAGACGATCCGCCGACCCGCCCAGCTATGATCCGACGGATCCTAACGGAGTGGATGGCTCAAAACGCTCCTGACACGCCCCCTGCTGAGCGGGGCGACTAAGAGGCTGTCCGAACCACCGCGCGGAATACGAGCCAGACCACGGCAACACTGCAAAGGGCAAGACGTTTGTCGATATGTGCGCAGCGCCAAAATACGACACCCTTTCCACCAGCCTGCCTACAATTGTGAAATAGCGGTCCATGATACTGTGAAACGCGTGCCCGCGATCGCGTGAATCAATGCTGTGGTTCCGCAAAATGCACACGCATCAGCCATCAAACTGACGATAACGCGTCATATCAATCGTTCATTTTGCACAAGGCGCAGCGCAGACCGCAACTTGTGGCGCCACCAGAGACCTGCGCAAGACACAACAAGACGCACACCCAAAACCAGCGGACGCGCAGTCGCTGCATCAGTCTTGGGGCCTCCCGCATAAGGCCATCAACTCTGCCGTTATCGCGCGAGCTATGCCGCGCTGATCTGAGCCACGCTGCAGCGGCCGCTGCCCACTTTTATGGCGAATGCGTGTCGCATCCTGCGCTATTGCGTGCATAAAAGCCTAAACTTCCGGGGGATATGTTGGCATCTGAGGGCAGGGGCCAGGACAGAAGCTGCAACGGCAAAAGGATATGGCACAAACATGCACCTGAGAGATCATTTCGACGCAGGCACGCTGCAGCGCGGACGGGACTATGCCCGGCGCGGATTGGTGAGCGCCATGGAGACCCTGTCAGACAACACCCTCAAAGCGCGTGTTTCCAATGGGCGCGGCGACAGTTATCAACAGCGGATTTCAATCGGCAACGGCTTCGTAGACGGCATTTGCTCTTGCCCGGTTGGACATAACTGCAAACATATTGTCGCGGTTTTGATCAAATGGGAAGCAACCAGTCAGGCAGCACCTAGCCCTGTGTCAAGAGACACCCAGTCTTACCCTGCCGCCCAAAACCATACTACGCGGCAACTCACAGTACCAGTCCGGGGGTGGCTGGACCGCATCCAGCAACACGCCACACTCTCGATACACCCAGAGACGCGTCCCGAGGCATATCCCGACACGATCAAGGACCGCCTGCTTTTTGTCCTGAACCCAGAAGACGAAAAGCTCCAGATCGACATCTGCAAGGGCCGTATGAATGCTGCAGGCACCAGTTTGAACCAGTCAATCAAACGATATGATATCCTAAATGCCATGCGCAGCGGCACTGCGGCACAATTTATCCGACCCATCGACTTGGAGCTGTTACCAGATCTTGCGCAGACCCGATTGTGGCAGTTGCCTTACCACTACAGTTTGCCAGAAGAACTCAAACCTGTGGGCCATGATGTTCTGGCACTGATCCGGCGCTTGTGTGAGACTGGCCGCTTTCTATACACCAATGCCCCACATTCGGAATTGAGTTGGTCAGAGGCGCGCCCCGACGCCAGGCTGGCCTGGCGCATGGCGGCAGATGGCCATCAGAGGCTGGGATTTGAGGACGCCAATGGCAGACAGGTGGACATACGGGCATTGGACAGTGCCGCGCTATGGATCGACATTGACCAAAAGCAGATCGGAGCCCTTGCACAGCCCGTTCAGATTGATGCGCTGCGACTTGTCAAAAGCGCGCCTCAAGTCGCACCGAACGATGCAGCCCTCTTAAGCGCAGAAATGCCCGCCACACTTGCTGGGATGCCCTTGCCTCGACCACATCTGGCGCGACAGAGACGGCGTGATGCGGCCCAACGTGTTGCTCGGCTGACACTGGGTGCAGAAATCGCATATGATGGCCATAGCCGTTGGACGAGCACACACATGAGCCTGCCAACTCTGACCTTGCGCTTTGCCTATGACGGACACGAGGTCTGGGACGGCGACGCTGACCCCAAGTTCGTTGAAAACAATGAGCTTATCACCCTGACGCGTGATCATCAGTGGGAGGCGAACTGCGTCATTCGACTGATGGATGCGGGAGCCATACCCATTGATGAGATACACGATCTTTGGCCAAGCGCTCGTATGTCACAATGCGACTTTGTTTTTCCTGCACAGAACAGGGACGCAGGCGATGTGGCGCTTCCAGCATCGCGCAGTGGCATTGATTTTGCCTTTCGAGTTTTGCCCCAATTACGTCGCGAAGGCTGGGACATCATTGAAACACCCAAATGGCCGTTCCATCTGAGCGATGAAACAGCTGAACTGACCGTTGCAACTCAGGCTGAGGCGGGGGACAGGTTTCAAGGCAACGCGTGGTTCTCACTGGGCTTTCAAGCACAGATCGGCGGCAAATCCATGGATGTCGCACCCTTGATTGCGGCTTTTCTAGAACAGGTCCGTGATGACTGGGAGACCGTGCCAGATATCGAGATACTGTCGCAGCACCTGTCTCACAGACCCGTATATCTGAACCGGGGCAAGTCAGGCTACGTCCCGCTCGACCTGACGCCGCTCGCGCCTCTGCTCCATCTGGTGTTGACCCATTATGCCGAATTGGGGGCGCTCCATCCGTCGGATGCTGATGTCGCTCGGCTGACAGAGCAAGCGCTGGCAGGCAGCTCGGTCCGCTTCGCCGACAACGCCGGGATCATCCCGCTGGCGCGCAGTCTGCAAGCTTTGTCCGAAGCCAATAGTTTTGCGCCACCAAAAGCGCTGCAGGCACAGCTCCGCCCCTATCAAGCTTATGGTTCTGCGTGGATGGGCAGCCTGATCGAAGCCGGATTTGGGGGTGTTTTGGCAGATGATATGGGGCTTGGCAAAACACTCCAGGTCCTGGCCCTGCTGCAAGCACGGCGCGAAGCCAGCACGCCCGGTCCGGCACTTCTGATCGTCCCAACCAGTTTGCTCCATGGCTGGCAGACACAAGCCGCTCAATTCACACCGGAGCTTGAGCTCGTGATCTTGCATGGCACAGGACGTGTCGGGCTGCGCGAGAAGGCTCTGCAAGCCGATTTGGTCATAACGACCTATCCGTTGCTCGCACGTGATCAGGATTGGCTGACTGCAACAGACTGGCCTCTGGTCATCCTGGACGAAGCGCAAACCCTCAAAAACCCTGCCTCACAAATGGCCAAAAGCCTGCGCAACATTCCCGCCAAAGGACGGCTTGCCTTGACCGGCACACCTCTGGAAAACTCGCTGCAAGATCTTTGGACGCTGATCGATTGGGTGAACCCGGGCTTGCTGGGAGACCGGAAAAGATTTCAAAAACTGTTCCGGACCCCAATCGAAAAACATGGTGATATGGCCACACAAGCACGTCTGAACCGTCGATTGCGGCCTTTCATGCTGCGCCGCACCAAAGAGCAGGTTGCAACCGAACTTCCGCCCAAAACCGAAATCCTGGATCGTGTCGCTTTGTCAAAGCCGCAGCAAGCGCTTTATGAAACCGTGCGCAGCACTATGGATGCGCGTGTGCGCGAGGCGATCAGGACCCGTGGCCTGGCCGCTGCGCGGATTACCGTGCTCGATGCACTGCTCAAGCTCAGGCAGGTGTGCTGCGACCCTGAGCTGGTCAAGACGGACGCAGCGCGGGCCGTCTCCGAGAGCGCCAAGCGGGCCCGATTGCGGGACTTGTTAACCGAACTGGTGGCCGAAGGCCGCCGCGTTCTGGTGTTTTCGCAGTTTGTTGAAATGCTGCGCCTGATCGAGGCGGATCTGAGTGACGCGAATATCCCTTATCTGACTTTGACAGGTCAGACGCAAAAGCGTGCCGATGTTCTGGACCGCTTCACAACAGGCGACGTACCCGTTTTTTTACTCAGCTTGAAAGCGGGAGGTGTTGGCTTAACGCTGACCGAGGCTGATACGGTCATCCTCTATGACCCGTGGTGGAATCCGGCGGTGGAACGTCAGGCAATGGATCGCACCCACCGCATAGGTCAGGACAAACCGGTGTTTGTGCATCGTCTTGTTGCTGCCGGCACAGTCGAGGAAAAGATCCTCGACATGCAATTACGCAAACAAGCTTTGGCTGACGCCTTGTTCGACCAAGATGAAAAACAGGCCAACCCATTGCTGGATGAGGCAACATTGCAGGATCTCTTTGCCCCGCTCAGAATGTGAAAAAAAGGCTTGGCAGCCCGCGCGCCTTCAAGCGTCACATTGCGCGTCAAACCAAGTGCAGCCAGAGCCGCCAGGGGGCGGCTCTGGGTATTTTTTGCCAAAACAACATGCGCGTGCAAAAAGGTAAAATCACGTGGCTCTATCGCAACAAAGTGACGAGGAACACGTCTCACTCTCAAAATAATTGGACTTGTCAGTTTGCAGCAAACCTTTGAGGCGCTAGGACATTCATAACGGGAATGAAAGCAAGGCTAAGCATATTAAAATGATGAAATTTTCAAAAATAGCTGGCTTGTGTGCTGTGGCGCTCGTGCTGAGCGGATGTGCAATCCTACCACGCAGCGGCCCTGATGATGGTCAAATCAACCAGGCCGCAGCCATCAAACTCGAGACAGAAGACGCCACCCTCGGCTATGATTACGCTCTGGTGGATATCAACAAGACAATAATTCCGTTCATCTCAACGGACGACACAAGCTCTTTCTCAACATTTGGCGGAGGTGGAACGACGCCGCCTGAGATCCGCCTCGGTGTCGGTGACGTTATTCAGGTGACCATCTTTGAGAGCCAAGCGGGCGGCTTGTTTATTCCGCGCGACGCTGGCGCGCGTCCCGGTAACTTCGTACAGCTGCCTCCACAAGAAATCGGGCGCGATGGACAGATTACTGTCCCATACGCGGGATCTCTGCGGGCAGTCGGCCAAACAGCGGCCGTGGTTGAAGGTAATATTACCCGCCGTCTCGAAGACCGAGCCATTGAGCCACAGGTTACAGTGGAGGTTCTGGAGCAGAATTTCCCCCGGGCCTCGATACTGGGCGAGGTGGAAAGCCCTGGCGTCTTTACGATCAGGACCAGCGGGGATCGTATCTTAGACCTCATCGCACAAGCAGGCGGCCTGACAAGCGATGAATCGACATCGTTTGTGACCCTGTCTCGTGGCGGCAACAATGTAAAAGTTGCCTATAATGCTCTGACATCCAATTCACGCGAGAACATTTACGTCGCGCCCGGTGACTCCATCAACATCAGTTCAGAAGACAAAAGCTTCTATGTCTTTGGCGCGACCGGTGATGTGGGTAAGTTTGATTTTGGCTCAGCCACTCTTGACCTGAATGGGGCTGTTGCAAAGGCCAGCGGTCTGAACGACGGTCAGGCCGATCCAGGGCAGGTTCTTGTATACCGCATGGAAAATCGCAATGCGCTCCGCAAAATGGGTATCAACATCGATAGTTTCTACGGCTACGAAGAGGAAATCCCGACGATCTACCGCGCAAACTTCCGCAAACCGGACAGTTTCTTCATGGCCAAGAACTTCGAAATGCGCGATGGTGATGTGCTCTACGTCTCGAATTCGGATTCAGTTGAGCTCTCTAAGTTCTTTGGTATCGCAACCACCACAACGAGTGGCACTGTAACGATTGATGCAGACATCGATACGCTGACTGAATAAGAGCCACGCGCATGTTGTTGCCAGAATGACAAAGGCCGCCGATCTAAAGATCGGCGGCCTTTGAGGTTCCAGCGTCTTTAAGATGAGGCAGCAGCAGGCGAAGGGGCCCGCGCAAGACAAATCCCTGTCCCAGTGCCAAGCAAGGCTGCCGCATACATCGCAACACCGGGGATTTGCAGCGGGAAATCAACAAGCGAATGGAGCATAAGATACAGCACGAAACCAATGATCACAAAGGCAAAACCTGCCAACCGCCGCCGTGTCATCATACAGATCGACACAATACGCAGCACATGAGATCCCAGCAAACCTAGTGGAATTAGGCTCAAAATTCCGACCCCCAGGTAAAGCTCCAAAAACGAATTATGCGCACGTATCCACGTGCCTGATGATCCACATCCAGAGCGCCTAAAAGCTGGAAAAATATCCTGAAATGTTCCCAACCCATACCCGAAGAGTGGGGCTGATTTCGCAGCAATCACGCCACTTTCCCATGCACACCAGCGACCATCATTCATCTCACCACCCATCCGCTGTAAAACGGGCTCCCCAAAGCCGATGAAAATCACCGCTGTGATGATCAAAAACAAGGGGATGCCTCGTTTTATGAAAAAGGGCAGGGCAGTCTGCCGCATTTGCCTGTAAGACCACATCCAGGCGCAGAGACCACACAACACCATCAAGAAAAGCCCAAATATGGCTCCCGCCCGCGACTGGGTGACAATCACAGCAATACAGATGCCGAAGATCGCCAGACCCAGCATAATCGGCACCAGGTCGACGGAGGCATCATTCTGACCCACGCGGGTCGGCTCTCGTGATGTTTGCTGTGAGAGATACAGAACGAGGCTTCCAACCAGAGCAAACCCCGTCAAAATAAAATATGCGGCAGATATATTGCGATTTACAAAAACACCCGAAAAGGTTCCCTCTCCCACCTCCCGTGAAGAGAAAAAGAGCACTTTGGGGAAAAAGACCTCCAAGACAATGGATAGAAGCAAAATGCTCATCCCCAGAACGGTCAAAAGATGCCAAAGATGTGCAGCGGTCTTGTGACGCTGGGACAGCACCAAAGCCATCATGAATGACAACACCGGGAGAATAAATACGGGCAAGGCCTGTACAGTTCTCCACGGATGCGCAGACAAAGAGCCAATAGACTTTCCAAGGTAGGCGTCTGCTTGTTGCCAGATGTTGTGCTCGACAAGGCTGAACGACAGGGCTGTGACTTGAAACAGCCCAAGGCTTAAGAAAAAACCACCGAACCAAAGCGCCAAATTCATGCTGTGTACAATACGAGGCTGCCACGCCTTGAACACAAGCACAGGCACAAAGACAGCCATAAAAAGCGCCGAGACAGGAAAGAAATACCGTGTCTCAACACTGCCATTAAAAAGAGCGAAGAGACCAATGATCAGCACAAATACGACCTGCAAAATGCGCGTGAGCAAATCGAACTGTGTGTTTTTTTGCTGATGTCTCTTCGGAAAAAGCTTTTGCATCGTTTCATCCGCCAACCAGACCCCCGACACCCGAGAGCATCAACGGGTTGGGAAAAATTGTGTCCGCAGACGCGCAATTACGGGCTCATTGGGCTCTGTACTTTCCGAGAGCGTCAGGAAGTGTTCAATCCTGTCCGACTTTGGGTCAAGCAAACGTTCTAAGATCGCCATACGCAGCCATAAATCTCCGTCGGTTGGGTTGCAGGATAAAGCGTCAAGGATCAGTGTCTGCGCCTCTTGCCACGTCGCGTGCCGCTCCGATGCCGAAAGACTGGAGCGCGAGGCTTGAAGATCCCCATAATAAAGTTTTAGGAACGAGACCGCCTGTCTCTCTTGGGAAAGACAGAGGTGGGCGTGGGGTTGATAGGCCGAAAAAAAGGTCTCAATACGCCCAGTATCCGTATCCAAAAATCTACCATCACGGATGTCTGACACCAACGCATATACCGGAGAAAACCGAGTATCGGAGATATACGCCGCTTGACCAATCGCAAAACATGCGATGGCCAATATGATTACGAGACCGCGTTTAGCGATCTGTATAATACTTTGTATAGCCATAGCTATAGTAATGCGACCCAGCATAACTGCCATATTGGTGGGCTGTCTTGGGGTCAAACATGTTCAAGAATGCACCATAGCTCTTCTCTTGCAGGCGAGGATCAGACTGTAAGATGTTCTGAATGAAGCGCACATTCGTTGCTCCCCATTTGATCACAAAGAAGATCCCATCCAAAAATTGAAGGGCAGCCCGCGCATCAATAACCGGTCCAAGGGGTGGGAGGTCCACAATCACATAGTCATAATGACGACGCAAATCCTGCATCAAAAGACCCATCGCAGGGCCACCCACAATCTCACTGGTGTGTACCACGCGACCGCCAAGCCGCGATGGTAAAACATGCACACCGGTTTCTTCATCCTCGTAATAAATGTCACGCCAATTGGCATCAGCAGTGAGCACGTCAATAATACCTTCTGATACATCGCCAGTTATAGACCGGGTCAGACCAGGATTTCTTAAATCTGCATCAATCAAAATGACGGAAGAGCCTTGCTTTGCCAAAAGCGTGGCCAAGTTTGCTGAAACCGTCGTTTTGCCTTCCCCTGGAAAGCATGACACGACACCAACCACATTACCTTGAGCCGTCTTAGGCGCATCTAGGCCATGTTTATCAACCCGGCGAAGTGTGATCGCCATTTTCCCAGACCGAAGCGTTTCTGAAAATGACGACAGTGGCTTATTAACTGCATATCTCAACATGTCTGAGAATGAGATTTGCCGATGTCCAAGCGCCTCAGATGGCTTGAAGATATCTAAAACACGCTTCCGACTGGGGCTTATAAGAGGTAAGCCACCAAGGAATTCCATGCCAAGAGCACTGCGAATTTGCTCCTCGGTTCTGATCTTATTGTCCAGAAGTTCGCGGATGAGAATATATCCAGCTGCCACCATAAAGCCGAGTATCGTGGCCAGCGCGAGAATCCGTGTCGCTCTTGGATCACTTGGAGTTCCTGGAATTTTTGCAGGATTGATAACCCGCACGTCTGAGACTGGGAAAGACTGTTGTTGTAGGGATGTCTGATAGCGTTCTAGAAAATTACTGTAGAGGCTGCGCACAGTGTCTGCATTGCGCTCCAGTTCACGCAATTCGACAAGCACCTCGTTGTCAGCGCCAAGCTGTATCTCTAGCTCATCGCGTGATTTTTGCAGATTTACCAAACGTTCCCGTGCCACTTGCACATCGTTTGCTGTGACCTCTGCAAAGCGCTTGATTTCCTCAAAAAGCAACTCTTGAAGTTGTTCCAGTTCGGTCGCCAATCTCCGTGACTGTTCATGCTCTTCGCCAATACGGCTCACCAGGGAGTTATATTCTTTGAGTGTGTCGAGGAAACGTGACCGGAGATCTGACGTGATAGATTGTGTCGCCGTCGCACTGACTGCGGCAGTTGTGTCCCCACGCTCAACGATGTCATCCAAACGTTCAAGACGGGCTTCTAGTGCCAGAAGGTCTGCTTGTGCGTTGGACACCTGCTGCGCCACGCGTTCGAGTTCGGTTCCGACATTTGAAGATCCGGATATGCCAATCAATCCGTTTTCTTGTTTGAACTGCTCAACAGAACTGTCGAGCGCGTTCGACTGTGCTCTCAGCTGTTCGGCACGATCTCGAAGCCAATTGGTCGCACGTTCGTTGGCGTCGTATTTGGCCTCTAATTGGTCATTGATGTATACATCCGCAATACCATTCGCGATCCGCGCCGCCAAGCTTGGCGACATGGCCGTGTAACTGACCTGTAAGATACGGCTGCCCCGCACACGCGATACCGCCATATTTCCTTGCAGTTTTGTAACTGCTTCAGCCAAGCGCGCGGCAGCTCTGTCCTCTTCCGAAAGAGGCAATAAACCATCATCTTCCGGCTGCGGGCGCAAAACATTAACAAGCGGTGCCGCGATATTGCGCAGGCCAGAAATCAGACGAGAGGTCCCAGTCTCACGGTTTGCAAGAAAGAGGGCATTTTCCGTAAGGTTCAGTTCCTCCACAACCTTTCTGGAAATGGCTTCTGATTGGATCACTTCAATTTCAGTGGTGATCTGACCTTCATCAAGAACGACACTTTCCTGGATCCCTGACAAATTGCGAGTATTGGCAGCTTCTGGCGTATCGAGGCTGATATC
>QCWE01000004.1:12223-24123 GCA_003149555.1 Candidatus Aquiluna sp. XM-24bin5
GATACGGGCCGTATAGACAGGTGTAGTCGTCGCGACATATGCAAAACCGATTGCAGCCCCAACCACCAGGCCAATCAGCAACAACTTCCACTGACGGCGGGCAACGGAAAAGATCTTCATCAAATCAATTTCGTCGTCTCGAGCACCGTCTTGATGTGACACGTAGGCTGGTAAGTCAGAGATGCCGTAATTTGGGTGCTGCATAAAACTTAGCTATCCGTCATTCTAAGCGAGGCAATCTTTGTTACGTTACGCCAAACACCCCCAACCACAAGTTGGCTGAGGGTGTTGGAACGGCGTAATCAGACACAATAAGTTGAGGGCTATCTTCAGTTTGTGGGGCTCTGCGCAGTCGTGCTCCCCCCGCCACCAGAAGATGTGCTTCCGGTGGGTGTCGAGGTTGAACCAGATGCTGTACCTCCAGTTCCCGTTTCTGCTGTGCCACTTTCAGTTGCGGCTGTTCCGGCAGACGTTGCATCTCCCTCTCCAATGGGAGCCGTTTCCTCCGCAGGTGGCGCAGTCTCTTCTTGGACAACTGGCTCTGTTGGGGTTTCCGCAGTTTCAGATGACTGGCCACTGGCTTCGGAAAAAGACTGGCTCAAACCTGGCACAGTCGTATTTTGCGATACTGCAGTTGAAATTGCTGTGCTCAGCTCAGAGCCTTCTGGAAGTTGACTCGCTGCATCTGCGAGGCCGTTCGCAAGCGCAGTTACTTGACTTTCAGTAAGCGAGGCTGATCCTACAGCTTGAATAGCGCTTGTAACCTGATCTGGCGTTGCCACTTGCGCCACCGAACTGACAATAGATTGCCGACCAGATGCAAAGGAAGCGCTAACAATCGCGGCCTGTAGGGACGGGTTGGCAGCCGACGATGTCATTGCCTGTTGTAAGCCTCTGGCAAGCGCAGCCTCTTGGCTCGCTGAGAGCGCTGTGGAGGAAACATTCTGAATGGCCGCGGATACGACGTCCGGCGAAGCTGACTGCGCCACGGTGCTAACAACAGCATCTGAACCAGATGAAAGTGCGGCTGCCACAACGGCCTGCTGGACTGCGGGGTCGGTGGTGCTTGCAACTGCCTGGCTCAATCCTTGCGATAAAGCATTGACCTGATCAGAGGTTAGGCCACCTGCAACAGCCGCATTGGCCAAAGCTGAAAGTTGGCTGGCAGTCGCATCCAAAGTTGCCTGTGCGATCAATGCCACCAACGTCTGATCGTTCGTGTCGGCAAGCGCTAAAAAACCGGCGGGGTCTTCTAGAAGCAGGCTAAGCTGTGCACTGTTTGCACCCTGTGCAGCACCCAAACCCGGTAGGCTCATCGATATCAAGAGAGCGCCAACGGCGCATGATTTCTTAAAATAATTAGCCAAACTCATGTTCAACCTCCGTAATTTTTCGAATATTTAGCAGGTTTAGACCTGATTTAGAATGCCGGCCATCACGATACTCTAGACTTTTTAGACGCTACGGGTGTGTAACACCGCTCCTGGTCAAATCTGATGACGTTCGCCAACCGCAGCACGATGACTTCAAAAATATTGGAACCAGTATTGTAAGAATTTGAAAATTACAGACTTGATATCAGGAAAACCTAAGCTTTTTGAGAGGCAAAGGTATCTTCCCAAGATCTTCGCACCTTCTTCCACGATGCAGACTTACGCTCATGATATAATTAGTCTGTCACGACCAAGGGGCAATAGGAACACTTTTCAAAGGAAGAACTCATCTGTCAGACAGCGCAGCGGCCATCTGTGTATGCGGCTGCAAAGATTAATACTTCAATCCCGATACGGATAGTTTTCAATCCTTGGATTTAGGTGTCTTTGGTCGTAGCTTGATTTCCCTGAGTATGGATTAAAACTGCTCACATTCATACAGTTTTGCAACGTTCGATTGCCATGTTTTCTCTGTTGTGTGCCAAACAATGAATGGCGACAGGCCAAGTTGTTCAGCGACACAAAAAAACAGATGAATTCAAGAGTTTCAGGATATTACAATTTATCAGAACCTATCAAGTCTGCTCGCGGCTTGCTTCGTAGACAACATATGTGTCTTTCCCCGCTTGCTTGGCTTTATAAGTTGCTTCATCAGCACGTTTCATAGTTTTATCAAGATCTAGCGTATACTCCGCGATACCCATTGAGACAGTAATCGGCAGGTCAGAAATGGGTTCAAGGCGAATTCCATCAAGGAGCCGCTCTGCGGTCGTTACTGCTGCCTCAAAGCCTCCAGGAACCATTATTACGAACTCCTCGCCGCCAAGACGGGCAAATATATCCCGTTCCCTCATGGTACTATTGATGCGTTCAGCCAAACCTTTCAGAACCAGGTCACCTTTGTCATGACCATAAGTATCATTAATAGATTTAAAGTTATCAATATCAAAATGCAGCATAAAACCCGTAGAAAAACTATTCATTCGGCGCATGAAGCCGCGACGATTTAATATACCTGTGAGTGCGTCTCGCTCGGCTTCATCTTGAAAGGTTTCAAGTTTTACAGTTGTTGACGCCAACCATTTATTTACATTTCTGATCAAAAAACCAATTTCATCAGAACGTGTTTCAGACATGTGCGCAACAGGCTCGTTACGATCAAACGCTTTAATATTACGAATAATAGTAAAAATTGGAGATAGCAGTTTATTAATTGCATAAAGTGTAACTAATGTTCCAGCCAGGGTCGCTGAAAGAATAAGAAAAAATATATTCCACGGACGGCTTGCACCACCATCCACTGAACCAAGCTCAAAATTTAGTACGTATATTGTAAAAGCCAAAAGTGGAATATGTGTGCCTAAAAAAGCAACAAACAGAATTTTATATGCGAATGATTTAGGAAAAATTCGATTGAGTGCAGCTTCCATACAAGCCTCCATATGTCACGAGTGGTCTAACGGGCGTTTTTACGTTTTGTTTAGCTTGATAAGTAAATTTATATTTTCCAACTTTGGAGACAAGACTTCACCTCCTGTGAGCTACTATATGATCAGCGCTCACTGTAAGGGGGCACCGGATCATTAATCTTACTGCGCGTAAATATCGACGGCCGTGATTTGGACTGAGCTACATCGGCAGGATTACCCCAAACCGATACATACACCGACGCGCGCCCGCTGCGACTAAGATGGGCAGGTTCAACCTCAATAATGCGCACACGGAAGTCCGCTTTGCGCTCGAGGGCAGGCAGCAGAATTTCTGTTGCCCTTGCGCCCAACGTGCCCAGCAACACAACTCGCGGCTTTCCAAGCCCAAAGGGCAGTCGCGAGGGCCTTTCAACAAACACAGAGACGGTAGTGTCAGAGTTCATGGACAACAATGCTCGATCACCAGGCGAGACGCCTATCGATACAGGATTGAGGTCCAAAGCGATCGCCGCTTTGTGGATGATAGGTTGCATGCTGCCTCACAGTCCTCAGTTGGTCTGAGGTTGGAATCAATATACCTGAGTGCAGCTGCTCAGGGGACTCCTGATTTGCTCAGGATGCAAAATCTACATCGATATTGCGGGCTTTGAGCGCTGCCAAGACGCCACCCAGTACATTGCGGGCATTGATCCCCTCTTTCAGAGCCGAGTTGATATCGTCATCTGTGGCGCTCGCATCACGAATGTCTAGGACGACACGCTTACCAGTGCGAGCATCATAGACCACTTGCCTGCGCCCGCCAATAATTGACCGCAGGCCGACGAATTCAGCTCCATTTCGCGCATGAAAAGACATGGGAACACCTTAGCAGTTGGAAAGCATATCCTACTCAAAACCGTTCAAATTCATAGACTTGTGGCGCATTCTTACATGCCGCTGTGCTCAAACAGACACATTTCACAAGCCAGATATACAATCGCACACTAGATTTTGCGCGTTTACGCGAAATACTTACAATATACCGCTACAGACATTTGCCGTTCACTGGCCCTGCCAAGGCCTCCGCTGTTCTTGGCCCATATACCCCATCTGCTGTTAAGCCGTAGGCAGATTGAAATTGTTTAAGCGCCGCACGCGTTGCAGGGCCCTCTTCACCGTCAGCGAAATCTTCGGGAAGAGATGTACAATGGCGCTGGAGTTGCATCTGATATTGCAGAACACCAAAGTGCTTATCGCTATCGCGACAGCCGTTCTCGTTCTCTCCAGCTAACCCACACATTGGTCGCGTTATACGCGACAAAGAGACCGCCGTTGGCTGACTCTGCTCCCGGTACAACGCGCTTTCCGTAACAGTTTCTGCAACAGAAGACCTAGAACTATCCATCGCAGGTGGATAGGCCTGAGCGGGGTGTTTATGCACGAGTATAGCCAACGATATCATTGACACTGTCTTAATAGCCAGGGCTGATGGTAGCACGGAAACCAGAGCAAGTAGCATCATTTACCTTTTCGGTCGTCTTCAAATGATCAGAGTCATCGCTATATAGGATTAGTACCTAAAACAGATGGCACCGCCGGTCTAGAATACGAACCTCCCATCTTCGCACACCACACGACACTGGGGGCTTTCGGCAATTTTAGGGCTGGTGCCGACCGGCGAGATGGATTCTGAACACGGACTCTTTCCCTGTAACGAGTTCATTCATCCATGACGCGCTTCGCTCTCACCGATCTACAGAAGCTACTATCCCCTCATGTTCCACTGGGCAAGTCACGCTTGGAGACCCTGTGCCTGCTTGTGCATCAGACTAGACATACCCGTCACCGCTTAACAAAAATGCCCCTGAAATTACTTTCAGGGGCAGTCAGGGGGACAGAGCGAGCGGTACAAGTCAACTCTGTCGTGAACTCTAATACCAGAGAACAGCGTAAAATCCAGAGAAACGGGTATGGCCAAGGGGAGAATAAGTTGGGGGCGTCTCTCAACCCTTGGCCGGCGATTCCAAACGGATATCGCGCTGCATACTTGCCGAATTATCGACATGTCGGCAACCAACTTTATTACGATTGATGATTTATATCGCCCGAAATCTGCATCTCAAGCAATGTTGTCAGACGCATTCAGTAGCACATATGACGGCGCGTGCCCCCAATGAGCCCAAAATGTATACTCCCCCCTTTGGAGAGACAAAAGACGCAGCACCCATTATATATCTGATCTCTGCAGATACATCGCGACGTTATCAGCTGGGAATTTGAAACCCCGCCCGTCAGAGACACGTTCTGCACTAACAGGATATTTTGGCCTGTTAGGGTTGATTGCTACAATGCGAAAAAGTTCATCTCTTGATCGAAAAGTACGACCATAATCCGAGGGCTTCAGTCCAAAGTGAGGCGCGAGCACTTCAAACATAGCCTTGTCGGGAGAGTAGATCGCGCCGTCCAACTGCGGAATACCAACGCGGAAGCGAATTTCAAAACTATGGTGGAGGTCGATGTCGCTCAAGTCGCCCCCCTCAACCGTCAAGCCATGCGTTTTGGCCACAGCAAGGCATGCCTTCATCATGTCCCGACGCAGACGGTCACATAGTTCTGGTGTGAGATTGCGCGGCGAGGCAACCTTAGTGCCTGTCTGGACTTCAGTCTTCTTCGTGAAGTTCTTTTGTTTGCGCGTATTCTTTTTCACGCCCCCTCCATCTCGTGTTACCAAATTTGAAATCCGGAAATCTTCACGAATACTTTATTAATTGAGCTATTTTCATTTGAATATATTAAAAATTCCTGACGCAGGTAGGATTATCTACAGGCCGCATGTCTGAGCCTCGGCCGCTTCTAATGTCGTATGCACGATATCTTGCATGAGGGGAATGCGTTTCAAAGCGCGGCCAGATGGCTCAATGCCAGCTTGCGGGGACCATAGAAGCTCCCTCCTCAGATGGGAATAGCTCACCTGCCAAGACATGTTCTGATTGCATCCGGATCTGCATGGAGCAACCTTGGTGCGACTGGGACAGGTCGCGTTTGGATGTTTCTTTTTTCACATGTTGCGCTCAATAGTACGCATTTTTCGTAGATGTGTTTAAATTTTTCATGAATTTCATTGTTTGTAAGAATTTTTCACAAGATAACGGGATTTGTTTGTGATGTTCATGGACTGTTAGCGTTTTTCAGGAAGAGCATGGTCGATCAGCAATTTTCAGGACGTGTCAGTGTTTTTCACGAAAGCAGGCTTCCCGAGCCTGCCTTGCCGGTGGGCTATGCCGCTCTGATCGATGCCTATGGGCTGGCCGTGCCCTTGCCGCGCGTGCTCTGCGCCATTGGGGCACGGCACAAAGTTTATGAAGAAGGTGGTTGGCGCATCTACACGCCGCGCCATGAACCCAAAGCCACTCTGGAAGGTCATCTGGTCTTTGCCCTCAAATATGAGGGACTTGATCTGTGTGTTTTAAAGCGCCTGTTTCAGGCGGTTGTAGCGGATGAGATGGCTGAGCTGGTGCGTTCAAAGCCTGCCAGTGCCTATATGCGCCGTCTTTGGTTTTTATATGAATGGCTTTTGAGTGACGCCCTTGATCTGCCAGATGCCAAATCCGGCACCTATCACGACGTTGTCGATCCCAAGCTGCAATGGGCGGTCAAAGGTGAGAATTCGACACGTCATCGTGTGCGCAACAACTTGCCCGGCACGCCGGAATTTTGTCCGCTGGTCTTTCGCACCAAGGCGCTGGAGGGTTTTGTTGGTGCGGCGCTTGATGAACGTGCGCGGGCAGTCATTGGCCGAATTTCTCCGTCGGTTCTGGCCCGCGCCACCGCCTTTCTTTTGCTCAAAGACTCCAAATCCAGCTATGCCATCGAAGGCGAAGCGCCGCCGCAAGATCGCATCCAACGTTGGGGCAAAGCCATTGGCAAGGCCGGGAAAAACCCCCTCACTCTTGATGAGTTCCTGCGCCTCCAGCAGATCGTGATTGGCAATGATCGCTTCGTCAAACTCGGCTTGCGCGATGAAGGCGGCTTTGTCGGCACCCATGATCGCGATACCCGCATGCCGCTTCCCGATCATATCTGCGCCCGTCATGATGATCTGCCCACTCTCATGCAGGGCCTCATCGATTTTGATCACCACTATGCGAACGAGCTAGACCCCGTCATTGCGGCCAGCATTCTCGCATTCGGCTTTGTTTACATCCATCCCTTTGAAGACGGGAATGGACGTGTCCATCGCTATCTGATCCATCACGCATTAAGCGCGCGCGGCTTTAATCCGCCCGGCATCGTCTTCCCGGTCTCTGCGGTCATTCTAGAGCGGATTGAGGAGTATCGGCGCACGCTTGAAGGCTATTCTGAACGACTCCTGCCCCTTGTGCGCTGGGAGCCGACCGAGAAGATGAATGTGCATGTCCTAAATGAGACAGGCGATTATTATCGCTATTTCGATGCGACGCCGCATGCCGAGTTTTTGTTTGCATGTGTCGAGGCCACCATCGCACATAATCTTCCCGAAGAGGCAGCCTTCCTGGAGCGTTATGATCGTTTCAAGAACCAAGTCGAAGCCCTGATCGAGATGCCGGCCTCCACCGTTGATTTGCTGTTTTCTTTTTTAAAGCAAAATGACGGCAAGCTCTCTAAGAGAGCTCGCGACAAAGAATTTGCAGCCCTCAGCGATGCGGAAACCACCGCCTTTGAAGCTTTGTACCGGGAGATATTTTTGGGCGAGGACGCTGCGTGAACTACTCCTTCCCCTTTAGGTGGGAGTAATTTACCCGCCGCCCTTCAACGGCAACGAGTCATCGGTTGCGGGGCTTTATAGACTGAAGACAAAGATCGTCACCACAAGCGCATACACCGGATGAAAATTCATAAACATCGTGCAGCGTTCGATCCAGAAGCACCAAAAGCATGCAATCGCTTCTGGATCAGACGGACTTGTT
Source organism: Candidatus Aquiluna sp. XM-24bin5 (assembly GCA_003149555.1). The sequence continues at coordinate 20,012 of QCWE01000004.1, forward strand.
GCGATTAATCATAGCTTCGAAAAGGTAAGGTGACAATTCGACAGGCTTGGCACAGATCTCGTTGATCTTAGCCATGTCATCAGGTGGGCACCTCTATAAATTAGAAAATTGGGCAAATAAGCACCTGGAAGTCGTTGATTTTATTGGCGTGGGAATTCTGACTCCAGAATTAATAGAAATGCCCAAGTGTCAAAGGAAGCCTTACACGCACCTCAACGACATGGGCTACTCGAAGTTTGGGCTTGGGGAGACTCCTCGCATGGAGGTACCAGACATCAGTCCCATCGCGCTACTACGCACCTTGACGATCGACCGTTTGCGAGACGATTTACCGATCGTGGCAGATGATTTTTTGTGACGCATGACATGATCTCCTTTCAAAAATATAGGGAAGATTGGGGCTTCTGGAACCAGAAATATTATCACCCCACGCCAAGGTTGAGGCAGTAAACCTCTGGAAAGGCTGCGCCAAAATGACCGCCTAATAAGCACAGCTCCCACGCCTCTCAATAGGGCCACATCAAGTTGGCAATGCTCAGCTGAATTTTCAAATGATGTTCACATATATATTGAGTGCTTTCCCGCTAAAGGGCATCTCTATTAATTCTGACCCCAGAATTATCTGCCTAGTAAAATCGATGCCTGTGGGCCTTTATGCTTCCAATTTTCTAAAATTGGGTGGCACTTTAAAGAAATAAATCAAAATTTGGTTCGTTCGTGACTGTAGTTTGATGGAAATTATTGCAATGGAGTCCAACGGTTACCTTCAGATGAGGCTTCGATAATTAATTGAACCACGTTCCTCCGCCTTTTTTTTCATCATCTGCAAAATTGACTCAGCAAGATCTACGTCAGAATTACCCGCTGTGAAAAGATGTTCCGTTTCTCTGTCATCAAACGAGACGTATTCCATGTACCATCTGGGAAAGATACGTGCCTCTGGACTATCTTCTGCTAATATCGTAAAGTCACTATGCAGAGAACTACGACGTATACGCTCTAAAACATCATATATAACGCCCTCATTTCCCTCAATGTATTGAAAATATGTATCGCCACTACGAACTAGAAATCCAGTAACCCCAAGCCTGCGATTTTCAAGAAGAATACCATCCATGAGCTCTGCTTCTATGGGCGAAAAAGGCTTGATATGGGCTTTGCTTTTGTAAATGATACTTCGGAGTTGTGACATTATCTTACTCCGTGCCAACAGATAGATTGGACACTGATGACTTTCTGACTGCGCGTTTTTGACGGTACATCCGCTGATCTGCTAACGAAATTGCCTCGTCAATGTTTAAGAAATCACCGCAATGCGCAACACCTACACTGATTTCGATTGGTGGGAGATCCAAACTCTCGCTCCCATTTCTCTGCGCGAGAAACTCCTGCGCACGCTGCATAACACCTTCTGCCTGCTCAGCTGTGGCGTCCAGAAGGATGACGAATTCATCACCACCAACACGCGCAGGACAATCAATGCCACGCGTGATTTTTCTCAGCGCTGAGCCAACAATTTGTATTGCTCGATCGCCAACCTGGTGACCATACTGATCGTTAATCTCTTTCAGATTATTTATGTCAGCAATTGCAACGCTGAAGCCTCCATTGATTTTACTAAAAGTATTTGTGAGTGCTTCATCAAGTCCCCTACGCGAGGCACATCCGGTTAAAGTATCGATCAAGGTATTGCGGCGTATTTCCTTATAATTTTTGCGGAAGACAAATAGAATGACAGTCAAAATTGTTAAAGCAACAGAGATGAAAACTGCGAGCCACAGTGTGTTTTCCACAGATCGTAGCGTTTCCGCCGCGCGTTCGCGTACAGAAACTTTGTACCCGCGTGCATCCTGCAGGACAACACTAATAGACTTTTTCCAGAGTACCTCCGCTTCTTTTGCCAAACCAATGAGATCATTGAGCTCATCAGAGCCAAGCTCTTCGTGCATATCCACGATATCTGCCATGAGATCGCGATATCTGATCATATCGGCCGGAATTGTAGAATTTTTTTCATCTTTATGGAAGGCAGAGGCAATATTTGGATCAAGAGCTTGGCTAAGGCGCGAATATACGATATCAAAGTCAGCGCGAATATCGTCTTCCAAAGACTTCGGATTAAATTTGGCTTCTTGTGCCAACCTCTGGAACTCAAGAAGTTCGGTTTGAATTTGTGTTGCTGTCCATAATCCTGCGTCTCGATCTGAGCTGATGAGATGGTCAATTTCATGTTGAACGGTATTTATGCGTGTTGCAAATGCAATAACCAAAAGGAGGCCAACAAGAAAGGCAAGTGACGCGATCAGCAAACCTTGATATGTCCGCCAAATTTGATTTAGACGGGACGCTTTTTGCGGTTCAAATGTGTGCGGCACATATTTCATTGCGTATTTGTCGTTGTCATGCAGGAAAATGCATAGTTGCTCTGTATAAGAAGCCCCATAGCATAGTATGATTGAATTTATTATTCATACAATTGCCTCTTGCGCGCGCACAGTTGAGCGATCTTTGTCACTCCATTGACGTGGCATCAGGCGGCTCGATCACGCGGACTCTTTAAAACGGACGCACCCAGAATAGTGACCGGATTTTGCATACACACACGTATTACCTCAGCATCTCTCACAGTTGTAGGGCGTTTTGAATGTCTCGGTTTATGCTCCATGGCGATCTGATTTGTTATTTCATGTCCATGAACAGATATAGGGGTCACAAATGTGCATACCACATCTTGTTGCGTTGCGCGAGCGAGTGTTGTCTTTGTCGAAGAGGGCAATTTCATACCGGTCGTCAACCGCCCATTTCCGTGTGCCTGTGAAGTTCGTGAACGACATGGTCAATTTTGAAGCGGAAAACCGGTGTCCTTGCGCCAAAGCTTTAAGGTCGTCGTAGTCATGGCAAGCTTGCTACTGTGGTCGGTTGGATATGCGAGGCAGATGGACGCCCATCCCAAACCAACACCGAACGAGCAGCACCAGCCATGAAGAAGCCGGTGAACACCAGTTCTTGTCTTCGTGTGCGTCCCTCGGCGTAGGCTTAACGCCGATTGAACGGCTGTGGTTGTGGGCGAACATGCACCAATACGTCACTCGTAATCACTACTCTTCACCCAGCACAAAAGCAGTTCGTGGATGCGGTCCTGCAGTTCGGTCGTGTCGCGAATGCTGTGGAAATTGCCTGGCGGCGCGCTCCGGGCATGTGATGGATCGATGTTTTAGGCTGCGAGGTCAAGGGGCATGGGTTCGAGGGGCTTAGAGAAGGTTTCCCAGCCATCGACCTTGCGCATCTGGATCTGACCGGAGGCGAGCAACGCCCATAGCAGCATTGGCACGGTCTCGGCACAGGGCAACACGGTCTGAGTCTTGATGCGGCGGCGGAACTCCTCGTTGAGGCGCTCAATGGCGTTGGTAGTCCTGGCGGACTTCCATTGCGTTGGATCGAGGCGGGTGAATGTGAAGAGCCGGTCCCCCGCTTCCTCCAGGCTATCGGCGACAGCCCGGCACTTCAGGCGCCACTTGCGGAGAAATGCCCTGCGCCTTTTCTCGACCTCGACCGCGGTGTCGGCATAGATCATGTCCCGGTAGTCTTCGGTCAGCTCGTCGTGCATGTGCTTCGGGGCATGGGCCAGAAGGTTACGGTGCTTGTGAACCGTGCAGCGCTGGATCGGCAGCTCCTCTCCCCACAACCCCACGAGCGCAGCCTCCAGCCCCGGGGCGCCATCAACGATCACGAATTCGGGCCGTTTCATGCCGCGGGCGTCAAGATCGTCGAGGAACTGGCGCCACGCGGCAGTGCTCTCCCCGCCCATATTCTTGATGGAAAGCAGCACCTTCTGACCGTCGCGGCGCACACCGATGGCGGCCAGCACTGAGATGTTCGTCGCCTTCTTGTCGATGCGGGTCTTGATCACGGTACCATCGAGAATGAGCCGGACGACGTCCTCATCGGCGAGGCCGCGGGCGCACCACGCATCCCAGTCCGTCTTCACCTTGCGCCAGGTCCGGCTGACCACGTCTTTGCTCACAGCGCCCTCAAACAGCCCGAACAGCGCTCGCTTGACGCGCCGGGTGTTGGTGCCGGAGAGATAGACTGCGGCGATCAAGGCTTCGGCC
>QCWE01000005.1:0-18278 GCA_003149555.1 Candidatus Aquiluna sp. XM-24bin5
CATAGAAGGTCGTGAGTGGCGCAAACATCGCGCCGCCGGGCGCATCGCCAAGGCCAACAGGATTGTCCGGAACAATCTCGGGAAGAAGAAACTCGACCGCCGCCGCGAGAAGGTTCACAAGCGCCTGGGAACAGAAGCCTTCAGGGCTGCGCACGCGGTGGTGGACAAAGCATCGGTTGTTGCCGCCTGACATGCAACCAATGCCATAGTTTAGCACGGCGGCAAACTGGTCGAAAATCCTAGACCAGCTCTGGGTGTGCGTGGCTTTGCCGCCGCTCTGCCTGCCAAGGCAGGTCAATCAGCCCTTAATCTCTATTTCGGGGCGCGGCGCATCAAAGCCCTGCAGCTTTAGTTAAATTCACGCGGAAGCGATCCCTGCGGCGCTGATACCGCCTGGTCATCTCTGCCGACGCATGGCCGAGCTGCTTTTGGACATATCTCTCATCGATCTCAGCAGAGCTTGCCAAACCTGCGCGCAGTGAATGCCCGGAAAACATCGAGCGCAACTTGGCCTCGGTCAATCCATCGCGGATATTCGCGTCAAGAGCGGTTTTTTTTATGAGCCGGGCCACATGCTTATCATTCAAGCGCTTTTGTGTAGCGCGCTTACCGTCCCGGGTCACACCGACAAAGACCGGGCCAAAATCGATCTTGGCGAAGTACAGCCATTGCTCCAGGGCATGTACAGGGCATGTCCGCTCAGAGGACCCACGGCCAATCTCAACTTCCCGCCACCCTGTCTTACTACTGATCGTCAGAAGGGCGCCGGCCGTCATGATCTCGACCCAGCCACCTGAATCTGGCGTGTCGTCTTTGTGAACGTCGAGGCTCACGATTTCGGAGCGACGGAGACCACCGGCATAGCCGATCAACAGGATCGCACGATCCCTCAAGCCACGTAGATCAAAGGGCAGCGTGGCTACCATGGATTTGATGTCATCAGAGGTGATGGCTTCCTTCTGAACTGGCGGCCGGGCGTGCTTTCTTTTGATACCGTCAAGCACGTTTCTGATGTGTCGATCCTTGCGATCCAAAGCTTGACCACGGACACCATAATTCCAACACAAGCCAGACAAGCGTCTTTCTATAGAGCTCGGCAGAAGGGCAGGGGACCCATCTGAGGGGGCCGCAAGGTCTGCGAGATAGAGCCCAACCAACTCAGGTGATGGCGGCATCGGCTCTACCCCTTTCAGCCGGCACCATCGCCCAAAATGTTTCCAGTCGACCTTGTAAGCAGTCAGGGTGTTCGAAGCAGCGGCCGCCTCGGCATAGCCGCGTGCGGTATCGACCAAGCGATCCAAATTTCCAGAGCCGGCAACATGGGAGGGCAGGGTGATTTTACGGTCATTTGTCATGAGACATGGGTATCACACCCAAGGGATTATTGGACATAGAAAGTTTGGTGTTGAAGGCTTCAGGCGAGGGAGCGCCACACTTTCCGGCTCAATCAATTCATCAACAAGTGAATACTACACCGTATGCGTTGCCCGCAGTTCTTTTTCCCTACAAAACGCATCTAGATGAGCTAAAAATCATCAATGTAGAGGCAACTTTCGACGTTTCCGGTTATGGACGCGTCAAGTAGTCGGAAGCCAGTAAACTTGTCCAGAGGCACGCTGGAAGGGTTGATAGAGGGTGAAAGGTAGGATGAGATGGATCAGTCTTGGGTAGAAAATATGGACCAGAAATCTTTTTTTCTGGAGATGGTCCTAAACTTGAGCGGTGTTCTTGAGCAGGTCATTGGTTTGGAAGACGCTGAAGGATACCTTGCGCTTGTTGGCAAGAAGATCGGGCATGATATTTATGAAGACCAAAAAGCGTGCCATGGGGATGGTAACATCACAATTGAACGTCTGTCCGAAATACTGGTTGGGCTTAAGAGTCGTATCAGAGGTGGCTTTTCGATTGAAAGCATTGAGGATGGCAAAATCACCCTAGTGAACACGGATTGCCCTTTCGGTCCGCGTGTTGCTGGGCATGAATCACTTTGTATGATGACGTCGTCTGTTTTCGGCACTATTAGCGCAGAAGCCTTTGGGCAAGCCAATGTCGATATCCGGCAGTCCATTGCAGCGGGCCATGGTGGATGTCGTGTCATCGTGAATCTCAACGACCTTTCTACTCCAGGTCGCAACTACTTCAAATCCACATGAGCGAACTGTCTCCAAAGCTTGAGATTCTCTCTACTTTCCTGGCCGATGAACCGTTCCCATATGTTTTGGTAGACGCAAACGGTTCAGTACTTTTTGAAAACCGATCCGCGCAGAGACTCGGAGCTGCGCTCCACCTAGCGATTTATTTGGGTACGGCAGGCGGCCAGACTGTTCTCCGTGACAGCGCGGCGCAAACGACACCGATTCCGTTTTCTTTCCCTCTCAATGGCCATAGCCATAAAGCAACCATTCGGCGTGCGACTTTACATGGCGCGGATAAAATTCTGGTTATCCGTGCTGCCGATGTGAATCGTATGGCGGCACTGACTCGAGCCAAACAAGCTGAAACATTCGCTTCACTACGGGATTACGAAGGTATCCGGAGTGAACACCGTTTTGCAGCATTTTTTGATACGGTGAGAGACGGTCATGCGATCGTGTCACAAAGCGGTCGTTTCATTCATGTTAACCAAGCGTTTGCGAAAATAGCCAAACACTCTAAAGAGGAGCTAACAGATTATCATCTGTTTGATATCATTTATGCTCCAGTTGTCCAATTACAAGCTCAAGAAGAATATCCCGAACTATGCGAGATCAGCCCGGCGATCTTTGATGCCGAGGTGCTTGTCGGTGAAACAAAAGTTCCGGTCGCCGTAAGTATTGCCTCTAATAGCGCAACCCAGTTTCCGGAATTCTTCGTAATCATACGTGACCTTACGAACTCAAAACGGTACGCAGAGGTCAAAGCGTTGAATGCAGAGCTTGTTCTCGCGAACAAGTCCCTTGATGAGTTCAACCGGCTCATGTCCCATGAAATGCGTGCTCCGCTATCAAGGATCGTATCGGCTGCAGAAGTCCTACATCGGGGGGAAAGTTTGCCTGGTGAAACAGGCAGATACATCAAGATCATTGACGATGCGGCCCGCGACGCCCTCTTGCAGTACAGCTCCATCCTCAGCCTGAGCCGCGGCGGAAAAAGAGTTTTGGTGCCGCTGGAGCCCGAAAACCTGCACCACAAGATCATGCGGCAGCACGAACTGAGTGCCGAGCAAAAAGGCATAACGCTTTACGGCGCGGTTGTCGGTCTCAAGGGGACCGAAAGGTCACCATTACCTGTGGATGCTTCAGACGCGTTTCTGATCTTGTCAAACCTCATATCAAACGCAATCAAACATACTGGCGAAGGAGGAACTGTTCGCTTTTCGATCACGGTTAATCGAACGAAATCTTTGGTTCAACTCGAAGTCTCCGATACTGGATCGGGCATACCAGAGAAACTCCGTGATCGAATTTTCGACGCGTTTGTCACAACCGAAAGAGGGTCTGATATTCAATCCGGCATTGGTGTCGGTTTGTCCTTGGTGAAACGTGCAATCGAGAACCGAAATGGGAAGATTCGGTTTGTTACCGAGCCTGATAAAGGGACACAATTTTTTGTCGAACTGCCATTTGAAGATATCAGCATTGAAGACACGCAACTTGACCACGAGGTGCACGACCGCTCCAAAACAGTCCGCCTATCTCCTGGCGATACCGTACTCTTAGTGGATGATGACAGTATCAGCTTGGAGCTGATGGCCGCCAGATTGCGTGAACACCAGCTCGAAGTGCTCACAGCAACCGGCGGGCTCCAAGCGGTGCGAACGCTTAAAGAGATGAAGAGTCTGCCAAAGCTCATGTTTATTGATCGTAATATGCCCGATCTGTCAGGCATGGACGTCGTGAGGACGGTGCGCCGAAGATACCCTGAGCAGCCCTGTTTTATCTGTGGGCTAACTGCGTATGTGGATGATGCAATTATCAACGATATGATTGACGCCGGCATGGATGCGGTTGAGCAAAAACCGCTTAATGCAGAAGACTTGGATCGTTATTTAACACCTGCCCAATGATTACTCTTTGACATCCTGCCGCCCTAAAGGACGGGCATTCCTCCTGCGAGACGCTCATGCCCGAGCGCGAGAATGTTGCGGGCAGCGTTCACGTCCCTGTCGTGTATGGAACCGCACTGATCGCAGACCCATTCCCTGATTCCAAGCGCGCCCATACCTTTCGGACTGCTGGCGGGAATACTCCCGCAGCACGAGCATCGCTGGGTGGTGAAAAGCCAAGCCGGTAGCCTTGCTCTGAGGGGGAGCCTACATTATCCTCCCATCTTATACGTATATCATGGGGCAGTATGGGTCGTATAAAAGTAAATCTGACGTTGGATGCCGATGTTGCTAGGACAGCGCGTTCGCTTGGTCTGAATATGTCGCGTCTTGCGGAAGCAGCAATCATCGAAGCGGCCAAGATCGAACGTAATCGCCTTTGGCGAGAGGAGAACCGGTCTGCGATTGAAACCTATGCCGAAGAGATTGGCAAAGAAGGCCTGCCGCTGGCTGTTTTCCGCAGCTTCTAAGTGGTGACAGGATGGCACAGTACGATCTTTATCGCCTCTCTGGTGGGCAACTTGTCGTGGACTTACAAACCGATTTGATTGGGATCGAGGCAACCCGGATCGTTGCACCGTTACGTGAAGCCGGTCACTACGCCTCCTTTCCGGGCCTGACGCCCTCTATAGACCACGAAGGGCTGACCTGGATTGTTAGAGTTCAGGAGTTGGCAGCTGTTCCAGGAAGCGAGCTAAACGACCGAGTAAGGTCTCTCGCTGAACATCGAGACACGTTGAAGCGCGCCCTGGATATTCTAATCGACGGTGTGTGAACTGTTTGATATGTCCAGCGCCTTTCCCGGGGTGGGGAGGCTCTGCCTTCAAACCGCTCTTTCAGAGAGACCGTACTCTGCCCTGGACCCGCGCCTTCAGCGGGAGCGCGCTACCTAGGCCTGCTTCAAGAAAACCACACAGAAGACCAGCAAGACTGACAAGGACTGCGAGCAAACGCTACAAAGACCTCGTCAATGAGTTGCAGAAATGACCACTTTCCAAAGCGTTTGGGATGCTATCGAAGATACCCGTCAACTTCTCCCCCTTGAAAGAGGGAGCTTATGCCGAAAGGAGGAAAGCTCACGGTTGACCAGAGTTAGCGGCGTCTGACGCCGCTCCGTTACGATCAGGTTCAAGACCGACGTCGGGGTGCTTCTCCAGCTCCGACCTCTCGAAGCCCCCGCAGCAGACACGCGTAGGGAGACGTCCGAAACGGGTGGGGGCGCAATGCCGGGTCGTAACATTCTCGAGGAGAGCGCGGGCCTGGCCCGCCGTCACAGGGCCCCGTAAGGGGAATTATCACCGCCCTCCCGAGGGCAGAAAGGAACCCGCCATGTGCGTCTTCGTACTGGACAAACGGAAAAATCCGTTAATGCCATGTTCGCAGCGGCGCGCCCGGCTCCTGCTGGAGCGGGGTCGTGCGGTTGTGCACCGACACCATCCCTTCACGATCCGTCTTAAAGATCGTGTCGGCGGAAAAACCCAGCCGGTCGAAATCCGGGTTGATCCAGGCTCAAAAGGAACCGGGCTCGCAGTCGTTCGGATCGCAGAAGATACCTGCCCGGAAACGGGAGAGGTCACGACAATTGTTCATGTGCTCGAGCGTATCGAACTCCGGCACCGTGGGGCTGCGATCCGCAAAGCGCTTCTTCAGCGGTCGCAGCGTCGTCGTCGCCGCCGGAGCAAAAATCTTCGCTACCGCGCGCCCCGGTTTAACAACCGCCGCCGCCCGAAGGGCTGGCTCCCTCCATCCCTTCAGCATCGGGTAGACACAACCGCATCCTGGGTCCGGCGCCTATCGCGTATGGCTCCGGTCCTGCGTGCCCGGGTCGAGACGGTACGGTTCGACACCCAGGCACTTGAGACGCCGGAGATCTCCGGGATCGAGTACCAGCAGGGAACTCTCGCCGGCTACGAGGTTCGGGAATACCTGCTCGAAAAATGGGGCCGGTGCTGCGCCTACTGTGACGCGACCGGTGTTCCGCTTCAGATCGATCATATCCATCCACGCGCCCGAGGCGGATCGAACCGGGTCTCGAACCTGACCCTCGCTTGCGGCCCTTGCAATCAGACGAAAGGATCGACCCCTGTCGAGGCGTTCCTCGCTCACGCGCCAAAGCGGCTGGCACGTATTCTCGCGCAAGCACGGCGGCCACTGCAGGACGCAGCTGCGGTGAACGCAACCCGCTTTGCCGTCTGCAGCGCGATCTCAGATCAGACAGGTCTCCCTATCACCCGGTTCAGCGGGGGCCAGACGAAATGGAACCGGACGCGGGCGGGGCTGGCAAAGACGCATGCCAATGACGCAGTCTGTGTTGGCCCGACGGATCAGGTCGTAGGGGCGGCAGGGCCGACCCTCCTCGTCACCTGCACCGGCCGCGGAACCCGTCAGAGAATAATGCCAAATGCGCATGGTTTCGCACGCGGCCATCGCCCCCGCACCAAGTCTGTACAGGGGTTCCGGACCGGAGATCTCGTGCGTGCAGAGATCCCGTCCGGCGTGAATGCCGGGGTCTGGACTGGCCGGATCGCGGTACGGAGCACTGGTTGGTTCCTTCTGACAGCGACCGGACAGGGTGCGGACGGAGAGCGCGGTCACCGCAAGATCGGCGGCGTTGCAGCGCGTTATTGCGCCCTCGTTGCATCAGGGGATGGGTATGGCTACGCGCGGGAGGTGCAACCGTGAGCAAAAGAAAGAAGACGCTATCCCTCCCCGCCCTGAAGAGACGGGGGTTCCCGCGAAATTTGCTGAAGAAGCTGAAAACATGGAAATCCGAGCTGAATTGATGCGGTCCATTCAAAACCGCATCCGTAACAAAGATTGGACCCAAAGTCAGGCCGCAAAACGGTTCGGAGTAACGCAACCCCGTATCTCCGATTTAATGTGCGGTAAGATCGAAAAATTCACAATCGACACGCTCGTGAACATGGTTGCAGCAGGCTTGCATATTCACATGGGCACCTCTATTTTTCACCCAATTTGAGTGCTGACCGAAAAATCGCTGAGCCCTTTGGGTGATCAGACTGAACACCGAGGCGATTTGGTCCCATTTTGGCGAGTATTTTGGGCCTATGGCCTGTGCGTTTCCGCTCTCTGGAGTGGTATTTTCCGCTTCGCCCAGCCGTTTAGGCGGCGCGAGGCGGTGGGCTCATATTGGCGACGGATAAAGTCGTCGAAGTTGGCCCAATCGGCGCATGTTGTAGGTCAGGTTCTTCAACCCGATCTTCACCTCCGCCCGCGCCTTTCCAATGGTACGGACGAGCACACCGCCCATGTCGTTACTCTGCGCCCCAAACACATGCTCGACGCGCGAGCGAACGCTGGATTTGGTGTTGTTGCCCTTCTTTTCAGTCTTTGTCAGCGGCTTGCTGCGCTGTGCCTTGCGATGGATTTTGCTGCGTAGCTTTTGATCCTGAAGCGTCTTCTCGGTTTGCGCTGAACGATAGGCTGAATCCGCCCAGACATCTTTGGCAGTGTTGTCACAGGTCAGGATATCAGCGAGTGCCTGACTGTCATGCACGCTGGCATCGCTCACATGATAACGCCGGATCAGCTTGTATTTACGGTCCACATTCACATGGTTTTTGTAGCCATAGTGGCTCCGCCCCTGTTTTTTGGTCCAACGCGCGTCCACATCTTTCTGTGCGCGCATGTTGGGCTTGTTCATCCAGTCCTCGGGCACTTCTCCCGACTTAATGGTCTTGTTTTCCTCGCGCGTGTTATGATTGCGCGGCACAGGCACAATCGAGGCATCGAGGATCTGACCGCCTCGCGCGATATAGCCCTGACGCGCAAGATAGCCGTCAAACAGGGCAAAAAGCTCTTCAAACTTCCCAGCTCTTACAAGCTCCTCGCGGTATGCCCAGACCGTCTTGGCGTCTGGCACGCGGTCCTCCAAGCCAAGGTCCAGAAATCGCATGAACGACAGGCGGTCACGGACCTGAAACTCGATCTGATCGTCGGAGAGGTTATACAGCGCGCTCAAAACCAAGGCCTTGAACATGATGATTTCGTCCCAAGGCTTCCGACCAGCCCGTGACTTCTGGTCCTTCAGGGGCTTGCGCCAAACCTTCTTCAACAAAGGCCGGAAATCCTCCCACGGGACAATCCCGTCAATCTCAAGCAGGGGGTCTTTCTTCGCGTCCAAGCTGGCATACCGGTCGGAAAGATCAAAGAAACCCATCTGCGCCATATGCTGTTCTCCACGCTGCTATCCCCGGAGGATTTATACCCGCTCGGAGCAAGGTGAGCAATTTATAGAGATGCCCACATGAATGTCACTGAAAGAGCTTCAATGTTGAATAACCGCCTTCATAGCCCATCGTTTTGATCTCGCGCAGCAGGCGCCGCCCCGGGAAATGCACGAACATGCTCCGTCAGATAGTCCCGGTACGGGTCCAGAAAGCTGCTCTTCAAAGGACGCGGGCCGGGGGACAACCCATCTTCACTACTCCAACCTTCGGGTTGGGTGCGCCTTGACATGAGCAAGTTGATGCGCAATCTATCTAGACACATAGCTAGCCAAATGAGTGAAAAAGATGTGGACTGTTCAGGATGCAAAAAACAAGTTCAGCGCGGTGGTTGACGCAGCACTTGCCGGCACGCCGCAAGAGGTAACGCGCCGAGGCAAACCAGCGGTGGTCGTCCTGTCTTCGGATGAGTACCACCGGCTCTTGGAGGGTGCGGTAAAGGTGCGCGAGAGCTTTGCAGAGCATCTGATGGCATTTCCCGGAGGGGATAACACTCGCGCCACGGCCGCACCGCGTGATGTAAGCTTCTGATGTACATTCTCGACACCAACGTCGTCTCAGCCGTGCGCCGCCCAGACCGAGCTCCCCAAGTGGCGGCCTGGTTGCGCGGCAAGGCTGAGCAGGAACTTTTTCTGAGTGTTATCACGCTAGGCGAAATTGAGCGCGGCATTCACCAGCAGGAGACCCGCGACCCTATGTTTGCCAGCGACCTCCGCGTGTGGCTCGATCGGACGGTCTTGCTATTCTCGGACCGGCTGCTTGCTTTTGAGGCCGAGGATGCACGCATTTGGGGGCGGCTTTCAGCCGAGATTGGCCATACCGGTGCTGATCTGATGATCGCCGCGTCGGCGCTACGTCATGGCGCTATCGTCGTGACCGGAAATATCAGTGACTTTGCGCCGACCGGTGCTGCGTTGGAGAATCCGTTCTAGCCTTATGTTTCACATGCTTTGACTGCGTTGAGATTTTCTGATTCACTTTTGTGGAGGTTAGAAATGGGCAAACGTGGCCCTATTGTGAAGTACGTTGTTCGTCTGGCGGCCTTCTTCGTCCAGCAAATGCGCGTGTACCGCGCTAAACGCCGACACCTCGACTTGAACCGCTGTACGCAGCAGTTCCTTGGCGCCTGCCTGGATCACCTCGGTCAACGGATCCGATGAAAATTCCGATGGCAGTGCGAACGGTAAAACGGTAGATTTAGCCATGGTGGCATATCCCTTCTCTCTGAGAATTGACGGCGCTTTCAACACCGCCATGATATGCCGCCTACTTCAGATCATCACCATCAACTTTCGAGCATAACTCTTCTCGCCACCGTGCGGAGCCTCGCCAAGGCGGAGGGACGGCAGCTTCAGGTTCTTGTCGATGAAGCGCTCGCTGATCTTATCGAGAAGCGGAAACAAGCGCGCCCACGCGCACATGTCATGGCAGCCTATCAAGGCTCCGCGTAGGACAAAGCCTTGGTCATCTCTTCGTTCTTGAAGGCTGGTGCATAGCTGTTAATCTCGGCCGAGGTCATCCCCGCGCGGCGGCCGTGGATCGCCCAGCGTTCCGTGATTGTCTGCGCCATGCGTGCTGCATTTGCGCGAGCTTGGTCCTCATCGATCTCGAAGAAAGGTGCGGCCTCAATCGCGAGGTCGATAGAGGCCTCCGCCCCAGCGCCTTCGATGATCGCGGTTTCCAAGCTGCGATGGCGCTCGGGTTGCGGATTGATGTCAAAGGCCGGCGCAAGCACCCAAGTGTCAGCATCGGCATATAGAAACCCGTGGTTCTTCAGATGGTCATCATTGTTCGAGACCAAGATCGTGAACAAGATGCGATTGTGGAGCTCGTCGAGCTCGCGCAGCACGTCCTCCTCCCCGCCGCAGTATTCGCGCATCATGTCGGCCAGATCCGTATACGCGCCACCACGGGCCTCCTGCAGGCCCAAGAAGGTCTGCCCAGAGATGTAATGCCGTCGCTTGTCTTCATTTCGGTCGAAGCGCTTGATGATAGCAACAGGGTATTTGGCTTGAAGGTCGAGGATACGCGCTTCAGCGGCGCGGAGGCCGACTTCTGCCGCAAGACCAAGAGTTGCTACCTCCATCCGCTCGATCGCCATAGTGTCGCGCTCGCTGGTGAACTTTGCGATCGCCAAAGTGCCATCATCATCGAAATCACTTTTCGGCCTGGCACCACCCAGGCTGCCTACATAGCCCATGCGTTTATTGGCTTCCCGCTGCTGTTCAGCCGGGTCTGCGTCTCGGTTTTCCATCAGGCGTGCAAACCGCTGCACGGTTTCGATGTTGTTGTAGCGGGGTGTCGAAGGATGCGCCTGAGAGAGCGGGTTCCCGTCCTTGTCCAGGAAGCGCAGCGCGCCCTGGCGCGTGAAGTCGTTCACGCTGAGCAAATACTCGATTTCCGTGGGTCGCGTGCCTAGTGCTTTGGCGATGATCCCGCGCCCCCACGAGTCCGGGGTTGTGTCGGAGATGGGGCCAGGAAGCGCGCTGCGGCGGCTTTCGCGATCCCCAGATGAGAAGATCGGAAGGGGGTCGAGCGGCATCGACGGCGCGAGGGCGAACGCCCCCGGCCGGTCAATCCAGCGCTGATCGTAAGTGAAGACGGAGCTCTGGCGTCGGCCATCTGTCTCGAAGATGAGCTCCCCGACGGGATAGAGCGCTGCGCCGATCGCGACCTGGACTCGCTCCTTGTCGTTCATAAATCCATCCCCGACAGTTTGCTGACTGGTTCACCAGTAAGGCTGCTCTTGGTCGATTGCTTCTTGCGGATGCGCTGGGGAAGATGGTCCTGATCTCGGAGCATTCCGATGTCATCAGAAGCCGGGTCGAGAACTTCTTGGAAGCGATGCAGACTGCCGAGCGCCAGGAAGGCCATTGCCAAGGTGCCGATGGACACGCCGGGCTCTCCGCGCTCTAGCCGCTGAACACTGCCCACTGACACCCCCATCTTCGCCGCGAGGTCGGCTTGTGAAAGACGCCTCTTGCGACGTGCGATCTGTATGTCGCGACCGAGTTGCGTAACCGCCTTGCGGACGCGAGGGGAGAGTTGCTCCTGAGCCATAAGGAGCAATATAATATGTGCATGTCTTTATAACAATTAAAATATGATGCCTTAGATGCCGGGCATGGACTGGGCAAGTCCGCTCAGATGAGCCAAGTCCAACTTCAACCTCGCGCCAACCCGTTTTGCCCCGCAAGTTCACCACTGTACCCTTCTTGGGGAACTCAATCTAACCACCGTTGTCAAGCGTGTCGTCCTTGTGGACGTCAAGGCACACGATTCCAGAGCGCCACCCCCCAGCCTAGCCAATGAGCAGGATGGCCCGATCCCTGAGTCCGCACAAGTCAGTCGAAAAAACGACTTTGAGAAAAGCTACACCGACCGTACGATGTCCCGGGTGTTGGAGGTTATGGGCGTAGAGTAACCTCTGGACGATCTCCGACATTTCGCGCGGCGAGCCTCGGTGGCGCGACAGACTGTCTGTGGTAGAGCCCAAGACGAGCTCCAAAGAGGGAATTGTGTGGGTGTTTCCACAGTTTCCGTTAAATCGAAACTATATATTTATCCGATAAGGTCATCGGTATCGAGCCCATGTTCCTCGATTTCCTGATTGATCCCCATCCGATCAAAGATGAACAGCACGAAGACGGTGTTGTCCCTGACAGGGTAGTAGATGCTGTAGCGCTTTTGGAAAATCAGACGCCGGATGCCACGGGACTCATGGTAGAGGTGCCCAAGCAAGGGATTGCTGCTCAGGTGCTCCAAGATGAAGCGGTCAATCTCGTACTGAAATGCCTCGGCATAGTCCTGCGAGTAGTCCGAGTGATATAGGTAAATCGGCCACAAGCTTTCGCTTGCGGTCCGCGTCATCACGACCTTCATGCGTCGCGTGCATTGCGATCCTTGAAGCGGGCAAGGCGGGCCGTTGTGCTGTCATCGCTGACCTCTTCAAAATGCCCGCTCTCGATGTCATTAAGCCCTCGGGCGAGGCTGCGCTCGATGCGAAGCTTGGTCAGCTCCTCCCAGTCCTGAAATGATACGGTTACCGCGACAGGGCGGTTTTTCTTGGTGACGATCACTGGCTCGCGCTGCGCGGCGTCCAGGTAGCGCCCGAACTCCTTGCTTGCGACGGATGCGGTTAAGGTCTTCATGCTCTTAGGCCTTGTGCTTAAAGGGGCATATCCACATTATACGGAAAATCCGGAAAACATAAAGCTTTCGATGTTGGGGCCTTGCGGGGCAGGGGGCGCGGGATTGCGAGTTCTGACAGCAAATTTCGGGCCTATGACGTCGAGCTCTTCAGGGCATCTCTATTAATTCTGGAGTCAGAATTCCCACGCCAATAAAATCAACGACTTCCAGGTGCTTATTTGCCCAATTTTCTAATTTATAGAGGTGCCCTTCAGTTGATTGGCCCAGTCTCACAAACTCAAGATATGTTCCCGAGCCCATATTGCCTGGATGCAAAACCGCATCAGCTTACTACCCATGACAGGTCATCCCACACTCGCTGCAGAACACATCAGCGCCATCATTGAAATGGCACTCTCAGATCATGTTCAGTTTGCTGATATCTCGGCCGAATACGGCCTTTCTGCAGACCAGGTTCAGACCCTCATGCGCAAACATCTTAAACCCGCGAGCTACAAAGCTTGGCGCAAGCGGGTACGGCGCTTCTCTGACCGTAGAGAACACTACAAATAAACCTCAGGTGGAACGCCTTACGTCAGCCGTAAGATCACCTATCTTCGACCGAATTAACCGAATTAGCAAAAACAAAGAGATGCGCTGTCATGCTCGCTAGGGGAGCTTACGGCTCCGGGGGTGGGAGCGGCCTTCGGGTCAGTGAGCTTTGCATTCAGGCTGAGTGACGCTTCGAGGATCAACAGCGCGAACGCTGCGGCAAAACGGAACTAGCGCCAGTCCATTCCGGGAGCCTTCATCTCGAGGATGTGTACCTCATTGCTCTCTGGGTGGTACTCGTAGAGGAAGCTATAGCCTTCAACTACAAAGAGGCGAACGCTGGCCTGAAAAGGGCTCCCACTCTCGGGAAAGAGAGAGAGGGTCCTGACAAGTCGCTGCTGGATACGATCCAGAAAGGTGATGACGTTCGGGATGCTATCCACGTCCACATAGTCAATCATATCCCGGATGGCAGCATCGACGCTTGGACTAAAGATTACAGTTGCGTTCTTCATGCTCGGGCAGGGCGCTTAGGATGTACGGCTGAGAGCCCGCTTCCTGAGGGAATCGAAGTATGTCTCGTCGGCAAGCACTCCACGACCTGCTGCAATAGCTTGCCGGTTAGCCTCGAGGCGTTTGTTGAGGCTGATTTGTTGCATCATGGCCTCAATCACGTTGATCCTACCCGCTCCAACATCCTCTTTGAGCGGTTCAGCTAGGAAAGCGCTCGCAAGGGAGTGGATGTCTTCCATCGAGAACATTGCAGCAATCTCGCGATTGTTCTTCGTCACTGCCACTGGCTCACGGTGAACGGTTTCCAAGAAACGCCCGAAGGCGTTCTTTGCTTCTACGGCGGTCATGGTCTTCATACTCATAAACTCATTGTTTAGCGGCAATTCCATCCATTTTAGCTACTTTGTCCGGTTTTGCAAAATTTTCTATCTAAGAAATGGGAGAGGGGCCCTCATCCTCACGCGTCAACTTCCACAGTGATCGAATAGCCTGCAAAAAACCTGCTACAGTCCACCTGAGGGACGGACGGTTACATAGATGACCATTAGCTCAACGACAGCGCTCAATCCGGCCTATTTGCACCCCTAATGTCGGAATGCCGGAATCCCTAAAACTACGGTTCCCATTTAACAGGTCAAATCATGCCGATGATCGGGGTGTCCGAGCACGCCTGGAACGTGGCGCAGGACCGTTTGGGCAAACAGGTGGGCGGCGTGATGTTGATTAATATGGTCTGTTGGCATATATCGCCAATGCTGGAGGGCTGATACATGGTGACACGCAATATCGTTCTGACCGAAACCCAAGACCAGCTTGTTCAAGCTTTGGTCGCCTCCGGGCGCTATCAAAACGTCAGCGAAGCGATGCGCGCGGGGCTTCGTCTGCTGGAGCAGGAAGAAGCCCAACTTGCCGGTATCCGACAGGGCTTGTTCGAGGGTTTGGCTCAGGCAAAATCGGGCGACTTTGCCGAAGGTAGTGGTGACGATGCGATCCGGCGGACCTTTCGACGATCGCTCGCGTCTTCATGAGCCGATCTGCGGTTCGCTCGGGCAGGGGAGTATCTCCTGGTGTTCCTGGATCGGTAGCACTCAGAAGCAACGAAGGTTGATCGTAGTCAGAGACCCGCGGCTTTGGTCAGATTCACGCAGAACCGGTTTCGGCGACGCTGATATCACCGTGTCATCTCGACCTCGCGCCAGGTGGTCTTGACATTCAGCGTCAACACAGCGCCGTCGTCGAGGATCTCGATCCATCCGCCGGAATCTGGCGTATCGTCCTTGCCAACATCCAAGCAGACAATTTCCAAGTGTCTGAGACCACCGGCATATCCGAGGATTGCCTGAAACCTCTGCCGGTGGCTCGTGCGCTATGGGAGAACTCTGGGATGGCAGGCGTCGTGTCACGTACCGCTCTCCCCAATTCCATACCGGGCTCGCAGTTCCTGCGTGTGTAAGCGGAGGGCCTCGGCACTGCGTTGTCCACGTTGATCCCGCAGATCAATGATCCAGACGGTGTCCCGAGCGACTGTGTAGAGCAGCGAAAACGCGGTCCCCTTGATCTTGAATTCGCGCACCAGGTCAAAATCCTCGAAGGACGGTCCCGAAAAAGGGAATTCCCTGAGCATGCGCTCTGCCTGGATTAAAGCATCGATGGTTTTGGTCAGGTTGAGCTGCGGGTTTTGGCGGTAATAGGCTCTGAACCAGCGCAAGCCCGGCTCAGCGGTTTCGAGATATCGAAGGTCCATGCGCGGACTCACGCGTTGGGGAAGGGGGCGTCGTCATCAGCCTTCAGCCAATCGTGGATCGCATCCGGAGCCAGAGAGGGTGCATTCCCTTCGACAAGGGCAAGCCCGGTCTCAACGAGATCACGCGTCGCCAGACGTTCTTCGACAAAGGCCCTGATCGCTTGATTGGCCATATAGGAAGATGAGCGATCTTCGAAACGCGCGATACGATCGAGCTGTGCTTTGAGATCGGTGTCGATACGGGTGGTGAAAGATGTCGTGGCCATGATGCTGGTTAGGACCTCGTGTTCGATTGTCTTACAATGTAGGAGAGCTGCTTGCACTGTCAATAAAATCACTCAAGGAGTGGGGCTTTTGTTTCCTCCATCGTGGCCTCTCTCGTTGAGGAGGCGCATCTCTGCCCGGCTCTGGCGCGCTGAGCGCGACGAGAGAATGCGTAAGGTTGCAGAAAAAGCCATCAAACGAGGCCAGTCTCACGAATTCCGGCCTGTCCAGTCTTACAAATACCGTCGTGAACTTGGACCACTTTGAACCGATTTGGCTCGGCGTCGGGAGTCCAGTGATGGACCTAAAGCCTTGTCCACCATTGAAATGCGAACGAGCTCGACGAGAGGGCCGATTTCGGGCGAGTCCAGTGATGAAACATGAGCTGAAGTCATCCCTGCTGTGCTACGGTCTACCATCCTGCACACAATTGGAATTCGTTCAGATTGTGGCCGCGGTCACATTTTCTGGTTTTCGCTTTGGACCTTCCAAGTTGTGACCACGGTCACATTTCGCAAGCTCCGCATTCGGTTGTTCAGAGTGTGACCGCGGTCACATTTTTGGGCGTAGGTATGGGAGCACCGCAGAGTGTGACCGTGGTCACTCTTCGGAAACCGAAAGACTTTGATCCGCGATAAATCTTCGATGTTCAACATGCAACTGAACTACTCGGGTGCTGCAACGTCAGCAATCTGACAAAGTCGGCTGGGGCAGGGGATCTGACTGGGAGAAATATGGAACGGCCAACATGAAGGACCGCCAGCGGGACATGCTGAACTGCCTGCTGGATGGGTTCGACGGAAAACTCACGACGTCGAAATACGCGAAGATCGAAAAGTGTTCGCAGGATACGGCCTATCGCGATATTCTTGACCTCATCGACATGGGCGCCCTGACGAAAGATGATGCTGGTGGGCGTAGCACCAGTTATTCTCTGACGGCGACGTAGAGAGGCTTTTCACAGGTTCGGTACGCGACAAGTGCACCCCGTGAAAATGTCAGCAAATCAGCTCACATGCGTGACAGCCGCTCTTCGTCATCCATTACTTCCAAAGAACCAGTATTGTTAGTCCAGGCCCACAAAACGATGTTCAAGTCCAATGATGACGCGCCCTTCGCAAAACTCTGAATCAGGAGCCCGGCAAACCGATCCGCTATGAGGGCGCTTGCAAAATCTTGTGTCGGCACAGGTTGGCCATCGAGCATCTTCATGCGCCATGCAGGGTCGGCAAGCATCGCCTCGGTCGCGTTATACCGGTCAAGTCCGTCCTGATCGCGGGTATCGAAAATAGGCCCAAGGTCGGCTTTGTAGGACACCAGGATCGTGGGTTGCAGGCTGCCTACCTGGTTGGCTTCTCTAAGAGCGGTCGCGGGATCCAGCGAGGTGTAGAGGGCGGGGGTGCCCTTGACATTAAAGCGCCCTCCATAGAGTTCAGCGCCTCGTCCGGACAGTGCTTCACGCGCATAGACCGGGTTTAGGGCGCGGTAGAGCGGCCCTGAATAGCGTCCATCTTTCAGCGGCATCAGGCAAAGACACCCGCATCGACCGCATCGATGTATTCCAGAACTTGCTGAGCTTTGCCTTCCTGAACCAACTGCATGGCTGTTCGGCCATCGAAGCCGGGCAGGGGCTCTGACCGGTACCATGCATAGGCCATCAATTCCGAGCCGAAGCGGGGTTCGACTTTGTTCAGCACCTCTACCAATTCGCGCAGGCGGCGCTGCGTCTTGTCCGAACCGATGCGGGCTCGCCTCTGCAGCGCGTCCTTGCCCAAGCCGACGGTCAATGCGATCTCTTCTGCTGATGTGCGTAGTATCGCGGCGATCTTGCGCGGTTCGAATTGCCCGGCTTCAGCAAAGTTCGTGATGTGCATGATCTATGCTCCTACAGTGATACTGACGCCATATAGCGGCAATATTGCTGAAATTCAACCTGACAGTCTCATGAATACCGCTCCAGAATCTCATGAACCCCGACGCGTTTTTCAGGGAAGTGCTTGAATCTCATGAATTCCGGCTATCCGATACATGAAACCAAAACGATATAGCCTGTCGTTCTTGTTCCATGAGTGGACACTAACATTTTGATATCATTATATTCATGATCTTGTTTCAATGCTGGATTATGGGTTTATTGTTGGACTTTGGCCGCCGTATCGGTCGAGTGGGTGTCTTCGAACATGCGGAGGCTCGCTCGCGAAGCTCGTTGATCTTGTTGAAGATTTGGTCTCCGTCGCGCTGAGTCCACAGATTAAGCAAGGGGCCCGTCCACCGGTTAAATGGAAATTTCCTCGACGAGAAAGGTGGTTTCGGCCGAATCCACCCATGAAACCAAAACGACACAGCCACTTTTAGCGGGGCCCTCCATTATGTCCGATAATGTAAACTTATTGGACATAAATATTAAAGCCAAAGCACGGCGCTTAAATCGCATAATAGCTATTATTAGCGCCGCCTTCTTTTGCGCTGTGGATAAGCGAGGGGAAAGTGTCGAAAGCGAAAGCAGATAACTGCTTGCTGCGCGTCACGCACGCAGTCTCATGCTCCTTGATGGGCCCCAAGGGGGCTTTGTCAGGTTGCTGACGTCGCAGCGTCCGGGTAGTTCAGCTCCATGTTGAACATCGAAGATTTGGCGCGGGTCAAAGGCTTCCGGTTTCCAAAGGGTGTCATCGGATACGCCGTCTGAGCCTACCACCGGTTTGCTTTGAGTCTGCGCGACGTGGAGGTTCTTCTGGCGAAACAA
>QCWE01000005.1:19101-21656 GCA_003149555.1 Candidatus Aquiluna sp. XM-24bin5
CCTGTCCGCCAAATCGTACCGCCACGCGAGAAACGATGCATTCGACTTGTGGGCTGGCTATGCAGCGGAATTGGCCGCCTGAGTGGCAACGTTCCCGCCAAGCTGAGGCTGAGCGTCAACAACCTGACAAAGCCGTTCGGGCTTCAGATTGACATTGCCGCCATTTGTAGATATGTTTCTACATTATGTGAGGGATGTTTAGCTATGGGCATAACAACGATCAACAGCCGGACGTTCAATCAAGACGCCAGCGGTGCAAAGCGCGCTGCGCAAGATGGGCCTGTATTCATTACAGATCGGGGCAAACCTGCGCATGTCTTGCTGAGCATTGAAGCCTACAGGCGGCTGATAGGGCATCAGGCGAGTATTCTTGAGCTGCTTGCTGACCCAGAAGCGGCGGACGTAGCATTTGAACCAGGCCGCCTAGGGTGCCTCACACGTCCCACTGATCTGACCTGATGTTCATTCTGGATACGAACGTTGTCTCTGAGTTGCGCAAGGCCAAAGCAGGGAAGGCGGATGGCAATGTTGTTACGTGGGCGGAGTTGCAAGATCCGTCAACATTATTTTTGTCTGCTATCACACTCTTGGAGCTTGAGATGGGGATAAGGCAGATGGAATGGCGTGATAGCATGCAGGGCGCCATTTTAAGAGCTTGGATGGTGGACCGGGTGCTTCCAGCGTTCGAGGGGCGTGTCCTGCCAGTGGATGGACCTGTGGCACTTTGCTGTGCTGCTTTGCATGTCCCAGATCCCCGAAGCGATCGAGACGCCCTGATTGCCGCGACAGGGATCACCCACGCTATGCCAATCGTCACGCGGAATGTCACCGACTTTGAACCGACCGGTGTGCCCACCCTCAACCCATGGGAGCCAATGCCATAACACCCAGCATGCTCAAGAAACGAGGCCAAGAATATCCAGACGGCCTCTCACCTTTGGTCTTAAAGCGTCACAAGACGCGCAATACCTCCCCATCATCCAGCCGCTTAACATAATCGACTGTCGTGCCGTTCCAGTGGTACGCTAAATGCGCCCCTTGGGTCGGGATCGGGATCACGTCGGGCCAGAAGACTGCGATGCATTGACCCTCGGGAAAGCGCAGGCTGGGCCAGGTGATGCCGTTCGAGCCGGCGGCACGGCGTTCGGCCCCGAAGACCTGGGACGCGTGGTAGTCCTCCGGGTCCAGCAGATCGGCATGGCCCGTGGCGTCGTCGAGATCGGCGTCGATTGATCCGATCAGCTCGCGGAATTGCGAGGTCCAGCCCGGCACCTCGTCGGTGGCGCGCATGAAGCGGGCGTGGTGATGGACGGTCTCGGCGATCGCCACCTCGGTGCGGTCGCCTGCATAGTAGAGGCCGAAGCTGCCATGCGAGAACCTTCCGGGCCTGAGCGGCGAGCAATGCACGAAGGGCGCCATGACCCAGCTCGCGCCGGGGCCGGTCACCCGGCGGGCCACTGGGACCTTGGACAGATCGCCGATGCTCTCGCGGATGCGCGGGTTGAACTTGGCCTCGGCCGAGGCCAGAGCCTCCCAGTCGGCTGGGTCGGCGATGTCCTCGAAGAGGTCGATGGGCGGATGGATCGAGCGGATGATGCGGACCGTGCGCGGCCAGGTCACGCGCCGGACAGGCACATTCACCAGGCACCCCGTTCGGCATCGAGATAGGCGCGCAGATCGATCAGGTCGGTGATCTCGCCCCGGAGCATGACATCCAGCGCGCTCCGGCCCGCGAAGGCGGCGTTCGGTTTGCGGATCCAGGCATAGCCCCGGGCGGGGTCGGTGAAGAGATAGCGCAGCGCCTTGTGGATCCCCATCAGGATCGCCATGCGCGCGCGCAGGTCGCGGTCGATCCGGCCGATATCGCCGGTCTTCCACCGCGCCCAGGTGCGCTGCGCCATGTCGCCGAGCAGAGTGCGGGCTTCGGCATCCGTCAGCTCCCAGGCCCGGAACAGGTTGACGGTGGTGCGCGCCAGCGCCGCGGCCTCCTCGTCGGTGATGACGGGAAGATCGGTGCGGGCGAGGACGGGCTGGACCGTGGCGAACTGCATGGCATTCTCCTTTGGCATCAATATAGATAATATATGCCAAAAGGCAAGACGGGCCGTGCGGTGCCGGTTTGATCGCCTCCCGCCCTTTTCCCTGTCTTTGCACGCCAGAGGGCTTTGTCAGGTTGCTGACGTTGCAGCGTCCGTGTAGTTTAGCTCCATGTTGAACATCGAAGATTTGTCGCGGATCAAAAGCGTCCGGTTTCCGAAGAGTGTCATCGGATACGCCGTCTGGGCGTACCACCGGTTTGCTTTAAGTCTGCGTGACGTTGAAGATCTGCTGGCAGCGCGAGGCATCAAAGTTTCCCACGAAACGGTTCGTGACTGGGTGGTACGTTTCGGTCCCCAATTCGCAGCGAAGGTCCGAAGGGATCTGCCGCGCCCGGCCAACAAATGGCATCTCGACGAGATTGTCATCCGGATCAAAGGCAAGACACATTGGCTATGGCGAGCGGTCGATGCGAATGGTGACGTGCTCGACATTCTCGTCCAATCCCGGCGAAACGC
>QCWE01000005.1:22206-24643 GCA_003149555.1 Candidatus Aquiluna sp. XM-24bin5
TCTGTCCGCCAAATCGCACCGCCACGCGAGAAACGATGCATTCGACTTGTGGGCTGGCTATGCAGCGGAATTGGCCGCCTGAGTTGCAACGTTCGCGCAAAGCTGAGGCCGGAGCGTCAACAACCTGACAAAGCCCACCAAGCAGTCGCGCAACAATGTCATATCAAGCAAAAAATGCAACTGTAATGCTAGACACTTCCACGTCCAAGATAAACGAAAGAAAGGTGCCTAGGGAGACATCTAGGCTTTGCAGATGCCAACCGGTCTCGTGTAACCTTCTCGACAACGCATGCATTAGAGCACATGGAGCATAAATGGCTGGCAGAACACTAACACGAGTGGATATCGCTGAAGCGGTTGCTCGGAAATGCGACTTGCGCAAGCCAAGAAGCGCAGAACTTGTTGATAATATTTTGGACGCCATCATGGACGGCCTGGTAGAAGATGGCATTGCAAAGTTGTCAGGCTTCGCCAACTTCACTGTGCGCTCAAAGCAGGCTCGTGTTGGCAGAAATCCTAAGACTGGTGTGAAGGAAGCGATCTCTGCCCGCAAAGTGGTTGTGTTTAAAGCATCGCAAAACATGAAATCCATCGTAGATGCGGGAAACAAAGCTCAGTTGACCAAAGGCGCGCCGCTTCAAACCGACGGATAGGCTCCGTCATCAATACTTTGGGATCATAGACAGCGTGTACGGAAGTGGCTGGACCCTCACCTGAACCCTTTGCAAGGCAACCAGCGCTTCGAACCCGCCCAAATTACCAACATCTTTCTGGAATCCTATACCGAGCTCACGCCAAAAGTAGGTATACGGTACGTACCGCGGCTATGCAGCGTTGACGGCGCTTTCCATTTTTCCGCCGTTTTCCAGTTTCACGGGAGCAGTTCATGCAGGCGTGAGACCGGCATGTCGTTGATGCGGCCGATCACATCGGCAAGCCATGCTTGAGGATCGATGTTGTTGAGCTTGGCAGTTCCAATCAGAGTGAACCGGACCGGGTTTACTGGAGAGCCAAAAACTCGGAAAATGAGGGGCGCGGTTTGCGTGTGACGCCATTGTTGGCTACTTTGATGATGCAGTTGAGTTCCATGGTAAATTAGTCTCACTTATTCGACTGTTGCAAACAAAGGCAGGTTTAAGGTTGCACCACGACAAGGGTCATAACATCGATAGGGTTATCGCTTCGAAGAAGGGTTTACTAAGCGAGTAAACAGCTACGGTAAGTACTTTAACCAATACAAATGGCAGAGTTGTGCGCAGGTCAGTTAGCTCACAGTTTGATGAACTTGAAACCGTGCTTGCCGGTATTTCCACTCCCACAAGTCCCATGACAACCACACAGTTTCATGGCTTCATCACAAGCGTTTCTTTGTGTCCCGACCCAATATCAGCGTCGCAATGGCTCACTGTGGTTTTAGAGCCAAGCAGAAATAGCTCCGGGCAACTGCCGTCTGAGGCGAAACTCGCCATTAGAACGATGATGGATCATTGGCATGCTGTGTCAGATGCACTCGCCACAGGCGGGCATTATGATCCATTCCCTGGCCAAGCTGCGAACGCTGGGTTGGAAGAAATATGGCGTTCTTGGATCCTTGGATTTCTGCAAGGCATGGCGATTTCCGAAGCCTCGTGGCTGCGAATAGAAGCACAGAGAGATGATCGGATTATTGGGGCCCTCACATGTGTAAAGCTACTAGCTGAAATCGCAGCAAACACATCGGCGTTTGACAGCGATATTTTTGATGACATTCAGCAAGATGCAGAGGGGCTGATAACAGAGATCGTTGAACAACTGCGGACTCTGCAGTTTTTAACTAACTGCGAAATGTTCGAGGTGACAAGTTTTGGCGTCTCTGAATTTGAAGACTCAGTAGTCAGCTTATGGGGAGACAAGCATCGTCCAAGCGGTTATTGCCAATGTGGTTCACGCAAAAAGTACCGTTTGTGTTGTGGAGCTCAAATAAGAAGTTAGTGTTGCGCCATAGGGGCTTTTGAGACACTCATAAAGCTTATGCAACGACTGGACTGAAACTTCCTTGGTCTTAATTATCTCAAACATAGCAATGACTTAACGCATAAATCGATCACCCTAGTGCTCCGAGTCCGACATTTGCTACCGGTTTCCTCTGATTTGGTCGAGCGCATCGAGCGCGCGACGCCCGCGCGTGAGGATGTCCTCGGCGGTTTTGTTCCAGACGAAGGGCTTCGGCTCTGCGTTGTGCTGCAGCAGATAGTCGTAGATCGCGTCCTCGAGTTCGTCGACGCTGGTATAGCTGCCACGGCGGATGCGTTTTGCCGTGATCTCGGCGAAGAAACGCTCGACGAGGATCAGCCAGGACGCGCTGGTGGGTGTGAAGTGCAGCTTGAACCGGGGCTGCTTCTCCAGCCAGGCCTGCACCTCGGGCGTCTTATGGGTGGCGTAGTTGTCGAGAACCAGA
>QCWE01000006.1:0-9346 GCA_003149555.1 Candidatus Aquiluna sp. XM-24bin5
ACTGCGCAAGGCGAATCGATCGGTGGTACGGGTATTGTTGGCGCTTCAACTGCAAATTCGGAGTCCGCAGGTACACGTACTGTAAGTCTTACCGACCAAGCCGGTAGTGCAGCATCTACGACGTCTGCGCAAGCTGGGTTGGTAGGAAGCTTCTCCACTGTGAATACCATCCAGATGCTTGGACAAGATGATCTCTTCGCCGGTGCGCAAGCGCTTGATATTGGCGAGCGTAATTCCGGTATTGCTGGTGCTTCTACCGGTTTGGTTGATGCAGATACAAATGCAATTGACCTGTCGGGAATGACGGCGAATTTGACTGGGACTGGTCCGCTTGGTGTTTCGGGGCAGGGTTCTGTGTTTGCTACGCAGAGCACTCTTGAGAATAGCACGATCGACCTAAACGTTGCTAACGCTGGTGGTGGTTCGATTCTTGTGACGGGTTCAACTGGTGGATTCTTCGGCAGCGGCACTATTGCTGGCGCTGGTGCGGATGTTGATTTTGCTGAAACTAATGGTTTCTTCTCCAACCCGTAAGGGGCGGGCAAGACTTTAGTCTTCGGTCATACGCTTTTGTCTGGCAATTGTTTTATGGTTGCCAGACAATTCATTATAAGAGTGTTTAGTTAGTGCGTACAGGCGTTGGTGAAACCTTATCATGTTTCGTGTTAAAATGGAGCTAATATGCTAAATTCGTTTGTAATTTCGGCGCCGAGACATGTATTTTCCCAATTCCTTGTCTCCCGATTTGTTATTGTATTTTCCGTTATTGTTTGCTTTCAGGTCGCTTTAAGCGCAAATATTGCGTTTGCTCAGTCCAACGAACAAACGTCTAATGACGTAAGCACTGACACAAATGTCGAGTTGGTTGCGAGTCCACAAAGTGGGTCACAGGCGTCTTCTGGAGGCAATGTTTTTGATTTTTCGTCCAATGGGGGACGTAATGCGCCTCCGGCACCAAACCTGCCGAGTTTTGCAGGTGGTCCGTGCACTGGGCCTGGGACTGGACTTACTGCGTCTGGCCCAGGTTTTGCGATTGGTGGAGGCAAGTCTTTTGAGGATGAAGCTTGTCAACGGAGGAACTGGGTTCAGACGCTTGTTGGCGTTTCGCAGCATATGCCTGAGGTGGAGGCAAATGAACTTAAGCGCGTTGCAATTGCGATTATGATGCAAGATAAATATGTAGGCCCTGCTTTTGAAGCGCTGGGTTACGACACAAGTAATCCTGGAAATCCGCAGAGGCGTCCACAGGTCGCAAATGGCGCGCAGGTTGCGCCGGAAGCCGCGGGGCGTCGTAAAGTTGAGCCGCAGCCATCTCGTGCCGCGATGGTAGACAAATGCGTCGCGATCGTGCCTGTAAATGCGTCGCAGGATTTCAAGAAATTAGTAAGCGCGCGTGGTTGTGAGTTGCGGTCGCGATAGATGAAGTCATAAAAAGGGTGAGCGCGTCTCATGTTGAATACAAGGGCATTAATTCTGACAGCTGCTGGTCTAGCCAGTTTTACTGCAACGTCAGTATGTTCTCAGGATGCTTCATCTCTTCCAGTTGAGCGGCAGATTGCAGTGACTGTAGGCCAGCTTGACCAGAGGATGGTCGCTAATCGCCACTTACTTGATGCGCTGCTGGCTGAATCTCTTCAAGCCTTGAATGAGCTGATGCAAAACCCCCTCCAAAATGTGGACTTTTCAGCGAATTTACAAGAATCAGCCTCAGGGTTGGCGCAAAAAATGAGCGATATAAGCGACGCTCAAACAAATGCTATTGAATACTATGCTAGTTCACTCATGATGCGATCAGACGATCTTTTCGCGCTCTGGGGTGAGAATAGAGAACAAAAGTCGAAATACTTTATGCAGACTGGTTCTCTCTATGACCTGCCCAACGCTGAGCCAGAGATAGACCCAAGTGACGCGCCTGTTATTTCATATCCATCGCATGTATTTGTTGGAAGTGTGCCTGAGAGTGGTTTTTTCAGTATGGTTCAGCCTGAGTAGAAGTGATACTAAAATCTGGACCGCGTCTAAGTCTTAAGGAGTCGGCCTTGTCTATTCGTCTTATCGTTCCACTAGCTGCGGTTAGTATGGCACTCGCGGCATGCGAAGCACCGCAACAAAATAGTTCACTTGATAGAATGATTTTGAATAGTAGTGCGGTTATTCCAGCAGGTGTTCCGTGTGACCGGATAGACGAAAGATTTCGTGATACTGTTTCGGGCTGTAATGTCATTGTTCAAGATTCATCGCAAAAGAAATTAACTCGAGAAGAGTTAGTTGATCTAAATGTAAAATTCAGTAGCGAAGTTGTTAATTTTGTAAACTTCGATTTTGATCAGGCGTTGTTGCGGAGCGATGCAAAGAAAACTCTTGATCGACAAGCAGAGTGGATATCTCAATACCCTGATCTTCATTTCTCAGTTTTTGGCCACACCGATTTAGTTGGTTCGCTTGACTATAATTTTGACCTAGCTAAGCGTCGCGCAGATGCGGTGGTTGCTTATTTGATTTCAAAAGGCGCGTCGCGAGATCAACTCGAAAGTGTTGTGTCCTTTGGAGAAACACAGCCGCTCGTGCAGACCACGCGCCGTGAGGAGGCAAACCGCCGCGCCGTAACCGAAGTTAGTGGTTACCTAAATCTGAAGCAAATATCTCAGGTCTCAATTTCGTGTGGGATGCTGTCCGCCTCGTATGCCGCGAGTTATGCGCAATGTGTTGACGTAAAGAACGATGTTCCAGTTGTTCCACCAATGGAACCCTCGCCGCCAACGGTTGTTGAAGCCGAATATGGTTATGATACTGATGCGAATTCTGAAACTTCGGATGCTCGTGGTCGAGCTTCTATAACGGATGATGGTGACGGAAATCGCGTTGCTGAAGCTTCTGGTGAAACTGGTCCCGAAGACGATCCTAGGACCTCGGTTTCTGTGAGTTCTGAAACGGTAAATACTTCATCTGAGGAGAGTGATACAGTTAGTGCTAGCGCAAGTGGCCGTGCTGGAGATGTGTCGGTTACCCGCGAACCTGATGGATCGGTAACGTTTGGCTCAAACTAGCATATACGCGGGTGGAAACTTACCTATGACTTTCAAAGCTTGTCGGCGCATTGCGAGTATTTTTTTTCTTTTCGCTTTGACGGCTTGTGCGCCCTCCTCGGGCTTAGTGAATGTAAAAGGGCGAGATGTTCCTACTGCAGTTTTTGTCTTTTTTGATAAAGACTCTCCCGTGCCCCAAGACGAGTCTGAGTCCGTCATTAATGAGGCTGCTGCTTTTCTAGTGCAATATGACAATACAGTGGCTCGTATAGTCGGTCATGTCGCTCCAGATGAGGAGCTGTCCTCTGATGAGGATCAAAGGCTTGATCGTTTGCGTGCAGCTGCGATTGGTGCTCGACTCGTTCAATATGGTGTTCAAGGTAATAGAATTCAGCCTGCTGTTGCGGGTCGGCGTGAAAATATGTCAGGGCAGGGAGGCGACCCTTCGATTGACCGACGTGTGGATATTCTCTTTGCCACAACGCAGTGATTATAACTGGCGATAAGGCCAGTTATCGTCGGTTTAATAACTGCCTATAACTCACTGATCAGGTTTATGAATTTTGCTTTTCGGGAGTGAGACCCGCGGAGCGCGTCAAGCCGTTTTTGATACGCATCAATGGAGCCGTCTTCAACAGCAATCTCACGCATGTCGCGAAGGAGGCTAAAAGCCTGATCATACCCTTGGATGTTACGCCGGCTGATTTCACCTTCAACCATACCCCACGCCTCTTGCCCGCGCAGCCGGAGGGCTTCAAGACGCCTCTTGCGCGCTTTTTCAGCGTCTTGCGCGCGGCGCTCTGCCTCTCTTTTTTGCCGTTCGGCTATCGCACGGTTGCGTTCGGTGCGCAGGCTGTCGGCTTGCGCGCGTAACTCCCCTGCAGTGCGGCGCACATGATTGCCTTTTGTCGATTGCGCACGAGCACGCTGACGCAATTCTGAGGCCACATGGGTATCACCTTCCATAACACGGATCAGTAAGTCTGTTTTTTCCTGATCCGTTAATTGAGAAATGCCCATGTCTGAGAGTTTGCGGTCAGATGCCGCGTCAGCGGCAGAAGCTGCCACACTCACCAGGTCGCGATCAATGTCGAAAAACTCTACCATCGCGACCAGAGAACCGCTCAGAGCGCCGAGTCCGGGCAACGGCTCTGGGATGTCATCAGGAACAAGGTTGTCAGCAACAGCTGTCAGCCATGCCAGATAAAATACCCGTAAATCACCTGACAAAATATCCATTCGCAGTGGCGATAAGCTGGACAGCCAGCCGGCGCCCTCATCCCACGTGTCCTCTTCTGAAAAGATCTCGTCTTTGTGGAGGTCGATAATGGTGTGGCGCCCTTTGTTTCTGAGCCGGATCCAATCCACGGGGCCCAGAAAACTTTCTAGCTCTGGTTGATTTATGAGATGTTTTGGACCCCTTATCATGAGGCGTCGTGTGCCCCAATTGGTGACATAGAGATGGAGATCAAAACAGCTTTCCATCAGTTTTTCGGGCTGACCCCGAAAATCCCCCCATGTGTAATGGTTGGTGAAACTGGTGCTGGTAATCCGGGCCCGTGATGACAAGCCCCGCAACATTTGCTGCTCGGCAGGCGTTAATTGTCGGTCAATAGACTGAAATTCGTAATATTGATATTCGCTCATCCTGTTGTGTTCCGTTGATAGCTTGCTGCGTCAATGGGCATGGTCCCGCAAAGCCTGTAGAAGGGGCCGCAAGCCGTATTTGCGAAAATGCTTATGAATAAGCGTGTCAATTTCTATTTGCCAGTGTTGTGACTGGCCGCTTGCCCGATGGGCACGCGCAGCTATAGCCAGCCAATCTGCGGCGATCTGGTAATATTTTGATCTGCCCTCATCCATAATTGGTTTGGCCGCACGAAACGCCAGCGCAATTGTCCACTCGGGATGCTTGGCATACGCCCGTTCAGCTAGGCGTTGCAGGTCCGTTGCATACACGCTGACATGTGTTTTGACAGGATCAACGCAGGACACCGCATCGTCAATCCTGTCTTCTTCCAGCAAGATTTCAATCCGGTCCGTAGCATAAGGAGCCGCTAGCAAACTTCTTATGAGGTCCTCCCGAAATGTCGGCCATGCAGCGGTGTTTGACACTTTGAATGCGTCACGAAAGTCTTGTCGGGAAAAACTCTGCTCAAAGGCAGCCTGTGCGGCTTTGACAGCGAGGTCCTGACGGCCAAATCTATGGGCAGTATCACGCAACCAGCGCGCCAAAACGACCAAGGACACACTCGATGATGACCGAAGAAGATTATTGTCGTCTTGGAGGGGTAAAGACAGACCCCAATCCGCAAGAGCCAGTGCCGTGTCACTCTGGCCAGCGGCCATGATACTTTCTGCCACGCGTTGAATATCATTGTGTCGTGACAGCTGTTTTTTGGCGATTTTTACAGCGTCTTCAACGCGTCCCACCTGCGCCAGCATTGCAGAATGTTCGCAATAAAAATCCGCCGAACGCGACAGGTTCAGATATGCATCATATCGTCCCGATCCAGACAGTGCTGCAAGACGCGCCTGGGTCAAACGACGTTCAGAACTATCCTCTTTCCCTGTGGGTGCCCAACTCTGTATGTGGCCCAATAAGACGTCTTCCAAGCCCGGATCATCCCACCCTCGCAGAGCTGCGTCGATTGCGGTGCTGAAGGCCATATCAGCGCCATATTCGGCGACGCGGTTCTGCCAATCATTCAGGTCATCAACCAGATCTTCCCGAAAATCGCGGGGAATATCTGTCATTAAAACAGCTTGCGCAATAAGTGCATCCAGCTTGGGAAAATATTGATGCAGTGTTTCATCGTGGTCAGCGCATTCAGGCCAGTGTTTCGCCAATGTGGCGGCGGTTGGCACCAAGACTGTTAAGGCATCTTGACCCCGCCCAGAACCAAGAAGCAGTTCAATGGCGTCAACCAATTCGTCTAATGCGGGCTCATCGATATCCAGTACTGTCTGGTGACGCCACCTGTGACGCATTGGTCGCATGAAAAACACAGTCTCCACACTGTGGAGGAGTAATTTAGGATCAATGGATTCACCAGTTTGAGCGTGAGCAACAATTAGTCTGGTATCAAGCCAAGTCGCGAAATCTTCATTGATGTCCAAGTAATCAAGGATCAACCGTTCGCACTGGCTTCTTGATAGTGCTTGCAAACGCTGTTCGAACACGTCTCGTGTGTTATCAAAGTGAGCCACCATGAAGCTATTTCCTGTTATTATTTGCCTTCATAGGTAGCGGTGAGCAATGATCACATAAAGCTTAAAAGGATAAATGAAACACTAATTGACACATCTCCCAGTTACAATTCCTAATATTTTTGAGAGTCCGGAGACAACATGATATTGTTAATACTGTTGTAAAACTTTGCTATTCGAAATTCGGGTCTTCTGTTTGGGTTTTGTGCGGCTATTCGTCGGGTGACTGTGTGAAAAGTTCTTCAAAGAGCGCTTTTGATCGTTCTAGACCCTCACGGGTCAGAACAACCGATTTGTTTCGGTTAACTGGATCCTCAATTAGGCCCTTTTGATATAATCTATCTAAAGCAGCCCAATCCATACCTTTCCAAGCCCGGCATTGATCATGCAACGTCAGCCAGAGAAGTCCAAGAACCGCATTATCAATTTTATCCTTGTCATGTTTCATACATCGATCATCCCTTAAATCACCAAGATTATTCGAGTGGGCATGTGGTTAAAAGTCATGATTTGGCAACTTGAGTAGCGATGCCAATGCGCGGTTGCTGAGCTGGAGCGGTTGGATCTGCAAAGCAGTGCATTTTCTTGTCGACGTAGCCCAGGCCGCCCCTGCACCCAGCGTAATGTGGCACATAAGGATTGCTCACAAGCCTGTTGCTGAATTCGAATTATCTACTTTAAGCATCTTCTCGCTTTTCGCGCGCAATAGACAATATGATCTATCATAATCCCCTAGAATAATGCATGCAGCTTCAGCCGGTGATCTTTCACGGATTTCATAAGGAATCACCCTAAAGTATTTGCGGATTGCACGAAGCTTTCACAGATGATTTCTGAGCTAACGTTCCTATAGATTACACATTCGCCCCAACGTTACGGGCCTGCTGAAGCAATAGTCTAAATTTTAAATTCTTCCAGTTGCCTTCCGGACTGAAGCATCTCTGAAATCCACTTAGGCTTTCGTCCTTTGCCAGTCCAAGTCAAGGAAGGATTTTCAGGATGCTGGTACTTTGGAATCCGTACACCTTTTTTTATGTTTTTGGGAGAAATAAGCTCGGAAAGGGAGAAGCCAAATTCTTGAGCGACGGCCTCAGCCTTGGCGAGGGCCTCCGCTTTTTGACGCTCTTGGCAGTTTTGAATTTCTTTTTCCACTGATGCTTCTAGCTTTTTAAGCTCATCAAGGGATAAGCCATTTAAATTCAAGTCAGACATTCAGGTCTCCTTTGGTATTCTATCAATTATATCCAAAATAACGAGTAGGGCAATGTGGAATTTTTGAATTTAAGCGTGGATTAGTGGGGGTGCTGAGATGCGTGGGAATTTTTACAGCAAAACCTGTGGGGTGCGTCTTATTATACACTATTAAAATTTTGCAGAGGTTCGAGATATATTTATTGTGAGGTGTCTGTAACATGTTGATGTGTCGAGCCGTATTATCTTGTGGTGCCGATCGGTTACCAATATGTGTCTACAAGTAAGCATTTTTTTGGCAGGCCCGTGATACGTCTTTTTCTTTTGATCTTAGCGGTTATCTCCGGTGCTGCATCGATTTTTATGTTCGTGAATAGGCCTGACCAGCCAGTCGCGGAGGCTGATATCTCTTTGGTGGAACCACTCGTCGTTGAGGCTCCTGCGGATGACGTGCCGAAGCCGTTGAAGACGGATGCAGAGCCCACCGATGTATCTGAAAGTCAACTTGAGATCCTTGTTGCTGCTGTCGACATTGCGAAAGGCGCGCGCCTGTCTAGAGCCGATACAGAATGGGTCTTGATTGATGATGAGGGCGCGCCCTCAGGCGCGTTCAATAGGGAGGATCATCCAAATGCGGATAGCTTAATTATCGGCCGCGTATCGGTTCGGGATTTATTGCAGGGTGATCCAATCTTGGCCGCTGATCTTACAGAGGCTGAACAACGGAGCCTGTCGATGATTTTGGAGCCGGGAGAAAGAGCAATATCTCTTAATGTGTCTGAAAATATCATGGCTGGCGGGTTCATCTTGCCTGGCGATCGTGTGGATATCCTTCATGTTCGACCCATAGAAGGGGGAGCTGTTGACAGTCGCGTATTGGCCCAAAATGTAGAAGTGATCGCGCTAGACCAAAATATGTCTGATGAAATCACTGGCTCTACTTATGTGAGTAGAACTGCAACGATCGTCGTTGATGTGGATGAGCTTGCCACTATTTCCGCAGCGATTGAGGCGCCAGGGCGACTGAGCCTGGCTCTTCGATCATTATCTGAGCAAGACGATTTTCAGATTAAAAAGGCTCCTGTTGATGCAAATGAAGAGGCGCAAAGCACCATTCGCGTAATTCGAAATGGAGTGCTCGAAACAGTTACGGTGCGACAGTGATGGATGGACAAAATCAAGAACTCAATAGTTCGGTCGCTGATACGTTTGTGATTCCAGCATTACGTATAGACTTATTTTTTTTGAATGAACAAACTAAGGCTCTCATTGATCGTGCAACTCGAGATCGGCGTCTTATACGTAGTAAATCGCATGTGTATGAGGGTGGAATAAAGGCTGCCATTGATCTTTACCAAAAAAAATCAACGCCAAACTTGATCGTGATTGAGAACAATGATGAACCAGAATTATTGTTTCCTGCATTAGACCGGTTGGCCGAGGAGTGTTTGCCAGATACCCGAGTTATTATTATCTCTAATCAGAATGACGTGAGCCTTTATAGGCAATTAATCAATAGAGGCGTGACAGACGAGGTCACATTTCCTTTTCGGCCAATTGACCTCATAGAGGCTATAGCTGCCGCATGGAAAAACGAATCTAATCCTCGGATTGGTCGACTTATTGCCTTCATTGGCGCAAGGGGTGGGGCAGGGTCATCTACAGTTGGCCATAATGTGGCCGGAGCAATGGCGCGTTCATTCGATACGGACGTGTTACTCGCTGACTTGGACCTCCAGATGGGTACTGTTGGCATAGATTTTGACGTAGACGGTAGTTACGGGATGAATGATGTCCTGAAGAGTGGTGCGCGGCTTGATGAGGTGTTGCTAGAACGAACAGTGTTAAAATATGACGAAAAGTTGGAAATACTTGCATCTGAAACGAACCTCAACTCAAGTTTAGAGCTGCAAGCTGAC
>QCWE01000006.1:9864-19124 GCA_003149555.1 Candidatus Aquiluna sp. XM-24bin5
GGGGAATGTCCCGAACGATGTTGAAAAGCGTTTTGGGCGACGCTGCGGATTTCATGGTTATGCGGCCTGAGCCACCGGGTCAACCTGCGCATCAGTTTCTGGGGCGCGGTGCTTGTCCAACGCGGCCTTCAAGTCGGGCAGTTGCTTGTAGGCTTTGAGGCGGCGAAAGCCCTTGCCTGCTTCGAGCATGCCGGCGGCGGTCCAGCGCAGCGCCATCTGGGCATCACGCCAGCGCTTCACATTTCGGCAGACCTGACGGATCACGGCATTCATCGACTCGATGATGTTCGTGGAAGCCAATGATCGGCGCAATTCCGAAGGGACGCCGAGGCGGATCACGGTCAGGATCTCGTCTAACCCTTCCAGGATCGTTCGGCTGATGCCGGGTGCTTCCAGCTCCAGACGTCGCGCCAGATTGCGTAGAAGACGTTCCGCTTTTTCCGCGTCATCGAGCTTCCATGCCTGTTTCAGCGCGTGGCGGACCGCAGCGTGATGCTTCGGGTCAATCCGCTCGGCGATATTGCGCGCCTTGTGAACCTGGCAGCGCTGGATCGGGATGTCCGCGCCGAATGTCCTGCGAATTGCCTTACTCAAGGCCTTGGCTCCATCGACGATGAACAGCCTGCAGGCTTCGGGATCCAGCCCGCGCTCAATCAGATTGTCCAGAAGCGCTTGCACGGTGGCAGCGTTTTCTGTGGCACCTTCAACCACGCCGAGCGGATGCTTATGCCCTTCAATATCAATGCCAACAGCGCCGATCATCAACAGCTTGTCGGTCATGTGCAGGCCATCAATTTGGATCACCAGAAGATCAAGGTGCGATAAGTCCGAAGCCATCCATTCGCCCATACGCGCTTCGGTCAGCGCCTTGAAACGTCGCGAGACCGCCGATTTCGACAGGCCTGAACCATCTTGCGAGGGAACCCCCGCTTCGGGCAAACGAACGGCCCGCCCAAACTTGCGTGTCGTCACATTTATCAGCATCAGGTTCATCGCCCATTCATCCAGCCAGCCGACCTCGGCGGCCTCCTGCCAACTGGGCAGCGGCATCTCCTTCCCGGTGGCTTTCGACCGTACGCGGGGACGCTCCAACTCCACCTTGCCGCCTTGGAACCCAAGGCGACCTCGGGTCGTGCCCCAGCGGTGGCCTGGCTTATCGGCGTTGCGCGCGTGTGCCTCGCCGGCCAATTTCAATGCGTCGCTTTCCATCATCTCGCTGAGCGCTGAAACTCCCGCCAGCAGGCAGAACTGGTCAAAGCTCTGCCCCACTGCCTTCCAAGCACCGGCAACGGCGCCACACAGATCATTCTGGCTGGCCAGCGCCGCCTGCGATGTCGTAGTCTTCTTCATGGTGTTGCTTTCCTTTCGGTTTGAACACCCCGAGCCTACGGCTCAGGGAAAGCAACGCCACCCTTTACGAAAAGTTCAACATCAACCGGGACATCCCCAGCTGACGCTATTGAAAAGCTTATCAATCTTGCGCAGACAACGCCTCGCCATGTTATTTTGGATTTGCCAAGGACATGGGGGGAAGAGACAAAGAAAGCATTGATTAGTGCGGACCAGATCGTGATAACAGCAACTCCTG
Organism: Candidatus Aquiluna sp. XM-24bin5; assembly: GCA_003149555.1. Next base: position 11,453 of record QCWE01000006.1, read on the forward strand.
ACCTAACAAGCTTGCGCAATACCAAGCAAATTTCAGAATATTTGCGTCAAGCCCGGCCAAATGATGATATGCCAATTTTGGTGATGAATCAAGTTGGGCAGCCAAGACGACCGGAGATTGCAATTACTGAATTCTGCGAAGCTGTTCGGCTGAATGAAGGGCACAGTATACCATACAATTCATCAATCTTTGGTAGGGCAGCCAACAGCGGTAGAATTGTCACATACTCAAATGAGCGATCTTCAGTGGCTTCTGCGTTTAGAGATATTGCAGAAGATCTTTTAAATCCAGGCATGCGAAACAAGCCTGTTTCTATAAAGCGGAACCTAGTGCATTTTATGCGAAAATGGTGGTGATTTTGGCGGCGTCATCTTTTCATGTATTTCTAGCGACATTGTTCACAATAAGTGTTTTCTACACATCTGTTCGGAGTGTATTCAGTGTATGTTGGCGTGTGCGAAGCGGCCTTATAAAGTATAGTATATTTTTAAATATTGTAAGAGTTTTTGGTGTATGGATTTTGCTTTATTTACACCAATCTGCTTTATTTAAGGACGATCAATTTGTACTACTTCTGCTTTCTCTTGTGTTTTTAATCACAATTTTGGATCTTAGGGGCTATGCACGCTTTTTTGAGGTAGACTTCTCAAGAGGTCTTATTTTTACGTCTGTGCTTTTTTTTATAGTAACGTTTATTTTTGAGTACTATGGTGCATATTTTCTTACATTTGAAAATATTGATGTTGTTTTGGCAAGTGTGGCTTGCAGTCTCCTGTTTGTTGCGATGTCTTACGGTAAGTATCCAGGATTGGGTTCAGATCGTCAGGAGAGAAATGTACGAATAACTTACATAATTTTTTCCATTAGTCTTTTGATTTATGTATTTTTTGTTGGATTGAAGCAGGAACCAGTTGCTTATCTATACGGATCATTTATTTTCTTGGTTGCTGTGCTGGCTGTGCAGTCAATGGTAGCGTTTCGACATATTGAAGTTCTCAATGAGATTGAGACGCATGATAGAGCTCGGCGAAGCGATCGTTATGGAATTTTGAATGTAAAAGGTTTTGTTGAGGCAGCTGGCGATATTCGAAATATTTGCGCCAGACTGGATCAGGGTGTTTCCATAGCCACATTTGAGATCAAGTGTGTTCGAAAAGATGGATTGGAAAGTGAAGGTGACGAGAAGGCTTTAGAAATCATCCAAGATAGTATCTTGAGAATAAAATCTTCTCTTAGAAAGCACGATCTATTCTGTCACGTTGATATGAATATCTTCGCTGTTCTTCTGCCGTTCACTGATCTCGAAAAAGGGCGTCTGGCTTGCGTGCGGTTGCACTCAATTGTTTACGAAGATCTTTTATCAAGGGGCGCAGAAAACAATTACCTTTGCAACGTGACTTTCGGTGTTTCAGATATTCCAAAGGAAGATGTGAATGTGTTGCCAGGATTGTTGCGTGCATCAAAGGCGTTGAAAGATGCTGCCAGCTCAAGAAAAGATATTATGATTTTTGAAAAGGTGGCATGCTAATCTGCAGTGGGTGGATTAATTGGCTCTAAGGCTTGCGAACGCTCGGAACATCCTTGTGACTGCCGACATATGTACTCGAGTACTTCGCTTCCTCGACGCACTTGAATCGTAGATACTCCTGGTTCCTTCACAATGATGATAAATTCTTTGACAATTTGATCCTCACCGTTGACGGCCAAAAAATTTGTGCGTCCAATATTTTTTGCTGTTAGTAAAATGGTTTGGCTGGAAACAAGCGTAGCATCAGCAACTTCAGTATCGCCTACAGCTATAAGTTGTGCAGGTTCATCTAGTCTGATCAAACTTGCTTCGCTTTTAAAGATTTCAATTCGATCTTTCTGCAAAAGTGAGTCATTAGACGTTCCCTGCGCATACACTGGTAACGCTAAGATAAGGCAGGTGGATAAAAAAAGTGTGAGTTGCTTTAGCGGTATGGAAAACATATAGGAACGCTTTTTGGTTTTCTATCAATCGCACTATTGCAATCGATGCTGGGCGAGGTGAGGTGCTGCAGGAGTGTATCTAAGCTGAAGCACAGTATCTGGTTCAGTTTTGGCTCCTGCTGTAGGAAGCGTCATCTCAGTTTCGCAGTGTGATTTCGATCAGCTCAACATGTTCTTTGATGCTTCTGGATGTCAAGTGTCATTTGGCATTGGAGTAAATGTCTCACTGTCTTTTGCATGGTTGCGTTACGACAAGATGCCATTTGGGCAGTATGAGCTTAAATTTGCTCAGGTATGTTCTATTAGTCGTGTTGCGCAATGCGCGGAACACACGGTTTCTTTTTGTTTAGCGGTTACACAAGTGGGTCTGGGATGTCGTCTTTTGCATATCTACGATCCAGTGTGGAAAGTCGTCGCCACTTCTGTTTTGAGCAGCCCCTTGCTCTATCTGCTAATCAGGGGTTTTTCGTCGATTTTGTGTTTTGGGTTAGGTGCTTTTCTGCGTAAAAATGGCTCATTAATCACATGGAATTTTTATCGGCCACCTATTGGATTGACGTAACTTATTTCGATCATGCGCTACTCGTCATCCGCGCACACGCGATTTTATCACAGATACCACGTCGTGTGGGCCACGAAATACTGGTATAAAGTTCTGCAGGGCGCAATGCGTGAACGGATCCGAGAAATTATCATCCAGACCTGCGAGGAACTCGGCGTCCATATCGTGAAGGGCGTGTTGGCGCGCGATCATGTCCACATGTTCCTGTCGATACCGCCCAAGCTGTCCCTGTCCGATGTCATGCAGCGCATCAAGGGCCGCTCATCGCGCCGCATCCAGATGGAGTTCCCCGACCTGCGCAAACGCTATTGGGGAAGGCGCTTTTGGGCGCGTGGGTATTTCTCCACGACCTCCGGCAACGTGACAGACGACGTGATCAGACAATACCTGGAATTACATTCCTCCAAATGATGCTTCCGGCGTCAGCCGGTGGTCCTTCACGTTCAGGCCATGATACAAATAGCATCACTGGAAAGCTTTCATTGTTTATGTGATAAAATCAGCAAGTGGTACCAGTAAACAATCCAGACAATATTTAGTATGGCTTGATTGTGCGTTAGCATTAACATCTAAACTAGCAATATGCGATATGGGGAGGGTGAAAGATGTTTGGTAAAAAAAATTTAAAGTTAGAGGCGAACAGTACGGCAGCCTCAAATTTCCGGCAAGATCACGATGTAGCCATTTCTAAAAAAGGCGCCAAGGCGCCATTTGAAAATGAAAGCAAAGAAAGTGACCATCTGGGCGAGCGTCCTCTTGATGATCAATATAATGAAACAAAGAGACAAATATTTTCCATACTCATCAATTCGGTTGATGCAAGTAAAATCTTAAGCATGACCTCAGAGGAGGGTCGAGGAGAAATTTCCCAAGTACTGTCGGAAATCATCAGAAACCAACAAATTAGAATATCAAAAGAAGAAGAAAGCAGACTTCTTGAAGATATTACAAATGATATGCTTGGATTTGGGCCTCTTGAGCAATTATTGTCTCGAGATGATATCGCAGACATTATGGTTAACGGGTATAAAAATGTTTATGTTGAAGTAAATGGTCACGTGCGGAAAACTGGTATCCAGTTCCGTGATGATGAGCAGTTAATGAACGTGTGTCAGAGGATCGTGAGTATAGTGGGGCGTCGAGTTGACGAAGCTAGCCCTATCTGTGATGCCCGATTATTGGATGGATCACGGGTCAATGTTATTGTGCCTCCTCTGAGTGTTGATGGCCCCACCTTGACAATAAGAAAATTTAAAAAAGACAAGTTGCGGCTGTCTGATTTAATAGGGTTTGGCTCAATTACCCCAGAAGCTGGACAACTTTTAGAAATTATTGGTCATGTCAGATGTAATGTCCTAATTTCTGGTGGGACAGGTTCTGGCAAAACAACTCTGCTTAATTGTCTTACAGCATACATAGATCCTACAGAACGGATCGTGACCTGTGAAGACACCGCAGAATTGCAGCTCCAACAGCCGCATGTCGTAAGATTAGAGACACGTCCTCGTAACGTCGAAGGGCAGGGCGAGATTACGATGCGTGATCTTGTAAAAAACTGCCTTCGTATGCGTCCTGAGCGTATTATCGTGGGTGAGGTTAGAGGAGCTGAGGCGTTTGACTTATTGCAAGCCATGAATACTGGCCATGACGGGTCAATGGGTACGCTCCATGCCAACTCTCCGCGAGAAGCGTTGGCGCGGCTTGAGTCGATGGTTATCATGGGTAGCGTGAGTCTGCCGTCAAAAGTGATAAAAGAAATGATTGCCTCATCTATCGACGTAATAATTCAGGCTAGTCGACTTCGAGATGGATCACGCAAAATAATAAAAATTACTGAGGTTCTCGGGATGGAAGGAGATGTGATAACTACACAAGACTTACTAACATACGAAGTTGAAGGTGAAGGTGTCGATGGCAAATTGATAGGCCAACACTACGGAAATAGAATTTCGAAACCAGGGATTTGGGAGCGGGCTAAGTATTTTGGTGATGGTCCGAGGTTGGAACGTGTAATGTCTAAACTCCCAGAAAAAGAGTCTGTTTTATGAATATTGTCATGATTGGCGCTCTGTTTGTTGTGAGCGTAGGGATATTGGGCTTTTTTGTAATGTCTTGGGTAGTGGAGTTTCTGCGCAAGCGAGATTATGTGAATCGTATTGTTCATGATCAGCATCGCAATCTGTCGAATGATGAGAAAAGAAATATTGGGATTATTATTAGGAGATTATTGGGTCTGAATAAAAGTGTTGTTGAGTTGGCCATTGAAAAGCAGAAGCTACAACAGAGTGTAGAGCTTAATAAGCGTCTTAACCCGTCTTTAGCTGAAAAGTTACAGAGATCAGGCCTAAATATTTCAGTACTGAGCTTCTATATATTTTCTGCAATCCTATTTATGATAGCTTTTTTAGTAGGCAGGTTTTATAGCATAAACATGGTAATGGTGCTGCCAGTTTGTTTTCTGATAGCTTTTGCTCTTCCGCGTTTTCTTGTCACGATAGTTTATAAGAGACGTCTAAAGAAGTTCACGCATGAGTTTCCAAATGCCATTGATGTTTTGGTTCGCGGCCTGAGATCTGGTTTGCCGCTTGTTGATTGCTTGCGAATAATTTCCCAGGAAACACAAGAGCCAGTACGTAGTGAGTTTAAAAAAGTGACCAATGACCAATCGCTTGGCATGCCGGCAACTGAAGCCATACTTAAGCTGGCGGAAAGAATTCCAACTACGGAAGTGAATTTCCTTGCAATCGTAGTAAAAGTTCAAGGACGTACAGGAGGTAGTCTTACTGAAGCGTTGGGCAATCTGTCAGTTACATTGCGTGAAAGACGAAAGCTACAAGATAAGATTAAGGCGATGAGCCAAGAGGCCAAGTCTTCAGCAGCGATAATAGGATTAATGCCGGTTTTCGTTGCCTTAGGATTGTACACGTTTAGTCCTGAATATCTTAGTGTATTGTTTACAGAGACGGCTGGACATATTGTATTAGCATTGTCCGGGTTTTGGATGCTTTTAGGTATCTTAATAATGCGTAAAATGATAAATTTTGAGGTGTAGTTTGAGTGATTTTTTGCAAAAAATATCGTATTATGAAATCCAAGCAACGCTCGCTGCGGCGACTATTGTCCTGTCATTAATTTTGATATTCTGGAAAGAATTATTTCAATCAAATTTAGAAAGAAGAGTCGCGGAACTTTATTCTGAACGTGAGCGTCTACGCAAGCGTGACAGTGATCGGTTGAAAAAAATCCAAGGATCGCTGTCAGATAGTATGAGAGCGACGCCAATTTTTGAGCGCTTGGTTGCTGCATTCAATCTCATTAAACGTTCAGATGATGAAGAAATTGCTCTTCCGTTACGCCGCGCTGGTTATCGGGGACGTGCGCCGGTAGTTGTATATCTAGCAGCACAGTTATTATTTCCCCCACTTTTTTTTATTATAACATTTTCCTATCTAAACCTAGTTGCAAAAGAGCGATTAGGTTTATTCGTTATTTTAGCTATCTCCTTTTTAGTAGCCTATTTCTGTCGTCGGTTGCCGGACGTATATCTAAAGAACAAGACGATTAAGCGACAAGCTGAAATTTTCAAATTTTGGCCGGATATGTTAGATATTTTACTACTATCGATCCAGGCGGGTATGTCTATAGAGGCTGCCTTCCGAACTGTGTCGCAGGAAATTGGTGTTGAAAGTCCAGTGGTTTCTGAGGAGATTATGCTGACGCTTGCAGAACTATCATATCTGCAAAATCGAGTTCAGGCTTACAGAAATTTAGAGCGTAGAGTGGACTTGGACTTGGTGAGAGCTGTTGTGACTGTTTTAGTTCAGTCTGAGCGCTATGGCACTTCGATGGCGCAAGGTTTGCGTACATTGGCGCAAGATGGTCGAAATTCCAGAATGGCTGCGGCTGAAAAAAAGGCAGCAGCGCTTCCGCCTCGTCTTACAGTTCCAATGATTGTGTTTTTTCTGCCAGTTTTGTTTGTAGTCATAATGACACCTGCGATTTTTCAAATTTTGCAAATAGTCAATTAATTTTTTGATTGGGGAAGCATGCGGAAATATCTAATTCCTTGTCTTCGTATAATGTGAAAGCATTTGGAAAATTGTATGTAATAGTTACCTCAGAATAATTTTGTATTCCATGACATATCTCATTGCCTGAGATTGAAATCTCACTATTTGAAAGATCAATCCCAAATGCCGATGCATTCGCTAAAATAAGCTCACGTGTACTTATTATGTTTACTGTCTTTTGGTCGCTTGAGCAGTCAAGAGCCCGTAGACCAACACACCTGGCAGTAGAGGTCGCTACGTTTTGTAGGGCTGTGTGTGCCCACAGAAATCGAGAGGTTTCAACTGCGCCTAGTATAAATAAAAGCATAGGAACAGCGACCATTGAGAATTCGACGGCTATGTTTCCGTTTTCGCTTTTAAAAAATTTTATGCTATTGGCCATCACTCTAATCTTATTGCGGTTGTGAATTTTACATCAGCAGGAGAGAAGGCATATCCTGAAATGATGTTAAATAGAGAATTGTTCTCAGCAGTAACAATAAGATAACGAGCTGCAGTCTGTCCATCTGCGCAGGTTTCAGAGCAGTTAAAACTATTGCCCCAAATAATTATACCATTCGATTTGTTTGGGCAGTAGCAATCACTAAGCGGCTTGTTGAGGGATTTGGAAGTTGCCTCACCAGCTGTAATCGTTATTTCATAAGAGTTATTTAGATTTAATATGAATTTTTCATTATCTTGACTATATTCTTGTATTGGTGAGTTTGATACAAAATCTTTAATGTCATTAAAATAATCGATCGCAGCGTTTTCATCTGTTAGGTTGGGTTTTTCTATAATTGCTTGATTTGATACTGCAGAAATTCTATTTTCTGCCGCAATTTTCCAATTGATCGCAAGTCCGATATTGGCAATGCCGGCTAATATTATAAGAAAAAGTGGAGAGAGTATTGCAAATTCAACAGCTGCAGAGCCTGTTTCGTCAGCATGAAAAATTTTGGTGTGATGCATGAGGTGCATGTTCATGAGGGAAGGCCGAACCACTGTGTGATAGACATCAAACAATAGTTGTTGAGAAGATCAATAGCATTTCATTAATTACATAATCTTCATTATTAGATAAGTCAGT
>QCWE01000006.1:19807-21646 GCA_003149555.1 Candidatus Aquiluna sp. XM-24bin5
GTACACGCAAAGCGATAATGTCACCCATGAGCAATTCAGGAATGTCACTCTCCTCGCAAACTGATGTGAGGATGAGCGGATATGGGATGGGTAATGATGAGTGAGCGCGAGTTGCACCGTGTGGAGATTTTGGCGCAGGTTGATGATGGTCGGCTGAGTGTCGACAATGCGGCGAACATGTTGGACCTGACGCGTCGGCAGATATTCCGACTGTTGAAGCGGTATCGCCAGGACGGAGCTTCAGCGCTCCGGCACAAGTCGCGTGGGCGTTCGCCAAACAACCAAATCCACACGGCTACACGCGACTTTGCTTTGAGCGTCATCAAAGAACAGTATCCGGACTTCGGGCCGACGCTTGCGGCTGAGATGCTGTCCGAGCATCACGGGCTCACAGTGTCGCGCGAGACGGTGCGCAAGTGGATGGTTGAGGATGGCCTTTGGCTGTCCCGCAAACAGCGTCGCCAGTTTCATCGACCGCGCCTGCGCCGGGAATGCTATGGTGAGTTGATTCAGATCGACGGCTCGGATCATCGTTGGTTTGAAGACCGGGCGCCGCCTTGCACTCTACTGGTTTTTATTGACGACGCGACCAGCACCTTGATGGAGTTGCGGTTCGTGAAGTCGGAAAGCACATTCAGCTATTTCGAGGCTTTGGAACGCTATCTGCAAACCCATGGGCGCCCTGTTGCATTTTATTCCGACAAGCACACGGTATTTCGCGTGGCCAAGGAGGACGCCAAGGGCGGCGCGCGAATGACCCAGTTTGGGCGCGCCTTGAGCGAGTTGAACATTGAGATTCTGTGCGCCAATTCGAGCCAAGCCAAAGGTCGTGTCGAGCGCGCGAACCGAACATTGCAGGACAGGTTGGTCAAGGAGCTCCGCTTGGCGGGTATTTCTGACATGGAGGCTGGAAACGCCTATTTGCAGGGGTTCAAAGAGCGTCACAACGCCAAATTCGCCAAATCTCCGGCCAAATCAGACAATCTGCACCGTGCTCTTAACGTAGAACCGGATCGTCTTGCGGACGTTTTGTGCTGGCGTGAGAACCGCTATGTCGGCAAGCAGTTAACGTTTTCCTATGAGCGCAAGCGCATCATGCTCGAAGAGAACGACCTCACGCGCGGTCTGGTCGGCAAATATGTGGACACCTATGCCTTTGTGGACGGTCGGTTTGAGGTCCGCTGGAAAGGCTATTCCCTACCCTACAGGTTTTTTGACATGGACCAACGCGTTACTCATGCGGCGATCACCAGCAACAAGAACCTGAGCGCCGTGCTAGAGCATATCAAAGAGATGCAGGATGCGGCGCCCCCAAAGCCCAAGGTCCGCACGAACTCTGAGAAGATGGGATATAAGTCAAACGGCCGACGGCCAGGACGTCCATCAGATGCGCGAGTGAAGAAGACAACTGCGCAAGCGACGCAACGTTAAGAAGGATGTGACCATGGATACCGATGACGATGTCGACGTGGTCTTCTCTGAACTATGCGCCGACGTGAAGATCGATGGACGATTTTTGACGGTTGAGATCTACAAAACGACCATTAATCCAAGCTGGTATTTGGAGGTTATCAACGAGTTTGGCACGACAACGTTGTATGATGAGCCTTTCCTTGCAGATGGTCTCGCCTGGCAGCAATTCGAAAAGACCGTGAAGGAGGAAGGGCTAGCCGCCTTCTTCACAAAGGTAGAGAAACGAAAGCTCTTTCACTGATCGCCGCAAGGCTTTTCAGCCCTGCGATAGTTGAAGTCTCCGGGCTCAAAAGCCTTGCTCCCATCGCGCCTCTTGGTGACATTTCTACTTTGCAAAGCCAGTGACATTTCTACTTGGTTGCAACA
>QCWE01000007.1 GCA_003149555.1 Candidatus Aquiluna sp. XM-24bin5
CGCAAGGTCGATGGCTGGGAAACCCTCTCTAAGCCCCTCGAACCCATGCCCCTTGACCTCGCAGCCTAAAACATCGATCCATCACATGCTCGGAGCGCGCCGCTAGGCAATTTCCACAGCATTCGCGACACGACCCATACAGGGACCGAATAGCTTTTGTCTGAACGCATCAGACTCAGAAAAAACTTGTGAGCCAACAAATTTCGTTTGGATAATACAAGCAAACCAATATCTGAGCTGTCACTTGTGGATAGTACCCATTTTTCAGCCGGAAAGTGCAAATTTTGCGTTCGGTGTGAGGTGGATAACGTGTTAGCGTGCTTTGAAGTAGTAAAGCCACAGGGCCCTTAAAGTGTTTCATATCATTGTCGAAAAAACAGTCCGTAAGTTTCTTACGATCACATCGTTAAGTGTGGCATTGTGCATTGGGCAACCGTCGTTCGGACAGACAACTGCGAGCCAGATTACACCGGAAACATTAACCCCAGAGTTACGTCAGCTGGATGGCTCGATTATATTTTCTGGACAACCTGGGACGCAGGCACCACCGGGCGCGGAAGCCATTGGCGTTACTCTTGCAGCAGTTGATTTGCAGGGTGGACTGTCCGAAATGGCCTCCGCGCATACGACATTTGTTGCGCGTTTGACCCGTGGTCGAATTCCCGTTTCCGAGCTCTTTGATGCCACGTCAGAACTCGAAGCTGCCTATGCATCTGAAGGTTATGTATTAAGCCGGGTGATGCTTCCACAACAGTCTTTGCGTGATGGAGGCGTTCTTCGCGTTGTCGTCGTAAACGGATTTGTTGAAGAAATCGACACGACCTCTGTACCCGACCAAACACGTGCACGAATTGAAGGCCTGACCAAACCTCTCATTGGTCGCCCGGGGCTTACCCAAGATGAGCTTGAGCGACAGCTCCTACTAGCAGGAGACACACCGGGGACAGCACTACGCACAGCGTTGGGTGCAGGCAAAGAGCAAGGCGGTGCGCTAATTGTTTTGGAACCCGAATTCAGGCCAATTACAGGATTTGTTGGTGCCGGCACACCGGCGAGCGACGATCTTGGAAAAATGAAGTTTGATTTTGGTCTAGAATTTAACAGCCCTCTCCGTTTTGGCGAAACAATTTATTTGCGCGTCGGAGGGGCTCCAGATGAAATTTTAACGGCGGACCCTGTTAGCCGAATACTCGCCCTAGGCGCTGTTGTTCCACTGGGCTTTTCTGGACTTACGTTGAACGGTGAAATTACAGATGCACGTACAACACAAACCGATACGTTGTCGCCTACCAGATCGAGTTTTAGCCGCAAGTCATTACGTTTAGCATACCCATTTATTCGCTCGCGAACGGTGAATTTAGATGGGGTCCTTTCGCTTGACCATCAAACAGATGCACAAGATCTCATAGGGGGAGCGCGCATCTACGAAGATCGCATCTCGGTGTTACGCTTCGGTGGCACTGTAAATGTGATCCACGAGAAGCAAGCAGTGACGTCGGCCGGCATGACCCTGTCTCAAGGCCTGAATGTCTTTGACGCACGTTCGAAAAAGGATGCATTATCAAGTGGGGTGCCTCTCTCTCGATCTGGTGCTGATGCTGTCTTCACCAAGCTTGTTGGCTCGATTAGCCATCAAAGATCTCTAAACGATGCTTTGACTTTATCTGTTGTCGGGCGTTTCCAGAGTTCTTTTGGGGATGCATTGGTTACTTCAGAGCAAATGACTTTGGTGGGGCCAAACGAACTTTCCTCATTTAATAGTGGCTCCTTGCGCGGTGATAGCGGATGGGTTGTTCGATCGGAGCTATCCACAAGGTTCAGCACCGATATTGGACAAATACCGGTACTGTTCAGCCCATATGCCTTTTGGGGATTTGGATCTGTGTTGCTCGAGAACCCAACGGCAACCGAGCGCGCCCACACTCAGGCCAAATCGTATGGCATTGGTGTGGATATCTTCGCGCAGACAAATTCAAATTTTAGGTCCAACAGCATGCGTGTTGAGTTTGGCCGGGGAGAACGGAATGATGGAGAGCCAAGTGAAAATCGGTTCAGCTTCGTGTCAAATTTCCGGTTTTGATACGCTGAGTAAGCTGCGCACTTGTTTGTTGCTGACTGTGGCAGCTACATGTTTGCCACATGCAGTTTATGCAGATCTTACTCTTCCGCAGGATCCCAGTGTGGTAAGTGGTGGTGTAAATATTACCATAACTGACAATTCGAAAATGAGGCTTTCACAGAGCCAAGATCGAGCTGTTGTAAATTGGGGTAGTTTTTCGGTTGGACGAGAAGCGCACCTAGATATTCAGCAGCCAGCGGCATCTTCAGCAATACTCAATCGAGTGACAGGCGATACGACCAGTGAGATCCATGGGCGCATAACAGCAAATGGGCAGGTATATTTGGTCAATCCAAACGGGATATTTATTGGACCTGATGGTGCCGTGGACGCAAGCGCATTTGTTGCATCAAGCTTGAACATTGAAGATGCTGATTTTCAGAAAGAAGCATTAAAGTTTCGGGGCTTGGGTGCGTCAGCCAAGGTCGAGAATGCAGGGCGTGTAACGATCACGCCAGGAGGCTATGCCGCATTTCTTGGAGGTCAGGTCCGCAATTCAGGTACTGTGACAGTACCAAGGGGACGTGTTGGGTTTGGAGCCGGAGAGCGGGTTACTCTGGATCTCTCCGGTGATGGTTTCCTAGAAGTCGCGTTACCTTCTGATTTGGAGGATAAAAGCGCATTGATCGATAATTCCGGTGTCGTCAGTTCTAATGGTGGTCTCATTGAGATGCGCGCCGCAACAGCACGTGAAGCTGTACGTAATGCTGTCAATTTGAGTGGTGTTGCTGAAGCACGGTCTGTTTCTATGCAAGGTGGAACCATCATTCTTGGAGGGGGTGATGGGGGGCGGGTAACTATCTCTGGTAAAGTTTCCACTCAGGCGTCCAGAGCAAAAATCGAAGTTCTGGAATCCAAACGTCCTCGTATGCGCGGCGGACAGGTGGATATAACAGGTTCAGAAATTGTCCTGGACGGAGCTTCACTTAATGCCAGTGGTGATGCCGGAGGTGGATTGATCCGAATTGGTGGAGATTTCTTCGGACAAGGCGAACTACAGTCCGCCCAAACCCTCTCGGTAGATGCCAAAACGCACATTTCCGTTGATGCGCTCGAAGATGGCGACGGCGGTAGGGTTGTGTTGTGGTCTGATCTGTTAACGAATTTTGCAGGAGAAATTTCTGCGCGGGGCGGCGCTTCTAGCGGTGATGGCGGTTTTGTTGAAGTCTCAAGTAAGCAGGTGTTGAGATATTCTGGAATTGCTGACCGGCGTGCGCCCAATGGCGTTTGGGGGACTCTTCTTCTTGATCCGGAAAACATTACCATCAACCCAGGTGAGGGTGGAGAAGATGGGCTCGAAGAAAATCTAGAGCTTGGCGATGTTATATTAGATACAACAAGTGATTCCAACGAGTCTGGAAACATAACCATCAATGCGAATATAGACTGGTCCGCCGAAACGGAATTAGCGTTTGTAGCAGATAACGATATCCTACTTAACGGATCTTTAAATGGTCCAAATGGATCAGTGGTGTTGGATGCTATAGGGGATATATTCCTGTATGGCCCCATTACAACAAATACTCTCAGCTTTAGTGCAGGATCAATTATTCCGGATGCAAATAGCGCAATTAATGTATCAAATTTCTCAATAAGTGATGGGGATTGGATTCAAATCAATGATCCACTCCCAACTTTTGTTGTAACGTCCGAATTTGACGCCGTTTCATTCAACTCTTTTGTACGCGCGCGCTCTGGAAACGGAGAGCTCGCCAATCCTTATATCTTATCCGACATTTATGGTGTTCAAGGGATGACATCCCCTGGGCAAACGGACAAGCATTATGCTTTATCTAATGACATTGATGCCGGTGTGACTGAAGGCTGGACTTATGGCTCTCGTGAGGGCTTCCTACCAATCTGGGCGTTCGCCGGCTCGTTGGAAGGTAATGGATACACAATTTCCAATCTTTACTCACTTCCGTTCAATGGTAAGGGAGTAGATCAAGGTGGAATGTTTGATACCATCTGGTGGACCGGAACCGTTCGAAATTTACGCCTCAGTAACGCCTCTATATTCGGCAGCTCAGCAGGTATTCTAGCTGGCTCGAATTTCGGTTTGATTGAAAATGTTTGGGTGGATGGAGAGGTGCGGGGACAGGCCGGAGGTGTCGGTGGACTAGTTGGTTCCAATGGTGGAGTTATAAACGATAGTGTGGCCAATGTCTTTGTTGAAGCCGATGATTCACCGATTGTCGAAGGTGATTTTGATGGTGGGGGTTCTGTTGCAGTTGGTGGCTTTGTCGGTGACAACTTTGGAACGATCAACCGATCACATGCCTTGGGTGATGTAAGTGTCTCAAATATTTTTGGAACAAGTATTCGCGCTGGTGGATTTGTAGGCTGGGAGAGTTCTTTCCTAGAAGATGCATCAGCGACCATTAATGATAGCTATGCTCTGGGTTCGGTTGATGTCGAAAGCAATGTTGGTGACGCAGTCGATGTTCGAGCGGGCGGGTTTGTCGGAGATCTTCAAGGACCTGTAAACAGATCTTTTTCCACTGGAACGGTGACTGTAATTGGAGATGCCACTGTAGAGCGAGGTGGATTTGCTGGAGCAGATCAAACCGGTGGAACAGAAGGCAACAGCAGTTTTTGGGATAGAGACACATCGGGTCTTGAAACCAGTGCTGCTGGGACCAGCCTAAGTACTCAACAATTTCAAAATACAGAGACGTTTATTTCTATCGGTGAAGAGGTCAGCTGGGATTTCAATAGTGTTTGGGCGCCCGGTGATGCTGGATTTTACCCTGTTAATTACTCCACAAGTCCAGTGATACTGGCAACACCGAATCCCATTACTGTGCAGTATGGACTTACTGGGGTCACTCCCACAACAGGTAGTATTGTTGGGGGACCGTCTCTCTTTATCTTTGATGACGAGGAGGATACTTTAAACACTGCACCTGTTTTCCAGCCTCCCTTTAACTATTCGTCACGTAATGTTGGGGCGCGTACGTTTACTCTTCCAACAACTGAGTTGCTGAGTGCAAACGGTGTTTCTTATCGTGTGATTGATCGGCCCGGAAGTGCGTCGATATCTGCCGCGTCTCTGACGGTGCGCGCGGATGACCAGACGAAGACGTATGGGACGGGATTGAACCCGCTTGGGAGCGAGTTCACGATCACGGCGGGCACGCTGTTCTTCGAGGATGCGCTTGAGAGCGTGGTGCTGTCGAGCGCGGGCTTTGCATCGGATGCGTCGGTTTCCGGGAGCCCGTATGAGATTGCGGCGTCGGGTGCGGTTGGGTCTGGCCTGTCGAACTACGCGATTGAGTATGTATCGGGAGATCTGACGGTTGACCCTGCGTCTCTGACGGTACGTGCGGATGACCAGACGAAGCTTGAAGGCGAAGAGTTCTCTTTCAATGGAACCGAGTTTTCGGTTGAAGGCTTACTGTTTGATTCCACTGTGCGCAGTGTATCGTTGTCGAGCCAAGGTGCTGAAAGAGATGCTGCTGCACTTGAGAGCCCGTTTGTTATTTCGATAGGTCAACCTGTTGGAAATGGGCTGGAAAATTACGACATCACCTTTGTTCCTGGAACACTTTTTGTAGACCCTGTGGCTGTAAGCATTGCACCTCCATTGGACTTCAACAACGAACCACTTGTGAATCCACGTGATGAGGTCAAAACTGGACTCGGTGACAGGGATAATACGTCCCAGTTGGAGACCCGTGATCCAGTAGAATTAGTCAACGCAAAACAGACGCTTGCTGATGTTGGTAATCTCGTGTCGGATCTTTTAGACGCGATTAATGCCTGTGATCAGCAGAGTGGAGATGTAAATCGTTATCTCGCGTGTTTGTCGGACGCACTGAACGCCTTTGCTGGAGAATTGGATACCATTTCTACCAATTTGCCGCCTGGAATGCAAAATGTTGCACAAATTGTGCAAGATGCACGTGTTCAAATCGATACTGCCCGGCAACGAGCGCAAATGCGCCTTGCTACAGCAACGTCGGATGCTGAACGCGATACAATTCGTATTGATGCTGTCAATGAGGCACGTGCAGCGCTTACCAACGCATCAAATGAAATACGTAAAGCGATTGCGCTGGTCAAGGTCGAGGATCCTGAATTGGCCTTAATACAACGTGCAACCATCAACCAAACAGCTTCTGCACTGGATACTGTCGGGATTTCGTTGGCTCGTGCGACTGGACTGTAAATTTGAAGTTGAACTCGTGCGTATATCTGGTCAACAGACTATTGGCCGGTCTCGTCGTTTTTTCTCATTTCTACAATTAAGATTTGAGCACTTCTTACTGTCGTTTGTGCTTGTCGTGTTTGGCAGCTGTGCTGTGCTTGCGGAGGAACGGGTCGCACTCGTTATTGGTAATTCAGATTATGCTTATGTTTCTCCATTGGATAACCCCAAGAACGATGCAGTAGACATTTCTTTAGCGCTGGAAGGATTGGGCTTCGAAGTTCTCTTGAGCATGGATCAGTCGCGGTCGGATTTGCGCGAAAATATCGAAAAGTTTGGCGCACTTTCAGAAAATGCTGATGCTGTCTTGTTGTACTATGCTGGACATGGGTTTCAGGTAAACGGTACCAACTTCCTGTTACCAGTCGATGCACAGCTCGGAGGCATTCAAGATTTAAATGAAGAAGCGCTTCCGTTGTCAGATATTTTGCGTGTGATAGACGGCTCTACCGGCCTCAAATTGATATTTCTGGATGCATGCCGGGACAATCCTTTTGGCTCAGAGTTGGGTGATTTTCCTAATGTGAGCGGGGGACTTGCCAGAGTTGGGACGGACGCTGATTACATGTTCGTGTATGCAACTCAGCCTGACAATGTTGCTTATGACGGTACGGGTAGAAACAGTTTTTTTACCGAGGCAGTATTAAGCCATATCTATAGCCCTGGCCAAGATATTCAACAAATGATGATCAACGTCCGCCGTGATGTGATCGCTGCGACTGGCGGAAGGCAAATACCATGGGAAAACTCTTCTCTTACGCAGCAGTTTCAATTTGTCCAAAGCGCCGTAACGGCCTCTGAAGAAACATTATTGTGGCAGGTTGCAGCCAATGAAGGAGATGCCCAACTGCTGCAACTTTATATGGAGCGCTATCCGGACGGCGCCCATGTGCAGGATGTTTTGGCCTTTCTCGAAGATGATAGCAGGATACGTGCGCTGCAGTTCCAAGATGAGACTGCAGAGGCACAGCGAATATGGAACCTAGCACGTCGAACACGCATGCGACCGCTATTAGAATTTTACGTCAAAAATTATCCGGAGGGGAGGAATGTTGCAGAGGCCCAGCGACTGTTGGAGGTGATTCCGGATGTGCAAGACACTTCGCCTGGATCAGTCTGTGAACGGTTGGCCACTCATCCTCGTGATGCCACTGCGGCGCAACCAGGGGTTAGTTTTGAGCGCTTACAAAAAAACTCATTGCCTGCAATCCAAGCATGTGCTGCCGCTGCTACCCAGACACCCGAGCTGCCTCACTATACTGCTTTGTTAGCCCGCGCCACAGCAGCGTCCGGTGATTTGGAACGCGCAGTCTCGCTATACAAAAGTGCGGCGGACCGAGGTGACTTACGAGCAATGGTTAGCCTTGCCCAACTTGCTGAAACTGGAAACGGTGTGCCGCAGGACTTCGGTGCCGCTTTAGATCTATATGAACGAGCCGCCGCTGCTGGCAGTATCGATGGCATGATCAACCTCGCGGTTATCTTGTTCCAAGGAGGACTTGTAGCTCAAGACACTGAACGTGCCATTGCATTATTGCGTCAGGCAGCGAAATTAGGCTCGCCAAAAGCGATCTTTAATCTCGGAGTTCTCGCTCAAGATGGGTTAACGGATACGCCGGAAAATGCACTTGATTACTTCATTGATGCCGCACGTGATGGTGAAATTGAAGGCTTCCGCGCGGCAGCAATTTTGCTGGATGAAGGCCGAGGTGTAGAGCGTGATGCTGTGCGCGCAGCTGACTTACTACTGCGGGGTGTAGCCGCGGATCGAGGAGATCTCTTGAAGCAACTGATGAATTCAACAGAACAGTGGTCTCGTGATACTATCCGCGCACTTCAGTCGCGTCTACAAGAAGCAGGTTACTACACTGCAACCATCGACGGGTTGGCCGGTCCGAGTCTCTCTACGGCCCTTACGCGATGGCGAAATGGTGGATTTCGCGAGGATATCTTAAGTGAAATATAGATAACGACCTGATCCAGTCGATATAGGGTGTAAATAAGAATAGCTATCAACATCTCATGGAACATGTGAGTGCAGAAAAATAAATTTGAAGTATACGAAAATCAGATATTGTCAGATATTTTTGCTGTCAAAGTATTAAATATATTGCAGGGAAAAAATCTGTTGCCTGATCGCGCGCGGAATATATGCATTTCAGATTTTATGCCTGAGCCGGCGATAGCTATATTGCAAAGAGTAAAAATTCTAGATAATGCAGGCCACTACCACGATGACTTTGTTGATCTGTATGAGAAAAGAGGAGGATCACTTCGTATTAGGGTGGAATATGCACTAAAAAGTGCAGAAGATTTTATCTTCTACGGAGAACATCTTTTTCAAGATGTTGGTGAATTCATGGGGCGGTCTCAGATTTTTTCGTCATTTGATTACAGTAAGGGATTTGGATCAAGTCCAAAAGATCGATCTGATACAGAAGAATGGTGCCAGTATGTCTCTTCTCTTACTGAATTAGAGGCGCCAAAACTCGTTGAGTTGCTTCCAAGTCGTTGGCAAAATGAAAGTGATTATGTATTAGAATTTGGTGGTAATATAGGTACCTTCGCCGAGGAGATTTGTAGACAGTTTGATGTAAAAAGGTACTCAATCGTTGATATTCCATTGGTCTGTGATATTGGTCGGGAAAAGGTTGAGCGCGGACGATTTTCAAAAAAAATAGACTTTTTAGAAGGCGATATGTTCTTGGTTGCGCAAAATCAAGAACATATGAAAAAATACAGAACAGTTATATTTAAATCTGTTCTTCATGACTGGCCAATCTATAAAGTAGATGAATTATTAGGTCATATATTGAATTCTCTGTCATATGGATCTCGATTGTTAATTTTTGAAAGATGCGCGTTCCTGCATGGGAACCTACGGCCATCATCTTTTCAGGACATTTCGAATCTTGTCTTTTCTCCTTTTTACCGAGAGCCTCATGTGTATATGGATGTAATAAGGAATAGATTTCAGGATTTTTGTATGGAAATTAAATATACTTGGATCGATATGAAGTGGTTTATGCTGAGTGTGGAGCCTAGGTAGTGTATCCAATTATATCCATAAGTGGTTTTCCTGGAAGTGGAAAGTCTACATTATGTAGAAAGATCAGCGAAAGATTGGACGTTTGTTATTTGGACTATGACGACTTTGGAACCCTGACGCATGCATCGTCAGACGTTTTAAATGATTGGCTTGAAGCTGGAATGCCATACAAGGCATTATTTTCTGATAAATTTACAAAACGAGTTGTCGAAGCCTCTCGGGCTTCTCCAGTTATTATAGAAACACCTCTAGGCCCTGAGCATGGTGAGGATGGCATCAAGGTGTCGCTGTCCGTTTGGCTTGAAGCGGATTTAGATATCGCCTTACTTCGGGCGTTAGCCAAGGTCTTCGATGATGATTGGAACTCGGTTCAGCAACTGCAAAGCTGGCTTTCCAACTATTACACAGCGTATCAGACCTTTGTTCGTAATAGCTTGCTCCGTCAGAAGCGGACGATTGGAGCGCGTTGTGATATCACTGTCGAAGCGAACAGGCCTATTGAAGAGGTAGTTAGTGAAACCTACACCAGCATTACGAGTCGCCTAAGCTTGTCTGAACTTGTTTCAAACGCCAAACCCTAAAGCTTTGTAAGGCATCCAGCCTTTAACTACGGCAAGTCTTGTTGCTTGCGCCTTTTAATCATAATAGGTTCTTGGAAAAGTTATGGAGTGAAAAATGTCGAAGCAGTTGCTGATTTATGATCGTGTCGTGCCAATATCTTCTGAGACCCACAAGGAATATTCTGTAAAGGTCACGCAAAATTACACGTTTGCGAACTCCTTGAATTCTTGTCCTCTACTCGCGGCTGAGTTTATTTCTGCATCTCAGGACTATGCAATTGTTTTTGCAGGAAATGATGGATCAGTTTTCCCAGCCATCTTGCTTGGTTTTCAAGATGGGGAGAATCTTTTTGTGGGTGATGAAGGCGTTTGGAAGGGTGCTTACGTCCCTGCCTTTCTGCGGCGATATCCGTTTGTATTTGCCGAAGACGTCGAGGGGGATGGAAAGTTCACACTTTGCATCGATGATGGTTATGCTGGCTTAAATAAAGACGGTAGAGGCGAGCGACTGTTCGATAGTGACGGGAATAGAACTCAATTTCTACAATCGATGCTGACATTCGTCACGCAGTTCCAAGCCCAATTCAATAGAACAAAACAATTCTGTGATAAACTAATGCGACTTGGCTTGCTTGAGCCTGCACAGGCCCGATTTACAACCGCCGAAGGGAAGACAGGAAATCTTGGTGGGTTTTTGACCATTGTTCGCGATCGTTTAAAAGCGATACCCGAGAATGAGTTGCAAGAAATGTTTGCGACGGATGAACTAGAGCTTTGCTATGCTCATTTACACTCACTTCAGAACATCAATCGACTAGGCAGTCATATGCAGTCGAAACCGGCCGGCCTTGCAGAGCCTATGGAAATTTCAACCTCAGAGGCAAATGCTTCGACTGACTCGGAGGATGAAGAATTCGAAGGAACTCCAGGGCAAAATGCGGTGAAGCATTAGCGTGTAGGTCGCGAGTGAGAAGGGTAAACAGAAGCACTCTTCTCACTCAGACTGATTTTTCAGATTTTGATCTATAAGAGAGCGAATATTTGCAGGGCTTAGTGTTTGATTGTTTGGCGTATTTGAGAAACTGTTTTCGCTGGACGTAGCTATTTGATCTATCAGATCTGATCTAAGTGATTGGCTGTCTGGAAGCTGAAAAGAGTTGTTTTCTGTAATTGATTGGGTAAATCCCTGCGTATCAGTAAAGACATCACTTCTAAAGCCATTTACTCCTGTCATCCGTACTGATTGCGTAGCAGTGCTGGTGCTCATCGAGTATTTAAATGTGGTTTGATCTGTACTGTTTGTGTCAGTGATTTCCGATTCTTGGGTAATGGTGGTAAATCCGTTCAAGAGGCCAAGGGTTTCGTTTTGTTTGATTATCACTGTGTCTTCATCAACAGTTAGAGACTTATTCTGCGAAAACCCAGCTGTTCTTTCGTGGTTCAGGCTTTCTGTCACATAGTTTGTGATATCTGATATTTCTCCCACATCGTTCAAGTTTTCGAGGCGCGACTGGTATCTTGCCAGAAGATTTTCGATTTGTGTTCCTAAAGGCCTATTGGCCGTACCAAAAAATCCATTGTCGGAAGCTTGGGAGAAAACCTCCACATATGACACCGTATGGGTGCCGGGAGCGAGTGTGATAAGGACCGCGCCATCTTTTTGCTCAGCTTCTACCACAACGCCGCCCAGAAGTCGCTCAGTTGCGGTTATGTTGGTGAAGTCCGCTTCCTGCAGTTCAGAAATTAGGGTTTTGACGGCTTGCGGCGAGCTTACTTCCGCTGCTGCATGGCTGGCAGCCGTAAGGCTTAAAAAAATGAGGCAGAAAGATTTCATTGTAACATCGCACATCATTGACATGGCTGATGTTACACCAGTTGAAAGTGAACATCCAAACGCTTTTAATGGCTTGGTAGCTTAGAAAATTCCGTATATTGCAGATTTTTCTATTGAAAAATGATTTTGGCAATCAATTTTGTAGTCTATTCCAATATCATAAAGATGGTGTTCAAGAGAAGAATAATTTTTCGCTAAGAAATTTCGTACTGTCTGATCAAACTTAGTGTATTCGAGAATCTCGATGCTTTTGCTGAGGGGCACTCGAGATAGGTATATTCCGTCGCTAAATCTCTTTCTGGCAACCACATATACTTGTTCAGATGCCATTCTGGGATGCAGAAAAGATGGAAAATCTGTGATAATTTTTGCGCGTGGGCCAGAGGTTAATGCCTCGTAGATAAGTTCTTTGTCTCGTTCGCTCTCAAAGAAATAGTATATATTTTTAAATTCGTAGTTATTTACGCCTAGGGTATAACATTCACCACTTGATATCGTCCCTCCAGCACCACTGAAATAAAGGTCTATATCATTTATAATTTTGTCTTCTGTTGGATCAATTTCTATCGACCACATAAAAAAAGGAGTTGTAGTTGGTACATGGAGATCAACAGATAAGAGTTGAGAAACGGAATTTAGAATAATATTTGGGCTTGTTGTAGTAAATGTCCGCTCATAGTCGTAGAAGTATAATTCTATGCTAGACGTTGCTCCTGAATTTTTCAGTCCCCATACAGTATTGAAGTGTCCAGCAGCCTCCTGAACCAAGCGTAATACCTTTAGTGTCTGTCCTGATGGGTCAAGTTGTTCCGCGGCAGCAAAAATGATGTTTTCTTGCCTTATTGATCTGGAGTGTACTTCCGATGGCCGAGAGTAATCCCATTGGCAGAAGTCACGACTAGGATCTTTGGGATGTGAGAAAGTAATCATGTTTGTTTATCCGGAGATAGCCAAAGTGGGGGGCCGTATAGCGTCACGAAAGGTATTCCGGTGCTGTTTGTTCCGATAGAAATATGTGTCAGTGTGTGAATTGTATCTATAAAATTGATAGCTTCGGGATTGCCAAGTGATACTAAGAGCTCTCGTATCTTTTGTAAAATAATATTAATTTTTTGAACATTAATCAGATTAATATCAATTGAATGTCGCTGGGAGTTTTGTGATTTTACATCAAGCGCAGGAGAGTCACTTGGTATGTAGTTAGCGAGTGTACTCAAAGAATCTTGGATATCATACGGCAGGTTAAGTTTGGGTAAGACCTCCTTAAGAGGTTGGTCACAGTAGAAGTGCACTTCTGCCTTTGTTTTGGAGCTCTTTTGCGCAATGAATACAATTCCTGAATCATCTGGATCATATTCAAAATAAGTTTTTTGTATTTCTGAATTTTTATTCTTGTCACAACCGAAGTGGATTAATGTTGGTGTTTTGTGATTTGGGTGTTCAGGATATCTCAAAGGCGAAAATTTCCAGAAGGGTGAGATTGTACCAAGTGTTTCATTAATTGTGTTTGGTGTGGAGCAACACTCATTAGGTAGCGTGATTAACCATCGGTCTGATGAAATATTTTGTGGTGTGAATTTTATTGATTTTGAAAATAAGCAAGGCCTGCCCAGAGTTTTGACCAAGGCACAGGCCTCAGCCGGGTAGCGTTGCTGTGTGTGCATCATTGGGGCAAATTCAGCTCAATTTGGCATCGATGACCTGCTGGCAGCCGCGCGCCTGAGTTTGGAAGATCAACTCTGACGCCGAAGGTGCGTGAGGCTGTGTCAAAGATAGAGTCAATTGCCGAAATTTGTGCTTCGTATGTGCCGCTAACGGGTGGGTCGGGCATGACTTTGACAGGCATTCCGACTGCGACTTCAGGATACAGGTCTATTGGAAGATAAGCAACGACATGCAGTGGATCCAGTTGTGCAATTTCAAGTATGTAACGATCTTGGCCGGCATGTTCTCCTGGACTGAGAGGGATGTCTACTATCCGACCTGAGGCAGGTGCTCGAACAATTGTATTGTCGAGTGCTGTACGTGATCTTGCGACTTCAGCTAGAAGCGTTTGCCGATCATGTCTGGCTTGCTTAAGTTGGCTTTGGGCCAATGAATACTCATATTCCAGTTCTTCCAAACGGACAGCGCTCTGCGCATTTTGCGCAACGAGTCTTCGCACGCGGTCGAGTTGGGCGGCAACATAGTCCATTCGTGCTTCTTGTGCTTCTATTTGCGCTGTGGATTGTGCTCTTGCTTCTAATATTTCCAGTGTTGCTGCCTCAACCGAAGAATCCATCTGTGCGACTGGCTCACCTTCTTCCACTTCATCGCCACGATCCACCAATATTCTGGAGATAACGCTAGAATTTATTGGTGAAACTTGAATTATTTGAGCGGGATCCATGACGCAATTGAAAGTAGATGCTTGGGCGAATGTGGATAGTAACTGACTAACCAGGGCAATTGGAAATGAGATTTTTCTAATCATTACATGCAGAGCCTTTTTCTTTATAAGTGTTTTCAGCAGCCAACATTGGAAGTAATAATTTTACATTTATTTAAGGAAAAAATGATCGGTGGAACATATCTTGGGTATATGTACGCATTTGTGTTCGTATAGATTTTTCATGTTAAGTGTCTCATTTCAATATGTCAAAACTTGCATCGCCAGATAGGATAGAGCCAAGGTTTTAGTTAAATGCTTTAATTATTTTTTAACGTATAGTGCCAAATTGTAGTGGCTTTCATGGAATAATGTCATGTATGTGTAAAAAGAATATTGTTCTGTGGGTGATATAATGCTTGGCAATGCTGATTGAAGACACTGCGCTGGAAGGAGTCAAGATCATTACGCCACATCGCTTCGGCGATGTGCGTGGATTTTTTTCTGAGACATGGAATCGTTCAGACATGGTGGAGCATGGTCTGAGTTATGATTTTGTGCAAGATAATCAGTCTATTAGCGAGCAGGTTGGCACGGTGCGGGGTCTGCACTTCCAAACGTCACCTCATGCCCAAGATAAGTTAGTGCGCTGTGGGCGTGGTGCTTTGTGGGATGTGGCTGTGGACATTCGTGTCGGCTCTCCAAATTTTGGGCGTTGGTTTGGCGTCGAGCTCAACGCAGAGAACGGCAAACAGCTCTTGGTGCCGAAGGGGTTTCTGCATGGATTTGTGACACTCCAGCAAGAAACAGAAATCCTTTACAAGTGTAGTGATTATTACGCTCCGGAATGTGATCGGTCAGTTAGGTTTGATGACCCTGATATCGGCATTGATTGGGGCATTGATCCATCTTCTGCTATCCTTTCCGAGAAAGATGCGAGCGCACCGTTTTTGCGCGATATCCAGTCACCCTTTAGATATGAGCAATCCGCTCAATGAAACTTCTGATCACAGGAGGAGCAGGCTTTATCGGCTCTGCGGTTGTGCGGCAGGCTGTGTGGGCCGGACATGAGGTGGTGAATGTCGATGCGCTGACCTACGCGTCCTGTCTGGAAAACGTGGCAGAGGTCGCGGACAATCCTGCCTATTGCTTCGAGCATGTCGATATCCGTGATTCCGACGCGCTGGCTCAGGTTCTGACCACGCACCGTCCAGATGCTGTGATGCATCTTGCTGCTGAATCTCATGTGGACCGGTCCATCGATGGGCCTGGAGCCTTTATCGATACCAATGTGGTGGGCACATATACGTTGCTGCAGGCAGCGCGTGGATATTGGGACGGGCAGGGGCGCCCATCCAGCTTTCGGTTTCATCATATATCGACGGATGAAGTCTTCGGCTCCCTGGGGGAAACGGGTCAATTCACGGAAGAGACGCCCTACGATCCGCGATCTCCTTACTCGGCCTCAAAGGCGGCATCGGATCACTTGGTGCGCGCCTGGTACCATACGTTTGGGCTTCCGGTCGTCCTGACGAATTGCTCAAACAATTATGGGCCGTATCACTTTCCAGAAAAGCTGATCCCAGTGGTCATTCTCAATGCTTTGGCGGGCAAACAGATCCCTGTCTACGGCACAGGAGAGAATGTTCGAGATTGGCTCTATGTCGAGGATCACGCGGATGCGCTACTGACTGTTCTACAGCGCGGCCAGGTTGGCCGGTCGTATAACATTGGTGGGGAGAACGAGGTCAACAACATCGATCTGGTGCGCAAGATTTGCGCAGTGCTGGATGAGATGCATCCGACGGACGCACCGCATGATCAGTTGATTACCTTTGTCGCCGACCGTCCCGGACATGACCTGCGCTACGCCATTGATCCAAGCCGCATGCGAGAGGAACTGGGATGGCGGCCTTCGGTCACCCTGGAGGAAGGTTTGCGCAAAACCGTGCGGTGGTACTTGGAGAACCAAGACTGGTGGCGCGCTCTGCAAGCACGTGATGGTGTTGGTCAGCGATTGGGTGTCGCGACATGATCCTTGTGTTCGGCAAGACCGGGCAGGTTGCAACTGAGTTGCAGCGCCAAGCAGATGTCACGGCTGTGGACCGGAAACAGGCTGATCTGAGCGATCCTCATGCCTGCGTAGAGCTGATCCAGACCCTGCGGCCATCCATTGTCATCAATGCCGCCGCCTACACAGCTGTGGACAAGGCGGAAACTGAAGAGCCGCTTGCACATGTCATCAACGCGGATGCGCCGGGACTGATGGCTAGTGCGTGTGCAGCGCAAGATATTCCGTTCCTACATCTATCGACAGATTATGTGTTTGAGGGGTCAGGTGAGACCCCTTGGACTGAGGCTGACCCAACCAATCCGCAGAACGCCTATGGCCGAACAAAGCTGGCTGGGGAGCAGGCAGTGCGGGCTTCGGGAGCGCGTCATATCATTCTGCGCACCTCTTGGGTGTTCTCGTCCCACGGCAAGAACTTTGTCGATACCATGCTGCGTCTATCGGAGATCGGGAAGGAGCTGCGCGTGGTCGAGGATCAATTCGGGGGGCCGATACCCGCTTCTGATATCGCGGCTACAGGGCTGACACTGGCGACGGCACTTCAAAATGGTGCGGTCGGGGGGACCTATCACTATGCCGGTCACCCGTATGTCAGCTGGGCCGATTTTGCGCGCCAGATTTTCAAAGCAGCAGGGTGCAAGATGACAGTAACGGGCATCCCGTCTTCAGAGTATCAGACGCCAGCCAATCGGCCCATGAACTCGCGCCTCGATTGCTCAAAGATCACCACAGATTTTGGTATTCCGCCTGCAGATTGGCCAAGCCGTCTTGGCGATGTCATCCGCGACCTTCAGCCCGGAGAGCTGCCCGTATGACACGAAAAGGTATCATCCTTGCGGGCGGGTCCGGCACACGTCTCTACCCGATCACAATGGGTGTCTCAAAGCAACTTTTGCCCATTTATGACAAGCCGATGATCTACTATCCGCTGACGGTTTTGATGTTGGCAGGTATCCGCGAGATTGCCGTCATTACGACACCTGAAGATCAGGCTCAGTTCCAAAGGGTTTTGGGTGATGGCGGTCAATGGGGTATCTCGTTGACATACATCGTTCAGCCCTCACCAGACGGTCTGGCCCAGGCGTATCTTTTGGCAGACGGGTTTCTGAAGGGTGCGCCGTCGGCGATGATTTTGGGTGACAACATCTTCTTTGGACATGGACTGCCGGACCTATTGTTGGATGCGGATGGCCGGCAGAGCGGTGGAACGGTCTTTGGCTACCGTGTGGCTGACCCGGAGCGATATGGCGTCCTGCAGTTTGGCCCAGAGGGTGAGGCGCAACGGATCATTGAAAAGCCAACGGTACCACCATCGCACTATGCGGTGACGGGGTTGTACTTTCTTGATGGAACAGCGCCAGAACGTGCAGCTGCCGTCAAACCGTCTGAACGCGGTGAGCTGGAAATCACTTCTCTCTTGGAGAGTTATCTTGAAGAGGGTGCACTACAGGTCAGCCGTATGGGGCGTGGGTATGCGTGGTTGGACACAGGCACACATGGTTCTCTGCTCGATGCGGGAAACTTTGTGCGCACCTTAACCGAGCGGCAGGGCCTGCAAGCTGGCTCACCAGATGAAATCGCCTACGCCAAAGGATGGATCGATGCCGACGCTCTGCTTGCTCGCTCGAAAATCTTTGGCAAAACAGCCTATGGAGCGTATTTAGAAGCGCTTTTAAGATAATTGGCAAATTCCAAAATCGCACGGAAACCGCGTTCGAAGCTCGCAGCGTGTTTCACTTTCCACCTAATGGATCGAAGCCACCGGCTTCTAGCCGGTCCGCTTCAGCGAATCTGCTCTGATCTTCCTCCCCGGAATCTGAAGCCCCCGAAGGGGTATGGCTTCAGATTCCGGGGAGGAAGATCATGCGCTACTCGTCATCCGCGCACACGCGATGGCAGGCTGAAGGCATCATTCCGCCGTATCGCAACCCGATACGAAAAGACGTCACGCAACTTCCTGTCGATGATCAAACTGGCCTCCGTCAGGCTGTGGATCGAGTTTTATGAGTCCGCTGCCTAGCATTACAGTTGCGCTTTTTGCTTGATATGACATTGTTGCGCGACTGCTTGGTGTGCTCTTCGCCAAAGCGACCATGCGATGATCACAGCCGGCTCTATTGATCGCTGCGACATCTTGCATGCGATGCGTCGCATCTCCTGGAGCGACCAGCGTATCAAGGCAGGGTACTGGCTATCTTGAGAAGTTTTTTTTGGGCTGTAATGGCATTCGCGCGACGCCGGATTGCCGCCATCATGGCGAATGCCATCATGACCAATGATACGTGACGGTGCCATCCATGCCACGATCGGGTTTCGTTGTGATCAAGCCCCAATTCATTCTTTGCGGTCG
>QCWE01000008.1 GCA_003149555.1 Candidatus Aquiluna sp. XM-24bin5
AAATCCTTGCAGGGAAAGAGTCCGCGTTCAGAATCCATCTCGCCGGTCGGCACCAGCCCTAAAATCGCCGAAAGCACCCAGTGTCGTGTAGTGTGCTGCTCAGAAGGATATCTCAAGTAAGCTTCCGATATTGTCCATATTATTTTGGTTTATTGTGAAACTGGTAATGCGGGAAGGAGGCTATTTGGCAGAATGGAGGGATGATGAAGACTTTTGCCTATCTAGGTTCATCGAAGGAGGGCGGAACATATCGTGTTTTTGAAGTCCTTCGTGACGGGCTAGCACCTCGTGGCTGGGAGGGCCATTTCGTAAACGAGCATTGTCTGCCAAAAGCTGTTATTAAAAGTGATGAGCCGACGGTGCTTACAGCACTAAGCGATTATCTTAGCACCTTCGATGTCGTAATAGGTAACGTGTTCGTTTCTGTCCGACTGATGAATGTCCTTCGGTTCTTACCCGATGAGACCCCGCGGATCATGATTGTACACAGCATAACGCGAGCCACCTACCTGGCCGCGCGGGCGCTTAGGGATCACGTCCACCACACGGTCGCTGTGTCACCCCGCATCCAAGACGATCTGGTCAGGCATCACGGGTTTTCTGGAACACGAACTAGCGTCGTCTTGAATGCTGTGCCTGATTGCTTGTTCCATCCCCCGGGCGCGCCGTCGCGAGTCAACAAAGTGGGTGTTCTGTCGCTTGGCAGGATAGAAGATCGCGCAAAACGCGTCTTCCTAATTCCGCAGATGTTAAAGGGAATTGATCCAAGCCTCTATCACTTGACCATAGCGGGTGACGGGCCAGATCGCGCAGAACTCCTTCGCCGTCTACGTGAGGCCGGTATTTCATTCGACGCGTTAGGTATTGTTGGGCGCGAAAACTTGTCCAGCACCTACAGAGACCATGAGGTGTTCCTTCTCCCCTCAAGATTTGAGGGGTTTGGAATTGCTGCAGCGGAATCTATGGCATCCGGCCTTGTGACTATCGCTGCGTCTATTCCAGGCGTGACATCGGAATTTATAGAGCACGGGAAGAGTGGTTTCCTCTTTGAGAAAGCTGATGTCAGAACGGCAGCGAAATATCTGAATTTATTACTCAAAGATCCAGAAAAGCGATTAGCAATGCGCCAAGCAGCACATGACAGGGCAGGCGAGCTATTCCACGAAGCAAGCACGATCAATGGATACCAGCTAATTCTTGAGAGTGTTCTTGTCGCGCCGCCGATCGCTCCAAAAAACCTACGTCGATGGCGGCCACCTATCGGTATGGGTCCTGGCCTGCGTGGTCTGCTTCCTGCTAAGATGCGCAGCCGGTTAGCAGACATGCTCATATACCGCTAGATCTGCTACGAAATGCTGTTGGCAAAGAATTTAATCCAGTCCATGCACGGAAAAACGGCTTTTGGAGCTGATCATTTGTCTGTCCTCGTGGTCCAGATGGGAGCACGCCGGAGCTATGAGTTAGCGCGTATGCTGCATGATCGTAGCGCTTTAGCCGCCCTCCATACATCTATCGCTTGGCAGGAAGACGAGGCACCGTCATGGCTCTTCCGAAGGCTTTCAGGGGTGACGGACGCCATCGTCAAGCGGCGCACCGTTCGTGGCATTCCACCGAATAAGGTCAGGGTCAGCTTTCTTCCAGAGTTGGTGGGCAAGATTCTTACGCTTACCGGAACAGGCAAGGAGGCGCGTTTCTGTGCTGAAGACTGGGTTCTCGGGTTGTCTGCGCGTTATTTGGGGCTTGCCGGTGCCTCTGTTGTGCTCAACACATCTGGCAATGGCGGCGCGTGCTTCCTAGGCTGGGCAAAGCGAAAGGGTGCGCGCATTGCGACTGACATCGTGATCACGCCGCTTGTCTACGACATTTTGGCCGAAGAGCACCGTCGCTGGCCGGGTTGGGAAACGCGGAAGAACCTCGATGCGGATGCAGACCGGTACCGCCGCCATATCGAGAAACTGGTGGCGCTCTCAGATCTGCTGCTCAGCCCGTCTGAGAGTGTGGATGACGGGCTCGCCTCAGTGAAAGGTTTCGACGCGACTCGACTTGCTCGCGTTTCCTATGGTTTTGGTGCCGGTGCGCTTCGCATCGGGAAACCGATTCCTCGGCGTGTGCTCTTTGCCGGGCAGGCAGGGTTGCGCAAGGGCTTGCCTTATCTGGCTGAGGCCGCGCGGTTATTGAAGCCGCTTGGTTACGAAATCCGCGTCGCGGGGGCGGCCCCGTTTGGGATACGAGAGAGATCTGAATGCGCCGCGTTGACATTTCTTGGTCATCTCGGACCGGACGAGATGGCCGCGGAGTTCCGCTCCGCAGACGTATTTTGCCTGCCTTCCCTCGCCGAGGGGATGGCGAGAGTGACTCTTGAGGCGCTCGCCTGCGGGATACCCTGTGTCGTCACTCGGTCGGCGGGGTCGCCTGTACGAGACGGGCATGACGGCATGATCGTGCCCGAGCGTGACGGACCTGCTATTGCCGAAGCGATCTGTTCTGTCGCCGAAGATCGCGCGTTCCGCGCGCGCATGTCTGAGGCCGCGCTTGACACTGCTGGGGGCCAGACTCTGGACGTTGTGGGCGATCGGCTTTATGAGGCTCTTGAAGACCTGAAGCGCAAAGATGGATGATTTGGCGTTTCTTTTGCTTGTGCTCAATACCGCTAGCGCGATGTGTATCGCATTTCGTGAGTTTCTACGCCGAGGCGGCTATCTCACACTTCCATTTCTGACATCGCTTCTTTTCCTGTCATGGTACTTACCGCAGGCTTGGACGCTTCTAGACTATCCGACTATCGCCCCAGAAAGTTTGGTTCGATTGCTGTTCATGTCGATGCTATGTTTCTGGGCGATGGTCCTCGGCTGGCATCGGGGGCTGGGTCGTTGGTGCCAGCCTGTGGCGCTGAATTTGCCAGTGCGCCGGTTGCTTCTGCCTGTATATACGATAACTCTCTTTGCCATGGTGATGCGTGCATTGATCGAGATGCAGCCACCAGAAGTCAGAGCCATGGGGCAATGGACGGGAATCATCACGATCATCGCCTTCTTTTCCTCGGTGAGCGTGGTCTCTATGGCGCTTTCCACCGCCATGATCCTGAAGAAGCGAAATCTGGCAACCTTAGTCCTTTTCTCGCTCAACCTACTCACTTATCTGCCGCTGATTTTTATATACTTCCGCCGCGCAGACACATTCGAATTTGGGCTTGCCGTTCTGCTTGGGCTTTTTTTTGTGCAAGGCCGCACCATCCCCCGAGTAGCCTTAATCGCGCTCACGATTGTAGGCTTCTTTTTCGTAAATGCAGTGGGTGAGTTGCGCACGCTTGGTGGTGGATATCGGATTGGTGACACCGGCGTCATTGAGGCGAGGCTGCCCACGCTGAGCGAAATTGCTAAGATCGACTGGCTTGCCGCAGTCGATCTTAGCGATAGTGTTCACCGTTCGGAAACCATGAATGCGGTCGTCAGTATGGAGGCGGTAGCGCAATATGGGCCGTTCACCCTTGGGGCGCAGTTCTGGAACCGCATGGTATTTGCCTACATCCCTGGCCAGTTATTGGGCCATGATTTCAAGCGGTCTCTAATGGTAAGTGACGACGCTCTCGAGGTCGCACGCGAGAACTTCTTCTTTGAGGCACACACCGGCACAACTTCGACAGGTTTTCTCCACCCGTATCAGGATTTCTGGTTTCTTGGATGCGCTGTTTGGTGGTTTGCAGGCTATGTAATGGGCCGTGTTATGCGTCACGCTTTGCGGGGAAGTATACTTGCATATGCTCTTTATGCCGCAACAATTTCGAACGCGGTCCATATGACGACGCACTTTGGTTATTACCTTTTCACCCAATCTGTGTTGATAGTCATCGCGATCCTGTTTGTCAGGCTTTGGCTTCGGCGAACAAAGCAGCGCGGTAGGTATGAAACCAAAGGCATCTACGCGTGACACTTGCCCTCTTCACCGCCCAGATCGGCCACTACCACGACGCTCGTTATAGTGCGGTCGCGGCTGCGGGCGCCGAGTTCACCGTGATAGTCACGCAGAATGAAGCGGACTTCTCCGAATTCATGGCGTCTGGGACAGGCAGCTACCCTGTGCAGCATCTGTTCGAAGGGCGCGCCGCCTATCGGAAGGCTTGCGCAACAGGGCGGGTCTGGTCGTCTGTTCATACCAGTCTCTCGATGCTTGACCCCTCGGTTGTGATTGTCGCCGGCTGGGCTACTCCGGAAAGTTTTGCTGCCATCGCTTGGGCGCGCCGAAATTGTCGGCGCCTCGTCATGCTGTCGGAGAGCCAGGTCAATGACGCCGCGCGTTCAGCTTGGCGCGAGCGGGTTAAGGCGCGGGTCGTCGGCCTTTGCGATGCGGCTGTGGTAGGCGGCCCATCCCATCTCGATTATATCGTACGGCTGGGAATGCCGCACAAGCGGGTCTTCATGGGATATGACGCTGTTGATAACGCGTATTTCGCGTCTGGGGCTGAAGCGGCGCGAAAGAACAAAATGGCGGTTCGCTCAACTTTAAGGATGCCGGCCCACTATCTACTCGCCTCGGCCCGCTTCATTCCTAAGAAGAACCTGCCCCGCCTTGTTATGGCTTATGCCAAGGCGCTGAAAGGCCGGGCTGAGGCGCCCGATCTCGTCATTCTTGGGGATGGGCCCGAACTAGGCTTGGTCGAGGCGGCGATTGCGACGGAGGGGTTGACAGGACGCGTTCATCTGCCTGGGTTTCGCAGTTATGGTGAACTCCCAGCGCTTTATGGTCTGTCGGACGGCTTCGTGCATGTGTCGACCTCCGAACAATGGGGCCTAGTGATCAACGAGGCTGCCGCGTCGGGAGTGCCCGTGGTGGCGTCTACGGCTTGTGGTGCGACGGGCCCCCTTGTGGAGGACGGCGTCACCGGTTTCGTCGCGGATGGAGAAAGCGAGGAGTCGATCAAGAATGCTTTGGTGCGGCTGATTGAGCTGGAGCGGTCCCGCCGTGCTGAAATGGGGCGCGCCGCACGGGAGCGGGTGGCCGGCTGGGGTACGGACCGATTTTCCGAAGGGCTTCTGGCTGCCTGCCGAATTGCAGAGAACAGCCGGCCTCGCGGCCTCGCGCCATGGGATGCTATGCTGCTTTGGAAGCTGTCGAAACGATCAATCGACGTTGTGCAGTGATGCCCGGCGCCATTTCCATAGCTGTCGTAACGGCGTCTCTCTCAGATCGGGCGGGGGGTCTTGCCGCCACTGTTCCCGCAATGGTAAATGCTGTCACAAAGTTTGGCATCAAGGCACAAGTATTCGGACTGCGCGACGCGGAGTTCGATCTGGAGAAATTACCCCTCGACCATGCTATAGTTCACGCTTTTCCAGCATGGTCCCTTCCCGGTATGCGCATCGCACCGACCTTGGACCGGGCGCTTGCCAGAGTCGAGGGGGACGTGCTGCATCTGCAGGGACTCTGGCTATACTCGTCTATAGCCGCAATGCGCTGGCGCGCCCGCACTGGCCGCCCCGTGATAATTTCCCCGCATGGCATGCTGGATGGTTGGGCGCTGCGCAATTCGGCGTGGAAGAAGCGGTTGGCGCTCGCGCTGTTTGAGAGGCGGAACCTGTCTGGTGCTGCCTGTATTCACGCGCTAGCAGATGCTGAATTGGCAGCAATCCGTGCGCTGGGGCTGAATGTTCCGGTTGCCGTCATACCGAATGGGGTGGACCTGCCCCCTGCGAATGTTCAATATTCACGGCCGTTTTTTTTTGACGGCGACGCGCGACGGATACTGTTGTTCCTAGGCCGGGTTCACCCCAAAAAGGGCCTTGCTGAGACGTTTAAAGCTTGGGCACAGGTGCTTCAAGATGCGCCGGCAGTCAAGCGCAACTGGGTGTTTGTGGTCGCCGGTTGGGATGATGGAGGGCATTTGGAAGAGCTTCAACGTCTCGCCAACGAGCTCGGATTGGAAGACTCTGTGCGCTTCATGGGACCCGTGTTCGGTGAACACAAAGCCAACCTCCTTCACGCAGCATCTGCCTTTATCCTTGCCTCGCATTCCGAGGGACTGCCGATGGCCGTACTCGAGGCATGGTCACATGCGTGCCCCGTTTTCATGACGTCTGCCTGCAACCTTCCAGAGGGATTTACGGCTGGCGCTGCGATCAAGATAACGACGGAGCCGGAGGCGATGGCACCGATCCTTTCAAAATACCTTGTCGATCCAAATCTGGGTCGCTTTGGCCGCGCTGGGTGCAAACTTGTCACGGAACAGTTCTCATGGAAGCGAGTCGGCCGCGATCTGGCGGACGTGTATTCATGGTTGGCCGGGCGCGGTTTGAAGCCCGAATGTGTGCATACCTGATGAACAAAGAAGTCGACATTAGCGCGAACCGGCGTGCGCGGAAATGGAGCCGTCGTGAACAAATCGGGCGCGTCCTCTGGACCTTCGCTTGGCCGTTCTTCCGTTTTAGCCCACGTCCATTGTGGGGATGGCGGCGTCTGCTTCTCAGGTTGTTCGGCGCCCAAGTGGGCAGGCAGGTCCATGTCTATCCGTCAGTTCGCATTATCATTCCTTGGAACTTATCCATAGAGAACAGTTGTGCAGTCGGAGACCATGCTATTCTTTACGCGCTGGGACCCATCCGCATTGGTGCGCGTGCGACGATTTCGCAGGGTGCACATCTCTGCGCAGGAACCCACGATATAAAGGACCCTTTCAGACCCCTTCTTAAGCCACCGATCTTGATCGGTGAAGATGCGTGGATTTGTGCTGACGCCTTCATCGGTCCAGGTGTTGTGGTTGGCGCAGGCGCAATTGTTGGCGCAAGAGCGGTAGCCATGAAGAATGTACCGGCTGGTGTCATCATGGTGGGCAACCCTGCGCGTCAAATCAGGAGTATCGAGCGATGAAGGAACAGTCTGCTATTTCAGGTTATCGATACGCTGACGCAGGACACAGCTGTGCGCATGCATACCTCTTGTCGCCCCTTCAATCGGAGGTTTCCCGCATCAAGTTGGAACTTGGTTCCTCCGAGGCACGTCTTTTCGACCTCGGATGTGGCAATGGAAGTTTAGGAGGGGAGCTGGCCAACATGGGATGGGATGTTGTCGGTATTGACCCATCTTCTGAAGGCATCGCTACTGCGAAGGCGGCATATCCTGAGTTGCGTTTCGAACTCGGGTCTGCCTATGACGATCTTGTTGCCATCTACGGGCGCTTTCCGCTCGTCATCAGTCTCGAAGTGGTCGAACATGTCTACGCACCGCGTGACTATGCAAGAACGCTGTTCGACTTGGTTGAGCCGGGCGGGACGGCAATCGTCTCCACACCCTACCACAGTTACATAAAAAATCTTGCGCTTGCCCTGACTGGTAAGATGGACCGGCACTTCACTGCGCTATGGGATCACGGTCACATTAAGTTTTGGTCGATAGCAACCTTGACCCAGTTGCTGAGGGAAGCTGGTTTCGAGGATATTCGTTTCCATCGTGTAGGCAGAGTACCTCAGCTCGCAAAATCTATGATCGCGATTGCAAAAAAACCGCTCACATGATGGCGACCCTGCTTGTTTTGGGTTCGCTGATTAGACCGAATGCCCAATAATTTAGTTTCTCAACGTCTGCCGGTCACAGTTGTGGTTCCCGCGAAAAACGAAGCGACAAACATTGCTATTTGCCTTGAGCGCCTCTCACGCTTTGCTGAAGTCGTCGTCATCGATAGCGGATCGACAGATTGCACCAAACAAATCGCAGAAGGCTTCGGTGCACGGGTCATCAACTTTACTTGGAACGGCAAATATCCCAAAAAACGCAACTGGTTTCTCCTCAATGAGCCACTATCCCAACCATGGGTTTTGTTCCTAGACGCGGACGAATTTGTGGATGACGCGTTCTGCGACGCGGTTGACGCGGCTATTTCAAAGGATGACTGCGACGGGTATTGGCTAACCTACACGAACTACTTCCTTGGCAAGCCGCTCCGTTACGGCCTCGTTCAGCGCAAACTCGCGCTCTTTCGTGTCGGCAAAGGGCTCTATGAAAGAATTGAAGAGGATGGGTGGAGCCGCCTCGATATGGAAATTCATGAGCATCCCATCGTTGATGGCGCTGTGGGTGAAATCACCATCCCTATAGACCATCGAGATTATAAAGACCTTGCCCGCTTCCTTGAAAAGCACATTGATTATGCGCGATGGGAAGCGCAACGCTATGCCAAGCTTCAAGAAAATCCTGCGGCCTGGCAGCACTTTACGAAGCGGCAGCGGTTTAAATACCGACACTTAGCCAAGTGGTGGTATCCGTGGTTTTATTTCTTATTCACGTATCTCGTAAAACGTGGCTTCCTTGATGGCTCGGCCGGATTTCATTACGCGTTTTACAAAGCGTGGTATTTCCAAACCATAAGACTGCTCATTCGAGAGCAGTCTTCACCACATCAGTAATCCAAGAACAATCGGAGCATTCAGTGACGCGACTTTATGATAGCCGCAAACGTATTCTTGTGACCGGCGGCGCCGGTTTTTTAGGGTCGCATCTCATCGACCGCCTGTTGGAGCAGGGGCATGAGGTCATTTGCGCGGATAACCTCTTCACTGGTACGAAGCGCAATATTGAGCATCTACACAATCACTCGCGCTTTGAGTTTATGCGGCACGATGTGACGTTCCCGCTCTATGTAGAGGTTGACGAAATCTACAACCTCGCGTGTCCGGCTTCACCAGTCCATTACCAGCACGATCCGGTGCAGACGACCAAGACGTCGGTGCATGGGGCGATCAACATGCTGGGCCTGGCGAAGCGGCTTCGGTGCAAGATTTTCCAGGCTTCGACAAGTGAGGTTTACGGCGATCCCATCGTGCATCCTCAGCCAGAAGAGTATTGGGGCAATGTAAACCCAATTGGGGCGCGCTCATGTTATGATGAGGGCAAGCGCTGTGCTGAGACGCTTTTTTTCGACTATTGGCGGCAGCACGACCTGGAGATCAAGGTTGGACGCATCTTCAACACCTATGGCCCGCGCATGCATCATGCCGACGGCCGTGTGGTGTCCAATTTCATCGTGCAGGCGTTGCGGGGCGAACCCATTACGATCTTTGGGGATGGGCAGCAGACGCGCTCCTTTTGCTATGTCGACGATCTCATTGAGAGCTTTGTTCGGATGATGGAGACCGATAGTTCGGTGACGGGGCCAATTAATCTTGGCAATCCGGGTGAGTTCACGATCCGTGAGCTGGCAGAAAAGACGATTGCAATGACGGGTTCCAAATCTGAACTTATTGAATTGCCGTTGCCAGAAGATGATCCCAAGCAGCGTCAGCCTGATATTAGCAAGGCTCAAGAGCTACTCGATTGGGAGCCTGTCGTTGACTTGGATCAGGGCCTCAAGCGGACAATCGACTACTTCAAAATGCGTCTTCCGGAACTGACGGAAGCCTAAAGGGGCCGAAATATGAAAATCGCGATGATCGGAACGGGCTATGTCGGCTTGGTGTCTGGTGTGTGTTTTTCCGATTTCGGGCATACGGTTGTTTGTGTCGATAAGGACATGCGCAAGATCGACATGCTTGAGCGGGGCGAGGTGCCGATCTTTGAGCCAGGCCTCGATACGCTTATGGCTAAGAATACTGAGGCTGGTCGGCTTGAGTTTACCCGTGATCTGGAAGCTGCGATCAACGGTGCTGACGCTGTGTTTATCGCTGTCGGGACGCCGACCCGCCGTGGCGATGGCCATGCTGATCTGACCTATGTGATGGCGGCCGCTGAAGAGATCGCCAAGGCGGCGAAGGATTATGTGGTGATCGTCACAAAATCGACAGTGCCTGTCGGCACCAACCGCAAGGTGCGCGAGGTTGTGGCCGCGGCCAATCCGGAGCTGGATTTCGATGTGGCATCAAACCCGGAGTTTCTACGCGAAGGCGCGGCGATTGATGATTTCATGAAGCCAGACCGCGTGGTGGTCGGGGTCGAAACCGACCGTGCCGCTGCTGTTATGTCCGAGATCTATCGCCCTCTCTATCTGCGTGATTTTCCGATCGTAACCACCGATCTCGAATCCGCGGAGATGATCAAATACGCGGCCAATGCGTTTCTGGCGACCAAGATCACCTTCATCAATGAAATAGCCGCGCTTTGCGAACAGGTGGGTGCCGACGTCAAACAGGTGTCCAAGGGCATGGGGATGGACAACCGCATCGGGAACAAGTTCCTGCACGCCGGGCCTGGTTATGGGGGGTCATGCTTTCCCAAAGATACCAAAGCGTTGGCGCGGATTGGGCAAGACCACGGAAGTCCCATGCATATCACGGAAGCGGTGATTGCAGTGAATGAGGATATCAAGCGGCGGATGATCGGAAAGCTGCTTGATCTGTGTGACGGGTCTTTCAACGGGAAACGGATCGCGGTGCTTGGCGTGACCTTCAAGCCAAACACGGATGATATGCGCGATGCACCATCTCTGACCATTGTGCCGGCGCTTGTGGGAGGAGGGGCCAAGATCACGGTCTGCGATCCGCAGGGCCAGCACGAAGGCGAAGCGTTGCTGCCCAGCGTCATGTGGCAAGACGATCCTTATGAGGCGTCCAAAGAGGCGGATCTGATTGTGCTCCTGACGGAGTGGAACGAGTTTCGGGCGCTCGACCTGTCAAAAATTGCAGGCGGCATGTCTCGTCCGGCGATGGCTGACTTGCGCAATATCTACAGCGCGTCTGTGGCCCGCGATGCGGGCTTTGTGGCGTATGAGGGTGTTGGCCGGCCGGGGTTTCGAGAGCATGCGTGATGATCTAATGAATACAACTTTAAACTGCAAATTTATAATATACACACGTTAATTTAGAGTGGTCGGTAAGATCGAGAGCGCAAGATGTGCCCGGTTGTATCCTGTTAACCAGGGTGCGTCGGCATGTCTGTAGCGCACCCCTTATTTGAAAAGGGCCGATCTATGGCTTTCCAAATTGTAACTTTTGCTCCTTATCGCACGGGCGGCTTTGCTGTGCGTGTGGGCAGTTCCTTCAACGCAACCGGGGTTGCGACCCTTACCTGGCAGGAGGGGTAGGCATGAGCTTTGAAGCAGCGACACCTGCCGTGCCTGGATTGCAGATCTGGGCCATCAAGTATCAGCTGAATATCCAGCAGTAGCGGTTTGTTCTCAGCTATGCGCAGCATTTCGATCCGCGCCGGGCTGCAATGGATGCCGGGTTCACGCCGCAAAACGCAAAATCGATTGCGACCAAATATCTTGACCTGGTCAAGGTTCAGCGCGCGATCAAAGCCCATGTGTTTGAGTTAAAAAACACGACTGAAGAGTACCGGGATGCCCTTATCGCTGAATTCTTCGGGATCGCGACATCGAATGTGTTGGATGACCGGTACCGCTTCAAGCCCATTGCCAAGTGGCCACCGGTTTGGTCCTCGGGGTCTGCGGGCCGTGTGTCGGTCCAATATGCGCCGGGGGATATGTCTGGGGTGCCTGTGACCGTCACGGTGGTTGGATCCAAGAAGATATGGGCCGTGGGGAAACTGTTCAGCTATTTCGGGCTTGATGGCCGCCCCGACTACCAACGCCTTGATACCGAAGCCCTGGAGAAGACCCATGAGGAGTTTTGCAAGAAATGCGCCAGCGAGTGCCTCCAGTTCGTCTAAACACGGGAAGACGCGAGGGGATTTAATGCGTCTTGCACGCCACAGGACTGTCCTTGGGCGGTTGAGCGCGTCCGTGATCCAAATAAACAGTTGGCTCTTGGTGGCTGCAGATCGCCTCAGCTTTCCCAAACATTGTGTTCTGCCAGTTCGACATAGCGGGCCAGCACGCTGGTCGATTTCCACCCACCGGCGCGCATGATGGCGACCGTGTCAAAGCCGCGTTTCAGCAGGTTTTGGGCAGCTCCGACGCGCAAGGAATGCCCGCTGAAGGCGCGGACGTTGGTAGCACTGTAGCCGGCGCGTTTGGCGGAAGTTTTGATGATGGTTTTGACCATGGCGTTATTGAGAGGGCGGTCGATGGGATGGTCTTGGTAAATTGGGCAAAAGAGCCAGTTGGTCGCGTCTCCGCGCCAGTCTTGCCAGGCCTGAACCCGCTGTGTGGTACGGCTGGAGGTAAAGGCGACCCGTCCTTGCCCCTCTTGATCCGCTTTGCTGCAACGGATCAGAACGCGCAGGGTGCCGTCTTCTCGCAGGGAGAGGTCTTCGTCACGCAAGGCCACCAATTCTGAGCGGCGGGTCATAAGCTCGTATCCAAGGCTGAGCATGGCAGCGTTGCGCAGGCCCCAGCAGGTGGCGGGTTGGACGTCTAGAAGCCGCTCCAGGTCTTGAGCGGTCAGGCCACGAGCCTGTTGGGGACGGGCCAGCTTTCTTTTGCGCATCCGTCGCAATGTCAGATTGATCGCTTGGTCTTGCGTGGGATCGGGGAGCCTCAGGAGGCTATGTATTTTGCGGATCGCATAGAGCCGCCGCCGGACGGTGGAGGGGGCTTTGTCGCGGGTCTCATCTGCCAGAAAGGCACAAACCTGTGATGTGGTTGTAGGGAAGGGGGTGTTCTGCGTGTGCTCACACCAGGCAACATAGGCTTGAATATCGGCCTGATAGGCGCGCATGGTGGCGTCAGCATATGCACCATCGAGGGTTTTCAATGCCATTTTCCAGTTCTGCGTGTCGGGACATTCCTGCAATGAAGCGATCAATTATGATAAATTTTATATCATAAAATATAGCATGTCAATAACGGGTCAACAAATTCGCGTTGCGCGCGCGGCGCTATCCTGGTCGGTTCGGGACCTTTCGGACGCCACCGGTGTCGGGACGGCGACGATTGTCCGATACGAAATGTCGGAAGGGGCTGTGCCAAAATCGCGGAAGAATAATTTGGAAATTATCCGCACCAGCCTTGAGGCGGCGGGGATTGTGTTTATTGGCACGCCGGAGGATGGGCCGGGCATTCGGATGTATACGGGTGGCACTGGTAGTCCAACGGGCTAACACCTACGTTTCAGGTGAGCGGTTGAGATCGTGCGTAGTTCAAAGGTGAAGAGCAATGCCTGCGTCGGAGGGGAAAAACTGGTTTGTTGCGCAGCTCAAACCACAAGGGTTGAAGCGTGCAGAGGAAAACCTTGCCCGCCAAGGGTTTGAGAGTTTTTGCCCCAAAAGACTGGAAAGCCGCGTGCAGGGTGGGCGGCGCCTATCCAAGCAACGCCCGCTCTTTCCTGGATACCTCTTTGTGTCTTTTAACCCAAGCGCGCAGGGCTGGACGGCGATCAATGGCACACGGGGCGTGTCTCGCTTGCTTCTTGTTGATCCGCGCACGCCAACGCCTCTGCCGCCTGAGTTTATGGCAGGGCTTATGGCGCGCTGCGATGAGCAGGGTGTGATTGGGGCGCCGCCCGACCTGGATGTGGGGGATACTATCCGTGTAGTGTCGGGCGCATTTGCAGATACAATCGCGCGGATTGAAACTCTTCAAGACGGCGAGCGGCTGCAGATTTTGATGGATCTTATGGGACGGCAATCACGTGTTTCTGTAGCCCGCCACTCAGTTGAGAAATTACATTAACAGACATTATTAATGAAATAATATTAGTGACTTAAATCACTTGATTAATGTGATGCGCAAAGCAGAAAGCAGTATTCTTTTCGTCAGTCCGAGCTCACTGAGCCTGCCAGACATACTGCAACAACCGTCTAACTCCAGACTTGGCAAACACGGCATCAAATGGACTAATGAGTCGTTGTCATGGGCGGCCCGCTTGGCTGAACACAAAAATTCCAAGTCCCCTCCCACTGACCCGCTGCTTTTCTAAGTGACCCATCCAGATACTTCGAAACATACAAAAAGGCATGTCACCATCCGCGTACGGAAAACCCAGCCTCTTCAGGGCCGGGATGTGCGGCTGCGCGGAGGATGAAGGCTGCGCTGTTGATGCGCTGACAGGGCTTGCGCAGGCGAAGCGGAAGCGTGGAGACCTCTAGAATACTTGGTATCACATATGAACTATTAAGTGAAATTACATATCTTTAAAGTTCAATTTTGACTGTTTAAGTGGACTTCACGACTGGTTTGCAATACTGTTGCAAAGACAAGTATTTTCGCCAGGACTTCGGATGGACCTGATCCCTGGGTTTTTGACGACCGAAGATATCAAAGAGAAAATCGCGCGCTCTGTGCGCGCAAGGCGCATCGGCATGCGCTTCACTCAAGAGGAATTGGCGGCGCGTGCTGGAATTTCTCTCGCCACCCTGAAGCGTTTTGAAAAAAGAGGGGATGCCACTTTTGGGGTCGTGCTGGCACTGGCAGAAGCGCTCGGCG
This sequence comes from Candidatus Aquiluna sp. XM-24bin5, assembly GCA_003149555.1. Next base: position 14,246 of record QCWE01000008.1, read on the forward strand.
TTCTGGATGATTTTGAAAGCCTCTTTCCGCCAGTAGAAGCGCGAACACTGGACGAGCTGGATCAGCAGAACGCGAACAAAACCCGTCAGCGGGTTCGTAAACGGAAAAACCATTGATCGATCGCCTGTATGTGACTCTGGATTTCGGGCCCGACATCGATGAGCGCCCAGTCGGACAAATGGGCTGGGACAGCCGCGCGCGACACGCAGTCCTCGAGTGGGATACTGCCTTTGCCTCCACGCCACTGCCAATCTCTCCAGTCCATATCAGAATATATGCTGGCCTCATGCGACCAAAGGGGCGCGCATTTGGCGACCTGCCCGCCGTATTTGGAGATAGCCTACCCGATGGCTGGGGGAAGCTGCTCATTGACCGGGAGCTGAAAGCCCGCGGCGCTCGGTTCAGCGAAATCACAGACATCGCCCGTCTTGCTATGGTTGGCACTGACGGCATGGGTGCTCTGGCGTACCGACCTGCGCAGTGTCCCGAACCAAAGAATGATTTCGATCTCGATTGGTTTGAACGGTTGGTACCGAAGGTTGATGGCGGTGTCACAGCTGACGAGTTGGAGCGGCTCCGTACGGTTGCGGGGGGATCCCAAGGCGCACGACCAAAGTTTGTGGCCCAGTTGTCCCCGGATCACACGCGCCTGCGAGATCATCGGGTGACGCTGGAGGAAGGCTGGCGGCACGTTCTTGTTAAGCGGCGTGCGCATCAAGACACGGAAGGCGCGGTCGAAGTTGAGGCAGCCTATGCGATGATGGCCCGAGAGGCTGGGATCAAGATGAGCTGGACAGGCATTTTGCGTGCCTCGTGCGGCAAGCCGTTTTTTGCAACGGAAAGATTCGATCGGCCGCAAGGCGCGCGTCTCCATATGCAGACGGTTGCAGCACTGCTGGCAGTCGATTTTCGCGAAGCCAGTATGGACTACATGGAGCTACTTCGCCTCACACGTTTCATGACGCAAGATGCAAGCGCCTCCGAGCAGATATATCGCAGGATGGTTTTTAACGCGCGCGCCCACAACCGGGATGATCATCTCAAGAACCACGCCTTCCTGATGGATGCTCAGGGCAGCTGGCGGCTGGCTCCAGCCTATGATGTGACCTACAGCTCTGGGCCGGGAGGCGAACACACACTTACCATCGCCGGTGAAGGTCGAAGGCCAGGCCGCGACGCTTTCGCCAAAGTGGCAGGCAAAAGTGGCATCACAGAGCGTCGGGCGACCGAAATCGTTGATGAGGTGGATGCTGCTCTAGCTAATTGGCATATCTACGCCGATGACACCGGCGTGCCACCAAAACTTCGTCGGGAAATCGATGAACACATGAAACACGCGGCGGAATGGTGAGCATTCGGCGCGGCGCATACGCTTTACATGCTTTGGCCTTGCGCAACTCAGAGACAACGTTCGTATCCGGAATGAACATCAGGTCAGATCAGCGGGAAATGTGAGGCACCCTAGGCGGCCTGGTTCAAATGCTACGTCCGCGGCTTCTGGGTCAGCAAGCAGATCAAGAATACTCGCCTGATGCCCTATCAGCAGAAAGATGGCGCTGACCCCTCAGACAGCGCCCAGAATGGCTCAGGAGTGCGATCTTCACCACGGGGAGGGGTCAGGACCCGTATCACGCTCAAACGCACTCTGTGCGCCTCCTGTGGCGTCTTTCGACCTGAACAGGTGCGACAGTGCCGCCTGTGTTTCCGCTGGCAGGCTCTGCACCACTCCTGCAAGTGCCACGGTTTTCTCGGACACAGCGGCACGCGCGTATGCAAACCCCCGTTTCACCCCCTCAAACGCGCGACCCAGCCAGCCCTTCGCTGGCGTGTCGGCAGGTTCTCGGAGTGTCGCTTGCGTGAACTCCCCGCTCTGCAACGCAAGAACAGCATCTGGTCCCCCCGGCTCCTGCCGCATCGCATCGAGTAGAGCGTCAAGGTCCCGGTCGCTTGTTAGGTCTGGCGTGCAAAGTGTATTGTAATTTGTCTCCGTGACCTCGGAACGCGGAACGTGCGGAGCGATATCCAGACCAAACTGTGGGTCGCACATACGGATCGCGGTCGCCCACGCGTCTTTGTCAGCGTCTCTGCTCAAATCCGCGTCTGAAAATGGACACATGGACTCAAACAACGCGGCACGCGTTGTCGGATCCACTGCTGTGAGCGCGGAGAGCGCTTGTGCAGCGTCCACAGCCGGGCGGAGGACCTCCAGGTGCTGCAAGGCTTGCTCGGACTGCTGAAGGCGCTCTGCGGCGCTCTGAGCGCCTTTCTCAGCAGCCTCAGCTGCTAGTACAGCCCGCTTCCGGTCGAGCTCGGCTTTCTGACGTCTGACTTCGCTGTTCGAGATTTGCTGACTGACCACCTGCAACTGCGCTGCCAGGTCTTCCCACTGCGCGGAAAGGCTGGACAGCTCGTTCTCAATGTTGGTCTTGCTGGCGCTGAGTGTTTCCACGTTCGCTGCCAGGTCTTCCCGCTGCGCGGAAAGGCTGGACAGCTCGTCTTTAGCTTGGTTCTTGCGCGTTTCGAGCGCTTCGACGTTTTCATTCAGCATCTGCACGTCCGAAATCAATTCGGCACGTTCCAGCACATCCTGCATTCTGCTTTTTTCGAGTTTGTCTGCTTGTTCTTCCAGAAAATTCTCCAGTGTGTTCAGCGATGCCGCCTGCTCACGAACCCATTCACCTGTCGTTTTGTGCTCTGGCGACGGCAGACCTTCACCAACGAAATCCTTCCCGTACCCGATCCCGAGGTGCTCAACAGCCGCGTGATACAGCTGCCGGGCTTTGCGTTTGCAGTAGTTCTGTTTCCAAAACTCGTTGCTGGCGCGACCAACCGTGCGCACTCCCGGCGCGGTCTTCGCTGCTTCCTTCCGCGCTGCGAATTCTTCGTCTGTTTCGTTCCGCTTCTGTTTTCCCGGCACCCTCGGTTTTTTCTCGTATGTTGGCGCAATGAGCACGTGCAGATGCGGAGTGTCCTCGTCCAAATGCAGCGCAACATGGATCACGTCTGACCCGAAATTGTCTTTCAGATACGCCATCGTAGACTCGACCCAAGCATCCAGTTTTTCTGGGTTCCACTCCCCCGGCCCCTGTCCTTCGTCTCGAAAATACGAAGGCGACGCCGACAGCACCATTTGAACGAAAGGCGCTTCAGACTGCTTTGCTGGCTTTTGAACACCGGACTCAAACAACGCATCCAACGCGTCTTGTTGAGTCCGAGGGCCAACTAAAACTTGGTTCAGGTGTATCCGAGATGGATCGATCGC
>QCWE01000009.1:0-4612 GCA_003149555.1 Candidatus Aquiluna sp. XM-24bin5
AAACCAGATGGATGTCGCGCGGTTTCTTCACGGCCCGATCGATCCGGCGGAGGAAGGTCAGGAACTCCTTGGCACGGTGGCGGGGCATGCAGTCGCCGATGACCAGGCCCGACTTGACGTCCAGCGCGGCGAAGAGCGTGGTGGTGCCATGGCGCTTGTAATCATGGGTCATCGTCGACGCGCGCCCCTTCTTGAGGGGCAGCCCGGGCTGGGTCCGGTCGAGCGCTTGGATCTGGGACTTCTCGTCAACGCAGAGCACAACGGCGCGATCCGGAGGGTCGAGGTAGAGCCCGACAATGTCTGTGACCTTCTCCTCCAACATCGGGTCGTTCGAGACCTTGAAACCCTTCACGATATGCGGCTTCAACCCGGCCTCCGCCCAGATGCGGCCCACGCTCGACGCCGAAATCCCGACCGCCTCTACCATCGTCGCGCGGGTCCAGTGCGTGGCGTTCGGCGGGGCCTCCTGCACAGTCTTCGTGATCACCTGCAACCGGATCTCCCGCGGAAGCGGTGGCACACGAGACGGCCGCGTCTTGTCTCGCTTGAGGCCGCGAACACCTTCATCGAGATACCGTTCCTGCCAGCGCCAGACCGTCGGCTTTGACATGCCCATCCGTCGCATGATCTCCACCGTTCCCGCGCCATCGGCCGTCTCAAGGACGATACCTGCGCGCCAAGCGAGCTTGCGTGCCGTGTTGCGGTCGGTGCGCAGAGCTTCAAGCTCAGCGCGGTCGGCGGGGCCAAGGTAAAGGCAGATGTCGGCGCGTCTCATCCACCCTTCATGTGACGTCTGAGCGGCACAGGGAATCCTATGTCGGGCGGGGAACACTAGCCTTACAAATCCGATGGTATTTCCATTTGCTTCCAACAGAAACTAATCTTTCGGTTGCTCTCTAACAGCGGCTCCACCAATGCAACGCGTGATACAATATTCCGACAGGGAAATCGCCAATTTACACAATGTTGTTCTCGTGCCCGTTTGCGTCCTAGACTGAGATGATCTTTAGCAAAACGGTGCCCAAATGTCCGATCATTATCAGGCTTCTATGATGCAGAACCTTTATTGGTGGGGGATCCCGACGATGTTTCGTTGCCCGCACCAAGGCCCGGAGGGTGCAGATATCGCCCTTGTTGGCGTGCCGCATTCCACGGGTAATGGTACGACCGAGCGGGACCAGCATCTTGGGCCACGGGCGTTGCGCAACGTTTCTTGTGTGCAACGGCGAGTGCATGACGGGTTTCAGTTCAATCCGTGGTCGGCAGCACAGATTGTCGATGTAGGTGATGTGCCGCTGCCGCGTGCAAATGACAACGAGGCCAGCATCACAGACATTACCGAGTTCTATCAAGGCATCGACGCAGCGGGGGCGCGGCCTGTGTCCATAGGAGGAGATCATTCAATCACTGGGGGCATCGTGCAGGCGTTGGGACGGGGACAGATCGCGGGGGGTGAGCCTGTGTGTTTACTGCATCTCGACGCCCACACGGATGTATTTACCAAGGTAGATCACTTTCTGGGAGCCAAGAAATCTGCTGCGCATTGGGGCGCATACTTAGCGGATCAGGGTCAGGTGGATCCGACGCAGTCGATGCAGATCGGGTTACGCGGCCACCCTCGCACGTTAGATTGGTTACAACCGTCTTATGAGTACGGTTACAACGTTGTGACAATGAAGGAATTTCGTCAGCGGGGACTTTCTGATGTGGTGGCACAGGCGCGCGAGGTGCTGGCGGGACGGCCGGTCTATATCACCTTTGATCTGGATTGCCTCGATCCCACCATTGCGCCCGGGGTATCAAACATCGAGCCCGGTGAAAAAGGCTTCGATATCGACGAAGCGATAGGACTTTTGCATAGCGTGCGGGGGCTCAACATCGTGGGTGCAGATGTCGTCTGCATGATGCCCACCAAGGATGCACCTAACCAGATTACGGCCCTGACGGCAGCGGCGGTGATGTTCGAAATGATCTCAATGATGGCAGAGCGGGTTAAGCAGCCTCGAACTCCGCTTACCAGTCAGTAAGGCTAGTTCTATATTTCAAAAGATTTGACTGCGTTGAGATATTCCGCATGACTCTTGGGGAAGTTTTGGAGGAGGCTAAAAATGGGCAAATGTGGCCTTGCTGTGAAGCACAGCAAGCGACTCATAAGGACCCGACTTCCAATTCGTTCGATCTAGCACCAATATTGGGTCGGTTCAGCATCTGAATGATCAGAAGCGCGGCAGTGTCGCTGTCTAGTTGCACATGCTGAAAGAAACGCTGCAGGCACCGGTAATTTGATCCATGTTTGGCACACCTCGGAAACTGACTTGCCACAGATGCGAGAAGTTGACCATCCGACAATTTGCCAAACCGAAGAGCAGTACCGCAAGGGTTTCAAGACGCGTCTTGCTCAGTTCAAAATGCGGACGTAGAGTTTTCATCAAAAGGGTTGCTCGTGCGGCTACTTGCACGGCGCGGCGCGCAAATCATTGAGGTCTCAATTGCACACGCGTCAGAGCTTCTCCGGCCATTTGCAAAGCGGCTATCGGATATGATCTCGCAGCAGGCATCGCATATTTCAACTAAGGTGGGGTATGGGGTCGATTTGCCAGAATTCGACAATGTGCCGGTCAATCGGCGTGATGAGCAGACGTGACTTTTGAAGAGAGAGAAGAAATTCCAAGAATTCCTTCTTGGGTTAAGACTGCTTTTGATCAAGGTATCGAAGAAGCGGCGTTCTCCTCGGGTGCAGCGCTTTCCCACCTTCATCATATCCTGAAAGACGATCGTGTGCCGATGGCCTTACTACGAGATAGGCTTGCCTTGAAATCCGCTGAGGCGGTCATGGTGTCTTCTGGGCGACCCGAGCGCTCAGGTGAACTCAGAGATGCTGTTTGCCTGATAAAGCCAGGTGATCTGCCCGGACCAGCCGGAGACGTCTTTCTGACTTGGAGACGGGCAGTCGAACATCGCCTCTCACTGAACAATCTTCGTCGGGTTTTTCCATACCATGATCCAGTTCAACTGGCGGACTGGTTGGATGCAGGGCAGGGCGGTCCAGTCTCAAAGGTGGCCTGTGTGCTGGAAATAAACCTTGATGCCCACCCTAAGGATGACGTGACGGCCTTGTTGGTTTCGGATGTTGTTTTAGCACGCGCACTTGGATGGGACCACCTAGTCCCAATCTTGGCGCACGGTCTGAAACGCGCCGACCTCCGCAAGAGAGGAGATGAGCTGAAGCTGGCCTGTCACCGCGCTGCTGTCTCGGGATGCATTAATGCTGTTTATATGGCACATGACCTTGCACGTCGAGCAGCGCATCTGAAATCCGTGGCACCCAAACTGCGGGCCAAGAAGTCGGGGCAGGCGGTCGAGATGTTTTTGACGTATGACGCTGTCACGGCGGGGGCGCTTCCCCTTCCGGATCGGTCTGCGCGACGTCTATGTGATCGCCTTGTGGACTTGGGTGCCGTTCGTGAGCTGACCGGCCGGGACATGTTTCGGATTTACGGTATTTAGAATGGGGTGCGGTTGAACTGCATTTGAAATCAGTGTTGGTAGATGCTGGGCATGCGGATTATAAATGCGCATGCGCCATGCACTGGAATTGAACATCAACAAGCGTGCCACAAATCCAACATGGCGGACACAGCTTCCAATGAGGATATCGATCAAGAGCTGGATGACCTCCGGCCAGAACTACGATGGCGTGAATGGATGCGGCGGATCGAGGCGGTTCTATTCGCTTCTGCGTCGCCAGTGCCTCGCGAAGACCTTGCTAGGATCGTCGGGCAGGAAGCTTCCATCGATCTACTTATTGAGGATTTGGCGGCAGATCTTGAAGGGCGGACCTTCGAGATTGTTTCCACGGCCGGTGGTTGGATGTTCCGTACGCGCCCCGCATATGCACCTATAATCCGTGCGGCCGCTGATGTGGGAGATCAGCGTATCGACCTCAGTGAGTTTGACACCGCTGTCTTGGCCGCCATTGCGTATTATCAGCCCATCACACGGAACGGTTTGGCAGACATTTTTGGAAAAGAGATCAGCCGAGATTTGATTGGGCGTCTAAATACACAAGGACTGATTGGGACAGGACCGAGGTCGCCAAAGCGGGGGGCGCCGTTCACCTTTGTGACAACGCCAAAGTTCCTAGAGGTGTTCGGCCTGGAAAGCTTGCAGGACTTGCCGGATAGGGAGCAAGTCGAAGATGCTGGGATCGTGGACTTCTCGTGAAATCACGCTTATCCCGCACTCACCCGAAAACCCAAAATTGTCGTGATTGACGACGCGGAAATTATTAGACACCTGATCGCGGAAGGTTTGCCATTCGTTCGATGTGTTTCGTGCAGGACCACCGGCTGACGCCGGAGGCATCACTTGACGGAATGTAACTCCCAAGCACCCCCTCGCGGATTGTCGGTCGGTTTTGGGGTGAGTCCTATTTGCCATTTGACGCATGAAGTTTTCGTTCTGGTCTGAATTCTGTGGCGCCGGCTGGATTTCTCTGAATCATACCAAGGGCGGCGGTCATTGATCCACTTTTGCCCAATCTCTGGTCCCGATTGACGTGATGACTTCCGGGAGGGCGATCAGGTTGTTCCAGGCTTGGCACCCTGCATTT
>QCWE01000009.1:5492-17293 GCA_003149555.1 Candidatus Aquiluna sp. XM-24bin5
GGCGCCGAAGAGGTAGGCGTTCTGGTAGCGCAAATCAGCGGGCTGACGCGGGCGGCTGCCCTTGCGCGCCCATTGCCGGGCACGGCTGTTCTTCTGCCCAAGCCGCATTTCATCCTGGAACCAGATCTCGACAGGCGTTCCGGGGGCGACGTCTTTCAGCGCCTCCTCAAGCGTCTCAGCGAAGTTTTTTTGAACGTTTCAATGACATCTGCGTCCTGCTCGGGATGCTGAGGACGTGTGCTGACATGGGAAAACCCCAGATCATGAAGGATCTGACCGACATGGCGCTCATGATACTCCACGTCGAACCGTTCCTTGATGACGCGTTGCAGATCGACCCGACGCCAGCGCACGACGCCGTCTTTCTCGAAGTCGGGGCCGGCTTCCACGATCTTCTCCAATTCGTCCAGTTGTTCGGCGCTCAGACGCCGCTTCGGCCCAGGCGACTTGCGGTCGATCAGCCCGTCCAGGCCCTCCGCATTGAAGCGGTGGACCCAATCCCGCAGGGTCTGCCGATCCATTCCCCCGATCCGCGCGGCGTCGCCACGGCGCATACCATCGCGCACCGCTGCAAGCGATAGAAGCCTTCGGCTCTGGTTGGCGTCGGAACTCTTCGCCGCGAGTTTGCGCAGATCGTCCGCGGTGAAATCAGAGCGAAGGGAGACTTTGGCAGGCATCGGAAACTCCTTTGCCCACCATGGAATCAGATCGACGGCGCATCGGGAAGCCCAAACATCCCAGATGAGTCAGACGTCATCGCCTTTGGTATCAGTTGTGGGATGGATCAGGTTGCCACCCTTGAACACCTCCTCGCCTCGGCTCTGCGCCGGATCGCAGAGCTAGAAGCCGAATTGGCGCGCATGGCGGAAGAGAACGCGGACCTGCGCCGACAGTTGGCCAAGAACAGCAGCAATCACCGGCCTGAAGGCCGGTGAGGTAAGCGCGGGACGATGAAGAAGACTGCGCCAATTACATGGTCTACGCGATGCGTCCTGCCCAGAATTGGGCAAGGCGTTTTTTGTATGATCAGTTTAGCCGCAGTGGCGCGAGTTTGCTGCGCAGAAGCTGCAACACGCCAAAAATCTGCTTGTGACAGGGGCGGCCAGCTTCATCACAGATAACGAGTTCCACTGCAAGATTGTTCAGATCCGCGCCCGGTGCTGGAGTGTAGGTTTGAATAAGGGGGTCCATCGGTCAGCCTCTATCTGTATTCCAATCAAAGCCTGCAAGAACTCTGCCAATTACCGCAGCAGAGCCCAGTCAATGATCAGAACTTCTAAAATATCCGGAGGTTCGCCCATGGCGACAAGATTAGCATTGATCGCAGGCAGTAGCGCTTCGGACAACAAAGCGCGCAGCCGCAAGGGATCTCCATCGGTAGCGTCTGCCTCAAGGGTATCATAGATCACTGTTGCAAGATTACCGAGGATTGCATCGGGCTTGTCCTGAAGTGTTTTTTCCAAAGCTCTGTTGAATGTCTGCGGCAGTGCGACACCGATCTGGATACTGAGCGTGCCCTCGTTTTTTGGAAGCGTAAGTGTGATCGGACTGAGAAAGGCATGATAGGCGCGCGTCATCGGCGCAGGCGCGTCGACTTCAACCGAAGCCGGGTCAGGCTCGGGGGACACACTTACTGGCAGGGTCGTGGCAATGACGCTTGCCACCAGCATACCGAACGGAAGCACCAATGCGGGCAAAAGGAACGAAACCATCGCTCTAGAGGGGTGTGAAAGTCGCATGTAAAGGCTGCAGCAAGAATCGCACCATTCGTGACAACACAACAAAAAATCCTTCCCCTGGGCCCTAACAGTTTTGCGATCTCCTCCGTTCTTTTGATATGACCTTGTTTTTCCGCCGGTGACCATCGCAGGATTTTCGTATGACCCTGATAGGATCGAGACTGTTTTACGGGGTGTTTTCCCGCATGTCTGGGCGTGGGCCGCAGGCCGCAACCATGACGTCTCAGTCGGATTTCGCGCTCGTGCGTCAAAGCACTCATTTGCAGGACATCGCGCGGGTTGAACGGCATCTACCCGAAATCCTTGGCCGCGCTTTGGCACGGGCGTGGATCGACACAGATTTTAGCAGGTCGTTGCGCTCTGACCCCAAGGGGCTTCTAGCGCATTATAAAGTTTTCCTACCAAACACCGTGAGCATCGAGAGCGAGACCACGGAAACCCAGCGCCAGCGCATTGTTGTCTATGAGAACCACCAACACGGAGCGCGACGTAGAGTAATGTATCTTCAGCTTGTTATGCTGGCGGGCAAGTGATGCGTTATTTAGCCGTCAGCTGGTTTCTTATAGCCCTTGCCACAGGTGCCGCTGAGGCTTCGAAATCCACCTTCGCCAAGGGGATGCAACTTGCCGAGGCCGGTCAGACTGCTGAAGCAGTAACGATCTTCTTGAAGCTTTCGCAAGAGGGCGATCCACTTGCGCAGGTGAATCTTGCCGTGCTGCAGGCACTAGGGCGCGGGGTGCCGCAGGATGATGTCTCTGCCGCCTATTGGGCGTGGCGGGCACGGTTTGCAGGTGAAGATCAAGCGATCACTCTAGCTGAATATTTGCTGGCACGTCTGACCGAACCCGCACAAAAACGTCTGGCTGAACGGTTGGAACAAGATTTGCAAGTTTTGGCTGCCGATGGAGATGTGACGGCATTTCTGTCGCTGGGACGGGTGGCACTTGAACTGCGCAGCCCGGCGCAAGAGGCTAAGGCGCTGGAATGGCTTTCCTTGGCCGCCGCTTTCGAAGTACCCAAAGCAACCCTGCTGCGTGATGCGGTAGCGCTGCGCCTTGAGCAGTCCACTCGCCTGTCTGTTCAAGAGAAAACGATCCATGCCTTCGCAAAATGGTGTGCAACATTACCCAACCATATAAGGATACCGACCTGTCCGTCCCGGTGACAGCGACACGTGGACATGGTCACGCACCAGCACGTACTTTACGATGCAGACTCCCAGTGCTTCGCAGGTCTAGACGATGATTTTTAGTATCCACTCGCGCATTACGAACTGCTGGGATTTATATTGGCGTCTCGTAACTCATACGGAGTTGTATCTCTGGTTACGTATGCCGAGATTACGAGTGACGCCCACTATCTAAAGCATAGAATACTTGAGTTGCCTTGAGCCCTGTATTATAACTAGTACAACATAAATATGGCTTTGAGTGCAAGGAGATAAAAATAGCTTTGCCACTAAGATCATAGAAAGCAGAGTAAGCTGGACAAGAGGCTTTGCATAATAGCGGAAGCGAAATAAAAAAATGGCCTCAAATGAATTTAACGTCACAATTGATGAATTTGATCGCGCAAGTATATGTATAATAGATGATAACAAGATAAATTTAGATATTATTCGTGCTATTTTGAGTGCTGATAAAGCATATATTATAGATTGCTTCCTTGATCCCATTGAGGCACTCAATGCGTGCAAGGAAACCCAGTACGATATAATTATTGTTGACTATCAAATGCCAAAAATGACAGGTATTGATTTTATCGAAGATATTAAAGTATATGAAAGCTATAAGTTAGTACCGAAAATTATGGTAACAGCAGATAAGGAGCGCAATGTTCGTATATCCGCAATACAGGCTGGCGCCACAGAATTTCTTAACAAGCCCATTGATCCAATCGAGATACAGATTCGTATAAAGAATCTATTAGAGCTACGGGAAGCTCAACTGAAGCTCTCAAAGCGCGCAGTATTTCTATCTAAGCAAGTAGATGACGCAAACAGACGGTTACTTGCAGCTCAAGAGGAAATGATATTTAGGTTGGCTAATGCCATTGAAATGCGAGATAATGACACCGGTGAACACATCGCAAGAGTTGCATCAATTTCACGGTTCATTGCAGAAGGGCTTAACTTAAGTGAGCAGGTGTGTCAGATTATTCAGATTGCTGCTCCAATACATGATATGGGAAAAATTGGTATACCAGATGCAATTTTGAAAAAACCAAGCTCATTAACGAAGGATGAGTGGAGTGTCATGAAAGAGCATACCCGGATAGGCGGTAGACTACTAAGCCACGGGGATAGTGATCTGTTAAAAGTTGCGCGCGATATTGCTATGTATCATCATGAAAAATGGGATGGTAATGGTTATAATCTTGGCTTAGCAGGTGAGGAAATTCCTCTATCAGCTAGGATTGTAGCTATCGCTGACGTATTTGATGCACTTTGCAGTCAGCGGCCATACAAGAAGGCTTGGCCACTAAATAAAGCGTATAGTGAAATTGAAAAACAATCAGGAATTCATTTTGATCCAAAATGTGTTGAGGCGTTTAAGAAGTCGTGGGATAGGATTGTGAAGATTTATTAATCCTTAATTGAAAAATTGATGCCTTCTGGAGGATAAAGTGATTTGCGAAGAGCAGCTTAATGGCCTGGCCAAGGTTATAGGTAATAAAATAGTATTGAGCTATATTAATGAATTTGAGAGAGAAAGTCTAGCAGCCATTGATAATAATATACATTTGAAATGTACAAAAGGTAGCGAAGAAATATGGCAATTACTCCACAAGCTTTCCGGAACTGCAAAGACATTTGGATTTCTTGATTTTTGCGAATTAGCAGAAGACATTCAACGAAATACTGAAATTTATCACGATAAGCTTGAAGAACTCAAATCTATTCTAAAAAAAAACACAAATGAAGCAACTTTTCTTTTACAATATGACTAGTATTTTCACCTGAATTTTGATTTTTGTAATTTTATCCTCCGCGCACGGGAGACCTGGTCTCTTCAGGGCCGGGATGTGCGGTTGCGCGGTAGCTTGAGGTCTTTGACCTCGCAATATTTTTGAACATTTGGAACGCTTTGTTGAAAAATTCCCTGCTCCCGAACAATACTAGGCAGCGGACTCATAAAACTCGATCCACAGCCTGACGGAGGCCAGTTTGATCATCGACAGGAAGTTGCGTGACGTCTTTTCGTATCGGGTTGCGATACGGCGGAACGATGCCTTCAGCCTGCCAAAGAATCGCTCGATTTTGTTGCGCTCCCGGTAAAGCTCGGCGTCAAATTCGGCGGGCAGTTTGCGGTTGGCCTTGGGCGGGATCACGTCGATAGCGCCCTGTTCCCAGATCATGTCCCTGATCCAGTCCGCGTCATATGCTTTGTCTGCGAGCACGTGTTGACCAGGTTGCAGGTTGTCGAGCAGCGTCTTGCAAGGCGGCGCGTCATGAGCTTGACCGGGTGTCAATTCATATCGGATTGGAAGCCCATCCTGATTGGTAAGTGCATGTATTTTCGTCCCCAATCCGCCCCGTGAGCGACCTAAACAGCGGCGCAGGTCTTTTTTTGAGCGTGGTGGCAGAATGATGGGCGCGCACGCTGGTGCCATCGACCATCACCATGTCGACGTTGTGCGCGTCGGCAATGGCCTCCATGATCCGGTCCCAGTGGCCCGCATAGCTCCACCGGTTGAAGCGGTTGTAGACCGTGGTCGGTGGGCCGTATTGCTCTGGTAGATCAGCCCAAGGCATGCCAGTGCGCAGGACGTAGAAAATACCGTTGATCACGCGGCGGTCATCAACCCGCGGCTTGCCCCTTGTCTTGTTGGGCAAGACCGCCTTGATGAATTCCCATTCAAGATCGCTCATGTCTGATCGCGCCATTTGTCTCCTCCCGCCCAATATTCGCAGGAAGTGAATCACAAACCTATGCAATCAAACAAGATTTAATGGGTGTGCTGCATAACTGTAACACTTTTACGTAGCAATCTGAGACTGGGCATTTGGCGTACGGCAAGGGAAAAACCAAAGACATGTTGAAGAGGATGGCTGATTTCGGCCGTCCAAACATGTCCCCTGATCTGTCCGAGCTGCGTGCGCGCTGCCTTGTTGTTACAACTCGAATGGCGAAGGCTGGATTCACGCCGCATGTGACCGATCCAGTTCCCGATGGGAAAATGCTCGATGAGATCATGCTGCGCGAACAAAAATCAGTGGCGAAAGAGAAATTCCTCAATGTCGTCTGGGCGGAAAAATGCCGCTTGCTCGCAAAGCCCGCTATTTTTGAGCAGATGAAGCGAAGGCAGAACAACCTGTTTGGTCGCTTTCAGCATATTGATACCGTCGGAGATAAGCCGCTTTCAGACGGAACCAAAAGGCTGGTGAATCTTCCAGAAGACTGGTCGTACCGTCTGAGCATACCGGATGTATCAGAGCTGAAAACTCTGGCCAGGTCTCTCAAATTTGATGAGACGATGTCATTCTTCCGCAAGCTTCGGGATGGAAAGGACACTGGCGAGGTCTCTGACATTCAGCGCGACGCTCTTCTGGCCATGATGGATCTCGTGCAGGATCGGTTTCACTGTCCCAAATGGGACAGTGAGGCTGTGATACAGTTTCACCTGGAATATCGCTGCATCAAGGGCGCCAAGGTCGCGCTTAAGAACGCGCTGGAGAGCGTTGGTTCTCGTCTTCAAGACGGTCACCCAGCACGCCATCACATCGCTCTTGCATCCCACACGGCACGTGGTCCTGCTATTGATCTGGATATCAATCTGGAACGATCTGTTGCGCGGGATATCCATGAGCATCAGGACAGCGATCGCCCAGTCCGCCTGAGTGGTCTCGCGATTGAGCTGGGGCCTGAGACAGCGCAGGTCCGGGGTGTGCTGGCACGAGCAAAAGCTGAAGATGATCTGTCACAAGTCACCCATGTTGTGGCGGAAGATTTTGGCGTTGTGAACACATCAAGCCTGGTGGTCTTGAAGCTTCCAAAACCGGTTGATCCTGCGTCCCTTCCTGACACGAGGATGACAAAATCCAAAGCGGAGAAATATCTTCGTTCTCACGTGTCGGGTGAGGAGATTGAGATTGTTGAAAGCTTACAGCTTTCCGGCCGCAACTTCCTTGCCCGCATCAACGAATTGGCAGGCAAGATCAATCGCCTCCGCTCAGAAATTGATCTGGGCTATAACCGTCTGTCGCGCTTGCGCCGTGAAATCAACATTCGTTTCCGCCGTGATCCAGAGGCATTGGTCGATAAGGAATTGGTAGAAACGCCAGATACCTTGAATGAGGTGGATGCAAAGCGTCTGACCTCTATGCATGGCCGGTTTTTCCGGCTTCTTGCCGGCATTCATAAGCTTAAAGAGCGTCGTCGTGGCATCTACCGTACGATTGCAGGCTTGAAAAAGAGCTGGTTTGGATACGTGTCCAATATCCGCATGCGCCTGGCGCAGAAATATGACGCAATGGTGGTGAGTGAGAAGCTCGATTACGTCACCATTCCCATCGACGATGTCGGCTACAAAGGTCGGACGTTCAACCGCATGATCAACAATGGCGCGCGATCGCAGTATACATCTCGCGCTGACGACAAATTGGCTTGGAAAGGACACCCGCAGATCAAAATACCCAGCTTCTTCACCAGCAGCACGGACTGGCGTCACGGCCTTGTCGATAAGGCACAGCGACGTGGACCACTCTTCAAGTCTGCAGCAGATGGAAAGACCTGGGATGCCGATATGCACGGCGCTGAGATGATCGGGCGCTGGCTCGTTCTCAAGCCCAAAGAAACAGCCAGTCAGGCGGTAAGCCTGGCTGCTAAGTGACAAATGTTTCAAATCCCCGCCAGATGGCTCAATGCCAGCTGGCGGGGATGGCAGAAGCTCCTTTCTTCAGGGAGGAGTAGTTCACCTGAAGGGCAGAAGCATATATTGTGAGAATAATGAAAATATTTCGTGATGTGTTACTTGGCATTATAGTTGGTAGCTTATTGGCGCTGATGTTGAGTTTTGGCATTTGGCCTTTCGGTGATAAAAATTTAACGGAACTCATGCAGTCTACAAAGCCTACTTTGATGAACTACTCTCACTAGTTCAGCCTATCCGTAGGTTTTAATCGCGTGAATGTTCTCTGTCCCTCTATCCTTAATCGGATAGGACTGGAGGCTTAGGAACTCACGGAAGGGCCGTCGAACAAGATACGTTTTTAAGTTGGGCGCGAAGACGCGTGGCATTGAGGCCATAGTAGTGAAGGACCACCGGCTGACGCCGGAGGCATCATTTGGAGGAATGTAATTCCAGGTATTGTCTGATCACGTCGTCTGTCACGTTGCCGGAGGTCGTGGAGAAATACCCACGCGCCCAAAAGCGCCTTCCCCAATAGCGTTTGCGCAGGTCGGGGAACTCCATCTGGATGCGGCGGGACGAGCGGCCCTTGATGCGCTGCATGACCTCGGAAAGAGACAGCTTGGGCGGGATCGACAAGAACATATGGACATGATCGCGCGCCAAAACGCCTTTTACGATGTGGACGCCGAGTTCCTCACAGGTCTGGATGATGATTTGCCGGATCCACTCGCGCATGGCGCGGTGCAAAACCTTGTATCGATACTTTGTCGCCCACACGACGTGGTATCTGTGATAAAATCGCGTGTGCGCGGATGACGAGTAGCGCATGATCTTCCTCCCCGAAATCTGAAGCCATACCCCTTCGGGGGCTTCAGATTCCGGGGAGGAAGATCAGAGCAGATTCGCTGAAGCGGACCGGCTGGAAGCCGGTGGCTTCGATCCATTAGATGGAAAGTCAAGGGTTACAAAGGCACTGAAAACCAGCGCTTTGAAGAAAGGTGAACCCGCCGCCAGCCTGTAGAACAAATGCTGGAGGCCGCACTAAACCGCAAGAGGCACGACACGCCACGTGCAAAACGCATCAAATTTAAACACCCATACCGGCAACTCAGAAGAATCTTAAGCATAGGCCCAAAGACCAATTAATACCCAATAATTATTATCTTTTTAGCCTAAACCATAACTAAGCCAGTAGAAATAACGCCACTTATAAGCTGAGATCAATTGTACTTTTCATTTTGAAAAATGACTGCGCGCAATCATTGCGGTCAAGATTGCATCTTTGACATCTAATTACCCTAAAATTCTAAAAAAACAAAAATTTACCTTGCAAATCCAGTAATACTCAGTAATTCGATAACTACTTCGTACAGTGAAGTCAGTCAAATGAAAGATTTACGCATGAGCGACATTGACCTTACAAAGATGAACCTTGAAGAGCTTAAGCAGCTCCAGAAAGATGTGGCAAAAGCCATTTCGTCTTTCCAAGAGCGCCAAAGACAGGAAGCTCTTGCAGCTGCAAAGGCACTTGCTGAATCCAAGGGGTTTAAGTTAGAAGAACTCCTTGGAAAAAAAGGTACGTCGAGCATACCCAAATATCAAAATCCTGAAAATCCAAAAGAAACTTGGACCGGAAAGGGGCGAAAACCAAAGTGGTTTATCGAGCAGGTTGAATCCGGAAAAGACCCTAAGGAAATGTTGTTTGCTTGACATTCCCATCACAAGTTCAGGTCTCGGATAAACCACTCTAATCTGAGTTTTGCGCACTTCCGCTCTAGGCTTCAGCTAGATTAACATCTTCCGCGCCTTTAAAATGCGCCGCGCGCCGGTTAATCCGATATACACGCATATGTCGTTGTCCTTGCTTTGTGAGAGGTCTTGGGGCGCATCTATCAGCACGACCCTGTGGATACGCCGCACAGCGTACCAAGGGCAACGACACCTGACCTCAAACGGTCAATCAACTCACAACGATGCCAGTCGGTCCGCGCCCGACTACGAAATCTGTATCACGCAAGGATAATCCAGATGGAGATTACGTACCTACTGCAACGTAGTTAACATCTTCCACCCCCTGAAGAGAAGTGGATTTCCAAACCAGACTACGCACCATCGAGATGCACAGATTGATCGGGAATTTTGACGCTTCGTTGGGAGCTGACGCCTTGCCCTCCACGTCCAGAGGCGACGTGTTCCACCGCCTTTTCCTGCTCAGGCGACCGAAGTGCTCTGGCGAGAATATTTTTTGCCGCGTTGATATCAGCATTTTCCGCAGCCCCGCAGGTGGTGCAGACGAAAGCGGCTTGGCTCTTGCGGCTTTCTTTGTCTACAGCCCCACATTCGGCGCATGTGCGAGATGTGTTTCGTGGATCAACCTTGACGATGATCCCGCCGGTTTCCTCCATTTTGTAGGAAAGTTTCAGTTCAAACCCATACCAGCCGACATTGAGAATGGACCCGTTTAGGCCGGCTTTTTGCCGGACGTTTTTCCCCGGCTCCTCGACCGTGCCTTTTGCACTGGCGGTCATGTTGCAGGTTTTCAGATCCTCGATCGCAACCATGCCGCAGGTATCAGCCAAGTGCCGTGACAGGACGTGGTGAAGATGTGCCCGCGTGCGCGCATCACGCGCCTTCAGGCGCGCAACTCTGCGTCTGGCCTTCGCATATCGTTTCGAGCCGCGCTGGCGGCGCGACATTATTTTTTGCCCGCGACGGATTGTCTTTTGCCGCGCTTCCATCGCCTCAGGCAAAAGCCATGTGGTTCCATCTGAAA
The DNA here is from genome assembly GCA_003149555.1 of Candidatus Aquiluna sp. XM-24bin5. The sequence goes on from QCWE01000009.1 coordinate 15,858, forward strand.
GAGCGAAAGGAATGGCCACACCTCGGTCAACGCCTTGAGCTGCAGAAGGCACTGGACGATCTTCGATCTCGTAACGAACCGCAATCGAGATCTCCCATCCGGACGCTGTCCGGCGGATCGTTGCATTGCGAATATCCGGTGCGCAGCCTTCAGCATGGGGCAGAGCGCGAGTGTCGCGATATTTGACCCAACCGATTTTGGGGATTTTCACCTCGGACCAGCGCTTATTGATCTTCCGCGTTTGAATTTCCCGGCCAGCCTGGCGAAACGCATCATTTGCGTATTTACGGCGTGGCGTCGGATACCCTGCGCGTCCTTCGAAAAAATTCGTGAAGGCGCGATCGAGATCAACCAGGGCCTGGTTCTGTGCGGTTTGGCTGACGGAACGAATCCAATCATAGGCTTCGCGAAGGTCTGACAGCTCGCCAGACAGGCCTTTTGAGCCAAAATACCGCGGCGCACCACCTCCGTATGGCCTGCCACCCCAAATGCGCCTTTGTTCAAGCGCTAGGTTGTATACGAGACGGACGACACCTGCTGTCTGCGTAAGAAGATGTTCTTGCGCAGACGTTGGTTTTAGGGAGTAGACAAAGCCGCGGATCGTTTCCATATGGTTAATATATGAAATTGGTCTATGAGGTTTCAAGATGAAATATCGCAGAGGAAGGCATGTTGTTACATCTCTCCACGCACATTTGGTCTTTGTCACGAAATATCGCCGCGGTGTTCTCGACGAAGATGCAACAAGGTTGTTGCATGGTATCTTCCAGAAGGTCGCCGCGGATTTTGGGGCGCAGGTTGTGGAGTGCGATGGTGAAGACGATCACATTCACCTTCTTGTGGAGTATCCAGCAACGGTACAGCTGTCGAAGCTCGTCAATTCCCTGAAGGGCGTCGGCTCCCGCATTCTTCTGCGCGATCGGCCAGATATTCGTCCTTTCGCTAAGAAGGGCCTCTGGTCGCCGTCGTATTTTGCAGCAAGCTGCGGAGGCGCACCGATCGAGATCGTGCGGAATTATGTGGCCAATCAGCGATCGGCCACTGAACAAAACTCACCTATCCCTCCCCGCCGTGAACAGACGGGGCTTCCCGGTGAAATTGGGTGACGCATCGGTCCCCTTTGACATCACTCCGTTCTTTCCGCTTTCGCTTCCAGTAGGGGTTTGTGAGCCGAGGGTCAGGGACACTCTCCTGCGTACCCATCCGCCCCTGTCTATGCCATGAGACATCAGACAGGGTTGGGTTGCGCTCATCATACCGCTTCATCAAGACCTGCAGCCGCAGGCTCCGTGTCAGGGGATAGGATGAGGCCTTACGCTTACGTGACGACTGGCGCCCATTACCCCCGGCACCGGTACTGGCGGAACGTTTGCTGGGTCAAAAGGACGATATCCACGAAGGTGAGGTTATTCTTTATCAAAGACCTCTGCATATTA
>QCWE01000010.1 GCA_003149555.1 Candidatus Aquiluna sp. XM-24bin5
TCTCAAGAAAGATATCAATGCCCTAATGCCATGGGCCTATGCAGCCGAAACATCCTCTCAAACGAGCTCGCCCGGGACTCCCTGACGAGCTCGCGCACGCGACACACAAACGCCTGTCAACATATGCGCTCCGAAAAATCTCAATGGGACCCAGACAGCGCATACACTTACTTGGATCAATGGCAAAAAACGCATCAATACCGAAAAGTTCACGTGTTCAATGATTAAGAGTGCGTTCAAATGAAGAGAGCGCCACCGTCGGTGGCGCTCTCTTACTGCTTAGATTTTGATATTAGACACCAGCAGGAGCGTCGTTATCAAACACAAGCATGTTCAAACCAACCAGAGATACTCCTGTACCTGCTGTTGCTCCTTCAATCAGAAGGAAGTCTATATCTGTGCCTGTTGTACCAAAGGTAAATGTGCCAGCGGTATCATCGTAAGTACCTTGAGCTTGATACACCCCAGCTGTCGCACCATCGACAAAATCTAAGGTATCATCCGTAGTTATAGCAATTGTACCGAAACTCGAGAAGCTACCTGCTGTGTACTGCTGACCATTTATATCGGCGTTCAAGATGATACGATCATTCGCTGTAGTACTGTTGATACCGCCAGCAGCCGCATCATCAAAGTGAAGAATACGATCAACACCGTCATCAAACTCAACTACCCCAGATGAGGCAACAGACCCTGTAGCGTCAACGAAATCAGCATCAGAGAAGTAAAACTGATCTTCAACGCCATCACCATCACCACCGGTCATCACGTCGGCACCTTCGCCACCATTGATGATATCTTGGCCTGCACCACCAGTGATATCGTCATCACCACCAAAGCCAAAGTAGATACCGTTCCCGCTAGCCACAGCCGACATGGTGTCGCCAGTCGCTGTGCCTTCGATAAGAACATAACCCGAGTCACCCTGAGCGCCATAAGGATCTTCAACGATCAGGTCTGTCACTTTGATAGCGCCCTGCTCCTCAACATCGAAGTCAGTCTGAGCGGATCCATTGTTAGCAATATCCTGAACACCTCCGACCGCCACTTCGAGTTGCAGAGTGTCATTCAAATCAGGATCGCTTGCTGTCAGGCTGATAGAGTCACCGTCAACCAAAGCCCTATTCACGACCAGCGTCGGCGCATCGTTGGTACCAGTGACGGTGATAACAACATCTTGCGTATCAGTAACACCATTATCGTCTTGCACCGTGATCGTGTAATCAATCACCAGTGTCTCGCCTTCTGCTAGCAGATCGAACTGATTTGCAGCTGTGGTGTTAAACTGCCATTCAACCTGCGTCGGTGTATTTGCATCATTGGGCAGAGCAATAGACAACAGCGTAGCCAAAGTAGCATCATCAAGCGTTGCTGTATCAAGCTCTGTTTGCGTACCACCGTTGGTGAGGAACGTCGAAGATGTGTTAACATCTGCAGTGATACGCTGCAGACTCACCACATCTGTCCGATCCACATCAAACACCGTCAATGTTCCAGTTGCCTCCGCTGCAGTACTATTGAAGTCGCCTTCAGTGACCGCTCCAGCCGCACTGTCCCCGGATGTTGACGTATCAATTACAGGTGCATCATTCGTCCCAGTGAAGGTCAGATTGACCGTCACTGTATCAGAGAACGTGCCATCACTGACTGTCACCAAATAATCGACCTCGATACTCTCACCGTCATCAAGGAAGTCCAAGTCCACCGTGGTGCCGTTAAGGCTCCAATCCCAATCTACACTGACCGCATCTGCAGTGCCGGCAGTAAGGTCAGTTCCACCGAAGTCGAGATTTGCAAGCGCGCCAAGCGTATCGAAGACAGTATCGTAATCAGTCGTCGTCGACGTGATATCCGCATTGCTATCATCATACCAAGTCACTGTTGCAGCACCGAAGTCGTAGTCGAGCACGTCGCCTACATCGGGGTCAGTCACAGTGAACGACCCAGACTGGTCCGCAATGGACTGTGCCTGCGGATCGGTCTCGACGATGTTTGCAGGATTGGTGATCCCACCAATCACAAAGCTGTCGTTCTCGCCTTCAACCGTCACAGTTACAGTTTCAGTGATCGTGCTGCCTTGATTGTCTGTGATGTCCACCTCGTATGACAAAGTCAGAACATCGTCTTCCCGAAGCCACTGAGTGTCAGCCCCGTTCAGATCAAACGTCGAGACAGACGAGACATCTGTACCATTGGAGGTGGCCGATGCGATCGTCAGATTGGCTGCTGCCCAGACATTTGCATCAATATCGTCATCGTTCAGCGTATCTGTTTGTACAGCACCATCAACGACGCTCAAAGTGGTGTTGTTGAGGACAACAGTGGCTGGGTTGCTGACGGTAAAGTCGATAGTATCTCCAACATCCTGATCGCGCACAGTGACGCTGCCAGTATCAGTGGTTGCCCCATCTTCGATCACAGTCAGAATATCGTTATCAACGAAGTCGGTCAGAGCATCATTGGTCCCAACAATCGTAACAACCAGTTCGTCAACATTGGTATCTGAAGTCAGATAGTCTGTTGCCGTCGTATCGTATGCGATGGTGAGAGTTTCACCAGCACGCAGCCAATCAAAATCAGCGGTGTTGGTATATTGCCAATCAAACGTCACATCGCCGCCATTAGAGGCTGTAGAAGCGGGCGTGAACGTCACATCTGCGTTATCGGCCAGGCCCACGAGGCTGGCTTGGCTTGTGCCCAATGCAGCAAGGAATGCTGCGTCAGAAGTCAAAACCCGACCCGTTGCGCCTGTTGTAACAATATTTACTGCCCCACTAATCGCATCAGGGGTCAACAAATCACCAACATCCAGATCGTGGAGGGTCAGCGTTCCATCAACAGTTACCGTTTGATTTGACGCATCCACAAGCTCCTGAACGGAGCCAGTGGTGTTGCTGTATCCTGAGATCGACACATCATCATTTACACCGTTGATAACAACACTGACTGTCTCTGTTTCAGAGCTTCCATACTGGTCAGTCACTGTCACATCGTAATCAAGCGTCAGCGTGTCGCCAAATTGCAGCGCATCAAATGTGCTGCCATTCGGATCAAACGTCCAAGTCAACGTCTCTGCTTGCGACGCATCTCCAATCACCGTGCCAGGCGCGACAGTAAACAGCGCATTATCTATGTCGTTCTGAAGGATGGTCTCAATGGTTGTCGAAACCCCGTTACGCAATCCGTTGTCATCAAGACGCTGTACAGAAACAGCCACTGACGTAGGCGTTGTGACCACATCATTCACGTCAAGGTCTGTGATGGACAGGGTTGCATTCATGCCTAGGGGCAGATCTTCCGTCGCAACACCAGAGTTGGCATCCGTCCCAACGACATCAATGATCGGCGCATCGTTGGTGCCAGTAATTGTTACTGTCAGGACTTGCGTATCTGTCGAAAGGCCATCATCCGCGGTGATTTCATACTGGATTTCGAGAATTTCGCCTTCTGACAAGAAGTCAAAACTCTGCGCACTTCCGGAATTGAACGTGTAGCTAAAGTCCGTTCCTGCGGCTGCATCAGCAGCCAAGTTGTTCAACACACCGGAGGATACCAACAAGGCTTCTGCTGCGGCAACATCAAAGCCAACATCAGACGCAGCATTGAGCGGGTCGCCAGATGTGCCGGTCGCTGCATGCAGCGTGGCTGTATGTGTGATGTCCACATCATCATTGGTGTCGATATCCACAACATTTAAATCAAATGTTGCTTCAAGCGCCCCAGCATCTTCAACGAAGCTCGCCGCATTTGCACTAGTCACCGTCAAATTCGGAGCATCATTGGTACCGGTCAACGACACCGCAAATGCTTGCGTTACAACTGCATCATCACCGTCACTTAGCTCAACGGTAAAGGTGTCGGACACAGACTGCCCTTCAGCCAGAGCCTGAATAGCAGCAGCCTGAGCAGCTGTTGCGCCTTGGACGTACTCATACTGACCACTGTCTTGGTTGATCGCCAGGGTACCGTAAGTACCCTCCACAGCTTCCACGCCTGGCGCAACATCTGTCCCGCCTGTGAGGCCAAAGGTGAGCACGTCACCATCGACATCACTTGCATCAATGTCGCCTGTAAGGTTCGTTGTCGCGCCATCTTCAATAATGGTTGCTGCAACCGCAGCTGTATCAAAAATTGGAGCGTCATCTGCACCCGTCACATTGACTGTAACAGTCGATGTGGACGCATTTCCATAGCCATCAGACGCTGTGACGGTGAACGTGTCCATCTCATGCTCGCCATCATCCAGAGCTTCGATGGCAGCTTGCTGAGCACCAGTTGCTGCAGCTTCATAGGTATAGGACCCATCCGCCAAGACGGTGAATGTCCCATATGTCCCGATCACAGTGTCTGGTGTATACGTCACCGGTCCACCACCGCTGTCAGTACCGTTCAACTGGCCTTCCATGGTGGTATCATCAACACCAGAGCGGGCTTCATCGTCAGCAGCAGCACCGTCTGCGTCAGCCTCATCAAACGCACCACGGATCTCATTCACACCATTAGCAGTTGCCGCTCCATCGGTGTGGCGGATTTCCTCGAGCGTCAGAACCTCGTCGTTTACATCAGGCGCAATCGTGTCGATCAGGACAACATCGTTGTCACCAGTCAGAGACGCAACACCCGGCAGGAAGATCTGCAGATCTTGACCGTTCAAGACACCGTCATCATTGACGTCAACCCAGAGCTTCGTCCAGCCTTGGACGCCGTTCACTTCCAGGATGTAATCGAACTTATAATCGTTCGCATTTTGCGAGACGGCACCTTGGGCATCCAAGCCATCCAATGCAAAGCCCGGACCACCATTGTCTGTTCCTGCATTGTTAAGAAGCGACAAACCAAGCTGCATTGGTGTTGTGATGTTATAATCGGCCGGAATTGCCTGCGGATTTGGGCCGTTCAGGAAGCGATCAGACAGCGCCTCATAAATAACCTGCGTCTCGATTTCGATAAGGTCGTCGCCCTCAACGAAGTCTGTGATCGTATCACGTACCAGACCACGGCTGTCATTGATGCTGACATAGCGGAATTCGTCAGAACCTTCGCCACCCGTCAAAATATCTGCAGCACCGCCACCTGTGATCTCATCATTGCCATCACCAGAGACGACAACATCAGCGCCGCCACCGGTGGAGATCACATTATCTCCATCATCTTGGGTGAGATCACCGTCAGCGACAAAATCGCTGCCAACTGTTACGACATCAACGCCGCTACCTGTTGTAACGCTGTTATTACCGGAACCGATAAGGACATCGTTATTACCATCACCAGCATCAACGGTATTGTCTCCATCACCCAGTGTAATGGAGTCACTTCCTGAGCCTGCAACGACAGTATTGTCACCGTCATGCGCTACAATAACGTTGGCACCGTCGCCAGCTTCGATCCAGTGATCACCGTCTGTCAGAAGTTGAATGTCATCATTGCCAGCGCCAGCATACACTTCAACGTCGCCATCAACATCATTTGCTGTGTCACCCAAATCTGTTGCCAGAACAGTGTTTTGGCCTTCACCAGCATCAACGATATTTGGCCCATTGCCCAAGGTGATGCTGTCATTGCCGGCACCAGCGTCAACATCGTTGAAGCCATCACCAAGCGTAATGACATCATCTCCATCGCCAGAGCGAACCGTGTTGTTGCCACCATCATTGGTGATGATGTCATCACCCGCCCCAGTATCAGCAAAGTCATCGCCTTCACCAAGGTCGATCACATCGTTCCCAGAACCTGTCGTGATAAAATCCTGACCAGTCCCACCAAAAATGTCAAAGGCCCTGTCACCGGTGACACCACCTGCATTGACCGTCAGACCACCTTCAAAATCTGTATCATCAAGCGCAGCTGCATTTACGGACAAACGACCACTCGCAACATCTGTAAACGAACTATCCGCAAAGGTCAGGCCAACGTCAGCGTCTCCAAATTCAACGACAACATATGACTCAATGCCGCTAACCTGCGTTACATCGGCTGTGGTGTTATCAGCTGTGACGTTGATGACATCATCCGGACCGGAGCCCCCTTTGATTATGTCATTGTTTAGATCTGCTGCTGCCCCGTGAATTGTCAGCGTCACATCTGTTGCAGACGCATCAAACTCATCAAACGCAGAACCGAGGACCACTTCCAGATCATTTGTGAAGGCCGGGTCCAGCAAAACACTGCCACCGTCATCGCTCATGTCGATGAAGCCGATGCCAGAGCTTGCCGCTTCTGCACCCAGAACGGCATTCATTTGAACGCCATTCACCGTGATAAGACGCTCAACCGTTCCATCTACAACAGAGACAAAGTCATCATCAGTGAAAGCACCGCCGCTTAACTGCAGCGCGTCACCGTCTGTTTCACCACCTTCGCCACCATCAAAAAGAACATTGGCGCCCAGCTCGCCTGCATCAATCCGCAGGATGTCATCACCATCCGCTCCGGAGATCATCAGGTTATTGTTGTTAACACCCTCTTTGACGAAGAGATCATTCCCAGCCGTTCCTGTAATATCAAACTCGTAGTCAACATCGACGGTCGCTTCGAGCGTGACCGACAAGCTATCATCGGCATCGGTGACAGGGCTTGCATCAACTGTGATCTTGGTCAGCGTATCGATATCGCCGTTGCGGAACACAAGGTCGTGATCATCAGAACCACCTTCACCATCGGTGGCAAAGGTATACTCTTCGATACCCGTCACATTGGTCAGGTCAACAGAGGCATCAATGCCGCCGGCGTTAGCGGCATCCCCATTCTGGAAAACAACAGAATCCACACCGCCGTTATCAGTGATCACATCGTCAAAAGTCAGCTCGCCAGCATCGACCTCGAGGATATCATTGGCAGACCCAGTTGTGATGGTGTCATTACCCAAGCCCATCTTCAGTGTCATAGGTGCACTGTTCGGCCCCATGATGGTTCCATTGCCGTCACCATCTATGACTGTGAGCGCCCCGGGGAAGCCTGAGGCATCGATTGTGATCAAGCCAAGGGTCGCACTGGCATCAACTGTCTTGATGCCCGCATCAAATGCGTTTTGACCAAGGGTAATGGTGCCTGCACCATTACCCGTCAGCTTTAGAATTTCGATATTCGAAACATTCGTGAAGTCTGCATCTGATGTATCGCTCGTAGTGCCCAGCTCGAGAATATCTGCATCACCAAGACCGCCGTCGATCTCATCGCCGGCATCAAGAGCATCACCCATCCGGATGGTGTCATTTTGCGCGCCACCAGCAACCTGAATATCAACGTCAGTTGCTTTGTCTTCCGACTGATCATTGTGATTGACGACAATGGCAGAGCTAAGCAGTGCACCACCGTTTACAAAAAGCCGAGGCGTGTCATCGCCAGCATTATCGAAGCTATCTTCGATATTCAGTGTAAATGTTGTGTCATCAGGGCTTGTGATGTTTTCTTCGGGAACTTCAATTTCCTCAATTCCTGAGAAATCGCTGTTGAGAACAACAGGATTACCGGCACGCTCGATGATAACAACCTTATCATAGCCCGTGCCACCTTCGATCGTATCATCACCAGTCAGCTCATAATCACCAAACTGGAATACGTCATCGCCACCGTTACCATCGAAGCTGTCAGCGCCACCGTTGTTATTACCAGAATCCCCATCACCACGAATGGTATCGGCACCTTCACCACCAATAAAGGTATCATCGCCGTCACCACCAAGCAGCGTAATACCGCGCGACAGCGCAGACGCATCAACATAGGCAGAATCCGCACCGGGCTTACCGACATCAGAGGCATCAATGGTTACCGCCGTGTCATCATTATCGAATGCGGAGCCACCAGCGATCGTGTAGGTATGATTGCCATCGTTTAGATTGATCGTCTCAAAGCCAGTGACATTGTCCAGGCCATCACTACCAGGCGACGTAGCGCCATTAGCCATCGTGATGTTGAGAGTATCGTTATCCGCTCCACCCCGAAGGACATCTGCGCCTGTGAGCTGCTCGCCACGGGTATTTACAGTGTCATCACCAGCGCCAGCGTCAACAAACTCGTCAGATGCATCTGTCTCATCGCCAGTGTCGATTACGTCGGCGCCCGCACCGCCGTAAATATCGTCGGCTCCGGCACCACCAAAAATAAGGTCGTCGCCACCACCAGCAGAAAGGATGTCATCGCCGTCACCACCATCGATCCCGTCAATGCCATCGCCCGTGGTTACCGAGTCATTGCCCGCACCAGCTTCGACAAGGTTGCCACCACCACCAAGTGTGATGCTGTCCTCATCTGCACCACCAAAAACTTCGTTCACACCATCACCCGCAGTAATGATGTTTGTACCATCACCAGCGTCTACGACGTTATTGCCGTGACCTAGTGTGATTTCGTCAGTGCCTGCCCCACCCGACGTAATGTCGTTATCACCATCGCCCGCAGTAATAGTATTTGTACCATCACCAGCGTCTACGATGTTATCGCCGTGACCAAGCGTGATGATGTCACTACCAGTGCCAGCTGTAATGTCGTTATCACCATCACCAGCCGTAATAGTGTTTGCACCCTCACCTGCGTCTACGATGTTGTTCCCGTGACCAAGAGTGATGCTGTCATCGCCATCACCAGAATTCACGTCATTATTGCCGTTACCCAGCGTGATGGTGTCATCACCATCACCAGAAACAACAGTGTTGTTGCCGCCATCATTGGTGATCGTGTCGTCACCAGCACCAGAATTGACAAAGTCATCACCTTCGCCAAGGTCAATAACATCATTGCCAGCGCCCGTGACAATCACATCATCGCCCGTACCGCCAGTAACGGTGTTATGACCACCTGACGCGGTGATTGTGTCATCACCCGCGCCACCGTCAACGGTGTCATCAGTGGCGCCCAATTCAAATACGTCATCACCATCACCACCGGTCACATCCATACCGGTGGTAGAGTCCACGGTGGACAACGTAACCGAGCCTGTGGAGCCGGTCGCATCCACCGTTTCAATTGTGCCGCTGATTGCATTCTCGATACCAGCCGCAACAGCTGCATCACCAATCACGAGCCCAACCGCAGTCGAAATGTTGAGCGTACGCACGCCATATGTGTTCAGATCATTGATCCGAACACTTCCCGTGCTGCCAGCTGTAGACAGGTTGACTTCTTCGATACCAGAAGCAGTCATTGTGGATCCATCTGCCTGGCTGTCCGCGACGATGTTGATCGTATCCGCGTCAAGCATGTCATCGTCACTGTCAACGACAAGCATGTGGACGATGTCATCGCCACCTTGATCAATATCACGCACGTCGAGTGTGAAGTTCACGCCGTTCGTGAGGTTACGCACTTCAACGTTCAGCTCTTGATCTGCGCTACCAGCCACATCGTTCATGTTCGCAAAATCAAAGCGAACATCATTTGTGCTGTTTTCTGACGCCAGTGTCTTAATGTCAGACGAGCTCGACATGTCGAACGTCACCGGGTTGCTGCCATCATTGGTGACAACAAACTTGCCGATACCATCGATTTCAAAAGCGGAGTAAGACCCAGGGTTATTTCCATCAATACCAATGGAAACAATATCTTCTTCGCTACCAGAGACACGATCTCCCGGGTTAAGCGTGTCTGTGCTGCCCCGTACAACCTCAACACCTTCACCCGTCAGCGGAATGTTATCCACACCTGTAGTCAGGACATTGACGACATCAGCAACATCAATAGTCACCGTTTCTGTGGACGTGAGATCACCATCCGAAACAGTGTATTCAAAGCTTGCCTCACCAGAGAAGAACGGATTGGGCGTAAAGGTGAACGCACCTGTGGCCGCGTCCATGCTCACTGTGCCATTTTGCACAGAGCCATCAACAACGGTAAATGTGAGTGTGTCACCATCAATATCTGTTGCTTGTACGCGACCAACAACTTCGAGGTTCTCAATGCCGCTCACTGTCAGCGCCTGAGCCTGCGGGCCGTCATTTGTGCCCGTTACAGTAATAGCAATGGAGCCAGTATCTGTCTTACCATTGGAGGTCGCTGTATATGTGGTCGAAACAACCTGAGTTTCGCCCGCAGCAAGCGACTGGTATTCAGAATTAGACGCGTCAAAATCCCAGCTGCCGTCCGCATTCAATGTCAGACCAGCAACATTTGTATCAAGCGTATACACAATTGCTGCATCGTCATTATCAACATCAGATGCCACAAGCTGACCCGAGATTGTGGCATCTTCATTCACAGACGTGGTCGCATCAGACGCAACTGGCGCATCATCAACAGCTGTCACTGTAATGGTTGCAACCGCAGTTGCCTGACCTCCATCCGGATCTGTAACGGTATAGGTAAAGCTATCTGTACCATTGAAGTCTGCGTCAGGCGTGTATGTGTATGTGCCATCAGCATCCATGCTGAGCGTACCATTGGCAGGGCCATTACCCGCCTCAACCGAGTACACCAAGTCTTCTGAAGCATTATCGACATCAGTTGCAACAACCGTACCCGAAACAGAGCCGTCTTCTGCAACTGTTGCAAAGGCGAGACTTGCCACCGGATCATCATTGGTACCGGTAATGGTGATCGTAATAGAGCCTTTGTCCGTGAGACCATTGGAGGTGACAGTATATGTCGTCTCGATAACCAGCGTCTCACCAGCAGACAAATGCTCATACGCCGGATCGCCAGCATCAAAGCTCGCAGCACCATCTGATTCTAGGATCAAGCCGGCCACGGCTTTATCCAAAGTATATTCGATCAGCGCAGGATCACTATCGATGTCTGTTGCAACAAACTGACCAACGGCAAATTCGCCTTCTTGAATTTGCTCATCGAACGTATCTTCAGCAACCGGAGCATCATCGACCGGCGCGACATTGATGATCACAACCTGTGTATCGGTCGCACCATTTTCATCGGTCACCGTATAGGTGAAGCTGTCAGTGCCATTAAAGTTCGCAGCTGGATTATAAATATAGGCGCCATCAGCATCCATATTCACAGTGCCATTAGACGGGCCCGTCTCAACCGAGTACACAAGATTATCTGCAGAACCATCCACATCCGTCGCACGAACGCTTCCAAAGACAGAGCCGTCCTCATCAACGCTACGCACTGATGCGCTTGCAACAGGTGCATCATTGGTGCCCGTCACAGTAAACTGAACGGTGCCCTGAACAGTTTTTGCGCCATCACTTACCGAATAGCCGGCAACAATTTGCAGGGTCTCGCCCTGAGCCAGGCCATCATACGCCTCAACTGTTGGATCCAGAGAAACCACACCGGTTGACGCATCAATGGACAAACCATCAACGCTTGTGACCAGAGCATATGTCAACGTGTCGCCATCTACATCCGACGTCACATCCTTCAGATCAACTGTCGCAACAGCGCCACCTTCCGTCGCACCACCCTGGATCGACCCTGCAATCGGAGCATCATTCTGAGGAGCAACGGTAACCGTTACCGTGGCAGAGTCCGTTTCGCCGGACGGATCTGTAACAGTGTAGGTGAAGGTATCTGTACCATTATAGTCCGCATCGGGCGTGTAAACATAGGTGCCGTCCGCGTTCATAACGACAGTACCATTTGCCGGCGCATCACCCGGCGCGATCGAATACGTCAGCACATCGCCATCGGGATCAGCTGCAGTCGAAATCACACCATCATCAAGAACGCCGTCTTCGTTAACGGCAGCAGTGTCATTTGCCGCAATGGGAGCATCATTTCCATAATTGGCGATAAAGTCACCAGTAGCAGCCTTCGCTGCATCAACCGTCGCTGGGTCTGCAGTCACAGAATCAAGTACGGTCTTGGCGCTCTCGTAGGCCTCCTCATCCAAAATATTGAGTTCGCCATCGACAACTTCAGAAAGCGGATTGTCGACCGTCGCGATGTTCGCAATCAGGGCTTCCGTCGACCAATCGAGACCAACTTCGATTTTATTTTCTAGAAGCGTCTTATCATCCCCTACAGCACCACTGGCGATATTGATAATAATGCTCCCAATGTCCGCACCATTGTTCAGCTGCTGAACCCAATAGTTATCAGCGCCGCCCGCCGGGTCACGCCCAAACAGGTTGTTGAAAATGTCCGTGACCAGAGCAAGGTTTGATGTTGGCGTAGCCGCGTTTGCAGCACCAAGCTCTGGGTACAGCTTCAAAGTCTCCGGTTGAGACGCAAACGACGTTGCGATTTCCGCGATAGACATGCCGTCGTTAAGGCGACCAACCCAATAATCCAAGCCAGACGGAGCCGGGGCACGATCAAAATACGCGATGAAAAGCGTGGCGATCTGCTCTTGCGGGGTCATGGACGACAGGTTCAAAGCCATATTTTCTTCCTTTGGTGCTTAGGCGACACAGCCTAATGGTGCGCGCAAATACTGCTTATCCGCTTCACGGACGGACTTAGTTTGCTCAATACACAGATATCGTCACTCAAACAACAGTATTTGTAGCGCAGATTTAATACCCTTTCGAAAAATTGGATTAACATTGATTTTAAACGATTTTTATGTGCCCCTTAGAGCACACTAACTTAGACGTTCCGGGCTCCTAGGGATCACGGACGGTCGCAATTTCGAGGGGGAAAGGATTCTGGGCGAAGATCAACACTCCACAACAAGCATGATTACATGCCCTTCAGAGGCAACACATATATAAGGATTTTAGACCGGAAGCACCAAGTCCAGACCACTTGATGTCGACAAGCAAGGGCCACCACAACTCTTATGATCAATGGCGTCAGCTATGAAAGCGTTGCTGCGTGGCGTTAAATTGGCAAAATCGCACATGTGTTGCCGTGTGAACCAAGGGCAACATGTCGCGTGAAGCGCTCGTGGACAGGATCAAAGAAGGTCAGCATGGAAGTCCCATCCATGCGCCCAGCACGCTCTTCGCTCCTTAAGCCGTAACTGATCGCAAGCATGTTCTCAGAAACAGCCAGGCCCCTTGGAAAGGGCGTCCCAGCTGGATTTTCAATAGAAAATCGTCGTTTTGCGCCAGAGCTTGGGTCTATCCGAACAAGTGCTGAGCCCCCACTGTCTAGACTCCACAGAACATCATCTACAGCCAAAATATCATGACAGCATGAACCAATATCTTCATAGCACGTGATAAGTTGCGCCTTGCCCCGTCTCGCTTTTGACAATGACAGGCGTAACGCAAAACTAGGCTGATCCCAGTTGTGAGCTAAAACGAGCAGGCTGTCCCCGCACACACTCACAGAGTTAAAATGATAAGCATCTCGGCTGCGGACGTCGCGCTTTTGCAAGTGTTCCGGTATCACACTCGCCAAATCGAGTGCCTGAGCGCTGCCACCCCAGACCGGCTGCCTCAAAAGAAATGGGTACCTCCCTGAAGTGACATAAAGGCTTTGACGGTCAAAAGTAATCTGATGGAGATCATCGAATTTCTTGGACCCATACCATACTGGGGTCCGGAGCAATCCCCCACCAGGCACTTGTAGGTACAGCCTGATAGCGTTTTGAGGCGCGTTAGGCGTTACCAAATTTTTATCGATGTCCAAATTGCGCTCCGCAACGAACACAACATTCGCGGCGTGGGCGAGGCCGAAGTATATGCCATACCCATCGCTAATCACGTCACAGCTTTGAAGCTCTCCGTCCAACGTGAGCGTGACCTTCAACAAGCGCCTGAACGTGGAAATCAAAAATTTGTGCATGGTCATAATGGCAGCCCAATCGCCTGAAAGTCAAACAACAGCGGTCAATCAGCTCCCCCGTGTAGTCAACTCCAATGTTGATCGTTGCTATGACCCAATTTTGGGTGTGGCGCGAGAGGACCCCTGCAAGAGGAAGAGCGAACCGCCAGAGGTGGCTGAAACGTGTATGACCCATACAAATTTTTCCGGTGATTTAAATTACCGGATATTTGTTAAAACCGGATTTTTACATATACCAGATATTTTTATTCACTGGATATTTGAATAAATCCGGTTTATTTTTAAAAGTGGCACAAGATGAAGCGAGAATTTCATGCCCACTATCGTGATAGCCTCCCCAAAGGGTGGCGCTGGAAAATCCACAGCGGCCGTCTTGCTCGGAACAGAGTTGGCCCATGAAGGGGTGCCAGTGACAATGCTAGACTGCGACCCCAACAAGTCCCTTACATTGTGGGCACAACAAGCCGAGCTCCCACCAAGAATTCGCGTTCTATCCGACGTTACGGAGTCAAATGTTGTGCGCACAATCAAAGGCCACGACAGTGATGGACAGATTGTCATTGTGGATTTGGAAGGGGTCGCGTCACGACTTGTGTCCCGAGCGATCAGTCAAGCTGACCTAGTCCTAACACCAATGCGGGCAACAACCCTCGACGCCACTATCGGCGCACGAGCACTACAGCTCATAGCAGAAGAAGAGGAGGCATTGGACCGTAATATTCCACATGCCGTCGTTTTCACTATGACAAAGGCCATTCAATCCAAACAACACAGAGGCATCGAGTTGTCGTTGCGTGAGCAGGGCGTGGATATAATCGAGCCTGCTCTTATGGAGCGTGCAGCGTTTTCAGGAGTGTTTGCTTTTGGTGGGGATCTTTATTCCATGCCGGAGCAGGGCAACATGAGCAATGCAAAAGCCAATGCTAAGGCCTTTGCAAAACAAGTGTATAAACGCCTCGTCGAGGATGATTAATATGTCGGAAAATAATCCGTTTGGAATTTCAATCGCACCATCCAAACTTCGCAGCAAAGCGAAAGATACAAGCGCCAATAACGTCGCACGCGCCGATGCTGCGGCTGAGAAACATGGCTTTGTAGACCGCACTCCTAAAAAGAAACGCGGTCGCAAGCCCAGTCCCCGCACAGGCCAAGTACATGCCAAGGTTATGCCAGAGGTTGCCCAGGACATCGCAGCAGAAGCCAAATATCGCGGAGTACAGCAGGGTGTTGTGATCGAAGAGGCCTGGGCCCTCTACAAGAAGGAGAAAGGCATCTGAGCGCCGTCATAACTACCTGAAACATTGTGCGTGAGTACATAACGTGCAGGG
>QCWE01000011.1:0-2081 GCA_003149555.1 Candidatus Aquiluna sp. XM-24bin5
GTAGATTGTGACCGCACCCACACAGGACGGCAAAGATTGAAGCACCGTGCAGTCCCTTGAGTGGGCATCTGGCCATACGGCCGTCGCTTTCATATGTCCGATCTCAGGCTCGATGGCACTTCGTCGACGGAGCAGCGTCTTCAGTGCAGGAGTCAGTCCGCGTTTGGAACCTTCTATCAGCACCAAGGTCTTTTCCACGTCACTTGTCTCTCAATGTTCAGGTTGAGTATGACATCCCAAACGATATCGAAAATTTAAACTCACTTACTCGTTCGGTAAATTCCCACTCACCTCACTTGAGTGGTTGAGAATTAACTCAGTATTGATGTGATCGCCAGATTTCCATTTGATGTGTTGGCAATGTTTTCCATAAAATCGGTCATCTGTTGCGCAAGTTGACATGCTGTTGCTGCTCGATTTGGAAACTTGACCGACGTATTTGATGTGATTGGGTGATAGCCCATGCTCCAGCTTCCAAAAGAACGATGTGAAATCTCAATATTGCGTAACATCTCAAAGTTATGATGCCGCTCATCCCTCCTGATAATGTCCAATAGATCATCAAGGACATCAGCAGGACCTTCTAACACCTGCACATAGTGTTCGGGCGTGCGTACGAGGTAGCCCGTGACATCCATGTGTGGGTTGTGATGTTTGGACGAACGCAGGATATCCTGTTCAGCCTGGCTAGGGCACTGGGTAGTTGCCTGGCTCCTATACAGCACAGATCGCAGCATCACTGAACACTCTCTGGTTTTCTCCTTAACACTGTACCGTAAGATCAACAGCACTCACAATCATGCAATTTCTGCCGATGATGGCTGATATGATGATTTCTGGTAGATTATTGCTGCACGGTATCCGAGCCGTACATCAACTAGTTGAAACGTATTGCATTGGTGGGGTTTTGTAACATGCTTTCGTCACAGGGCCTGGTGTCACTGTCACGCTCCGCTGTCGCCATGATGTGGGAGTGTCATGCCGCTGACGCGGAGCCAATTTCGGCTTTGTGTATCTTTACGGCACCCGTCCTCGTGCACTGATCTGGCGTCTTGGTCTGATCTACTTTCCATCTCTGTTCTGGACGCTATTGGCTTCATTTAACGCGTCGTTTACCTTCGAACGATGTTCCGTAGTTGCAGCTTCGGGGCAACACTGTCCTGTATAACATGGCGAGCCACGCCCACCATATTCACATCACAACATCAGGCCGCAAATGTTGTTAAAGTTGGAACTCTACAGCCGTCGGTGACTCACATGTTCAACGTGCCTAAGAATACTAAGTCTAGCCTGCCAGAACAGTTCGGCAAAGCTGAGGTAAACCGGCGTCGGTCTGTGCTGCACGATGGTATACGGATCGAAGGCCAATGGGTGAGTGACGGAATCGTTGAGTTTGGTGGGCAGTTCCGAGGGGAGCTCTCAGTTGAAACATTGGTCCTGACGAAAGACGGCCGCATCAATGGCGACATACGTGCGCAAATCGTGACCATTGAAGGAATGTTAGATGGCACGATTTTGGCGCAATCTGTGAATATCAAAACGTCAGCAACGGTGAAGGCCGATATTCAGACCGAGAGCATCTCCATTGACTCAGGCGCTGCATTTGAGGGCAGAATTTCATGCAAGGGTGAGCCATCAGATCGATAGGTCTTCATTGGCTGAGGTACTTGATTTTGATGATTTTACGTGGTGAAATCTATATGACCGCAAGATATAGTGTTAGATATGCAAGCTGAAATCTTCCCTGATCAGATGATATTACGGCGTGAAGCTACCTTTGATGATGCCCCTCGATTCTTCAAAATGGTCGTTCACCGAGATCTTTTTGGGGGTGCATCCCTCATGCGTGAGAGTGGTCGCATAGGGCATGTTGGCCATTTGCGGATTGATCATCATCAGGACGAGGGCAGTGCAGTCGACGCTTTGGCACTGCTTGCCACAAAAAAGCGAAAATACGGCTACCGGTGATTTATACCAAGGGCGGCGGTCATTGATCCACTTTCGCCCAATCTCTGGTCCCGATTGACGTGATGACTTCCGGGAGGGCGATCAGGTTGTTCCAGGCTTGGCGCCCTGCATCG
>QCWE01000011.1:2990-7373 GCA_003149555.1 Candidatus Aquiluna sp. XM-24bin5
GACGCCGAAGAGGTAGGCGTTCTGGTAGCGCAAATCAGCGGGCTGACGCGGGCGGCTGCCCTTGCGCGCCCATTGCCGGGCACGGCTGTTCTTCTGCCCAAGCCGCATTTCATCCTGGAACCAGATCTCGACAGGCGTTCCGGGCGCGACACCGCTGGATTGCTCAACCGCTCGTGGCGACCTTTCCACGAGGCTTCGACATCGCGAGTTACCCGGCGAAGCCGCTCTCAGCTACCAGACCCATTGACAACTGTCTGGGTGGCTCCTTCCTCAACTGGTGAAACGCGCCATCGGGGCGCACTGAATTATTTTGGCTAGTTCAAGGTTGCCGCTGCCCAAGGCGCTTTGGGGCGCGTGGGTATTTTTCTACGACCTCCGGCAACGGGACTGACGACGTGATCAGACAATACCTGGAATTACGTTCCACAAAGTGATGCCTCCGGCGTCAGATGGAG
The DNA here is from genome assembly GCA_003149555.1 of Candidatus Aquiluna sp. XM-24bin5. Next base: position 3,446 of record QCWE01000011.1, read on the forward strand.
TGGTCCTTCATGTCCAAGACACCAAACTGTATCACAAGACAGAAACGGTCGCATGAAGCACTACGCCAGAAGGCCCGCCGGGGTGAGTTGTTCATGACAGTGGCCATCGGCTATGTGCGCAGTGGCCGAGATCGGATTGAGCAGGACCCGGACCGGCGGGTTCAGGACGCCATCCATCTAGTGTTCGCCAAGTTCGACGAGATGCGCTCCGTGCGTCAAGTACATCTGTGGCTGCGTCAGGAGCAGATCTCGCTCCCCGCGGTAGTCCATGGTCCTGATGGACGCTCTATCCAATGGAAACTGCCGGTATACAACACAGTCCTGCACATCCTGCAGAACCCTATCTATGCTGGTGCCTATGTGTTTGGCCGCATTGGCTCGCGGACGGTGATCGAGGATGGGCGCAAGCGCGTCATCCAGGGACTTCGAAAGCCACAGGAGGAATGGGATGTTTTGATCCCCGACCATCACGATGGTTATATTAGTTGGGACACGTTCGAAAGGAACCAGCGGTTGATTGCGGATAATGCCACCGGAAAGTTTGGTCCGGCACGGGGCGCCGTGGCGAAGCCCTTCTGGCCGGGCTTTTACGATGCGGACACTGCGGCCGTAAACTGCACGTTGCGTATTCGGGCAAAGGCGGGAACACTGGTCGCTACCATTGTCGTGGTAGCCAGATCAATCACGGAGGAGCTCGCTCGCTGCATCTCGTTTGGCGGCATGCGCGTGGATCGGGCGGTCAGCACGGAGATTATCACGCGGCTGCAACCCTTGGGTATCGAGGCGGCTCTCCAAGCCGATGCGGTGCGAGGACAAGCTCATACCGAGAAGCGGCATCAACTTGAGCTGAGCCTTGAACAGGCGCGATATGAGGCGTCTCGTGCCCGGCGTCAGTACGATTCCGTCGACCCTGACAACCGTTTGGTGGCGAGCGAACTTGAAGCGCGATGGAATGCCCGACTTGCGGATGTCGCCGCACTTGAAGATCAGCTTAAATTACATGCTGCGACAACGGCCGCATCACACAGTGCACGTGCCATTAACCGTGCTCAGTTGATGAGCTTGGGCGCGGATATTGAGCGCGCTTGGGGGTGCCCCGGAACCACTCCTGCCACCAAGAAGCAGATCATCCGCACACTCGTTGAAGAGATCGTTGTCACCGTTGATGGTGAGACCATTGAACTCATTATCCATTGGCAAGGAGGAGCCCATTCCGCGCTAGCTGTTCGTAAGAACCGCTGCGGCCAGCACCGTTGGAAAACGGACGATGACGTAGTTGACCTCACCCGTGCACTGGCCCGTTTAATGCCGGACAAACTGATCGCCGCAGCGCTCAACCGAGCAGGTAAGGTGACAGGACGCGGCAACGGATGGACGCAGTCTCGAGTGTGTACGCTAAGAAACTACCATCAGATCGATGTTTACCGAGAGGGTGAACGCCAAGAGCGCGGTGAGTTGACGCTTGACGAGGCGGCGGAGGTCTTGGCGCTCAGCCCATCCAGCGTGCGTCGTCTAATTCAAGAAGATCGATTGCCTGCAAGGCAATTCTGCAAAGGCGCACCATGGATCATCAAAAGTGAAGACCTTGGTAGGCAAGATGTTATTGAAGCCGCAGACCAACGACGTGGCCCACGCCCGTCGTCTGAGAACCCTGATCAAAAAACACTGGCATTATAGGAGCATAGCAAAATGGGCATTATAAAGCAGGATCGGGAGGGCCAAGAAAATGAACCACCTCAGCGCGACGGATGAAGTCCAGCTGGGCCAGAGCCGCGATCCGCTCCCGATCAAGCGAAGGCTGGAACGAGAAGTCGAACCCCTCCAGCGTTTTGATTGGCAGCAACTTGGCCGTCTTGAGCGCGACATCGATGCGACGGGTTTCTCGGGTCGCGTACTCTTCGCTCAGCAGCGCATCCAGCGCCTCGATCCCGGAGATCTTGCCCTGCTCCAGCTTCTGCATCGTGTGGTCCAATGCTTCCAAAGCACGCGGCATCTTCAGGCCAACAAGGGCGCCCCGGATCCGGTCGAGTATCTCAGTCATCGCGTTCCTCCCGCAGCCAGGCGCTGGCCGACCGCGTCATAGAAGGCCAGCGATCTGCGCGTCATCCCAACCGTCGCCTTCAGCGGACACATCCGACTTCAACAATATGCGCGCCTTGAGCAATCGAGACGCCACGCCGCGACCCGTGCGGATTATACCCTCCAGCTGTTGGCGCTCTTCAGCATCCAGACGAACAACGTACTTCACAGCAGGACCACGTTTGCCAATTTCTAGCCTCCTCCAAAACATCCCGAAGAGTGAGTCAGAAAAGCTCAACGAAGTCAAATGATGTGAAGCTCAGGACTAGCCATAATGTGGCAGCCACAGCGCCGACCACGGACAGAAGCAGGATCCCGATGCGGGACAACACTCGGTGGCCAGAGAAATCGGCAACGCCCTCATTCGGAAACAAGATCAGTGATGAAAACGCTGCTGGCCATTCAAACGGTTTGGCCACTGTTTCCGTGTTGAAAATTTCGCTTGACCTCAAACGCCCTGTAACGAAAGCGTGGAAAGGCACCGCCACGACGATCAGCCACACCTCATTTGAGTCGAGTGCCGCTATTTCAGCAAACCCAATTTTTGCGCAGTTAATACAATCTGCGTTCTGTTTTTTACATTAAGCTTAGAACATATACTGCGAATACGGAATTTTACTGTTGATACTGGCGTTTTCAATGATTTTGAGATAAGATCATTAGTGAGTCCTAGTGCAAGCATTTCAAGTATTTCAAGCTCGTGCGTTGAAATTCCAAAATCATTTCCATTGTCATTTGAATGGATATTATCTTGATAAATCACCGGGACAAAGTTCTGCCCAGAGTGAATAAGTTTAAGGGCGCTTATTGTAATTTTAAGAGAGTAGTTTTTTGAGAGTATGCCGTTTATACCAAAACCAACGCATGCAATTAAAAACCTTTTCTCAATATCACCTGTGAGCAAGATGACTTTTGCATCTTTTTTAAGATTTTTAACATTAACAATCTCTTCAATACGTATTTTAGTGGCGTCATTAATTGAGATAACAATCAAGTCAGGATCAAAAGAGCTGGATCCAAATATCATCTGGTCAATAGATTCAAAACTAACAGCATTCATGCCCACATCACGTAATGCTTGCATGAATAATTCAGAAAATAAACTTTGACTATCTACAATAAAAACATTAGTCGCGCCTTTAGTTATCTTCATAAACCTCAATGCCGCACATTTCTCAATTCATAAAATTCAAATCATCAATCAGATCATAAGTTTTGCGTCAGCAACGTTATCCCGTTGTGGACATCAGTGATTCCCACAAGAATATTTTGATTACCCATATTTGTACTGCCACAATGCGCTTACATAATGCAGAAACATTTTGCTGACGCCTAATTGATTCGTGTTGGATGTGAAAGCAACTAGGCGATCCAAAACGGGTCAATGGATTTATTATTTCATATTAACAGTTACTTAGATGACTCTGAGATGACACCGACGAATGGTAACTTTAGATACCATTTGGAAAAAAGTTGGGAAAATAATCTCAAAAGTTGGTATTTTGATCATATTTGTGATTTGACGGCAGCGAGATATTTCTGAGACGTCTGGTCCGTCGGATATATTGACACAAAAATTTTGGAAAATGATACCTTTAAAAAAACTATTGTTAGAGACATCATAAGCTCAAATAATTCCCTTGGAAAATTTCTTATTGAATGTGAGCAGAATACTAATTGCAATGCGGGGCAGCTAAAAATTGTTCAAAATGCCTTAACACTTGTGCAAAAATTGAAAAATGATTCAGCGAGCAGGATAAGTTTACGTGGGCGCAAAAATGACCGACTGAGGGTCAATGAAGCCAATGCAAGTGAAGGCCGCACCGGCTGACGCCGGAGGCATCATTTG
>QCWE01000011.1:8125-15096 GCA_003149555.1 Candidatus Aquiluna sp. XM-24bin5
ACCAAAACGCCCTTCACGATATGGACACCCAGTTCCTCACAGGTCTGGATGATGATTTGCCGGATCCGCTCGCGCATGGCGCCGTACAAAACCTTGTATCGATACTTTGTCGCCCACACGACGTGGTATCTGTGATAAAATCGCGTGTGCGCGGATGACGAGTAGCGCATGATCTTCCTCCCTGGAATCTGAAGCCATACCCCTTCGGGGGCTTCAGATTCCAGGGAGGAAGATCAAACCAGATTCGCTGAAGCGGACCGGCTAGAAGCCGGTGGCTTCGACCCATTAGATGGAAAGCGAATGCTCAAAAATGATGCGTGATTGATTGGATCGATATATGACAAACTGTTTGTCAAATAATGCCAAGGCCAGCATTATTTGACCTTTTCACGCCTCACAAGCGTTGTCGTTGATACAAACATCATGGGCTCTGATTGGAATAACGTCACGATGTATATTATAGGCGTTGCGTTAGTGACGGTTTATTTAAGCAGTCGAGGCAATCTACTCGACAGCCGGATGCAAGTGCAGTAATGCTGCCGCTGTGTATGGGCCTGTAGCTCAATTGGTTAGAGCAGAGCGCTCATAACGCTTTGGTTGCGGGTTCAAGTCCTGCCGGGCCTACCATACATATGCCCCCTTGGCGGAATGGTAGACGCTGAAGACTTAAAATCTTTTGCCTTAGGGCGTGCCGGTTCGAGTCCGGCAGGGGGCACCAAGTCCATTATATAGTAACGATCACGGTACACGACGCTGTTGCGTTGAGAGGCGATCTGGATTCGATTTTGAAGATTCTCTACCACAAGGATCTTCGCGATGTTCGAACGCCTTCTCGCCCCTCTGCTGGAAACGTTACGTCCGCATTTCGGCCTGAGCAAGACGCGGCTTGAAACCCTGGCGGTGTTGCTCGTTGGCTTGGCAAACTGTCGGACGGTCAACCTGTCGCATCTGGCAAGCCAGTTTCCGGGCGACGCCAAACATGAATCGAATTACCGCCGCCTGCAGCGCTTCTTCCAGTTTGTGCACTTGGACGGCGACGTCGCCGCGCGACTGATCATGCAGATGCTGAACTTGAACCGCCCCCGGTTGCTGGCGTTGGACCGAACGAATTGGAAGCTGGGATCGCGCGATGTGAACATCTTGGTCCTGGCCATCGTCACGCGCCGCTTCCGAGTGCCGCTCATGTGGACTCTTCTGGACCATGCAGGCAATTCGGCAACTGCTCAGCGCATCGAGCTCATGGAGCGCTATCTGCGCTTGTTCGGGGCTACGTCTATCCGTGCTCTCTTGGCGGATCGAGAGTTCGTCGGCGCAGAGTGGATGAATTTTCTCAACAAAAACAATGTCCCTTTTGTCATCCGCCTCAAGGAGGACATGCTGATCCGTCTCGCAGACGGCAGTCGGCGCCAGTTTCGCACGCTGCTTCGAAAGCCCAGACGTGGCACTTGGGAAGGCTGGCTCATGGGCATGAACGGATCACCTGACAACCAACTGCGCTGCGCCGCCAAGCGCATCAAGGGCGGCGAACTGCTCATCGTCGCCACCAACCTGGATGACGCTGGACGTGGCCTGAACCTCTATCGCAAGCGGTGGAGGATTGAGTGCATGTTCGCTGACGCAAAGACACGTGGGTTCAATATCGAAGACACCCACATTACCGAACCTGACAAACTTGCGACCTTGCTCGTACTCGTCGCCCTCGCCGTCACATGGGCCTATCGCTGCGCCACCCGCGTTATGGGACGCGGCGCCATTCGGAAAAAAGGACATGGAAGACGCGAAAAATCCTGGTTCCGAACAGGTCTTGATGCCCTGCGAAACTGGATCATCCATCACCCGGGCCGCGCGCTCAATGCCTGGGCATGTAAATGCCCTCGAAGGATCATAAAGGCTGCAGAATGAGGCGAGTCGTGTACCGTGAGTAACGATCCGGCCTCGCCGTTAGAGCTATGAAAACAGGTGAAAAACTCGATTTTTTCAGGCGAGAAAAGGTAGGTCAATCTCTTTTTACCAACAGCTACCTGATAGCTACCAGATAGCACCGTATCCCCTACAGCCATCGCGCACTCTTTAACACATTGAAGCCGCAAGTGCCGCCGACGATGCCATGCCTAAATCCTGCCAGAAACGAACTCTACCTAACCCGATCTGCAAAGTTAAGGCTATTCTCTCATATTGCGTATCATCCTAAGGCGAGAACACTGATCCCACGCTTGGAGTCGGCTGAAACTTACGAACAGGTCAAAAAATACCCCAAGAGCATTTTATGGAGCTTTTTATAGTAAGCTGGCGTGCCCCAAAGAGGATTATCATCGATGCGCGCATTTAAGATATCCAAGTCAAGGTTTAGAACCACCCCATAAAGCTCGTCCACATCAATATTGAGGTGCTGTGTTGGTGTGTTCTGGGTCAAATAATTAAACATAATGGGCGCCAAGTTTGTCATATGTGGATGAAAATCGGCATGCGCCAGTGCGTGTTCGCGCCACAGCATTCGAACGATTTCATTTGGAATAGTGCAATTAGCGCCAAAGAAGACATCTGCCGTAAATTTACAAAATTCGTCAAGCGTCCTTTCATGATTTCCAAGATGGCGCTCATAGACCCTAATTGAAAGATCACAGGTTAACTTATATCCATTAAGCAGAAACCCACTATATCCTTCAAACAACCGAAAAAACGTTGAGCGAGAATAACCTGCCTTTTCGATAATTTGCATTAAATTAAAACCATCAAGAGACTTTGATCTCGCACCTATTCTCAGTGCCGCAATCAAAAAAGCAATGAACCTATCATCAGGTACATAGGTCCTGGCAGATTCTTCAATCTCTGGCAGCCAAGCTTTAATAAGACTATCCTGATCTGCAGGGAAAGCAGTAAAGTCAAAATCAGTGATCGCAATCTGCTGCATTATCTATATGGCCATCACATAAAATCTATCCCTCCCGAGCATTGCCATAATACGCGCTACGCATATGGCTAGTCCATTTGCAGCCATGTTTGAACGTACTCGGATTAATCAGGGATTTTGATTGATATACCTGCTGCCTCTACAAGTGTAGTGATCCGCTTCTGCCCGTCAATAGAGCTGCAGTTCCACAGTTTTATCCATATTTACCAATGTCTTAGCACTCACTCTGAAATCTGAGTTTCATCTAAAATCTTCCGTATTGTTATGTTGACAAATTTTTCCAATACTACCCGAAACACCCTTGGATACAAATGCTGATGGTGACGTCAACATGGGAAACGGATGCTGTACTCTGGAAGTATCAGGTAAATGTCTTGGGCCTCTCGAACCTGCATAAACATTCAATGAAAGACTCGTCGTGAAAGGCCTGGTTTTTATAGAATTTTTGAAAATGGCCGAGTTTGCTTTCGGTGAAGAGAAAGTTGACCACGTTTTCGATAGCATCACCTTGCCTTCAGGTGGCTCCTACACTGCTGTCGGGTATTATGAGTGCTCCGAATTAATAAGTTTGGTTGATGCCTTTAGCCGATTGGGAGGTATTACGAAGCCTGATCTGGAACGTCAGTTTGGTCATTGGGTAATGAATTCTTTCAAAACGGGGTATCCTGAATTTTTTCAAAAATATGCTAGCCCTTTTGAAATGTTAGAGGCCATTGAAAATGATATTCATGTAGAAGTTAGAAAGCTTTACCCAGATGCGGAATTGCCATCATTCAAAGCAATGCGGAGAAATGATGCTGAGCTGGACCTTGAATACATATCAAAAAATCCATTGGCTCATTTTTGTCACGGCTTGATCGAAGGTTGTTACAATCAATATGAACAGGCAGGACAAATCGACATGGTCGATTATTCCTCGAATGGGAGTGGCCATGCACAATTCTATATCTCAAATAATGTGTTTCAAAGAGATGCCTAATCTCACAGTTTCTCGGTCCAGATACGAGCGTGAAAAAACCGCTCGGGAGGCAGCAGAAAAACTGCTGGAGACAAAAAGTTATGAATTGTACACTGCTAACAAAAAACTGAAAGATCTGGCAATGCATTTGGAGACTATTGCCGAAGAAAGAACAAAAGAACTTGTTCAAGCCCTTAAAAAAACGGAATTGGCATTGGAGATTAGCCAGCTCGCCGAAGCTAGACTTTCAGCAAGTGAAAATAAATTTCGCTCGTTTGTTGAAAACGCAAACGACATTGTTTTTACTCTCAACGCTGATGGAATATTTGACTACCTATCGCCGAAATTGACAGACGTTCTTGGATATCAAGATAAAGACCTACTGGGACAACATTTTTCTACCGTTATTCATCCTGAGGATCTGCCGAGCTGTGCAGAATTTTTCAAACGTCTTATCACAAGTTTAAAACCAGAAGCTGGCTTAGAATATCGTGTTCGCCATGCTGATGGATCATGGCACTGGCATGATACAAATGCAGCCCCCTTATTTGATAAAAATGAAAATGTGTCTGGCATGCTCGGCATTGGCCGGGATATTCAACAGCGAAAGCAAACTGAGGAAAGATTATTCCAGTTGGCAAATTTTGATATGCTTACTGGTCTTGCCAATCGCAGTAACATCCTTTCTCGTCTTGAATGTGAGCTAGCGCAAGCCAAAACAGAAAACACATCATTAGCCGTCATGTTCTTAGATTTGAATAATTTTAAAGAAATCAATGACACACATGGCCATGCAGCAGGAGATAAAGTATTATGTACTATTTCAGAACGTCTTCAGTTATCTGTGCGCAACTATACTGACGCAGTTGGTCGGCTTGCTGGGGACGAATTTCTTATTATCTTGCCGAACATTAAAAATAAAAACACAGCTGAAAAGGTTGTTCAACGTATCAAGAAAAGTCTCTCAGATGCTATAAAGATATCGGGAACACACATAATCGTTGGGTGCAGTGTAGGGGTTTCACTCTATCCAGGAGACGCTGACGATGTGGACGCTCTCGTGAGTCATGCAGATTCTGCAATGTATCAACACAAAGCGTCCAGACTTGGCGATGCTGTATTTTATAATTTTCCAGTACGTTAAAATTGATAAGTTATGTAACACATTGCAATTAAATTAAAAATTTGACGGATATTCACTGAAGGCATGTTTAATCATGCCTCGGAAACCTGATTATCACGTTTAACTTTTATTGGTTCTTTTAAATGTGAAAATCTCATACCGTAATCTATCAGCTGAATGCAGCTGAGCCATTGCGCCAACTGGTGATGTTATGGTTTGATGTGATCGGGGCGCGATGTAATCCCACGTAGGCTTTACACAGTCAGACAGGTTACGATGATTGATGAGGATTAAGTTGTGGTCAGAGGCCATGGTGATGACATCGTCTGCCGTGATGACCGGGGTGGGCCAGGGTGCATATCCTCTCTGCACGCAATCGAGAAGGTCATATTCCTCTTTGGTTTGTGGCGCATCAAATTGGATATCACTGCAGACGAGACGTCCGCCTGTACAGAGCAATCGGGAGGCCTCTGAGAGGAACGCATCACGACTGGAGAAGTGAAACATTGCCTCAAGCGAAAGAATGCGATCAGATGCCCCATCTTCTAATTGGATATTGCAGGCATCATTAAGCAACCATGATACGCGATTATCATTGGCTATCGCCTGCTCCGTGCAGATTTCAAGCTGTCGCGGATCAATATTGACTCCAATCAAATGTCCGGCAGCCATCAAATCGCTTGCCATTCGGAGACTTCCACCAAGTCCGCACCCAATATCCACAACAGTATGACCATTTTGCAGGGCCAAGGCGCCAAGGTGCAATTTGGTCATGGCGCACTGTGCCGTCTCCCAATCATGCTGGACAAGGTCATCCCAATATCCAAGATGTACATGATCATTGGCTTGGCCAGCTCGATATGCCTCGATAAGAGTCGAAATATATGTCAGAGGGGTGTCGATCATCCCCAGCAATAAGCCTGCTTGCCGTCTTTTGCGAGAGCCATAAAGCTGCACACGGTCCAACGGGTACGGTCCCCCTCAACCTTCGAGACCCCGTGCAAGAAGCGGCTGGAATGCAAGATAATCAGCTCACCCGGAGCAAGACGGATTGAGGTCTTTTCGAGGCTGCTCAGGTCTTTCTTTCGACCACCCTGGTCGTCATTACGAAACTCTGCTGCTGCATCTTTCGATGTTAGATTGTAGATATCGAGCGCTCCTCCTTTTTCCGCCTGATCGATACACAGGACAAAGGAATAGATGTCAGGCTCGCAAAGTTTCGCGATGTGTTGATATGTTGGCCTCATTGCAGCTTCGTTGTCGAAATGAGCAGGTATGTAGCCCCCTGTAAGATGCGCCCGTAGTGTTGTAAAAAAATGCTTGGCGCCCGATGGACCTGGTGCAGCACTATAGGGTCGGTTTTCGTCCATTTTCGAAAGAAGGCTACAAATTCTATGTTGTAATGGCATGCCTCCCAGATCAAGCGCTGCCAGTTTTTTGTGAAAGTCTGGTTCTGCTGCAAAATATGGGTCTAAATCAGGCTCTGCGAGGTTGAGGTTAATTCCATAAAAATATGCGCGAAAGGCTGCCGGAAACGTTGTCTTTATAAAGCCTGGCGCATTGGTGGCTAAAAGATCAGGCAGCTTAGAAAGAGCGTCTTTAGAGTAAACGTCACGGAGAATAATGGCGTCAAGATCATTTTTCCTGAGACGCGTAATGGCATTACTGGCAGTATCAAGATGACCAGCCCGGTAATGCTCTATTTTAAGAAACGAGGAATGCATGGATTTCACCAGTCAGTGGTATCAATGGTGGTAAACGAGACGATAATAGCCCGCGATGACAAAGTGAAGGACAACCGGCCGCAGCCGGCGTCCTGCACTTTGACCTAAACATGCGTTAGAACAGCTTTATCACCCGCGCACGGAAGACCCGGCCTCTTCAGGGCCGGGATGTGCGGTTGCGCGGTAGCTTGAGGTCTTTGACCTCGCAATATTCTTGAACATTTGGAACGTTTTGTTGAAAAATTCCCTACTCCC
>QCWE01000011.1:15810-16909 GCA_003149555.1 Candidatus Aquiluna sp. XM-24bin5
GACACACTACGCGACACCCGCCCGTAATCGTTTCTTGACGGCCAACTTTGACCCGAATATCGGCGTATCCTCGTTTGTTCTGAGGCGACGGCGCAGCTCGTCGAAACCAGTCCTGAACCACGACTTTGAACAGTAGCCGTGCTTTTTCCGGGCGGGGTATTTTGAGCCCATTAGCTTGGATGCTGTTTGACAGGCCATGGCGAGGACGATGGCGGAGATGCCGATCAGAAGGCTCAACCTTTTAGAGAGTTTAATCCTCGTGTCCTCAAGATTGAGCCCCTTTGTTTTGCTGTCTGCGAACATGCATTCGATGAACCAGCGCCACCGATAGTATCGCAGGATGCGCGATCCGCGAAGTGGCTCGGAACAGGCCACGATCAGCAACTCTCCCCCTTTGATGCGCCGTGCGCCAAAGTGCAGTTCCAGGGCTGGTTGACCAGCTTTGGCGGGTAAGGTCGCGGTAAAGCCACGCTCCCCTTTGCAGCGCGACAGGTAAGAACGCAGCGCGTACTCGCGCCCTTCAACGATAATGAGCTGGTCTTCCTTCACGCGGATCGCAAAAGGGATCTTCTTGTCCTTGAGAAACTTGAACCATGCTTGCCCATGAATTCACGGTCCGCCAAGAGCATCCGCACTGTGGATGGCTTGAAGCGCGCCAGGTAACGCTCCATCAGCGCGATGCGCTGCCGTGTCGTACTGTTGCCCGAGTGGTTCAGAAAGGACCACATGAGGGGGACGCGGTAGCGCTCGGTTACCACAGCCAGCACGAGCACGTTGACGTCCGACTTGCCGATCTTCCAATTCGTTCGATCGAGGCACAGGTACCATCGACTTGGATTGCCGATCAGCGCCATCACGATGCCCACGCTCCAATCGTCGGGCAGGATCACCTGTTGGAAGAACCGCTGCAGGCGGCGGTAGGTTGACGCAACTTTTGCGCGAGCTGGGCGCTCGGCAGCAATGTGGGTCAAGTTGACGGTACGCGCGCTGATTATGCCTAGCACGAGCAGGCACAGGGTCTCCAGGCGTGACTTGCCCAGTGGAACATGCGGGGTTAGTAACTTGTGCAGATCGGCGAGAGCGAAGCGCGTCATGGATG
>QCWE01000012.1:0-2019 GCA_003149555.1 Candidatus Aquiluna sp. XM-24bin5
ACTCTTGAGATGGCCATTTGCCAGCTTGGTGTACAGGTCGAGCAAGTAGTCATAGGGATTGACGTTGTTGAGACGGCATGTGCCGATCAGGCTTGCGAACGAGATCAACCACGGGCGCTGTTGTTTCATCGACATAGAGCCGTGTGCTGTCTTTCAGAGATCATAAACCAATTCTTGCACGCCGAAGCGCTACCGACTGAAAGTCGGTGGGTCTACTCCATGACGTGAATACTAAAATTATTAAAATCAGAGCGTTGTCGTGTCGTGTAGTTGATCCCGTAGCGCAATTTCTATACTGGACGTCATCAATAACGGTTTCCAATAAAAGAAGGACTTCCCATGGCAAAAGTGACTATCGACGGCACTGAATATGATACTGAGACGATGTCGGACGAGGCTAAGGCCCAAGTGCAGAACGTGGTATTTTGTGACCGTAAACTGGGTGAGCTGCGCAACGAAGCGGCTGTCATCCAAACGGCGCGCAACAACTATGCCATGAACTTGGCCAAGCTCCTGAACGGCGACGGCAACAAGTAAGCTGAATGTTGGCGTAAGAGCAGTCTATGTCCGATATCCGTCGCTTCACCACACAATATGAACCGGTGGAGGATCGGGTTCGGCTCTCGATCGAGCTTAAAAATGAAGTGCAGGTGCTGTGGCTGACACGGCGCCTACTTAGTCGGTTAATTCCACCTCTGCTGGAGCGGATGGATACCATGCCTTCAGTCATGCTGGCGCCAAAGCCTCAGGTGCAAGTGGCACAGCGGTTTTCCCAGCAAGCTGCTGTGAGTAATCTAAAGCGACAGAAGAATGTGGTGCCTACTCCTGAGATCCCTCAGAAGCGAGTGGCAACATTGGTTACATCGATCAAAGTGCGTTCCGGCACAAAAGGCGTGGTGCTAGATTTCAAAGGCGGTGAGGAACTTCTGCGATCTTTGCCATTCAGTGAAGTCGGGCTTCGGCAATGGCTGAGTGTTCTACATCAGAATTACAGTTGTGCAAATTGGGCAGAAGCCTTCTGGCCTTCTTGGATTTCTAGTGAGACCCGTGTGGGCCACGCTAGGGATGATCTTTTGATCAACTAGGTCAGAGACCTTTTTGGGTGTTCAAGTTGCTGTACAATACAGTGTTGGAGCGTTATTCCATACTTCACAGCACGATAATAGTAACTCACCTACCTCTGTGGTAAGATAGATTATCCAAATTAAAACCACTGGAGAGTGGCACAAGATGCATCAGAAAAATTCTCTTCAGGCCGCCTATAGTAAGTTTCGGTCGACAATGGTTGCGACGATTGTCTTCAGCTTTTTTACAAATCTGCTGATGTTTGTCGGCCCCCTATACATGCTACAGATTTATGACCGTGTTCTTGCGAGCCGCAATGAGATGACCCTGATTATGATCACGGCCATCGCAGTTGCCATGCTGCTTTGTTACGGGCTTTTAGAGTTTACCAGATCACGGCTTTTGGTGCGGGCAGGTTTGCAGTTTGATGAGGTGGTTGCCAATCCCGTCTTTCATAGAGTGGTCCAGCAAAAAACCGCCATGCCGGCGAGCAATGCCCAAATTGCACTAACGGATATCGATAAAGTCAGGGAATTTATGACAGGGCAGGGGATCCTGTCCTTCTTTGATGCGCCTTGGGTACCACTTTTCTTGGCTCTATGTTTTGCGTTCCATCCGTGGCTTGGCCTTGTGGCGACAGTGGGGGCTTTCATTATCTTTGCACTGGCGCTGACCAATGAATTTGCAACGCGAGGAGCTCTTCAAGATGCCGGTAAAGCATCACAAGCGGCCAATCACTTTGTAAATACCACAATGCAAAATGCAGAAGTGATCCGTGCTCTGGGGATGGAGAAGCCGCTCACACAGCGGTGGATCAAACAGCATGATGAAATGCTTTTGCACCAGGCCAAGGCCAGTGACCGCGCTGGTTCTATCATGGCAACGTCAAAATTTGTGCGTATGAGCCTGCAGGTGGCTATCTTGGGGGTTGGCGCATACTTGGCGATTCAACAG
>QCWE01000012.1:2637-13019 GCA_003149555.1 Candidatus Aquiluna sp. XM-24bin5
TTAATCTCGCCAGGTATTATGATCGCTGCGTCCATTGTTATGGGTCGCGCTTTGGCCCCTGTTGAACAAGCTGTTGGTCAATGGAAGCAATTTGTGGGTGCCCGAGCTGCACATGCTCGGTTGAAGCAACTTTTTATGCAGGTTGCCGAACAAGAAGAGCGTGTTGAGTTGCCTGCGCCCAAAGGTAAGCTGAGCGTTGATAAGCTCTTCGCAACTGTTCCTGGGACGCGTGACGCATTGTTACGTGGCATAAGTTTCAACATTGAGCCAGGCGAAGTCCTTGCCATCATCGGTCCAAGTGGTTCGGGTAAATCGTCACTGGTTCGTCACCTGGTAGGTGCTTCCAATCCTGCTTCTGGTGCGGTGCGTTTAGATGGCACGGAAATGCAGCATTGGGGGCCAGATCAACTTGGACGCTATATCGGGTATCTGCCACAAGATGTGAAACTGTTCAGTGGATCCGTCGCTGAAAATGTTTCGCGTTTTGCAGAGGGGGCGGATGATAAAGATATCGTCATCGCCTCCAAGCTGTCTGGGGCGCATGATATGATCCAAACACTTGGCAATGGTTATGAAACCGAAGTTGGTGACGGTGGGATGTTCTTGTCCGGAGGACAGCGTCAACGTGTCGGCTTAGCGCGTGCTGTCTATCGCCTGCCAAGCCTGATCGTTCTTGATGAACCAAACTCTAACCTTGATAGCATGGGTGAGAAAGCTCTGATCCAGTGCATTCAAGAGTTGAAGAAAATGGGTAAGACCGTAATCGTCGTAACCCATAAATCTAATCTCTTAGCAGTATCTGACAAAACGTTGATGCTGATGAATGGTGCTGTCGAGAAGTTTGGCCTGACAAAGGAATTGTTTGCGCAGCAAAAACAGCAGCAACAGGCTCTTTCGAAAGTTTCTGGGGAAAAGGGCCCCTCAGTCATTAAGTTATCAACGTCTGAGTAAAATAACCTTTGACCAAAGATTTGCCGAACCTTTCTCTGGACGAACAGCATAGGACATATGCTAAATGATTAAGAAGCCAAGCACACGCCCAGTTGCTCTTATGGGCTACGCAATTATATTCGTCATGTTCGGCGTCTTCGGGAGTTGGGCGGCTGTCGCCAAACTTGACAGCGCGGTATTTGCCCCAGGAACAATTTCTCTCGAAGGAAATAGAAAAGTTGTCCAGCACTTAGAAGGTGGCATCGTTGCAGAAATCCTCGTTGAAGAAGCCGATAGTGTTTCTGAAGGTGATATCCTGATCAAGCTCAGCGATGTTGAAGCACGCTCTAATTTAGATGTTCTTACCACTCGCTTGGATGTCGCCAAGGTAACTGAGGCGCGTTTGCTTGCCGAACGTGAACTGGCTGACACGATCGCATTGCCTAATGATTTACGAAAAGCGGACTCTGCCACTATCCAATCCTCATTCAAGGATCAGGCAGATTTGTTTCAAGATCGCCGTTCCATCTTAAAATCTCGCACAGACATTCTGGCTGTTCGTGTCGAGCAAACAAATACGCAAATCGAAGGTCTGGAGTTGCAGAAATCCGCACTTGAGCGGCGACTTGTGAACTTTACAGAGATGATTGAACGTATGCGGAGTGGCCAAGAAAAGGGGCTGATCCAAACAAATATCCTCTCTCAAAGAGAAGATGAATTGATCCAAATTGAAGCATCTTTGGGTCGTGTGATTTCAGAGATCGCACAAGCAAAAAATTCAATCAACGAGACTCATTTCGAAAAGTTGCAAGTTGAGCAAGAGTATAAGGAACGGGCCAATTCCGAATTAGAGAGAGTGCGTGCGGAAATTGCTGAACTAGAGCAGCGTGCCAAGATTGTTGAAGATGTTCTGACGCGGACAGATATTCGTGCTCCGGGTTCAGGAACCATTCAAGATTTGAAAGTTCATACTGTGGGATCAGTTATTCAAGCGGGACAAGTTCTTATGGAATTGGTTCCTGAAGATGAAGAACTTCTCATAAATGCACGCGTCTCCCCACGTGATATTGATAATGTGGCTCCAGGTCTACAAACAGAAGTGCGCTTTACAGCATTTAAAACAAAACTGACACCAATCATGCTTGGACAGGTGCAATCTGTTTCCAATGATGTGATAACACCTGAAAATCCACAAGAGATGCCATATTATCTGGCTCGGATAGAGGTGATTGAAGAGGATATACCAGAAGAGATTTCAGGTAGGCTTACTCCAGGTATGCCCGCAGATGTTATTATTACAACGGGTGAGCGAACTGTTGCAAACTACATTGTATCCCCTTTAATGGATGCAGTTCGAAAAAGTATGATTGAAGAATAAAAACAAAATTTGCTTGAAGCAAAGGCAGAGAACAATCGTTTAATTACGCTACGGTTGCGTAGTGATCAAAATCTGGCTGTAAGCCTACAGTGGATATTGTCCCACCGCCATTAAGCTCCCAACTCATTATATAATAAGGAGTTTCATTATCTGCAGTTTTGTAAAATCCAGACATGTCAATCAATATCATATCGTCCCCTCGGACAATAATTTCAATGTCGTCATCTTTTGCCATAAAGGATTTAACAAAATCTTTTGCGCGTCCATCAAAAGATAAAGAGTCTGATTGATCAAAGTTAAACACGTTTTGAATAACTTCTTGGAAGGTTACGCCAACCTCAATTGCGAGGTTCAAATGGGATTCAAGATGATGTTCAGTGGACGCTAAATAGGCACCGTCTACAGAGACCAGAACGGATTGTTCATCTTGAACATCAGGCGTTGTGAAAACCACGATGCTTTCTGAAGAAGTAATGCTAGCGACATCGAATGATGCGCGTATGTACTCGTCGCCAAGATAAAATGTGTGTAATGGAGTATCCCACGTTTGGATCAGTGTATTGATGTCTTCTTCTCTCGTGCTGATATGTATTTTTGTCTCATCGCTTGTTGATTGAACAATGTTTTGCTCACCTCCAGTATCAGAATGGGACCGCATGATATCGTCATGTGTTGTATCTAAGGCGACTTTATGCGTGCCCTCAGTATATTTTTGCGTGCTTTGATCGTTCTGTTCAGCTGAAACAAAACCATTATCTTGCAATGAGCGATCGCTTAATGCCAGCTGATGATCGGAAGGATCAGTATGTGCATCTCTCGAGGGGTCACCATACGCAAGCGCGTCAAGCGGATGATGCAACTGAAGTTCAGTTAGAAACTTAATTATGGAATCTAAACGAGATGTATCTTCAGAATTTTCAGCAGATTGCTGGATAGACAACGCGCTGACCTGACCAAATGAAGAGAAAGCCTTGTCAATCAATGTCAGAATGGCGCTTTGATCGTCCAGTACCCGTTCTTCAGACAAGAAGCCTAAGGCAATTGCTATAGAGCTCAATCCAAATGCATAGCCCATTGGACTAATAGCTGTAAGAGTTGAAAGTTGCAGGTCCTTTGAGGGTACCACAGGGCTTTCGAGACGCATTACATCATCTTGTAAGGCCTTATGGTCATAATCTGAAATCTCATCAATTGCTTGCCGCGTTTCAGTAGCGAACGTTTCAATTTGGTTCTCTTGGGGGTGGTCAAATGTAATGGTAAGATCACTCTCATCATCAATATCATCTGTGGCCACCTCAGGCCGCACGAGAACTAAGTCTTCGGCTGACAAATAGAGTGTCCATACAAGAGCAGCCAAAAGTGCTGAAGGGTGCAGGCGTATTTTTCCTCCACGTTTCAGATGCACAACACGATGTGTTACGTTGCTATCGGTACCCGCTGCTTGTTCTGCACCTAGTGTACGCAGAGTTGTGAAATCAGAGATTAGATCAGAGAAATTATGCCCCGACAGTGGGCGCTCAATATTGGGATTGTCTAATATATATTTTCCATTAATGCGGCAGAGATGGATAAAGACTTCCCCATCAGATTGACAGAATACGAACCAAGGCTCGCCTTCGTCTGTGAGGCCTCTGTCTATTTCACAAACAACACCTGCTGCATCTAAGAGATGTTTAACGCGAAACAGATTGGCCAGTTCTTGATTGGTCCAATCACGTATCTTGTATTGAGACGGGACACCATCTTCTGTTGTGAGATCATTATGAATGACTGGCTCAAGTTCTACACGCCCTTCGGATGTATGCTTGAAAGAAAGCGTTTCGCCATCAGAACGCATAAAAGACAGTTCACCAGAACTGCCCATATTGCGTTTGAACTCTAGGACGTCTGCCATTCAAGAACCATTCTCTGAAGTACACTCCGGCTGAGCGTAGAACCATCCGTCTTCTGGTTTTTAAGTTAGCCGAACTGTATCACCCAACATCTTCAAACAGTATTTGATATGTGCTTGGTTGATAATATTTCAGCAGAGTTTGAACAAAACTACGTGGGTCTTGTCCCAAGGCGATAGCCCACTCAGCATATCGATGCTCTGGGATTTTTCCTCGTCCTGTCTCAAGCTGTGAGATGAACGTATAATAGTCTAAATTCAAAAGATCGGCGAGGTCCCGTTGGGATAGCCCTCGCTCTTCGCGCAGCGATTTCAGCCATATACCCAATGTAGCACGATGCTCTTTGTTTTGTTCCGGTGTTGTTTTGTTCAATTCGGCAAGCATAGTGATGTCTTTCGTGGCAGCAGATAACCCATTATACCATTGAGTATAGCACAGGTGTATTGAAAAAGCATACCCGTTGGTGCTGCATGTCAGAGATACGAGTTCAAGCTCTCATGACGCGGTTAGTTACAACAATATCACAAGATATGGATGGGTTTGGGCTGCACTTGCTTGTAAGGGACTGACGATATGCTCAGGCATAGCTGCCTTTTTGCGCTTTATACATCCCAGCATACAGGCCGCCTTGCGCAATCAGAGTGTCATGATTCCCCTGCTCAACGACCTGGCCAGCATCCAACACATAGATCCAATCTGCATGCGTGATAGCAGACAACCGATGCGCAACAATCAAAGTTGTCTTGCCCTCTGACAATCGGTTGAGAGCACGTTTTACCTTGTCTTCAGTTTTTTGATCCAAGGCTGATGTTGCTTCATCGAGGAGTAAGATTGGCGATGCCCGCAAGAAGGCACGTGCAATAGCGATGCGTTGTTTTTGACCCCCTGAGAGTTGGCTTCCCTTTGGCCCCAAAGGCTTGTCTCCACGAGCATCCATGAGATCCAGAATCTCTGCGGCTTCAGCTGCTGCACGAACCTCTTCATCCGTTGCGTCAGGCCGTACGTAGCGAATATTCTCTTTCAGAGAATTGTTAAAAATAACGATGTCCTGTGCAACTACGGAGAAGGAGGACCGCAGCGCTTTGATTTTTATGTCTTTTACTGCCGTACCACCTATTGTAACGGACCCGTCCGCCACGTCATACAAGCGGGTTAGCAAACTCAGTACTGTTGTCTTTCCAGAACCAGTTGCGCCAACAATTGCAGAGACCTTGCGCCCTTCGAAGCGCATAGAAAGGTTCTCAAAAAGAGGATGGTTTTGATCATAAGAAAACCGTACGTCGTCGAGAACAAGATCGCCTGATCGATCAAAATCCTCATGTGCATGTTGAGCGTCTGTAATTTTAGGGGTTTCACGATAAAGGCTGCGAACGCCGTCCAGAATAATTAGGTTTGCCTGCAATTTTGCAAAAAAACTTGCCAAAGTTCGGGCAGGATCAAAAATTAGTGCAAGCCCTAAAAGATACGCAATTATTCCTGCTCCATCGAGACCAAAATCTCCTGAGATGGCCATGTAGCCACCGCCACCAATTACTAAAACATATACAAAAGCAGCCATCATATCGATAGCTGGCATCACCAATGCCTGAGCAGATTGCAGGCGTAAGGATATATTACGAATATTATGTGTCGCAGTTACAAGGCGGCTCCGTTCTACTTCTTCTTGTCCAGAAATTTTAACCGTCCGCATGCCCGAAATCATTTCATCAATGCCCGTCATATAAGCACCCATTGCATTTTCCGCAGTTGATTGGATGTTCTTAATTGTAGACGATACATGCTGAAGAAGCAGTAAAATCGTTGGCATCACGATAATAGCTGCTAGGAATAGCAGTGGAGATTTATAGAATAGATATCCTGAAACAATAATAATTGTTGCTGCATCACGAGCAGCATTAACAGTTGCTTGCCCAACAAATAAGCTCAGCGATTGAGATTGATTAACAAGACGAAGAATAATCTCTCCAGGCTGAGTTCGCTCAAAAAACGCCAAATCTAAAGTCATAAGGTGATCGATCAAATCACGTCGCATCTGCATAACTGCCTCACTGGCGAGCCAAACAGAAAGGCGAGGGATGACATATGAAATTATGGCTCGCATGGTAAAAAGCGAAAAAACAAGGGCACAGACCCAGACCAGATCATTGGTCGAACCGCTATCGAAGATGACTCTCAGGCCATTCTCTGTGAGCACCAGAAACTGCTGATAAACTGCTCCTTGAACAGCAATCAGAGTGAGGACTAAAAATAGCCATGGGGTCTTCGATTTTAGGTATTTACTCCAAAACCATGAAATGTTCTCACGATCTTTTGGGGAGAACATAGGTCCTTTTTCACGATTATCTCCATTAGATTTTAGCCCCTTTAGAAAATTGGAAATCAGCATAAAAAATCCCACTCAAGTTTTTTACTACAGACGCCAATTGGCCTTCGAGTACTAAAAAAGTTTCCGTATAAACCATCCGAGAAAACTACATATCAATCTTCAAGTTTTTTCCGATCTTCGCTGTTACGGACGCAGCGGTACTCTTTGACGAAGGCAACACGGTCGCCTTTGAAAAACAGCGCCGGGTTCACCCAGTAGCTATTGGGAAGGCGGGGCTTCAGAAACTCTTTCTCGATGAGCTCTTTCAACCCCCGGCTAAAAGTCTGCTGCGACATCCCAACGTCTTCACCATGCAATCCACCGTCGAACCATGCGAGTTCTACAGTATCCACATACCCGCCCGTCATGTCTGTCTGCTCATAGACTTCGAGCACTTTGTGGAAGACGCGGTAAGCCGTGCGGCTCAGTCCGTAGGCTGCTTTCACACCATCCGCAAAAACCTTGACGAAGTGTTGATCGTCAACGTCGTGCCTGGTGACAATAGCTGACTGTGCTTCAATGATCTCTCCAGTCTTCGAATCCATGAGCTCACGGCTTACGGCTGTTGCGCTGTATCGTGACTTTGCTTTGATTGGTACAACAGGGGCAGATTCCAGAAAGGGATTCTCCTTTGGGCTGTACGTCAGTTTTCGCAAGTCTAACCGACTCATATTCTCCAACTATGCTTAAATTTTTGACGGTACAACTCCACTCAATATATGGCTCACCTCCAAAAATAAATAAATAATTGGAGCCATCTCCATCTTTTTGAGCAGTTCTGGAGAAAATCCTCAAGAAAATGGAGATGGCGGATCATAGGAATAAAGAGTTTGAGGCATGTCTCTTTCTCACTCTAATACAGCTGCTTTAGCCTGAGCGTCAGGTTCCAGCTGCCCGGTGAACCATCACACAAGGGTGGCTGCGGTTCTGGCGTCGATGACTAAGGCTGAGAAAGAGTAAACACAGTTTTTGTATCTACTAGACACCGCCTCACATCTTCGCATAGCGTCACCCGGCAGGGTTAACACCTGTTCGATTGCCTCGGACTGTTCCGGAATGCCCTGCCGGCGGGTTGCAGCTGCCCCAAGCGACTGCACCCGCCGACCGATCTGGCGCTATGTCCGATAATGTAAACTTATTGGACATAAACATGAAAGCCAAAGCACGGCGTTTAAATCGCATAAGAACTATCATTAGCGCCGCCTTTTTGCGCTGTGGATAAGCGAGGGGAAAGTGTCGAAGGCCAAAGACGATCGGTTGATCCGCAGGTGGCGCAGGTTTTCTGATGTTCTGTCATGTTTTGCTCCTTCTCTGACGGTCTCTCACAGTCCGGAAATTCGGATTGTGGTGTCAGCTTAGCGGAGCGGGGAGGGGAACCAGGTAACGGGTCTGGCTGCACAGAGGATGCGATCAGGTCATGCTTATCAGGCGCGGCGCGTAGATGGGGCTTCCCGACGCGCCGTCGATCTCAATCCATGGCGGGCAGCCGCCCGCATCAGCCCGCTGATTTGCGCTACCAGAACGCCTACCTCTTCGGCGCCATCTGCCCGGCCCGCGGCACCGGCGCCGCAATTATGATGCCGACGGCCGATACCCAAGCGATGCAGGCACATCTGAACGAAATCACCCAGGCGGTGGCTCCGGGTGCACATGCCGTCATCCTCATGGATCAGGCCGGCTGGCACACGACCGGCGCACTGCCCCCCCCCAAAAAAAATCTGTCGCTTCTCTTTTTGCCGTCGAAATCGTCTGAACTGAACCCGGTTGAGAATATCTGGCAGTATCTTCGCCAGAACTGGCTCGCTAACCGCGTCTTCGAAACTTACGATGCGATCCTCGATGCAGGGTGCCAAGCCTGGAACAACCTGATCGCCCTCCCGGAAGTCATCACGTCAATCGGGACCAGAGATTGGGCAAAAGTGGATCAATGACCGCCGCCCTTGGTATAAGGATCATCCCAGAGGGCCTGGGCCTCATCAAAGTCGATCCCGTGCTTTTCACGGTTCGTGGCGCTTTTGTCGGGGTCATATTCGAACTTCATGGAGGGCAATGTATGTTGAAAATGGTATAATTACTATACTTTTCAGCCGATCGAGAAGCTTGTGTGAGTCCGTCACGCTATCACGTGAACATCACCAGTTGCTGGGGCTCCACCCAGTAGCCTCGCTGACGCTTGGAGGCTTCCAGCGTGATCAGAGCGGCAACGGCATGGGTCTCATCGGTGAACCAGTCCATCCGGACCTGACTGCTCTGCCCTAAAACGACGATCCATACGAAATAAACTCTTGGATCTCCACACTTTTGAGGTGTTAATATTCTGCAAAGCGATCGCTCAAAAAGATAGGACAATATGGCTGAATCCAAACTTGGCTCAGGCGATCAGCCTTCAAGATAAGGGCCTTATTCGGAGCTTTTGGTGCGGTGCGATTTTGGGTGATGGTACCACCAGCTTTGAAGTGCCAAAGGAGGTGTGGCGCATTCTGTTGTCAATGAAGGAGTTTGGCGATTTCAGCCACGAAGGACTATTGCTGGCTCTTAAGCCCGGTCAATTCAACACGGAAGCAATTATTCTCGCGTGTCTGCCGCAGGCACATCCGGCGGTTCGCGCTGAAACCGAACAACACGCTGCATGAGCAAAGAGAGACGCGCGCATGGTGACGTGAGCTTCACATCAATGTGACCCTTTGTTTGGCGCGGTCTCTTTACTTGTACTTAATATTGTACATATAGAGGGGGGGCAAAGGAGAGTCGACATGGATGTTATGACCTACTCAGACGCGCGAGCTCAACTGAAGGGCGTCATGGATCGAGCGATCCACGACAAGCAGGAAGTTGTCGTGACGCGCAAGAAGGGCGAGTCCGTTGTGGTCGTGTCCTTGGACACTTGGAACGCCGTCAACGAGACGTTGCACCTCTTGTCCACACCGAAAAACGCATCCCGCTTGCGCGCGTCGATCGCGCAACTCGATGCTGGAACTGGCGAAGAGCGTGAGCTGACCGAGTGAAGCTGGTTTTTTCCGATCAGGCCTGGGAAGACTATCAATACTGGGTCAACACCAACGACAAGGTACGCGACCGGATCAACGAGCTGATCAAGCAGTGCAAGCGGACCCCCTTCAAGGGAACCGGCAAGCCGGAACCTTTGAAGGGCGATTTGACTGGCTGGTGGTCCCGGCGGATTTCTCAGGAAGATCGAATGGTCTACCGGGTCAGTGGAGCTGGCGATGGCCAAAGCCTAGAGATTGCGCAACTGCGGTTCCATTACTGAATTTTCCGCCCCTTGCCGGATGGAGATGGCTGTGAACAGACAAGAGCGCCGTAAAGCAAACAGTGGTAAGCCAAAAAGCGTCGTCGCGATCACGTGCGAGATTTTTAGCACCCCAAATCTGGGCGATAGAGAGGTTCATCTTGATGTCGGGAAAATGCGCGCTTGGGCAGAGAAAAACATCCAGCCTGAAAAAATCCGCATCGTTGCCGAGCATGTAAAGCGGCTAATCGACGGTGGTACGGTGACGGAGGATCGGGTAATGGATCATACTATCCACCGTATTCCTAAGCCAATTCTCGCCTGCGAACATCCAGACGGACTGGGCGATGAAATCGTTGACGGGAACCACACATATGTGGCTACGGCCCTAAGCTGGGCAAGCGCTGTTGAACAAGGGGTCTGATGCCGGAGAGTGCAGGATCCTACGCTTGCGTCTGCCGACCACGCAGAATGTCCATGAAAAAAGGGGTTTATGCCTTCTGGGAGTTTCACAAACCAGCGTTTGTGACTCCCCGTCCAAACTGACCAGGGCGGACAAAATTATGTGTC
>QCWE01000012.1:13662-14808 GCA_003149555.1 Candidatus Aquiluna sp. XM-24bin5
ATATACCGGGCTCACGGCAAAACCCGAAATTTGTCGTGATTGACGACGCTGAAATTATCGGACACCTGATCGCGGAAGTTTTGCCATTCGTTGGGTAGGGTTTCTCGAAAGAACCGCAGGACCGCATCCGCGAACTGCTTTTGCGTTGGGTAGTAGTGATTATGAGTGACGTATTGGTGCATGACTGCCCATAATCTTTCAATCGGGTTCAGGTGGGGGCAATAGGGCGGCAGCTGGATAAGCCGTATGCGGCACTCTGGTCGTTTGAGGAATTCGCGAACATCCGGGCCCTTATGGTAAGCCGCATTGTCCCAGATGACATAGATGATCCGCGAGAGAGGATTGCGTGCCTCAATCTTGGCGAGAAGCTGCGCTGCGCTCTCCCCGTCCACGGTGGTCGGCTCGACAAAGGGCGCGTCAAAATTTTCAAGATTGAGCGCACCATGGATGTTCACGCGCCCACGCCCTGCGGTGGTTGTCACGGCGGGGTTTGATCCTGCCTTTACCCAGCCGTAGCTGGGTTTTGTCTGGTATTCAGGATGCACCGCGTCTGCAAAATAGACGACATCATTTGCACCTAACCCGTTCAGAAGCCGCTCGTACAAAGCAATGAATTCGGCTTGTTTCTCTTCAGATGCAACGCGCGGCAGCCCTTTCGGCTTTCGGTACTCATAGCCCAGCCGAGACAGAAGCTTGATGCAGCCCGAGTGGGAGTAGTCCACGCCATACTGTGCCGCGATATGCGCCCTGATCTCGACAGTCGATCGACAGAAGCGTTCGTCCAGCCAAGCGCAAAGCTCTGTCTCTTGAGCCGGCGTCATGCGGGACTGACCGCCCTTCCAGCCGTCGGTAGAAAGCGCATCCCAGCCGGCCTCTCGGTACGTCTTGTACCAGCCTCGAATGGTATCATCGTCCAGGTAGAGAAACTCCGCGATGGCCTGACAGGACTTCCCATCATCCAGCAGCAAAATCGCATTCGCACGACGCGCAATACCGTGATCTTCGCGCTGGCTACGCACGCAAACCTCAAGTTCACGTCGCTCTGCAGAAGAAAGAAAACCGGGACGGATCATGCACTTACTTGAGTTGATGCCCGCTTGGACGTCAACCCTTCAAATCTCGGGTCTTCAGTGACTCCAAGTATAA
>QCWE01000013.1:0-999 GCA_003149555.1 Candidatus Aquiluna sp. XM-24bin5
TCGTGTCGGGCAGTTGGTAGAAATTTGAAGGAGGCGTAATCTCCGGGTGACCCAAAACCACCCAACCGGCGGCTGGCACCGCCTAGGAGATCACGCCATGACCAAGACTACAGACACCAGCCCGATTTCGCTACTCGCATGTGAAGAGGGATTTGATCCGATCGAGGACCGGCTGCGAGCTAACATTCGCACGACGATCGAAGCTGTTTTTGAGGAGGAACTGGACGGCTTCCTGGGCCGATTGCGCTACAGCCGTGAGATCGGGGGTGCGAAGGGCTATCGCCACGGGAAACGGGAGCGCCAGATCACAGGGACCTTTGGCACCGAGACCGTCAGCGTGCCGCGCGCTCGGATTGAGGACGAAGATGGCAAGGTTCGCGAATGGCGGTCAAAGGCTTTGCCGCGCTACCAGCGCCTGACTAAAGCGGCTGAGGCGCTGATCATCGGCGTCTACCTGTCGGGTACCAACACGCGGCGGGTCAAGCGGGCGCTGTTTGCGCTGTTCAAAGGAGCCGTGAGTAAGGACATTGTGAGCCGTGCCTGGCGCAAGGTGAAGACGGATTGGGATGCCTGGTGCGCTCGGAGCCTTGCGGAAGAAGACATCGTGCGCGTGATCCTCGACGGCACGGTGATCAAGACCCGGATCGACAAAAAGGCCACGAACATCTCGGTTCTGGCTGCGATCGGCGTGCGCCGTGATGGCCAGAAAGTACTGCTTTCCATAAAGAATATGGGCGGAGAGAGCATGGCCGCCTAGCGTCAATTCTTTGATGACCTCGATGCGCGCGGTCTCAAGCGTCCCGAATTTGTCATCGTGGATGGCGCCCCAGGGCTGGAGGCCGCGCTGGTCGCGCTGTGGGGGGACGAGCTCCCTATCCAGCGCTGCACGGTTCATAAGCATCGCAACCTTCTTGGCCATGCCCCCGAGCATGTACAGGATGAGCTCACGGAAGATTACCGCGACATGATCTACGCCGACACAGCCGAAGAGGTGGAGCA
>QCWE01000013.1:1960-13874 GCA_003149555.1 Candidatus Aquiluna sp. XM-24bin5
CAAGCGCAAGGCTTTCCTGCGCAAATGGCGCCTCAAGTGTAGAGCTGTTGCCGACAGCCTTGAGGAAGCCGGTGACCGCCTCTTTGCCTTCACGCGGCTCGATCCGTCGCAATGGAAGTCTGCAAGGACGACCAACGCCATCGAGCGCCTCAACGGCGAGTTCCGCCGTAGGATCAAAACACAGACCGTGCTGCCATGCCCAGAAACCGTGCCAATGCTGCTCTGGGCGCTGCTCGTTTCAGGGCAAATCCAGATGCGTAAAGTCGACGGATGGCAGACCATCAACCAACCGATCGAACCCATGACACTTGACCTCGCCGCCTGATCAGGCACAAATCAAAACACTCGGAGAGCGCTGCTGGAGAATTTCCACAACTTTCGAGACACAACCCGAAAACGTCATGCGTCAAATGGCAAATAGGACTCACCCCAAAACCGACCGACAATCCGCGAGGGGGTGCTTGGGAGTTACACTTTACCCTCAAATCGACTGAATCAGCGGACTAGAGTAGACTGATGCTGTGTGACCAGTTTCTCAAGGACAGTCACCATGTTCCTGCCCTGCTCAGCCATGGCTAGTTCATCCTTCGAGCCTTTGATCGACTGTATGTCAAAGCGCATCGTTTCCTCCACACCCGCGAACGCCATCGCCCACTCGTCAAAACCACGTTCTTCGATGGGTTCGAAGTGGAGGACTGTCACCTCCCCGTGGCGATCATCCATCTGGATACTCTCGAACAGTTCTTCCAACGCTTCTTCAGGCCCTTCAATCACCTGACAAAAGTAGCCTCCGGAATAGAGTAGCGCCCCGGTGATGTTCTTGGATGGATTGTTCGTATGGGCGACTTCCAGGATTTGTCGGATCTGCGCTTCGACCTCAGATCGACCGCCAGGAATAGTGTTCTTGCTGATGTAAGCGAGATGATAGAGCTGGGACATCATTAACCTTTTGTTTAAATGGATACCTCGGCAAGATAGTCAGCTATGGCATCTGCCGCCATTGGTTTGGAATAGAAATAGCCTTGGATCAGATCTCCGCCCCATTCTCGGATACTTTCGACCTGCTGTGCGGACTCGACGCCTTCAACGATCGAGGTCATATTGAGGGCCGTAGCGCAAGCCAAGATAGAGCGTGTTAAAAGCTTGAATTGATCGGCCTTCTCCTCGTCCCTTTGCTCCGAGCCACGCATAAAGGACTGGTCGATTTTGATGTAATCTAATGGCAAAGTAAGGATTTGGGTCAGCGACGAATAGCCGGTTCCGAAGTCGTCCAGAGCAATCTGGCAGCCCCGCTTCCGTAAGATGTGCAACTGTTCCGCAATATGAACGTCGGATGCTACGGCCTCAGTGACTTCCAACTTGAGGCGGTTTGGAGCCAATCCACTCTCGATCAGTGCCTGATCGAGCGCATGCTCAAACAGTCGGCTTTCTTCAAGCTGTGTTGGGCTGACATTGACGCTCACACTTGGTGCCGGACCACCATCAACCGCCTGCCACGTCGTCGCGTCGGCGCAAGCGCGTCGTAGGACCCAAGCGCCTAGCACATCCATCACCCGGATCTCCTCCGCGATAGGAATGAACTGCGCCGGGGAAACGACCCCCAGTTGGGGATGGTTCCAGCGCAGCAGGGCTTCGAAGCCGTGTACGCGTCTTGTCAAGATGGAGATGATGGGCTGATAGCACAGGAAGAACTCGTCATTGGCGATCGCACTGTGAAGGGCCGCTGCTTTCGTGACAAGTGAGACCCGCAGATCGTTTTCAAGACGATGCGCCGCGCGGGCATCATCTATCATGGCAGCATTGAAGTAGGAGATCTTGGCAAGTTGCAATTTAGCTCGGTGGAGCGCTACTTCGGCGGCATGCAGCAGATCAGAGGCACTCTCAGCATGGCAGCTTGGATCAGCGACCCCAACTCGTATGCTGAGGACAATTATTTCGCCCCGTACGACAAGTGGGCGCTGTGTGAAATCTAAGAGTTTCTTAATCGCTCCGTCTAGATCGACAGACTTGTCAAAGGCCATACAGAAGTGATCGCCGTGCATTCGTCCGGTCATCAGTGCGTCCGGAAAGGTCTTCAGAAGACGCTTTGCAGTCATAGCGATTATCTTATCGCCTAAAGAAGCTCCGATGCTGTCATTTATCGATCCGAAGCGACTAATTTCAACGGTGACTACCGATAGGGAGCTCAATTCCCGATGCTCAGCAATACGCGCCAATTCTTCGATTGCGCCACCCCGGCTGAACAGACCAGTAAGTGGGTCAAGTGCCGGAATTCCAGTCTTAGATTCTGTCCCGTCAGATGGTGATTTGTCTGCGGGCATCTTTCCCCCCTTGCACTCGGTTCTATCTGACAAAAGTGAAAGCTAGTCTTCAAGTGCCGCGCACTCAAGCCGTAAGTGAGGGTCGGCTTAATGGGCTGAAGCCGCCGGTTTCTAGCTCGGCCACTTTCACAAGTGTCTACGCGCGGCAGGTCGCTGCGCTCTTATCTGAGGCGCTGCAAGGGAGAGCGTGGCTTTACCGCAACTCTGCCACCCAAAGCAGGCCAGCCCGCTCTTGATCTGCATTTTGGGGCAAAGCGCATCAAGGGGGGTGAGCTACTGATCGTAGCCTGCTCCGAGCCGCTGCGTGGCAAACGCATCCTGCGGTACTACAGCTGGCGATGGTTCATCGAATGCATGTTCGCTGACTGCAAGACAAAGGGGCTGACTCTCGAGGATACGAGGATAAAACTCTCCAAAAGGTTGAGCCGTTTGATTGGTATCTCCGCCATCGTCCTCGCTATGGCCTGCCATACGGCGTCCAAGCTCATGGGCACAAAATATCCCGCCCGCAAAAAGCACGGGTACTGTTCAAAGTCGTGGTTCAGGACCGGTTTCGACGAGTTACGACGCCGCCTCAGAACAATTGAGGGCATACCAGTCTTCGGTAGGAAATTAGCCATCAAGAAGCAATTGAGGATCAGAGATGCCGTAACAGGGCTTGGCCCGACTGGCATCGTTGTGCGTTGATTGACCGTTTGATGTGAGGTGTCGTTGCCCTTGGCACGCTGTGCGGCGTGTCTACGGGGTCGTGCTGTGAGGCGCGCCCCAAGATATCTACAACAGAAAAGGCAACGACATGGATGTGTATATCGGATTGGACGTCTCACTCGCAAGCACGGCAATCTGCGCGGTGAGTGCGCAGGGCGAGATCGTGAAGGAAATGACCGCTGCCAGCGAGCCAGAGGACCTTGTTGCGACCCTGAAGGCGATGCCGGGTGACGTTATTGCGGTTGGTCTGGAAGCTGGTCCCCTCTCGCAATGGCTATATCGGCATTTGACCAATGCAGGCTTTGCTGCGGTCCTGATGGAGACGCGGCAGGTCAAGGGTGCACTGAAAGCGATGCCCATCAAGACGGACCGTCGGGATGCAGAGGGGATTGCGCGGCTCGTGCAAATGGGCTGGTACCGACCTGTCCATTGCAAATCGATATCAGCTCAAGAGATGCGCGCCCTTCTGTCCACGCGCAAGACTGTCCAGCAGGCGGTGATCAATCTCGAACTATCGATCCGCGGCGTGCTCCGGAACTTTGGGCTGAAGATGGGACGTGTTGCGAAGGGTCGCTTTGAAGCACGGGTGCAAGAGTTGGCCGAAGGCAATCCCATGTTGGAGGCGGCTGCAAACCCGATCCTCGCCGCACGACGGATGCTGCGACAGGAGTTGGCCAGCTTGGAGAAGCTTCTGCGCAGCCACGCTAAGGAAGACCGGGTTTGTCATACGCTCATGACGATGCCCGGGGTTGGCGCTCTCATTGCGCTGACCGTCAAGGCGGTCATTGATGATCCCGATCGGTTCCGATCCTCCAAGGACATCGGTCCGTGGGTCGGGTTGACGCCGAGGCGTGAACAGTCCGGCGAGCGCGACATCATTGGCCAAATCTCCCGGGCTGGCGATGTCGGATTGCGCACGGCGTTGTACCAGGCCGCGACAGTCATGCTGCAAAGGGGCCGCAAGAACTGGCTGACTGCATGGGCGCTGAATGTCGCCAAGCGGCGAGGGAAAAAGCGCGCTACTGTCGCGCTCGCCCGACGGATCGGGGTGGTTCTGCATCGTATGTGGAAGGACGGCACAGACTTCCGCTTCACCCGGGAAAAGGCCGCACACGTTGCTGCTGCATAACGCCAATTCCTGATGCACGCCCAAAACAAGATTGAAACATAGGAGATCAGGCCGCGCCTGATGGCGCTGGTTTACCGATGTCCCAACCCGGGACGCGGTCCCCGACGATGCCGGTACGCGACTAGCTACCAGACACACTGTTTGAGTGCGCATTAGAGATAGGCACGCGGGAACCGCTCTTGGACTAGGCATAATGTGGCAGCCACAGCGCTGACCACGGACAGATGCGGGACAACACTCGGTGGCCAGAGAAATCGGCAACGCCCTCATGCAAAAAGATATCAAAGATGCAAACCTCGCTGGCCAATCAAACTGGTTGGCCACTGGCTTCGCTTTGAAATTTTCTCTTGACCTCAAACGCCCTGTTACAGAAGTCGCGTAGTGTGCACTCAGCAATGAATTTTCAAAAAATCCTTACAAAGAATTGATAATGTAAAGGGGATCTCTATAAATTGCCGGTTTGTCTGTGAGCGGGTATAAATTTGCTAAGGATAGCAGCCTGGAGAACGTGAACTACTCCCACCTGAAGGAAGGAGCTTCTGGCATCCCCGCAAGCTGGCATTGAGTCATCTGGCGGCGACTTGAAACATTTGTCACTCAGCAGCCAGACCAAAGGCCTGACTGACTGTTTCTTTAGGCTTGAGGAAGAGCCAGCGTCCGATCATTTCGGCGCCGTGCATATCGGCATCCCAGGTCTTTCCATCTGCTGCAGACTTGAAGATCGGCCCACGTCGCTGTGCCTTATCGACAAGGCCGTGACGCCAGTCCGTGCTGCTGGTGAAGAAGCTGGGTATTTTGATCTGCGGGAGTCCTTTCCAAGCCAATTTGTCGTCAGCGCGGGATGTATACTGCGATCGCGCGCCATTATTGATCATGCGGTTGAACGTCCGACCTTTGTAGCCGGCATCGTCGGTGGGAATGGTGACGTAATCGAGCTTCTCACTCACCACCATTGCGTCATATTTCTGCGCCAGGCGCATGCGGATATTGGACACGTATCCAAACCAGCTCTTTTTCAAGCCTGCAATCGTGCGGTAGATGCCGCGACGACGCTCCTTAAGCTTTCCGATAGCGGCAAAAAGCCGGAAAAACCGGACATGCATCGAGGTCAGGCGCTTTGAATCTACCTCATTCAGCTCGCTCGGCACGCCCGCCAAAGCCTCATCCACAAATGCGTCATGATCGCGACGCAGGAGGATGTTGATTTCGCGTCGCAGGCGCGACAGGCGGGTATAGCCGAGATCAATCTCTGAGCGGAGGCGATCGATCTTGCCCGCCAATTCGTTGATGCGGGCAAGGAAGTTGCGGCCGGAAAGCTGTAAGCTTTCAACAACCTCAATCTCCTCACCCGACACGTGAGAACGAAGATATTTCTCCGCTTTGGGTTTTGTCATCCCGGTGTCAGGAAGGGACGCAGGATCAACCGGTCTTGGAAGCTTCAAAACCACCAGGCTTGATGTGTTCACAACGCCAAAATCTTCCGCCACAACATGGGTGATTTGGGATAGATCGTCCTGAGCCTCTGGGCGCGCCAGCACGCCCCGGACCTGTGCTGTCTCAGGCCCCAGCTCAATCGCGAGACCACTCAGGCGGACTGGGCGATCGCTGTCCTGATGCTTGTGGATATCCCGCGCAACAGATCGTTCCAGGTTGATATCAAGATCGATACCGCGGCCACGCGCAGTGTGCGAGGCAATGGAAATGCGGTGGCCTGCTGACTTTCCTTCGCCGAGGCGCGCTCCGATCTTGTCCAAAGTCGAGGTGAGCGCAGCCTTTGTTCCCTTGATGCAACGATAGTCCAGGTGAAACTGTATCACAGCCTCACTGTCCCACTCGGGACACTGAAACCGCTCCTGCACCTGATCCATCATTGCCAGAAGCGCGTCGCGCTGGAGATCAGATACCTCGCCTGTGTCCTCTCCGCCCCGGAGCTTGCGAAAGAACGCCATCGCCTCATTGAAGTCGAGAGGCTCAGCCAGCGCTTTCATCGCCGACACATCCGCCTCGCCCAGTCGTCGCGACCACTCTTCGGGAAGATTCACCAATCGCTTGGTTCCGTCTGAAAGCGGCCTATCTCCGACGGTATCAATATGCTTGAAGCAACCAAACAGATTTTTCTGCCGGCGCTTCATCTGCTCGATGATTGCGGGTTTTGCGAGAAGGCGGCACTTCTCTGCCCAGACGACATTGAGAAATTTCTCCTCCGATACGGATTTTTGCTCCCGTAGCATGATCTCGTCGAGGGATTTTAGATCAGGGATTGGATCGGTCACATGCGTCGTGAAACCGGACCTAGCCATGCGACTTGTAACGACAAGGCATCGCGCGCGCAGCTCAGCAAGATCATGCGACAAGGCGGGGCGGCCGAGATCGGCCATCCGCTTCAACATGTCTTTGGTTTTTCCATTGCCGTACGCCAAATGGCCAATCTCAACCTGCTGCGTGAAAATGTTTCATTTCCATATATTCTGAATAGTTGCATTTACAATGAACTGTCCAAAATATCTAAGAATATTGCGAGGTCGAAGACCTCAAGTTGCCGCGCAGCCGCACATCCCGGCCATAAAGAGACCGGGTTTCCGTGCGCGGAGGATAAGGCTTAGATGTGTTTCTTTGACCTTTCCGACCGATATGCCAGCTTGTACGCGGAGAAAGACCCCCTACTGGAAATTGACCGAATTGTCCCGTGGGAGGACTTCCATTAAGCCCTAAACTGCCCTTCTTGCTTGCAGAACCAAGTGTATGTCTGCTGAATACCCTCCTCTAGGTCGATGGAGGCTTGCCAACCAAGGCGTTTCAACCGGCTTACATCTAATAATTTGCGCGGTGTGCCGTCCGGTTGTGAAGGGTCAGTTTTGATCGTACCTTTAAATCCAGTGATATCAGCAACCATCTGTGCAAGTTCCAAAATCGAGATATCATTACCAGTGCCAATATTGATGTGGCTCAACATGGGGTCTGTCTCGCGGGCATAGATTTCTACGTCCAAGTCCAGCACGAACAGGGAGGCCTCCGCCATATCATCAACATGCAAAAACTCTCGCCGTGGTGTGCCCGTCCCCCAAATTGTCACACTCTCTCGACCACTTTGTTGCGCTTCGTGAAACCGTCGGATCAATGCTGGTAGCACGTGAGAGTTGTCTGGATGAAAATTGTCGCCCGGCCCATAGAGATTGGTCGGCATTACAGAACGGTAGTCGACACCATACTGCCGATTATAGCTTTCACACAGCTTGATCCCGGCGATCTTGGCTATGGCATATGGCTCATTCGTTGGCTCAAGAATTCCAGTAAGCATCGCGTCTTCCGACATCGGTTGCACAGCATGTTTCGGGTAAATGCAGCTTGATCCCAATTGTAGTAGTCGCGTGACCCCGGATCGGTAAGCCTCGTGGATCACGTTGGCTTGGATCATCAAATTTTCATGGATGAACTGCGCCGGATAAGTGGTGTTGGCCAGAATGCCTCCAACTTTCGCAGCAGCGAGTATGACAAGATCGGGACGCTCTTGGTCAAAAAAGTCCCGTACAGCTTCCTGATTAGTTAGATCGAGTTCGGCGTGGGTGCGTGTGACGATTTCAGCATTGTTTGCTTCCAGCCGACGTAAAATCGCACTGCCAACCATACCGCGGTGACCAGCAACGTAAATTTTGCCGTCCACGCCAACCTACCCTTCGACTGCCACTGGGAGATCATAGCCATGCGATTTGAGAAATGCATGACGCTCAGCTGTTTTGAGATCCTCTGCAACCATTTCAGCGCACATTTCTCGTGCGGTGATTTCCGGCTCCCAGCCCAGCTTGGTCTTGGCCTTTGAGGGATCCCCCAACAAGGTTTCTACCTCTGCTGGCCGGAAATACTTTGGGTCGATCCGCATGATTTCTTGTCCCAGATGCACACCGGGCGCTTTGCTGCCGATAATTGCGGTCACGCGGGCCACTTCTGAAACGCCCTTCCCTTCAAAGGCCACGGTCATACCCAGATCCTGTGCCGCCCAGGTGATGAACTCTCGCACAGAATATTGTTTGCCGGTTGCGATGACAAAGTCTTCTGGCGTCTCTTGCTGCAGCATCATCCACTGCATACGCACATAGTCCTTGGCGTGCCCCCAATCCCGCAACGCATCAACATTGCCCATGTAGAGACACTCTTCTAACCCCTGCGCAATGTTTGCCAGACCGCGCGTGATCTTGCGTGTGACAAATGTCTCCCCACGGCGGGGACTCTCGTGATTAAAAAGAATGCCGTTGCACGCATACATCCCGTAAGCTTCACGATAGTTCACCGTGATCCAGTACGCATACATCTTTGCCACAGCATAAGGTGAGCGCGGATGAAACGGAGTGGTTTCAGTTTGTGGTGTTTCCTGCACCAAGCCATAGAGCTCTGATGTCGACGCCTGGTAAAACCGAGTTGTCTTTTCCATGCCAAGAAATCGAATGGCCTCTAGAAGCCGTAATGTGCCAATCGCATCGACATCGGCGGTGTATTCTGGGCTTTCAAAGCTCACCGCGACATGAGACTGGGCGCCCAAGTTGTAAACTTCATCCGGTCGGATTTCGGCGAGGAGACGCGTCAAATTTGAGGTATCTGTCAGATCACCGTAGTGTAGGCGCAGTTGGGGATTAACCTCATGCGGGTCCTGATAAATGTGATCGATCCGCTGGGTGTTAAACGCGGAGGCACGGCGCTTTATGCCGTGCACTTCATAACCTTTATCCAGCAGAAATTCCGCAAGATAGGAGCCGTCTTGACCGGTAATACCGGTTATCAATGCGCGTTTGCTCATGTGGCCTACTCCTTTCTGAAGAACTGCCCGATCTTACTGGTGTTCTTTGCAATCAATGTCCCTATCCCACCTACCCCATGCATCCTCATGGCGCGATAATCTTCGCGATTTTTCTGCAAGATACGACCAAGAGACCGGTTACTTTCGCCGCCCACACGCATGCGCACCATGACCTCTGGGAGGTAAGCGAGGCGAATTTTCCCTTTAATCAGGTACCGTAACATCGCTTCATAATCAGCTGCGATCTGAAACGACGTGTCATACAAACCAAAGTGGTCGAAAACATCGCGACGTAGGTAGAGGGTTGGATGTGGTGGCATCCATCCTTTACGCAGTCTTGTCTGATTGTAACCACCTGATTTCCAGTAGCGGATTACCCGGTTAGGATCATTTGCAGCGACATAAACCAAGTCGCCGTACACCCCATCAGCGTTGGTCTGGTTCATGGTCTCTGCCACACGAGACAAGACATGCTCGTCTGAAAAGATATCATCGGAATGCATGAGTCCAACAACGTCTCCCGTGGCACGTCTAATGCCGCGGTTGATGCCGTCATAAATGCCTGTGTCGGGTTCCGATCTTAACTTGATCGGAGGACCGCCATCGCGCTGCAAAACTGCCAAAGTGCCATCGCTGGACGCCCCGTCTTGCACAATATGCTCAACATCTGAGTGGGTCTGCTGCGCAACGGATTGAAGGGCCTCATTGACCATATCCACACGATTAAACACTGATGTTACAACAGAAATTTTCATACGGCTTTCAGTTTATCTCTCTCCTCCCGGGAAACCCCGTCGTTTACGGCGGGGATGGTAGAAGCTCCTTCCTTCAGGGAGGAGTAGTCCACTAGCTCTTCAGAGCAACTTGAGCTTGTCGCTTGCGTGCACTCGCAGCGTGGAAACCACGGGATTGCACGCCGGACCAATGCCATCGTATTCCTTGCTGATGGGCAGAACGGAAGAGACCGGGTGGAAATCACGAGTGACCGACAAGAGCTCTATTCAGGCGACCCTAGCCCGGGTTCGAGAGCGCCTAGCCGATCTGGACGACGAGCGGTGTGAGCTTCAGCGCGAGATGGAGGCACTTGAGGCTCGCCTCGCTTCAGAGCCCTCGCCAGCTGTGAAACAGCCGGCTTTCGAGAACGCCACCATCACGAGCGCCTCGCCGTCGCACGAAAAAGTTGATTTGTTTCGCCGCCTGTTCGCCGGTCGCCCTGAAGTGTTTCCGCTGCGATGGAAAAACAGAAAGACTGGTCGCTCACTCACTCTGAGCAAGAGCCCCGTGACGGGCAGTCACCGCCACCCGCGCAGGGGGACAGGGGTGCAGGGGAGTGTCAACGACGCCCTGCCCGCAGGTGTATGAATATATTCATACATCGAGGAAGGGGGGGTTTCGGAAGGGGGGCGGCGCCTCTCTTTCGTCTCCATGAAATGGCTCAATGGAGATTTTGGGGTGGCGCGTAGCGGCGGGGTCCACAAAGTCTCCATATAAGCAAAGACACTCCAACGAGTGGTCTTTGGTCTTACACTTTTTCGGAGTATCATCCGATCATCATTTTTTCAATTTTCCAGTCAGAGAGGGACTTCATAATTTTAAAAATGACGAGATCAGGTTGTGGGTTGGATGACAGATTTTTCAGAATTTTGGGACGAGATTTTGGGTGTGAGTAGGACTTCAAACATCTGGAAAACACAGGATCAGGTTGGAGGTTTTGAGTGTGAAGGGATCACCAGTTTGAAGCGCCCCGGGTTTACCGGAGGGTAAAACTCTCGAAGGATGACCCTCATGGAAGAGAAAAAGCACACCCCGAAATACACTGCCGAATTTCGCGATCGCGGCGTCCGGCTTTATCGTGAGCATCGCTCGGATTACGCGAGTGATAACGCGGCTTACAAAGCGATTGCCGATAAGCTCGGCTGTTCGCATGACACGCTGCGCAGCTGGTGCATTCAAGCCTCGCGAGACGCTGGAGAGCGCGATGGTTTGAGCAGCGAGCAGAAGGCCCGGCTCAAGGCGCTGGAACGTGAGAACAAGGAACTTCGCACGGCCAACGAGATTCTGAAAAAAGCGTCAGCATATTTTGCTCAGGCGGAGCTCGACCGCCCGTTCCGCAAATGATCGCGTTCATTAACGATCACCGAGAGGAGTTTGGGGTCGAGCCGATCTGCCGCGTTCTGCCGATCGCTCCATCTACCTATTACGTTCACATAGCCATTGCCCGGAACCCTGAGCGGGCCTCGGACCGCGCGAAACAGGACGCGAAGGATCTGGAGGACATCAAGCGTGTCTATGACAAGAGCAAAGGCCGATACGGGACCCGCAAGGTCTGGCATCAGCTCCGGCGAGAAAAGAAGGATATTGCGCGCTGCACGGTCGAAAGGCTGATGCGAGAACATGGATTGCAGGGGGTTACGCGTGGTAAGAAGCGCACGACAATCGCAGATCCAGCGCAGGCCTGCCCGGATGACAAGGTCAACCGAGAGTTCACGGCCACAGCCCCCAATCAGCTCTGGGTCTCAGATTTTACCTACGTGTCAACTTGGATGGGGATGGTCTACGTCGCTTTTGTTATCGACGTCTTCGCTCGCAAGATCGTCGGGTGGCGTGTCTCGACGTCGATGACCACGAGCTTTGTTCTCGATGCCTTGAACCAGGCTATCTGTCAGCGCTGTCCGGCAGAGGGGAGCGGACTGATCCACCATTCGGACCGCG
Source organism: Candidatus Aquiluna sp. XM-24bin5 (assembly GCA_003149555.1). The sequence goes on from QCWE01000013.1 coordinate 13,620, forward strand.
GCAGCCAGTACCTGTCGATCCGCTACACCGAGCGCCTTGCTGATGCCGGCATCGATACATCGGTCGGCAGCGTCGGCGACAGCTATGACAATGCCCTAGCCGAGAGCATCATTGGCCTGTTCAAGACCGAAGTCATCGCGTTCTTCGGGTCTTGGAAATCCGTCGGTCATGTCGAGTGGGAGACCCTGCAATGGGTCAGTTGGTACAACACCGAGCGGCTACATGGCGCAATCGGCCATCGGCCGCCACAGGAAA
>QCWE01000014.1:0-9749 GCA_003149555.1 Candidatus Aquiluna sp. XM-24bin5
CAATATGCAGAGGTCTTTATGATGCATAAGCTTCACAAGTGTCTCAAAAACCCTCAAGGAGCCTGGGGGCGAGCTGGTGGAAGGACTACGAGGCTTTTTATCCAGGTTGTTGCGCGGCTCGGTTAAAGGAGCGGCAGAACGTGAGACTTGGGGGCACCCACGTTCTGCCTACAGGGTATATCACCGGACGGGTGAGAAAGACTGACCCTGCCTACGGCAGTTAGGATGTACTTCCCCAGAATGTCCATACCATTGCAGCGACTACAGTTTGCGCGGCCGTCCAGAGCTGCCCAGGCTGAGCCGCTTTTGCTCGCAAATATGGGCAAGCAACACTATGTCATCCCGCTGACGCTTGCTAGGCAAACGGTTACGTCAGGCCCGTAGACCGCGTTCTGACACTGTGAATTGTCGACAAAGTTGACACTTTGACAGCTGACCTTTGTAAGCATTTATCCTCCGCGCACGGAAGACCCGGTCTCTTCAGTCTTTGACCTCGCAATATTTTTGAACATTTGGAACGCTTTGTTGAAAAATTCCCTGCTCCCGAACAATTCTAACTGTAACACTTTTACGTAGCAGTCTGAGACTAAGCATTTGGCGTACGGCAAGGGAAAAACCAAAGCCCAAGTTCCGCGAAATACGCATCAAGGGCGCCAAGGTCGCGCTTAAGAACGCGCTGGAGAGCGTTGGTTCTCGTCTTCAAGACGATCACCCAGCACGCCATCACATCGCTCTTGCATCCCACACGGCACGTGGTCCTGCTATTGATCTGGATATCAATCTGGAACGATCTGTTGCGCGGGATATCCATGAGCATCAGGACAACGATCGCCCAGTCCGCCTGAGTGGTCTCGCGATTGAGCTGGGGCCTGAGACAGTACAGGTCCGCGGTGTTCTGGCACGAGCAAAAGCTGAAGATGATCTGTCACAAATCACCCATGTTGTGGCGGAAGATTTTGGCGTTGTGAACACATCGAGCCTGGTGGTCTTGAAGCTTCCAAAACCGGTTGATCCTGCGTCCCTTCCTGACACGAGGATGACAAAATCCAAAGCGGAGAAATATCTTCGTTCTCACGTGTCGGGTGAGGAGATTGAGATTGTTGAAAGCTTACAGCTTTCCGGCCGCAACTTCCTTGCCCGCATTAACGCATTGGCGGGCAAGATCGATCGCCTCCGCTCAGAAATTGATCTGGGCTATAACCGTCTGTCGCGCTTGCGACGCGAAATCAACATCCTCCTGCGTCATGATCATGACGCATTTGTGGATGAGGCTTTGGCGGGCGTGCCGAGCGAGCTGAATGAGGTGGACGCAAAGCGCCTGACCTCGATGCATGTCCGGTTTTTCCGGCTTTTTGCCGCTATCGGAAAGCTTAAGGAGCGTCGTCGCGGCATTTACCGCACGATTGCAGGCTTGAAAAAGAGCTGGTTTGGATACGTGTCCAATATCCGCATGCGCCTGGCGCAGAAATATGACGCAATGGTGGTAAGTGAGAAGCTCGATTACGTCACCATTCCCATCGACGATGTCGGCTACAAAGGTCGGACGTTCAACCCATGAGCAACAATGGCGCGCGATCGCAGTATACATCTCGCGCTGACGACAAATTGGCTTGGAAAGGACACCCGCAGATCAAAATACCCAGCGTCTTCACCAGCAGCACGGACTGGCGCCACGGCCTTGTCGATAAGGCACAGCGACGTGGACCACTCTTCAAGTCTGCAGCAGATGGAAAGACCTGGGATGCCGATATGCACGGCGCTGAGATGATCGGGCGCTGGCTCTTTCTCAAGCCCAAAGAAACAGCCAGTCAGGCGGTAAGCCTGGCTGCTGAGTGACAAATGTTTCAAATCCCCGCCAGATGGCTCAATGCCAGCTTGCGGGGATGGCAGAAGCTCCTTCCTTCAGGGAGGCATAGTTCACTAACCTCTTATTGGTACCGTAAGTTACTAGATAGATAACGGATAGCTACCTAGTACCTTATGATATCTATAGATATCTGATGTGCTTGGTGTTTTTGTGGTACTAACATGGTAACAGCTGGTAGCTTGATGGTAATGGTAATGGTAATGGTAATGGTAATGGTAATGGTAATGGTAATGGTAATGGTAATGGTTGTGGTTTGGTTGGGCGGGTTTGTAGCTGCATTATTCAGCAAGAGGTTCATATAGATGTGTGAGCATTGCTCTTACAAGCAAATAGATAGCGAGTAGCTACGTGATAGCTATCATTAATAAATGACATATGATGTTTGTCTGTGTAGATAGCTAGCTACTATCTAGTAGCTAGCTATCTAGTAAAAGGCTATCAAGTAGCTATCAAAAAATAGCTAATTAGTAGCTACTAGATATTGTCTAGATGCATGATCGAGATATCGCTGACATATGGCTTGTTTTTGCCAAGCTAGTCATTTTTCTGCAGCTTTAACAATTTAACCGATAGCTATATGATATCTTGTTGATAAATGGATAGCTATCAGATACCTTTGTGTAAAACTTGAGGTGTCGTATGCCAGTAATAGCATTTGCCAACCCAAAGGGTGGCGCAGGGAAGACAACAAGCGCATTGCTGCTTGCCACGGAGTTGGCGGAAAAAGGGGCTTCCGTAACGCTCTTGGATGCAGACCCAGAAAAGTGGATTTCGCAGTGGGCATCCTTGCCTGGAAAATCGGAAAAAATCACTGTTCTTGGCGATGTTACCGAAGACTCGATTGTTGAGCAGATTGATGAGGCAGCGAGGGTCACTCAGTTTGTTGTCGTTGATCTTGAAGGTACTGCGAGCCTGATGGTCGCTAATGCTATTGGTATGGCGGACATGGTGATAATCCCCACGCAGGGGTCGTCTATGGATGCGCGAGGGGCGGCAAAAACAATCAGGCTAATCCGAAACCAAGAGCGAATGGCGCGACGAAAGATTGCGCACGCAGTTCTTTTAACGCGCGCGAGCGCTGCTGTAACGTCTAGGTCGATGCGTAACGTGCAAGAGCAGTTAGAGGAGTCAGGCATCCCGGTTTTTGCGGTCTCGATTATTGAGAGGGCTGCTTTCCGAGACTTGTTTGACTACGGAGGGACGTTGTCGGAACTGGACCCGCGCAAAGTAAATAATGTTGAAAATGCTGTGCAAAATGCGCGTGCCTTTGTGGGAGAGGTTCTCTCACGGTTGAAGGAACTGCAGGATGCAGAGGATGTTGAGCGTGAGCGGAGGGCAACGGCATGACGAACGAGCGACCAAAATTAGGTTTCGCAGAAGAGCTTGAAAATTTTGATCCCTCTCGTTGGGCGCCATCCTCGGAGGTGCGGAAAACTGTGGCCCCAGTTGAGCAGGCTGCTTCACTGGCTGAAGCCTCTGGTTTCCGTAGTCGTGAACCAAAATTTGCGCCTGCACCGCCTGAGCCTCGTCCACAACGTCGGCGGCGGACGGGTCGCAACACGCAGTTCAATATCAAGGCGGACCCAATGGTTATTGAGCGGTTTGTTAAGATCGCGGATGATCAGGGTTGGGTGTTTGGTGAGGCTTTGGAGCATGCGGTTGCGTTGTTAGAGCAACGCTATGGCCGTGGTGAGAGCGTTCCTGTGCTGGAGGATTGACTTGCCAAAGTCATTGTATTTTAAGGAAGTTCTACAAAGGGACTAGCTCTACACTCTTGCGGCTCGTGTTCCTTGCAGGCCGCAACCTTTGTAAAACTGAGCCACGCCTCAATCGGCGTGGTTTTTTTTGGCTTCAAGGCGGGCAAAGTTTTTAGGCGAGACCCAAAAAGTGCTTTGAAAACGTGGGTTTTCTTTGGGGCGGTGTCAGGGTGTTTTCCCTAGACATGTCACTTTGATAGAGACTAGTGTTTAGGGGTGCACAGCTATATTTTAGGTCTATAATGTCGTTTCCTTTTGAGGGCAGTTTCAAGCGCTTCTTTGGGAGCTTGGCAGGCAGTCGCGCCGTAAGGCGCGCCGCAAAGCGCAAGCAGCGACTGCTCCAGAGGCGGCATCCCGGCTACAAGTTCGAGGCGCTCGAGTCTCGTATTCTACTTGCGGCAGATCCTTTTACTTTAACCCTTACGGAACAGATCAACTCGGTTGAGATTTCAGCTAGTCCTTCGGGTTCTTCCACGTTGGTTCAGGTCACCTTTGATGGGTCAGCTTTTGCTGACGATGGTGCTGGCGGTGGGCCCACTACAGTCAGCTCGTCCATCTTAATTGATACAGCTGACAACGATGGGTTGTTGCTTCAGGGTACGACTGGTGACGATGAGATCACGATCACATGGGTTGAATCTAACGCTGATCTTTCGAATTTCGGTGTGGAGATCGCGGGCCTTGATGGCGCTGACGCAATCACGCTTGGAACCACACCCCAATCTGGAGCTGTAGGGACTTGGGCGCTTCAATCTCTGACCGTTGCAGCTGAACAGATCACATTGCTCGATAATACCCGGGTCGAGGCGGAGGATAATATCTGGTTCGATGCCCAGGCCACGTCAACAGGGCAAAATACTGTTCATAGCAGCGCGATTACTCTTGCAGGTGGTCTGGTTTCCAGTGCTGGTAGTGTTGTTCTGGATGCCCTCTCCAGTTGGACTTTTGCGGGTGCAGTGCCAACCGCTGCGTTCGTGCAGAATTCTGTTATTCAAGTTCTGGGCGATGTGTGGGCTTCGACAGATATTGATATCAGCGCGGTCACTCAGGCGGCATTAACATTCGCGGAGTCTACCCAAGAATTTGCGGACCTACCAATCGCTCCTCCTGAAATTTTAATACCGGCTGGTAGTGCACAGAACGCCGGTATCGTCATTGGCCAAGACGCAGACCTGCAGGGATCAAAGATATCGCTCCTGTCAGAGGCAGACCTTAACCTGTCTGCAGAAGCAGCAGCCTCTACAGCCGATGCTACAGTTTCAGTCGATATTGATCAAATCGCGAATACCACGTTGGCATCGGGCGCCAATGTCACGGCTTCTAGCACAGCAACGGATGCTTTGGTCATTGATGCGTTGGTTGAGACCGGTGTTGATGTCGTCATAACTTCTGGCGATCTTTCTCTATTCGATGTCATCCGGCTTGGTAGCCTCTCTGCGGTTGTTGACCTTGTCCGACATGCAGATGTGCAAATCGGTGACACGGCAGGACTGACAGCCGTTGACCTCGCTGTTGAAGACTATTCCAACACTGCGCGATGGTCAGCCGTTGATTTGCCGGCTGAAACGTTTTTGAGTTCTGACGGCGCGCAGGATCTCGTAATTGGAGATGTTGTCCGCGTTGCCAATGGGCATGGTGCCGGTGGTGACGTTGGGGCGACGTACGTATTTCTGGGTGACGCTCAGACGACCACACTTGAGGCGGCTGGAGGTGCAGCCGTAAACGCGCGTCTTGTGGATCATTCTTCGCGACCTGTGGATCGCGGCGTCAATGTTGACATCCAATCCAGTATTTTCGGGGAGGGAACTGTTACTCTCGACGACCGAGCAGCAGTGCGTGGGCAAAATCTCCAGATTTTGGCAGATAGCCTTGATGCGATCGCCGCAGTTGAAAACTCTCAAACTGTTGAGGCACAATTTGCGTCTATCTCTTCGACTGGGTTGGTTTCTTCAGACTTGGCTGGCTTGGTGTTTGGTGCGCCGGACGGAGGTGGGCAGGCCGGGCTTTTGCGTGTTGCTGCGACAGATGCGGGTGTTTTCCGTACCGAGTCGTCTGAGTTCGTTCGAGATCCAAAAGAAGGAATGGCCACCAAGATCGAGGCGTTCGGCGCTATTAATGCCTTGGCTCGATCGGTTGATGCTCGTGTATCTGGCGGAGCGATTTCAGCAGATCGAATAGAGGTTTCTGCGCAGGCTGTGCAACTTATCGATGCGCGTGTTGATGCGCAGGCCTTGGTCGAGCAACCTGATCTTCTTGGAACGATGGCTTTGGGGGGAAGCTATGCCATCAACCATATCTCTGGTGGTGTCACAGCGCTCCTAACCAATGTCGCGATTACTTCAGATGTGTTGTCAACAACCTCATCTGTTGATGTCGTTGCAGAAAGCGCGATGACCATCAATGCAAGGGCTGAAGCAGGTACCAAAGCGACAGGAGGTATCACAGAAGCAAAAGCGGTCGGTGGTGTCGTTGCGCTCAATATAATTGGGGCGGAGACTGCACCAACGGACCGTGTTGCCGTGGACCATACCGTGTCCAGCACCCCGGTTTCTTTGCAGCCGCGAGATGTTATCGAGACGGAAGATGGTGAACTCTATCGGTTTATTGGCCGGGTAGGGGAAGCCAGTGTTGATCTTTCACTTGAGAATTTGGACGATACAGATCGTTGGCAGCGCATTTATCGTCGAGATATTGATGACTTTTTATTGCTGGAGTCTTCTGAAGATGGCGCGGTTTTTGAGACGCAAGCCATTTTGTATAACGCAGATGTTGGAGCAGATGGCCAGATTACGGTCGATGCAAAAAACACAGCACTCATAAATGCCACACTCACGAACTCAGCTGTTTCACAAACGGCAGGACTTTACACCGAGCCGCTTTTAAGCGGCTCGGGCTCCAAGGCAGCAGCGATTGTTTTTGCCTCCAACGCTGTACAAGCAACAACACGCGCCACCCTTGAGCGTAGCAAAATTTATGGCTTTGGTGATGTTGCGACGCCTTCCGGGGCTGTATCAGTTTCGGCGGATGATCTGAGTGAAGTCTACAGCAACATCAAATTGGTGGCAAAATCCACGACCGGTACTGATGGTGGTGCTGCTTATTTCACAGACTTACTGCGTCAAGATCGTGCCACATTCCGCAGCTCTGAGACATCTGTCGCGCTGGATTTTGGCGACCTGGTCTATGTCACGAGCGATCACGACGCAGGTGGTGAAGCGGGTGGATTATATCGCTACCTGGGAACAGCACAGGCAAATTTTAATCTCACCACGGAGGATTTCAGCAATCTTGATCTTTGGAAGTCTGATGATGCCGAGATTGTTTCACCTGGAAACTTAAGCGAGGACGGCGCAACGGCAGTTGGTGGCGCCTTTGTCTATAATCGTGTTGAGAGCGATGCGCAGGCTGAGGTGCGCGAGAGTGACCTGCGTGTTGAGACGCTGTCTGTCGAAGCAGACAAATCAGCAACCATTTATGCAGAGCTTGACAGCTATGCGAAGAGCTCTGCCGGTTCTGCCTTCGGAGAAGGCGCTTCGCTTGCTATCAATGGTCAGATCGCCGCGAATGTCGTTGTGGGTTCTGCACAGGCAGAGGTGCTTGGCAGCACTATCGTTACCACGAAAGCATCTCCCGTAGCAGATCACCAAGCAAGTGAAACGGTATCGGCATTAAGCACCGATGACATTGTGCAAAATGGCACACGGTATTTCCGGTATCTTGGCATAGCAGAGGCGGAGACGGACCTTTCTCTGGAAGATTTTGCCGACGTATCACGTTGGGAAGAATTGCTGGAGGGTGTGGCTGTACGGGCATTCAACGCGTCTTCGATAGATGCGCTGAACAAGAATGCCACGGTTTCAGGAGAAACAGCCGTCGGTGTCACGCTGGCTATCAATACTGTTGGGTATGCGCCAACAAACGTGATTTTCGCCGCTGCGGATGCGGTGGCTGGAACCAACCTCGAGGAAGTTGATGCATCTCAGGCTGCAGCGCGTCTCACCAATACGGCTGTAAACTCTGCGGGTGGATTATCGGTTGAGGCTGAAAATACCGCTTCCATTGATGCAGAAATTTCCAACGATGCGACCTCTGCCGCGAGCGCCATTGTTGATGCCAATGGTATGGCTGCAGCAGCGTTGATTGCGCTCAATCGTGTGACCGGTGGCGCCGATGCCGAGATTGATCTGGATATCCCGCGCAGTACCGCTGACGGTGTGGTGCTGATCCCACCTGGCCAGTTGGTGCAAGATGGCAGCGCAGTTTACCGCTATACTGGTGCAGTCGATTTGGCCGCCACAGATTTTACGGATGCGGGTGTCTGGACAGAGGTTCTAGGAGGCCTCCGCGTTTATGATAGTGCAGAGACAGCTGTTGGGCTGCGGTCTGATGATATGGTGCGTGATGGTAACAACAGCTATCGCTACACCGGTGCTGTAGATCTTTCCAGCCTCACGCCCGCGGATTTCTCAGACTATACGGACAGTTCGGTTTACGCTTCTGATGCTACCGGGGTGAACCTCGTTACGGGAGACCTCGTATATATTGTTTCGGGGGCGGGAGCCAATTTTGTCTACCGCTACGATGGTGCCGGCGCGTCTGCGGTTGATCTGTCTGCGATCGATTTTAGCGTGCCGTCTGATGACTGGGCGCAGCTTCAGATCAAAGCGTACGCTGATCTGACGGCAACAGAAGTTCTGCAGGTCGGGGATTTTGTGATCGATGGGGGGATTGTGCGTGCGTATGGCGGCACAAATACCCTCGATCTATCTGTGCAGGACTATTCGGATCGCGCATTTTGGCAAGTCTTGGACGTCACCGTGCATGCGACATCCAAAGCTCTTGATGTCTCAGTCAACGGTGGCTTTTTGATTAGAGACATTTCTGCCGCTGGCGGGGGGGTTTTGATCCAGTCCGATGGCACCACGGTGCAGATGGGTGTCGGCGATCAGCTATCTATTGATGTCTCCACCCTTGGACTTTCAAGCGCCGAGCAAGCTGCTTTCGTTGCGGAGCTTACAAAGATTGGCTTCACGAACTCAGGCACAGTTTTTAGTTTAAATAATGATGGTACGATCGCAAGTACTCTCACATTTGATTTCTCTGCGTTTACACTCACCAGACCAATCAACACGTGGCTCCAAAGTGGTTCATATCTGTCGTTTTCTGGTTTTGGAACGACAGCAGCGCTTTCTACTCCTGGCGCCGATGGTACAGCGGTCGTTCTTGAAGCGGGTGATCTGGTTCAGGTTACAGATGGTTCCGAGTTTCAACTCGTGCGCTTTACCGGGCTCAACCGTTTGGACCTTGCACCAGCTGTTCAAGAGTACCTGACCAACACCACATTCTGGGCGCAAGACGTTGCTCCGGGTTTTTACGTCTCGAGTGATACGGCTGACGTTACTCGTGGTAACCTAGTCGAGCGGGATGCGACGGGCACGGGAGGTGTCGAGGGCGCCATTTATAGGTATATCGGGGACCTGCCGCTTACGCTCGCGGCGAGCACAGACTACGACGATACCTCCAATTGGACCCGGATTGATGAACTGTCAGCTACGGGTGCTGTAACAGTCTCGGCTGATGACTATGGCTTGATCTCCGCATCGAGCGCTATGAAAGCGATCTCCTCGACAACAAACGATGGTGGTGCCAGCCTCGTTGGATCGTTGGTTGATCAGCTACAAGAAAGTTACCGTTTTAGTTCGGCATCTTTGGGGCAAGATGTTTCAGAGGATGATCTTGTACGGGTTGCCAGTGGTCATACAGGCGGTGGCGTATCTGGTGGTGTTTACAGGTATATCGGGACCGCACCTTTAACGCTTGCGACAGAAACTAATTATGCCGACACCGCTCTTTGGGAGCGTGTTGCCAATGAAGCGCTTTCCACGCTGATCCCGGCGCTGAATGTGACAGAGTCCAAGTCTGTTGCGGTTGGTGGGTTGATTGTCCGCAATGAGTTGGCCAGTGGCGCAACTGCTCGCATCGATCCTGTGACCCTGACTGCTGGGTCTGTGGCTGTGGATGCGCAAAGCCGTACGGAGCTGGATGCTCGTTCCGAAGGTATTGTGACGAGCTCGGGTGGTAGTGCATTTGGGACAGGGCGCTCACTCGCCATCAATGCGATGATC
>QCWE01000014.1:10384-10972 GCA_003149555.1 Candidatus Aquiluna sp. XM-24bin5
GTGAGCAACTCCGTGACTGGGAGTGCGCTTGCGGAGATTACAAGCGCCGGGGTGACGACCACCAGTGGCGGGCTTTCTGTCTCTGCGCGCAATGATGCGCGTGTGAATGCGCTGCTCAACAGCGTGACACAGACGGGTGATACGGCGGTTGGTGTTGTTCTTGCGTTCAACACGTTGGGATATGATGCCACGAACCTTCTGTATCAGACGGTTGATGCGCTTGTTGGTACGAGCCTTGGGACGAAGGATGCGGCTGAGGCGATTGCGCGGATCACTGGTGGGACGCAGATTGTTGCGGGTGATCTGACAGTTGAGGCGGACAATGTTGCGCAGTTGAATGCCACCTTGTCGAATGCGGCGAGTTCAGCGGCATCTGCGCTTTATGGTGCGACGGGTGCGGCTGCGGGTGTTGTGCTTGCGTCGAACATGGTTGCAGCGGGTGCGGATGCGCGGATCAGCAACCCGACAGCAACAGCGACGGTTGGTGGCGATGCACTGATCCGTGCGACAGACGCTGCGGGTATCTATTCAAACGTCAAGCTGGTCTCATCCTCCGTTACCTCAAATACCGGCGGACTGGATATTCTG
>QCWE01000014.1:11566-13288 GCA_003149555.1 Candidatus Aquiluna sp. XM-24bin5
CGGAGTACCTTGGACACGGGTGGGGAGCTTCTTAATCCGCCTCGGTATTACAGTACGGATGGTGATGCCAGCTCTGCTTTCCCAATCTCGTTTGGGGATCGCGTTCAGGTTTCTGAGGGTTATACGGTTGGGTCGGTTGAAGTCCCTGCAGGCATTTATGTCTATCTTGGTGGAGAGAGTGATACCATCGCACCAAGCACAGCGGATTATACAAACCTTGATCTGTGGAAGCTTGAGAGTTCTGCGAGCGGTTTGGTTCCTAATCTTGGGAATGTGACCGGATCGGATTCGATCGCCATTGGCGGAGCGGTTGTCCGCAATGTTGTAGAGAGCGGCGCTGTCGCTCTCTTGGAGGGTGCCACGATCGACAGCGGGACGCTGACGATTGATGCACAAGCGCTCAGCACGCTGATCGCCGAGCTTGATAGTTTTGCGGAGAGTTCAGGCGGGTCGTCGTTTGGCACGGGTACGTCGCTTGCGGTCAATGGCTCGATTGCGACGAACGTTGTTGTAGGTGCAGCACGTGCGGAGATCATCGATAGTAATGTGACGACGACAGGTGCTGTGCCCACTGTGGCGCATGATGCGAGTTCGCTGTCATCTGATCTTGTGACGTCTGATCTTGTTCAGTCTGGCACACGGTATTTCCGTTATCTTGGTTCTGGTGAGACGGGCGTTGATCTGAGCCAAGAAGATTTCAGAGATGTGTCTCGCTGGGAAGAGGTTGCGGCGGGCACGTCGGTCCGTGCTCTGAATGACGCGTCGATTGAGGCGCTGAATAAGAGTGCGACTGTTTCTGGTGATACGGCTGTTGGCGTGAGCCTTGCATTCAACACGGTTGGCTATGCGCCGACCAATCTGTTGTTTGCATCGGTTGATGCGCTTGTTGGGACGAGCCTGACGCCGAGTTCGGATGCGGAGGCGATCGCACGGATCACGGGGACAAGCTCTGTTACGTCCTCGGGGGGCATTGCGGTTGAAGCGCAAAATACAGCCACCATTGATGCGGATCTTTCGAATGATGCGACCTCTGCAGCGAGTGCTTTGGTTAATGCCAGTGGGATAGCGGCATCGGCTGTTCTTGCTTTGAACCGAGTGGCTGGTGGGGCCTTGGCCGAGATTGTAGCCAACAGTGCGACTGGGGGTGATGGGGCTGTTGTTGTTTCTGCGGATGACAATGGTTTGATTTTGGCGTCGAGTTTGATGAAGGCGATTTCGTCGACATCGAATGATGGTGGTGCGAGCCTCGCCGGGACATTTATTGACCAGCTAGAGGATAGCTACCAGTACAGCTCTGCGTCAGTTGGGCAAGTCATATCGCAGTATGACGTAGTGCGTGTTGCGAGTACTTACGCTAATGGCGGCGTTCCGGGCGGTGTCTATCAGTACACTGGGGCGACTGATTTGGCGCTGAGTGGCACGACGGATTACAGTGATACGGGCAATTGGCAGCGTGTCCGTGAGGCGTCTGTTTCGGATTTGATCCCGACTGGTCTGAATGTGACAGCGTCAGAGTCTGTTGCGGTTGGTGGCCTGGTTGTGCGCAATGAGCTTGCGGGCGGTGCGACGGCGCGGATTAATCAGGGCACGGTGTCTGGTGGGTCTGTGACGGTTGATGCGCAAAGCCGGACGCAGCTTGATGCGACGTCTGAAGGGATTGTTGAGAGCTCTGGTGGCAGTGCGTTTGGCACGGGTGTTTCGCTTGCAATCAATGCAATGATT
>QCWE01000015.1 GCA_003149555.1 Candidatus Aquiluna sp. XM-24bin5
TTTTGGCATTTTCCTCCCTATAATGCATTGAAATTAAATAAAACATGACCGCATAATTCAAGATCGAAGAAGTCTAAAGGATTTACTTACTTGCCAGCTGCACAGTATCGGTATTTTGATCATGTCAGAACGCATATTCGGCCAAATGGTGAGCGCTTCCCCACGGTCTTTGAAAGCAATGGTGCTCCAGCACATTACCCAACCTGCTTGATGTTGAACTTACGCGCAAAGAACTCTGCGTCCGCAACGTTGAAGGCAGCAGCATCTGATCTTGTCCATCTGGGGCATGTTTTAGCATTTGAAGGCCTCTCTGATCTCAACAAGCGTCTGGAGGATGGGCGTTACCTTGATGACTCAGAGATCGAGAACATCTGTGAAAGCATGGGACTACAGACTTCACTCTTGCGTCAGTTGAACGATCCAAAGGTCAGCCCGATAAAGCGGGCTACATTACTGCAAAAGGCTCCGGCGGTCGCGAACAACACCAAACACCGTCGGATTACGACATGCGCTCAGTACATCGACTTGGTGGCTAGGATCGGAGAGGCGCAGGCCAGTCCCCATCAGCGCCGAGAGAGAGTGGCACGTCGCTTGGATATGGTGAAATTTTTCAAATCTCTTAGACCAAAAGGACGTTCTTCCCGCGTTCGAACTGCGGTTCGTGCCGATGATCTTGCCAAGGTTATTTCTTTCATTTCCACAGGCGACCCTTCGGCGGTATGGAAGACCCCGCATCTCCAAGAGCGCAATTGGGCTATTGTTACGCTTCTAACGCTTGGTGGATTGCGGCAAAGCGAGTTACGTCAGCTACGTGCTGATGACATTGACACAAACCAATGCACTGTAGCAGTTCATCGGCGTCCCGATGACCCTGATGATCCAAGAGTTGATGAGCCAAATGCAAAGACTGCCGACCGTATCATTCCCATATCGCACGAAGTGGCTGATCGTCTTGATGCCTATCTACTTGGATGTGGCCAAAATAGTGCTTTAATAAGCGGATCGCCATTTGCATTTTTGTCGGCGGGCAACAATTCCTTCGGTCGCCCAATATCAAGCACTATTGTTGAGGAAGCGGTTCGTCAACTTGGGGAACATCTTGGGGTTGAGAGGCTTCACCCACACGCCCTCCGAAGCGCTTGGGTTCAAGATCTTGCAAACTGGGCCTCTTCGGAAGGTATCGAGCCTGCTGAGCTCGACAGATTTGCCAACTACCTTGGCGGTTGGAGCTACTTCAGCAAAAGCGCATCTCATTACCGAGGGGATCATTTAACCCAAAAGGCATTTGAGGCTGGCCTTATTGTTGAGGAAGCGCGGTGACTGTTGTTCAATCCACCCTACCCCAAGTACGCTCAAACCTTCGAAGATCAGCGCATGGTTTGACGTTTAATCTCTCGGACGACGTTTGGGTTTTACGGAAGGCTGGTGGTCACACCGCTTTACATTGGACACCTGTAGCTGAACTTGTGACTGCGCAGTTTAACATTCAGATGCGTGAGGTATTCGCCAGAATTGCGTCTGTCACTCCGGCATTATCCTGCAAAGCTTATCAGATGGTGCTTAGGAATTTAATCGCCTTTGGAAACGAGCAAGCGGGCTGTAACATTAATTCTCTTAGCGCAGAGGCTTTTTCTGGTTGGCTTGGCACGCAACCAGGCCCCGCAAAAATTGCGCAAATCAAAACTTTATTCAAAATGTGGATAAATCTACGGGGGAAAGGAATCGATGTTGAAGCTCTCGAACTCGGCCATCGTGTTATCGTGCCGAAATCGGACAGTTACGCCAATGTCCTGACATGGGACAGTGATTTTGGACCTTATCGACCTTCAGAAGACGAAGCGATACGGATTGCTCTGGATGATGCGTTTAACGAGGGTGACATCTGCATCAACAAATATGCCTTGTTCCGTGTTTTACGTGGGACTGGGATGCGCATCGGTTCTGTCGTCGACCTCAAGCTTGAAGATCTTCGCCAGGATAATGGGCGTTGGTTCCTCCGTATTCCTCACGAAAAGCAGCGTGGCGTCGCGGGGTGGCGTGTGCAGTTCATGCCCTGGAAGCCCATCTCGCAAGGACTCGCGAATGTGCTGCAAATGCATATCGAAGCAAATGTCCTACCTAAAGTTCATCAAGATACCGAAGTCCAAATAGCTCCATTGTTCCCTCGCGTTCGAGCAAAAGACCTTTCGTTGCCATCCGCGCACTTACCCACCTCAACAGCTCAATCGACATATAAATCTGTGATAGAACGCCTTGCAGTAGTCAGCCCCATCACAGGCCGCATTATCACAGGTCATCCTCATCGAGATCGGCACACCTATCTGACCATGCTGGCAATGAACGGCTGCACTGCCGATGAAATTGCAGCAAATGCTGGTCACAGTTCCTCGAAATCTTCGGAACCATACGTTCATGCCGCAATTGATCACTTCCAGCGGATGGAAAAGTTTGTTGGGGCAGCATTCATTCCCATTGCAGACCGGTTCTTGGGTGCCGTAACCACAAGCGCGAGAGACAGTCACGCCGACGATCCGATCATAGATGCGCACGCATCTGGCGTTGGGTCCTGCCAGATTGGTGGATGTAGCGCCATTGAAGCAGGCGTTGCGCCATTGGCCTGCTACACCTGCAGAAAGTTCCGTGCATGGGCAGACGCGCCCCATGCTGACCTGCTGGAAATGTTAATAGAAGACGTTGAACGACTGCGTGCCGAAGGCCATGCAACCGTCGCAGATACGCGCCTTCCAACGATCATCGCAATTGGGGATTTGCTTGAGCGTATTCGCCAAGAAGGGGGGCAAGACGATGGGTAAGGTTCTGGTCTTCACCCCTCAATCAGATGACGCCCGCCAGAACTTTGGTGACTACATCGAGAGTGCGCAAGCCCTGCCCTTCATCCGCGGAGCAGCGTTCTCTTGGGGTGATCCCAAATGGCAGCTTGATGGTTTGGCAAAACGTGAACGCGCAAAAACGCCCGCCATCATCAATTACAAAGGGCTTTCTGGCCCCTTTGGAGCTTTTGGAAGGGCTTTTGTTGCACATAGGATCGGCGAAACTATCGGTTCGCCGAAGCAGATTGGAAAATACGCAAAGCCTATCGCACGCCTTCGAGATCTCGCCGCAACAGCAGAGCGGCTTGGCATCCGCCATCCAAGTGACTTAACGCTTGAAGTATTCGATGAAACCGCTTCAGCCCTCACGGAAAACAGCTCAAGCCAATACAGTCTCGGACAGCAACTCAGGGACCTCAAATGGGTGCATGATGCTTTGACTAACGCGGTGATACTAAATGTACCCTTCGACTGGCAGCCGCACATCACTGACAGTACAAACAAAAGAAACCGCATAAACCCCAATAAATTGGGTCGCCCCCTGACAGATCGAGAACTTGAAGCGATTGCTCATTCATGGCGCAACGCCGAAACCCCAAGAGATGTGTTTGTCTCTTCAGTCTTGGTGTTGATGTGCTGTGCGCCAATGAGAATTGAAGAAGTGCTGTCGTTACCCGTTGAATGTGAAGTGCTTCCGGATCCTGGGGATGGCTTCCGCGGCGGGCTTCGCTGGCGCCCCAAGAAAGCTGGCCGACCACAAATTAAATACGTGCCAGAGGCAATGATCCCGATCGCCCATGAAGCCTTGAGCCGCATTCGCGATGTCACTGGACCAGCCCGTATGGCAGTCCAGAAGCGAATGGAAGGTGATGGAAGCATCAATGTTCCAGGCGAATTTCCAATTTTTGATGCGGCGACAGGCCTCAGTTACGGCGAAGCTCTATGTGTCGGCCTGAAGGGGCTTCTGACTGTAAAACAAACCGTCAACCTACATGTAGTCGAACGCATCACATATATGCAAATTAGACGCGCTATGCTCGGGGGTTTGAGGGCAACCAGTCTATTCCATTCAACCGGTGCCCTTGAAGAAGATGAACCTGCCTTCGAATTGACGACGCACATGGCACGACACTACCTCAACACCATTGCGCAGAAATCTAATGTACCACAGGCGGACATTGCGCTTTGGTCAGGCCGCAAGCTTGTCACCCAGAACAATGCATACGACCACGAAACAGCAGAAGAACTGGTGGAACGGATCAAGTCCAAACGCAGACCTGAGAAGCTTCCAGTAATCAAGATCGACAATCGCGCAGCGTGGGAAATGTCTATTGTTAAAGAAACAGCGCACACAACGCAGTTCGGGTGGTGTCAGCAGTCCCTGCGCCAAGATCCTTGCCAAATGTTTGGACAATGCCTGAATTGCCAGCACCTTGTTTGCGTTAAGGGCGCTGAAGGCAAACTCATCAATATCAAGTCCGAGCTTGAAAAGGAACAGACGCTTCAGAGAGCGGCCTTAGCAAAAAAAAGAGCAAGGATATCCGGTCAAGGACCGTTGGCTTGATCTCTTTGCAAAGAAGATCGCTCGATTGGAGGAGCTGATTGCAATCTTGGAAAGCCCTGATGTTGAAGACGGTGCAGTCATACAAAATGGTCGCGCAGGCCCAGAATTACTGCCTCAGTTCGATATGACGGCCTTTGGTAAGGCCCGGCACACCGCATCAATCCCCCCCAGCAAGACTGCCGTGAAGTGACGTGGGATGGCAACAAAAGGCGTAAAACAACTTCGAGACAAACACATCACATGGCTGACGGATTGGATATTAAGTTCGAAGGATGTCCCATCATACCGTGAAATCTGTGATGCACTTGAGGCACGTTGGGGCATCCAGAGGGACCCTGATGTTATCCGTAAGCGACCTGAGGTCCAAAGAGCGCTTGATGCACGAAAAACGGCTGAAAAGAGCAATCGACCAGTGCAATCAAAGCGACCGACATCAAGGCGCATGGAGCAACTGGAGAACCAGGTTCAGAGGCTGGACGCAGAAGTCGCGGCACTCAAAGCGGAACGCGACGCGCTTGTTGAGAGAAACCTCGCACTCATAAATGCAATGAAGGCCAATCAAATCCCTGAACATCGAATTGAGCGGCCTCTTGGGGTAATCAACCGAGACCCGACAGTGCTGCAGACTCGAGGGCAAACATGACGAAATCTGGTATTGAATTGGGTCGTGAACATGCGGCTCGACTTGAAGCATATCTTGCAGAAATCGACCGTCTTCCGTCACGAGCAGGCAAGCCAAACATGACCGCAATTGCTCGGGCATGCGGCTTTGATCGCCAGGTTCTTTATAAAAACCCCACCTGCGCATCAATGCTTGAAGCCGCCCTTGAAGAATGTGGCCTTGATGCTCCAGAGGCCCGAAATGATCAGGAAGGCACTGAACTCGTTCCAGCAAGTAAGCTTCGGGAAGCTGAGCAGCGCAACAGTTCTTTAGAAAAGAAGATAAGCGAAATGCGTGCTCGCATTGTTGGCTTGGAAGCACTCCTCCGTCGGAGAGAGATAATTGATGAAGAGCTAACGTCACGTGGGCGTCGATCAGCTTTGCCTTCGACCCCCTTGTTTGGGGAGAATGCGGAGTGAACCTCCCTTTCCGAACCAAACCTGAGCAGACTGTCATAAGTCCCATGCCGCGCCCTAATCGCGCTTTTGCTGCATATATTGCGGCTGACAAGGACTTCCGAGGAATTGGTCAGGCATTGGCTGCACGGCTTGAGGCTCGGTTTGGTGAACAACTGAGAGACGCAATCGCGTCACAAGACCCACGTGTTGCCGAAGTTGTCGGCGACGAGAACGCGCAAGCCGCGTTCATCGCTTATGAAGTCAAGGCCAGTGAAGTTGACGTTGTTGATTGGTTACAGCGCCACGGTATTGACCATGAGGTAGGTGTAAAAACGGCCATCAAGATTGCGCGTTGCTGGGGTGGGGATGCCGCGCCTGCGCTTATGGACAATCCTTATGTTCTTCTGGCCTTTCTATCGTGGCCAGTGGTCGATCGCATTGCACGACGTCTTGGAGTGAAGTGTGACGACCCTCGACGCCGAGCGGCAGCGATTGAGGCCGTTTTATATGAGAGACTTGACCAAAACGATACAACTGTGCCCTTGGGGAATGTCAGGCATCATGTCGAGAAACTTATCGGCTCTCTAGACTCGGCAGACTTCACTACAGCTGTGAACAACGCCATCCGAACAGGTGGAGCTGTTCTTTTAAAGGATGAATTGCAGCCGTACGGGGCTGCTACGATGGAGGCAGAAATTGCGCGGTGGGTATCCGAGGCGCGTGGAAAAACTGCATACGCTGATCTCGCTCTTCCTCTGGAAAACGGCACAGAAATAAAAAAGCGCATTGCCGCTTTTGAGGCAAGCAACCCCTACCCCCTTACCAAAAAACAAAGAGAAGCCATTCGGCTGGGACTTACGTCTCGCATCATGATTTTAGCGGGTTATGCGGGGGCTGGGAAAACGACATCTTTGAAAGGTATCTGTGACATCGCCCAAGCACAGGGGCGCAATCTCCATCTGATTGCACTGTCAGGTCGTGCCGCACAGCGCATGCGAGAAAGTACCGGGCTGCAGGCAAGCACGATCGCTGGGTTCCTAATTGCAGTACGTGGCGGACAACGCGTCATAGCGCCGGGAGATTTGGTGATTATTGATGAAGCCTCGATGGTTGATTTACCGCTACTCTGGCGCATTCTCAGGGTTATTGGCGATGGAAGCCTCATTCTCGTTGGTGATCCGGCCCAGCTGCCACCGATCGGCTTTGGTCTAACGTTCCATCTCCTCTGCGACGATCTAGCGACGCCACATACTGTTCTCGATCAGGTTTTGCGGCAAACAGCCGAAAGCGGTATTCCGAAGGTCGCTGAGGCAATAAGGAACGGTGACGTTGTCGATCTCCCTCAGTTCAGAGGCCTTTGTGATGGGGTAAGTTTTACCCCCTGTGAAGCCAATGACGCGATTGAACGACTTCACGCCATTCACACCGGGTTAATCCAAGAAGGCGTAGACGAGGAAGACATCCAGATCATCGCTCCTATTCGACGTGGGCCTGCAGGCATTACCGTCATAAACAGGGCGTTCCACCACAGAAAACATGAAGACACAGCCGAAGAGTTCTTCCCTGGCCGTGACGATATCGCTGCCGGTGACCCAATCATTTGGACAAAGAATGATTGGGATCGGGAACTCATGAATGGCTCCCTCGGCCAAATACTCAGCGTGCATGGTGATGTAGCGCATGCCACTCTCGATGGCTTAAGCCACGATCTTACCATCCACGATGCTGATTATATCGATCTGGGTTATGCTATATCTGTTCATAAGAGCCAGGGCTCTCAATGGCCGATCGTTATCGTGCCTATCTTCAAGTCCAAGATCCTCGATCGCTCCCTCATTTACACTGCTATTACCCGTGCCGCCAAACAGGTGATTTTGATTGGCGATAGTGATGCTTTCCGCTCTGGCGTGAGAGCAAATCCAGCAGCAAAACGTCGTAAAGTTGGACTTGGAATAAGGTTGCAGGAAGGAGGGGTTGACGGTGGAGGGGCCGGCGCGAATGCTGCTGTTGGAGGTGGACATTAAGTCCGCCGACAACGGCCGCAGGCCGTGCCGGAAACTACACTGTCAAGATGAGCGAGAGGATCACAAGTGCTGAACCGAGGCGTCAAACAGATCGT
>QCWE01000016.1 GCA_003149555.1 Candidatus Aquiluna sp. XM-24bin5
CCCAAGAACGGACAGCATCCTCAATCGTCTGAGCTGTTTGGAACGCCAGAGCGAGCGTATCCTGCGCTCCAGACACGTCACCAGCCTCAGCTTGCGCCTCGGCTACCGCGCTTAGCGCCAAAGAACGCGCACCAGCATCCTCAATCATCTGAGCCGTTTCCAACGCTCCAGACACGTCACCAGCCTCAGCTTGCGCCTCGGCTACCGCGCTTAGCGCCAAAGAACGCGCACCAGCATCCTCAATCATCTGAACCGTATCCAACGCTAGAACGAGCGTCTCTCGCGCTCCAGACACGTCACCAGCCTCAGCTTGCGCCTCGGCTACCGCGCTTAGCGCACTAGAACGGAAAAAAGCACTATCAATCGTCTGAGCCGTTTGAATGGCAATCTGTGCCAAACCTATTCGAGCGTTGCGAATGTCGCCTGCTAAAATTTGTTCAAGGACAATAAATCGTGCTACAACCACTTCAGCGCCCTCAATCAACCTGGGCAGCCGATCCAGCTCAAGCGGTCCAACAGGACCCAGAAGCAGCTGCACAGCCAAATCACTGGCAGAGTGCGCTTCGACAATACGGTTCAGATTCGCATCAATCTCTTGCAGCAGCTCAAGCCGTGTTTCGGCCTGTTCGAGACTGTCTCCCGTCAACTGTTCAGCCTGTTTCCAAGCCTGCATAGCCTCAACAAACAAACGGTTAGCATCTGCGTTGTCATCCGCCACAGCAGGCGCAGCCACAGCTAAAAACACAGCTATCACAGCAGAAAATCTGCGCATCGGGCCCAGCATAAATCACCTTATCTCTTTGTAAGTGCGTCTATTTTTTGACTGCTACCATAAAGTTCAGCGCAGCCACAGCTATCTTTATCGCCCAAAGGGCGCAGTTCGTAAGACCCTGCATAGCGCAGCGTGAACACGCGCATGCGCACGAACCCGACCCAATTTTTTTGCGTTTTTCAGGGCGCACAACACCTTTCAAAACAAGTTAAAATTTGCCAATTTCTTATTATTTTTCATATACTTAATTATAAATTAAGGCTTTTATCTATGACAAAAATTTATTCTATCGTCCTTACCGAAACCAAAACTACAACAGACAAGCAACGCTTCACAGTTTGCCGCAACATTGCTCGCAATTACCCAGCTACAGCCTACAGACACAGCCACCAAAGCAACCGCAAAGGCGGGTTTGAGAACCCGCATATTCACCTTGTTATAGCTCTCCCAGACAACAAGGTTTCGCTATGGCTTGACGGTATCCTAGAAGACCTGACAGCACGCGATAAGTACAATCTCTTTTCAACGTCACTACGCGCAAAGTGGCAAGAAATAAGAGATTTGAGAGCATACCTGCATTACATCTCAGGCAACGCCAGAGAGCATATCCCGGAACTAGTTTTTCAGACCTCAGACTGGAACAGATTTGTGCACGAGCACCTGTCCAGAGCACCTAAGCAATGAATACGTCAGGGAGTATATCAGCATTAAAAGACTGGAGACTGAAAAATATCTCTAGTCTTTTACTTTGCCCACATGAAAGAGAGAAAAATGATTGAACATCAGCACCTATCCATCAAACATATTCACAAGACCAGATACTGACCCCACCTATCGAACTCTGTTCGAAGTAGTAGCTATTCGTGCTATCAACCCTGCCTACTTGTGCGAGCGTAGCGCACACGCATTTCACAGCCTACGCTCTTATATCAAATCTCAGCACACTCTATCAGACAAACAGTTTGCTTTACTTCAGTCTATCAAAACTGAACACGATTGGCGCAAGCGTAGCGATGCAATCGCAAATGGCAGGCACACACCAAACTTCAACGCCTACTATCGAAAATTAGATTCTGTATTTAATCCAGTTGGCCAGTAGTCGCCAAAAATGTTAGCATAAATCAGCATTTTGATTCAAGTTTCAAGCACCCAACCATTGTATATGTGTGAACGCAGTTCACTAGGCGGGGCTTTTAAGTTTATCTATCCACTTTTCAGCGGCCAAAACATTATCAAAATTAGGCTCTATTATGCCTTCAATACTGAAATTATTGTCATTTTTAATTATTCTATAGCCTTTGTAGCTTTTAACAGTGCCACTAGAAGGTAAAACAGGGTATTTTTTATCTTCATTTCTAGTATTACGAATTTCGCCGCTAGATTGGTCAGGAAATTTTGAAATCGCTTTCAGCAATTCTTGCTGAGCTAACGAGCCATCAAGAATAGCACGCCCAATCTCCGCAAATCCAAGCAAGAACAAACCCTGAATAAAGCCACCAACAGCGATAAAAATTCCTGTGTACTCTAGACCTCTTGGAGACTCTACAAACACAAACACCCCAAAGCCGATAGAACCTATCGCGACTAATGCGCCAAGGAAAGATACAAAAGTTATAAGATTATACCCAGATGAGTATTTATTCACGCTATTTCCACCTCTCCTAACCAATCGGGATGAGATAATTCCCAACGCAATTCGCTCTCACCCTTGCATTTCAGTGTCACCAACAAACTGCCATCTGACAAGCGCGTTTTACGTTCTGAAACGTGAAACTGCACACTCTCAGCCCGGTCAGCTACACGCGGTGAGAATTTGATACGCCAGGTCTTCAGCTCATCGCCGTGATAGATGCCAAAACTCTCTGACGCCCAAGCCTTCAGGTTGAAGCGCCCAGCATCAAACACATCACCTGTGAGAGCTACGCTTTGAATGAGTTCCAGACGAAACGTCTTCACCTTGCGCGCCTGCCGCGCGACTAGGTAGCCGAACCTAGAGTACACCAGCCCTAACGGTTCCACGCGTCTGGGCGCAGGATTCCTGTCTTGAGGCTTTCTGTACACCAGTGAAAGGCGTTCAAACCCTTGTATAGCTCGTTCCAAAGTAGCCAATAAGTGAGGCTGCACCTCAGTCTTAGGGCCTACACGGCCCAAGTAGGCTACCCGTTCAATCAGTGTTTCTCTATCAACTGTTGAGCTAACACCCGCCAAACTCTGTGCAGCAAGCAGTTTGGACAGCGCGTGCCTCTCAGAACCGCTAGGAAGACTCTGTAGAAGGCTTTCGAGTGCAGCACGGTCTACGTCAGCCAAACCCAGCATACCCGCTGGCAGGGCGTTTCTCAGGCTGTATCGCTTTGTGAGGTGGTGGTCGCTGTCCAACACACCTTTGCGCTCTGATAGCCCCCAGCTGCGCAGCTCTTCCAGCAGCCTCAGCACAGTACGACGGCTGCACTCCAGCTCCTGCATCAGCTCAGCCACTGTGAGGCCATACGAGCTGGCCTGCAGCCGCGTTAGAATTTTCAGCAGCTGTGCAGCTTGTCTGTTTCCATCACCACGCTCAGTCATTTCAACGCCTTATTGTATGCCGCTTGAGGGCACATAACGAGGCTATCTTAAACTCAACAAACGGCACAATGGAAAGGACACACAGATGCTTGAGAACTTCTTCAACCAAACCGCAAACCTTGGCACCACAGGCGCACTCAGCAAGCAGCCAAAGCGCAAGTATCAGGGCCAAACAGTCACTGATATGCGTCAGGACATTATCACCCGCGCAGAAGCAACCATCACTGCACTGCAAAGCTATGAGGGTGGCACACTGCGAGCGCCTATGGCACGCAGCATCCGCAACGGCCTGTGCGTCAAAATCGGATACGGCAAGCGAAATGTTGGATTTTTTGAGGGTGAGGGCGACCAGCGCCAGGCAATCATCCCCGACCGTCATTTCACAAAGAGCGAAGCGTTTATTGCAGCCGCTTATCTGAAAAAGATTATCACGTTCACAGAACAGGGCGAGTTTGACACGCTGCTAGCACAAACGCTGCGCAAACTGCAAGAACGGTTTGAGCCGAAGAACAACGTTCACCGTTTCGCTGCAGAGTGAACGCACAGAGTGCGATAAGGGGGCTATGCCCCCCGCTATTTCATTAAGTACCCCTAGAACGAAGAATTGTTGGTTATCCTCGGCATTGCTCACCTACATAACGCTTAGACTATCCGCCAGCGATAGTATATAGCATATCAAAAACCTCGGGATCAAGTGTCGTATTTCCAGAAAGGATGTTTAGATTTAAGCCCTAAAGCTTTACATCAGGCATTTCATTCTCAGCTTCTTCACGCAATTTTTTATACGTTTCCGCAAGATCATCCAATTTAGATAGATTTTTCAATCTAAACTGCTGGATATCTTCTTCTTCTGCTAACCTACAATTACCAATCTTTTCTTGATAAACCATTCTTTGCAAGCCACCACCTTTAACAATATCCAATGAGACTCTGTCTATAGAATTCCAATGGCCCGCTGCATCTGAGAAAAATCTTATATGACCGGCGACTTCTTCTGCAGACCTTGCTGTGCAAGAATTTAAATCCCCTGGGAGATTAATTCCCCAACACCAAAATATCTCTTTAGGTTTGAGATGGTATGTTTTAGGTTCTTCTTTAACAATCTCTCCATCTTGATACAAGAATCCATAATCTTCATCTCTTGCTGTTGTAACTTTTATATGCTCCTCTACTACTTTTCCATCAGTAAAAGATATCAGCAACTCTTGATGGCTTTCTTGAGAAACATCACAGATTAAACTTTTACCATCAATTTCTGTAGCATAAGCAGTATGGCTGGAGAGTATCAATACAATTGCCGCGACCTTAATACGCATATCGTTCTTACCCTATAAAAGTGTCATCATTGTGTTAGGCGTACCATATTTTTGTAGCTTCAGAAACACCTAGAGGTAGCTTAACTTCAGTTACTCATGGAGATATTTAGTATATATACTAATCAACCAACGTTGTATTTTTTCAGTACACCTCTGCGAGACATCCAAAACAGGTATAAAAACTGTCTCATATGGGTTGAATTTTACAATACGAGACGCTAAGTGTCTCATGGTCTAGAGTCATATGAGGCATTTATGCGTATCGGATACCGCAGAGTGAGCAGTGAAGAGCAAAACCTTGACCGGCAGGAGCTGGCAGGCTGTGACAAGGTTTTTGAAGAGAAGGCGAGTGCTGGGCGTGGTTCGTCGCGCCCTCAGCTTGATGCACTGCTAGAATTCGCGCGTGAGGGCGATGAAGTGGTTGTTCATAGCATAGACCGCCTTGCACGGGACTTGCGCGACCTACAGGCTCTCCTAGAGGCTCTGAACACCAAAGGAGTGTCAGTCTCGTTCCTTTCAGAACGCTTAATGTTCTCTGCTTCTCAGGATGATCCATTCTCTCAGCTTCAACTTCAGCTGCTTGGTGCATTCAGTCAGTTTGAACGGTCCATCATCCGCAAGCGACAAGCTGAGGGTATCGCCAAAGCAAAGGCCAAAGGTGTTTATCGTGGCAGACAGCCCAGCATAGACCCTGAACAGGTGAAACAGTTGAAGCGTTCGGGACTGGGAGCAACAGCGATTGCTCAGCAGCTTGGGATTGGCCGTGCCAGCGTCTATCGCTTGCTCGAAGGCTGAGCGACTTCAGTGCTGTGTGTGTTGCTTGCTTTAGGCACCTCACACACAGCAGAACGAGTTATCCACAGGCTGAGCCTTTTCTTCTTTCTTCTTCTTCTATTCTTCACCGTATAATTTGTGTCATAAATTCATATACTTGTGAGATTATCTCGTAGGTTTCGCCAGGGTAAATCGTAGGTTTCGCCAGGGTAAATCGTAGGTTTCGCCAGGGTAAATCGTAGGTTTCGCCAGGGTAGACGCTCATGAAACAAAATCGTAGCTTTTGCAAAACGTAGCTAATATTTTGGAAAACTACGTATGGCAAAGAGAACTCTCGACCTCACCCCTCAACCAGGTGAAATGTTGAAACCGAAGGAACTGATTGAACTCAGGAACACGGGCGCACTCACGCTTCAAGACAGGCGGGTGTTCAACAAGCTGGTGGAGAACGCCTGGGGGCCAAACCTGGGCAAGCCTGGGCATTGGTTTGAGATACGGACAGCTGAACTGAGAGATGCCACAGACAGGAATAAACGCTTGTCGGATAGCATCGAGCGGCTGATGCAAACAATTTGCGTGGCTGTTGATGAAGCGGGAGAGATTGAAACCAGAACACCCTTGCTGTCGTCAAACAAGCTGGACACTCAGGTGAATGGCGGAACCTTCAGGTATAAGCTGACAGAGGAACTGGCAGACCTGCTGAAGGACAGCACAATCTTTGCAAAGCTGGACCTCGAAGTGATGCGTTCGTTCAGAAGCAAGTATGCGTTTAGTCTCTATGAAGCTGTTGCCCGCCGTGTTCGTATGAAGCGGTTCACTGAAAACCTAACCATTGATGAGTTGAGGAACATTCTGGGCGTAGAGGACGACAAGCTGGGGGACTACAGCAACCTGAACAAATACGCGATACAGCCTGCTCTCACAGAGGTGAACGCCATCACCCCCTACACTGTTTCCATCCTACCCAAGAAACAGGGACGCAAGGTGGTTTCATTCATTATGGGCTGGGAAACCAAGACAGAAGAACAGTTGCAGGCAGCCTACGCTGAGATGAACAGACATAGCGCTGGGCGAAAAGCTAGAGCCACAGACAGTGTTGATGTGGTAGACGGTTGAAGACTCGTTACCACTGAACGATTGGAAACCCCATGGGATACACCCTTGGACAAGCGGCAAAAGCTGTAGGAAAATCCAAAGCCACCATCAGCAAAGCCATAAAAAGCGGCAAGGTGAGTGCTACAAAGCAGGATGATGGCAGCTTTAGTATAGACCCTAGCGAGCTGCACCGTGTTTACCCCCCTACCCCACCATCAACAGTGCACCGCGAACAATTCGAAACCCCTCAGGAAACAGCAATAAACACCAATGAAATCATAGAGCTGCGCGTCAAACTTGAAGCTGCACACAAGCGCATTGAGGATCTGGAAGAAGACCGCGAAGAGTGGCGCAAACAGGCGAACCGTTTACTGTCGCACACGCCTCAGCCATCGCTGTGGCAACGGCTGTTTGGGAAGAGGTGAGTTCAACGCGGCGTCAAAGCAGCAAAGCTTTCGAGTATAGACACCAGCGCACTAGAACGGTCATCAGCATCCTCAATCGTCTGAGCCGTTTCCAACGCCAGAGCGAGCGTATCCTGCGCTCCAGACACATCACCAGCCTCAGCTTGCGCCTCGGCTACCGCGCTTAGCGCCCAAGAACGGCCACCAGCATCCTCAATCGTCTGAGCTGTTTGGAACGCCAGAGCGAGCGTCTCTCGCGCTCCAGACACGTTACCAGCCTCAGCTTGCGCCTCGGCTACCGCGCTTAGCGCACTAGAACGCGCACCAGCACCCCCAATCGTCTGAGCCGTTTCCAACGCTCCAGACACATCACCAGCCTCAGCTTGCGCCTCGACTACCGCGCTTAGCGCACGAGAACGCGCACCAGCATCCTTAATCGTCTGAGCTGTTTGGAACGCCAGAGCGAGCGTCTCTCGCGCTCCAGACACGTTACCAGCCTCAGCTTGCGCCTCAGCAATCAACCTCAGCGCCAAAGAACGCGCACCAGCATCCTCAATCGTCTGAGCCGTTTCCAACGCTCCAGACACATCACCAGCCTCAGCTTGCGCCTCGACTACCGCGCTTAGCG
>QCWE01000017.1 GCA_003149555.1 Candidatus Aquiluna sp. XM-24bin5
CTTCAAGGCTCCGAGCGCACCAGGCATCCCAATCCGTCTTCACCTTGCGCCAGGCACGGCTCACAATGTCCTTACTCACGGCTCCTTTGAGCAGCGCAAACAGCGCCCGCTTGACCCGCCGCGTGTTGGTATCCGTCACAATGACACGCGGCGCGCCCCAACGTTTCAGAAGCTTGAGCAGAAACCGCCTGGCGGCGGCCTTGTTTCGCCGGGATTGGACGAGAATGTCGAGCACGTCACCATTCGCATCGACAGCTCGCCATAGCCAATGTGTCTTGCCTTTGATCCGGATGACAACCTCGTCGAGATGCCATTTGTCGGCCGGGCGCGGCCGATCCCTTCGGACCTTCGCTGCGAATTGGGGACCGAAACGTACCACCCAGTCACGAACCGTTTCGTGGACCCCCCTTGATGCCTCGCGCTGCCAGCAGATCTTCAACGTCACGCAGACTGAGAGCGAAGCGGTGGTACGCCCAAACCGCGTAGCCAATGACCGCGCGCGGGAATCGAAACCCCTTGAGACGGGAAAGATCAGATAGATTTAACATAGCAGCGCGCTACAACGGCAATTCGGTTCAATCAACCTGACAATGCCCTCAGCGTGAATGCAGTAGATCGCGAGATCGACCTGATCCCCAAGCACACCTGGCTGAACACACCAATGGAGGCTGATAGAATTGGCTCAGATTTCGTCCAATTTTGAGCGCGACCAGCGTGGTCTGTTAACATAGGGAAGCCAGAGTTTTTTGCATCAAAACAACGGTAACTCGATGCATCAAAACAACGCCCATTTTTGGACCAAAAACTGCCCAAAAAATCTGAAACCGACACCCTAAGGTGTTGTGAATATAAAAAAACTATCAAAAACAGTAAGTTACAAGGCAAAATGAAGAATGTAGCGTGGTGTTGTGTATATAGAGAATAGAAGAACTGATATATTAACAGAGGGACAAAACCTCAGAGGGTAGAAAATTATTAACAGGATGAGAGAAAAACACTATTAACAATAACAGAAAACAGGGGGTGGATCGAGGGATCTTGTTTTGTGACAGTTAGAACGGGATAAGATGTACTAGACATCTGGTTTTGAAGAACAGGATTTAGAACAAAAATCCAGGATAAGAACGGTAGAGAGTGTGATAAGTAACATGGACATCTATTCGAGGTGAGATGATAAACAGAACTCAAGGATTTCTGTTTGAATTGAATGGGTTAGATAAGAAAAACACTACGGGTTTGATGACGTTGAACAGGATATCACACGTGAGATGATAAACAGAACTCAAGGATTTCTGTTTGAATTGAATGGGTTAGATAAGAAAAACACTACGGGTTTGATGACGTTGAACAGGATATCACACGTGAGATGATGAACAGAATTCAAGGATTTCTGTTTGAATTGAATGGGTTAGATAAGAAAAACAGTACGAGTTTGAAGAATAAAGAAAAATACCATGAACAAGACAACACATAGGACCTACCTGTCTTTGCTCAGGTCAACATGTAATAAGTTAGAAGTTCTCCAAAAGGAACATGGACTGAACTTGGAGCCAAGATTTGTATTTGGCTTGATCGGATTTGAGATGCAGACCGGCCTATGAAAAAATACCGGGCAACCAGTATCTGCACTCAAAGCGCTACTGGACGGCAAATTCCGAGAGCTCGAAGACGAATTCCATTGGTTGACTTTGGAAGGGTTGAGGAAGACCTTGACGACTGGAGCTGGGACGCAGATCGACCGCGTCAGAGCTGAAGGGCAAAAATTTAAAAAAATTTTTGAAAAACATATGATTGTCCAGTCCGATATCGCTGAAATAGCGAACATCAACAGCGGTAAGAGTTTGACATCCTGCCCGCCCTAAAGGGCGGGCATTCCTCCTGCGAGACGCTCATGCCCGAGCGCGAGAATGTTGCGGGCGGCATTCACGTCCCTGTCGTGTACGGAGCCGCACTGATCGCAGACCCACTCCCTCATTCCAAGCGCGCCCATACCTTTCGGACTGCTGGCGGGAATACTCCCGCAGCACGAGCATCGCTGGGTGGTGAAAGCCTCGTTGACCTCTTCGAAGACGACGCCTGCGTGATCGCATTTGTAAGACAGCATCGCCTTGAGCATCCCCCAGCCTGCGTCGAGAGCAGACTTGGCGTTGCGGGTCTGAGACATGGCCTTTGAAGACACGTTGCCGACAAAGATGGCGGCGTTCGCATCAACCAATGTGCGCGACAGCTTATGCATCGCGTCTTTCCTGCGGTTCGCTGCTTTCGCGTGGATGGCAGCGACCCTCTTTTTCTTTCGCGCTTGCTGTGCAACTGCAAGATCGGCTTCGATCCCGCGGTACCAGCGTCCTGTTTCCTTGGTCCCGTCGCTAACGGTGGCCGCGTCCTTGCAGCCTAAGTCGATACCGACCGTGCTAGCGCCCGTCGACGCTTCGGCCTCAAACTCCACCACGACGTTGAAATACCAGCGACCCCGAGCATCTTCGGAAAAGGACGCTGAGCGGAAATTGTAATTTTTCAGCCCCCAGCTGTCCCACACCTTGAAGTAAGTGCCTGCGTGGTAGACTGCGCCGTTCTTCCACTTAGCCATACCCGTGTTAATGGGCACCCACCCAAGCGATCGTCGTGCGCCATGGGATTTGCGCCATGCAAGGCGGCGTCGCTTATACTGTTTCCGACGGGTCGCGTATTCCTTGCAGACCATTAGGGGCGTATGGCTGTGAAGGCCGAGCTCCTTGTTTGAACCCTGCACATACTTCTGTAAGTCGAACGCCGACAGGAACAGGCCGCGCTCACGGATGGCCCGCTCGCTCAGTTCGTTCACATAGTTCCAGACTGTATTCACTGACCGCGCCATGCGACGAAGCTGGGCGGCGTGATTGTCTTTCACTCGGACGCGGAGGGTTTTGGTCTTTTTCATTATATGTCATATATGGGTGGTGTAATGCCGTCATTCAAGGGATTGGTCTATGGAGGTTCGCAAGGGTCGGCATGTCGTCCATGCGATGCATGTGCATCTGGTATTCGTGACGAAGTATCGGCGCGCAGTGTTTGCTTCCGAGCAACTGGATTTCCTCGAAGGTATCTTCCGGTCGGTCTGCGCCGACTTCGAGGCCGAACTGGTCGAGTTCAACGGTGAGGAAGATCACGTTCATCTGCTGGTCCACTACCCCCCGAAGGTCGCAGTTTCGAAACTGGTGAACAGTCTCAAGGGTGTTTCTAGCCGCCGCCTTGCGAAAAAGTATGGGCGGCTACACTGCTACTTCTGGAAGGGTGTCCTGTGGTCGCCCTCCTATTTCGCGGGGTCTGTCGGGGGCGCTCCGATCAGTGTGCTTCGACAGTATATCGAGCAACAGACGCGCCCGCTCTAACCCCGCCCTGAACGGCGGGGCTTGCGAGCGGGATCATTGGTCAACGCTCCGAAGCACAGATGACGGTCATCGTGAAAAAGAAAAGTTTCTCGTCAAGCTCAGGCGTCGACTAGCTGCAATTTTTGACGACCTTGAGATTGAAAAGTTTGATCTCGTCGCGCTTCGACATGCCTTTGGCACACGCGCTAGAAGTTGCATGTCCTATGAAGAAGCGGCTGCCTGCCTTGGACATGTCGGGCAACGCACCACAAGTGGCTATGGCAAACGCAACAAAAGATGGAAGAAATCCGGCGAAAGTTCAGGCGGTTGGATGCCACAACCAGATCCAGAAACGGTGTGCCGACTAGAAGCATCATTCACCAATGCACTTGAAAGCAGTCCTGCTGAGGAATCGGAGCCTAGCCCAAGTTAAATCACTGGAGCGCCTCTAGAGTGGCCCAGGAGGCGCTTCTTCTGCCTCCCCTTGTTGACCTAGCCAAAAGGTCTGTCAGCATATTGTAGCGGCTCCAAGAGCCTGCCTGAGGACACATCCAATTACGCCACAGAGCCGCTCAGAACGCCTCAGGAGTCGCACGTTGGTTGTTTGGGGGCCTACCACTGCAAATTGCAAGAAAGCACTCAGGGAGCGCCTGTGAGCGACTCTGATCAATATCTAGGAAATCCATAGGTTAGCTTAGCAATCCTTCGCAGTGGCATCCAGTTCACGTCTACCACCGAAATGTCTTGTGAGACAGAATTTGTCTTGTGAGACAGAATTTGTCTTGTGAGACAGAATTTGTCTTGTGAGACAGAAATTGTCTTGTGAGACAGAATTTGTCTTGTGAGACAGAAATTGTCTTGTGAGACAGAATTTGTCTTGTGAGACAGAATTTGTCTTGTGAGACAGAATTTGTCTTGTGAGACAGAAATTGTCTTGGAAGACAGTGGAGCGTCTCCTGAGACAGTTGAGTGTCTTGAAAGGGCTTTGTCAGGTTGTTGACGCTCAGCCTCAGCTTGGCGGGAACGTTGCCACTCAGGCGGCCAATTCCGCTGCATAGCCAGCCCACAAGTCGAATGCATCGTTTCTTGCGTGGCGGTACGAGTTGGCATTGGCGGACAGGCGGTGGCGTTTTGGGCGGAACTGACAGGCAATCTGGTCATGAGCGGACAGGAAGCGTTGTGCTTGCCTCGGGGACTTGAAGCGCCCCATTATCTTTTCTCGCCGTCGGGTGTGTCGGTGCGATGCTTCGCTCCGGTTGTTCAGACCTTTGTGCTGGCGATGCTCCAGGCCGGGTGCAATCTCCACTTTTGCGGCTCCATAAGAGCGAAGCTTAGACGCCGATGATCAGCGCTTCAGCCGCTTTAGTCAGGCGCTGGTAGCGCGGCAAAGCCTTTGACCGCCATTCGCGAACCTTGCCATCTTCGTCCTCAATCCGAGCGCGCGGCACGCTGACGGTCTCGGTCCCAAAGGTCCCTGTGATCTGGCGCTCCCGTTTCCCGTGGCGATAGCCCTTCGCACCCCCGATCTCACGGCTGTAGCGCAATCGGCCCAGGAAGCCGTCCAGTTCCTCCTCAAAAACAGCTTCGATCGTCGTGCGAATGTTAGCTCGCAGCCGGTCCTCGATCAGATCAAATCCCTCTTCACATGCGAGTAGCGAAATCGGGCTGGTTGGTGTCTGTAGTCTTGGTCATGGCGTGATCTCCTAGGCGGTGACAGCCGCCGGTTGGGTGGTTTTGGGTCACCCGGAGATTACGCCTCCTTCAAATTTCTACCAACTTCCCGACACGACCTAAAGTTTGATGAGTTTGGTTCTGGCGTCTTCAGTTGTGAAGTGCCACCTGGTTTTAGCCTGCGCATTATTTCGATTTTGGGTCCAAGCAGCGACCTGTGTTTCTAGAGAAGCTTGATCAGGAATACGTCGATCGAGGCATTGGCGGGCCAGTACGCTCAGCTCGCATTCTGCGATGTTTAACCAAGAGCCATGTTTTGGCGTATAGTGCCAGTTGAAGCGATCAGCGATGCGTTTGGCCTCGTCTGGAGCAAACGCTTCATAGAGCGACGCGCGACGATGGGTGTTGAGGTTGTCTTGAACCAGATCAATCTTTTCAGCCTTGGCAAAGTGGCCGTCGGCCAGCTCTTTAAGGACGTGAGCATAGTCCACGGTCAGCTGTCTGGAGGTCTCGTCCAGACAGATGAGAATCCTTGGTCGCGACGAGGGCTTTAACGGTTACGATGACGGTCTTTTCAGCCGCGATCAAGTGGTTTGTGTTAGATATCAGCGCTATGCCTAAGAGGCTGTCATCTTGCGCTTTGCCAGACGGAGGCGGGCCTTAAGTCGGCTTTGCAGTTCTTTGGTGGTTTGGCCT
Organism: Candidatus Aquiluna sp. XM-24bin5; assembly: GCA_003149555.1. The sequence continues at coordinate 5,715 of QCWE01000017.1, forward strand.
GTGGTCAGGTCTTGAGTCAGGTTGATTTCGGCGAGCTTGAAGGGGACCGCTGACCCAACTTGGTTGCGACGATAAAGATAGTGAAAACCCGAAAAGTACGTTGCTCTAATAATATCCTGCAAAACATCAGAGAGGGCTTCGACATACGTCACGATCTGTTGGTAGGATAAGGTGTCTTTTGAGCGCAACTGTGGCCCATAGACTCCCTCACGTTGACCAAACAATCTAAGCCGCGGACTTTCTTTGCCAAAGGGAGAAGCAGCTTCGAGGTAGATCACACCGGGGAACGACTTTCCTTTAAACCCATGCTCTCGCCAAATATATTCGGCCGCATCGTTTACCAGCCGCCGTGTAAAGGCAATGTCTTCCAACGAAACTCGAAGATACGGTAAATGCGCATCATACGCATGCAAAGTTCGTCCATACCACCCGAGAAGTTCGGGGCTCAGGTTACGCGTTACTCCTGGGTAGACCGACACGGGCATCTTGCCATCATGCCCTAAAGACTTTGGTATTGTGGCTGCGTTCGTCTGATAGACAGGGCCGTCGGATTGCACGCGATCGAAAATCGCCTGAATCTCCAAAGCAAGGTCGACCATAAAATCTGCGTGCTCAGGTATGTTTTGATCCATAGGCAAAGGGATACTGTCTGTATCGCACTGGAGCATGAGGTATTTTTCACCCGTGGTCGCTATCGATGGCCTGACCGTTAGACCATTTTGTCGCCTGCCTCCGGCACTATTCAATTGAAACGGCAGCGTTGTCGCTCTCAACATGCCGCGCTCATTGGTCGGAAGAGCGAGGATGCAAGACATATCCTCATATAGGCAAAACACTGCCACACTATTGTCTTTAAGCTTAATCGACATGCCCAAAGGCTTGTGAAGCTGGCCCAAAGCCAATTGGGGCACACAGACACCTACTTGACCGTGGTTTTGCAACGGATTGGTTTCGACGGCTGAAGCCAGCGCCTCAGTCGCCATGGTGAGGTGAGGGCTTTCAGGCCGCTCAAGGAGATGCGTTTGGAATGACTTTGAATATCGAAGCCCTTTAAGGCCATCTGAGATCAAAGCACGTTGTGTTTCTCTGTCGTACATCTCAACATCCATGTCCTGATTGGGTTTTTGCAACAGGACGTTTGAGGTCATCTCTTAACGTAGTCGACCCTGAACAAGGCAATTCAGGCCATGTTGGGTGTGTATTGCGGCTGATTACGGGCATTATTGGCTGGTGAATTTTGGATTGTCTTGAGCATTGCCGTGCGCCAGCGGACAAAAAGAGACCTGAGATATCTCAGGATCTTGCGTAGATTGGT
>QCWE01000018.1 GCA_003149555.1 Candidatus Aquiluna sp. XM-24bin5
GAGGTGACATGAGTCCGCCAAGTGGCGGACAAATCCGGCTTCCAGCCGTAACCCGAAGCCACCGGCTCTTAGCCGGTGGAGCATTCACTCTCCATCTAATGGATCGAAGCCACCGGCTTCCAGCCGGTTCGCTTCAGCGAATCTGCGCTACTCGTCATCCGCGCACACGCGATTTTATCACAGATACCACGTCGTGTGGGCCACGAAATACCGGTATAAAGTTCTGCACGGCGCCATGCGTGAACGGATCCGAGAAATTATCATCCAGACCTGCGAGGAACTCGGCGTCCATATCGTGAAGGGCGTGTTGGCGCGCGATCATGTCCACATGTTCCTGTCGATCCCGCCCAAGCTGTCACTGTCCGATGTCATGCAGCGCATCAAGGGCCGCTCATCGCGCCGCATCCAGATGGAGTTCCCCGACCTGCGCAAACGCTATTGGGGAAGGCGCTTTTGGGCGCGTGGGTATTTCTCCACGACCTCCGGCAACGTGACAGACGACGTGATCAGACAATACCTGGAATTACATTCCTCCAAATGATGCCTCCGGCGTTAGCCGGTGGTCCTTCACTTGGCCATAATCTGGGAAATGCAGTAGATAAGGATATCCTTATCATAGATTGTTGCCAGGCCCTTCAAGCTTGGGATAATTTCAATCCAATTTCCATTATGCTCATATCGCCGAACGTTAACTTCAGGCGTTTTTGACAGCGCGTAGAAGGGATGCTCCATATGCGCCAGCATATCCTTAAGAACAGCATCAGCTACATCGCAGATGAACAGATCATGTTGCGGGTGCCGATCGAGCAGCAACATGTCAGACGACTTCTTTGGCTCGCCTTGAGGCACATAGTCGAACAGATTCGGGGTTTTAGTGACCGGGCATTCAAATTAATGCTTTAATATCAAAAGCTTAGATACAGTTATCCACAGGTTAACACATATTTAACACATATTTAACACAGGGATGCCTGTGGATAACTCTCAAAAAACACACATTGAGACACAATATTCTCCGTCATCAGCATCCCTATACACTACCAAAAAAATCCAGAGCCATCTTAACGAACTACACACATTGAAACAAATAGAGAGCCTGCAAAGTGCAGAAACTGAACCAATACTGTGCAAACCAAAAAGAAAGCTACAGGCAATCACGGATAACGATCAGTAACACTACACATGCATCAAACCCACGCTCTGATCCCGCTGAGCGCACATCTGGACCACTCTCCCACGCAGTTAATCAAATATTTATTAACAGCGTTATCATACCAAAATGAACAATGTAATCATTACCTCACTGAAGGCTACTTTGTAAAATTGCATGCCCATTCATATAGCTCTTGATCCAGTAAATTAAATTCTGCAATCAAAGCACGTCCTTCATCATCTAGAACAAGATCAGTTCGTTTCTTGGTCATGTTAATATTTGGCAGCTCTGCTGGTATGGCTTCATTATCAATTAAGGATACTAAATTTATGTAATCAGAAGATAATGTTTCTTGAAATCCTATGAAAAACATACCTTTTAATGATGCTTTCGCTTCAGCTAAAGCTTGACTGCTTGTTCTACCGTTACGTTCATAAATAGATGTAGATAGTTGCCATGTCATGATGTTTGACAACTCTCGGAACTTCCAAACTTCACGAGATAACGTTAAAATGCGATAAAGATCGTCGTGCCATGATAAATTCATATTTATCAGTGGTATTTTTCTATTACCAATATCAATTGTTGCGTTTGGTGTATTTCTGCGCCAGAAACAATAGTTAGAAAATACTCTCTCAATAGGGCATCGTAAAATTGTAGATACAGAAATATCAAAGTCATCGACTAAATAGGATAGTTCACGTGAAGAAATATGACATGTAATAATCTTATATTGATGCAGCCCCTTTGTTTTTGAGAAAAAAACTAGTTGATCAAACCAATCACGACGTAATGCAGCATGGGAACCAAAAGTTTTTTCCAATCCTGACGCAATAGATGCGCCGCCGGTTTTAGGTATATGCATTAAGACATGCATTAGAGGTTTGTCATTCATATAAAGTTTCCATATCAGAAGTATCTGTTAATCCTAGAGCAGCAAAATCAGATAGTATCCGTAACAACATCAACAATATCTTTCGCGACAGCATCCCAGCCTCGCAAGTTTGCCGACTGAATGCGGTTTTCAAGGCTTTGCCGAAGGCCATCTTCAGATAACATTCGATGTACAACCGATGTTATCGAGTTGATCGACCGAGGATCAAAGTAAAGTACTAGATCACCACCAACTTCTGGTAACGAACTCACATTGGAAACCACAGCTGTTTTTCCGTAACTAAGACTTTCGCCAACTGGGAGTCCCCATCCTTCATATAGACTTGGCATAGCCGTAAATAAACAGTTCCGATATAAAAAATCGAGTTCAGTATCGGAAGGACTTTGGACGAGTTCAATCCAACCATATAGATTTTTTGTAGCATTCATTGCATTTTCGAAGTCTAGATTGAGCCATCCTGGGTTCCCTGCAAATACTAATTTTGGTAAATCTATGTCATTATAATGACGGAGCTTCTCCCATGCCTGGAATAAGCGCCACATATTTTTTCGTGTCTCCATAGTGCCCACACACAATACATAGGGGTACTTAATAAGATTAAGAATCTTATCATTTATCATCGCAGAAGTGCTTAGATTTGGGTACAAGTCACTTTTTGTGCACAATGTATGAGCTGATTTTGAGGAAGTTGCATTGCTAAATTTTGGTATGGGAGCAGTAGCCAGTGGAATCGTGTGGACTTCCTGATCACATGAATGAGCTACAAGGAATTCTCTTAACTCAAAGGCCGTATATTTTGAATTTGCTAAATAACTTGATGAGATTTTCGAGGTCTCTAGTAACCAATCGTAAAATATTTGTGATTGATATCTTCCACTAATAAGCTCAGGGGCTTTGATCTGTATCAGGTCATGAATTAGAAAATAGCATGATATCCCATCATTACGTGCTTTTTTGATTGGGTCAAGTGACATAGACCATGACGCATCTGCAATGATCAACTTATCACCATTTTGGGCGTAATTGCTAAAATTTACAGCCGAATAGGGCTTGTTATGGCAATATGATGCATCAATTTTTTTATTTTTTGATGCCTTCCAGTCTTTTATTGTGCTACCTCTCTTTTGAAAGTGTTGATGGTTGTTGATTAAGCAATTAATATTCCTTATAGCTGTGTGTAACCGTAATTTTAACGGATGTTGTGCGTATCTTTCAAGCGTTGGTCGTGTTTTAATGCGAGGTTTTTTATTCAGGAGGGAAATGAGATTATCCTCTGATAGGATACCTCCAAATTTTTCAATTTCATTATATGATATGGCATTATATGAAGATGTTTTGTTATCATAAAAGGATAGGAAAACATGGTCTGCCCCTACGTACTGGGCTGTATAATCTACTAGCATAACAACAACGCGCTGAATGCCAGAAAGACGACGGCCGCTTTCTAGATAAATGCGTAGGTTGGTAACATCAAAAAATATACGTTTCATGAGGCCAGTCGTACTTTATTGGAGGCTTGCTATGTCTTTACATGAACGCTTTTGCAAGCTGGTTGTGATAAGGCGCATTGTGAAGCGATGTGGAGTTCGCGTAGAGGGAAGAAATGACGCACACAACCTTCTACCATGCTTTTGAAGCAGCCTTCCGTGGCAGTCGGGAGGAGATATTGGCCCGCTTAGAGGGCTATCGGACCTTCTTGGTGCCGTTATCCCAAAGCGAGATACCCAAATCTGCGCTGGACTTGGGCTGTGGTCGTGGAGAATGGTTGGAAACCCTCCAAAGATTTGGGTTTGATCCCTGCGGTGTTGACCTTGATGAGGGCATGCTAGCAGATTGTATTGCGGTCGATCTTCCAGCTGAACGGCGTGAGGCTCTAGACGCCCTTGCAGCGACAGCAGATGAGAGCCTTGGCATCCTCTCTGCATTTCATTTGATTGAGCATCTGCCTTTTGAGGCTGTGCGCACCATTGTAACAGATGGACTACGAGTATTGGCGCCAGGTGGGCTTTTGGTGCTGGAAACCCCAAATCCTGAGAATGTCGAAGTTGGCACTGTGACCTTTCACAATGACAACACGCATGTGGCGCCTATCCCACCCAATGTCTTGAAATTTCTGGCTGAATATGCGGGCTACGCTAAGGTCAAACTGTTACGGTTGAATTCAAGTCCGCTACAGAACCCAAAAGCAGTGGGCATGAGTGATGTTCTGTTCAAGGCCAGCCCGGATTACGCGCTGGTGGCACAGAAAGCTGGACCCGCTACGGTGATGGCGACAACAGATGCAGCGTTTGCTGCTGCAACGGGCCCATCAACCAGAGACCTGGCGGAAGCCTATGACAGGACTATCGATGAACTGCGGCGTGAAATTGCTCGTCTCAAGGAGACGAAGAAGACGCGGTTTTATTATCGATCCAAGAAGATCCAAAAACTCCATAAGCAAATCACACGATGGTTTGGGATTCGTCGGGAGCGTCGCCGCTTTAAAGCAGCTGAAGCGCGGCGAGCTGTATCCCATAACGTGCCTCTGATTGATCGAAGACAGCCATGGACCCCTGTTGCCCTACCCAACATGCTGCGTTGGCGGATTGAAGGACCGTTTGACAGCACCTACAGTTTGGCGCTTGTTAATCGTGAGCTTGCGCGTGCCCTTGAGAGGCAAGGGGTCAAGGTGAGCCTTAAATCCGCAGAGGGACCGGGTGATTTCGATCCGGATCCTGCGTTTTTGGCGGGCAATCCAGATCTGACTGCAATGCAAACCGCCAATCGGGATCCAGTGGATACTGTCAGCAGGAACATGTATCCACCACGGGTGACTGGCATGCGAAACGCTTTGCCAGGGTTGCATTGCTATGCATGGGAAGAAACGGGATTTCCATCGGACTATGTAGCTTCATTCAATGATGTGCTGCGATATCTGACTGTGACGTCGAACCATGTTCGCAAGATCATGATCGATAATGGTGTTTTTGTGCCGGCATACACGGTGGGCAATGGTGTGGATCATTTTGAGGCGATCACGCCAGAACCCGTGTACGATCTGCCCAAGGCAGGCCGACTGTTTTTGCATGTCTCGTCATGTTTTCCGCGCAAAGGGGTGGATGCACTTGTGAAGGCTTGGGCACAGGCCTTTACCAGACGCGATGATGTGGCCTTGCTCATTAAGAGCTTCCCAAACCCTCATAACGATATTGCAGACCAGATTACTGCGTTGCGGACTGCTCATCCTGATCTGGCTCCCATCACCGTGATCGACAGAGATCTGAGTGATGGGCAGATGCGAACGCTCTTTGGGGCCTGTGATGTTGCGGTATTTCCATCCCGAGCAGAGGGATTTGGCTTACCAGTTGCTGAAGCGCTTTTGATGGGAAAACCCGTGCTCACTACGGGATGGAGCGGTCAGATGGACTTTTCCGATTTGCCGCTGGTTCAGAATATTGACTACCGTTTTGAGCAGACCAAGAGCCATTTGGATGTAGGGCTGAGCATGTGGGCTGACCCTGATCCAGATCACATGGCGGAACTGATGCGGGAGGCCGCGAAGACCCCCGCTCCGACTGAGGCAGAGCGTAACCGTACGCGAGAGGCACTTCTCGAACGGTTTAGCTGGGATAAAGTGGCAGAGCGCAGTGTAACGGCTCTGCGGCACGCTGCAGCCCGTCCCAAGCCAATTCCACCGCGGGTAGGATGGGTGACCACTTACAATGCCCGTTGTGGCATTGCGACTTATTCGGAACATTTGATCCAACATCTGGGTCTGCCGGTGCATGTTTTGGCAGCCCATACCCGGGCGACTGTGAGCCCAGATGCGTCTCTGAATGAACTGGTGACGCGATGTTGGGCCGAAGGTCGGGATGACGATTTGACCGATCTGCTTTCAGTCATCCAAGCGGAAGATTTGCAGACGGTGATGATACAGTTCAACTACGGTTTTTTTAATTTTGCACATCTCGCTAGACTGATTGAGACTCTTAAAGAGGACGGCCGACAGGTGGTTCTCACGCTTCATGCCACTGATGACAGTCCTCATCCACGAGAGGTTCAGCTGGCTTCGATCCGAGAGGCCCTATCGCGCTGTGATCGCATCCTGGTTCACAAAGTGCTCGATGCAAACCGGATGAAAGATCTTGGTCTGGTTGAGAATGTGACGCTCTTTCCGCATGGCGTCTTGCCGATGGTTGAGACCTCGTCGGTCTCGCGCAAACGGCCCAAAACCAAACCTTTTGTCATCGGCAGCTACGGGTTTTTCTTGCCCAATAAAGGATTGCCCGAGCTAGTTAATGCGGTTTCGTATCTGCGCGCTGATGGGCGCAACATCCGCTTGCGTATGATCAATGCGGAATACCCTGTTGTGGAGTCACGCAACGAGATCGAAGAGGTCAAAGACCAGATAGCCAGTTTGGCTCTGGGTGATGCGATAGAGATGGATACAGGGTTTCTTCCCGATAAGGTGGCCCTGTCAAAACTTTCAGACTGCGATCTCATGGTCTTTGGCTATCAACACAGCTCTGAATCCGCGAGCGGTGCAGTGCGTTACGGCTTGATTTCAGGTCGGCCGGTCGCCGTGACCCCGCTGGAGATTTTTTCGGATGTGGCTGACTACTGCATCCAACTGCCTGGGACATCAGCTGCTGAAATGGCGCACGGGATTGCAGGTGTGATGGATAGGATGGGTGGGGAAGACTGGCGTGATCTTGATGCCGAGTTGGAAGACATGCTGGTCCGGTCTCGTGCGTATGTCAGCGCACGGTCTTATGCCGTGCTCGGTCCTCGCTTGAAGGGAATGCTGACGGCGCTTTGGGATGACCAGCAGAACGGGCTTCATAACAAGTCTCTATGAGTGACTGTGTCTTCAGGCTGCACGTGGTTGTGTCTCGAAAGTTGTGGAAATTCTCCAGCGGCGCTCTCCGAGTG
>QCWE01000019.1 GCA_003149555.1 Candidatus Aquiluna sp. XM-24bin5
CCACCCTTGTGGGGTGGCTTTCTCGTCTCAACCCATCGCTCATCTCATCAAGAGAGAGCAGCATGGATTGAGTAGTTGGAGCGAATGTTTTACCTGGCATCGACCTATTTTCTCAGGGGGCTACCCCCCAAATATCGTCGGCGCTACAGCGTTTCACAGCCGAGTTCGAGATGGATCGGAGTGGTTCCACTGCGCCATGGACACCAGGATAGGTATTCGCTCTCAGGTGAACCCTGAGAACTGCATAGGTTACGAGGTGATCTGTTGCTCACTTGCGTGAGTTACAGACTCTCGCTCTGGAAGTCAAAAGCTCTCCACATTGACTCTGCAGTCAATGTGTTTTGAGAGATGAGATTTGGTCAAGCCCTCGGTCTATTAGTACTCCTCTGCTTCACGCATTACTGCGCTTCCACATAGAGCCTATCAACGGGTGTTCTGCCCGTGACCTTACTGGCTTAAGCCATGGGAATACTCATCTTGAGGTGGGCTTCCCACTTAGATGCTTTCAGCGGTTATCCACTCCGCACATGGCTACCCAGCGTTTACCGTTGGCACGATAACTGGTACACCAGAGGTGCGTTCCTCCCGGTCCTCTCGTACTAGGGAGAAATCCTCTCAATATTCCTGCGCATGCACCGGATATGGACCGAACTGTCTCACGACGTTCTGAACCCAGCTCGCGTACCGCTTTAATGGGCGAACAGCCCAACCCTTGGGACCGACTTCAGCCCCAGGTTGCGATGAGCCGACATCGAGGTGCCAAACCTCCCCGTCGATGTGAACTCTTGGGGGAGATCAGCCTGTTATCCCTAGAGTAACTTTTATCCGTTGAGCGACGGCCCTTCCACTCAGAACCGTCGGATCACTAAAGCCTACTTTCGTACCTGTTCGACTTGTAGGTCTCACAGTCAAGCTCCCTTCTGCTTTTGCACTCGTCGGCTGATTTCCAACCAGCCTGAGGGAACCTTTGCGCGCCTCCGTTACCTTTTAGGAGGCGACCGCCCCAGTCAAACTGCCCACCAGATACTGTCCGGTTCCCGGATAACGGGTAACCGTTAGAACCCTAGCTCGCAAAGAGTGGTATCTCACCAGTGGCTCACCATCACCCACAAGCAATGGATCAAAGCCTCCCACCTATCCTGCGCATTGCGAGCCCGAGCACAATACCAAGCTACAGTAAAGCTTCATAGGGTCTTTCTGTCCGGGTGCACGTAGTCCGCATCTTCACAGACAATTCTATTTCGCCGAGCCTCTCTCCGAGACAGCGCCCAGATCGTTACGCCTTTCGTGCGGGTCGGAACTTACCCGACAAGGAATTTCGCTACCTTAGGACCGTTATAGTTACGGCCGCCGTTCACCGGGGCTTCAGTCGTTAGCTTCGCTTGCGCTGACCAACTTCTTTAACCTTCCGGCACTGGGCAGGCGTCAGCCCCCATACATCGTCTTGCGACTTAGCGGAGACCTGTGTTTTTGGTAAACAGTCGCCTGGGCCTATTCACTGCGACCAGCTCGCGCTGGCACCCCTTCTCCCGAAGTTACGGGGTCATTTTGCCGAGTTCCTTAGAGAGAGTTACCTCGCGCCCCTCGGTATTCTCTACCACCCCACCTGTGTCGGTTTCGGGTACAGGTAATCATGCCTTAACGGGTATAGGGCTTTTCTTGGAAGCTTGACGTCACCAACTTCGCTGCCGTAGCAGCTCGCACTCACGCCTCAGCTCAAGCTGTTTTCGCCAGCTCTCAACGCCTCGAACGCTTGGACCGGTAACCAACATCCGGATTGGCTAGCCTTCTCCGTCCTCCTTCCCAAAACATGATCAGTACAGGAATGTTGACCTGTTATCCATCGACTACGCCTTTCGGCCTCGCCTTAGGTCCTGACTAACCCTCCGCGGACGAGCCTGCCGGAGGAACCCTTAGGGTTTCGGGGAATGGGATTCTCACCCATTTTTTCGCTACTCAAGCCGACATTCTCACTTCTATGCAGTCCACGCCCGCTTACGCTAACGCTTCACCCCACATAGAACGCTCCCCTACCATTAAACAAGTTTAATCCGCAGCTTCGGTACAACACTTAGCCCCGTTCATTTTCGGCGCAGGATCGCTCGACCAGTGAGCTATTACGCACTCCTTTGAGGATGGCTGCTTCTAGGCAAACCTCCTGGTTGTCTCGGCAATCCCACCTCCTTTATCACTTAGTGTTGATTTGGGGACCTTAGCTGGCGGTCTGGGCTGTTTCCCTTTCGACCATGGAGCTTATCCCCCACAGTCTGACTGCCTAGTTACACACAGGGTATTCAGAGTTCGTCTCGATTTGGTACCGCTCTCGCAGCCCGCACCGAAACGGTGGCTTTACCCCCCTGCTGGAGCACTAGACGCTACGCCTCAACGTATTTCGGGGAGAACCAGCTAGCTCCGGGTTCGATTGGCATTTCACCCCTAACCACAGCTCATCCGCTGATTTTTCAACATCAGTCGGTTCGGACCTCCACTTGGTATCACCCAAGCTTCATCCTGGCCATGGTTAGATCACCCGGGTTCGGGTCTATAAACACTGACTAACGCCCTATTCAGACTCGCTTTCGCTATGGCTCCACCATTTCCGGTTTAACCTGCCAGTGCCTATAAGTCGCCGGCTCATTCTTCAACAGGCACACGGTCACCCTATCAGTAGGGCTCCCATTGCTTGTAAGCTCACGGTTTCATGTTCTATTTCACTCCCCTCCCGGGGTTCTTTTCACCTTTCCCTCGCGGTACTGTTGCGCTATCGGTCACACAGGAGTACTTAGCCTTACGAGGTGGTCCTCGCAGATTCACACGGAATTCCACGTGCTCCGTGCTACTCGGGATACAGCTAGCTCAGTTCAGTTTTCGAATACGGGGCTTTCACCCTCTATGGCGCGCCATTCAAACGCTTCCTCTAACATCCCTGATACACGTTGCTGTCCCACAACCCCGATAGTCGAAACTATCGGTTTAGGCTCTTCCCCGTTCGCTCGCCGCTACTTAGGGAGTCGTTTTTACTTTCCTTTCCTCCAGCTACTAAGATGTTTCAGTTCGCTGGGTTGGCTCGCGCCAGCCTATAGATTCAGCTGGCCGTTCTAGGGGTTGCCCCATTCGGAAATTCCCGGATCAAAGCGTTTTTCCAGCTCCCCGAGACTTATCGCAGGTAAACACGTCCTTCATCGCCTCTGTGTGCCAAGGTATCCACCGTGAGCCCTTTGTAGCTTGACCAATTAATCCTCCTAACGCTTCAGGCTGTTGAGGCCCATTCTCTCAAGTTTCTCTTAAAGCATTACTGCTCCAGTTAGAAACAAGGATCAAACTCCCCGCTCCTCGGCGGATTGGGAAGAACGCTAGAAGGTCTCGGCTCTCAAAAATAGAATCACTAGTTCTTTCGAACTAGCCTCTATGAGATGCTTTTGTCTTTCCAGACTCACCTATGCAGTTGTCAAGGTTCTGCTAAATCCTCTCCCTTTCAGGAGTGAATTCAGCATCAGTTCAATCCGTTATCGGAGATGAGCTGAGGCTGAATACGACTGGAAAACCAGTGGATTCTGTGCGAACAACGTCTAGTCACCAACCAAGAAGCTCTTCCTGGCTTAGGAGTTCAGTAGTGTTAGTGGAGGTTAGCGGACTCGAACCGCTGACATCCTGCTTGCAAAGCAGGCGCTCTACCAACTGAGCTAAACCCCCAAATGATCCAAAATGGATTTTGGAATGGGCCATCCTGGACTTGAACCAGGGACCTCACCCTTATCAGGGGTGCGCTCTAACCACCTGAGCTAATGGCCCAGGAAGTGAACCCTCTATGGGGTGACCTAGACAACGTTTAGGAACTAAAAATCAATGCATCAGCAGAGCAAGCTCTCTGACCACTGAAGTTGAGGTACCGATCGACCTAAGGTGACAGGATTTCGGCCTAAGAATAAAAGTACTCAGGCATCAAAATCGTTGTTTGTCTCCCTGTTAGGAGGTGATCCAGCCGCACCTTCCGGTACGGCTACCTTGTTACGACTTCACCCCAGTCATCAGCCCCACCTTCGACGTCCTCCTCCACAAGGGTTGGAGTAACGGCTTCGGGCGTGGCCAACTTCCATGGTGTGACGGGCGGTGTGTACAAGGCCCGGGAACGTATTCACCGCAGTATGCTGACCTGCGATTACTAGCGATTCCTCCTTCACGTAGGCGAGTTGCAGCCTACGATCTGAACTGAGCCACGGTTTATGGGATTTGCTAGCTCTCGCGAGTTTGCTGCCCTTTGTCCGTAGCATTGTAGTACGTGTGTAGCCCAGGATGTAAGGGGCATGATGACTTGACGTCATCCACACCTTCCTCCGGTTTATCACCGGCGGTCTCGCTAGAGTGCCCAACTAAATGCTGGCAACTAACGACGTGGGTTGCGCTCGTTGCGGGACTTAACCCAACATCTCACGACACGAGCTGACGACAGCCATGCACCACCTGTCACTGCGTTCCCGAAGGCACTCTCTCGTTTCCAAGAGATTCGCAGGATGTCAAACCCTGGTAAGGTTCTTCGCGTTGCATCGAATTAAACCACATACTCCACCGCTTGTGCGGGCCCCCGTCAATTCCTTTGAGTTTCACACTTGCGTGCGTACTCCCCAGGCGGAACACTTAACGCGTTGGCTACGACACCGAGGGGGTCGATTCCCCCGACACCTAGTGTTCATCGTTTACGGCCAGGACTACAGGGGTATCTAATCCCTTTCGCTCCCCTGGCTTTCGTCCATGAGCGTCAGTTATGGCCCAGCAGAGCGCCTTCGCCACTGGTGTTCTTCCCGATATCTACGCATTTCACCGCTACACCGGGAATTCCCTCTGCCCCTACCACACTCTAGTCTGTCAGTTTCCACTGCCGAAATGGAGTTAAGCTCCACGCTTTAACAGCAGACTTGACAGACCGCCTGCGGACGCTTTACGCCCAATAATTCCGGATAACGCTTGCCACTCCCGTATTACCGCGGCTGCTGGCACGGAATTAGCCGTGGCTTATTCATCAAGTACCGTCAGATCTTCTTCCTTGATAAAAGAGGTTTACAGCCCAGAGGCCTTCATCCCTCACGCGGCGTTGCTCCGTCAGGCTTTCGCCCATTGCGGAAAATTCCCCACTGCTGCCTCCCGTAGGAGTCTGGGCCGTGTCTCAGTCCCAGTGTGGCTGATCATCCTCTCAGACCAGCTACTGATCGATGTCTTGGTAGGCCGTTACCCCACCAACTAACTAATCAGACGCGAGCTCATCCTCAGGCGAAATTCATTTCACCTCGCGGCATATGGGGTATTAGCGGTCGTTTCCAACCGTTATCCCCCTCCTGAGGGCAGATTCTCACGCGTTACTCACCCGTCCGCCACTAACCCGAAGGTTCGTTCGACTTGCATGTGTTAAGCACGCCGCCAGCGTTCATCCTGAGCCAGGATCAAACTCTCCGTTGTAGATCAAATCCTATTGACCGTTCTCACAGCCTCAATTTGATTTGCTTCACCCACTCCAGCACTGGCGCACTGTCGCAGTTGATGCCACTTCCTCTGACAGAAGCGTTCAAAGAGTGCAAAACAAAATTTCTTTCGTTCAGACTTTCCAGGATCTCAGATCCGGTCGTTGCTCCACTCACTGCACACCGACACAACCTCTGACCGTGAAATCAAAAGATCATGCAAGCAATGAGCTTCCACAACTAAAAAATTTTTGACGGGACCTCACACCCTCACTGCATCTTCGTTAACCGTCAACCTCAGCCTCTCAGCCTCAGCATCCGACTAACGCAGTGAAAGCGTCAGTTCCTAAACGTTCAGTTGTCCAGGTGCACCGATCACCACACGC
>QCWE01000020.1 GCA_003149555.1 Candidatus Aquiluna sp. XM-24bin5
CATTAGTCACCCTGCCGCAGCAGGTGCAACCACTGGCTTGGCCACCATCTTCTGCCAGTCCAAACCTTCGAAAAGGGCCTCGTACTGTCCCCGGGAAAGCTGCATGACGCCATCCTGGATTTTGGGCCATACGAAGTTGGAAACTTCCAGCCGCTTGTAGATCAACACCAACCCGGTTCCATCCCAAACCAAGATCTTCAATCTATCCCCACGCTTGGAACGGAACACCACCGTCAGCCCTGAATGTGGATCAAGCCCCAGCTCGTTTTGCACCGTTGCTGCGAGCCCATCATGGCCGCGACGGAAATCGACCGGCTTGGTCGCAATCACGATCGGCAGACGCTGTCCCACAACAATCATGACGCACCGCGCATCGCCCGGATCAAGGCCGCCGCTCGCGTCACGTCCACATCCGCGGGAATACAGACTACAACATCCGGTCCGATCTCTACCGTCAGCGCATCGCGACCTCGGTCCCGTCTCACATCTCGTGGTGCTGCATCCATCTGCGGCGCCGCCGCAACCTCCACCGAAACAAAAGCCGGGTCTCGATCAGTCACGACCCGGTCCAAGGCAGTGGCCCCTACCATCAGATCAGCAGGCAAAACCAGTTTGCCCTGACGCGCCATACGCCGCCAGTCCGACAGCTGATGAGGAATAATATCATGCCGCCGTGCCACATCCACAACCCGTGCGCCAGGTTGAAAACTCTCCGCAACAATCCGCGCCTTCACCTCATCGGGCCAACGACGGTTGCCCAGACGAGAGCCAACAATCTCCACACGACCCAAAGTCCCAGTTCCATCCGCCATAACCATCTCCAACAAAAATGTTGGAGACAGATATCCGACCAATCAAAGCAAACCGGAATACACCAAATCAATGGCACAGGGACAGCGCTTACATTTCATTCTGTCGCCAGTCCCGAAAGAACCAGTCGAGCTGGGCCTTGTAGCGGGCGACCACGGCTGGTCCCGCAATCTCAAACACAGCGGTGACCCGCTCGCCGGTATTGGCGTTCAACAACGGCATGGAAAACGCAATGTCACTGCGCGGCTTTGCGGCCGCAACGGGGGCAGGGGCCTCTTCTGCGGGTGCGGGTATTCGCAGTACCTGCTGCGGTCGCTCCAAAGATACCACCGGTCCGGGCGCGCGCGCAATCAGCGGTCCGTTTGAGCCAACGATTAACCCAGCCTTTGCAGGTGAGGCAAAAGCGGTAGCTGAGACAAGCGTAGCAAGAGCTTGTCTGCGGGAGAAGATCACTGGCGACATACAACGGCAGCTGCAAGTCCTGTGCCAGATCTGATAGTTTTGCGCCTCTTTTAGATCAGAGCACGTTCTCGGCTGATCATCGCGGCATGGGCTCGGTTGCGGGCGCCAAGTTTTTTGCAAATTGACCGCATGTGCATCTTCACCGTGACTTCGCTTGCATCCATGTCACGGGCAATTTCCTTGTTGGTCAGACCGTCTGCAGCCAGCCGCAATACATAAAGCTCTTTGTCAGACAGGTCGTGATCTTTGGCGGAACTGTCGGTGCCCAAGTTGGCGGTGTCCATCGGTACGAAGACCTGACCCGAAATGATTAGTTGGATCACACTATCGAGTGACTTGAGCGGCATTGTCTTGGGGATCAACCCCTTGCAACCAAGTTCAAGCGCACTGTTAAGGAAGTGCCGGTCCACCATACCGGTAAACAGCACCACATTTCCTTCACCAGCGGCCTGAATGACTTTCTGCACACTTTCAAGCCCGACCATGCCAGGCATCTTAAGATCGAGCAGAACGATATCGAAATCGCCATATTCGCTCAGCAGGGCCAAAGCACCGTCAAGGGTGTCAGTTGTGATTGCTTCATAATTCGGTATGGCATTCAGCATGCTGCTGACCGCCTCCACGAGGAGATTATGATCATCAGCGAGAAGAATTTTCAGAGTCAAATGTTCTCCAATCCTAAACTGTGATCCTGTATAAGAGTTAACCGTCTGCAGGATGCCATGTATCTTTTTGCAGGTCTTCGCACTTTCGCTAAGATTTATCACAATAACATACAAGATTTGTGTTCTTTGGAAAAGGAGTTGCTCTATTGATAGCGACCGATGCAGATGGGTAGCACTCAAGCATCATTTATGCTCCAAAATCCGCGCGATCTGGTGACGCAGCGCACCCGCGAAACAGGCCAGCGAACACAGATGCCGTAACAGGGCTCGGCCCGACTGGCATCGTTGTGAGTTGATTGACCGTTTGATGTGAGGTGTCGTTGCCCTTGGCACGCTGTGCGGCGTGTCTACGGGGTCGTGCTGTGAGGCGCGCCCCAAGTTTTGGACAACGAAAGGACAACGACATGGATGTGTATATCGGATTGGACGTCTCACTCGCAAGCACGGCAATCTGCGCGGTGAGCGCGCAGGGCAAGATCGTGAAGGAAACGACCGCTGCCAGCGAGCCAGATGTAAGATTCCATACGGCAATTCTACACGGCAACCGTCACAATCCCATGCCGCCTAAAGGCGTGGGATTTCCTGATCCCCTATCGGGGACTTTAAATCTGAAAACTCGAGCTGCGCTTCCTTAAGCAGCGCGGCGATCAGTTTTGGCAATTCCGACATGTTCGGGTCCGTGCCGGACAGGATCATCATCTCGGCTTCCGACAGCGCCTCAGACAGATCCTCAAGCCTCAAAAGCGCTGTCGATCCGACAGATTTATGGATTGGGCCTACCTTGTCGGCAACTTCTAGTGTCGCATCGACCATTGTCTCGAGCGCCAGCTCGACATCAGCAAACCCCGTCTTGAGCAACTGGATAGCAGTGTCCTGGCCCACGAGCGACATAACCTCGTCGAACCCCGAGGCTGCCATGCTATCCTTGGCTTCGACCATACGGCCGGATGGCACGAAAGGCTCATCTTGCGTGGTTTTGATCTTTTCGCATTCAGAAAATACCATGGAATCCTCAGGCCCGGGCTGCGTCATGCACGTCTCAAGAGTTTCCGACAGCTGTGCCTGACCCACTGGCTTGATCAGGATCTCGTCAAAGAGGGTTCGGTTCCGGGGGCCCGCATGAGCCTCGATCAACGCGGTGACACCGATGATCACTATCTGCCCCGGCGCCGTCTGCATAGCACGAATATGCTCGGCGGCGGTCGGACCATCCATGACTGGCATGGAGAAATCCATCAAGATCGCATCATAATGCCTCTTGGTCGCTTTTTCGACAGCCACTTCGCCATTCTCAGCCAAATCGACCTCATGGCCCATGCGGCGCAGCATCTCGCGCATCAAGGCTAGATTGACCTGGCTGTCATCGACGATAAGGATAGCCTTAGGAGCGCCACTTGGCGTGTTTGACGCAGTGTCCGCCTTTGGCAGGCTCGGTGCAATCCTAATTTTGGCCGGAACAGCCTTAAGCGGAATCTTGAAATGAAAGCGGCTGCCCTTGCCAGGGAGACTACAACACATTAGCTCACCGCCTTGCATGTCAACCCCGCGCTTGGCGATCGCCAGACCCAGACCAGTGCCACTCTTGGGAGAGATGTCGGCCGGGTCTGCGGTCTTGAACTCTTCAAAGATGTAGGTCTGCGCCTCTTCGGAAATGCCGATCCCGGTATCAACCACTTCGATGAAGAGGCTCGCGGTACCGGAGTGCGCCTCCGACAGGAACAGGCGCACCTCGACGCTGCCATTATCGGTGAACTTGATGGCATTATCCACAAGGTTATAGAGTACCTGTGAGAACGTATACGGCATCCCTTCAAAGTCATAGGCCTTGAACGGACCCTGCACCACAAGCTCGAGCGCGTTAGACGACGTGTCGGCCAGCGGCGTCAATTCACGTATGATATCCTGGGCAATCAGATCCGGGCGCAGATCACTCGGAGCCTCATGCTGCTGACCAAGACGGGCCATCTCAAGCACGTTGTTGATCTGGGTCAGCGCCCGATGGCTACAGGCCTCGGCGGTCTCCAGTAGATTAAGATTGACTGCATCAAGGTCGCTGCCCTTTAAAAGTTCGAGCGAAGCCATGATGCCATGCAACGGCGTGCGCATCTCGTGGCTCATGGTGGCGAGGAACGCACTCTTGGCGGATGAGGCTTCTTCGGCGACCCGCAGGGCATCCTTGAGGCCTTCCTCAGCGACCACCTGATCAGTAATATCACGGATAAAGCAAATCACCACCTCGCGCCCCGCGAGATCCTTGTCACGAACCAGCAGCAGCTCAACGGAGATCGGGCTGCCATCGGAACTTTTCGAGCCAACGATCTTGGGGCCCGCCCCGATCAGCGCAGCAAAACACCCAAACTTACCGGCGGCTGGGCCTGCATCGGGGATCATTGTTGTTTCGAGGCTGATCACGTGATTGATGTTCAGTCCGACGATCGATGCATTCTGAGTACCAAAAATCTTCTGCGCCATCGGATTACTGTACAGAATCTGCGCATGCTTATCAGTGACCAAAACTGCGTTCAGCGTGGAATCAAAAGCGCGGGCCAGCAGCCCGCCGATGCGGAATTTCTCGGCCGTCTTTTCTTCCAGATCACGCCAGATCCGCACCGCAAGAAAGGCGCTCAGTACCATCAGCGCAACCAAAATGATGGACTGCACGAGAAAGATCAGGAACACATTGTGATCCTGCTGCCGCATGTCCGCAGTATGCGCCACCGTTTCCTGAAGGGCGGCCACAGCGACCTCTCGCACCAGCGGATAGGCCTCTGCAACAGAGGCCTCAAACGTCATCAATGCGCCAACATCGGGGCTTTCGATATTGTCGATCTGATCCGCTAGACTCTGACGGATCACCTTTAGGTTATCAAATTTGGCAAATAGGTCATCGGACACAAGCAAACGCTTTAACGCCGCCTCTAACACCGTAATGCGACTGTAAAGGATATCAAAATCCTGCTTGATTTGCTGCAGCTCACCGGTAGTGACGACACTTCCGTCCTGCTCGGCGCCGAAACGCGGCAAGGTCCGGGACAGACTCAGCATCAGATCCTGCTGGTCCACCTCGAGCTGTGCAATGATCCAACCGGTATTGTCGCTGTTGGCAAGCTGCACATCATCAAGCCGCTTCTCAAAGCTGAAAGCACTTACCAGCAGGGCAACGCTTGATATCAAAAGAAGTCCTAGCAGAATACGCGGCGCGATGCGCGTAGTCCTGCTCAGGGTCTGGTTCAGGATGGTATCGAATTCCGATATGGAAGTCTTGTTCACTCCGATAACACGTTCAATCTGTTAAGCTGCCAGACACTGAGGGCGAAATATTCTTCGGTGTTGTACTCGGCCCCGTCATCATAGGGAAAGACAATCCAGAGCGGCCCCTTGTCGCGCACCGAAAATGGCTCTCCATTGATACGGTTGGCGATGATTGGGGCACCATCTCCGATCTTCTCAATCGGCAGTACAACATTATAGTCATTAATCGCATAAAGCTCCACATCTCCAAGCGCAACACCGGCATAGTCGATGACTGATTTGAGCGTGGGGCCGGAGAACGCAATGACCCCTTCAGTCCAGATGGTTGCGGTCTCAAAACTTTGCTGCGGCAGGGCCATGAGTTCAGCATCCGTAAAGGTGGTGCTTTGACCGGTTTTGCTGTCCTGCAGGCTTAGAATGATGAAGTGCCCCGGGTTTACCGGAGGGTTTTTTATTCAAAACCTATGCGACGTTATCAAGGGCGTTCATGCTTGCATAGAATGCGTCCTCCATTTCCTGTGT
>QCWE01000021.1 GCA_003149555.1 Candidatus Aquiluna sp. XM-24bin5
CAGCAGGAGCTCAAGCGGCGTACCGTGAAGGTCAGGGTCTTCCCCAGCGACGAAGCCCTCCTGCGGCTCGTCACCGCGCTCTGAGAATGGCCTTGTTCTAGCAAAACTGACATTGCCGTTCGTTCCTCATCTCGAAGATGACCCATCGTCCTCCCCCGGCGACAACTGCCGGAAAATCGATCAAGCCACGGCGACACCTCGTAAACCTAGATGTCGCCGTACGAACGTTCTGAGGTGTCGCGCTACATCCTTCGCTTTGATGCGCTCCGTCTTCTCAGCAATTTGCGCCAGTAGGTCCTGGCACTCCGTCACGACGAGGGCCGGCAGGCCACAAAGGGGGTTCTGAAGAAGTTCCTCGATCTTTTTCAGATGTGCGATGCCCACTGGGAAAACATGACCGTATTCATAAAGCGTTGAGCGAAGCGCATTCACCAGCTCCGTACGCTGATGCACCAGCCGCTCCCGCGCGCGAAAGACGACCGCGCGCGCTTGCTGTTCTTCAGTTTTTACGGCCGCAAATTGCATCTCCGGTCGCTGTGCGGCCACAACGATCGCCTCAGCGTCATTCTTGTCATTTTTATGGCGTTTTACGAACGGCTTCACGTATTGAGCCGGAATGATCCACGCCTCATGACCAAGCGCCATCATCTCACGTGACCAATAGTGGGCGCTTCCGCAGGCCTCAAAAACAACAATGCATTTGGGAACGTCGGACATGTAACGCCGAAACTGGTCCGGCGTCAGCTTCTTGCGATCTTTCACCTCGCCCCTCATCGATGCGACGTGGAGATGAAAAACGCGCTTTGCCAAATCAACCCCGATCATTGTATCGTTCATGCTGTCGTCCTTCTCCGTCTATGTGGCCTTGAGCTCCACAAATGTTGGCACGTTGATGCCTTTCGGGGAAGGGCGGCAACCATCCCATCTTCTGCCCCACGGGACAATCCGGTCAATCTCAAGCAGGGGGTCGTTCTTCGCGTCCAAGCTTGCATATCGGTCGGAAAGGTCAAAGAAACCCATCTGCGCCATATGTTGTTCTCCGGGCTGCTATCCTTAGCAAATTTATACCCGCTCACAGACAAACCGGCAATTTATAGAGATGCCCTATACTCTGCTAGGCAATTGTTATGGGTCAGAGTGTCCAAGTAATCATCCAGACGAGAAAAGACTGATGAACCGTGTTGGGCTAATTCAGAAAGAATTGGAATGGCCATTTGAATGGTGATTGTGTTATTGGCAATTTTCTCAGCACAAAATTTTTCCAAAAAAGATATTTGCTCCAAGGAGTGTTGGTGCATTAATGAAATGTTGTTGTGGCGCGATATCACTCTTCTTTGCCAAGTGGAAAATATACTCTCGCTAAGTTTTTTGGTCATTGTGGATTGATCTGCTGGTCTATGTATTAACTGGGTCGGAAATAAAGATGTCTTGGATACGTCTTTTTGTGGTGCTAATTAACGCATGCTTTAAGCCTTTTTCAAAATTACGGGTATATCGCTGTGTATCGAATAAAGGCTTAGAATTTTTATTCTTCTGGAGTTTGCTTTCAACTAAAGAGAACTTCTTTGGCGTGGAGGCTAAATCAAATATTAGTTCTTCATATTCCTTTTCAGAGTGCGTTACTAGCTCGGACAATCCAACTGCGTGAAGTAGGCTGGCTGCGACTCGAGCTGAAAACTGCTTGCCGATCTTTGTGACTACTGGCACCCCCGCATACAAAGCATCGCTAGCTGTTGTGTGCGCATTACAGTTAAAAGTGTCAATGAATAGGTCCGCCCTGCAAAGGCGAGACAGATGATGGTTATGCGACACGAATTCTGCAAAGATAAGGCGCTTGGAGTCGATGCCATGGTCCAGAGCCAAGGCTTTCAGGTTTTTAACTGCTGTATCGTTGGCCTTGAGGAGCCAGAGTACACTATCAGGTATACGATTAAGCAGGCGCATCCAAATGCTAAACTCTTTGCTGCTAATTTTGTAGAAACTGTTAAAACAGCAAAGTACAAATGCGTCTTCTGGTAAACCTAGCTCTGCACGGCTTGGTGGAGGTGCATCAATCTCCATTGTGTTGTCTGTTGGCCAGTAAGTGTGCGGAAGATAGATGATATTTTCAGTGTAGAAATGCCGGTAGTCCACTGGGATTGTGATCTGGTCCGCTATCATATAATCTATGAAGTGTGCACCAAGGGTGCTGGGGTAGCCAAGAAAACTTACCTGTAGCGGCGCAATGCGGTTCTGAAATATGTCAGTTCGGCCATTTCTTGTGTAGCCATTGCAGTCGATTGCTATATCGACCTCTAAGTCGTTGGTCAATTTGCGAATTGCTTCGTCTGATAAGTTGCTGATGTCAAAAAAGCTATCGACATTATTAGTAATCTGCCTTCTCATTTCATCATCATATTTGGGACCGTATGAAAAAGCGTAAATTTCAAATTGTTCACGATCGTGCGCGGCCAGTAGTCCAGATATTAAATACATGGCTGGGTGGTTGTGCATATCTGCGCTATAGTAACCTACTTTAACTTTTTCTAAATTTTGTTTTACTTTAGTGGCAACTTGGCCACCCTTTGGTCTAAATTGATCAGTTGCCCATCTTTGTGACAGAGATAACTGAAGCTGTGGGTCGTCGATCCATGAAAGGGCTACCCATGGATTTATTGCAGTTTCACTTAGGAGAAACTTTTTGGCGTGATCAATAAGGTTCAAATTATTTTTAAAATCACAAAGATGTTGTCTGACGTGGATAAGTTGTGCTTCGGCTTGTATGAAGTTTGGGTCGATACTCACGGCGCTTGAGTATGATGATCTCGCCGCCTCAAATTTACCAAGTTCTCTTAATACGTTTCCTAAATTGAAATGGCCATTCGGATGGCTTGCGTCGAGACTGATAACTTGTTCAAACACTTCCTTCGCGATATGAAGATCACCTCTTTTATGAAGTGATATTCCTAAATTATTTAGTGCATCTATAAAGTTTGGCTGAAAGTTTATAGCTTGCTTGAATTGATCCAATGACTTTTCGATATCACCCATGTCACGGTAAATACTGCCAATATTATTAAACACTATGGCGTTATTGGGTTGAAGCTCTCTTGCTTTAAGGCATGAGCGGAGCGCTTCATCGAATTTTCCCGCTATGCGATACGCTTCAGCAAGATTTATATAGGCTTTGAAATATGAGCTATCTAATTCAATGACTCTAAGGTATGAAGAAATAGCAGAATCATATTTTTTTTGTTTTTGAAAGGTAAGGCCTTTATTATAATGAGCGTCAGCATATTGCGGGTTAAGCTGTATAGCTCGAGAAAATGCGTCTAGAGCGTCTGAAAAATGTTCTTGCTGTTGGAGGGCCGTTCCTAAATTATTATATGCGGGAGCAAATTTTGGTGCACGTTTTACAGCTGTTGAAAAGCTTTGCACTGCTTGATTATATTGGTGTAGTGATGATTGGGCTGCGCCAAGGACTGCCCAGGTGCCGTACTCCGCAGGGCTTTGTGAGACTAGCTCGGTCGCTTTGTTAACCGCTTGCGAGTACTGCTTCGTATTTAATAAATCTATTACTTCTTTAAGTTGGGTATTCATTAGTCGATCCTGAACAGGTAATTTGGGCCATGATGGGTGTGTATTGCCCCTGATTACGGTCATTATTGGCTGGTGAATTTTGGATTGGGTTGAGCATTGCGGCGAGCAAGGAGATAAAAAGAGACCTGAGATATCTCAGGATCTTGCGTAGATTGTGACCGCACCCACACAGAACGGCAAAGATTGCATCACCGTGCAGTCCCTTGAGGGGGCATCGGGCGAGACGGCCGTCGCTTTTTATGTGTCCGATCTCAGGCTCGATGGCACTTCGTCGTCGGAGCAGCGTCTTCAGTGCAGGCGTCAGTCCGCGTTTGGACCCTGAGATCAGTACCTGGGTTTTTTCCACGTCATGTCCACGATAGCCGCGATCAACAACCGCGAGGCTGGGACACTGGTCGGTCAGGATTTCCACCTGCTCCAAGGCCTCCGTCAATGTGTGCCCATCGTAAGGATTGCCCGGCATGGCACGCATGCCGACCACGAAGCCTTCCTCAATCGTCGTGGCGATGCTGACCTTGGTGCCAAACTCATATCGGACCCGGGCTTTGCCTTTGGAGATACAGTCGACGTCAGGCTCATGCAGAGCATAAATCTTACCACTCCCTGTTGTGGGCTGGTGCAGCAGGCGCGAGGTCAGAGCCAAGGCATCAAGTACGGCTTCGCGAATGACGCCCGCCGGGATGAGGTCGATCTGGCGACGCAGGTCACGCATCACCCGACCCGTATATCCCTTCAGGGGTTTCAATGCTTTGTGCATCCTTTTGAACTGCCGCGCATGCGCATACCGTCCAATCTTCTTGGCCAGACGCGGTGCCTTTCGTGCATAGGTTTGGCGTCGGGTGATCCCTGCCTCTTTGACCAAAGCCACGATCTTGGCCCGAGCTTTCTCGTAGAGCCGCGCATCGATCGGATAGGCGATGTTCTTCTCCATGGCTGTGGTGTCGACGGACACCTGAGAAAGGCTCTCGTCATTCACGGCACCACTGGCACGTCCCGCTTCAATCGTCTTTGTGAGAAGCCACTCAGCGCCCTCATCCCCGATCCGGTCGCGCCAGCGGCACAAGGACGACCGATGGATCGGAGGGCTGTGCTGGAAAAACGTCTCACCGGTGAAGTGCTGGAAATACGGGTTCTCCATCCAGCGGTCGATCACAGCCTCATCGGACAGGTCATGCAGATGCTGCAAGTACATCAGCCCCGCCACCAGACGCGGGGGTGTGGCTGGCCGACTGGTCGTTGATGGGAAGAACCCCGCCCACTCCCGATCGATCAGTGCGGCGAGCTTCACCAGTTCGTGACGCATATCGATCAGGTCAACGAGGCGCGGGCGAAGAAGATCATCTTGTTCGGGTGGGCGATTGCGGTGCTTCATGGCCAAACCAAATTGCAGGGTTTTCAATGCAATAATACAAAACCCTGCAGCACAAGGCGACCCAAATCGTCACTTTATCAAATACTTTCAATACTTTGAGGCTTGTTCAAGCCGGACGCCCACGGTACACGGCGCTGTTGCGTTGGGGGGGCGAATTGGATTCGATTTGGAAGATTCTCTACCACAAGGATCTTCGCAATGGTCGAGCGCCTACTCACCCCTCCTTTGGAAACTTTACGTCCGCATTTTGACCTGAGCAAGACACGTTTTGAAGCTCTTGCGGTGTTGCTCTTCGGCTTGGCAAATTGTCGGACAGTGAACCTTTTGCGCTTGGCAAGTCAGTTTCCGGGAGAGGCCAAACATGGGCCGAACTACCAGCGTCTTCAGCGCTTCTTTCAGCACCTGCTAGAGCGCCTCCTCTGTATAACTGTGGTGCCTGTGCGTCTCCGAATGATGTTGTTGTAAGGTTTAGTTTATTT